>NZ_CP080025.1:3367500-4567500 GCF_020463795.1 Echinicola marina | reverse complement strand
CCATACCTTTGGAATATAATGTGACCAATGAAGTATTGGCCTATTATAGAGGCGTGGTCAATAAGCTTAATTTTAAAAGAAAAAGCGGCAACCCAACCGCTGAATATTCTGAAGGGAAAATTACCTTTATTATCAAAGTAGATTAATAGAACATGAATTATCAGGAAACGTTGGACTATCTGTTCAATGCCTTGCCCATGTTCCAGCGAATTGGTGCAGCAGCCTTTAAGAAAGATCTAAGCAATACCATAAAGCTTTGTGAACATTTGGGAAATCCCCAAAATAAATTCAAATCTATACATGTGGCTGGAACCAATGGCAAGGGAAGTTCTTCTCATGCCATTGCTGCGGTATTACAGGAGTCAGGGTATAAAGTAGGGCTTTATACTTCTCCACATCTTAAGTCTTTTACGGAGAGGATCAAGATTAATGGGAAAGAAATTTCAACTGATAAGGTCGTAGAATTTGTTGCTGAACATAAAGGATATTTGGATGAATTGAAGCCAAGCTTTTTTGAAATGACTGTGGGCTTGGCATTCAAACATTTTGCTGATGAAAAGGTGGATTATGCTGTGGTGGAAGTAGGGATGGGAGGTAGGTTGGACAGCACCAATGTCCTACAACCTGAACTCTGTTTAATTACCAATATTGGCTTGGACCATACCCAGTTTTTGGGAAATACTTTAGAACAAATTGCTGTTGAAAAGGCAGGAATAATTAAGTCCAAAATACCAGTTGTAATCAGTCAAAGCCAAGAAGAAACCAAACCTGTTTTTTCAGAAATTGCCAATGAACGTTCGTCCCCAATATATTTTGCGGATGAGAATTATTTCGTTTCATTTAAAGGTTTAATTAATGATGGTTTATTATCCGAATATCAGGTTTTTAATAATAATAGGAAAAGCTTTGTTTCAATTGATCTTTTAGGCAGGTATCAGTCCAAAAACCTAGCTGGAGTTTTAATGTGTATAGAGCTATTGAGAGACCAAGGCCTTGCAATAGGGGATAAACATATCCAAAAGGGATTGGCTCATGCATCAAAAATTACAGGCTTGAAAGGGAGGTTCCAAAAATTGCAGGAAGCACCTTTGGTCTATTGTGATACTGGCCATAATGTTGATGGGATTGGGATGATTGTGTCCCAAATACTGGAAATGGATTTCCGCAAGTTGCATATGATTCTAGGTATGGTCAATGACAAGGACATTACAAAAGTGCTTGAATTGTTGCCAAAAGATGCGGATTATACTTTTTGTCAAGCTAACATCCCCAGGGCTTTAGAGGCAGAACAGTTGAAAGAACAGGCGGAAAGGCAGGGATTAAAAGGTGCCGTGATTAAAGATGTTAATAAAGCATTGGCCGAAGCGATAAAAAAAGCGGATAAAAAGGACTTAATTTTTGTGGGAGGAAGTACCTTTGTGGTCGCGGAAATTGATAATTTATAAAATGGGTAGAAATAAGCTTGCCAGGTTTAAGGCCAATGAAGAGAACCGAAACGTAGTTCAGGAGGGCAAAGAGATTTTTGAAAAGATTAAGGGAAACTGGAATAAGGAACAGTTTCAAAATGATCATCCTATAGTGGTTGAATTGGCCTGTGGAAGAGGGGAGTTTACCGTAGGATTTGCCAGACACTATCGTGAGAGGAACTTCATAGGAGTAGATATAAAAGGGTCCAGGATTTGGAAGGGCAGCACCATAGCCATAGCTGAGGGACTAGAGAATGTGGCCTTTCTCAGAACGCAAATCGAACATTTGGACAAGTTTTTCTCGGAAGGGGAAATCAGTGAGTTGTGGATTACTTTCCCTGATCCAAGACCAAGAGATGGTGATGAGAAGAAGCGCTTGACCAGTCCACGGTTTTTGGAATTGTACAAACCAATGATCAAAAAAGATGGTATCATCAATTTCAAGACAGATAATACCGGTTTATTTGATTATACGCTAGAGTTGCTGAAAGAAAGGGAGGATATAGAGATTTTGGAATTTACGCATGATTTTTACAGCTCTGAGATGAGGGATGAACATCATGGGATAAAGACGAGATATGAAGCCATGTTCAGTGCCAAAGGTGAAAAAATCAAATACCTGAAGTTTAAGTTTAATTATCAAAAGGCCTCTGAAAATCAATTCAGAGGCCTTTTTGTTGTTTTTATATTTAGTATTCAATTTCCAATGATTCCAATATATCAGCTAATTCATCAAAGTCTTTTAAGCCAGGCTTAATTTCATCTCCACCTTTCATGGCTATTCCTTTTACTTGTGTAGCTGCAATGGTTTCATCAATGCTTTCTGCTTCAAGTCCAAAACCTAATAAAACATCACATTTTGCAGATAACTCCTTGATCAATGCAATGGTTTCTTTATTCAACTTCAAGTTGGATGATTCTAGTAGCAAGGTCACCTGATTTTCTTTCAGTCCTGGAGCTTTAGCAACCAATTCTTTTAGTTCATCCAAGGTTTCAGCCCATTTGTTCCAGATTATGCTAAAAGAAGTGTTTAAAAGCATCTGTAGATGATGTTCCTCAGCGACTTGAATATAGTTTATTCCTTCATAGTTTTTTACTGTCTCCAGGATTTTGTCAGGATGTGTGTTTTCAAATTCGGCTACATATTCCAAGCCAGAAAGCCAATTGGTCATTTCTGTGAACTTTTCAGGAGAAAGGAAGTTCTTATTATTTTCCTCCAGATTAAAGCCCATTAAATTCACATACATTCCCGCACAATATCGTGCATCACTGAGATTATTGACAGTGCTTATTTTTACAAAAGTCTTAAGCGCCATTCCAAATAGGTTTTAGCAGTTGATGTTTTCTTGATTTCGGTTCAAAGATAATCAGAAAAGGGGCTTTTTCTATAGCATACTAGTCTAGCTTTGGATTTAGAAAACTGAAGTCTGCTAATTTTCGGGATAAAAATGTATTTTTGTAAACTCCCTATGCAAACTGAATGAAGAAAGTTTTACACTATTTATTGCTATTGTTTTTGGCTGCTTGTCAGGAGGATAGTCCTTCCCCATTGGAATTAGGACTTGATTATATGCCTTTGGCCGTAGACAGGTTTTGGGTATATGAAGTGACGGAAACGATATATTTTGGTGAGTCAGATATTGAATCTTCTAATTTTTTTTACAGGGATATTATCAGCAAAAGTAGTATAGATGTAGAAGGTAATCTGATTTATTTGGTAAACCGTGAGAAATCAACCAATCAGGCTGATTGGGTAAATGAGAGTGTTTATACCCTGCAATTAACCCAACAATCCCTCTTGCGCTATTCAGACAATGTGAAGGATATTCCCCTGGTTTTTCCTCCAAAAGACTTGATCAGCTGGGATGCCAATGCCTATAATCACCTTTCCAAAGACGAGTTTAATTTGGAATTGGTGAGTGCTTATGAACTGAACAATAAGACTTATCAAAGTGTGGCCAAGGTATTGCAAGAGGAGGAGGATGACCAAATTACATTTAGGGATAATCGCTATGAAGTATATGCAAAAGGAGTAGGAATGATAGAAAAATATTATGAAGTCCTTACATATTGTTCCAGAAATGACTGCCTAGGCGAACAATTAATTGATGGAGGCCGTATTACACATTTGAAACTAATCAACAATGGTCAATATTAAACGGAGAGTTTTAGTTCTTGCATGCATATTGCTGTCTGCCTCATTGGCTTTTGGGCAGGATAGGTATGTTGTAAAGTACAAATACAAACCGCAATCTGTATATAGCCTAGAAAAACCCGAAGAGTTTTTGACCCAAAAGGCACTTGACAGAAGGTCTAGGGAAGGAATATTGGCTGATAGTACTGATTTGCCTGTAGCCAAGAAATATGTGGATAAGATTGAGGAGATCGTTGAAGATGTAATTTATAATTCCAAGTGGTTCAATGCTTCCGTAGTAATAGCGACTGAGGATCAAGTGGCAGATCTGAAGGCTCTGGATTTTGTCGTAGCGGATGGAGTGGAATTAATAGCGAAGGATTTTTATTCAACTAATAGTAATGGCCGGTCAAATATTTTAAACCTTCCAGTAAATATTAAGGTCAGGACCAAGGGGAGTTCTGAAGATGATTATGCTTTTCAAAACGGAATTTTAGGTGTGCCTGATATGCATGCGGAAGGACTGACTGGAGAGGGAATAACCATTGCTGTTTTTGACGGTGGATTTTTGAATACCCCAGACATAGATGGGATGAGGCATTTGTTTGATGATGATAAGATTGTGGCTACTAAAGATTTTGTGATTCCCCATTCAGGTGATGTTTTTAGGAGTGAAACGCATGGTACCTCCGCTTTATCATTGATTGCAGCTAATGATGTGAATACACTGGTGGCAGGAGCCTATGATGCCAATTATATTTTATGTATAACAGAGGATGTTGCTTCTGAATACAGGATAGAGGAATACAATTGGGCCAGAGCCGCAGAGTATGCTGATAGTTTGGGGACGGATATCATCAGTAGTTCATTGGGCTATAATTATTTCAACGACCCGGAGATGAATTATTCAAAATTGGATCTTGATGGCGAAACCGCTGTGATCACACAAGCAGCGAATATTGCTTCAAAGAAGGGGATATTGGTAGTAACCAGTGCAGGAAATGAAGGTGGTGGGTCAGAAACCACCATTACAGCTCCTGCTGATAGTAAGGGAGTGCTGGCGATTGGTTCAGTGAGTCAGGATTTAAGCCGCTCCTCTTTCAGTTCTATTGGGCCTACAGCTGATGGCAGGATAAAACCTGATTTAATGGCTTTGGGAAGTGGAGTTCGGTTGTGGAAAGGAAGTAATGGTACCTCAACTTCCAGCGGGACTTCTTTTTCTGCCCCCCAGATTTCTGCACTTGCCGCTGGTATTTGGCAGGGAAGACCAGAATGGACGAAGGATGAATTGGTTTATTATTTATTGATGAGTGGAAGTAATTCCAATGATCCTAATTCAGAAGTGGGCTATGGTGTGCCCAATTTTGAATTGGCCTATTACGGTGAGATTTTGGAAGTGGAACTGAGTCCTGAAATATATGAAACCAAGATATACCCAAACCCGCTTGAAGGAAAGGATTTGTTTATAAAATTCGGTCATGAAGACCAATGTACCTATACTTTGATCAATGGGAGTGGTCAAGTAATAAGCAAGGATATGCTTTCCCGAACTTCCAATAAAGATCCCTACGAATTGAAAATTAATTCATTGAACAAGGGATTGTATATCATAGAATTGATTGAAGGGATATCTTCCGAAAGGCATCCTATATTAATCAGGTAATATATTGACTACCTTTTTAATAGAGCTGAAATCTTTTTTAAAGTAAAAATCTGGAATTTGTCATTTTATAAAAGCTTAGCAGATGTCTAAGTTGGTGAGGGTTTAGTTTTTGATAAAATTTTATTTTCTTTAAGCCTAATTAAATAACAAAATTATATGAGTACACTCGTAGCCCCATCCGTATTGGCTTCGGATTTTGGTAATTTAAAGTCTGAAATTGAGATGTTAAATGATTCCCATGCGGATTATATTCATGTGGATATTATGGATGGGGTTTTTGTGCCCAATATATCTTTTGGTTTCCCTGTTTTGGAAGCGATTAATAGATATGCCAAGAAACCTTTAGATGTACATTTGATGATTGTGAATCCTGATCAGTACCTGAAAGCATTTGCAGAGGCTGGTGCAGAAACGATCAGTGTACACCTTGAAGCGTGTAATCATTTGCACCGGAATATACAAGCCATAAAGGAATTGGGCTGTAAGGCTGGGGTGGCCATAAATCCACATACATCTGTGGAATTGTTAAGGGATATTATCAGAGATATTGATCAGGTCATCATTATGTCAGTAAATCCAGGTTTTGGAGGGCAAAAGTTTATAGAGCACACCTATTCAAAAATCCGTGATTTGAAAGCAATCATTACCGCTACTGGTTCACAGGCCAAAATAGAAATAGATGGCGGAGTCAATATGGACAATGCTGCCAAAATCATAGATTCAGGTGCGGATATTCTAGTAGCAGGAAGTTTTGTATTTAATTCTGATGATCCGAAAAATACCATTAAATCATTGAAGCAAATCCAATAAGACCAGCATTTTAAGTGGGTATTTGTTTCTTTGTCTTATAATTATAGGTTAAATAAAATGAAGTTTTTTGCTGAAAATTCTTGCTTAATAAGCATTAAACCCTTTTATTAGAATTTAGTTAAGTTTACAATATTTATTAAAAAGATTGAAAAAGATGAAGCGTTTATTTGGATTGGCATTTTTGATGATGTGTATGGTTAGCATCACGGCAAAGGCTCAGGAGGCAGCAGCAGAAGAGGTGAGCACTGAGGAGATTGAAAAGTTTGCAGCGATGAAAGATTCTGTAAATCATTTTATGGAAGTGAAGCAAGGTGAACTGGAGAGCATGATCAAAGAAAATGAGGTATTTGATGTGGCCAGGTATAATGAAATCAAAGAAGCATGGGGTGATGATGCCAAATTAGCTGAAATTGAAATTACAGAAGAGGAAAAAGCGGAATACAGCAAAATCGTAGAAACCAAAAATTCTCTTTCAGATGTAATCAAAGAGAGAATGATTTCTCTAATAAAGAATGATGAAATTTTAGGTGCTGCGACATATAATAAAGTGAACAGTGCCATGAAAACTGACCCTGAAGTAAAGGCAAAAGTAAATGCCATTATTGCGGAGAAAGCAAGTGCTAGAAGTTCAGAAGAGGAAGAAGAAGGTGGAGATGCTGAATAAGTATTCTTGATAAATCATAAAAATGGCCTTCCATTTATTTGGAGGGCTTTTTTTGTGCGATCTAAAAAAAATGAATTGGAGCTTATTACATATTTGAATTAACTTCTTCATTAAATTCATTAAATTGTTTATTCACCAACAGGCAATATTAAAATCAACTACTGCTATGAAAAAGGCTGTTAGGATTACATCATTTGACAATTGCTGTTTTTCATCAATGAAGACATGGTTCTTTGGTGTCGTATTTTTTGCACTTATTATGGGATTCAGTGTTCCAGTAGAGGCCCAGGATGAGGATATATTTGGCATTGATACCAAGGCCAGAAGCAAGACCAGGAGAAGTGAAAGTGGATTGGGAAATGCTACCAGAAGTATTATTAGTAAAATCAGTTTGGAACTTTCGGGAGGATATGGGCAGCACTTTAATACTATGGATTTTATGAGCAGTGATCCAGCGGCTTATCCTATCAGTCCTACCTTTGAAGATGCTTCATCAACAGATATTAGTTCAGGGGAAATCGTTTCCTTTGATTCCAAAAGTTCAGTGATTCCTGTAAACGCTGGTGTCAGAATAGACCTGTTTGGAATTTTAAGTGTTGGTGGTGGATACGGAAGGGAATTTGGAAACATGGCCATGCTAGCAAATGATCAATATCACTTTAATTTTAACAATGATAAATATGTGTTTGACAAACTTTACGGGACAGTAGGCTTGGTACTATATGATGCACAAAGGCGACGTGCATACCTCAATTGGCGTTACAAAAAGTACAGTAGTATAAATACCTATAAGCAGGCGGAGCAAAAGATCAGGATGAGACAGGATTATCCGTGGCGATTTACCTTGGAAGGGGAATTTGGCAATATTACTGTCCAAGAAAGCTATGATGCGGTCTTGACGGCTACAGAGCCTTATTATGGGATTGGGCTGAGGATTGAGCGGGAACTATCCGAGTACACCAAGGTGTATATCAAGCCAAATGCTGAATTCAGAAAGTTCAATTATCAAGTTCCTACATTGGAGGAAAGTCAAATTATTGAACAAAATCTTTATACCGTAAATATATGTCTTTCGCTAAGGTTACCTGGAACAAAAAGATGTAAAATTGGTGGATGTGGGGTGAAAATGAAACATTTACATGATGGCATAGAATACAGAGGAAGTTCCATCTGGAATATGCAAAACCGAAAGATCGGTCAGTGGTACTAAAAACAGCCTAAATAAACCATTTGAAAGGAAAAATAGTGTTTTAAAACCTTATTCTTTTTATTATCTTGCAACCTTATATTGAGAACTACAAAATATGGCTCAAGGAGAAAACGAGAACATTATACCGATTAATATTGAGGAGGAAATGCGTGGAGCCTACATCGATTATTCGATGTCGGTTATTGTTTCCAGAGCACTCCCAGATGTAAGAGATGGGATGAAACCCGTTCACCGCAGAATCCTATTTGGAATGCAGGAATTGGGCGTCCTTCACAATAAACCTTATAAAAAATCAGCAAGGATCGTTGGGGAAGTATTAGGTAAGTATCACCCTCATGGTGATAGTGCTGTATATGAAACCATGGTTAGGATGGCCCAAGAATGGTCATTGCGATATCCATTGGTTGATCCTCAAGGAAACTTTGGTTCCATTGATGGTGATAATCCGGCGGCGATGCGTTATACCGAAGCCAGGCTGAAGAGAATTGCTGAAGAATTGTTGATCGATATCAATAAGGAAACAGTAGATTTCCAGTTGAATTTCGATGATTCTTTAAAGGAACCAGTAGTATTGCCTGCAAAGATACCCGCTTTATTACTTAATGGAGCTTCAGGGATTGCTGTAGGTATGGCTACCAATATGGCCCCTCACAATTTGGGAGAGGTGATAGACGGTATTGTCGCATACATAGACAATAATGAGATCACCATTGAAGAATTAATGAAGCATATTATTGCTCCTGATTTCCCGACTGGCGGTATCATTTATGGTTATAATGGTGTAAAAAATGCCTTTGAGACAGGTAGGGGCAGAGTGGTCATGCGTGGTAAAGCCACTATAGAAACCAAGGACAGTGGTAAGGAAATGATCATTATCAATGAGATTCCTTATTTGGTCAATAAGGCCAATATGATCGAGAAGACTGCCCAGTTAATTCAGGAGAAAAAGCTGGAAGGAATTTCTGCTATACGTGATGAGTCTGATCGACATGGGATGCGTATTGTTTATGAGTTGAAAAAGGATGCCATTGCCAATGTGGTGCTTAATAACCTATATAAGCAAACTCAGCTTCAGACGTCTTTCAGCATCAATAATGTGGCCTTGGTCAAAGGTAGACCACATACCTTGAACTTAAAAGACCTCATAGTTCATTATGTCAACCACAGGCATGAGGTGGTGACCAGAAGAACAGAATATGAGTTAAGGGAGGCAGAAAAGCGTGCACATATTCTTCAGGGATATTTGATTGCCTTGGATAACCTTGATGAAGTGATCAGTTTGATCAGAAACTCCAGGGATCCAGAAACAGCCAGAAATGGTTTGATGGAGAAATTTGATTTGACCGAGATTCAAGCGAGGGCCATTTTGGACATGAGACTTCAGCGTCTTACCGGAATGGAGAGGGAGAAAATCGAGAAGGAATACGAGGAGTTGATGTTATTGATTGAGGACCTTAAGGATATCTTGGCCCATAAGGAGCGAAGAATGGAAATCATCAAAACGGAACTTGCTGAAATACGGGAAAAATATGCAGATGAGCGCCGAACCATCATCGAGCACAATGCGGAAGACTTCAGTTATGAAGATATGATTCCTAATGAGGAGGTGATCATTACTGTATCTCATCAGGGATATGTGAAAAGGACTGCCTTAAAGGAATATAGAACACAAGGTCGAGGAGGAGTAGGTTCTAGAGGGGTAAGTACCAAGGACGACGATTACACAGAGTATATATTCTCTGCATCTACCCATAATTATTTATTGATCTTTACTGATTTGGGTAAACTTTTCTGGCTAAAAACCTACGCGATTCCGGAGGGAAGCAAAGCTGCTAAGGGAAGACCTATTCAGAACCTGATCAATATTGAATCAGAGGATAAGATCAGGTCGATCATTCAGGTAGCAGACTTGAATGATGAGGATTATATCCAGAACAATTTTTTGGTGATGACCACCAAACAGGGAATTATCAAGAAAACTACTTTGGAACAATATTCCAGACCTAGATCCAATGGTATTATAGCATTGAATATCAGGGAGGATGATCAATTACTGAATGTTGAACTTACCCATGGTGATTCCCATATCATTATCGCGGCCAAGTCAGGTAGGGCCATACACTTTAATGAGTCAGCAGTAAGGCCAATGGGCAGGACTGCAACGGGGGTAAAAGCCATCACTTTATCTGATGATAAAGACTATGTAGTTGGCATGGTTTGTGTTTCTAGGGAAGATGCTACCTTATTGGTGGTTTCTGAGAAAGGATATGGCAAGCGTAGCCCCGTGGAGGAATACAGAATTACCAACAGAGGAGGTAAAGGTGTAAAAGCCATGAATATCACTGAGAAAACGGGTAGTTTAGTTGCCATAAAAGAAGTGGTGGATACTGATGATTTGATGATCATAAATAAATCAGGCATAATTATCAGGACACCAGTAGCAGGCTTAAGGGTAATGGGTCGGGCCACACAAGGTGTTCGATTGATTAAACTCAATGACAACGATGAGATTTCATCCATTGAAAAAATAGAAAATGTAGAAATTGAAGAAGAGGAGCTAGAAGATGCAGTAAACGATTCATCTGCATCCACTGAAAATCCAGAATCTACTAATGGAGATGAAGCTTCCTCGGATGACAATTCAAGTGAGACCTAAAAACCAATACAGGAATAAATAAATCAAAATGAAAAAATTAATTTTATCATTGACCTTGGTCGGTTTGGCTTCAACGGTAGCCTTTGGCCAAAAAAAGGTAGTAAAATCTGCGGAAAAGAACCTTAGAAAAGGTGAGTTGGCCACTGCACTTTCTGAAATTGAAGCAGCGACTCAAGATGCTGAGACCGGTTCGGATCCTGAAACATATTTTATTAAGGGACAGATTTTGACCACACAGTATGTGGCAGACTCTTCCAATACACAAGTGACTGTAGATAAAGGTAGAAATGCCTTCGATGCTTTTACCAAAGCATTTGAAATGGATGGAAAAGATTCTACTAGCAAATTGGGAAAAGAGATTTTCAAAGAAGTAGTTCCTGGTTTACCTGATAACCTACAAGGTGAAGGATTATATAAATTAAAGAATTCTTCTGTAGACAAGGCGATTGCCAAATACGATGAAGAAGATATGGACTTAGCGTCTAAATTCTTTGGTTTGGCTGCAGATATCGACCCTGCAGATACTTCTATTGTTTTCAATGCGGGTTATACTGCCAATGCCAGCGAAAATTTTGAAGCGGCTAAAAAATACTTGACCATGTTATTGGATGATCCAGATTATAATAAGTTGAATGCTTATTATTTCTTGATTCAAATAGCAAATACTGAAGATGATGACCAGGAAGAGGCTTATCGATTGGTGAAAGAGGCTAGAAAAGAGTATCCAATGGATGAAGGCTTGTCTGAATTTGAAATCCAATTATTATTACAATTGGAAAAAATGGATGAAGCAATGGCATCAATTGAAGAGTCATTGGAAAAAGATCCTAATAATGCCCCGATCCGTTTGAGATATGGTTATTTGAAAGAGCAATCTGGGGATTTAGAAGGTGCTCTTGAAGAATATTTGAAGGCAGTAGAGACAGATCCGGATTTCTTTGAGGGTAATTATTATGCGGCTGCGGTTTATGTGGACAAAGCTAGAGATATTATCAACGAGGTGAATAATCTTCCAGATGATGAATGGGAAGCTAAATCAGATGATATGTTAGCTGAAGCTGATGAACTTTACAAAAAAGCATTGCCTTTGTTTGAAAAAGCTTCCAGCCTCAAGCCAGATAATACTGAAATTTTGAGAATCTTGTTCCAAATTCATACACGTTTGAAAAACGAAGCAAAAGCTGCTGAGTATGATAAAAAGTTACAGGAACTTGAAGGTCCAAATTGGATGGAGGGCTAATCAGTCCTCAATAAAATATTGAAAAGGTCGCTGAATTTCTCAGCGACCTTTTTTTATGCCATACAAAGATTTATTGCTTACTTAACAGTATAGTTCTGCGCTTACTATTATATTGCATCCATAATACGATTAATATGCCACTTTACCGATATTTCTTTATTCTATTATTTTTAGGATCTATTTTTCAGTTACAAGCACAGGAAAAAGAGCAATATGTAATATTAGTCTCACTTGATGGTTATCGCTATGATTATACTGATAGGTTTCAGCCTGAAAATTTGTCAAAATTCATTAAGCTTGGTGTTAGTGCCCAATCCCTTATACCTCCATTTCCCTCCAAAACCTTTCCTAGTCATTATTCCATAGCAACAGGTATGGTTCCAGGAAAACATGGATTGGTGAATAATTTCTTTTTTGATCCAATTCAAAGGTTGGAATATAGAAATAGCAATCCTAAAAGCGCCCAAGATGGATCATGGTATGGCGGCAAGCCACTATGGGTTCTAGCAGAGGAAAATGGCATGAAGGCTGCTAGTTATTTTTTCATAGGAACTGAAGCGGAAATTATGGGCTATCGTCCGAGCTATTTTTACAATTATGATGGGGGAGTGCCCAATATGGAGAGGATTGCGAAGGTTTTAGATTGGCTTGCATTACCAGATCCTCAGCGACCTAGATTTATATCTTTATATTTTTCAGATTTGGACGATATCGGGCATAGATATGGTCCAGAAAATGATGAAAAAATCGAAGAAGCAGTTCGTCGTTTGGATGCTGAACTTGGTGTACTTTTCAATGCCGTAAGGCAAACCGGCTTGAAAGTCAATATTTTGATCGTATCTGACCATGGAATGGTCAATATAAAAAAAGACAATTTATTGGATGTTGAAAGTGTATTGGAGGGGCTTCCCTTGGAATATTATAATAATGGCTCTGTACTTCATATTTATTTGGACAAAGAAAAGGATAAGACTAAAATAAGGAGAGGGGTCAGGAAAAATCTTCAGCATGTAAAGGTGGTAAACCCACGGTCAAAAAAGTATTATGGTGATGCCGGAGACAATAATTCCAAATTAGGAGATCTAATGCTAATTCCTGATTTGGGGTATTATCTGATAGATAAATCAGGTTTTGTAAAGTATAACCAAAGGTCACGAATGTTTGATACCGATACATTTGGAGAACATGGTTTTCACCCTAAATTCAAAGAGATGCATGGTGTCTTTTATGCAAATGGTCCAGCAATCAAAAATGGTATAGAAATTAATTCCTTCAAGAACATTCATATTTATCCATTAATTTGTGAGATTCTAAATTTGCCTATTCCGGATTATATTGATGGTGATGTGTCTGTTTTACAGGGTATTTTGGAATAAATTTTTGAGTTCTTACTTTTTGATCATAAAAGAAAATTTCCAAAATATTTTGGAAATTGGCTAATGACCATACCTTTGTAAACACGTAATAAAAACTTTAGGGGTGTTCCGATAAACAATCGGGGCTGAGACATACCCTCTGAACCTGATCCCGGTAATGCGGGCGAAGGGAAAAGTGAAGCGTCCTTCCGACAGATTATCTTCATTCCTGAAGTTATTTTCTTAATTATTAAAATTTATTCTTATGAATTTTATCCTTAATGGTGAACCTATGGTTCATGCAAGTGGGGATATTACTTTATCAGGATTGTTGGCCAATCAAGATATTAGTTCACTCCGTGGTCTTGCTGTAGCCGTAAACCAAGAGGTAATTCCCAAATCCAGATGGGATGATTTTAAGCTCAAAGAAAACGATGACATTTTAATCATTAAAGCCACGCAAGGTGGATAATCTATATTAACTATGAAGGATATCAATCAACAGGAAATGGACAATATTATTACGACTGATCCATTTCCAAATTCTAAAAAGGTTTATGTTTCAGGTGAAATTCACCCTATAAAAGTGGCCATGCGGGAAATCGGCCTGCATGATACCGTCTCTCATTTGGATAGGCACCAAACAGTGGAGCAAAATGCCCCAGTAACGGTATATGACACGAGTGGTCCCTTTACTGATCCCAATATTCAAATTGATGTTAAAAAAGGATTACCCAGATTAAGAGAGGAGTGGATTACATCTACCGGTGATGTGGAGCAGTTGGAAAAGTTAACCTCTGAATATGGTCAGCGTAGGTTGGATAATCCGGCATTGGACAAACTCCGTTTTGAGCTGGTAAGACCTCCATTGAAAGCCAAGCAGGGTAAGAATGTAAGTCAGATGCATTATGCTAAGAAGGGGATAATCACTCCTGAAATGGAATATATTGCTATCAGGGAAAACCAGCGAATTGCAGAACAAAAGGAATTGACTAAGCAACATCCAGGGCAAAATTTCGGCGCAAATACCCCCAAAAACATTATTAGCCCGGAGTTTGTCAGGGATGAGGTAGCACAGGGAAGGGCAGTGATTCCAGCCAATATTAATCACCCAGAGGCAGAACCAATGATCATTGGCCGTAACTTTTTGGTGAAAATCAATGCAAATATTGGCAACTCAGCCATTGGCTCCAGTATTGAGGAAGAGGTGGAAAAGGCTGTTTGGGCTTGTAGATGGGGAGCAGATACCATCATGGACCTTTCAACAGGGAAAAATATTCATGAAACCAGAGAGTGGATTTTGAGAAATAGTCCTGTTCCTATCGGTACGGTGCCTATTTACCAAGCCTTGGAGAAGGTGAATGGAAAAGCAGAGGACCTTACATGGGAGCTTTTCAGGGATACCTTGATAGAACAGGCAGAACAAGGGGTGGATTATTTCACGATTCATGCAGGTGTGCTGCTTAGATATGTGCCCTTGACGGCCAAAAGAGTCACTGGTATTGTCTCTAGAGGAGGCTCCATTATGGCCAAATGGTGTTTAGCCCATCATAAAGAGAATTTCTTGTATACTCATTTTGAGGAAATCTGTGAGATCATGAAGGCTTATAATGTGACTTTCTCTTTAGGTGATGGATTGCGACCTGGATCTATTGCTGATGCCAATGACGAAGCGCAGTTTGCTGAATTGGAAACCTTAGGTGAGCTGACTAAGATAGCTTGGAAACATGATGTACAAACCATCATCGAAGGACCAGGTCACATTCCCATGCATATGATCAAGGAAAATATGGACAAGCAATTGGTGAAATGTGGAGAGGCGCCTTTTTACACCTTAGGTCCATTGACAACAGATATCGCACCTGGTTATGACCATATTACATCAGGAATAGGCGCTGCAATGATCGGCTGGTATGGATGTGCCATGCTCTGCTATGTTACTCCTAAAGAGCATTTGGGCTTACCAGACAAAAAGGATGTTAAGGATGGTGTGATCACTTATAAAATTGCAGCCCATGCCGCTGATTTGGCCAAAGGCCATCCAGGAGCCCAGCATAGGGATGATGCACTAAGTAAATCCAGATTTGAGTTTAGATGGGAAGATCAATTTAACCTATCCTTAGATCCTGATACAGCCAGGGCTTTTCATGATGAAACCTTACCTGCTGATGGTGCAAAAGTGGCTCATTTTTGCAGTATGTGCGGACCAAATTTCTGTTCCATGAAGATAACCCAAGATGTTCGTGATTATGCGGACCAAAAAGGACTCAATGGGGTAGATGCTATTGAAAAAGGTATGAAGGAAAAAGCGGAAGAATTTACTGACAAGGGCGGAGAAATCTACCTCAACCAGTAATGGACTTGTTGCTGATAACAGATCCAAATTACCTTGAAAAAGAGGAAGAAAGCCTGATCCAATTGTTAGATCAGGGGCTTTCCAGACTGCATATCCGAAAGCCTAGATGGGGAGTTACTGAAATTAGAACATTGGTCAATGCCATTCCTGTTGAATACTATTCAAAAATCAGTTTGCATGGTGATTTGAAACTGGCGACTGATTTGGGATTGGGGGGCTGTCATTTTAAGAGCAACCAGAAAATTTTAGCCTCTTCATTAAGAAAGTCAAAATCCTTCCATCATTTAAATGAACTATTGGAAGTAGATAATAGTGTACTGGATTATGGCTTTATAAGTCCCATTTTTGATAGTATCTCTAAGCAAGGGTATCAAGCTGCTTTTGAGTATAATGCTTTAAAAAATTGGATGATGGAGCACAAGCAGGGGCTTGGTTTTTCTGTATATGCTCTGGGGGGAGTTGGTCGAAGCAAGATTTCTGTTGTAAAGGAGATGGGCTTTGACGGCGCAGTAATTATGGGAGACATTTGGAAAACAGGAGATTTAGCTGCTAGAGTTTCAGTATTTAAGGAAATAAAACAAGAATTAATTGATGCAAAATAAGCATATCAGCACGCTACATTATATCACGCCAAACTTGGCACACCAAGATGATTATTTACTAGATATCGCAGGAGTCTGTAAAAGTGGAGCAACTTGGGTTCAACTGAGGATGAAGGAGTTTCCAAAGGAAACCATTCTTCAAATAGCTTCAAAAGCCAAGAATATTTGTGACCAATATGGATGTCAATTGATTATCAATGATCATCCTGAGATAGCACATAAGGTGCGTGCAGCGGGGGTTCATGTTGGAAAAGAAGATAAAAAAGTAGCTTATATCAGGGAGCGATATGGAAGTAAGTTGATCATAGGCGCGACAGCCAATAGGCTAGAGGATATTATAGAAGTGTCAGAAACAGCTGATTATATTGGTTTAGGTCCTTTTCGCTTTACTGAAACTAAGAAAAAGTTGAGTCCTATCTTAGGAAAAGAAGGATATGTTTCGATCATGGAATCCCTTAGGATCAAAGGGATCACCATTCCTGTTTTGGGAATAGGAGGTATTGAAGAAGCGGATATTGATGATTTAAGTGCCACAGGAATTTATGGGGTGGCACTTTCGGGCTTGATTCATAAGTCCGAAAACCAAAAATTGATTATTGAACACATTACAAAAACATTTGATTATGCTAACTATAGCCAATAAGACATTTTCATCGAGACTATTTACAGGTACAGGGAAGTTTCCCAGCTATGAGCTGATGCAAGAATCTTTGGAGATCTCCGAATCGGAACTAGTTACTGTAGCATTGAGAAGGGTGGATGTGAAGAGCGAAAACGATGATATGCTGGCACATTTATCCCATTCCCGGATTAATCTTTTGCCCAATACTTCTGGTGTAAGAACAGCTAAAGAAGCAGTTTTTGCTGCTCAGTTGGCAGCGGAAGCATTGGAAACCAATTGGGTGAAACTGGAAATACACCCAGACCCCAAATATTTACTCCCTGATCCTATTGAGACTTTGAAGGCAACAGAGGAGTTGGTAAAAGCGGGTTTTGTAGTGCTTCCCTATATACATGCTGATCCAGTGTTATGCAAAAGATTAGAAGAGGTTGGAGCAGCTGCGGTGATGCCCTTGGGTTCTCCAATTGGAAGTAATAATGGATTGAAGACGCTTGATTTCCTTAAGATTATTATCGAGCAAAGCAATGTGCCTGTGGTGGTAGATGCTGGTTTGGGGGTACCTTCCCATGCTGCCCAAGCGATGGAAATCGGTGCTGATGCTGTATTGGTTAATACCGCCATTGCTGTTGCGCAAGATCCCGTAAAAATGGCTGATGCCTTCAGAATGGCTGTGGAAGCAGGTCGAACAGCCTACGAATGCGGTCCTGGTGCAGTTAGTACTCAAGCAGATTCGAGTAGTCCGTTAACCGAATTTCTTTCTTTATGATGGAATTTAATGATATTCTCACCAAATACTCACCTGATGAAATCCAAGCTAGATTGGATAAGTTTACTAAGCAGGATATTGAAAGGGTATTGGCAAAAAAAGAAAAAAGTCTTGACGACTTTTTAGTGATGATTTCTCCAATTGCAGCACCCTATCTGGAAACCATGGCCAGACAAAGCAGGGAACTGACTTTGCAGCGATTTGGAAATAATATGCAGCTTTTTGCTCCACTTTACCTTTCGAATGAATGTCAAAATATTTGTACCTATTGTGGCTTTAGCTTGGACAATAAGGTCCGTAGGAAAACCCTTAGTGATAAGGAAATCCTTATGGAGGTGGAAGTTTTAAAGTCTATGGGCTTTGACCATGTCCTTTTGGTAACTGGGGAAGCCAGCAAGACTGTAGGAGTGGATTATTTGGAACATGCCATACAGTTGGTTAAACCTTATTTTGCCAATGTAAGTATTGAAGTTCAGCCTCTTGACCAAGATGAATATGAGCGGCTTATACAGAGTGGGCTACACAGTGTTTTGGTCTATCAAGAAACTTATTACCGGGAAACTTATAAGGAACATCACCCGAAGGGAAAGAAATCAAATTTTGATTATCGATTAGAAACTCCTGACCGTTTGGGAAGAGCAGGTATTCATAAGATTGGTATAGGTTCCTTAATAGGTCTTGAAGATTGGAGGATAGATAGCTTTTATACGGCCATGCACCTCCAATATTTGGAAAAGAAGTATTGGAAAACCAAATATGCGATTTCTTTTCCAAGGTTAAGACCATTTTCAGGTGGACAAGAGCCTAAAGTGGCCATGAGTGATAGAGAATTGGTGCAATTGATCTGTGCGTATAGATTGTTGGATCCTGATGTAGAATTATCTCTGTCTACCAGAGAAACTGAACATTTCCGTAACCATGTCATCAAGTTGGGGATTACCTCCATGAGTGCAGGTTCCAAAACCAATCCAGGTGGTTATGCTGTGGAAAAGCAGTCTTTGGAACAATTTGAAATTTCCGATGAAAGGAGTCCAAAAGAAATTGCAGAATTATTGAAAAATAATGGTTACCAAGCAGTTTGGAAGGACTGGGATCAAATTTTACAATATGCAGAATAGTTCAGAAAGATATAGTCGTCACTATTCCTTACCGGGTTTTGGGAAGGAAAAACAAGAGAGGCTATTAGCCAGTAAGGTTTTGGTGATCGGTGCTGGAGGCTTGGGATGTCCGGTTTTACAATACCTTGTGGCCGCTGGTGTAGGAACTATTGGGATAGCGGATGGGGATAAGGTGGAACTATCCAACTTACAAAGGCAAGTGCTGTTTGGAGATAATGATATAGGAGCATTCAAATCTTTAAGTGCTAAAGCTAAGTTAAGTGCCCAAAATCCAGACATTAGCATTTTCACCCATGAAGCGTTCTTAAATGTCGATAATGCATTGGAAATTATGTCTGGCTATGATGTGGTAGTGGATGGAACAGATAATTTTGAATCGCGCTATTTGATCAATGATGCTGCGGTGATTTTAGGGATTCCAGTTGTATTTGGTTCGATATTAGAATTTGAAGGTCAGGTAAGTGTATTTAATTATGGAGAGGATGGGCCTACCTATAGGTGTTTATTTCCAGAGCCTCCTGATCCATTGGATGCGCCAAACTGTAGTGAGATAGGGGTTATCGGTGTCTTGCCTGGTTTGATTGGCACTTTACAAGCCAATGAAGTGATTAAAATCCTAACCGGAATAGGGGAACCATTATCGGGAAAATTACTTATCACCAATGCTTTGACCAATAGTCAATATGTGCTGAGGTATACTTTAATTAAAGAGAATAAGCAAATTGACCAATTGGAAAGTAAGGATTATGCTTGTGAAATAGAAGCTGGTTTGGTCGAAATAGAAGCCGCTGATTTTATAAAATCAGAATCATATTGGTCGACAAGAATAGTAGATGTAAGATCAGAAACTGAATTTTCTAACTTTAATAGAGGTGGAATAAACATTCCATTACAAATGCTACCAGAGAAGATTGTTGAACTTAAGTCAAGAGAGCAAGTTTTGCTTCTTTGTCAGTCAGGTCAAAGAAGTGAAAAGGCGCTTAAATACTTGAAAGAACAGGGATTAGATAATGTCGTCCATTTAAAAGGAGGTATTAATGCTATCGGAGTAGTTGATTGAAGAATTGATTATTAATATCGGTATCCTTGCACATTTTGAAATTTTTAATATACACTTAGAAATCCACGTTCTGTGAACGTGGTCAGAGACCGTTTCACGGGTTTGCCTAAAAACCGACTCAAGGTTAACTTTCAAGATGTTGTCCCCACAACAAAAGAAAGTAACCAAATGAGTCGATTCAATAGATTATCTCATGCCATTTGGCATTGTAAGTACCATATAGTTTGGACGCCTAAATATAGGTATAAAGTGCTTAAGGGCACAATAAAGGAAGAGGTAGAAACCTGCATTCATCTGTTCAGCGAGCAAAAGCGTTGCAAGATAGAAGCATTAAATGTTTAGGAGGACCATGTTCACCTGATTATCGAGGTACCGCCAAAAGTATCCATATCAGAAATTGTAGGTGTGCTAAAAGGACGTACTGCAATAAGGGTTTTTGGTAGGTTCAAGGAGTTGAAGCAGCGCCCCTATTGGGGCAATCACTTTTGGGCCAAGGGCTACTGTGTAGATACGATAGGTCTTGATTCGGAAATGATCAGACGATATGTGGAATATCAGGAAAAGCAAGAAAAGAAGTTTGAAAAGTAAATAAAGTTTAACATAGGGGACAACACCTCCCTTGCCTCCTCAGGGGGCAAGGGCAGTTTTACCCCCTTACAGGGGTTATCACAAATCCCCTTCCTTTGGATGGGGATGTTTTAATTTTAGCATTGAAAATTGGAACTTTCAGGTTTTTAAATCCCTTTCATAAGGTGTAGTTTTAGTATAAGCCTTTATAAAAGGGACAATCTTTAAAAATCTTAATTAGCATGAAAACCTTAACTTTTGATAATGGGGACAAGATGCCCATTTTTGGTCTTGGTACATGGCAATCCAAGCCTGGAGAAGTATATGGAGCCATTATTGCTGCTATAAAACTAGGTTATAGGCATTTTGATTGTGCTTATATCTATAAAAATGAAAAGGAAATAGGTGAGGCTTTTGCCAAAGCTTTTAAGGATGGGCTGGTAAAAAGAGAGGAACTCTGGATTACTTCCAAACTTTGGAATGATTCCCACAGGCCTGAACATGTGAGGCCTGCTTTAGAGCAAACATTGAAAGACCTTCAGTTAGATTATTTGGATCTGTATTTGGTGCATTGGCCGCTAGCACTTAAGCATGGAGTAGATTTTCCAGAAAAGCAGGAGGATTTTGAAAGTTTGGACGATATCCCGCTTACTAGTACTTGGGAAGCGATGGAAGAATTAACGGCAACAGGCAAAGTGAAGCATATTGGTGTTTCTAATTTCAAGATAAAGAAACTCAAGGAAATTCTTGGTCCAGCTAAGATTAAGCCCGAAATGAACCAAGTGGAAATGCATCCATTTCTTCCACAAAACGAGTTGGTGGATTTCTGCAAAAGTGAAGGCATTCATTTAACAGCCTATGCACCTTTGGGGGCTGCCTATAGGACCAAGGGAGCAGGAGGTTTGGATTTACCAATTTTGCTAGAAAATGATACTGTTTCTTCTATTGCAAAAAGCCATAATGTCAGCGTCGCTCAGGTGGTCCTAGCTTGGGGAATGAGTAGGGATATCGCAGTTATCCCTAAATCTGTTAGTGCCAAAAGGATAGCTGAGAATTTGGATGCTACAAACTTAACTTTGAGTCAATCAGATATAAATAGCTTAAATAAGTTGGATGGACCGTTTAGGTTTACCGATGGAAAGTTATGGACACTGCATGACAGTCCTTATGAGTTTTCAGACTTTTGGGAAGAATATAGTTGAAATGTTTCTTATTAAAACATTATTGTTCTTTTGAATAATTCATTTCTCCATGGTTCTTATTTTTAACCATGAAGGGGTATTGTGCGGAAGAGTTTTCTAGAATTGACAAATCAAGCATTATGAATGAGGCTGTTCCTAATATTAGCGGCAGCCTCATTCATTTTTCCTCTCATATTATTGTAGTGACTACAATCCAATTTTGTCCTCAATTTTCTTTACATAATCTTTAAAGAAGGGAATGGAGACAGAAACGATAAATTGCCATCTGGACCATGTAATTATCCCCGAATTATCAGTGGCTATTGGTGCATTGTTTACATCTTGTATCGGTAAGTTGACCGGTTGTTCAAAATGACTTTTTCCACCAGTACGAGTGGCTCCCAGAGTAAAGTCAGCCCCCTTAATTGTGATGAGGGAACCGACTGCAATGTGCCAGTAATTGGCATTGAATTCCATGTTGGAAGCAATGGGCATTTGGCTGACAAAACTATACACTTCCTTAGGGCTTGCATTAAAGTCAGTACTTATTGATCCATAAAGGCTAATGTTTTCATTGAGGTACCATTCTCCGCCAATTCCCATATTTAAGATACTTTTGTATCCGTCTGCTAATGAAAAACTAATAGTGGAATCAGGTTGGCTTTGCATGATATGAGGCTCAGCTTTCAAGACATCAAAGTTCTTTACTCGATGGAAATATTCTGCGCTGAAGTGGATGATATTTTTTTTGCTAAGCTGATATCCGGCGCCAAATCCTATGGAAAAGGGCGTTTTTAATTGAATTTCCAAATCATCTTGAAAGCTATTGGCATAAATATCATTTATTTCACTTTCAGGAGGGAAGGAGAAGTAATTATAAAAATTATATTTGCCCTTTCCGGTCAATTTGAGCCTTGGAGTAGTCAAAGTCAATCCTAAACTCCAATCATCCAGATTATATGCTAATCCAAATTTAGCTATCAAACCATAGCTTTGGAGCTGATAATTGCGATTATATTCATAAATACTGACATTATTATTGCTATCCAATGCCCTAATATTGTAAATATTCCCTTTTTCGCTGTTCAATTTGGATACAAAGATGGAGGCACCCACACTAAAATTTTCCTTAACAGCATAGGCCCAGCTCCCACCAAACCAATGGTCTCTGGAATTATTTGTCAATTCTACTTCGCCCTCCACCGACTCATCTCAAGGTACGGAAGGTATGATGTCCCTTTCGTAGTCGTTATGGTAGGATATTCCTAAATCACTATTGCTCCTTAAAAGAATGGCATAGGCAAAGGAGTGTTTGGATAAATTTTTGACCTTTATGCTGCCTGCAGCTAGGCTGGGGGCACCTCCAAAATTAGATTTGTTTAGATCTGTGCGACTTCCAACAGCGTCTTCGATTTTATAATTATTAAGTTCGTAGACATCAGCACTGATGACAAAAGCTGGGTTTTTTATCAAGCCTAATCTGGCAGGATTATAATATACAGCTCCCAAATCCTCCACACTTCCAATCACAGCACCATTTAGAAGCATAGATTCACTACCATAATTTCTTGTCCAAAAATGATGGTTTTGGCCATATGAATTGATATTCAGGCAACAGTGAATGAGCAATGCGATAAGGAATGGCCTCATTTTTAGAAAGATTGTTAAAAATAAAACATGAGTTCAATATTGCTATTTTGCTATTCTTCCTTTTCTAAGGAATTGAATGTTATTCAATTTAACTAAAACTGGGCTATTTTCAGGTGCTGTCTAATTCATTTTTGTGAAATATTTAAGCATTCATTTTTTTTGTAATAGTTTAATTTTCAGCTAGATATTGGTGGTGATTTTATGTTAATATCTTTAAAATAATTCATTGGGTTGGACTAAGGTCAAAAAGTCAATAGCCAGTAGAAGGCATAGTACGTATTAAGTGAGGGATAGTTGATAAGCGAAAATAAGGGTAAAGTCTGTGAGTATATTAGTTGAATATTGGTATGATCTTTCCCAGACCTATGTTTTTTAAAAAATTCTGGAAAAGACAGAAAATTGATTAATTTTGATCCCAAATTTGAAAAGAGTATGAAGAAAAAGTGGAAAGTAGCCTTTGGGACAATCATTATCGCTTCCTTAGTAGGGCTTTTTTGGGAAACAGCCCAACCTGTTGTAGAGAATTTTGGATCGGAAGATGATTTAGTATTTGCAGATATTGCCTGGTTATTGACAGCATCCTGTTTGGTATTGCTAATGACTCCAGGGCTCTCTTTATTTTATGGGGGAATGGTAGGAAAGAAAAACGTGATTTCCACTATGCTCCAAAGCTTCATTTCCCTTGGAGTAGTGACGATGGTTTGGACGGTAGTAGGATTTAGCCTTTCATTTGGTGATCCTATAGGAATAGAAATAGATGGACAGCTCTATGGATTGATCGGTAATCCATTTCAGTATATGTTTTTTGATCAAGTCGGTCAGTTACCCCATATTGGTATAGCGAGCAGTATTCCATTTGTACTTTTTGCTTTATTTCAAATGAAGTTTGCAGTGATTACACCAGCCATCATTACTGGTTCCTTTGCAGAAAGGGTAAGATTTATTGGTTACCTGTTTTTTATAGGGATTTTTGTGGTATTGGTTTATGCCCCGCTTTGTCATATGGTATGGCATCCTGATGGTTTGATTGGAGCATATTTTGGCGTATTGGATTTTGCCGGTGGAACAGTGGTACATATTAGTGCAGGTTTGGCGTCATTGGCAGGAGCTATATTTATTGGAAAAAGAAGAAATCAACATCATGCTCCATCTAATGTGACCTACGTAATGTTGGGAACTGGCATGTTATGGTTTGGTTGGTTTGGGTTTAATGCCGGTTCGTCCTTAGCCGCTGATGGAACTGCAGCTATTGCCTTTGCCACGACTACCATTAGCTCTGCTACTGCAATGATGACATGGGTGTTTTTTGATCGGATGCAAGGAAGGAAGATTTCAGCAATGGGCGCTTGTATAGGAGCGGTGGTTGGTTTGGTGGTGATTACCCCAGCTGCTGGTTTTATTACCATTCCACAAAGTATGTTTTTTGGTTTTATAGGAGCCATAGTCTCTAATTTAGCCGTCAATGCTAAATCGTTGAAAAAAATGGATGATACATTGGATGTTTTTGCCTGCCATGGTGTAGGGGGAATCATGGGTATGATTTTGACCGCCATTTTTGCTCAACCAGAAGGTTCAAGTTTATTGCACGGTGGTTGGGCAGTATTTGGCTCTCATATGGTGGTTCTTTTAGGCGTATCCATATTCTCTTTTGGAATGGCCTATATGATATTTTTCCTTTTGAATAAGTTTGTCACACTTAGGGTAAGAGATGAATATGAAGAAGTAGGACTAGATATTTCCCAGCACGGGGAGTCTGCCTGATAATATTAATTGCCAGATTGAGAGCATCTGTCTTCATAACATTTGTTGAGAGATCATCTTGATCTGGCAGTTTGTTTTTTACCAGTCCTCTTCTTCTTCACTTGGATTTGATTGGGGAGCATCTTTTTCTATAACTCCATAGATCAATTCTTTTAATGAGGAATCAAATTGGACTTCAGATTTCAACATAAAGTCATTGGTAGCTAAAAGCGCTTCATAGGTAGGGTTGGGGATATGCTTGGGGATTTTAAAAAGCCTATCATCATTTTTTTCAAAGGGCGTGGATATTTTACTGCCAAATAAATACGGGATCAGGGTTGTAGAACAGCTTAAGCCAATCTTATCTATCCTGAATTCATTGAAATAGTATTGGAGTCTTTCATTAATACCCTCAAAAAATTCTAAGGTTTCAGCCAGTCTCACCCTTGAGCCAGCCCTGGATTTTCCTTTGGTTTTAAGGTGTTTGATTTGGCTTTTGCCTTGCTTTTTTCTAACCATATAAGCCCTAAAAACCTTATGGTCCATATTTTCTCCATTTTCAAAATATCCAATAGCGGCTATACCTGAGCGGATCATTAGCAATACATAATTGGTTTGGTCTAATTGATTTCTATTATGATCCTTTGCAGAATGCCAATAAATAGGGAAGCGTATTTGCAATTTTTTTTCATCTCCCTCGCTTAAGGTTAATGTATTTCTTTGAGGTTGGTATTCCTGTTGAAAAGTGTAGGTGCTTAACTTTTCCATTAACTTTTCACATTCACCTGCCGTGATCAATCTTTCCTCCATATCCAGGAATTTGCTTCGATATTATCGCCCTTGTTAATTATCCAATTATCTTTGTCAAAGTACTGAAAAATTCAACAAAGATGGCGGCAAATATTGACCTTTTGATTCAAAAAATGTGTGATAAGCAAGAAGAGGAAGCATATGTCTATGCAGACCAATTGGCAGAAATTGGTGGGGAAGAAGTGCTTCAGAAACTTGTGAAAGTATTAAAAGGAGAGGATGTAGAAAGTGGCTACCTAGCAGCACGGGCTTTGTCCGCTATGGAAGATAACCATGAAGCTTTGGAACCATTATTGGAGGTCATTCATGATAAAAACAACAAAATGAAGAATGGAACCTTTGTGCAAGCTTTGGAAGGTTTTGACCTGAGTTCAAAGTTTGTTGATATCTTAAGGCTCTACCTTTTTGGAAACTTCAAGGCCTCGTTTATTGCAAAGGATTACCTTGATTATACGGAGTTCGATATTACTCCGCGGACCATCAAAAAAGCTGAAAAGCATTGGAATCACTTTCAGAACAATAGCAAACATGATGAGAGTTTTGATATAAAAAAAGAGGAGGTTGAAGCCATACTGAATGATTTGAAATCAATGTTTGAGGAATAAGTAGCAATTTCAGTCAATAAAGATAAAGGTATGGTCTTGGAATTATCGTTTTTGCTGAAAGAATGGTAAATTAGAGTAAACCACATATGAATTTACCATGAGATCTATCCTAAGCATTTTTTTAGTAGCCATAACTGTTTTACCAGTATTGGGGCAAAGCTCCTTTCCTTCCAAAGAACTTCAAATCAAGTCAGCACTATTGGCCGCACCTGAGGAAGGAAGGTTAGGGGCGACTGTTTATGGTTTTGATGAGGAAGGAGAGTTGGTCATTTTGCGTCACGGAACCAATGAACTTATTTGTATAGCTGATGATCCCGAAAAGGAAGGCTTTAATGCCTCCTGCTACCATAAGGATTTGGAGGCTTTTATGGAAAGAGGGCGAGAATTGAGAAAAGAAGGGAAGAATTTTAAGGAGATTTTTGATATCCGTGAGGAAGAAGTGAAAAGTGGGAAATTATATATGCCCACTAATGGCGCGACCTTATTTGTGCTTTCTGCCAATAAAGAAGATTATAATGCGATAACTGGAGAAGTGAAAAATGGTCATTTCCGCTATGTTGTTTATATACCTTTTGCAACCGTGGAAAGCACTGGTTTACCGCTTAAGCCTGAAGCACCTGGTATGCCTTGGATAATGGATCCAGGAACGCACAGGGCCCATATAATGATCACTCCTCCAATGGAATAAGAGTTCTGTGAAGACATAAAAAATCCCTCTAGATAATTTCTAAAGGGATTTTTTTTATGCTATAGTTCTGAATAATCGGTCGGATAGAGTAAGAATTTGTCAATGTGAGAAACATTGTTTTGGTATTCAGGATCTACCTTTAATTTATTCCAAGCAGGATCATCTGAAAATGCTTTCCATTTGGCTTCTTCAGCGGCCATATTATCAAATGAAGTCATGTACATCAGATTGGGCATGGATGAGCCTGCAATTACTTCTCCATAGAAAATAGCATTGAAACCAAGGTTATCAAAGATTTCCACTTCTCCGCTATTGAACATTTTTACCTTATTATGGAAAAGTTTTTCGGTCGGACTCTCATAGCTCCTCAATTCATATATTCTATTTTCTTTTGGTCCCTTCAGTTTGGGAACATCATATCCTGGCATATCACTGAATGCCTTCAGTAATATGGATTCTATTCTGTCGAAAGGAGGATTTTCATGTGAGGCGTACTGATAGTCTTTTCCGTTTTTCAGATCTTCTAAATGGAAGTTAGAGCTGATGTCCATATATTCATTTGCTGATGAATAAGGAGTAAATACATAAATTCTTTTACCATTTAACTCATCTGATGCTATCGGCTTAAATACCCCAATATGTTTTATGCCTTTGTCATGCATTGCAGGGATATAAGCCTTTTCTAAAAATTGATCAATGGATTTTTCCTGATCTGGACTACTGATATGATAAATTTTGATCTCAAAGATACTGCGGTCATGGCCTTTTTGGGCGAAAACAGAAAAAACGTTCAATAGCAGCAAAAATATGCAGCTTGGTGCAAACTTAAGTTTCATAGGTAGTGGTTTGTTAAGTGTTATTTCTACAATAGACCTTAAATATAAAGACATAATTGGAGAAATTAATTGGCTTAAACTGGCATAATAACCACTTATAAAAAATATAGTACAGATAAACGAGTTTATAAAGTTCAAAGAAGTGTTAGGATACTTTATCTAAGCATTTTAACTCATTAAGGGGTATTGGCTTCTGCGGTTTTTAAACCGCTTAATTTTTTCTTGATTAGGGGCAATTGTTTCCTTTGTAAAATTACGCTAGCAAAGAATATAAAACCCGCAACAGAAGCCATGGCGCCAGCTATAGAGCTATTCAAAGCGAAAGCCAAATAATAACCGGCAATTGAAACGATGATGCCTAATGCTATGGTGATCTTAATCAGTTTATTTAGGTCCTTACTCCATAGATAGGCAGTTGCAGGTGGAACCACCAATAGCGCTACTACCAAAATAGCGCCTACAGCTTCAAATGAACTGACAGTAGTGTAGGATACCATTCCCATCAATCCATAATTGACCCCTACAGTAGAAAGCCCAATACTTGCTGCAAACTCTTTATCAAATGTGCTGATTTTAAGTTCCTTGAAAAACAGGTAAATAAATAGACTGACCAGTATCAGATTAATTAAGGATAAATAGGTGACTCGTGGTCCAAGAATTTGTCCAGATCCTGATATCCATAGATCTATGGGAACGTAGGCAATTTCTCCATAAAGTACACAGTCCTGATCAAGGTCTATTTTATTGGCAAGGAAGGTGATTAATATAATGCCTATAGCAAATAGGGAAGTAAAGGTGATACCAATGGATGCGTCTGATTGTAACTTGACCTTATTGCTTAAATATTCGATAAATACAGTGGCAATAATTCCTACCAAACCGGCTCCTATAACCATGGTTAGTCCATGCCGACTTCCGGAGATCATGAAGGCAAGGACAATTCCCGGCAATACCGCATGGGAAATGGCATCTCCTGTCATGGCCATTTTTCTAAGCATTAAAAACACACCCAGTAATCCACATGATATGGCAATCATGGATCCGGTTACGATAATAATGAAAGCATTTGGATCAAAACTCATGGTTTCTTGGGGTCTCTAGGAATGATGGAATGATGTGGATCCGCTTTTGGAAAATTAAGATTTTTATCCAGTTTGGATTCCAGTTCTGGGGTAATAATATGTTCTAACTTTTCAGCACTGTCGTGTACATGATCCGGGGCTATATTCATATATTCTGTCATATATAATTCCCATAATCTATGCAATCTAACGATCCTTTTGGCTTCAGTTAAACCTGACTCGGTTAGTTGTATTATTGATTGATTTTCAGTTATATATCCTTTTTTATTTAATTTGTTGATTGAATACTGGGTTTTGAAATTTTTACCAGGAAATATATTGAAAATATTTTCAGTTTTCAGGCCTTGTTTGTCCTTTTCCCAAGCCCCAAAAAGTGCCTTAAGGATATGGTCAGAATGAATTTTTCTTTGATAATTTCTCTTTGCAATCCACTTGGTCAAAACACCTTTTTTTACAGAGAAGAAAAAGGATAAAAAGGCGATTAAGGAAAGTACAATTACTACCCAAGGGCCAGTAGGCATATGGGGAAGAACAAAGGAAATATAGGCACCAACGATTCCGGAAATTAGGGAAAACACTACTGCAATGATCAGCATCCTGTCCAGTCGATCTGTCCAGAATTTGGCTGCTGCGGCAGGTGTGATGAGCAGGGCCGCCATTAATACTACACCAATGGCCTGTATGCCTGTGACCACTGCAAGTACCATCAATGAATTAAAAAGGAATTCCAATCTTTTTACCGGTAGTCCGATGCTTTGTGCATATGATCTGTTAAAGACCATTACTTTAAATTCTTTGTAAAAGAAAAGTATAACTAGAATAATGGTCAGGGCAAGGATGCCATATACTAACAAGTCCTTTCTGACAATAGAGATGGCATTCCCAAAAATAAAATGATCCAAGCCAGAGAGAGCAGCATTTCCTGTTTGCTGTAATTGCGTCATGATGACGATTCCCAATCCAAAGAATATGGATAGTACCGCTGCAATGACGGTGTCTTCCTTTAGTTTGGTATAATTGGAAACCCAGCTGATGATATAAGTGGATAAGGCTCCGGTAATAAATGCACCAGAAACTATCCAGTAGGGGTTCTTATTGCCTGATAGCATAAAAGCCAGACAAACTCCTGGTAACACAGCATGTGAAATGGCATCACCAATAAGAGCTTTCTTATCCAGGAAGGTGAATGTTCCTACCATGGCTGCACTGATTGAAAGCAGGGATATCCCAACTACCACCATTAGAACATTAGGGTCCTGAAAAGAAAAGAAATAAATAAAATCTTCCATATTAACTTTTCAGTGGATTGAAATCACTCTTTTTGATCAGCTCTCCAATATCCGTAAGCATGGATAGTTTCCCTCCATAGGTTTTGGTCAACAATTCCTCGGTAAGCACTTGTTCGGTAGGGCCAGAAGCAATCAAGTGCATGTTTAGCATAATAAGCCAATCGAAATATTTTCCAGCGGAGTATATATCATGGTGTACTACGATGACAGTTTTACCTTCTGCAGTCATTTCTTGGAAGAGGCTTACTAAGGCTTTTTCAGTACTCATGTCTACTCCTGCAAATGGTTCATCCATAAAATAAATATCAGCTTCCTGGGCCAAGGCCCTCGCAATAAATACCCGCTGTTGCTGGCCTCCTGAAAGTTCACTGATTTGTCTATTAGCAAAGGCTTTCATATTTACCTTTTCCAAACAGGTTATTGCCAATGCTTTTTCCTTTTTGCCCGGTCTTTTGAATATTCCCAGATGGTGATAAGTTCCCATCATCACAATATCTAAGGCAGATGCTGGGAAATCCCAGTCTACTGACTCCCGCTGAGGAACATAACTTACCCTGTTTCTAACTTGGTTTAACTCCTGGTCAAAAATCCTTGAATAGCCACTGTTGGCTTCAATAAGCCCCATTATGCTTTTGATGAGGGTGGATTTTCCTGCTCCATTAGGGCCAAGTATTCCAATGAGGGCGCCTGCTGGTAAAGTCAGGTCAATATTCCAAAGCACCGGATTTTGCCCATAGCTAACCATAAGGTCATGTACTTCAACTACTGGATTATTTATTTGTTGTATCATTCTGATTTCAGGTTTTGTACGATAGTATCTACATTGGTTTTTACCATCCCAAGATAGGTACCTGCTGGGCCATTAGGTTCACCCAAACTATCAGTATATAGCGGTCCAGCAAGCTTCACAGCATGTCCTTTTCTTTTGCATCCTTCAACTACCGCTTTAATGGCTTTTGGAGAAATGGATTGCTCAATGAAAATGGCTTTGATATCTTTTTCAATAATGAAATTGACCAATTTGGAAACATCATTTAAGCCGGGTTCACTAAGAGTGGATAAACCTTGTAGTCCTTTTACTTCTATATCATATGCCTTTCCGAAATAGGAAAATGCATCATGGGCGGTAATCAATACCTGGCCTTGTTGAGTGATTTCGTGGATTTTGTTATTGGTGTAATTATCTAATTCATTTAGCTTTAGCTGATATTTTTCCCAGTTGGTATTGATGTAATTTTTCCATTCTGGTTTTCTTCTAATGATCTCATCCTTGAGGTTTTTCATGGCAATTGTCCATAAATTGACGTCAAACCAAATATGTGGATCCACCGTGTTGGCATATTCATTACTTGTAATCAATAGGGTGGGAGGGAGTAGTTCACCAACATCAATGATGGGATGAGTCCTTGCAAATTTGTCCAACACTTCTACCATCTTACCTTCTAAATGGAGTCCATGGTAAATAACCAAGTCGGCATCGAAGAAAAGATCGAGGTCTCTTTGCGATGCCTTATACAAATGAGGATCTACGCCCACAGCCATGACAGGAGTCACGACAGCACTGTCACCAACTAATGCTTTTACACCATCGGCCATGATATTGGTGGTGGCGGTAATTCGGAACTTTCCATTTTCTCCATCTCTGTCAAACTTACAGGAGCTGGTAAGAACGGAGCATATTATGATGAAAAGAAATCTATATTTCATGAGGTTTGCATGATTAATATATTTCCTGCTACGTCTTTGGACATGAATAGGGTTTTCTTGTTGTCAACCAATATTTCCAAAGATCCGTCAAATTCCACTTTGTCAAGTACCTTTATTCTGGCTCCTATATAAGCTCCCACCTTGTCTAGGTATCTTAGGAAGGCAGCACTGCTGTCCTTCACTGCTACGATTTGACCTCCATCATTTACCATCAACTCATTCAAAGGAAGTCTAGGTCTTGCTTTGACATCTCCAAATTCATCAGGGATAGGGTCACCATGGGGGTCGTATTTAGGGTTGCCTAAGAAGTCATCCAATCGTTGGATCAGGATAGGAGATTTTATATGTTCCAGCTCTTCCGCCACATCATGTACTTCATCCCAGCTAAACATCAATTTTTCAACTAAAAACACTTCCCATAGGCGGTGTTTTCTGATGATTTGTAAAGCAGACTTTTTACCTTCTTCTGTGATCGTAACACCGTAGTATTTTCTATAATTGATTACCTCTTTTTCTGAAAGCTTTCTAAGCATATCACTGACAGAGGCGGGCTTGGTTTTCATCTCTTTGGAAAGGTCATTGGTAGAGACGTTGTTCTTGCCTCCATCAGACAAATGGTAGATCGCTTTGAGGTAGTTCTCTTCTGCGTATGTTAAGCTTGGCATTAATTCATGTTTAGGTTCACAATTCAAATATAATGATTTAGGTTGTACTAAAAAATATTTCAATACAACCTAAATCGGATGTGGATAACTCAATTTTTAATGTTATTACGGTTTTAGCCTAAGCTAAAATAAAGTTTAGTCTTATCAAATAATCGTTTTAAATATCAGTAAGTTAGCTTGTTGTGATTTGACTAATTTATCCGTTGTTTTGATTTCGTTTTAAAATTTAGAGTTTCCATTTTGATGCCTTTAGTTTTCTAAAGGGGGAATAAGTGGATAACTTTTTATAGAGATGTGTATAAGTTGACTATTGGATATTCGGTGCTAGCTTTTGGTACTAGCATATGGGACACTGTACTGGGAACACGGCACTGGGCGTAGTATATACTACGCCCAGTGCCAAGTTGGGAATAGAAAATGAACTGAATAGCTTAGTTAAATGGAGCTGGAAAAAATGAAAGAGGCTATTAAGTTGAAGAGCATTTAAGGGATCAACTTAGCTACTATTTTACGGAGTTTAGTTGCTTCATTTTCCCAAGTTACTTCAGGTCCAACAGGCTTAGTATACTTAGGAGTTTTAAGGAAATTCTTAAATGGTAAAAGGCTGTCTTTGGGTTTTGAAAAGTCGATTGAACATCCAGCAGAATATGGAGAAACCAGTTCTTCCCAAATGGGATTATTGGGTATAATCATCGGCATGCCCAAGGCCAAAGCCTCATAGATTTTTGTGGGGATTTTTGGGGAAATGCTGGGTAAATCATGGTAGGGTAATAATAGGATATTGGCTTTTGATAAAGCATCATAAATTACTTTCTGGCTCATGGGCTTAGCACTTAACTTGAGTCTTACACTTGGACTGATCATTGCCAATGCCTCTAGTTTTGACTTGTATTCGGACAAGGGGCAATATCCTATTATTTCTAAGCTAGCATCAGGGTAATGTTGTTTCAGATGGTTGAACCAATGAATCGCTTGTTCTGCTCCATAAACAGGAGTGATGGTTCCGTTAATGATAAACTTTAAATGTTGTTTGTCAATTCTAAAAGGAGCGATGGATTTGGCTTTACCAGCGTATTTGTTTTCCAGAATGGTAAAATCCTTTATGTCAGGAAGCTCCTTTTCGTAGCATTGTTCGGCGAAAAAATGATGGTCGATCATTACTTTGGTAATTTTCTCAACAAATTGTACGTATTTTACCGCAATTAATTTGAGCCAATAGGGCAATGTCTGATTAAATTGAATATTTTTAGTATAATTTTCCTGTACATCATAAATCAGTTTATATTTCAAAATCCCCTTTAGAAATGCAGCAGGAAATAATAGTTCATAGGTAGAAATGATGACCAATTTTGGTTTTGATTTAAATAAAAAATAGCAAAGCTTAAAAGGAGCCAGTAACCTATAGGGGTGCATGCGTTTCTTGTTGAATATTGATGTAAATTCAATATTCTGCTGTTTTGCGGTTTTTTTTTCTAAAAATCCTATGATGTTTATGTGGTATTTATTTGTTTCACGCAGTGAAATTGCAAGTTTATTAAAAGCCCTTGTATCATTAACAGGTTTCAGTACGGAAGCAATAAGTATAGTGGCTTTATTCATTAAAAAAGAAAACTTAACTAGAGCGAATCTAATATAATTTTATGGAATTACAGACTATCATTGAGAAGGCCTGGGAAAACAGGGAGTTATTAAAGGAAAAGGATGTACAAATTGCTGTAAAAACAGTGATTGATGATTTGGACACAGGCAAAATTAGGGTAGCCGAGCCATTGGAAGATGGTGAATGGAAAGTAAATGACTGGGTAAAAAAGGCCGTTATTTTATATTTTCCTATACAAAAAATGCGAACCATAGAGGTAGGCCCATTTGAATTTCATGATAAAATGGCCCTTAAAACTAATTATGCCAAGCATGGTGTAAGGGTTGTTCCACATGCGGTGGCTAGATATGGCGCGTTTCTTGCGAGTGGTGTGGTGATGATGCCTTCTTATGTAAATATTGGAGCTTACGTAGATAGCGGTACCATGGTGGATACTTGGGCTACAGTAGGTTCTTGTGCACAAATTGGTAAAGATGTTCACCTTAGCGGTGGTGTAGGTATTGGCGGTGTTTTAGAACCTGTTCAAGCTGCTCCAGTAATCATTGAAGACGGTGCATTTATTGGCTCAAGAGCGATTATTGTAGAAGGAGTTCATGTGGGCAAAGAAGCAGTAATAGGTGCTGGTGTGACCCTGACAGCAAGCTCGAAGATCATTGATGTAACAGGAGATGAGCCTAAAGAATACAGGGGATATGTTCCTCCAAGATCAGTGGTTATTCCTGGATCAATACCTAAGCAATTTGCAGCAGGTGAATTCCAAGTTCCATGTGCATTGATCATAGGACAGAGAAAGGCATCGACAGATCGAAAAACTTCATTGAATGAGGCTTTGAGAGAAAATAATGTCGCAGTCTAAAATTTAAAGTAAATAATGAATTACAAGAAATCGTTTTTGGTCTTGTTGGTTTCAACAGGTCTAATGTGGGGATGTAGCAATCAAGGAAGCTCTGAAGGTGATAAATTCTTTGAAAGTGGCCAATATCAAGAAGCTGTTGATGCATTTTCTGAGAGGCTAGCCACGAAACCCAAAGATGCAAACGACCTTTATAAAAGGGGCAGGGCTTATGAGGAGATGGGAGATTTGGAATCAGCCAAGAAAGATTTTGAAGCAGGGTATAAGCAAGACCCTAAGAATACGCAGATCTTGCTCAGTCTGTCTAATTTATATCAGAAGGAAGGTAATTTCGAACGTTCTTTACTTTACGCTGGTTATGCAGTAGAGGTTCCTGGAGCACCTGCAACGGCCTATTTTATGAAGGGTAGGGCATTGCACCAAATGGGCAAAACAGATGAGGCCTTGGACGAATATAGTACCGCTATCCAGATAGATGACCAATATGGACAGGCTTATTACTACAGAGGTGTTTTGAAGTATGCCACTAAGAAAACCCGCAGTGCATGCGAAGACTTTAGGTTGGCCTCGGGACATAATTATAAGCAGGCTGATGAAGCACTGGAGAAATATTGTAAATGATTCTTTTCAATGGGAATCTAGAAATAAAAGCCGGGAATTTCCCGGCTTTTATGCTTTATACAGTTCTCAGTTACTTGTAGTGAGAGAGTTTAGATATTTTCTTTTGTTTCCTGATGGTTACAAATTTCATCTGAATGTATTTTTCCAAAACCATCACAGTTATTGCAATCACTATTTTCCTTTAGTGCTCCTTTACAGAATGGACAAACTAGCCTGCCTTTTCCATCGCATCGTTCACATTTAAAATATTCCGTTTGATCAAAGATGTTTTTCTTTGTGACCAGACCAGTGGCTTTGCATCTACTACATCCAACGATTCCTTTGGCCTTACAATAATGGCAATCCTGTTCTATGACCTTTTTACCTTCACAAGTGGGACAGGTATGATAGCGGTAGCCTTTGACATCACATAGTGAACAATCCCTTATTTCATTTAACGGAGCGACCAGCCTTTTTTGGAGCCCTTTTGCTTCATCATAATGGTCAGCTTTGAAACCATTCAACTGTAAATATTTATTCAAGAAATTGGCGCTATTATCAAATTGTTTAAGAGCGAAAAGGGTTTCTGCAAAGAAATAAGGCATTTCTGATGGTATGGGCACGCCACTTTCGATAATCTCTCTGAAGTAATAATTGGCTTTATCATATTCTTTACCTTGAAGGGCCTGCCTACCCAATTCCATCAGTTTATCTGTTTGGCCCAAATTGGGTTGAACTTGAGCAGTAGACTCAAATGCGGTAAGGTTCATTAAGCTGAAGAATATTGTGAACAGCAGGTATTGCAAATAGCTGTTAATGCATCGTCTCTTGAGGCTATTATAGGTAATAAGCGGCATTGTTTTTAATTATTGGATTGTTTTCTAGTGCCTAAAGAAGCTAAAATTGATTCAAATGTCCATGCACTTTTGGAAATATTTAAGGATAATTAACTTCAATAATATCGTTGTAATGGCAGATAATGTAAAGGATCGGAAAAATTAATTGTATTTTTTAATTCATAGTTAATCATAATATTGTTTAGTATTCATTATATTATGATGTAAATCTTGCTAAGTAATGATTAAAGATGATAAATTAACTAAAGCCCATTAATATGATAGACTCCATTATAAAAGGCCTAGGGCCAGAATTATTGTCTAATCTAACAGACAAGTTCGGTCTTAGTCAGGATCAGGCAAGCACCGCATTGGACACCACAAAGGATTCACTTTCAAAAAGTGTAACAAAAGAGGTAAGTGATGGTAATTTTGATAGTTTGTTGGAATTGGTCAATAAAGGTAGCAGCGCCAGTGGCAATAGTAGCTTCAACCATATAGCATCAAATTTGGCGGCTGATTTTATTTCCAAGTTAGGTGTTTCTGAAGGCATAGCCAAGCAAATTAGCTCCTTCGTCCTACCAATGATCTTGGACAAAATTGCAGACCGAACAGGAGGTAATGCCGGTAAATCCGACTTGATAAAACTTTTTGGAGGCAGTTTGGGCAATATGATCAAAGGAAAAGCAGGAGGGGATATTTTAGGTGGATTAGGAAATTTATTTAAATAAACTTTAATACCAATAACCAATTACAATTATGTCTAAACCAATTACAAGCATTGAAGGAATAGGTCCAGTCAATGAAGAAAAACTCAACAAGGCCGGTATAAAAACAGTGGAAGCCTTACTTGAAAAGGGAGCTTCCAAAAAAGGCAGAAAGGAAATTGCCGAAGTATCAGGGATTGATGAGCACAAAGTTCTTGATTTCGTGAATATGGCAGATTTATTCAGGATAAATGGAGTGGCCAGTCAGTTTGCCGAGTTGTTAAAGGCAACAGGAGTGGATACAGTGAAGGAATTGAGAAATAGAAATGCTGAAAATCTTCATAAGGCCTTAACCAGCACCAATGAAGAAAAAAAATTGACCAGGGCGGTTCCTGCACTTAGTCAAGTGGAAAAGTTCATTGAGGAAGCCAAAGCATTGGACCCCTTGGTTACCTATTAGATAGAATTAGGCATTTCCAATACCTCAATTATGCTAATTGATTGAGGTATTTTTCATTTTTTCAATATGTATCATCATTCCGAAAAGTCTATGAGCCCAAACCCAAAATTTATAGAAGAAATTCAAAACGGATATAAAACCAAGAAAGATTTTTTTGTCTTGGGAACTGGTATTTTAGCTGATGTTCCCATTACTGAGGCAACAGTTAAAATCCCTTTAAAAACCCTTAATAGACATGGACTGATAGCTGGAGCCACAGGCACTGGCAAAACTAAAACCCTGCAGGTAATGGCAGAGCAACTATCTCTGAAGGGAATCCCAAGTGTACTGATGGATTTAAAGGGTGATATTTCGGGGCTTGCCCAGGCAGGAACTTTAAATGAACATATTAGCTGGAGAAGCGAAGCAATTGGTGTTGATTTCAAGCCTGAAGGTTTGCCCTGTGAGTTTTTGACCATAAGTCAGGAGAAAGGTACCAGAATGAAGGCCACGGTTACGGAATTTGGACCGGTACTGATGTCTCAGATTTTAGAGCTTAACAGTACCCAGCAAGGCATTATGGCATTGGTATTTAGGTATTGTGACCTGCAGCATTTACCCCTGCTTGATCTTGAAGATCTAAGAAAAGTACTACAATACATCATCAATGAAGGTAAGGAAGAAATCAAGCAAGAGTATGGAGCTGTATCGACGAGCTCAGTAAATACCATTTTGCGAAAAATCATCGAATTGGAACAGCAAGGTGCAGGTGAATTCTTTGGGGAGACCTCATTTGATGTAGAAGATTTTGTGAGGACAGAAAATGGAAAGGGGATCATCTCCATTATCCGTTTGACCGATATTCAAAACAGGCCAAAACTGTTTTCGACTTTTATGCTCAGTTTATTATCTGAAATCTATGAAAGTTTTCCCGAACAAGGAGATCAGGATAAGCCAAAACTATGCCTTTTCATAGATGAAGCCCATTTGGTCTTTGACAATGCTTCAAAAGACTTGATTGATAAAATTGAAGCGATTGTAAAATTGATCCGATCGAAGGGAGTGGGTGTTTATTTTTGTACACAAAGTCCCACCGATATTCCAGAAAGTGTTTTGGGGCAACTGGGTCTAAAAATACAGCATTCCTTACGGGCTTTTACTGCCAAGGATAGAAAGTCGATCAGTAAAACAGCTGAAAATTACCCCATTTCTGAGTTTTATGATACCAAGGAAGTTTTGACCATGATGGGGATAGGTGAAGCTTTAGTAACGGCATTAAGTGAAAAGGGGATGCCTACTCCATTGGTGAGGACTTTGATGCGGGCACCTATTTCCAGAATGGATGTATTGACCCATGAAGAAATTCAGGAAATCGTGCAAGCATCCAAAATCGCTAGTAAATACAATGAGGAAATCGATAGGGAAAGTGCCATGGAAATGCTGGAAAAGAAGATTTTAAAGGCAGATTTGGCCGTTCAGAACATGGAGCGAGAAGCAGCATCAGAGAAAGGTAATTCCCGAAGCAGGCACCAGAAAGAAGAAAATATTTTTGAAGAGATCAGTAAAAACACCATGGTGAGGCAGATTGGCAGGACCATTTTTAGGGAATTAGCAAGGAGCATTTTGGGGACATTGTCTGGTAAAAGACGATGATATACTATCGGTAATTTGATAGATCAGCAAACAATAGTGTTTGCTTAGTGGAGTCTATTCATCAATTTTTTTCATTTTTGCCCTTATAAATTGTTTCAATAGATATGATTAAAATAGGTATTATAGGTGGCGGTGCAGCAGGTTTTTTTGCAGCGATACACGCAGCAGAAAATGGGGCAGAAGTGATCATTTATGAAAAGACATCCAAAACTCTATCGAAGGTAAAAGTTTCGGGGGGGGGCCGATGTAATGTAACACATGCTGCTTTTCAAACTTCCCATTTATTGAAAAACTATCCGCGTGGGGTTAATTTCTTGAAGAAGGCATTCCGGGAGTTTCAAGTAAGAGATACTGTTGAGTGGTTTGAATCAAAGGGAGTGAAGCTGAAAACCGAAGAAGACGGAAGGATGTTTCCGGTCAGTAATGATTCCCAAACGATTGTCGATGTGCTTAGAAGTGAAGCGGATAAAAAAGGAGTGAGGATTGAACTAAAGTCAGCGGTAAAAAAAATTGAGCCTAAAGATGATGGTTTTTTACTTTTTGTTGGACAAAAGGCTGAGAAAGTAGATAGAGTGATCATTACCTCGGGAGGAAGCCCAAAGCAGGAAGGCTATACCATGTACCAAGATCTGGGGCATGATATAGCAGCTCCTATTCCTTCACTGTTTACTTTTAACACGCCTGGAGAAAGTTTGAAAAACTTACCGGGAATAACCGTTCCCAATGCCCATGTAAGATTAGAGGGAACAAAACTTTCCTATGAAGGGCCTTTATTGATTACCCATTGGGGAGTGAGCGGACCGGCAGTATTGAAGCTTTCGGCCTTTGGGGCACAATGGTTACATGATCATAATTATAATGCCAATGCTCATATCAGGTGGGTGTCGGAATTAAAAGAAGAGGAAATTAGAAATACACTACTCAAGTATAAGTCCAATCATCCTAAAAGAAAAGTAGGCGGATATCCGCTTTTTGAGTTGCCAAAAAGGCTTTGGGAGCATTTGATAGAAAAATCTGGTATGAATAGTGATTTAGTATGGATGAATGTAAGTAAAAAGCAAATAAATAGTTTGGAACAACATATTTTTTGCTATATATTGCATGTAAATGGTAAAATAACTTTTAAAGAAGAGTTTGTTACCGCAGGAGGAGTCAGTTTAAAAGAAGTCAATCCAAAAACCATGGAAAGTCGTATCTTAAAAGGTGTATATTTTGCCGGAGAGGTATTAGACATTGATGGAATAACGGGAGGGTTTAACTTTCAGGCTGCGTGGACGACAGGATATATAGCAGGAAAATCTTCAACAACTTAGCTATGAGAAATATAAATTTACTTATGGTAGAAAGTAGTAATATCAATTTTGATAAGGTCCATGAAATGTCTGAGGGCGATATAGCATTCGAAAAGGAATTATTGCATGCTATTTCTAATTCAGTGAAGGAGTTAAAGGAAAAGTATCTTCTAGGTTTAAATAATAAAGACCCTGAGATTTTGCATCAAGCTCGTCATAAGGTTAAACCTACGATTACAATTTTCGAATTACGTAAACTTAGTTATGTATTGGAAAATGGTAGAAACCTGATCAAAGCAAAAGGTTTGAATGCTGATTTGGATAACCATTATCACCTCTTTGAGGAAGCTGTCGATGATTTATTGGCAGATATTAACTCCACCATAAATTAATATGGATTAAAACCATTGAGACTTTTTTAAGGGCTTAATGCATGTTATATTTTGACCTTGTTAACAATGTTCAGAATATAACATGCCAATAATTAGTTCCAGTTACCCCGGACCTCCTGTACTTTATTTAAACGGTCATTTTGAAACCATTCTTCCTAGTGTTTTTCGTAATATAGATGGGGTAGTCTATTATAGGGAAAGAATAGATACTCCAGACGGTGATTTTTTGGACCTGGATTGGAGTAGGAAGGGAAGTCGTCAATTATTGATTATTTCTCATGGTCTGGAAGGCAACTCTTCCAGACATTATGTACAGGCTTTGGTGAAACTGTTTAATCAAAAAGGCTTGGATGTTTTGGCTTGGAATAATCGTTCATGCAGTGGTGAAATGAACTTACAGCCAATTCTTTATCATCATGGATCTACTTATGATCTCAAGTCCGTGGTAGATCATGTCATTAAAAAATATGATTATATTGAAATATACCTTACAGGTATCAGTATGGGGGGAGCCCAAACCCTTAAGTATTTGGGAGAGGAAGCTACATCACTTCCTGTTCAAATTAAGAAGGCTGCAGTTTATAGTACGCCATGTAACCTGTCGGATAGTGCAGCGACCCTTCATTTTCCAAGCAATTTTTTCTATAAGGAAAAATTCCTTTCCAAACTTAAGGTAAAGATGGCAGAAAAAGCCAAACAGTTTCCAGGTTTGATTGATTTGGAATTGCTGGAAAAAGTTAAAGAATTCAAGGCCTTTGATGATTATTTTACTGCTAGAATGCATGGCTTTAAGGATGGCAAAGATTTTTATGAATCAGTGAGTCCTGATAACTGTCTCCACCGGATTGAAATTCCAATATTGATTGTTAATGCCTTGAATGATCCTCTATTGCAGAAGAGGTGTTATCCGGTGAACTTGGCCCAGCAAAAGCCCAATCTATATCTTGAAATGCCCAAAAGAGGCGGTCATACAGGATTTGCCCTGAAAAACCAGGAATTCAGTTGGGTGGAACAAAGGATGTATGCATTTTTGATGGAAGATGAAAAATGATATATGATTTTAAGTACAATAAAAATGAAATACCAAAATCTAGCTGGTAGTTTTTTCCTTTCAGCTTAAGAGGTATATTTAATGTATAAACAATATTAGTAGAATATGAGGTATTTATTTTATAATATAACAATTGTTCTTGTCATCATTTTTTCCATTTTAACCTACTATTATCAACAATGGATCTGGGCGTTTCTTATTCTGATTCCGATGGCGCTCATAGGGATATATAATAGGTTTCAGAAGAAGCATACTATTCTTCGCAATTTCCCAATACTGGGGTATTTCAGGTATTTGTTTGAGATGATCTCTCCAGAGATCCAGCAATATTTTATTGAGAGAACTACAGATGGTAAACCTTTCAGTAGAAATCATAGGGCACTGGTTTACCGTAGGGCAAAAAATGTCAATGATACACATCCTTTTGGGACACAGTTGGATATTTCTGGGGAAAATTATGAGGCGATACGTCACTCCATTTATGCCACGCCCCCAGTGACAGAGATTCCTAGGGTAATTGTTGGCGGAAAGGATTGTAAACAGCCTTACAGCGCTTCTATTTTGAATATTTCAGCCATGAGCTTTGGCTCTCTGAGCAAAAATGCGGTGATGGCACTTAACAGAGGGGCTAAAAAAGGTAAATTTTACCATAACTCTGGTGAAGGTGGTATTTCTCCTTATCATTTAAAGGAAGGCGGTGATTTGGTTTGGCAAATCGGGACTGGATATTTTGGTTGTAGAAATGAATATGGAGAATTTGATCCAGAAAAATTCAAGGAAACGGCTGCCCATGAGCAGATCAAAATGATTGAAATCAAAATATCACAGGGTGCTAAGCCAGGACATGGTGGTGTTTTGCCGGGAGAAAAAAACACGCCTGAAATTGCCAAAATAAGAGGTGTGAAGGCACATACAACCGTAGTTTCTCCTCCTAGTCACAAGAAATTTTCGAATCCTGAGGGCTTGGTTGATTTTATTAAGGAGTTAAGAGAATTGAGTGGTGGTAAACCCATTGGATTTAAGCTATGTATTGGTAGGACAGAGGAGTTTATTGATTTGTGTGCAGTGATGAAGAAATCGGGGGTTGCACCTGATTTTATTACGGTGGATGGTGCTGAAGGAGGTACCGGGGCCGCACCCTTAGAATTTTCCGATTCGGTTGGCATTCCCCTTGAGCCAGCTTTGATTTTTGTGACGAGAACCTTGGAAAAGTATGGGTTAAGAAAAGAAGTAAAAGTCATTGCCAGTGGGAAAGTGTTGACGGCTTTTTCGATATTGAGAATGCGGGCCTTGGGAGCAGATATGTGTAATTCTGCGAGAGCTTTTATGTTCAGCGTAGGCTGTATTCAGGCCCTAAGATGTAATACCAATGATTGCCCGACTGGAGTAGCAACACAAAATAATATGCTGGTTAAAGGTTTGGTAGTGGAAGATAAGGCAGAAAGAGCTTATAATTTTCATAGAAATACCATGCATGCTGTCTTAGAGCTTTTGGGAGCCTGTGGAGTGAAACACACCGATGAGATAGATATAAGCATGTTTGTGAAGGGGGATGAAATGGTAGCACTGAGCAATAAATACTTTCCTGATTCGGTGTTGAATAGAGTGGATTGATCCTAGTTGTTAAGTTGAAAATGGGTTTGTAGGCTTGTCTGGTCTAGTTCTTTTTAGTAATATGGTAAAGTAGGATGAATAAAAAAGGAGGCTTTAAAGCCTCCTTTTTTATTCAAATCTTTTTAGAGCAAGGTTAGAGACTGTTCCACCAATGCTCAGGGAACTAGTGGCAGCGGGACTCGGAGCATTTAGTACATTGATGGCATGGGCATTTTCAGTGATTGCAAAATCATCCAGCAGTCCGCCAGTTCTGTCGCATGCTTGGGCCCTTACACCTGCGCCACCATCCACTAAGTCATCTTCTTTGATATCTGGAATCAGTTCTTGTAAGGCAGAAGTAAAAGCTGCTTTGGAGAAAGATCTATAATACTCTCCAATACCAGTTTTCCAATATTTCTTGGCTACTTTTTGAAGACCGGGCCAAGTGATAGATTCCCTGAACTCACTAAAGTTAAAATCTGTTCTTTTATAGCCTTCTCTTTTGAATGCCATCACGGCATTCGGTCCAGCTTCCACGCCGCCTTTCATCATCCTGGTAAAGTGAACTCCCAGAAAAGGGAAGTTAGGATCAGGAACTGGATAGATCAGGTTTTTAACCAAGTATTCTCTTTCCTTTTTTATCTTATAATATTCTCCTCTGAATGGAATGATTTTGACATCTAGATCCATTTCACCATTCATATCAGCCACTTTATCAGAATATAGACCAGCGCAATTAATGATTAGTTTTGAAGTGAAATTACTATTTGAAGTAATGATTTCAGATAAATTATCTTTATTATTTATTTTCAGTGCTTTATGATTTAGTAAAATCTCTCCTCCAATAGCTTTGAATTTTTCTCCATAGGCTAAGGCTACTTTTTTATAATCCACAATTCCCGTCTGGGGAACATGTAAAGCAGCAACTCCCGCACAATAGGGTTCATAATGCTTTAATTCATCCAGTGAGATTTGACGGGTACCTTCCAAGCCATTTTGCAGGCCTCTCTGGAGTAGGTTTTGTAATAATGGAATTTGTTCATCTTTGGTAGCTACAACAACTTTTCCAGTAAGTTCAAAGGGGATGTTTTCTTCTTCACAGAAATTGATCAACTCATGGTAACCATTGATGCAGTTGGTAGCTTTTAAAGATCCTGGTTTATAATAAAGTCCAGAGTGGATAACTCCGGAATTATTGCCAGTTTGGTGTTTGGCCAGTTCATCTTCTTTTTCAAGGATAGCCACCTTTAAAGCTGGATTTTGTTGTTTTATCTTCAAGCCTGTGGCTAGTCCAACAATACCGCCACCTATAATTATAATATCGTATGTCATAAATTTTGGAGAGTCAGGTGTAAGTAGTTTTACGATTAGTAAGGTACTTACAATAACCTTACAAATATACATTACAATGTGATATTCGTAAAGGGTACATAAGCAAATACAATATTCAGTGGTTTTTCTATACTATTGTTGATAAACATAATGCTTTGGATTTCAAGTTATAAAATTGATTTTTAGGACTATATCTAGAATTATCGGATTTAATAGCATAGTTGAGTTTGATTGGTTTTTTACGCTTATTTTCTCCATATGGAATGTTGACTTATACAATAGATTTATTTTGAGATGTAGCATGAGACGAATTAAAGGTACAGATTTTGTAACTTTGGTCTTTTCAATTGATGAAATATGGCCGACAAAGAAGAAGAAAAGAAACAAAGAAGCATTGACTCTGAGTTAAAGAAATCTTCCTCTGTATCAAAGGATGCTTCCAAATCGCATGGAGAAATCCTAAAACAGCAGATCACAGAAGGACAGGCAACCTATGACCGAAAGCCTATTAGTTTATTGTTAAGCTCTATCACAGCAGGTTTGGAGATTGGCTTTAGTTATTTGCTTATTTGTACAGTTTTCCAGTTTTTTTCAGGTGTTATCAGTGAAGAAAACAGTTATAAACTTATTTCCCTAGTTTATCCTGTAGGCTTTATCATGGTGATCTTGGGACAGTCCATATTATTTACAGAGCAGACCTCCTTACTGACCTTGCCTGTGCTTAATAAAAAGAGAAGCATTACTAGCCTTTTGAAAATATGGGGCCTTGTGATATCGGGGAATATGATTGGAGGTTATCTTATTTCATTTTTATTAATGTGGATAGGTCCAAGATTAGGCATATTTAATTTATCTACGGTAGAAAAGATTGCTTTGCATGTAACTGAGTTTTCCCCACTTGTTATACTTGCCAGTGCTGTTTTGGCAGGTTGGCTAATGGGCTTGCTATCTTGGTTAATAACTTCATCCAGAGATACACTCAGCCGAATAGTAATTATTTTTATTATTACTGCAATGATGTCCTTTACAGGTTTACACCACAGTATCATAGGTAATGTGGAGGTGTTTTCGGGATTGGTGAGTTCGGATAAAATCAATTTGTTGAATTACCTTAATTTTCAATTTTTCGCTTTGCTTGGAAATGCTATAGGCGGAGCAGTATTTGTGGCTTTATTAAAATACCGGGCTTTTGTTTCCAATATCGATATTAAATAAGCTTATTGCCCACTATGATGCCAGTGACCGGAAGTCCTTTGATGAAGAGGATTGAAGACGGAAACTTGAAGACTGAAGTGGCTATTATTTTAGTTTAAACAATCGTTTAGAACTTCTATCAATCTAAACTGATACAATTACGGATATATATATAGTAAAAGCCCCATTAGTTATTTAAAGGGGCTTTAGCTTTTATTCCACGTATAATACCAATCCTTTTAGGTATTCAGTTTCCGTATGGAAAATATTGATTGGGTGATCTGCGGGTTGGGAGAGGTATTGCAGGATCTTCACATTTCTTCCCACCTCAATGGCAGCTGCCGTAAGGGTATGGGCGAATAATGCCTTATCAACTACCTGTGAGCAACTGAAAGTGAAAAGAATCCCACCTGGCTTAATGTGTTTCAATGCCTCTGCGTTGAGGCGCTTATAAGCCTGAACGGCATTATGTCTGGCTTTCATGTTTTTTGCAAAAGCCGGAGGGTCCAGTACGATGACATCATAATCCTGCTGGATTTCCCGAATATATTTGACCACATCAGCCACTTTGGATTCATGCTTTCCGCTCAAATCTGGATTGAGTTTTAAATTCTTTTCGGTCAATTCTATGGCTTTGGCAGAGATATCCACAGAATGCACCTCTTTTGCGCCTGCTTGGAGTGCTGCTATGGAAAAACCTCCTGAATAGCAAAAGGTATTAAGCACCTTTTTTCCTTTGCTATAGCTGCCCAACAAATTACGGTTTTCCCTTTGGTCGATGAAAAAGCCTGTCTTTTGGCCTTTTTCCCAGTCTATCTCATAGTTTGAATTATATTCCTTTACTAGATTGGTTTTGGGGCTGCCAAATAAAAACTGGTTTTCAGCTTTGACCTGATTTTTGGCTAGGGTTTCGGCGCTTTTGTCATAAACAGCATCAAGCCCTTCTCCATAAACCAGCTTTAATGCTTCGGCTATATCCATTCTATGTTGGTACATCCCTACGCTATGGGCCTGTATTACTGCTGTTCCATTATAAAAGTCAATGATCAGACCTGGCAGTAAGTCACCCTCTCCATGGACTAACCTGTAAACATTGGTGTGTTGGCTTTTTGTTAGACCTATTTTTGCTCGCATTTCATAGGCCGATTTTATCTTTTCTACCCAGAAGGCAGCATCAATTATCCTGTCTTCAAAGGAAATGATCCTAACGGTGATAGAGCCAATCTGATAGTGACCTATACCAAGAAACTCTTGTTTGTTACTATAAACACTTACAAGCTGGCCATTTTCAAGATTATCGGCTGTTTTAGCAATTGCACCGGAAAATACCCAATGGTGTTTTCTTTTTAAAGATATCTCCTTGCCTTTTTTTAATATGATACTAGGATAGTTGTTCATTTGATCTGAAGCTAAAAAATCCCTTCCTGTTTAAACCATATGGTCAATACAAAAAGGGATTTGTGATCTTTATCTTATAAGGACATTAGCCTTTTTGGTACATTTTTTCCCTCAATTCCTTGATTTCTGGATTGGCCAAATAATCATCATATGGCATACGCCTGTCAATGGTACCATTAGGCGTGAATTCCACAATTCTATTGGCAGTTGACGAAACAAATGCGTGGTCATAAGAAGATAATAAAACCGTACCGTTGAATTCAATAATAGCATTGTTAAATGCGGTGATTGACTCAAGGTCTAGGTGATTGGTAGGTTCATCCATTACCAAAAGGTTAGGATTTTGGAGCATCATTTTAGAAACCATACACCTTACTTTTTCACCTCCAGAAAGCACAGAAGCAGATTTTAGGGTCTCTTCACCTGTAAACAACATCCTTCCCAAGAAAGTCCTTACATAGGCTTCTTCTTGGTTAGAAGAGTACTGTCTCAGCCAATCAATCAAGTTGGAATCCGTTTTGAAGTAGCTTGAATTATCATTTGGAAGATAAGCCTTATTAATAGTCACACCCCATTTGAATTCGCCTTTCTGAACGGGGATTTCTTCCATAATGGTCTGGAAGAATTTATTTACGGCTTGTTTGGTGCGAGATATGAAAGCGATTTTATCTCCTTTGTCTACCATTAGATTCACATCCTTAAAGTAGGTGGTACCATCATCTTGAAGGGATAATTCCTCTGTCATGAAGATTTGGTCACCCGCTTCCCTTTCAGGCTTAAAGATAATTCCAGGATATTTTCTGGTGGATGGCTGGATTTCATCTACATTCAGTTTTTCCAACATTTTCTTCCTGGCAGTGGCTTGCTTTGATTTAGCCACATTGGCAGAGAACCGCTCGATGAACTGCTGAAGTTCCTTACGTTTTTCTTCTACTTTCTTATTTTGATCAGATTTTTGCTTGGCAGCCAACTGGCTAGATTCATACCAGAAGGTATAGTTACCTGAGTAAATCTTGATTTTAGAGAAGTCAATATCCACGATATGAGTAGAAACCGCATCCAAGAAGTGACGGTCGTGGGATACTACGATAACCAAATTCTTAAAGTTGACCAGAAATTCTTCTAACCAGTTGATGGTTTCAGCATCTAGATCGTTGGTAGGTTCATCAAGAATAAGGATATCAGGATTGCCAAAAAGGGCTTGGGCCAAAAGTACCCTTACTTTTTGGTTACCTGCCAAATCCTTCATCAAGGCGTAATGAAGATCTTCTGTGATCCCCAATCCAGATAACATGGCAGCAGCATCTGATTCAGCATTCCATCCATCCATTTCAGCAAATTCAGCTTCTAATTCTGAAGCTCTCAGTCCATCCTCTTCAGAGAAATCAGGCTTCATATAGATAGCATCTTTCTCTTCCATTATGGCGTAAAGCTTTTTATGCCCCATGATCACTGTTTTGAGCACCTCTACTTCATCAAATTCAAAGTGGTTCTGCTTCAATACAGCCATTCTTTGGCCAGGAGTTATATTAACACTACCAGTGGTGCTATCTTGTTCTCCAGATAGAATCTTCAGAAAAGTAGACTTACCGGCACCATTGGCTCCAATAACACCGTAACAGTTTCCTGGGGTGAATTTTAGACTTACTTCATCAAAAAGGGTTCGTTTACCGAACTTTAAGGAAAGATTATCAACTGAAATCATGAATTATTTCGCTTCTATTTTTACAAGTGCCAAAGATACAAATTTTATTGGGTCATGGAACCAAAATGTCAGCGAAAAGAAAGTCCAAGGGCCTTTCTTTTTGACAATAAATAAACCTGATACCAGAAGGAAGCTCTAAGAGATGGAATATTAAGTTTTCAAGAAAGAGAAAATAAAAAAATCCCGATAGTTATCAATAAGCTATCGGGATTAATCAACAAAATACGGCTGGTAATCAGTATAATTTATAGGGCCATGGAGTGCTGTTTTTCTTCTGTTTCTTTTCTTTTTTGGGCATTTTTCTTAAAGCTGCTGTCCAATATCAATGTCAGTAAACCACCCACAGCACAGAAGCTCATCATAATTACCATGGGATTGGCTGTTCCATTGTGAAATATGCTTACAGCCGCTGAAACCAAGCCACCCATGGCCATCCTAGCGCTTCCCATTAAGGCAGCAGCACTTCCAGCATTTCTGGTAAAGGGAGCCAAAGTAAGCGCAGCAGCATTTGGGTTGCTCAATCCGTGACCTGTAAGGAATATAAACATCAGGCCAATTAAGGAAAAGACATTTAGCCAGTCATTCCAAACTCCAATGATCATTATAAATCCGATGATGGTCTGATAGGTCAAGGCTACCTTGATGACTTGCTCACTACTGAATCTTTTCAGTAGGATATGGTTCAATTGAGTGGAGCCAATCATTGCAGTGGCTAATAATGCAAAGATCCATCCATATTGCTGCTCGGTAACATGGTAGATGTTCATAAAAACATCTGCAGAACCGGATATATATGCAAATGGAGCAGCTCCAGCTACACCTCCAATCAGCATATAGACTAAGAATTGACGGTTTTTGCTGACCTCGATATACTTTTTTACTACTTGCTTTGGCCTTAATGATACATCAGTATCTGGCTTTGATCCATCCGGTAGAAAGAAATAAGAGGCTATAATGATGATTGTAGTAATTGCAGCTAAAATTAAGAAGACCACATGCCATGAAAAATGGGCAGTAACATACCCTCCCAATGTAGGGGCAATCATAGGGGAAACCGCTATAACCAACATCAGCAAAGCCATTGCCTGGGCTATTTTATTGACAGGAAATATATCTCTGACCAAAGCTTGGGCAGCTACCATTCCAGCACATCCACCAATGGCCTGAAAGAAGCGCATCAATATCAGGTTTTCTACGCTTGTTGTAAATGCACAAGCAACAGAAGCCAATACATATATTATCAATCCAATGTATAGGGGTTTTTTCCGTCCAAATCTATCCAATAGAGGTCCGTAAAACAACTGTCCAATTGCAATACCTATCAGATAACTTGTTAGAGATAGTTGAACATTGGCAATACTGGTTCCTAAATTTTCCGCAATTGCAGGAAATCCAGGCAAGTACATATCAATGGAAAAAGGACTAATCGTACTTAAAGCACCCAAAATCAAAATAACTACAAAATACTGTTTCTTACTCATCTCAAAACCTCTTTATTGATTCAGCCAAAATAAACCCAATGATTCTTAACAGGAATTACTTATGCTTGGTTCATAATTTTCTAATTGTTTCATTGGTTTATAGTCAATAAAAGGGCTGTAAAGATATGATTCTATTAAGTAATTAATAGTTTACTGAAATTTCTGATAGGTGGTCTTTTGGTTATAGCAGATGAAAATTGGTAAAAGCCCGAAGGATATAGAATAATTGATGGTCGGAAGAAAATCAGTTAATTTTTTTAAAATAATTTCCAGTAAAATTAAATTATGTATCTCCGCAATTGCACCAGTAAAAGTTAAAAGCGAATCGAAATGTTCGTTTTAATTAAAATATCAACTCCTTCGGTCTTCAGTCTTCAAACTCCCGACCACTTAAGCAAAGGATTTAAGGTTACTGGCATCATTGCGGATAATCAGAAATTAAATAATTTGCAATTACCAATAATGTTTAGAATTTTACCAATCAATAAATAGTTTATTACTACAGACCTTTAATAGTATTGTTTAAAATGAAGTCCTTATCATTATTTTTTTTATTCACTTTTACTTTTTGCATGATATGCATTAAGACTGCCACAGCACAATTAACAACAGTAGGAGAGGCATTTTGGGTGGGGTTTATGGAAAACTTTACTGAAGAATCATACGGTAATTCAGTTTTGATAATTACAGCAAATGAGGCTGCAAAGGGCACCATTGATTTAAGCAATTTTCGTCCTAATTGGACGGAGAGTTTTGATTTACAGGCTGGGCAAAGTTATACATTGCGTATATCCACCTATCAGGAAGACCTGATGCACCGTTCCTCAGGTATTGTTGAAGATAAGGGAGTGTTTGTTTCTTCAGAGGGTAAGGTTTCTGTATATGCCTTTAATGAAAGATATAGAAGTGCAGATGGAACGGTGGTTCTTCCATTGTCCACTTTGGGCAAAGATTATTTGGTGACTTCACATTTTGAGGTTTCGCCTGGAAGCGATAATCCTTTGGTAGAGCTCAATGCCAAAAATGAAAGTTTATTGCTGGTTGTAGGTGTTGAAGATAATACCAGAGTTGAAATAACTCCATCGGTCAATACCGATGATGGGAAACCAGCAAATGTGCCATTTGAATTGGTGCTCAATGAAGGGCAGAGTATCCAGCTCAGAGCCAGGGACGACCTTAGTGGTTCCAGGGTGAGGGTATTGGGAGATGATATCAATGATTGTAAAAATATAGCTGTTTTTGGAGGGAATAAATGGACAGGTGTTGGGCAATGCGGTGAGGCAAATGATCATTTGTTTCAGCAAATTTATCCCATCAGCACATGGGGAACACAGTTTATACATGTGCCCTTTAGAGGGAGAACTTCTGGAGAAATGGTCAAAGTACTAGCTGCTTCCGATGGTACTGAGGTCAATCTTAATGGACAATATTATACCACTTTGGCAGCAGGAGAATATACTGCTTTGGATTTTGGGATGGATGAGGTTGTCCAAATTGAAACGAGCCAACCCGCTGATGTTTCCGTTTTTGCTAAAAGCCAAATGTGCAATGACCAGAGCCAAGCATTGTCCACCTATGGTGATCCCTTTATGATCAGCCTGAGTCCCAATCAGCAGCTGCTAAAGGATGTTACTTTTGAGGCATTGGATATTATTTCGATAGAACAGAATTATGTAAACATCATCGCTTTCACCGATGGGGCCGGTCAAACCACTTTGGATGGGCAGAATATTGGCGACCAATTTAAACCGGTTCCTGGCAATACTGATTTTTCCTATGCCAGGATCGAGATTAGTAGCGGCTCACATCGTTTACAAAATAGCAATGGTTTTATAGGGTATGTATATGGCTTTGGCTATCTGGAATCATATGGTTATTCTGTAGGTGCAAATTTGGAAAACCTTAATTTTGAGGTGGATTCTAAATATGAATTTGACGTTTTCGGAGAGAAAGTAGCATGTTTGGATCAAGGGGCCTTGTGGTCAATAGTCCCCCAAAATCCGATCTTTACGTATTTTCAATGGGATTTTGGAGATGGTTCGGAAAAAAAGGAAGGAAATGAAGTGAACCACATTTTTAAAGAACCAGGAACTTATACCATATCGATCCTAGCCGCAGTAAGCCAGTCTTCCTGTGACCAACAGGAAGAAGTAGTTTTTGAAGTTGAGGTATTGGAAACAAATGGTGAAATAACAGGCCCTGAAACTTCCTGTCCATTTGAAGAAATGGATTATGCATTAACCAATGAACTTGGTATTGAAAACTTTACTTGGAAAGTAGAAGGTGGGGAAATTATCCATCAGGAAGATAAAGAGGTAAGCATTAGATGGGGAGAAAATAATGAGGATGCAGCACTGATTGTTCAGCCATTTACTATAGAGGGCTGTCCTGGAGAGCCTATAGTTCTCAAGGTAAATATTAGCAATGATATCCGTCCGGAGATCCCTATAGGAGCTGAGGAAGTCTGTTTTGATCCGGATATTCATTATGAATATATGGCTAATAATGTAATAAGTGGAAGGACGGTGGACTGGTATGTGTCGGGAGGGGAAATTATTTCCGTGAAGAATGACACACTGGTAGAAGTGAGTTGGAATCAGGCTGGAATAACAGGTGAGCTATGGTTTGAGGAATCAAATGGGGGAGAATGTAGTGGAATATCGGATATCCTTGCTGTAAATGTAAAGGAAGAGATTAAATTTGATGTTACTGTGCAAAATGGTTTGTGTTTCGACGATCAAAGCGCTTTTATTGCACTGGAACCTAGGGAAGGAGTTGCCCCATTTTCATTTTCTTGGGACCACGATCCTTCTTTAACCACCTCAAAGGCTGAAGGCCTGCCTGCAGGTATATATGGTGTTACAGTTAAAGATGCCAATGGCTGCCAAAAAAGAATGGATAATATAGAGGTTGTATACCCAGAACTTTTACAAGCAGATATAGTATCGTTAAGTGGAACCAGTTGTTTTGGTCGTGCAGATGGACTTGCTGAATTGGAAATTAGGGGAGGAACGAAACCCTATACCATAGATTATGATAATTATATGCTGTCACAAGGAAAAATGTCTTTGGCAGGCTTATCCGGTGGCCATCATGAATTTATAATTGTAGATCAAAATGGCTGTTCAATCCCCATTAGTCTTGAAATTTTCAGCCCTGAACCTTTGGAAGTTGGAATAGAGGTATTGAGAAGAAGTTGTCCTGGTGAAGCGGACGGAGAACTGATTGCGGTTCCGAGTGGTGGCCTTGAGCCATTCGCTTATACTTGGGATTATGAAAATCAATCAACTGCTCATTTGATTAATGCTCCCAAGGGGAGCTATTCCGTTACGGTCACAGACCAAAACAACTGTATTAGTTTTGGAAGTGCCCAACTCGATGAAATGGCCCCGACGGTCAGGATGCCAAATGGCTTTAGACCAAGTGATAACAGTGGGGTGCCATATTTTGAACCGGTTTCTAACTGTCCACTTGTATTTAAAATTATCATTTATAACAGGTGGGGCGAGTTGATTTATATGGGAAATCAGGCTTGGGATGGAACAGTTGCTGGTGAGAGAGCCCTTCCAGATACCTATAATTATGTACTAGAGTATACCTATCGTTTGGAAGATAAACAGATTAATAAAAATATTAAGGGAACATTCCAGGTTATTGATTAATAAAAACAGTAAAGCTTACTGGCTATTTTTTCTTCAGGTTAAATGATCCACCTTTTGATCAATTATGATCATCCTAAAATTAAATTGGGGTCATATTGGTAGAATTTATAAGAAATAATGATATAATTAGCCTTCCAAACAATTGATATAGGCTCTAATTCACCTATTTTCATGAAATGTTTTTATAATAAATCAGGATTACTAAGTCCAAAATGAGGTATACCAAATACATTCTGTCAATCGCATTCGTATTAATGATTTTTAGTACCCATACGGTCTATGGTCAGTTAACCACTGTGGGGAAGGAGTTTTGGTTTGGCTTTATGGAAAACAATACCAATGGGCAAGATGGAACTGCCGTAATTGTGATATCGGCCAATGAAGCAGCCCAAGGAACGATAGACCTCAGTAATTTCAATCCAGGATTAAGTTATAACTTTAATTTACAGGCGGGTCAAAATTATACCTTAAGAGTTCCAGAACCTCAACAGGACCTCTTAAATAGAAATTCTGGCAGGGTAGAAAACAAGGGTATTTATATCACCTCAAGTGGTAAAATTTCTGTGCATGCATTTAATGAAAGGCTAAGAAGCGCTGACGGGACAGTTGTACTTCCGGTGACCACACTTGGCAAGGAATATTATATTACTTCTCATTTTGAAACCACTCCCAATGGTGGTAATGGAAACCTGAATAACAATAACGAGAGTTTGTTTATGGTGGTGGCCGTTGAAGATAATACGACCGTGGAAATCACACCTAGTGAGCGAACCATAGATGGTAAAGCGGCCGATACGCCATTTCAGGTGGTTTTGAATACTGGTCAAACTTATCAATTAAAAGCAAGGGCTGATTTGACAGGTAGTCGGGTGAGGGTGATAGGTACCAATGCAGATGATTGTAAAAATGTGGCGGTTTTTGGTGGAAATAAATGGACAGGTGTAGGAAAGTGTGGAAATGCCAATGACCATTTGTTCCAGCAGATGTATCCTATAAATACTTGGGGAACAGAGTTTATCCATATCCCATTAAAGGACCGTTCATCTGGTGAATTGGTCAAAATAATTGCTGCCGAGGATGGAACTCAAATCACCATGAATGGCACAAATGTAGGCAATTTGGATCAAGGGGAATTTAAAAATTTTGAACTAGGATCTCAGGACATCAGGTTTATAAAAAGCGATAAGCCTATTTGTGTAACCACTTTTTCCAAGAGTCAAAACTGTAATTTATCCTCAGCGCTATATGAAAATTTAGGGGATCCTTTTATGATCACCTATAGTCCCAATGAGCAAATGCTGACTAGCGTCACTTTTGAGGCGATGAGTGTACAGCAGATTCAATATAATTATGTAAATATTATAGTGGCCAGCTCAGCTGTAGACCAAACACGCTTGGACGGAAGGGATATTTCGGGTGAATTTAGCCCTGTTCCTTTCAATCCAGATTATGAATTTGCGAGAATCAATATTTATAGCGGAACCCACAAATTGAGTAATCCTGAAGGATTTATTGCTTATGTGTATGGCTTTGGGGAAATTGAGTCTTATGGTTATTCAGTAGGGGCAAGTTTGGAGAATCTCAATTTTTTGGTAGAACCTGAATATGAGTTTGAGGTGGTGGGGAATAAGGTAGCCTGTTTAAATGCAAGCTCATTATGGGGGATAGCACCTGAAAACCCCATTTTCACTTATTTTACATGGGATTTTGGGGATGGGTCAGTAATAAAAGAAGGGCAGGAGGTGAATCATATTTTTGAAACCCCAGGTGAATATACCGTGACTGTAACCGCTTCAGTTAGTGAAAATTCATGTGAGCAACAAGAAGATATCACTTTTGAGGTAAATGTGTTAGAAAGCTCTGGGGAGATTGTGGGAGCTACGATGGTATGTCCAGATGTAGATGAAATCACCTATCAGCTGGTCAATACTGAAAATATTGCTCGTGTGGATTGGGAAGTATCTGGTGGCGAACTATTGGAATCCGATTCAGAATCCGTGACGGTATTATGGGGAGAGGCCAATGATATGGCATATATTGCAGCACAGCCCTATACAGAAAGTGGCTGCCCGGGAGAGCTGATCTTATTAGAAGTGAAAATTGACCAAAGTATTGAACCAGAAGCACCTATAGGTCCAGTGGAAATCTGTTATGATGCTAGCGAGGTATACATTTATGAGGTTTCCCAAGAAGCACCTGAGAGGAGCTATCAGTGGTTTATTACAGGAGGTGAAATTATTTCAGTTTCAGATGTTGAACGGGTGGAAGTGAGATGGACTGATCCTGGTATTCAAGGGGAATTATGGTATCAGGAAATCAGCTTACTGGATGCCATGTGTGCAGGAGTTTCTGAAAAATTACAGGTAGAAGTTTATCCAGAAATTATCAGTCAATATACTAAACAAGATATTAGATGTTTTGGTGGAAATGAAGGGGAAATCGTGGTCAATACCAGTGGTGGTAATGGTCCATATATTTACCAGTGGAGTCATGATGATGCTTTGTCTACCAATTCAGCCCAGGGATTAGAAGCAGGAGTATACTCGGTGATGGTGAAGGACAGTAAGGGATGTGAAGTTGTACATGAGAATATTGAAATTACACAGCCCGAGCAACTTCAAGGTGAGGTTGTCCAAATAGTAGGTACAAGTTGCTATGGAAAAGAAGATGGAACGCTTAGGATTCAAGTAAGTGGTGGTGTAGCGCCCTATCTCATTGACAATGAATCCGCAATTTTTCAATCAAATGAGTTTTATTTAACAGGGCTAGCAGGAGGAGCGCAGTCATTTACCATTACTGATGCCAATAACTGTCAAGTAGAGCTTCCAATTGAAATACCTAGTCCTGAGCCTGTTTTGGTTGATATGGAGGTAGTAAGGAAAAGCTGTCCGGGAGAATCCACAGGGATTTTGTTGGCAGTACCCAGTGGTGGAAATGGGCCTTTTAGCTTTACATGGGATTATGACCAAAGCACAGAGGCCCAAATTGAGGGATTGCCGAAAGGGGATTACAGTGTGTCAGTTTTGGACCGAAATGGCTGTGTCAGCTTGGGTACCGCTGAAATGCCTGAAGCAGCTCCTATTGTAAGGATGCCAACAGGCTTTGACCCGACAGATGATGGGGAGAAGAGTTTGTTCCGACCTGTTTCCAACTGTAATTTAAATTATGAACTTTCTGTTTATAATAGATGGGGTGAGTTGATTTTCACAGGGACTACGCCTTGGAATGGTAAGGTAGGTGACAATTATGCTACCACAGGTACTTATACTTATTTGATAGAATACGCTTATGTGTTGGAAGGGAATTCCATAACAGAACAGCAAAGAGGGGTGTTTACTGTAGTCTATTAGATTGATTAGCTTGCATATAACAAATAACAAAACAGCTCTGAAAATAGGTTTCGGGGCTGTTTTTGTAAAAGCCTTGGCTTGGATTACATTAGTAAATTCAATAGATCCAGATTGTCATTTAGGTAGTTGTATTTGAAGCGGTTTTCATCTAACCGTTCAAAAATACCACCCAAATCATTGGGGTTTTTAAGTTCTATTCCTACCACTGCCGGACCATTTTCTCTATTGTTCTTTTTCGTAAACTGGAAATAGGCAATATCGTCATTGGGACCTAATATTTGGGTGACAAAATCCTTCAGTGCCCCTGGTCTTTGTGGAAATTGAATCATAAAATAATGTTTCAAGCCTTCATAGAGCAGTGACCTTTCTTTGATCTCTGCAGTCCTCATGATATCATTATTTCCACCACTTACTACACAGACTACATTTTTACCTTTTATCTTTTTCTTGTCATATAAGGAAAGAGCGGCCAAGGTCATGGCGCCAGCCGGCTCTACCACTATGCCTTCATTATTATAAAGGTTCAAAATGGTTGTACAGATTCTCCCTTCTGGAACTAAAAGCATCTCATCCAGATTTTTCTGACAGATCTCAAAGGTAAGGTTCCCTACTTTCTTTACAGCCGCTCCGTCCACGAAACCATCTATTTCTTCCAAAGCGGTGTTTTTGTGGTTTTTAATGGAGGTCAACATGGAGGGAGCGCCCTCTGGTTCTGTACCAATAATCAGGGTAGAAGGGCTTGTCCTTTCGAAATAAGTAGAAACTCCAGCTGTTAATCCTCCCCCTCCGATAGGCAAGAATAAATAGTCTATTGGAAATTTTGCCTCTTCCAGAATTTCTTTGCCTACTGTACCTTGACCTTCAATAACTTTGGGATCATCAAAAGGATGCACAAATACAGCTCCTTTTTCATCACAATAATCGGAGGCAGTTTTATAGGCGTCGTCATAAGTGTCACCCGCCAGTATGATTTCCACCTTATCCTTTCCGAATAATTTCATTCGGTTGATTTTTTGGGCAGGAGTCGTGGAGGGAATGAAAATAGTGCCTTTTATATCGAGGTTCTTACAGGCAAAAGCCACACCCTGAGCATGGTTGCCCGCACTGGCACAGACCACTCCACGAGCTTTTTCTTCATCGCTTAAACTTGCGATTTTATGATAAGCCCCTCTAAGTTTATAAGATCTGACTACTTGGAGATCTTCTCTTTTTAAGTAAACATTACAGCCATACTCTTCACTCAATTGGTAATTGTATTGAAGAGGAGTAGGGGTGACCACATTGGCCAAAACATGACTCGCTTGAACGATACCTTCAAAAGAAACAGAATCACTCATGGTTTTATTTACAGATAACTAATAGTCCATATAAATATACGCTGCATCCACTGATTTCTTTAAGATAATTCATCAGTAAATAGCTTTAAAAACAAAAAAGCCTTGCTTAGCAAGGCTTTTTGCGGAATGGACGGGACTCGAACCCGCGACCTCCTGCGTGACAGGCAGGCATTCTAACCAACTGAACTACCACTCCTTTGATAAAATCAGTTAACACTATTATTTATTCTCTTTTGTAAAACTAGCGGAATGGACGGGACTCGAACCCGCGACCTCCTGCGTGACAGGCAGGCATTCTAACCAACTGAACTACCACTCCTTGATAATAGGTTAACTTCTTTCAATAAAATTTTTAAGCGGAATGGACGGGACTCGAACCCGCGACCTCCTGCGTGACAGGCAGGCATTCTAACCAACTGAACTACCACTCCGTTAATAATATTTATCACTCCTCGTTTGAAGTGATGCAAAGGTAGTAGTATTGTTCTTTAAAGCAAAACCCCATTGTAAAAAAATATTTGTGCCATACCCTAATCCCCCTCTTTTTCAGCTAAATAATTTTTCACTCATTAACCATTATTACGCAGGTGTGGCAAATTTATCTGCTAATATTTGGTGAAAAACCAATTTCAATAAGTTTATCTATTACTGATATTTATCCAGTAAGACTTTATTTTGTCTGTTGTATTGTATCTGCAAAACAAGATCAGTTATTAACTTTGAAAGTCAATTTTTAGAATGGATGAAACCCTCATGTTTTTTAGCAGTGGTCCGTAGTAAGTTTTGGGCTGGTTATTGGGTTTAAAAAAATGCTGTGGAAAACTTTATTTTAACTTTTATCGAGACCTATTAGCAACTTATTTAATTGGAATGGGTTATTTTCATAGTTGGATCAAATTGCAAAAACCAAAATAATTATGCGTTTAATGACTGATTTCCTAATTGATTGATAAATAGTATTTTAGGGAGTTTGTGCAAAATGAAACATTTGCTGATCTTTGGCTAGAGGACAAAAGACTGTAGGCCAAAGATTTTTCTTCGGGATAATCTTTTTATCTTTGTTTTGGTTAAAATAATTAAACATGGTCCTAGAATTTGAAAAGCCAATTGCTGATTTAGAGCTTAAACTTCAGGAAATGAAGGATTTGGCTAAAGGCAAAGAGATCGATTTGTCAGCCGATATTCAGTCTTTGGAAGAAAAAATAAAAACTTTGAAGAAAGAAACATTCCAAAATTTAACCAGATGGCAAAGGGTTCAACTGTCAAGACATGCGGACAGACCATATGCCTTGGATTACATTTATGAGATCACCAATGACTTTATAGAGCTTCATGGTGATAGAAATGTAAAGGATGATAAAGCCATGATTGGTGGCCTTGGAGATATCGACGGACGTACGGTAATGTTTATTGGTCAGCAGAAAGGCCGTAATACCAAGCAAAGGCAAGAAAGGAATTTTGGCATGGCCAATCCAGAAGGCTATCGTAAGGCGCTTCGTCTGATGAAAATGGCTGAAAAATTTGGTAAACCAATTGTTACTTTGATAGATACTCCCGGTGCATTCCCTGGCTTGGAAGCTGAAGAGAGAGGCCAAGGTGAAGCTATAGCAAGAAACATCAAGGAGATGTTTATGTTGAAGGTTCCCGTGATTTGTATCATTATCGGAGAGGGAGCATCAGGTGGTGCCTTGGGAATTGCGATAGGAGATAAGGTGATGATGTTGGAGAATACTTGGTATTCCGTGATCTCTCCTGAATCATGTTCATCCATTCTTTGGAGAAGCTGGGATTATAAAGAGCAAGCTGCAGAAGCATTAAAGCTCACCGCTTCTGATATGCAAAACAACAAACTAATTGACGGAATTATTCCAGAACCTTTGGGTGGGGCACATAAAGATATGAAGGCCATGGCCGCCACTATTAAAACGAGTATTCAGGAAGCTTTGAAGGAGTTGGATAAAATGAAGCCTGAGAAAAGAATTGAATCCAGAATTGATAAGTTTTCGAGTATGGGCGTCGTTAACGAATAGGAGGCGTACTAAAGATATCATTTAAACCTCTGTATTATACAGAGGTTTTTTTATTTTTTCACTTTAAATTATATAGTTTATCTATTTGTATATCAGTTATTTATATTTGTAAAATAATGAGCTTATGAAATTACATGTGATCAATACAGGTTTCTTTAAATTGGATGGAGGGGCTATGTTTGGGGTAGTGCCCAAATCACTTTGGCAAAGAACCAATCCGGCTGATGAAAACAATCTTTGTAATTGGGCTATGCGCTGTCTTTTAGTAGAAGAGGGAGACCGCTTGGTACTGGTAGATAATGGGATTGGTGATAAGCAAAGTGCAAAGTTCTTTTCACATTATTACTTGCATGGTGAGGATAGTTTACATGGTTCTTTGGCAAAAGCTGGATTTACAAGAAATGATATCACTGATAATTTTTTGACGCATCTTCACTTTGACCACTGTGGTGGTGGAGTCCAGTATAAGACAGGTACTGAACAATTGGAAATGGTATTTCCCAATGCTCAATATTGGACCAATAAAGATCATTGGGAATGGGCGACTGTACCCAATGCAAGGGAAAAGGCCTCTTTTCTGAAGGAGAATATATGGCCCATGCAAGAAAGCGGGCAACTGGGCTTTTTGGATTTGGAAATGCCTACTTTGTTTTCTGGCTTTGAGTTTTTTACTGCGGATGGACATACGGACAAACAGATGATTCCGAAGATCCAGTACAAAGGAAAAACCATTATCTTTGCAGCAGATCTGCTTCCATCGGTAGGTCATATTCCTTTGCCATATGTGATGGGGTATGATACCAGGCCGCTAAAGACCTTAGATGAAAAGAAGGCTTTTTTGGAGGAAGCAGCAGAAAAAGAATATATCCTTTTTTTGGAACATGATCCTGTCCATGAATGCTGTACAGTGAAAATGACTGAAAAAGGAGTGAGGCTAGACCAAACATTTTCATTGAGTGAACTCTAAAATTAGGATTGCTATAGCTTTATCTGGAGGTGGTGTAAGAGGTATTTCTCATTTAGGCGTGATCAAGGCCTTGGAAGAATCCGGAATTTACCCCGATTTGGTATCTGGTACCAGTGCAGGTGCTATTGTGGGTGCCATGTATTGCTATGGTTATGCTCCTGATGAGATTTTCGAGATCATTATCAATACCAATTATTTTAAATTTGTAAGGCCAGCAATAAGCCGCAAAGGCATTCTGAAAATGGAAGTCTTGGAAGAGTTATATAGGGTGCATATGCCCAACAATAATTTTTCCGACCTGAAAAAGCCTCTGAGCATAGCCGCAACAAACCTCAAAAAGAGTAGGGTGGAGTATTTTACCGAAGGGGATTTTATCAGGCCTTTAATGGCTTCTACTTGTATACCAGGCATATTCGAACCTATTGAAATTGAGGGAGATTTTTATATTGATGGAGGAGTTTTGAACAATATGCCTGTAGAGCCTTTGATAGATAAGAGTGACTGGCTCATCGGGGTAAACTGTAACCACTTACCTGATGTGGCCAATGTGAGCAATATAAAGAGTTTGATCGAAAGAACAGTGATCATGTCGATGAACTATAATGTGTACAATAGAAGGGCCAAATGTGATTATTTTATAGAGGCAGAAGGTCTGGCCCAATATGGGGTTTTTGACCTGAAAAAGGCGAAAGAACTATTCAAGGCAGGTTATGAAGCTGCCAAAAATTATATTATTAACCATCCAAGCCTGGCTGATTTGGGCCAGGTGGAAAAAACTATTTCTAACAAATGATGAAACAACTGGCCCGTTTTGTATTCTGGATTACTGGTTGGAAAGTGGCTGGAGCTTGGCCCAAGGATCTTAAAAAAGCAGTGATGATTGCTATTCCCCATACCAGCAATTGGGATTTGCTTTATGCACGAGCAGCCTTTTATATTATGGATGTACCTGTGAGATTTACTATCAAGAAAGAAGTGATGGTTGGTCCTTTGGGCTGGTTTATTGGGGCCTTGGGAGGGATATCCATCGATAGAAAAAAGGTAGCGGGTAAAAGAAAACAAACCTATACCGAAGCCATGGTAGATATGCTGAATAAAGCGGATGAATTGGTGATAATGGTAACTCCCGAAGGTACAAGAAGTTATGCCAAGCGCTGGAAATCTGGCTTTTATCACGTGGCCATGGGGGCAAATGTTCCTGTGGTGATTGGTTTTTTGGACTATAAAAAGAAGCAAGCAGGTATCGGCCCTGTTATTTATCCAAATGGCAATATGGATGAGCAGATTGAAGAAATGAAGGCATATGGCCGTACAGTTACGGGCAAATATCCAGATCAAGGCATAAGATAGGGATTATCTGATCGATATTATTTTCATATTAATACCGGTACAGCTTTTGTGCCGGTTTTTTTCTGTTTATATTTTTAGTCTATGATCCAGAAAATAAAAAAGTTGACGGTTTTCAGAATCTTAAAGGATAGTGTACAGACCTTTACCAAAAGCGATTCTATGACTTATGCCGCCAGCACAGCTTTTTATACCATTTTTTCCATGCCGGCAGTATTGATTATTTTGATCAATATTGGGGCGACCTTTTATAATGAGGGGACTGTAAGGGAAGAATTATTGACCCAAATATCCAAATTAAGCGGGGCAGAGAGTGCTGCGACCATCGATGATATTATTTATAATGCCACCTTGGACAATGATGGCTTTTTTGCCAAGTCAATAGCCATTGCGGTATTGGCATTTAGTGCTACTACGGTTTTTGTAAGTCTACAAAATAGTATCAACCATATTTGGCATATCAAGCCAAAGCCAGAAAAGGGCTTACTTAAATTTATCATCAACCGCTTGCTGAGTTTTTCGATGGTGGCCTCCATAGGCTTCATTCTTTTGGTTTCCTTGGTGGTGGATGCTTTGATTGTAGTTTTTTTTAATCACCTCGCTGAAATTTTACAGGGAGCATCTTTCTATCTCACCACCATTACCAATTTTGTGCTTACTCAGGCTTTAATGGTCGTCATCTTCGGCTTGATGTATAAGATCTTGCCGGATGCTAAGGTCAAATGGCGGTCAGTTTGGATGGGAGCAGTGGTTACCATGGTTTTATTTGCCTTGGGAAAATACCTTATAGGTTTTTATCTGGGAAATAGTGAAATAGGCAGTGCTTATGGCACTGCCGGTTCCTTAGTGGTTATATTGGTGTGGGTATATTATTCGGTGATTATCTTTCTCTTTGGGGCTAGTATAACCTATTATATTGCCGAGAAAACTGGACGGGGTATCAGGCCCATCAAGGAAGCTGTAAAGGTGGAAATTGTCGAAGTGGAAGAAGATCCAGAAACGTAATACTAGCTGGTATAGCCCCCGTCGACGGTGAAAATAGAACCTGTGGTGTATGAAGCTGCAGGGGAAGCTAAAAACAAGGCCAGTGCGCCTATTTCCTCCACCTTGCCCATTCTTTTGATGGCCAATCTTTTCATGATATTGTCCATCACCTGATCATTTGACCAAAGGACCTGGCTGAACTTGGTTTTTACCACTCCTGGGCAAATGGCATTAACCCTTACTTTGTGGTTGCCCCATTCTTTTGCACAAACTTTAGTAAGGGAGTGCAGGGCAGATTTGCTCACACTGTAAATCCCCAATTGCGGTTCTGGAGTGATGGCCCCAATGGAACTGATATTAATGATGGAAGCATTGGACGATTTTCTTAAATGGGGCAGGCAAAGTTTGGAAAGTTCAAAAGGTGCCCTGACATTAACGGCCATGATTTTATCAAAAAGCTCCATGCTCGTTTCATGTACTGGACCACAGAACGGATTTATCCCAGCATTATTGACCAAAATATCTATTTGTCCATAAACCTCTATGGTCTTATTGACCAGTGATTCCAATTCATCCGGGTGACTTACATTGCAAGCAACGCCTATTACATCATAGCCTTTGTCATTGAGTCTGGTGGCTACTTCATCCAAGGCCTGTTGATTGCGGCTGCTGATGACTACTTTGGCACCAGCTGCAGCAAAAAATTCGGCAATGCTGAGTCCTATGCCTTTACTGGCACCGGTAATGACGGCTACTTGGTTATTTAAAGCAAATAATGATGATAAATCCATTGATTATATATTTTTAAGGGCTGTTGAAAAAACAATTTAATTTAAAAAAATCTAATCCAATTGGTCTTAAATTACAGGTTTATTTTAAGAAAAATTCTATTTGTGGATTAGCCTTACAATCAATTAGAAAGGTGTGTAAATGACATTTGTAAATAAATGCAAAAAGCCCACTTCATTGAAGCAGGCCTTTTGATGAGGAATATATCAGATTTAGAAATTCAAAGTTTAAAATAAGGAACCTTGGACAGCCTTTGGTCTTTGGGCTTGTACAGTCCCTTTTAACATATCCTGGATCAACTTAATGAATCCATTTTGCCAGTTTTCTTTACTGATCTTGATTTCTTTATTCTCATAACTGATTGGGCCCCTAAGCCGCTCAAATCCCAAAAGCATGGTCCATACGGTATAAAAGGTGATCTCTGGCTGCAAATCCGGTCTCATGCTCCCATCTCTTACGCCATGGGAAATGATCTGAATGCCGATTTTGGCAGGATCATGTTGGATTTCAAGCAATTCAGTGAAATTGGGGCTTTCCATAATGAGTGGGTCGATTTGCTTCCTTTTTTCAGGATCATTGTATTGGTCCATTATCCCCATAAAATTCAGGATGGCATCCTGATACATTTTATGGTTTTCTGTGAAATCTATAAAGTTGCTTACAAGGATATTAATCATTTCTGATCCCGATTTCCCCTTACTTTTTTGGGCTTCCCTAAAAACATCTTTCAATTCTTCAAAAGCCTTACGGGTCACGGCCATGTACAGGTCTTCCTTATTCTTATAATAAAAGTATATAAGACCTTTGCTCATTTTGGCTTTCTTGGCCACTTCATCCATTTTGGTACTATGGTAACCTTTTTCGGCAAAAAGTCCAATGGCTGAATCTAAAATCTCTTTTTCTTTCTTTTGTCTTTCGTACTTTCCCATTGCAAATATGAATAGGCTGATTTTTAAATAAAGTTTAAAGTTATTGAACTTTATTTAAAAACACAGAAAACCTATGAAAATATTTATTGCAATATATATCTAAAAAAGTGTAGGTGAATGTTTTTAACATTCAGATTAATAAGCGGTTATATTTTGTGTTTTTAAGTAAAATTGATTTAAAAAGTATTGAATTTTAAGGAGAGTTATATAGGGGAGATGTAGATATCTCCCCTAAAGACTTATCCATTTATCTTAATAATGAAGTAGTTCTTTTTACCCTTTTGGACCAGTAAGTATTTTCCTTGTAAAAGTTCCAATCCATCCAAGTTCGCTTGTGGATCATTCAGTTTTATCTTATTGATGCTCACACCACCTCCTTGAATCATTTTTCTGGCTTCACCTTTTGATTTAAAGATCACATCCTGACATTTATCACCCAAAAGATCCAAGACACCTTCGGTGCTATCAAATGCCGATTGGCTTATTTCTACCTGGGGAACACCCTCAAATACTTGAAGGAAGGTTCTTTCATCCAAGGATGCCAAGTCTTCAGTAGAAGATTTGCCAAAGAGAATTGAAGAAGCCTTAACGGCCATTTCATAATCTGCTTCAGAATGGACCATGATGGTGATTTGCTTGGCGATTTCCTTTTGGAGTATCCTTAAGTGTGGCGCTTCTAAGTGTTCCTTCTCCAAGCTCTCGATAGTGGCTTTATCCAATGTAGTAAATATACGGATGTATTTTCCAGCATCCTCATCTGAAACATTGAGCCAAAACTGATAGAAAGTATAAGGAGAAGTTTTTTCAGGATCTAGCCAAACGCTTCCTCCCTCGGTTTTCCCAAACTTGGAGCCATCAGCTTTGGTAATTAACGGAACAGTAAGGGCAAAAGCACTGCCGCCATCCATTTTTCTGATCAGTTCAGTTCCGGTGACTATATTTCCCCACTGATCAGATCCCCCTAGCTGCATGGTACAGTTCTTATTTTTCCACAGGTGGTAAAAGTCATAGCCTTGGATCAACTGATAAGAGAATTCAGTAAAGGAAAGTCCATTTCCCTCTTCCAATCTTCTTTTTACACTGTCCTTGGCCATCATATAATTTACAGTGATATGCTTGCCCACATCTCTGATAAAGTCAAGGAAAGAAAACTGGGACATCCAGTCATGGTTATTGACCAGTTCTGCCTTATTTTCCCTCTCTTCTTCAAAATTCAGAAATTTACCCAATTGCTTTTTGATCGAGGAAATATTATGATCAAGGGTTTCTTTGTCTAAAAGATTTCTTTCAGCTGATTTGAAAGAAGGATCACCGATCATACCTGTGGCACCACCGACAAGGGCTATAGGTTTATGTCCGGAACGCTGAAAGTGTAATAGGGTCATTACACCTACCATATGTCCAATGTGCAAAGAATCAGCTGTTGGGTCAAAGCCTAGATAGGCAGAGGTGATGCCTTTATTCAAGTGCTCTTCCAATTCTGGCGTCATGTCCTGGACCATGCCCCTCCAACGCAATTCTTCTATAAAGTTGTTCATATTTATATTTTGCTTCTATTAATCTAAACGAGCTGCAAATATAGGTTTTGCCGCTTTAGAATTAAAGGAAAGCCCGGATATTTGAGTATTCCAATATGTCCAAAATAACTTCTGTGAATTTAGGGGTGATTTTAGTCCAGTCTTTCCATGACCAGTACCAATTTATCTCCCTTTGGGCTGATGGCCAATCTGGAGATGGCACCATAGCCGGGGAGACTAACTTGGGCGATTTTTTCCCAGTCTTGGCTTTTGTTTACGTTTTTGATAAACAAGTCTTGGCCTCGCGCCATAAGCATCATGTTTTTGTCAATCCAAATAAAATCTTCGCTATCAGCCAATGCGGTACCATAATTTTCGCTACTCTTTTCTTCGATGTCAAAGGATTTGATCTCAAAAGTGGATTTTCCATTCAGGACCACACTGGCACTTTTATCGATATAAGTGATTTCGCTCGTGTTGGGTCTTTTCTGGATACTTCTGCCGGTGTTTTCTGCTAAGGACAGTATATTGTCTCGGCTGAGCGGGTAAAGTAATTTATTGGGTTCGCCTAGCACAGACATTGCCGCTATATTGTTGTACCAAGTGTAATAAGCCACTGGTGCGATATCATCGTAAAGTAGTTCTGGCTCCCCAAAATTGATAGGGTAAAGCCAAAGCCTTTGGCTGCTGTCTTCTTCCACCGTAACTGCAGAGATATATTGGCCACAATCAGTAAGTTTTGGTGAGAATTCACTTTTTGTGTCCGTTCGGGTCATATTGGTAAAACTGTCTTTATCGAAACTAAAAAGGATGATATCGCTCACTCCTTCATCTGAAACAGATGAAAAAGCCACTTGCTCATTATTGATAAAATAGGGTTGGTTATCATATCCAGGCCTATCGGTAAGTTTTTGGGCGCTTCCAGGCACAATGCTGAATTTTCCCAGAAACTTTTTTGATCTTAAACTGATAAGATCATATGAGCCTTGGGCCTTGAGAGAGTTGTTGGTCCATGTGGATAATAGGATGATGGTAAAAACAAATGCCTTCTTTAGTCTAAACATATTAAATGACTATTATTTTTGGTAGTTATGCTAAAAATACAAAAGGAATCTAGAATGAAGAATTTCTATGGACTAATCCTTCTTTGCCGAGCTGAATTTTCTTTAATAAGCAGGGGAGAAGTGTCCGTAAACGGTCGATTTTTGTACGTTTATGTAGCAATGGGTTTTTAAAAATCAGGCATATGTCCTTATGAGGCACTTTTTAAGAAATGGCATCCTTTTCGTAACTTAAGTTTTAGATGAAAAGTAAAGTTGATCATTTCAGAAGATTTCCTGTAGAATTACTATTTTGGTGTTCGGCGATTGTGGCGATTTTGACAATTGATCCGTATTCCCAAACACATTTAAGTATTTGTCCACTGGATATTCTTGGGATTGATTGGTGCCCAGGTTGTGGATTAGGAAGGAGCATGAAACTCTTTGCTACAGGTGAATTTTTAGCATCTTTTGAAATGCATCCATTGGGTGGCATAGCTTGGTTAATCATTGCTTTTCGGATAAGTGAATTGGTGAAACTATTTAAAAAAACAAGTAATTATGGCTAATGTATTAAAGCACCTTCCCGAATTGGAAGGAATGGAACTTGGTTATATCCAGGGGATCCTAAAAAACATGGATGATGAGCAAGCTAATCTTTTTGCCCAGGTGTATAGGGCCAGAAGAAAAGACAGCCAAATGGTATTGATTTTGGCATTGCTGGGTTTCTTCGGCTTTGCTGGTCTTCATCGTTTTATTTTGGGGCAAATCGGCCTTGGAATATTGTATTTCTTTACTGTGGGGCTCTGTTTTATTGGGACCATCGTGGACTTGGTGAATTATAAAAGCCTGGCATATGAGTACAATATTAAAGTGGCCCACGAAACCTTGTCTGTAATGAGTAACGGATTGGGACAATCATTTAATCAAGAGAACGTACAAAAGGATAAAAATGAGGAAGCATAAATCGGGTATATTTTCTTTTGCACTGCTTTTATGCGCGGTATGTCTACCGGGGTGTGGATATTCCCAAATGACGGTGGTTTCCGATATTGAGGAATCATTTTCGGGCATAAGGGAGGTGGAGCTGTATGGTGGCCCTTTGGAAATTTCATATGAAGGGAAGGATGGTGTAAGTGATGTTGCCTTGAGTGCCTATTTGGAAACCAATAGGGACAACGGTGTAAAAATCACCTATGAGGTAGAAGGTGACAAGCTCATTGTCAAATGGGATCAAAGTAACAAAACCAATTCTTGGGGAAGCTTTAGGCATGTAGGTTATATCAGTCTGACTGGACCTAAAAACATGCAACTGGAAGTGTCCAGCGGTTCGGGAAAAGCCTTTGTTTCGGATATAGTGTCTGATGAATTAACAGTAACAGCAGGTTCTGGTCATGTTGAGGTAAATGACCTTAAAGTAGGCCAAGTTTACCTGAGTGTTGGTTCAGGACATATAGAAGCGGGAAATATCAAAGGAAATATTGATTGCAAGGTTTCTTCTGGACACGCTGATATAAATGACATTTTGGGAAATATCAATGCTGTGGCGAGTAGTGGCAAACTGAGTATTGAAAATGTTGAGGGAGAGCTAAGTGCAGTGGTGAGCTCTGGTAAGATCGCTATGGATAATATTGCGGCGGTAGGCAGTTTAACCAGTTCGTCCGGTTCCATAAGCGGGGATAATATCGGATTAGGAGCTGCCACTAACCTGAAATGTTCTTCTGGATCTATAAATTTTAGTACTAAAAGCAACCTAAAGGATTATAATTTTGACTTAGTGGCCAGTAGCGGAAGCCTTAGAGTAGGGGATGAAAAGAAAGGAAAAAGCCTGAAGATCGATAACAATTCAAATATGACCGTAAAAGGAGCTGTTAGCTCTGGAAGTATCTCCATTCATTAATATTAATAACTGTTTTCAACATTAAAATCAACCCGAAACATGTAATCAATTGATATGTTTCGGGTTGACTATTCCATCAGTAAGTAATACTCTTCAAAGGATTACCTCAAAAATGACACAGGTTTCACAGGAATAATTAATCAGGACATTCGATCCGGGGATAGGATGTGAGAAATAAGGCAACAGCTGTGAAAACGGAAAATCATATTATTTGGGAAAGATAAGGGATATTACCGCTCTCATTCCAAAGGCTGATTTAATCCCGTTCGGGGCAGCAAGGTTGATGCGTGGGCCAGTTACAAATTGTACTTTTTGCTTTCCTAAACTGGTGACTCCACTGATATTAGGGTTAAACCATAAGACGGTCGAATTGGCTTGCCAGTTTTGGGTCAATTCAAAATTAAAGCCTGCTCCGGCTCCTGAAGGCCAGTTATACGCCACAAAGGGCTGTAAAAATAATTGACTTACATTATTCCTTTCACTGTCACCGGCCACACTCCAGATTTGATTGGCCAGGGCACCGATGGTAATGGCATGAACCTGATATAATGCCACGGCTGTTGGCCCCATTCCAAATTTCTTGCTGCCCAGTAGATCATTTGTAGCTGTAGGGATCGAAAAAACAGGACCGAAGCCCCAAATAATTTCTGATTCTTTTGGACTGACAAAGCCACTTAGTACCATATCACCTATACCTGACTCTTTACTGCCTGTTTCTGTAATATTGTATTGGCTGATTACGGGAATTATTGCCCGGGTAATTAGATTGAAATCTTTGGTCAAACTAACTGGTATCACTGGTTGTATGTTCATATTATAACGGGATCCCTCTAAGGGACCAATACCAAAATCCATATTTTGCTGCAATGGAAGACTGATAAGGCTTGCTATGGGATTGGCAAGTTTCTTTGCAAGTTCCGCAGCTGAGGACTGGGCATCTTCAGTTTGAGCATACACCTTACACCAGGTAAAAGACAGTAATAGGCCTAGGGTCAAGTAGCTTATTCTAATTTTAATAAATAATGATGTTTAAAAGTGAGTGTTTTGTCCAATATTATTTAAACAGGAATAATCATCAGGTTTTTAGTAGTATTGATTATGCTGAATGGAGTTAATATAATTTATTTTAGTTTAAATTTTGTTGTATTAGAAAAAATAATTGAAAGTCTTTCAATAAGCTTGGCAAAAAGCATGGTTGATTTTTTTATATGTATATCCGCAATTGCACCAGTAAAAGTTAAAAGCGAATCGAAATGTTCGTTTTAATTAAAATATCAACTGCTTCGGTCTTCAGTCTTCAAACTCCCGACCACTTAAGCAAAGGATTTAAGGTTACTGGCATCATTGCGGATAATCAGATTTTTTTATTCTTATTCTGTGACAACAAATTTTTTGTTGTCTAATGATCCATGCAAGTGCTTGTGATGAGATAGTTTTCAATATAGTTGTAAGAGAATTCATTTAAATTTAGTATTTTGAATCCTTTATAAACTATTAAACAACAAATAATATGGGGTATATCATATGGTGGATTATTTTCGGCCTGATAGCCGGTCTTTTAGCAAAAGGGATAATGCCTGGAAAAGATCCTGGAGGTTTTATTGTTACAATCTTGATTGGAATAGGAGGAGCCTTTGTAGGAGGTTTTATCGGTCAGGCTTTGGGTTTTGAGAGTGCCGGTGGAACTGGGATGGGCTGGGGCTTGGTTTGGGCGGTTATTGGAGCATTGATCATACTCTATATCTGGAAAAAAATTATTGGTCCAAATGTCTCTAAAAAATAGCCATATCAGAATGTGCAATAAAAAAGGGATTTCCGTCGGAAATCCCTTTTTTATTGCATAGAATTTGAAAACCTATTTATCTCTATTCTTCTGTTGCATATAAAGCTTTTCCGGCCTCTTCATATTTATCACCTTCCATCCATTTTGGTTGCTCAGGAGCATTGGCAATCTTTTCTGCAGTGAGTAAATAGGATTTCCAATATTTCATGGCATAATCCAAATCGAAATTGTCCACTTCATCTGCTGCTTGATGATAGTATTTCATGATTTCAGCATCAAAAGCCGTGAAACCTAAACTGAAAGTGGGAGCAGGGATACCTTTTTTGGCAAAGTTCACATTGTCTGATCTGTCATAAAGGCCCTGTTCAGGTGATGGATCAGCAGTTACCCTCAATCCATAAGCATCTACAGCTTCCTTGATCAAATGGTCAGCAGAAGTTCTTCCAAATCCAATGACTGTTATAATCTCGGTGTCATTATAACCACCATTATCAATATTTAAATTATAGATCACTTTGTCCAAAGGAACCATTGGATTTTCAGAATAATAAGCAGAGCCCAATAGTCCTTTTTCCTCGGCTGTCCAGGCACAAAGTAGGATGGAGCGCTTAGGTGGATTTTCAGCAAAATATTTAGCAGCATTGATGATGGCTACAGTTCCTACAGCATTATCCCTAGCGCCATTATAAATACTGTCTCCTTCTGCGTCTGGCTTACCCACACCTATGTGATCGTAGTGGGCGGAAAGCATGACATACTCATCTTTTAAGTTTGGATCTGTTCCTTCAATCTTCGCAATTACATTTTTGCCTGTTATGGATAGGTTTTTCTTTCCTTTAATGTTGAGATCAATTTCTGAACCAGAGGATTGGTCAATGGATTTAATCAAACTACCATTAAGATCTTTGGCCCAGATATAAGGAATTCCAGCTTCCTTTGGATCACCTTGGGCAATGGTCATTTGCGGTTTGTTCAGATAGTTGGTCAATAGGCTCCATGGAGTAGTGGGTAGATTATACATCTCTATCAAGGCCAGTGCTCCTTTTTCTTCAGCCAGCGCCAGTTTCTTTCTTCCTGCTGCAAACAGCTGTGAGGGGCCCATCTGCTCAGGCCCACCCACCCTGACAACCAAAATTTTACCTTCTATATCTTTACCTTCCAAATCTCCTTCTAATCCATAACCAGCCACGACAGTTTCATATTTCCCTTCAATAGCCTTACCGTCCAAAACTAATAACTCTTGACCTTGGGTCAAGGTTTCATCTCTGTATATAATAGACCCTTCATTAGGAGGACTGGAAATCCTGAAAGGAACTTCTTGAAAATAGTTTTCAGCTCCATCAATAGGCTGAGCATCATATTTCCAGAATTGCTCCGCAATATATCTCGCCGCAATATCTATTTCAGATCGAGCAGCATCCCGGCCTTTTAGTTCATCTGAAGCTAAATACCTGAAATGGGAGATCGCTTCTTTCTCCCTGATGGATTGGTCGATTTTATTTTGCCGCGCATCAGTATAAGTAGGCATAAATGCCAATCCGGCCAAAAATGAATAAAGTAGGTTTTTCTTCATGAGCTTTATTTAAAATTAGATAGCTAAATATAATTGATTTATGGCAGAGTTAGTTCCTGATTGGATACTTAGGTTTTCTTCAAACTATTAGTAAATGAAAATGAGGCTATTAATAAAATTATGATGAATATGGGCTATTTTTTATATGCAACATTGTTTCATTTCTGTTTAATATTGTTACTTTTGCAACCATGTTGCGTTTACAGTTTTGATTATGTTTATAGAAAGCATCTTATTAGTATCCTTGATAAATCCTGTTCCAAGTGGAGAGAATAGCACCAATGTACAGATGGACGCTTATCCAATCTATGCTCAAATTCAGCAGCCAAAAGATTCTACTATCAATAAAGAAACAATTAAGACCTATGAATTGGGCCAAGTGACAGTTTCTGATCATTTAGAGCAAATGATAAAAGAGGAATCCTCCAATATCTCTTTTGTCAGAAAGGATTTTCTCCGGAAAAATAGGGGAAATAGCCTAATGAAGACAATGGAAAGATTGCCAGGAATAAGTACGGTGGGAATAGGCTCAGGTACTTCCAAGCCATTGATAAGAGGATTGGGTTTTAATCAAGTTGTTGTGCTTACGAACGGTATCAAACATGAAGGACAGCAATGGGGGGCCGATCATGGATTGGAATTGGACCAATATAATGTTGATCAAGTGCAGATAATAAAAGGCCCTGCATCTATAAGTTATGGCTCAGATGCAATTGCTGGGGTGATAGATATAAAGGACAAACCTGTTCCAGACAGGGGAAGCCAAGGAGGGAGCCTTATTTTGAATGCCAAATCCAATACAGCTTGGCTTGGGGCTTCGGCTAATGTTTATGGACGAAGGGAAAAATGGTTTTATGATATGCGTCTCAGCTATGCTTCATACGGGGATTTTAAGGTGCCCGCTGATACCGTTTATGTTTATGACTTTGGGGTCGCCTTAGATCAGGGCAAGGTGCGGAATACTGCAGGAAAAGAATTTGATTGGTCCGTTAAGCTGGGATATTTGGAAGGCCCGTTGAAAAACACCCTGACCGCCGGAAGGGTATATATGAAATCAGGTTTTTTTGCCAATGCCCATGGATTAGAGCCGCGCAATGTCAATGAGGAACTACATGATAGCGCTAATAGGGACATACTTTTACCTCATCAGGAAGTGGGACATTTTAAGCTCATTGATCAGTTTTCCTATCGATTTGAAAAGCATCTCATAGAAGCTGATTTCGGCTTTCAGCTCAATGAAAGAAAGGAGTGGAGCCAATATGTCAACCATGGTTTTATGCCGCCTAATTACCCCGATGAATTGAGCTATCCCTCCACATTGGAGCGCTCATTTGACAAAAAAGTCTTTAGTATGCAGCTCAGAGATGAATGGTTTCTTGATCAGCATCAATTACAGTTTGGGCTAAGTGGAGAGTGGCAGATGAATGAAATCGGGGGTTGGGGATTTTTAATACCCGCTTATCAAAAAGTTAGTTTTGGACTTTATGCCTTAGACAAGTTCAAGATTAATGATGAGTGGCAAATACAAGGAGCTTTGCGATATGATCATAGCCGAATAGCCATTGAGGCATATCAGGATTGGTTTCCATCCACTGAAGAGCAGGAGGAGCAGCCTTCCAACTATTTGTACCGCTCTCAAGCCAGCACCAGAACATTCAATAGTCAGGTATGGGCACTGGGCTTTAATTATGCTCCTGGAAAGTTCAGTTTTAAGGGAAATATTGGTACGGGTTTTAGGGTGCCCATAGCCAAGGAATTGGGTGCAAATGGGGTGAATTATCACTATTATCGATATGAGAGAGGGAATGCTGAATTGTCTCCTGAACGATCTTATCAATTGGATTTGGGTGGAACATTAAAAGAAGATCAATGGCTGGTCACTTTCAGTCCATTTTTTAATTACTTCTCCAATTATATTTACCTCAGTCCATCTGCTGAATATGATTATCTATACGGGGCAGGCAATCAGGTGTTTAATTATACCCAGTCAGAAGTAGTCCGTTTTGGCGGCGAACTTTCTGTATTTCACCAAATCAATAAATCCATGAATATAGAGTTATTGGGGGAATATGTTTATAGCGAACAGGTTTCCGGGGATAAAAAGGGCTATACTTTGCCATTCTCACCACCGCCCTCAGTCCTGCTAAATACTACTTACAAACCATTATGGACCTTGGGTCTGGGAAAACCATATTTAGCCGTGGATTACCGGTTAACAGCTAAACAGGAACAGATTGTACCACCAGAGAAAATGACTCCTGGATACCGACTGGTGGATTTGAGGTTTGGGGCTGAACTTAATTTGTTCGATTCGCCCCTTCAATTAGATTTTCAAGTCAGAAACCTTTTCAATACCCGGTATTTGAACCATACCAGTTTCTATAGATTAATCGACCTTCCAGAACAAGGAAGAAGTTTTAATATTTCTTTTCAATTAGATATTTAAAAATAAAATGATGAAACAAAAGTATGTATGCATCCTATTGACTTTATGCTTTGGCTGGGCAATATCGTCCTGCTCTGAAGATGATGTACAGCCAGATTTAGTCGATCCCCAGATTACCAATATGGAGATTGGTTATGATAATCAGAAAGAAGGAATAGTAGGGGAGGATTTTCATTTCAATGCAGATATCGTGGCCGGGGAAAAAATCGAGACCCTAACCGTTCAAATCCAACAAAAACAGGATCAGTCATACACTGAAGAATGGGAATATTTTGTGGAATGGAATGAATATAATGGATTGAAGAACACTAATGTACATAAACATTTTACCATTCCTGAAAATGCTCCAATAGGTGTCTATGATTTTATCTTTACTGTGGTAGATACCAATGGAGTCCAAATAGAAATTAAGGAAGAGTTTTACATTATCAGCTAATGCATAATATGAAGTACATTAATCGTAATGGCATTTTTAGTACTTGCTTGTTTTCCATTTTTGTATTCTTGGTAACCAGTTGCCAATTCAATGAAGATGAGCAAGACTTGATTTTACCTGAGATAGATAATAGTTTTTCAGGGGCCTTTCCAAGCCAATGTGCAGTGATCAAAAGGGGAGAAACATTTGTTTTTAGAGCTGTATTCAAGGATAATGTGGAATTAGGTAGTTACAGTCTGGATGTGCACCACAATTTTGACCATCATTCCCATAGCACTGAAGTGAATGACTGCAATATGGATCCGGTAAAGACGGCAAATAATCCCTATTTATTAATTGAAAGTTTTCCTATTCCTGAAGGCTTACAAAGCTATGAGGCAGTCATGGAAATTACCGTTCCAGAAGATGTCGATCCAGGAGATTATCATTTTATGATCAAAGTTACCGATAAGGAGGGTTGGCAAACCTTGAAGGGAATTAGTATAAAGCTGGATTGAACAGTGTTCAATAATTTGAATTTAAACCAAGCATCTGTTGGGTAAAGCACTCATTAGTTAGGATTGGTATGTCTATTTTAAATATGCAACAGTATTGCATTAAATACATAACACTATAAATCAATTTTAATTTCTTAAAAACAAACTATTTATGACACAGTTTATCAAAAAACCGCTTTTTCCTGTTTTGTTCGCTGTATTGCTGGCTTTTTCATGTACTGAAGATGATGAGCCGGTGATTCCGCAGGAAGGAATTGAAAAAGCCCATTTGGTTTTTACAGCACTTTCGGGGGATGATCATCTAAGTGCCCACGGGGATCACTTCCATGGAATTGATGGGGCTACTGAAGGGGAGTCTGTTTCCGTTGAATTTGATGCAGAGGGAAATGCGATAAGTGGTGGTCACCTTCACTTGGATCCTGAAGTAATCTATAAAATAGAGTTACAGGCTTGGGACTATCAAGGAAATCGTGTTGAAGAGGATTTTATCAACGATAAGGCTACAGCGGACCAATATAAAGCATTCTTAATCGGAAGTGATTTCATATTAAATCCTGATACTGACGATGAATCAGGAGCCATTTTTCAACCAAGAGACATGGAATATGGTGATGGCTCACCTGTAGATGGCAAATACGAAGTGACAGGCATTTTAAGCTATTTCATTGTAGGAGAGTCAAATGAGGGAGGGTCAAGAGCTGTTTCTTATGTGCTTAGGAAGTTTGATGATTTAGCTACCAAGGCTAATGTTGAACGTATTGATTGGAATGCTGATGACTATGAAGAGCGATTTGCAGGAGAAGATGTTCTGAATCTTAAGTTTGAGATTCATGCAGCACATGAAGAAGAAGATGATCACGATCATGATCACTAAGAAAAAAATAATCTGATTATCCGCAATGATGCCAGTAACCTTAAATCCCTTGCTTAAGTGGTCGGGAGTTTGAAGACTGAAGACCGAAGGAGTTGATATTTTAATTAAAACGAACATTTCGATTCGCTTTTAACTTTTACTGGTGGAATTGCGGATATACATAAAAAACAAATATAGATTTGGTTAGTGGAATAAAAAGCCGGCTTTTATTGGGGGCCGGTTTTTTTATTTACGCTATGATATTTTCCCAGCCAAAGGATTGAACAATTTTCATAAAGTAGTCCGGAGGGTTTGCAGTCACCCGAATGACTTCTTTGGTTATGGGGTGGATAAATTCAGTTTGCCAAGCATGCAGAAGCATATGGTGCATTTGAAAATGTTCCCTGAAAAATCTATTTTGTCGATTATCGCCATGCGTATTGTCCCCGATAATATAATTCCTTTCATGGGCCATATGGCGCCGGATTTGATGCATTCTACCGGTGAGAGGGTAGGCTCTTACCAGTGAATAGCGGCTAGTTTCATGTTTGGGGGAACTCGCAAAAGGAATTTCAACTTCTGCCAGTCTGAGGTATTCCGTTTGGGCTTCTTGCAATTCTTTTTTTAACTTCTTTTTTAATGGATGATCTATAAGCGCTTCTTTTTCCTTGGTATAGCCTCTGACAATGGTGAGGTAGTATTTTTTGATTTCATTGTTGGTAAAGAGTTCCTGGAATGGGGCGACTGCCTCAGATGATTTGGCAAACCAAAGTATACCCGAAGTAGGCCGGTCAATACGATGTAGCGGATAGACTTTTATGCCTATTTGATCACGAAGGGTTTGTAAAGCATATACAGGTTCATCATCCATGGCAATATTGGATTTATGTACCATCATACCTGCTGGTTTATTGACAGCAATATAATAATCGTCTTGGTATAGTATTTCCAGTTCCATCCAAAAGGTATTTCAATAAAAAGGCCTTTCCAAAAACAGGAAAGGCCTTTAGCATCTTATATTCCTGCAAATCCTAGATTTTCACCCAAGCCTGCTTTTTATTACTTTCTATGATTCGCTCACAAATCAACAATTCTCTGTATCCATCAGCAAAAGTTGGGAAGCTTGGTGCCTCAGGCTGCTTTCCTTCAGCAACAGCTGCATAAACTTCTTTGAACATTTGCTTAGAGGTATCAGGGAAGCCTTCATTATGTCCTCCAGGGAAACTGATCAAGCCAGCAGCCTCTTGGGTAAATAAGGAAGGATCCTTCATCAATTGTTGGTTCGCAGTTTCACGCTTACCGATCCACATTTCATTGGGCTTCTCAGAGCACCACTCAAAATTGGACTTGGAACCTGCGATCTCAATATTCAATCTGTTCTTTCTACCGGCATTTACTTGACTTACCGTCACAGAACCTTTATTGCCATTGTCAAACCTTAGCATTACAGTTGCATGGTCTTCAGTGTCAATAGGCACTTCTGCATAGTCTGATTCCTGAAGCATTTTACCTGAATAGGTTTCGATGGCTTTCAATGGCTTCAATCGGGTTTTATGTACCGTTGAGAAATCAGCCATTACCTCGGTAACTTTTAGTCCAGTTACATACTCAGTCAAGTCCAATAAATGGGAACCAATATCAGCTATAGCCCTGGAATCACCGGATTTGTCTGGCTCCAATCTCCAGTTATAGTCAGTTTTCAAGAATAACCAGTCCTGCAAGTAAGAACCCATAATACTATAAATATCGCCCAATTCACCATTCTCTCTCATGGTCTTCATTTGGCGCACCATTGGATAATAGCGCAGGTTGAAGTGAACTGCATTTACAAGGCCTTTTTCTTTGGCCAGGGCTACCAATTCTTCAGCTTCCTCGATTTTGGTGGCCAATGGCTTTTCACAAACTACATGTTTTCCAGCTAATAAGGCAGCTTTTGACTGTGAATAGTGCAAGAAGTTAGGAGTACAGATATGAACAACATCAATATCATCTTGCTTCAACATATCATCAAAAAGATAGGCATTTGGAATACCTAGCAAGTTGGCTTTTTCCTTTGCCAATTCAATATTGACTTCACATAATGCGGTAACTTCGATATTGGGAATTCTGCGCAAAGCCTCCAGATGGGCTGGTCCGATAAATCCTGTGCCCACAATGGCCACATTAATTTTCTTGGTCATGTTATAAGGTTTTCTATAGGTTGTATTAAAAGTTGGGCAATAAAGATAGATGTCTGAAATGGAATTTCAAATTAATGGGCTGCATAATGAGTTTTTGGAAAATTGGGCTATTTAAGGTCAATATTTTACTGTTTAATTTACCTCAAAGGTCACAAAGCTTGCACAAAGAACCCCATGTATGCACAAAGAACGAGGAGAGAAGTACGAAGAGGGATTTTTGAAAAGGGACGAGTTAAGTCTATTGTCTTTCGTCTTGTGTCTAACCTCTAAATATCATCCATTCCTCTTTCTGGTATCAGTGGACCAGTGAACACAATTTCATCTTTTTCAGTATCTATTTGATAATCCAATTCAATTTTGTCCTTATCCTGTTCATGAATATTCAGGCAGGCATTATAGAATATCTTCTTAAAAGCTAGAATTATTGTCCCTGTAAGATCTGTATCCATGGACTTTATTTCTTTAAGTGAAATATCTTCAGCAATGGCTCCGTCCAATTTAGCATACAGGGAAATAAAAATGTTCCATTCCTTTTTCTCTTTAAGGATTGTTTCCCTAATCAGATCTTTGGGGCCAGAATGGGTGTTTTTCAGTTTGAATTTCCAGGATTCCTGCATGGTATTATTGTTAAGCGACAGTGTTAAAGTTAAAAAAAAATGCTGATTTAGTCTTTAAGCTCATCTGGTCTTCATGTTTTAATATTCTTTTTAACCATTAAGAGATTAAGGGTCATTAAGGATTGGGGTTGTTTTTTGTGGGGAGGAAAGCTTCATGTTCTTAATTCCTTCATTTCTTCATGGTTTATTATTCTTTTTAACCATTGAGACATTAAGGGGCATTAAGGATTGGGGTTGTTTATGTGGAGAAGAAAGCTTCATGTTCTCAATTCTTTCATTTCTTCAAGGTTTAATCTCTTAGGGTCAAATTCCCCGAGGCTAGCCTCGTTTTACTATCTTGTGACTCGATGTCGCAAGAAAGTAAGTATATCCATAAGAGTCATAATGTATCAGTTTTGCTGTACCATATAGTTTGCTCAGCAAAATATAGACGAGTAGTGTTCAGTAAAGAGGTTGATAAAGTTCTGACATCGACGTGTGAACAGATAGAACTAAGATATGAGATTAAATTTCTGGAAATCGGTACAGATGCTGACCATGTACATTTTCTGATCCAATCGGTTCCAACGTATAGTATAACCAAAATAGTGAGAACGATAAAGAGTTTAGTGTCACGAGAGGTGTTTAAAGAATGCCCAGAGGTGAAAAAACAGCTCTGGGGAGGGGAGTTTTGGGGTAAGGGATATTTTGTCAATACGGTAGGCCAACATGGAACAGAGGAAAAGATCGCTAATTATGTAAAGAGTCAAGGGCTGGAAAAAGGATATAAAAAACTGAAGACCAATTATCAATTAAAAATATTCGATTGACCAATAATGCCTCGTGGGCTTGCCCCGAGGATTATTTACTATTCTTTTTAACCATTGAGGCATTAAGGGTCATTAAGGAGCATTAAGGATTGGGGTTGTTTTTGTGGGGAGGAAAGCTTCATGTTCTTAATACCTTCATTTCTTCATGTTTTAATATTCTTTTTAACCATTAAGGGATTAAGGGTCATTAAGGTCTGGGGTTGTTTTATGTGGAGAAGAAAGCTTCATGTTCTTCATTTCTTCATGTTTTTTGATTTTAAACCATTAAGGCATTAAGGGGGGAAATGTTTAAGTTGGGAAGATGGCTTTATGATTAAAACTTTAAATCAAAAATCAATAGTTTTGTTTATCAACTTGCCGATATATACTATTATTTCCTTTTATGAAACTACCCAGCCTAGCCCAGATAAAAAAAGAACTTTCTCATCTTTCAGAGGAAGAGCTGATATCCTTATTGATGGAAACGGCGAAGTTCACTACAGATAATAAGCAGTTTTTATTTTTTAAGGTTTATGGAAGGGAGAATCCAGGATTTTTTCAGGAAATGGTAGAAGAAGAACTCCAGCAGGCATTTGAGAATGCTAATTTGGACCATGCCCACTTTGCCAAGAAGTCAGCGCAGGCTATCCGTAGGAAGCTGAACAAGTACCTAAAGTTCACCAAAGAAAAGACCATACAGATTGAACTGATAGGATTTTTTTGCCGAGGCCTAATAGAAAATGGCTACCTTGACTTCAAACATCCGGTTATTGGCAACCTTTACCAAATGCAGTTGAACAAGATTCAAAAGCTCATTTCTGGGCTTCATGAGGATTTACAATACGACTACCAGTATTTATTGGAGGAACTGGAAGAGGGGATAAGCTAATAAACTATTTGGCTGATTTGCCTTTATTTCCCCATAGCTTCTTCGACAGCTTGCTTATAGGTAGCTCCAATTGGAATTTCTAAACCTCCAAGGTAGATAACTTTGTTTCTAATACTCTCAATTCGCTTTTTGGGTACAATATAAGAGCGGTGTACGCGTAAAAAACTGGCTGGCAATTCATCCATAATTCCTTTCATGGTCATCCTGGTGATAATAGGTTTTCCTGTAACTAAGTGAATCTTTAAGTAATCTGCCAAGCCTTCAATATATAAAATATCCGATAAGGCTATTTTTACCAAACTGTAATCTGCCCTTAGGTACAGTTCCTCTTTGACATCTCCCTGTTTGTACATAAATCGATAATAATCATGGGCTTTATTAACGGCATTATGAAAACGGTCAAAAGGGTAGGGCTTCAATAAGTAATCCAAGGCACTTAAATTAAACCCCTCTAGGGCATATTGGCTGTGGGCAGTGGTGAAGATGACCATTGTTTCTTGGTCCAGCTGCTTATAAAACTCAATGCCGGACATGCTAGGCATATGGATATCCAGAAAAATAAGGTCAACAGGGTAATTCTGAAGATACCATTGGGCTTCCTTCAATTGGGTAAAAGTCTTTTCCAATTGTATGAAATCTATTTCTTTACAATAGGTCTCAAGTATTTCCAAACCTAGGGGTTCGTCATCTATGGCAATGGCTCTGATCATGATAGGTTTATACTTAGCGCTACCCGATATTGCTGTGGGGTTTCCTTTATAGTGAGCTGATGTTTTTTGGGATATATAAGCTCCAATCTCTCCATGGTATTTTGAATACCTTGCCCACTGGTTTCATGCTCTTCCAAAAGAACCTTTACTTTATTGTTTTCCACCAACATTTCTAGAAGTTTTCCCTCCACTCTAATGTAAATATTGATTTTGGAATCTTCATCAGGGTTCACTCCGTGTTTAAAGGCATTTTCAATGAATGGCATTAATAATAGGGGGGCAATTTTACAACCTTCACCCTTGTTTTCCACCATATAATTCAGTTTTACTTTTTTGTCTAGCCTAAGCTTTTGCAATTCAATATAATCATTGAGGTAAGCCAATTCCTTTTCCAGGGAAACATATTTCCTACCCGTTTCACTTACTACAAAGCGCATCAATCCAGAAAGCTTTAGGATGCTGTTAGCTGTATTCAAGGATTGTTCCCTTATGGCCATTACATAAATGCTATTTAAGGTGTTGAAAAGGAAATGTGGCTGAATCTGACTCTTTAGTGAACCAAGTTCTGCATCATGTTTTGATTTTTCGCTGAGTAATAATCTATCGCTCGTTTTCAGTAATATGGAAAATAGTATCACTGATACAAAGAGCAAAATATTATGGTTTACCATGTAAAGGAAACTGGTAATATCTTGGTTGTGTCCTTTTGGCCCTCCACGGAAATTATTGGGCAAATGATGGTCCTGAATGCTGACATCTGGCATTTTACCTGTAAATTCTGCATGGGAAAAAGGGTTGAAACCTGTCATCAATGAAGGTACAAAGATGATGATCAGCATAGTAATGACCAGGATCAATCCATACCAAACGTAATGTTTTCTAAAATATAGTTTGCTGATGAGGAAATAATAATTGAAATAGAAAAAGATCAGCATCATGCCATTCGAGATAAAGTCCCTAATGGTGGGGCCTGAAAGTAAGTAGTCCTTTTCCCCTGGTGGATGGGGAGATATAATGGCTGGAAGGGCCATAAAAATCAATCCAGCCAATATATGCCAAGCAAGGTGGTTTTTGTTCTTTGCCAAGGGGAATTTGAGTTATAATTCAGTCATTTCTACTACCAATATAATAGCATCATTGGACAAGGCTTCCATCTCCAACAATTTTGTTCTAGAAATTGCCAGGCCATCTCTAGCAGAAAGCAGGCAATTATTCACCTCAAAGGCCCCAGAAAGAACATAAGCAAAGATATTTCTGGATTTCCTTTTTACTTTATATTCATACTCTTTTCGCTCTTCAAATTCCCCTATAAGTATTTTGATCTGTGAGGGGTATTGTTCGTTTTCTTCCCCAGGGATTTTCATTACCACACATTGACTAAGGGTCAACGGTGTGCATTTTAAGAGAAGCAGATTAACAGGTTTTTCATCATCTGGATTAACGATGCTTATTTCTTCGCCAATTTGAACTGGGAATAATAACAACTCTCCAACTTTAATTATTTCAGTTGGTTTGAGTGGATTGGCTATATTACCAGTCAGCGGAATTACAATCAATGAGGCTTCCTCTACACCTTTAAATATATATACCTGCCCGGGGAGTAATAAAGCATCTTCCCAACTTCTAATTTGGCCAAACGGTTGGGACATTTGACTTCCATTTATATCCGGATCCATCACCAAATAGCTTTGTAGGCTACTTGTTTCCAATAATCTCCTGTTCTTGCCTAGATAAATATTAGTGTTAAGGCCTTGATCTATCATTATCATCCTATTCATAATATGACATAAATGAAGATTTACTCCATTTTAAGCTTTTACCACTATAGAGTGTGTTAAGCTGAAGCCCTCTGCGATGCTGCCAGAGATATTAGACATTTCTGTTTGCACCCCATCTGAGAAGACATTGTCTCTTGAATTGGTGGTATAACCGCTCATTCCCTTAGTGTAGCCATTGTCTGAAGAGGCATTTACCTGGTTTACGGCACTGTTCGATCCTTCTGGGAAAGCTATTTGAGTGACCAAAAGTGATTTGCCAGAGGAATTGTAGATATGTACATGAATATGGGTTGCGCGCCCTTGATACCAACCTGGGAAGATGGAGGTGAAAGCTACTTTCCCATTGCTATCCGTTATTTGTCGTCCCCTAAGGAAGTGCTCACCTGTAAAATCAGACTGCTGCATCCCCGTTCCACCATATTCCGAATAATATCCGTCCTTATCACAATGCCAAATATCAACAATGGCATTTTCTAAGGGTTCACAGTTGGCATTGAAATTCAATATGGCAATTTCAATATCCAATACTATACCCGTTCTGTCTGCCCTAATATCAACCCGCTGTAAGGAGGAAGGGTTCTTGGTAGGAAAGGGGCCTGCAGTCTCTGAAGCTGTTGTAGTACAGCTGCCGTCTTCATTCGTTTCTGTATTACCTTCTTCAATAATATTGTCTTCATTCTCAATACAATGGCTTAGGAATGGAAAGGCCAATCCGCCTAAACCTAATTTTTTGATAAATGTTCTTTTCTCCATGATGCAATGAATTATTATGGTAATTGATAAATAGTACAAGCACTAAATTACCTTAAGTATTCTATGATCATTAAGAATTGAGATAAACGAAGGGAATATTGCGATAAATGAAAGTATTAAAAAGTAGATAGTATCAAGTACTTAGTACAAAGTACAAAGTGGGAATTACGCCAACTAATATCTCAAGTAAGTCTCAAATTACTTTTATCTCAATACTCAATACCCAAGACTGAACTAAGCCTTTTTCACAAATTCTGACTTCAGGGCCATGCTGCCAAAACCATCAATTTTACAGTCGATATTATGGTCACCTTCCACCAATCGAATATTTTTTACTTTGGTACCCGCTTTAATAGAGGAAGAGGCTCCCTTTACAGGTAGATTTTTGATCACCACCACTGCGTCTCCATCCTGAAGAATATTGCCATTGGAATCTTTGACCACTAGGCCAGTTTCCTCTTCTACTACTTCCTCAGGATTCCACTCATGTGCACATTCTGGACAAACCATCAAAGCATCCATAGGGTAGGTATATTCGGAGCCACATTTTGGGCATGGTAAAATTTCAGACATTTTGGTATTGTTTTTTATAATAAGGCCCCAAAGATACAAAAATCTTGGATATTACTGGAGAAAAGCAAAAGGAGAGCTGAGGGCAATAGTATAATATACCTCCTCCTTTTACTTGGCACAGCAATTTTAGATCATTACCTTCGAAAAAAATATTGATTATATACCTATGTTCGATAGCTCCGATTATCCCCAATCCCTAAATGAAGCACTTTTTGAATCCTGGTTGGAAGAGGGACGCAGCAAGAAGATCAGCTATAATTACCTCTTGATCATCTGGAATGCCTTTGAAGAGAAATACTTGCCCGTTTATGTAGAAGACCGCAGTGAATTCAATAGCTTTGAGTTTTATCCCAACAATTCCAGAGAGGAAGGATTGATAGCGGTTTATGACTTGTATTCTGGCTCCAGGGTAGCTTTGGATAACAGATAACTGGGCCAGGATATATATCTGCTGTTTCCATCAGTTTGTCGATGAGATTACTGATGAATTTCTATCATTCACTTCATTTTTAGCGATAGTGCCATGCGTCTGATTTTAAAGCATTTTAAGTCCGTAAAACTTGTGTTCCGCGGTGTAAATAAGCTAATGCATATTTTGGATTTAATATAAACTGATGGAAATCACGTATCAACTGAGTCTTATCAGGTATAAAAAATGGAATAAAAATATTATTATGAAATTTTATTCCTTAGATTTACAGGAAGTTAACACGAAGTTATTGGGAATCAGTACAGTAATACTGGTTTCCATAGATAGTATTTTTGGAACTCAGGAATGAGAAAGAGACCAGGCCTTTTTAGCAAGTAGATTTTAAAGTTGTAGTGCGAGTATGGGAAATGGAAACTATTGCTAGCCCCATAGCACAATGGAATTTGATTGTAGATTATAGTATTGATCCTTACCTTATGGATACAGGAATAGGGTAGTGGTGATCAAAGAGTTTGACGATTTAATTCACTTTTTTTACACCAAATACAATAATCATGAAGAATCATTTACCTTATCGTTTAATGGCGGTTTTACTGATGGCGCTCTTTTCTTGTAAGGAAGAAAAAAAAGACCAAGAAGCCGCAAACAATGTTTTGATGCACTTTTCCTATGACAAGGTGGTGCCAGCTGATTTTCCTCAGCTTAATATTCCGGGATTTAATTTCCCTGAAGATTCTACGGTATTAAACCAATGGATTCATGAAATGAATACAGAAAAGATCCATTTGCATGGCTGGGGAATTTGGACGGGAATCACTTCACTGAGTTCTCAGAAAATCCCCGGAGACCCAAGAAATTTGCGCGTATTTGAAACATGGATGACACCGGAAGAAATGATCGATTCCATCAAAAATGAGCCGGTCAAGAGATCCAATCGGGGTAATCTGAATGTCCCCAATCAATTCACCCATTTTGCCTCAAAGCAAAAGACCGTGAATGATAGTATTTTCGAATCTGTTTCCTATAGTCCCGGTGCAGCTAAATTTGCTATCGAAAATAAGATCTTTATGGCCACCACCTTGTACGATATGGCCAAAAAGGAAAGCAGGAAGGAAATTCCTTTTTTCCCAACGGATGCCATCACCATCAAACCGGTCTTTAAACTTTTGCCCACATCGGGCGGAGAGCAGCAGTTTGACATTGCCACTTGGCCAGGAACTATCGATTCCCTGGTGGCTTTTCCTGAACAGGACTGGGAGAGCTATGTAACAGTGGATGTGGAGAACAAGGGGAGTAAAGAAGAAAACATTTATCCCTTGGAAGATTTTATCCATTTCAAACTCAATGATGAGGATGCTTATTTTCTGAATAGGGAATTTTCGGAAAATACAGGCAACCAATTCAATGCAAAACCTGGGGATGTGGCCATATTGGTAGGTATGCATGTGGGAACTAGAGAAATCACCAATTGGACTTGGCAAACTTTCTGGTGGGTACCTGATCCTAACAATCCTACAGCACCTAGCTCAAAGTCCATTGCGGACAGCAGACCTGATCAGCTGAAGGGGGCAGCCCGCCATTATGCCATGGCGGTAGCTTATTATATGGTGAACCCCAATGAACCCTATGAAGGAGAAAATATTACTGGCAGTCCCAATTATGCCTTTAACCCGTATCTCGAGGCAGGTTTTGGTCCAAAAGTATTTGATGATGCGATCAGCTTCGTGGATACTGAAGGGGGAAAAATAGATACTTATGCTGGGGTCAGGACCAACTGTATGAGTTGTCACCGAATGGCCACAGTAAATCCAGAAGGATTGTCCACTTCCTCCAATTCCAAAACACCCTATGTAGGCAATTCCTATGTCAGCCGATCAGATAAAATATTTGATGGACAATTATTGCTTGACTTTGCTTGGTCTATTCAGGGCAATGTAGATACCACTGGCATTAAGGCCTATCTGCAACAAAAATAGAAAGCAGATTTCACATGCTTTGATTTGACCGCCTATTATTGGGTGTAGCATATGCAATATCCAGTAATAGGCTGCTTTTTTACGCTTCCATTTTAAAACCTAAACATTTCATTTTAAGTGCTTTAATCTAATAGCCAGCTTTATAATCGCGGGTTAGTTTATTAGCGTATTGTCGTAGGTGCTGATATGGTTTTTTACGCTTAGCTGGAATTCCTGGGGTGTTTGTCCAGCATGTTGTTTGAAGAAACGGCTAAAGTAAGACCTGTCCTTAAAGCCTAGGTTAAAGGCTATTTCTTTGATGGTATTTTCACTATGGATGATCTGTCTTTTGGCTTCTAACAATACCCTGTCATGGATCAGCTGTGTGCCGGTTTTGTTCAGCTTTTCCCTCAGTATCTGGTTAAGCCTCTTGGTGCTGATTCCCAGTTTATCTGCATAAAATTCAGCTGTGCGCTCTTCAAGGTAATTCATTTCCAATAGAAGCATGAATTCATAAATGCGCTTTTCATTGATATCCTGTAAGGTAAAATGCTGTTCTTTCAATTGGATCAATTGCAGTAAAAATACCTTAAGCAGTGCTTTGATCATGATCAGGTTCAGTACTGGTTGTTGGTATTCTTCATTCATCAGGTTAAAAACAGTATTCAACCTTTTGGAACTTTCTTCATTGACCTGTAGGCAGGAAAATTCTCCTTGGATATTGAACATCCGGAAGACGTCGAGTAAAAACTCCTTTAGGTCTCCTTCCAATAATTCTCGCTTAAAGGAAATCAATAAGCCTTTTTTACCAGCCTTGTTCAATTGATGTACACGATAGGGAGGGATGAGGTAAATCCAATCACCTTGTAAGGTTTGGAAGCTATGCTGTGGAACGTGAAGCGCTTCTTCATCCTTGAGCCAGACAATCTCAAAAAACTCCTTTCTTCCCGGATCATCCAGATAGGAAGGAGGACAGTTATCAAGATTACGAATATAGATTACCTTATCACTCAGCATGGTCTTATTTTATCAGGGTTTTTATGTATTTCCAAATAGTACCACAAAAATAGCGAATATCACCCAAGGTTTTACAGGCTTGGGCTAATTGTACCACATATCTGTCAAATAGTGTACAAAGAGCTCCAAGGCAGCTCCCTAATTTTGTATTTAATATTTAAGCAAAGCAAGCAGCAGATATAAAGAACAATAAAATGGAAGCCGTCATAGAAACCAATGCCATTCAGGAGGCCCTTGATTTGATCATCAAGGAACATGTGGACTTATCCAATAAGCTTCAATTTGAATCCCTAAGTACTATCATCCCCATATTACCAGAAGCGGAAAATATCTTTTTGATCGGTGCGGGGAGAACAGGGTTTATGATCAAGGCAGCGGCCATGAGATTAATGCATTTGGGATTTTCTGTACATGTTGTTGGTGAGACCACTACACCCGCCATAGGAAAGGGAGATGTCTTGATTGCAGCATCAGGTTCAGGGACTACTTCCTCTATTGTAAAGGCTGCAGAAACAGCCCGTAAAAACGATGCAAAAGTGATTTGCTTCACCACCAATGCTGAGTCCCCACTTGCCCAATTGGCCAAATTTACCATCAAGATCCCTGCTGCAGGGAAGCAAGATCATCATGGAAATGTTTCTGCACAGTATGCAGGAAGTCTGTTTGAACAGGCCTTTTTATTGGTCTTTGATGCGCTCATACAGCATTTGTGGAAGCAGGGAGGGAGCACAGCGGAAGAGCTTTGGAAGCGGCATGCCAATATGGAGTAAGCCGATTAGAAAAAATAAGAACAATATTATCATTTAAAACAAGCCAAATATTATGACAAAACTACAAGTAGCCATCGATTTGTTGAAGACAGAAGATGCGATCGCCTTGGCCACCAAAGTGGCTCCCTATATTGATATTATAGAATTGGGAACACCCTTGATCAAAAGTGAAGGCTTAGGAGCCATTACTGCTATGAAAGCGGCCTTTCCAGACAAAAAAGTATTTGCGGATTTTAAAACAGCCGATGCAGGTGCTTTGGAAGCCCAAATGGCATTTGAAGCTGGAGCGGATTATATTACCATTTTAGGAGCTACAGGGGATTCCACCATTGTTGGTGCCGTGGAAGCTGCCAAAAAGTATAATAAAGGTGTTGTAGTGGATACTATCGGTGTAAAAGACCGTGTGCAGCGTGCCAAAGAGGTTATTGCCCTTGGAGCAGAATTTGTAGAGTTGCATGCAGGTTTGGATGAGCAAGCTGAACCGGGTTATTCCATTCAGGTATTGATCGATGAAGCCAGCAGGGCAGGGGTTCCTGTTTCCATTGCCGGTGGCGTAAATATGAACAGTATTGAAGCCGTGAAAAATTCAGGAGCAGTAGTTGCTGTAGCTGGAGCGGCTATTTATGGTGCTGAAGATCCTGCAGCCGCTGCCAAAGCTTTGAAAGAAGCATTAGCTTAAGCTGATACAATACTTAGTCCTCGTTTGCAACGGGGACTTTTTAAATTCTAGCATTTTTAACGCATTTTTCAATAATTAAACAACTGCATTTTAAATGCATTACCAACACTGGGCGTAGCATATGCTACGCCCAGTGTTGGATCAATAGCCGCATTGCAAATACTTGGATTTAGCAACTCGCCTTTTAAACGCGGGTCAGGACGCTTTTCATAATATAAGAGGGGAGAGGTCAGGAATTTTTAGGAATAAAAAGGTATAAAACCTTTGGGATCGTTCTTAAATTTATAATAGATGAATAAGAACAATCCCCATACAACGCATCCTTTATTTCTTCATATAAATCGGTTCACCGATATAAGGGAAGATGATTTTGAAGAAATCCTTGGAGCATTCCAAACCTTAAAAGTGAAGAAAAAGGAGCATTTGATGCTTGCCGATACATTATGTGATAAGCAATTTTTTGTGCTTAATGGTTGCTTGAACATGTACTTTATCGATGCAAACGGCTCCAAGCAAACTCTTCAATTTGCCATAGAAAACTGGTGGATTACAGACTATTTGGCTTTTGGCAATGAGCAGAAAACGGAGTTTTTTATCCAATCGGTTGAACCTGCTACCATTCTCAGTATCGATTTTTCAAGCCAAGAGCAACTCCTAGAAAGGTTTCCAAAATTGGAAAAGTACTTTAGAAAAGTGCTCCAGATAGCCTATGGAGCCTCATTAATGCGGGTAAAGTATCAATTTGAACTGTCAAAGGAGGAGATCTATTTACATTTTACTAGAAACTTTCCTGACTTCGAACAAAGGGTCCCCCAATACCTCATTGCTTCCTATTTGGGATTAACGCCAGAATATGTGAGCGAAATACGGAGGAAACAACTTTCTTAAACCAGTTTAAGGACTTATCACCACCATGCCCCATAGCTTTGTCATAGACAAAAACAAAAAAGACTATGAAAAGCAGAATTCAAATTGAATCAATAGCGCCTGATGCTTATAAAGGTATGTTTAGGCTGGAAAACTATTTGAAAGTGAGTAGTTTAAATGTCCGTCACAAGCATTTGATTTATATAAGGGCTTCTCAACTCAATGGCTGTGCCTTTTGTATAGATATGCATACCAAAGAAGCCTTGCGCGATGGAGAGACACAGCAAAGACTATTTCTACTCAATGCCTGGAAAGAGTCCAATTGCTTTAGTGAGGAGGAAAAACTGATCTTTCAAATGACAGAGGAAGTTACCCTGATCCATCAGAAAGGCCTGACAGATGAAACCTATGAGAAGGCCATTGAGCGGTTTGATGGGAATTATATAGCGCAGATAATTATGGCAATAGTCACCATTAATGCGTGGAATAGGATTTCCGTAAGTACTTCAAAACCTATAATGGAGGAATATAATTTTGAGGTTTAAAAGCCAATACTGGGTATAGTGATTTATTATTACTAGGTGTGTAGTATTTACTACACCTAGTAACCTTTTCTAACCAGCATCGCTTACTTAAACAAAATAACAATAGCTCCCAGGGCTGTTAATACCAAAATCATTTTTCTAAAAAAGGCTTCATCGATCCTTTTAACGATCTTGATTCCTAATATAAATCCGAGAATTATTCCTGGAACCAATTTCAGATCGAGTAGGAGGGTTTCTTCAGTAATGGTGTTCCAGACAAAGAAATGGAAGGGTAATTTGAACACATTGATAATCATAAAAAGCCAGGCAGCGGTTCCTATAAATTGATTTTTGGGTAGTCTCATGGCCAAAAAGTAAATATTGGATATTGGCCCGGCCAAGTTACCGACCATGGTGGTAAAGCCAGCCAAGGTCCCAACACCACTTGCAAACGCCCAGTGAGTCGGTACATCTTTTACCTTTTTTTGATCCCACCAGACGATAAAGATTACGGTAAGGAAGATAATGATGGCCATAATGATTTTAAAGGTTTGCTCAGGAAGGTCCATACCAAACCAACTTCCCAGCACGATTCCCAATATCATCCAGGGAAGAAATTTGGCCACGTATTTCCATTGGGTATGTCGATTATAATAGATCACCGCAAACACATCTGCCACTATCAATAGGGGCAATACGATGCCAGTGGATTGTTTAGCTTCGAAGGCTATGGCCATAAAAATCACATTGATGACTGCTATTCCTTTGATGCCGGCTTTGGACAATCCGATCACAAAAGCGGCTAAAAAACTTAAAATCCATGAAGCGGTACTGATTTCTGAGATAAGGGATAAAAACATAAATGGTGGTCAAAAGGGAATGACAAAATCTATTCAATCCCGCAAACTTAAAAAAAAGAGCCGGAAGACCGGCGAAATAAGCTGGCTTAAATCAGAAATTAATTACAATCTCAATGCACTTGTGTAATTACTTGGTAATTCCAGGGTGTAGCATATGCTACACCCTGGAATGGTTAGGGATGTAAAAAATACCCCACATGGGGTATTGACTTAATTAACTGATTATTTTAGGTTTAGGTGAAAAGTATTTTTTAACTAAATCCAAGTTTTTATGTCAAAACAAAATTATGAAGCTACCCTTGAGGAGCTTAAGACCATTTCCACCGAAGATGCCAATATCCCGGCCATTCCCGTGGATATTTATGTCCAAGAGGCAGCAGACCTAGCTGTATGGGTGGAAGATGAAAAATCAGCGATGAAAAAGGCCGGTATGGATTGGGAGTTTGCCGAAAAACTACCGATATATGCCGGAGCCTTGCGCCATGCACAGTCCCTGTGGATGAAGGAATTCAATATCCAGGAAGAGGCCCGACGAAAATGGGAGGAAAAGTCTCCTGTGGCATTGGAGCTGAAAAATGACCTAGAGGCAGATTGCCGCTTTGCTTTCCGTAAGCGATCCGATCTACTGGCCAAGGTTCAGCAAGTAGAGCAGGGGACCAGCCATGCGGATATGGTGCAGGACCTGAGTGATCTGGCAGCCTTGGGCAATGCCAATTTTTCCTTGCTCAAAGCCATTGGGGTGAGTGCCGAAAAGCTACAGCTGGCCGAGGATACTGCTACAGAAATGTCTGAGCTATTGGCTCAGATGAATGGGGAAAGCGCCACGAATAATGAGGCCAAGATCATACGGGACAAGGCCTATACGCTGCTGAAAACAGCCGTGGACGAAGTTCGGGAGACGGGCAAATATGTATTCCGTAAAAATCCCGAAAAGCTCAAAGGCTTTACCAGTGCCTACTATCGCAAGATCAATAAAGGCCGCCCTGAAAGATCATCAGAGGATTTTATGGACAATTAAGTTAGTCTATATTTATCAGTAAGATAGTGCCGCTTTCTTTAATTAGGAAGCGGCTTTTTTTGTTGCATAAGTTGCAATACAAATGCGGGGTAGGATTATGTACGGTTACTAGGTGTAGCATATGCTACTCCTAGTAATGGTTTCACGTCATCACGAGCAGCGCGAAGTGATCTCACACCATGAAACCGCAATCTAATTCTATAAACCGCAATCTAGTCCTTGTTTGCAACGAGGACTTTTAAATCCGTGCGTTTATAGCGCCTTATTTATAAAATCAATTAACCGCATTGCAATGCTTTGATTTAGCAAGATACCTTGCAAAAACGGGTTAAACTAGATTTTTTCCAAATAAAATTTGGGGAAACACCTTTCCTGTAGCTGAAGAAGCCGTCCTGTACCCAAGGTATGGCTTCCTGTAGGCAAATGAACCCTCTTGTATGTCCGGGACCCTTCCTGTAGGTCCGGGACCTTTCCTGTAGCCAAAACTATGCTTCCTGTAGGTAAAGTAGGGCTTCCTGTAGGTGGGTAATGCCTTCCTGTAGGTATATGAAGGCTTCCGGTCATAGTATAAAGGCTTCCGGTCAACCCATTAGCCCGTCCTGTAGCTTCCCAAAGCCTTCCGGTCAAACAGGATGCAGTCCACAGGCTACAGGAAGGGTGGAAAAGGTAACAGGGGAGAGGGGAAGTGATACAGGAAGGGTAGAATTATGTACAGGAAGTAGAGAATTGACTACAGGGTGGGTAAAAAATTCATGTTTTAATGAAAAAATACCCCAGATGGGGTATTGCGAGAAGAATATGTATTGGATAGATTTGGAGTTTAGTTTTTAAACATGGTTTTAATTACGATTACCTTTAAGATAAATACAAAAGAGTAAAATTTCTGGAAGGATTATAGAATTAAGAATATTTTTAAATTGAGTATTTTGCCTTTTCTTGTTAAAGATTTAAAGTAATAATTTAAAAAAATAGTATATGAATATAGACATTCTTTCACGCATTATAGATGAGAAAATTGAGGCTTTGAATGTCCTTGCAGAAATCAAAGTTGGAGATTATTTACAAATTGCCAAATACATTATAGATGATAATGAAATGCAACGGAAGAAAGTCAAGTCTTCTAAAACCGTTTACTCATTGTTAAGAAATGATTTAAAAGATGGTTGTACAATTCCTCCGATTTTTTTGGCAATAAGGAAAGAAGCTATTGATGGCGATGAACAAGAATTTTTATCAAAGGTAACTGATGATGAAATTAAACAGTCAATTAGAGATAAACAGTTGATTATACTAGATGGACTTCAGAGGACACATCAAATGTTAGCCTTAGAAGATGAATTAAAGAAATCAGGAGAAAGTGAAGCTTTAGTGAAATTCCAAGGTAGAACATTGAGATTGGAAATTTATGTTGGAATAAATAAAATCGGGATTCTTTATCGAATGTTGACTTTAAATACTGGGCAAACCCCTATGTCTATAAGACATCAAATTGAGATTTTATATCAAGATTATGTTACTGATACCAAAATTCCGGGGGTGAATTTGTTAAGAGAAGTCGATGGAGCAAGAGTAATTGGGATTGGCAATTACAAGTTCAGCGATGTGGTAGACGGTTTTCAATCATACCTTGAAAAGAATGAGTTATCAATAGATCGAGCAACTTTACTAGATGATATTAAAAGCTTGGAAAAGCTAGCAAAGAAAGGACAGAATGTGGAGCTTTTTCAGCAATTTTTAAAAGTGTTTCATAAGTTCATGGAAAAGATTAACCAGGTGAGTGATGATTGGGATTTTACGAAAATGGATTATAGTGAAGATTATACGCATCCATTTGGAAGAGATGTTGCAAATTTCTTTTTACGACCTCAGGTTGTAACAGCGTTTGGTGCTGCAATCGGTATTTTAGAAGAAAATGATGTGATTACCGATTTGGATACGTTATCAAGTGAACTAGACAATTTAAGTTTGGGAGGAGAATCAAGTGAAGTGTATGAAGAGTTCTTAAAAAATTTAGAGTTTATACGATCAACCTCAAAAAAGATTGGAAATAGTCAAAGGAGGTATTTTTACCATTTCTTTAAAGCTCTACTAAATGTTCATGGAGAAAATAAGCTAGATGTATACAAGGCTATAAAGAAAGCAAGACAAATGTATAATGTTGAATTCTTATAATGGGCCTAAAGTTTTTAAGAATAGACGATCCTGAACCATTAAATCTTGATAAAGTTCGTTTTCTGCCTGGTAAAAATAAATTTTTGTTAAGTTCATCACAGGATCCAGGAAATGAATTCTATTGTGATTTTTGTTTTGAAAAGAATCCTAGTTACTCACACCTGCGAGATTCACAATTTGATGTTTATTTATTTCATAATTCAGCTTTTGCAGCAAATGATATTTATCAAATTTCAGACTCAAAAAGTAGGACAGAGGCTAATCGCGGAAGATTGGGCTATTTAATACCTATTCAATCCCTAATTAATGCAGAACATGATTATGGTGATAATGAACATTTTTCCCCTTATGCATATCACGCAATAAGAATATTACTTTCTGATAAAAATGCATTGCCATATAAAAGATTGGGTATACCAAATTCTGTTTTTATTGACTTGGAAGCTATATATGGAGAAAATACGCATGTACTTATACTTCATAAACCATATGTTACAATTTGGGAGAAAGTGCATGCAATTAAGTTTGAAATTAAATACTTTCTGCCTTGCTTATGGTCATATGGTTATATGAGTATTGAAGAATCTAACTTTAATGTTCTATATAAGGATAAAGAACACGGAAATGGAGCAGAAAAGCCTATTAATGGGATTATAGAATTTACATCAATAGCTCCAGATCTTAGGACTGATCCGTTTATACTAAATCTTTTTACTTCCTTTCTATACAGTCAGAAACATGAACTAATAAGATTTCATTTATTGTATCAGGTAATTGAATTACTAATTGAAAAAGTATTCCAAAGTGAATTAGGATCTATAATTCAAGATTTCGATAATAACGTAAATAATTTTTATGACATTAAAGAGAAACTAACCATTGTAGCAAATGAAAAATCTAGAATTACTAAACTGTTTAGTAATTATTGTATAGGACAAAACGCCTTATTGGAAGCTCTTAAAATTTCTTGCAATAAACTACTAAAACAGGTGAATCCTGAATATGAACAAAGTTCGCCTCAGATTGCAGTTTATAAGACGCGTTCGCTTGTCTTTCACAGTTTTAGGTCATTACCGACAGAATATGATGAAAATCTTAAGGTTATAAATGATGATTTTGAAGCGTTAATAATTGCTACAATTAATAGTTTTAAATATCCGGAGAATTCTAATTAATATATTGAACCGTGTATTAGCCTTATCATAAGTATGAAATCCAGAACTCTTGTAACTTTTACTAAAATCTTAATCGAGGAGAATTACATAGAATTTTAGATCTTGTACATGTACATTTTATAGTAGCTCTTAAGGTATTGGATTTGTTATATAATTTACATTATGTTAAATAAAGAATTCAACACCTCCTATATTTTGATCCAGAGCCCTATTCATTAAGTTTTCTGCTGATTTGTGCTTTGCTCCCCTTTTGATGGCTTGATTAGTAATAGAGATTCCTCCTTTGTCGGAATGACAGCGATTATTGAGGATTGATTACAATTTTGATGAATCCTAAAACCATCTGTGTTAATCCTATGCATCTGTGGTTTATAATATACTAAGCTGAGATGACTTCAATACGATTAGTAAAAGAGATTCCTCTACTGACTACAGATTACCGTTTACTGATTACCGATTACCAAATACCGACAATAATCCTTATTATTGGGACTTTACTTTGTCTTGTTAGCAATCAATCTCTATGAATAACCCTATTTGGAGGCGTGCCGGATTAATTTTGGGACCGCTGGCTTTTACATTGATTCTTTTATTTTTTCATCCACAGGATTTATCGGCCGATGCCCGGGCTGTGTTGTCCTTGGCTGTTTGGATGGCGATTTGGTGGATTTCTGAAGCCATTCCCATAGCTGCTACGGCCTTATTGCCTTTATTGATATTTCCCCTGACCGGTGCTTTGTCCATGGATGATGCGGCCAGTCCTTATGCTGACCCTAAAGTGTTATTGTATATGGGCGGATTTATGATTGCGGTGACCATCGAGAAATGGAACCTGCACAAGCGTATAGCCCTCTCTATCATCGCATTTATAGGAACGGATATGCGTTTGATCGTGCTAGGTTTTATGCTGGCCACAGCCTTTCTTTCGATGTGGATCTCCAATACCGCCACCTCCCTGATGATGCTGCCCATAGCTGTGGCGGTGGTCCATCAGTTGTCCGAAGGGCTTTCCGGCACAAAGGTGAGCGAAACGATGATCGGCCAGGCCTTAATGCTGGGGATTGCCTATAGTGCTTCCATTGGCGGCGTGGCTACGATTATCGGGACCCCTACCAATATCGTTTTAGTGGGAATAGTAAAGGAATTGTATGGCATTGAGATTGGATTTGCGGAATGGATGATGATTGGTTTGCCCGTTTCTTTAGGATTATTGGGGATTTGTTGGTGGTATTTGGTGAAAGTTGCTTATCCTTTTCCAGCTAATATGTCCCTATCTGGCGGTAAACAGGAAATCCAAAGGCAGCTCCAGACTTTGGGAAAAATTTCAGTACAGGAAAAGCGAGTTTTGGCGGTCTTTAGTTTGGTAAGTTTTTGTTGGATCACTAGGGTGTTTTTACTGCAGGAGCTCCTCCCCTTTCTAAATGATACCATTATTGCCTTGGCCGGTGTTTTATTATTGTTTATCATTCCTTCCGGGCAGGGAAACAAGCGATTATTGGACTGGAAAACAGCCGAAAATATCCCTTGGGGCATCTTATTGCTTTTTGGCGGTGGACTTTCCTTGGCAGCAGGCTTTAAAGAGACTGGTTTGGCAGCTTGGTTGGGCGGGCATTTTGAAGCCCTACAAAACATCCATTTCCTGATTTTCCTTTTTGTAATCGTTGCCTCTGTGAACTTCTTAACAGAAATCACTTCAAATGTAGCCACAGCATCCATGCTATTGCCGATTTTAGGTTCCGTAGCCTTGGCTTTGGGTGTCCATCCTTATGGTTTGATGGTGGGTGCGACTATGGCGGCAAGTTGCGCCTTTATGCTCCCTGTAGCCACTCCACCCAATGCGGTGGTCTTTGGCTCTGGCTATCTCACTATCCCAGCCATGGCCAAGGCCGGCTTGTGGATGAATATATTGTCCATCATCTTTATAAGTCTCTTTGTCTATTACCTGATGCCGGTATTATGGGGATTGGATTTGAAAGTTTATCCGTTTTAGTGTAGTATTGAGTAATGAGTCCTGAGTATTGAGATTGGAGTCAGGTTAAGTCATCGCGAGGAGCTTGCGACAAGATAAAAGAAGCTAGACAAAAGATAAAAGACTGGATTTCGGTTGGTATGTGAGTTCGTTGGGAATACTCGGATCGAGGGGAAAAATGAGGTAATAGATGTGCACGGATCGTTAATATGGAGCCTTTTCTATATATATCGATGTCATTCGCCGCGGCGATAGGATCTCTTTAGTTAATAGTTACTGGAAGAGAAGCTTCCTATCGTCAGCATGACATTAGTCTTTGCTCTTTCCTCTTAAATCTAATATCTAACGTCTAGCATCTAGTGTCTAATATCTCAATTGTCTCTTGCCTCATAAATCCTCAAAAATAATATACTTGCCATATTTCTTGCATGTTCCTTGGCGTGGTCGGCTACTTTGCCATCAAAAAGCATGTCCAAGGTGGTAAACCAAAGTTCCAGCCAATTGCCAAAATGAACTTGGCTCAGCCCCTGCCCTGTTTTCTGGTCTACTTCCTTATGAGCTTTGAGCGGGTTGAATTTGTTTTTCCCTGGTCCGCTTTGTAGTAAAATCATTTCCCAGAAATCAGAGAGTCGCTCCAAGTGCTCAGGCCAATTGGTGACAATCCCATTAAAAATGGGGCCAAGATTGGGGTGCTCCCTTACCTGGGCATAGAAAGTATGCACCAGCTTTTCTACATCTTCCCTATTTCGGATATCGTGATTTGCCATAGTGTAAAGTTAGCAATTTAGTCTTGAGTATTTAGTCTTCAGTCTTGAGTATTAACCACAGAGGTCACAGAGGTGTCGCAGAGTACCCTGAGTTATCCAGTTTGATATTAGATTTAAGCCAATAGGCAGCTAGTCACAGTCACTTCTTCCGACTTTGTACCTTGTACCTTATACTTCGTACTTTAAAAAAGTAAAGTCTTGTTAAGGTCGATACTTAAGCTTAACTTATAGTTTTACAACCTTAAAAATGACCATAATTATGAAATTTACAAGAAGAGCATCGGCAAATTGGCAAGGAACTGGTGATGATGGATTGGGAACCGTCAGCACCCAAAGCGGTGTATTAGATAAAGCAAAGTATTCTACCAAAGCCCGTTTTGCTGACGGAAAAGGTACCAATCCGGAAGAACTGGTGGGAGCTGCACATGCCGGTTGTTTTAGCATGAAACTGGCCTTTGTGATCAATGAGAAGGGATTTACTGCATCCAATATAGATACAGAGGCAAAAGTGACTTTTGAAGATGGGAAAATCAGCAATATCCATCTAAAATTAAGTGCTTCTGTTGAAGGGATGAGCGATGCAGACTTCCAAAAGGCCGCCAAAGAAGCCAAAGAAGAATGCCCCATCTCCAAGTCCCTGGACACAGAAATCACCATGGATGCGAAACTGGTGTGAAATTAATCCCTCAGTCCTTTGGACAGCTCCCCTTAAATAAAGGGGAGCATAGATTATCTTTCAAAAGATGATTTATATAAATATTATGATCAAGTTCCCCTCCTAATTTTTAGGAGGGGTTAGGGGTGGTGAAATTTCGTTTGATTTCAGATAAAACGTTCTCCAATGAATTAAATACCTCCTCATTTTTGAACCTTATTACGCAAATATTTAGGTTTTCTAAATATTTTGTTCTTTCCTTATCATATTCATATCCTGCCTCAGTAAAATGATAAGCTCCATCTAATTCAATACACAATCTTTCAGAAGGGCAGTAAAAATCTAATATATAATTACCTGCGCTGTACTGTCTTCTAAATTTTCTTCCATTTAGTTTTTTATTACTTAGGGCTTTCCACAAAGTAGCTTCAGCAGGCGTGCCATTGTTTCTGAGTGCTTTTCTTTTTGCTTTTAAGTATGGTACATTATATATGATTTTTTTAAACCCCATTTGCCTTAGATTTAATTACATTAAACGAGTATTAAATTTACGTACGCCCAGTGTTGGAAAAGAACAAGATAACTAATTCACCATCTTCCCTTCCTTCACCAACTCTTTTTTGATTCCGGCAAGTAGGTCTTCGTGTTCTAAAACCTGTTGCTCTTTGGCCAGGGCTTTAAGGCTGGCAAATTGGATGACATTCACAATATTGGCACCGGACAATTCATATTTTTTTGCCAGGATATTGAGATCTAAGCCCTCTGCCAATGCGGCTTTTGGAGGGATATTCTTTTCCCATAATACCAATCGCTCTGCAGCAACAGGCATCGGGAACTCGATGATACTTTGAAATCTTCTGGTAAATGCCGCATCTATATTGCTTTTGAAATTGGAGGCCAGGATCACAAGTCCAGGGTGGTTTTCGATCCTCTGCAATAAGTAAGAAACTTCCTGGTTGGCATATTTGTCATGGGCATCGCGGACATTGGTTCGTTTGCCAAAAATGGCATCTGCTTCATCAAAAAATAAGATCCAATCTTTATTGGCAGCCTTATCAAACAGTGAAGAAAGGTTCTTTTCGGTTTCCCCAATGTATTTAGAGGTGACCAAGGATAAATCTATTCTATAGACATCCTTATTGGTGTATTTACCCAATAAGCTAGCTGTAAGGGTTTTGCCTGTTCCTGGAACACCAAAAAACATGACCCGATAACCGGGTTTAAGCCTGTTTTTCATTCCCCAATCATGCAATAAGGTTTGTTCATGTTTGAGCCATTCTTCTATTTCTTGAATTTGGTTCAAGGTTTTGCTGTTGAGCACAATATCCTCCCATTCCAAGTCAGTGCTGATCAGTTGAGCAGGGAAATTATTGCTCAATTTGGGTTTATTGATATGCTCTGTGGTAAATAGTTCTGCATATTCATTATCCATTAGCAGGGCTGTAGACCATAGGGGCTCATTTCTGTCGCATTCATCTAAATATAGAATCCCTTTTTGGAATAATTTGGATTGATGGAATAAGGGAAAATATTTCTTTCGGGTCTCAGGATCATTGCCTGCTAATATATAAAGGGCTGTTTCTCCGGTGGGTATAATCCCCCTATGGTGCTTGGCTTTTACCCCCCCAAATTCTGGAAACTCCCCTCCTTTTGGAAAATAGTCTTGTATGATTCTATTGAAAAAACCGGGATCAATATGGGGAACGAGCGCTAAGATAAGCAATAAGAGATCTTGGTTTTTTATATTATGCTCAAATATAAATTTACCCAGGGAGGCTTCCTTATTCAAATGAAGGTCCATCTGGGGCTTTTCCAATGTTTTGTTTTTGCCCAATTCAAAATCCAACCTTGACCGAATAGCGATATTTAAAAACTGTAATAACTCGTTCATCTGTGGCCTCGTTTTTTAAAACTCTAGTGTCCCGTCTGCTGCCTTAAGTAAGACTCCAGACTCCTTACTCAAGATTCAATACTATAAACTATATTTTTCGTAAGCTCTTTGCATTTTGATATCATATTTATTTTGGGCATAACCCGGTCCGTTATAGCCTCTGGCAAATTTGGCCCAGTTTTTTTCTTTTAAGTATTTGATCAAATTATTGACCGCTAAGAATTTCCCAAAGGCTTTTAAATGCTCTCTTTCATGTAATTGCATTTTAGCTACAAAATCATCTATGGAGGAATAACCTAAGCTATCGCAGTGGTAGCCCATTATTTGAAATGCGCCCCAGGAAGCGGATTTATAAGCTGCCTCCTTAAAGCCGGGATTATGGTTGATTTCAGCTGCTTTTTGTAGTCTTAGGTATTCGCCTGCACCACCCTTATAATGGCTTCTGGTCCATTTGGAGTATAAAACATCCTTGGTTTCCTCATTGGCATAATTGCCTGGGTCTATGCCCAACTTCTTTAGCTGTCTCCAGAAAACATGTCCTTCAAACAAAATTTTAGCCCTTCCGTCTGGTAAAAAGCCCTTTCCGCTGCTTTCTACCTCGTTCACAGCTTTTACTGCTGCCAGTTCGAGATCATATTCTATGGCAAAGTTGATCAAGTCCTGTTCGGACAATAATTTGCTGTGCTGACCCAAAACAGTTGGGTTTTTGGCTAATATTTTTGTCCAGGTTTTTATGCCAACAATTCCGTCAACGACCAAATCATTTTTCTTTTGAAAGTCCATGACGGCTTCATGGGTTTTCATATCGAAATAATTGGAAACAATAATATCATATCCCAGACCTGATAAAATTTCCTCTAAATATTGGACTTCAGGTCCTCTAGAACGGTATCTTAGGGTTTGCATAAGGTTAGGATGTTTGGTTCTCCACTAGGTTTTTATAATGCTGGGCTTTTCTATTTTCTGGCTGGATTTCCAGCGCTTTTTCAAAAAGCTTTAGGGCCTCTTCATACTGATGAAGACTACAAAAAATAATGCCCTTTTCGGTTAAAATTTGAGCGTTTTCAGGGTTCAATTTCAGAAGGAGGTTGATATGCTTTAAACCCTCATCCATATTGCCCGTTGCTAAATAGTTTATAGCCAAATAATACCTGTAATCTGGATGATCAGGGAAATCTGCCAAGGATTTTTTGAGGGCTTTTTCAGCTAAACCATGATTTCTTAATTGGAATTCACATCTTCCAATTTGAAACCAAAGTGCAGCTGAATCACTATTATTTCCTTGCTGGTAAAGTATATTTAAAGCTTTGTCAAATTCCTTTTTCAAAATCAGGGTTTTCGCTAGCTCAATAAGGTGACTTTCCTGCGGGTTAATATTCAGCAGGGCTTCCCAATATTTCTCAGCATCATCCAGATTACCCTCATAACTGGCCAATTTTGCCAAGGACAGCCAAGCATTGGCATGCTTTGGATCTAAATCAACTGCTTCCATGTATCTTTTACGTGCTGCTTCATTTTTGCCCATCATGGCCAGTGAATTCCCAGCATTGATTATAAAATTAGGCTTCTTTTCCTGGTCAAGGGCCAATTCAAAAAACTCCAGGGCTTTTTCAAAATTTTGCTGTTGATGGTGGTATAGCCCAAGGTTGTTTAGCAGTGATGCATTATTGGGATCTAGCTCAAAAGCAGCTTCATAGCAGTCCATCGCCTGCTCAAATTCTTGGTGGAGAAAATGCTTTACTCCCTGATTATTGAGTGATATAGCGTTATCCTTTTCCATAATCATAATTTAATCAAATAAATCGTTTTTAACATCTCTGGCTAATCCTTTGGCCATATCGATCACATCCAAATCCGGATAAATCACTTCGATATCATCAAAGGACATATCAAATGGTTCTCCCTCCCTGTAATGGACAGGGAAAACGACTCCAAACTGTATACCCGGTCCCCATTCATAAGAGGCAAGATTATGCCTCCATGTTTCGGAAACTGAAAACCAACCGATACCTAAGCTGGCTCTTGCAAAAGCATTAATGTCAAAGGTGAATTTCGGATTGACGGTGATCCTGCCTTCCGCATCCAATGCCAGACCCGTTTGAGGGCTCCAGTTAACATCCACCTCCGCTGCTGCCTCACCTTCCAGTCCCAAGGTTCCTGCCAACTCAATACCACCACTAAGGCTGGCAATGGCCACACTGACCCCTAAACTTAAATCCCCTCTAAGGGTCAAACCAGCATCTGCAGGGATAGCAAATTCCCCATGGCCTGCTATAGTAGTTTCCTCTTCTCTTTCTGGATTATAGGTGATTTCTGCATATAGGTTTCTTAATTCCCCAGGGCCAAAACCTGCAGTAAAGTCCAAGCCACCACCTATTTGGGCTACCAAGCCTAGACTTCTTGGTCCCAATGGAATGGCGAATAGAGGGATTTCTATGGTAGGAACACTGAAGAGGTTTCTATTGATTTCCCTTCTTCTGAATACTTCATAACTATCTGAAGAGAGCCTGGCAGTGACTTCAATTTCACCTTCATGAGTAAAATTCACCCCTGCAGTGGCTGCCAGCCAAGGAGTGAGTTGTAAGGTCAGGCTGCCTCCACCATATACCCGCATGGTATCATCGGGTTCTCCGGTGGGCTCCCCGTCATCACCAATGGCCCTATTGGTAGCTCCTACATTCACGGTTCCGCTGAGCATGCCACGACTGTAGGAAGCCGATCCTTCAATGGTCAAGGCCCCATTTTCATAGGTAACGCTCAGGGAAGTCGTAATGCCTGGTATATCCGGTTGGGCAGTTCCTGAAACAAAAATATCATACTCCTCTGCCCCTGCTTCCTTGGAAATACGGGCTTCCACATTACCTCCAGTAATGCCAGGAATATCTGAGCTCAAATCAAAATTACCGCCAATGGAAAAACCTTCTTCACCATATTCCACGGTCATTGACCCACGTTCAATCCCAGGAATGTCCAGTTCTGCCTCACCTGTTGCGGTGAAATTGTTTTCACTATAGGATGCGTTAATGGTGGCACTTTTGACTCCTCTTACCTTCCCTTCAGGAATGCCTATTTCACCACCAATGGTCCAAATATTGTCCTTATATACTACATTGATCTCTGCAGGATCAAATAGCTCCGAATCAAAGTTAAAGGCACCTTCCAATTCAAATCCGCCAGAAGTAGAAGCAGCCGCACCAATATGTCCCTCCCCGACTTGATCAATACCAAAGTTGACCTGACCTTCTATGCCAATTCCTCTTTCAGTAGATACAAATAATGATAAACTAGAATCAGATATTTCGAATGGACGGGGGAAATTGAAACTGCCAATATCAAAAGTCTTGCTTATTTCTATATCTCCAGCTCTAATACTTAAGTCCAAATCAGTACCTTCAATTAAAGAAAGTGTAGGGTGTACTTTACCTGTAATTTCAGGGCCATTATTACCATAAAAATTTGCTCCAGTAAAAGTAACAGGACTAAATTTTTTGATATTAAAGGCTCGGTTTGAATATTGCTGGAGAAAAAATTTATTTACATCTAAATAACCAGCAAAACGAGAACCTCTGTATCTATTAATAGTCAGAGGTGTTGAATCTACAGCATTAGCTACTTCATTTTCTTTTAACTCGAGGTGAAAATCACCTAAGGTGTCGGTATTTTCACTGCCTTGTGTTGTATTAAATGTCTTGGATGTAATTACCCAAGGGTTAAGCCATAATTTTTCATTTTGTATTAAAGAAGTATTATTGTTGAATTGCTTTCCAACACCACCGTTAGTAAATGGAAAAATAAAAACTTTAGATTCATCTCCTAACGAATCAATAGACTCCAAACTAATGTCGTTTGTGGATTGTAGGTGTTCACCTGAATATATTTGATCATAATCCCAGTGACTTGGGTTGGCGTCAGCTCTTGATGTGGGATCGTTAACAGCATTATTGAATCTTAAATTCCAATGTTGTTTTACGACTGTGGCATTTTTCAAATTAGATCTTGGTCCGGATGGATTTTCTTTTTCATGATTACCTATTTTCCCAGCTATCATACTGATAGTGTTATTGATTGAAAAACCATAGGCTCTATTGGAATCCTCATTCAATAGATTTAAGTTATTCACTTCATTTTGACCTCCTAGTTGTAATTCCTGTTTATGATCTATTTGGAACCACCGTCGACTACCATTGCTTCGCCAAGAAGGAAGAGCAAGCTCTTCTTTGATGGCTTCAGGTTGGCCTATAATTCTTCTATATTGATTACCTTGTCCCCCTGGAACTTTAAATACATAAATTTTGCTATCTCTGATATCTTCTCTAAACTGAGTTCTTACATTTGATTCAACAAAGTCAACTATTGCTGAAGAAGATTTTAAATTATTTGTCCAAAGTGATCTTTGACTATTGTTTTCTTCGTTAGATTCTCTTCTATAATTTTTAGGTCTTGAAAAGGGGCGTTGACGATTATGAATAGGAACTTTATATGCCCCCATAGGAAATTTATCAATTACTATTGTATCGCTATTTGATATAATGACCTCAAGATTTAAACCTCTTACATCATTTATAGTGAAAGTGTCTGGGCTGAATGAAGATTCCTCTTCCCCATCCTTCTGCACCATCTTTCCCTGTACCGAAGAACTGCTTCCTTGCTGTATAGTGTGGGTAAGCTCGTGGGCAAGCAGGTGCTGACCAGAGGTACTTCCCGGATCATATTTTCCTTCATTGAAATAGATATCATTGCCATGGGTGAAGGCCTGTGCACCGAGGTCCCTGCTCATTTGAACTGCTGAACTGTCCGTATGGACCTTGACATCACTGAAATCAGCCCCAAATCCACTTTCCATATTGGATTGGGTATGGGCATCCATGGAACTTCCTCCTGTACCGGATTTAATTTGGCTTTCGAGTCCTGGGGAAATGGAATTACTCTGGTCTGATTTGGCTTGCACATTACCTTCAGCATTGTCATCCTCTCCTTCATCACTTGCTTCTATGCTTTTTTGCACTTCCTCTTCTTCTTGCTTTTGGAGCTCTTCTTCCTCTTCTTTCTCCTGGACTTGCTCTTCTTCTACCTGAGCTTGTACAACTGGTGTTACTGTTTCTGCAAGGGGCTTTCCTTGGACTTCAGCCTCTGCTGTTTCCTTTGTTTGAACTTCTTCCTCTTGTTGTGTTTGTATAGCGGTGTCTGCAGCATGGTTTGCTGAAGGATCATTGATACCTTCAACGACTTGATCGGCCATTTGATCTGCTTCCAACTCATACTTGTCCCCTGCTTGACCCATGTTCAATTTAGCCTGAAAGAAGCTATCAGCTTGGCTTTGGGCAGCTTTTCCTTTGCTGGAATAGGTTTTTGAGTTAAAAGATTTCATTGGCAAAATTTGGCTCTAATGGTACATGCTAAAAAGTTTGTTGCTAACTAATTGCCCAATTTCATTAGATCGATGAAATTGAATACATTGATCTTGTTGAGCTCGTTATTATTGAGGTTTTTTCTGACTTTATCCAATTGCTCAGGATTGGTTTTTACCAGTTTTTTATCTGCATCGGCCATGGAATAACTTGGATGGCCTCCTCCTCTCCACATCATATTATCCTTATTTTGAAGATGATGTATTTCTTTGATCAGCTTACCTATCATTCCAGATTCGTCACTTTTTTCCATTAAGTGCTTCAATCCGGCTGTATGTCCAACCTCATGAGGAATGGTGTTTTTATCGGATCCTGAAATCATTCCTGGAGTATGTTTCTCATTTAAGTAAACTATGGTGCCGTAAAATGGTCCCCTACCATAAGTGCCGTTTACCTTGGGATGGCTATCGTCTAGCACAACTATCAAATGCTCAGACATAAAATTGAGGTCGGTAAGTTGATTGATCACCCTGACATTGGCAGTGGTGCTGACATCATATACTACGTCAATACCAAAAATGCTTTTTCTTAATTTCCCTTTAAAGCTATTTTCAATTTGGCTTTTGGCAGCACTGGCCAAACCTGCGGTGTTAAGGGCTGCATTTGCACTTTTATTAAGTACAGCTCCTTCAAATTTCAATTTTAGATCTGCTTTGATGGTTTTGCCATCATAGGATTTATAGTTTTCATTCTTGCTCCAGTTTCTTTGCACTTTCTTTTGTACCATGCCTTTTTGCTGTACGGTGTGTGTGAGTTCATGGGCCAAAAGCTGTTTGCCTTTATGCGATTCAGGACTGTATTTTCCGGAATTAAAATAGATATCATTCCCATGGGTGAATGCTTGGGCACCTATGGCTTTATTCATATGATTTGCCCGTTCATCGGTATGGATCCTAATATGACTGAAATCTGCACCAAATCCTGTTTCCATTTCATTTTTGATACCTGCATCCATTTGTCTGCCAGAACCCTTACTTTGATTGAGGCTAGGTTCAATATGATTGGCACCTTGTTGCTTGCTGGAAGTAGTCTCAGCTTTAGCCTGCGCGGCTTCCTCTTCTTCCTGGGATTGGACAGCTTCTTCCTCCTCAGATTTCGTTTGCATGGCTTCTTCCTCTTCCTCGGCTTTTTGAAGCGGCTCTTCTTGTTCCTCTTCACCGAATTTGCTTTGAACGGGTTCTTGCTCTTCTTTTAAATCTTGTTTTTGTACCATACTAATCGATGATGCCAAAGGTTTTTGCTGTAATTCTTCCTCCGTTCCTTTTTGTTGTATAGGGTCGTTTTTAGCAGAAGTATTGTTGACAACTTGATCTGCTATGGCATCTGCTTCTTGCTCATATTTATCGCCCGGTTTGCCCATTTCTAGTTTGGCTTGCACGCCAAAAAAATCTTTTTGGCCTTCTTCCTTTTTATTGATTAGCCCTTGGTTGGATTGCCCTGGTTTATTCCTTTTTTTTAATTCTCTCATAGCCCTTACCATTCAATGAATAATAATCCTCTTTTCCATGGAAACTTTGCCATTCCGATACTCCAAGGCAATTTTTCCAATAATATATCTTGGGTTTTTCTCTCAATGATCAGTTTTGAATGCTTTCCTCGAGTATCCAGCTTACCTTTTCTACATAGAAATTCTGCCCTCAAAGTATCCAGCCCTGTACCTTTTAATGCTTTCCAATGATTAATTACAGCGTTCAATAATTCATCCGCATGATCTTTTAATTCATTCGATAATACAATCTCTCTGCTTACGATATGGTCTTTAGGAACTCCACAGCAATATTTTTCAAATATTAAATCATGGTCAAATGCCAGTTCTTCCTTGGTGGCCAAGTAATGTAATAAATGAACTGCCCTATCTTGATCTATAAATTCATTTTGCTGGTTGATTAACTTACAGTTGGTGAAAAGTTCCTTGAAGAATGGATGCAAAAGGATCAAGCCTGCCTGGTCCATATGGAATTCCTTATCGGCAAATTTGTCATCCAATAAATGATCTTCTTCCTGAGGCAAAGTACCTTTGCTTTTTTTCTTAAGATCAGCATCAGCACTACTTTCTTGAGTGCTTGATTTTTTTAGCTTTTCAGCTTTGTTTCCTCTTTCTTTTTTAAGGACTGACTGAATGAAAGATTCAGGTTTATCGATGGCATCTGATAATTCGCTATACCAAGTGGATTTGCTTATTTCCTTATAGCCAAATTTTTCGAAAGCGACCTTAAAGCTGGTTTGATAGATGATAAGCAGCTTTTTCTGTTCAGCAGTCACAATGCTTTTTATGGCATGGATTGATTTTGTAAAAGAAGACTCTATTTCTGATTCGGTCCTTTCAGAAAGCAACAATCTCCAAATATCATCCATAATCAATGATTTCAATGGACTAGATATATCTTTTGGCCACTGCGATAATACATCTTGACCCTTAGTCAATATTGGTGATTTTGAATAATATGCAGAAAGGATATATTTGATTTGCTGGTAATTGAATTGCTTTAAAAACCTTCTTCTTAAATCAACTTCTCTTCCACTTCTTTCCAGTAATTTGTGAAATTTTGGATGAAAGAGAATAGGCTTTACACGGTTAGTATCAGACCAATCACTAAATAGCTCTATTTTTTCCTGAGCACTTAGCCACCAAGGCTTTTCACCTGTTTCCAGTATCTGTATGATACTTTTTATTTCTCTATCTAGACTTGATAAGCCTAAATGATTATCCTTTGATAAACTATCAAGTTCAAGGCTAGCTTTCGAAATCGATTTGGCTTGGCTGACTTTATTTTCTAGTTGCTGAAATTGTTGTTCCAATTGTTCCTTCAGCTGTGATAGCAGATGGTCTTTGGCCAACTGGTCCATAGATGCCTTGGAGCTTTCAAACACCTTTGAGGAACTATTTATATTTATTTCTAAATTCGGAATTTGATAGTGGGCATTTTCTATGGTTCTATCCATTTGATCCAGATAGCGCTCCAACAAAGGCAATAATTCAGACTTTAACCATTCCGCCAAATTGTTTTTGAGCATTTGGCTTCTTTCAGGACTTGCCTCAAGTACCTCGCAATAGATTTTATGGATAATATGTGATGCCTTGTTTTCCAATTAAGCGATCAATTGAGATTGTTCTTTAATAGCGGCCTGTATATAGTCCACTCCATCAAATTCCACAATTAAGTTTTTATAGTAAGTCTGCATGCTTTTATCAGCATCCCAAATCACTTTAAATTCAACCAGTCGTTTCATCATTGAAGTCATTACTTGAAGAATTTGCGAAAATTCAGCTTTAAATTCATCATAATTGCTTCTATCTTGACACTTGATAAGGGTATAGAATAATTGAATATAAAATTCGAACAGTTCTTTGGCAGGGGCCATTCCAGGACCATTTCCACTATTCATTTCTACCATATAGTCCGTTAAGGCTTGAATTTGAGGTAATAGTATTTTTTCTAATTGTCCATTTTGCTTACCAGAAACAAAATTCGGGGCATCCTTTGCAATCAAGTTTATGGTATCTATGGCATCGGTGATAATGCCTTTGCCCCAATCATCTACTTTTTTGAATTCTTCCGTTTGTAAAAAGGCACTAAACCTTTCCGCTCCAGATTGGATAAACCTAGTTCCTTCTTCCATACAGTTTCCTGATCCTTCATTAAGATCAATCGTTATGGTTTCACTACTTGCTTGCTTACAGGCATTATCCAATTCTACCATTACCCTTACCGATATGCTATCCAGTTCAGCAGGAAGCTCTTGCTTCATGCCCGTAGCCGTCGTTGGGTCCAAGGCTTTATTGTCCAAGAACCAATGGTATTGGGTCCCCGTTGGGAATGGTGTATCTACTTTAAGTGACAGCAGTTTGTTACCAGAGGCAGGGTCAACATCTATTGTATAACTAAAGTTAATGGTAGGTCTTTCATATACCCTTACAGTTAAATCTGTGGCTTGACCATTCACTTTAAAATTCAAATCTTTGCCTAAATTGATGTCACTGACTAATAGAGGGTTAAATACATAACCATTGGCTGTGTTTTGAACCCCTTCCCCACTGACTATACCATTTTCTGGAACTACCGTAAATGGAATGGGGCTTACTTGAGCATCTCTACATATCTCTCTTGGCTTAAGGTCCAAGTCAACCTCTTCTACTGCTTCTTCAAAAATGATTTCTCCGCTTACTGTAGCTGGACAAGCGCCATTTTTAGGTGTAATAGTGAGGCTAACGGTCACCTTGTTTTCATCGTTGACTGGCAACTGATAACTTACTTGTGGGCTCTTTTCTGTAGACTGTCTGTCATCACCAAAATCCCAAGAATATTCCGCATCCTCAAAAACAGGAGAGGCGGAAAGCAATAAGTTAGGATCAGTGACAGGATGAGCAGGTAAGTTCAAAGCAAATACAGGGCTTTGGAAAACCCTAATTTCTGCTGTAGTAGGTTCATCATTTACCGTAAAATTGATCGCTTGACCTAAGTGATCAACAGGAAATAGACTAGCATCAATACTAATTGCATCTTCACCAACGATAACACCAGAAATTTCATCTACAACTTTGATAGTGCCTCCCACAGGGATCACCTCAAATCCAATAGGAGCTTGCTCCAAGCCTAGACAGTAGGTGTCTTCACTTAGGTTCAGATATACTACTGGACGTGGAACTACGAAATTGATTGGTGTACAATCAGAGCAACATCTATATGGCAGCATAAAATCAGCCATTACAGTACCATCTTTTAGGCTACTTTTTAATTGACCTTTGCTCGGCAATGCAATATTGGATATGCTTGTCTCTCCAGCTAATGCTTTTTTTAGGGTGGCTAAATCATCTTCTAATTTGGTGGGATCCTTGAATAGTTCATATTTTTCAGCGATACTATTATAATCAGACTTTTCATAAATAGCCTCCTTATATCCGCCCCATTTTTCCATGATGCTCAGACCGGATATTGCTTTTTCTACTTTCCTAGGTTCCCTGCTATAATAAACCATAACAAATGTCCCACCTTTTGATACTCCAGCTTGATGATCCAATCCAGGATGATGTTCAAAAAAATTACTCAATTGAAGACCTTCCAAAATGGTTTGCTTTCTTGAATCGATCTCGGCTTGCAAGATTTTCAATTTATTGGCAGCACAACAAATGGATGAATAGAAAAGGGCTTGTGACTGATAGTAGGACTTTAATCGATCACTTATATCCAATTTATCAAGGCTTTTGCTAAACTCTACTAACTTCTTACACAAACTTTCAATGGAAGCTTCATATTGGTCAATATAGAAATCATCCAATTCAAAAAGACGCTCAGGGATATAATTCGATATATCATATGAGGCAGCGATTATCTCTATGGGTTTATCGATAAAGGCCATTTTATAGTCTTCTGAAATCTCTATATCCTTGATATAATTTACTGCTTCTTTCTCTGCAGCTACCTTGATATCATTATAGCTGTAATAAGGATTATCCTCTTTTTTGATGGTGCTGTCAAAGACAATACCTAGACTTTCTGAATCTGAACTGATATTTTTGGTTATACTTTCCTGAATACTTGACCGTGATTCAGTTTTATAATCCTTTGTGGCTTCAAACAAATATGGATAGAGCCTTTGGGCTTCTGCCAGCGATATTTTACCATTATTGATCAAAACTGCCACGTCCTCTATGGTCACAGATTTAGGTTCATAAGCCTTATATAAAGGCTCAGCCATTTCTACTTTTGGACTTACTGTCTCGGCACTTTCCACATTGCTGGCCTCTAAAAGCTTTTTGATATCTAAAGAAGAAAAGAATTGACTGATTTTGCCTGTTATACAGCTGATCTCATCATTCCAAGCTTCCATCAATAACATCAAATCTTCAAAATGACATTTATAGTCTTCCATTTTGATACTGTCCAGTACCTGATTAATAGAGAGTGCCTTGACGTCAAAATCTAAATTATATTCTTTAACCTTGTCCATTATTTTGATCAACGCTTGGTCGTAGGATTTACCTTGATGTCCTTCAATTCTATAAAAATCAACCTCATTGGAGTCATATTCCAAAGGCTCTATGGGGTCATTGGTTTGTGGATCTATTGCTCTTTTGAAGCGAGGTATTTCATCAGTCCTTCCCCTTTTGGTTTTATCGAAATTCCAATGATCAATAAGGTTATTACTATTCTTATAGTAAAATGGTATAGCTTTATCTCCTAGATTTCCTTTAAATACTGATGGTGTAATGGAAATGTCAACTTTTGGTGTTTGGAAGGTAAAAAGCATTAATTTCATCCGTTCCAATAGACTGTTTAGCCTGGAGGTTACTGAAGTGTCCCCTGTAATGGGAGATTTATAAAACCCATGTCTAAAATCATTAATATCGTCTTTGGTGATGACCTTCCCAAGCATAAGATGTTTTGGAAAAGCATCTATATCTGGTAGGCATGTGGCATTGAGTGTATAAAGGATTTCCACAATCTCATGATAGGTGTTGATGATATCTCTTAGCCAGTCATATTGATATTGGAAATTGTTAACATAACTTGGATTGGGCTTGGTTAAGAATAGTTTTACCCTTTGGGAAATATTGCTGGGCAATCCAAGAAAATTGGAAAGCGCGCTTAGTCCATCATTTAAACCCTCAATATCAGTAGCCATGATAGCCTTATAATAGCTATCTTCAAGTTTTTGTAGGTCTTTGGTATTTGCTTGGGATAATAATACCCTTTTTAGTTTAATGTGTTTTAAAGAGCGATAAAGACTTTTGATGTCCAGCCTTTGATAGACTCCGTCATTGTCCATTAAATGCTTGGCACCCTCTTCATCTGTCAATAGCACATGCAGTCTAGCTACCTGCTCTACCCCTTGATTGTCACAATTGATACCACTACACATGTCTGCTTCCAGTGGGTAGGTTTCTAAATAAAGCAAGGCAATTTTATCTGCCATGTTTTCCATGCTGGAAAGGGCTTGATCTGTCTCAGTTACTTGTTCAGGGGGAACTAGTTTCCAAAGGTTAATTTTAGCTTCTCCTTGCTTAAATTTTTCATAATGGCTGTTTTTATCTTCAAACACCCTGAAATGGGTATAGTTAACATGATCGTCCACCATTTTAAAGCCTGAAATAGCTGGATCATCGTATTCCTGAAGTAATTTAAGCAAGTCTCCATCCGTAGTTACTCCAATGCCTTGTGTAACTTGGACAATACCGCTAGTCGGCCGACTTACTTTAAATCCACAAACTATTCCAACACCATTTAAAAATACACGAGTCAACCTATCTTGGTCCTCAAAAAATGATATGGATTCATTTAATTGGGTATGTGTTAATACCTGATCTACTTTATAAGTATGGTATTGAGTGGTTATGATACTTAATTTATTAGCCATGACGGTATGGATTAAAGTGTTCCCAGATTCGTTTTTCCTAAAATTAATTTTCCATCAAGATCTTCCTCCTCATCCTCACAATCGTAAAGTCTACCTGTAGGGTAAATGGTATGAAGTCCCGTTAGAGAACTAGTCATTTCGTTCAATACTTTATTGTATTTGTTCATTGATGCGATACTTCCGCTTCTCTTGTGGATATCGGTTAATTCAAAGAGATAGGATTTATAGGCTTTCTCGAAGTTAACCAATTGGTTTTCTTTAAAAATTGGGCTTTCAGGATTTTCTACATCTTCTTGTGGTAGTTCCGGTTCTTCGCCCTTTCTATATCCTATCCAACATATTTTTGCTACGATATGAGCAGGGAGTTCCTCTCTGATAAGGTTCTCCAAGTAATTTCTAAAGTCTTTATTGGCAAAGCGATAGGTAAAGCCTGGAAGGATAACGCTTAGCCTAAATGAAAATGGATCGATCATTTTACAAGAGTCATAATCGTCCGAGCAAAAAGGAAGGAAATTTCCAAGGACATAATCTTTGTCCGCGTCTTCCTGAGTTTTCTTGTATTGCGCATCCAGTGGATTGGGTCTTAAAAGGATGTGTTCCACTAGATAAATCCCTTCTTCAGTAAAAGTGTGCTTTATATAATCCAATAATGATAATGCAGCATTGATCGCCTCGTCTCTATGGGGATAGAATGTATATTGTTTGGCAATGATGAAATCAGGGCTTGAATGGGATTCAATTTCTGTATTAACAATGTCGAAGCTGAATTTTTCGGATGTTGCCGCTTTATGGAATTGGAAACTTCCCGCTAAGTATTCATTGGCCACTGCTGCTGCTTTCAACTTTTCCAGTTCTTTACTGGAAGTCTCCAAAATTTTGAGAATGGCAAAGTACATTTCGCTCCCAGCAACATTATAAGAAGGATATGATGTCGTGGCCGATAGAAGTATATTACCTTCTTCACTTCGCAATCTCCAACGGTAAAGCCAATCACCGTCTACCTGTTCATATCTGTATATTTCCACTGCCGAGTCAGCAAGGTTTCGCCTGCTGTAGTCTTTTATGCCGACTAATTTTGCTATTCTTCTTTGGGCACCAGAGACATTGTCTGTATTCCAAAGGTCCTTTTTTTCCTTGTCGTAATAATCGAACGCTTCTCCCCTTTCCTTGCTTATTTCTCTGTATTCCCTGAGAAAACGTTGCTTGTCCTGTAATACCACTTCATCCGTACTGGCTCCATAAAGGAACTTCATCAAGAAGGCATAATTCCCAAAATTTTCAGCAAATCGGGCAATCAAATGATCCATCAACTTATTCCTACGCTCAACTGTATCATCCAAAATCCCCATTAGGTTTTCTGTTAACTCAGTATCATTATCAAGTGCATTAGGGTCTTTGAATAGTTTTTCTGCATCTTTGATATCTTTCACGGCCTTGGTGAAATAGGTGATACTCGGCCCTTGGTCAAGTGAAAGCAGCTCCTTTATTTTTTCTAAATGCTTAAAATAGGAGGCTAGGATTTGGTCGAAAAACAGTAAATAACCTTTTAATTGTCTTGCTAGGACTGCTCTTTTCTCTCCTAAATTTTGAGGTAATCCTTTATCACTTAATCCATAAGTTTCAGGAAAATCATGTTGGATGGAGCTATAGGCTCCCCAGTTGGCAAAAGTTCCTTTTGGGATTTCAGGTTCAAGGTGTTCTTTAGCTTTATCATCATGATCAGCACGTGATTGGAGGATTTTTTCTTTATAGCTGGCAACCCTGGCTTTATTGATATTGATGGGTAAGACACCTTTGAAATAGTTAATGGTGGTCTTCTTACAAAGTTTTGGTTTTTTGCCCTCAGGGATACAAATGACCCATTTGTTGGGATCAGTACCATCTTTTTCGTCACAATTACCTAAGGTGATATCCTTAACCACTTTCACACCTGGAATACCCATGATAATATTGATGATATCGGAAAGTCGCACTTCTTTTCGAAGTCCAGAGGCTTTTAGCTCCTTGGTATCTATAAAACCATTTTCCAAAAATGGCCCTTCAAAGATTTCATCCATAGGATAGCCTTTGTCTATCATTTCCTTAAGCGAGTAATGGCGTGGTGATGGGGCCATATAATCCTCCAATGCTACAATTATCTGTGCATGAACCAATTCCTCATCTGCTTCGGGATTTACTTCCACATTTGCACAGACAGACACTGGTTCGGAGGGTACTTTTTCAACTTTAACCAGGTCCTCACAAAGGTTCCTGTGTGCATGAAAGCGTTGAAATATTTGTTCTTTTAAATCCTCCGGAAGCTCTTTTTGAGCATCATCTGTTTCTACCAGGATACTATAGAGTCCTTTAAGATCAAATTTTGCCTTTTGATTTTCCTTCAAACCCTCCCAAATGACCTTTTCATAAGCTAATTTTTGGTTTTTCAGGTCTGCAAAGACGGTTACCTTTTCTTTCTTGATCCAACAGTTTTTAACCCCTTTGATGTCAATAAATAGTTTTCTTAGATCTAGTTCTGTGGTAGGTGCAGAGGGCAAAATATCAGCTACTTTATAAAATTGTCCTTCAATTCCATTGTCCTTTTGGGCTACAAGATCTTCTATGGGCAAATTGATACGGTTTCCTAAATCAGTGATGGCATAGCAAAGTACCTCAAGCATGGTAATGCCCGGGTCATGTGTATTATAATCGGTCCAGATTTGGCTTCCCAATTCTCGGATATGTCTGATTCCTTCTTCCCGCAGAAAGTGAAAGTCAAGATCATCCTTTGAGGAGGTGTCTCTGGCTATACTTTTATGATTGCTTAATGTTGACATTCTTCGTGGGAGTTTGCAGGTTCATTTTTACAGGTGACGGTAATGGGGTTCACTTCATGTTCTTTGGATGAAACCAAAATGGATTTTGGATTACTGGGCCGGATAAAGTCCTTTTCCAAGACCTCTTCGAATTTTGGTTCGCAAGGTGCAGAATCTGGTTGACGCTTCATTAAAACTAAGTTTTCCAGATAATCTACATAAGCGAGTTCCTCCAAATAATGGATCAGTTGGCTTTTGTGTAAAGTGACGCCAAATTCAACCGTAACTTTTTGATCATATGCCCAAGGGGAAAGAAAGCGCTTTATATCCTCTTTTATCTGACCTAAATAATAGCTAGCATCCAATCCCTCTTTGAATTTTACCTTAACACTGACTTTTACTTCCTCATAGTTGGGATTGATTACTTTGGCTTTTACATGAAAAGTATTTAGCTCATTGACAAATGTTCCAACTTCATTTAAAGTCGCTTGACTTACCCTAGGTTGGTAGATATCGAAGACAGCTTGCTGAACAGTATCAGGAACTAGAATAATGGTCACATTTCCAGGGGATTGAAAGGATGAAGAACAGGTGTGGTTGAGGCATTTTACCTTATAGACCTTTGGAAACTTTTGTAAAATTAAATGCTCATAATCCCAGAGTGTTATGGCCCTGTTTTTATGTCTTAGTCTTTCGCTTACCCTTCTATAATAGGCAGCGTCTGATTCTTTGTCCTTGCCGCCTGTGGAGGGATAAGGTTGCTGTATTGATTTTACCCAACTTAATCTTTCCTGTAATTTGCTAATGGTTTTTTCAGGAAGCCCTTTGTCTAGATGATCTCCAGAATTGTCTTGGTTTTCAAATACAGCCTCGACTGCCTGTGCTTTTATATCAATCAATTGACATACAATGTCAAAGGGCTTGGCCATCGTAGCTTTAATCCAATGAAAGCCTGTTGGAAGGACCGTATTGTCCTTGGTAGCTGATTTGGGAACAGAAAACTGGAATACCCCAGATTGAAGAAAGCGGGGACTTTGATTTTTGATGATTTCACCGGTCTCAAAATTTTCCCATTGATTATTTTTCAGGTATTTCCAATTGATTTTTTGGTCTCCCGTAAATATGTCTTTGATACTAGGGTTTTCGCTACCTTCTAGAAACTGGAAATGTAAAGTTATTTGTTGAAGGTTTTTTGCATTTTCCAGCCCAATATAAAGTTCTCCTCCTTGGCAGTATTCAGGTACTAAATCGAGCTCCTGATCAGTCTGGCCAGGAGAAAATACTTGATGGAATCCAAAAGGGGATTCGTGTATTAATGTGATATTATTTTCTGAAGACAAAGATCCAAAATTGATGGTTTCGCTTGCTTCATAGTCCAGAACTAAATTTTCTGCTAAAGGTGTATAAGGTTCATTGGGGATTTTATCTATAGAGATACTTCGTCTGTTATGGATAGTCGCTACTGTTAGGTAATGCGGATATTTTTCATGTAGAAAAGAGTTATTTAAGGTGATTTTTAGCTCTTTTTTTACCGTGTTTTTCCATTCATTATTGGCTAAATTAAATGTAAAAGTAGAATCATAAATCCCTGAGTTAACATTAAAAAGTTCATTATTATCATTATCATGGGAAGGGGAACTGGAAAAGCTAAAATAATTTAAGCCTTTAATTATGGCGTCAATGTCATTGTTGCTCACTCTTTCTCCATACTGTGAATAATGGCTTACCAGGTCATCAGGGGTATTGAGGTAATCCATCCGAAAATTGAAGCTGTTTATGGGTTTGTCCGCGACTTCAGGATACTTTACAATGAAGGAAGATCCTTTTCCTGGTCTAGGTCCAAAAGGATAAAATGGCTTTTCAGGATTAAGTACACCAAGGTCGTTTTCCAATTGAACTTGCTGTATGCCTGAAACATCAGTAACTATCTGAAGACTTGATAAAGTATTTTTATTGAGTAATCGATATAAATTATAGCCTTCTTTTTGTTCGGTTTTGAATATTACCCTTAATAAGGGATGTTCAACCTGATAGCTTCCTTCATGTAGCTCTGAATTATAAGGTATTACTTTGGGCTGCTTATTTTCCAATTCGAATACCAAAATCATTTTATTGCTATTTGCAGAGATAGCACTTCCCGTAATCAGTTCCATTGGCGCACCGGTAATCCAGCCTTTTTCACCGCTAATTTCTAAAAATAGGGCATTGTTTAGACTGAACTCGTTTGCTGAACTTGAGAGGATGGTATTGGCAAATGTAAATTCCAAGGTTACTTTACGGGTGCCTTCAGACAATCGAAACATATTGCTTGCCAAGGAAAAGCCCAGTCTGACATTGGGGAGTGGAGGCAATTTGGTATTGGCATTACAGATTTTGGTATAGCCAAAAGGCCACCATTTTTCAGCTCCCTTAGGAAAATCAGCCCCCAGACCATCATAGGAATTCACCATTGGAGCCATCACAAAGTTTCCTGTACTTAAATCAGTTTCTAGTGCATTGATATCTTCTCTTGCAATGGAAATTTCATTGTATATGCTTTTGATTTGGGCAACACTGGTTTTGTTTAACACTGTTTCGGAAAGCGAAACATAATTCCTTTTCTTGCCCAAACTGTCTTTTCCCCCGTCCAATAAGGTTCCTTTTTCCAGTTTTTCTTGGCTGGCATTTTTGGCCAATTCAAAAATTAAATAAACATGATCTGCTTGTATTGGTTTTTTGCCTATTTGAAGGACTTTCTGGTAATAATAGTCAAGATGTCTTTTTGTTAAATGGTTAAATCTTTTTTTGCTGAAGTCCAGTAATTTTAGAAAAGAGATAAAAAGTGTAAGATGCGGTGTTAGTTTGCCAGTGAATGCTTGATCTGCCAGAAAATCATCTATCTCAACTTTTAGTTTTTCAATAGTAGCCTCATTTTCCAAATCATTGATCATAGCAGGATTAGAAATGAAATCACTAAAGAATTTTTGCCAATCTCCAGAAGGCTCAAGTGCCAATGAACTTGGGAAAAAGTTGAGTTGCTTGGAAAGATTTAATGCAAAGATTATCCAGTCCTTTTGTTCAAAGTTTTGCAATTGGACACTTTCAGGAGAAAGTTTTGGGTCTTGCAGCTCAGATCTACCAGTGCCGTCTCTTTTAAGTATGTTGACAATATGATTGCAATTTGCGCTCATGCGTTAATTGGTTTAGGTGTTGGTGCCTTCTTCCAAATAAAAAGGATAGACCATATTATTTCGGGCATTGGTCGCCCTTACTCTGTATTGAAGATGAATCAGTAGTTCTCCTTCCAGTGCATTGCCTTCTGTGATATCAATTTTTTCAGGATCTATCCGTGGTTCGTGGTATAAAATCGCATTTTTGATCAGCTCTATGACATAGGTTTTAACTGTCCTGTTGATGGGATTAAATAACAGTTCATCGAGATTACATCCGTAGGTGGGCTGCATGATCCGCTCACCAAGTCGCGTGCTAAACAAAATTTCAAGACTTTTTTGAATATCATCAACACCAGAAGTGGTTTTAGCTTGACCAGACCCAGTTTCAAATTCCGGAGGAAAGCTCCATCCTGTCCCTAAAAAGTCATTGCTGTTTTCCATGGTTTATCCTATTAATACAGTTGCTTCTCCTATTACAATGCTGCCACCGTGCGCGGTGGAATCTCCTAATCTTGCTGCTGGCATCCCACCAATCATGACGGTGGAGGATCCCATTATTATGGTGTCAGGAGGACCTGTGCAGGTAGCCATATCCCCTACTCTTGCTGCTGGCATACCCCCAATCAAAACAGTTGGCTCTCCTGGTGGTAAGATGGGGCCACCCACATGGGGCACGGTTCCCGTTACCATTGGACAGACATGCATATCGTTTGCTCTAGCTGCTGGCATTCCCATTATAATAGATCAGTTAGGTTTAAGACTTTATTTTTTTATATCACTACTAGCTAATTAGGCTTTGTCAATTGATTTGCACCAATGAACCTTTTAGGACTGCGACAGCGCTGGTACTTAGCTCAGCTCCCGCTGAACCTTCTGCTTTAAATTGTGCACTGGCCTTAATATTTACATTAGTGCCTTCCATATTGATGTCTCCGGTGGTTTTGAGATTAAAATCTTTGGCAGATTCCATGCTGATTCCGTCACTATCAATTAAGGTCTTATTGCCATTTTGGTCTTCGACTGTAATGCTGCCATCGTCATCATTGAGCTCCAATTTGTTACCTGCGGGTGTTTCAATCTTGACGATGGTTTTATCATCATCAAAATGGATCTTAATGCCTGATCTGGTTTGTATGCCTTTTTCATGATTATCATTAGAAGCTGTTATTGGGTTTGGGTTAGCACTACTGTGCAACATGCCTAAAACAACAGCATCATTTGGGTCTTCATTGATAAAGCCTACTATCACCTCATCCTCAGGTTCTGGCCTGAAAGTAAAACCTCTGTTATTTCCAGCATCAGGGAAAGCTTGTCTGCACCAAATGCCTTCTTCTTCGCTGTTAATAATTGGGATTTTTACTTTTATTCGCTCTTCTCCTTCAGGGTCTTCTAAATCAGTAACCAAGCCCACGTGAAGTCCACTTATTCCGGCATTTAGTCCTGCTGCCGGTGGCATGGAAATACTGGACATTGTTTCTGCAAACCACTCAGGATCCATTCCGTATTGTGTGTCTATGGTCCAGTTTCCTTCTGTTATTTGATGGTTGACTGCTGTTACGTAGACTTTGCCGTTAAAGCGCTCCCCTACTCCTTCTAGCAATAGGTTGGTGCCTGGTTTTACATTTGGGATGCCTTGGAATTTCATCCTTCCTCTTGATTTTGCTAATTGTTGGAAGGTCCATTTGGCATTGGCCCATTCCTTTAGATCTCCTTCCTTTTTATTCCCACCATGGCGCATGACGACATCATCTTGATCCAGTAATGCTGCCAAATCACCTGAGCTGATATTTCCGTTGGTGCTCAAAGCGGGGTCTGCTCCTTCTATTTCCAATAATTTCTGATCAGCGATATTCCAAGCTTGGGAAATAACCTTAGGAACTTGTGTACGAGCATCCATTTCGGCGTCGAATTCAAGTAAAGTCGCCCCAAATGTGATGGTTTCCACCTCTGCAGCATTCAAGTCCGGCTTTTTTAGGCTTATTTTTCCATCATCTACCATGCAAAGCAGTCCATTTGCCTGAGTACGAAGCATCATAAAATCCCAATCTGTGATATCATATTGAACCATTTCCGGATGAACAATTGAGGTAGAAGCAATATCTGCCTCAAGGGCATGGGCTTTGATGAGTTCTTCCAAGATATCAGCATCACTCAGCTCGTAATAGTACTTGCTTTTCCTGCGCAACGTCATTTTTACGGCCTTGTCTTTTGCTTCAATCATCAAAAGTGATTGGTTATTTCTGATTTTAATATTTTGCTTTATAATAATACCTTTGAAGATGGTAGCCTCATCAGAGTGATATCCAGCAGTGATTTCGATTTCCTTTCCAGGAATGAAGTGATCGGAATTGCTCACCTTGAAATCCCTTTCTGCAGGATCACCATCTAGTACAGCAAGACGAGCAGTTGGAATCTTATTGATACTTTTGCTTACTTGTATACTTTTTACTTGATAGGTTCCAGGAATTTCTTCTCCTCCAATAAGGATTTTGTGGGTTACCCTGTCTACACTTTGGCTGGTCGCTATGGTTCCGCTATTGTTCATTTATTTTTGTTTTTGAAGCGGTGGAAAAAATAATTCTGTGCCGGTTTTTAACTTTCTGAAATTGGTCAGCTTATTGGCTTTGGCAACTTCTAGGTAATACTTGGAGTCGCCGTAAATCCTATAAGTCATCAAGGGAAGTGTATCTCCATCATTCACTGTCCTGTAATGGGTTAGATCAGGAGATTGGTTGTTTTCTTGGGCTGTACGAAGGTCTTCTTCTACAAACTCCCCGATTTTGGTGGTGGCCATCGCCCTAATGGGTGTGCCATCCGGCCTGAAGAGTTTGTATTCAATATCCATTTCTTTGAGATAGCCTTTGAACAAAAGGCTTCCCCATGTGATCATGAGGTAATTGGGCTTGTGTTTTTCGCCATTGTATTCATAAACCACTTTTTTGAAGTGTTCTATATCATCGATGACGCCATTTTCACTTGCCTCATAGCCAGCAATTACACCTGTTCGGTCAAACAGAAAATCAAGTTCTAATGTTTGAGGTAGGATTTTATTAAATCGGATCGGGGCTGCGCTGGTTCCTGCAGCCTGATCTTCATTCTGCTCTACCCTGTATTGGAACTTGTACTTTTCTGGATTGAGTAGTGTAGTGAACTCCCCATTATCTACTTCATCCGAAAATTTGGAGTCCTTATAGGCTACGATTTTTAATTTTTCCAATTTACCTTCACTCATGGCTTACCTTTCTTTTTGCTCTCTAATTACTTCCATTACCTGTTCGACGCATTTGGCAATAAGATCCTGCTGGTTGCCCCCTTGGGAGGACTTAGATCCGCCACCGTTTTCGTCTACGGTTATTTTGATGTGCAATTCTTTGATTTCTATTGGCATCAGATTATCGTTTTAAAGTAATTATAGGACAGCTCTATGGATTCAATGGCCATTTTACTTTCCTGGGCATTAAAATCTTCAACATTCCATTTTACTGGATAGGCATGTACCACATTCCAGGTCATTAGTGGTTCATGTTCCTCGTTGAGGAGTTTTACAGTCAAGTCAATGGGCTTAAATTGAAAATCCTCGATGGCATCCCTGCACCAAGCAATCAATTTGGAATCCATGAGCATACCACGTTTAAGGACCAGATTGGGATATTTGGTTTTGACAGGAAACTTATGCTTGAAGCGGTTTTCACCACCCTCAGCTATTTCTTCGGTGTCTATATCTACTGAAAGGCCAGAAACCGACTGAAATTCATGATCTCCCTGTCCGGTATCTAATCCGGTAAATTCCACCAAAAAATGGAAGCTGGATGGCGGATAATAAGTGGCCATAGCGTCTATTCATTTTGAATGGTGAGACCTTCATGGGCCAATTCCATTGATTCGATAGCCACTTCATTACCATCACCTTTGAGGTCAGTACTTTGTACTTTCAGTGGCCAAGCATTTTTAACTTTCCAGGATACAACGGGTTTGTGTTCTTCATTAAGTAAACTTATGGTGATATCCCTTCTGTCTACTTTATTGAGATTGATGGTATTATACCATTCGAAATACTCATTATCGCTTTTGAAGGTGCCCCTTTTTAAGGTAATATTGGAGAATTTTTGCATGCCAGGCATTTTGATTTTGCTGTATTCAGGGCTTGCACCGTGTCTGTATTCGATAATTTCTGTTTCCACATCTAGACCGGAAACTTCTGTAAAGCCAATTTTTGTTCCTCCCCATTCAACAGAGAAATGAAACTTTGATAATGGATAGCTCATGATATTGTTAATTAGTTATTTAAAAATTGCGTTATTGGAAATTAGCATTGGTCAAATAAGAAAATGATAAATTCTACTTCCTTCTTCGTACTTCCTACTTTGTACCTCGTACTTTGTACTTCTTACTTCCTATGATTCCTGCATTTTGTGGGAGAATTTCAGCACGATGAATTCTGCTGGTCTGACTACTGCCATACCAATTTCTACATTCATTTTTCCAGCTAAAATATCCTGTGAAGTCATAGTTTGACCAAGGCCTACTCTAACATAAAAAGCATGTTCTGGCTTTGCACCTGCGAGCGCTCCTGCCCTCCATTGTAGGGTGAGGAAGTTTTCGATCATCGCTCTTACCCTTACCCAGGTATTGCCATCATTAGGCTCAAATACAAACTGTTCTGTAGCCTTTTTGATGGATTCCTCTGCCATATTGAAAAATCTCCTTACAGGAACATATCGCCATTCGTTATCATTGCCCGCTAAGGTCCTTGCACCCCAAACCATGATGCCTTTTCCTGTAAAAGGCCTGATAATATTGATGGACTTGCCCGCAACAGTATCCACATTGAGATTTTCTTGTTCTTTATTATCGATAAGCTCGGTTACGCCAATTACATTGTTCAAGGAAACATTGGCAGGAGCCTTCCATACACCTCTATTGGAGTCAACCCGGGCATACACACCGGCCATGGTAGCACTTGGTGGAAGGGTCAGGTATTCATTGGCGATGCGTTGGTAAATGCTTTTCAAGGCTGGAATGGCATCTGTTGTTGATGTTTCCACTGTAGCAGTAAAACTCTCTGCAGAACTGGTGATAAGGTCCAAGGATGATTTTATGCTACTCCATAGTTTGTTCACAGCACCTACATGCGGTTGGATTTTTTCTGGATTGGTAGTACCTGTACCAAAATAAACATTGGTGGATGTACTGTTGGAATAATCTAAGCCAGTCGCTGAGGCTGCAAGCGTCAGCGCTGATGACAATGAACTTGAGTCAAGGGCAATTTTGGCTATTTCATTTTCTGTAGCATCCAGAGCAGTCCCTAATTTTGACACCAAAAAGTCAAATAGGAATTTGGTGTCTCCAGCAGGATTGCTTTTATCCTCTAAGCTTACAGCTGCCCCTCCTAGGTCGATAACATCTCTCACCAAATCCATGCTACCTGTGTAATAATTGATCAAGGCTTCTAGGTTAGCCTTGTTAGGCGTATTTCTAAGGGTATGGAATAAGGCTTCGAATTTTGCCTGATAAGAAGGATGTGCACCTTTCAATGTATCCAAAGCGTCATTAATCGTATTTTGATCATCGACAAGATTATCAAGTCTGTTGGCGAGGGCTTTGGCATCCGCATCTGCTATTAAATCTGCCAAATCCACTGTTGGACCGTTTTGCGTTATTTTGCCTTTTATATCTTTGTATTTGACTATTCTGGGGAGATTGGCTTTTAGCCAAGGGGAATATGCTGCACCATATTTCAGGTAATTCATACCAATTCCATTTCTGAAGTTTTCAACAGCATCATCATAATCCACGCCTAGTTCCTTCAAGTCAAAAATACAAAAGCGGTCTTGCAGGTCATTACATTGACCCAGCATGGCTGTATATAGTGAATTGATATTGTTTTGACTCATCAGTGGAGCATCAGGAGCAACGAGTAAAGTAGGTCGGTCTATTTTTTTTACCTTAGAAAGACCGGCCAAAAATCCGGGCGTTGAACCATCTGCAGTACCGTTTTGGATGGTATCACCGTATTTCCCGACCGAAATCACATAACAATCTCCACCACCATTGGCATAGAACATCCTTATACACTCAAACAAATAGTATTTTTCGGTAAGGTCAACCTCTGTTACTTGATTTTGTGCATTGATTTCCAATGTGGTAACTTCTACTTCAGGAGCACCACCAAAGTATTCTGTAAACTCCAGTACTGAGGAGATTTTTACTGGCTCATTAGGTGGCAGTTCTTTGTCTCCATCCTTTGCCTGTGCAGTATAGCCTATAAAAGCGGGAATTGCAGTTTCAACTTGTGCTACAGAAGGTGGAAATTTCGTGATTTCCTCAATGTAGACACCTGGTGTTTTTAATGTTGTTGCCATGGATAAAAAGGTTTAAATGAATATTTCTGAATAAAGTTTATTTCCTATTGATTTAATATGTAATGGATTGGGATTCGGAAATTTATAATCCGCCAAGTCTGGAACATTACTCTTGAAGTCTGTTGGACTTTCTAAATGTACAAAGCCATAGTGTGTCAAAGGCTGGACTTTTTTAGTCTCTGTCTCAAATGCTCCCTTATGATGGATATATTTCCAAATGGTTTTTTGATTGTCAAAATGAATTTTAAAATGCGGTAATTGATTTTTTAACTTGCCATTTTGTTGTAGAACACTGTTTCCTACATTATCGGCCTGAATAAATAACCTAAGGATGCCAGTCGGCGCATTGTCCTCTAATTGTGTTTGCTCCAATAATTCCTTTTTGTTTTCTCCAGAGAATAAAAAGTTGGAATTGATTACTTTGTTTTCCTGTGCTTTGTGGAGAGGTTCAAAATCAAAAGGAGCTGATAGGTTGGGTTCCTTATTGGTAAAATATAGTATTTCCTCACCTGTAAAAGGCAAATGGGTGTAGTTCCAAAAAAACGGATCTCGAACTTTGAATTTAAAAATCAATTCCTCATCACCAAGAAATTCAATAAAGGGAATTTGCTCATCCGTTGGATCGACCTTCAAGGCTAATAATAAATGATCTGCATATGATTTTACGGTAATATGATGTCCTTGAAGTAATTCCAAAGTGGCATTACTTGGCGAAATATCGAAAAATGAATTCCAATGATAGGTCTTTAATTGTTCTTGTTTTTTATCATCCACCATACCGACAAATTCATCCTTTCCATCATTTAAAAAGTAATTATGATAGAGGCTTATTTTTAAAAGCGGCTTAAAAACAGTTGACACTTTCATACCTTATTGTTGTTTATAATTTCTGTGAATCTCTGTGATGACAGACTCAGCTGAATTGATCATATCCCTATCAATTTCTATCAGGTTCATCCGGTAAAAGACGGATGGATATTGTCTTCCTCCCAGTGTTCCCCAGATATAGTTCAATTCTTCAAAAGTTGGGGTAAATAATTCCATGGTAAACCTGAAATGTTTTACGCCACTCATTTCGTCCAAGTCCCTATCAAAGCTGGTATTGGATTGTGTGAAAACTTTTTTGGATTGGAAAAACTCCAGGATTTTGGATAAGTCGTTGAGGGATTTATTGTACTGTGCCCTGTTGGCGCAAAAGATCAAAAACAGATTAATATGGACCTTTGGATTTTTAAAGCTTATAGTATCCCCGTTGTTCACACTGTTGGGAAAGTTTTTAAGGGTAACTTCCTCTCTTAGATTAATTAGGGATAATATGATCTTATTTTTTAATGCCTCAGCACTGTCTGACTGGGAGTCAATCATGGCTACATTGTCCAAAATGAGCTCCGAATCATCCATTTCTAATTGCTGAAAATAATTGTTTACTTCTCCTGTGAGAATTTTTAAAATTTCAAAAATCATATCTAAAAGATTCAACAATAAAAAACAGCGGAACAATGCTGCCATTGCTCAAAATTGCGCCATCAAAACTTAGTAATTTGCTAAACTGGTAAAGGGAATAATTAAAAATACAACCCCTTATATTCAGTTACCATCGTGAGTTCGTTGCCCTAAACTTGGTGAAATAATTAGGTGTGTTATTGGTGTCACGATTTATATAAAGGTAAGTAATTAATTTTTAATGTCAAATAATATATTGAATTAGTGTATTAATTAAAAATTAAATTTTGCTACTAAGAGTTTAATAAGTAAAACATTCTAACTGGTAATATTTGTTTACTAATTTGAAAGGATCAAATTCTCATCGACTATTCTGTATCAATATTTTTCGACATCTGTAAATATTATTGTAATAAGATATTTTGTTTCCCATAAAATGATCTGTTGACGCTCTTATTTGGAAGGGATATTGTTTGTGCTTTTGAATAATTTAAACTAAAAGGTATCAGCTTAGAGATTGTTGGCAATCCATTTTAGAGTTTTCAACAATTAATAGTGCTTGTCTGTGGTTTAATGATTCAAAAAATGTGATCAATGCAGAATTCATTTTGGGGAAATGAGTAATTGTTATTTCATGTTTGAGTCGAAAGGAGCTATGAGAACACGGGGTTATTATTACCGTTTAATAACTAAAAATACCAGTCATCCAATAAGTTAGAAAACAAAATAGCCCAAAATATTTTTGGGCTTACTAAGGTTTAGGTGTAAAATAATTTTCTAAATATAGCTAATCTATCATTATGGACACTGGCTAATTGGGGACAAGATTAATCCTGTTGACTGTTCTTGACATTTGATCTGGTCCTGAATTTTCCTGTTGTATTATTGGAATTCCCAATGGGCTGCTTATCCTTATGGGAATTATCCTTGTCCTTGTGAGGATTTTTTGAGTGTTGATTTTTTGCATGATGCTTTGACCCAGTCCCATTTTGCCGCTTTTTAAATTTGCTTTTAGGATTGTTACCCTGCTTTTTATTCTTAATATTTCCTTTTGACCTACCTTCTTTATATTCTGGTCCTCCTTCAAAGCCATCAGGTAGATCCAACCTTGGAATTTCTATACCAATCAGATTTTGGATCTTATGGAACTTAAACAAATCCTTTTCATTGACAAAAGTGATCGCTTCACCCTTTTTATCGGCTCTAGCGGTTCTGCCTACCCTGTGTACATAGTCTTCTGGATCACTAGGGGTATCAAAATTAATGACCAATTCAATACCTTCCACATCGATTCCCCTCGAAATGATATCGGTACCGACCAAAATTTTCAGGGTCTTATTTTTGAACCTGGACATAATTTTTTCCCTTTCCACTTGTTCCAAATCAGAGTGAAAAGATTCTACGTCGAATTTCTTGCGCAAGACCTTGTAGATGCTTTTGACTTTTTCTTTTGTAGAGGCAAAAATCACTACAGCTTCATAAGTCTTTTGGGTGAGGATATGTTCAAGTAGTTTTTCCTTTTGACTGTCATAGCACATATATGCTAATTGGCTGACACCCTCGGCGGTTTTACTGATGGCAATATTGATTTCCTTGGCTTCATTCAGGATTTTTTTACTGAATTGCCTGATTTTTGGTGGCATGGTAGCGGAAAAAAGCACCGTTTGCCTTTCTTTTGGAAGGTAATTGATGATTTTAAGTAAGTCATCTGAAAATCCCATGTCCAGCATTCTGTCAGCCTCATCCAGTACCAAATGTTTTAGTGATGATAAATCTACTTTCCCCCCTGCGAGCAGGGCAATTAGCCTTCCCGGTGTAGCCACTATGATTTCTGTTCCATGTTCCAAGGCTTTTTTCTGCTGTTCCCAGGCCAATCCATCTCCACCTCCATAAATAGGAATGGAACTGATGCCTACAAAATAGGCCAAGCCTTGAATTTGCTGATCTATTTGGATGGCCAGTTCTCTAGTAGGCGCCAAAATCAAGGTATCCAGTTTTCCTGCCCCACTTTCAGCTATTTTATTAAGTACAGGTAGAATAAACGCTGCTGTTTTTCCCGTTCCAGTTTGTGCACAAGCTATCAAATCACTGCCAGACAGGATTTCAGGTATAGCTTGTTGCTGTATTGGTGTAGGCTTATTGAAGCCCATGGCATCCAAGCCTTCTTGTAAAGCTTCGTTGAAATTAAAGCCATTAAAGTTGTCTACTTTCATAAATTCTATTTTTATAAGGCCCCCAGTTATGGTCTATTTTTAATGTCATAATAGTAGGGTGAATCTCAATGATAAAAATTCCTATGGAGGGCCCATTCAATATTATCAGGTCAATTTGGCCTGATAGGTATTTTGGAGAGAATAAATTCCCTTCTCAAATGTCTTTTAATCAAACAAATATAATTATTGCTTTGTTCTAATTTGCCATTTGGAAACTTTAAAAACAAATTTGAAATTAAATATCTCTAATATTGCCATTAAAACCTAGGGTATATTGCTTATATACAATTTATTACTTAATGATATTCAGATTGGGTCAATTGGTAAATATACTTTCTAATATCTTATAGGTGATCAGGTAGGTGGGCTTCACTCCTTCCATCCCAAGGCTTCCAGAAGCCAGGGTACTTCCTGTTTTCAGAGGATTATCAGAAGCATAATAGGCATATAAAACCTTTACGTTTTTTCTAATACTTCTTCTGATTTTACTGGCTGATTGTAGGGCTTTTTGATAATGGGCTCCTTCCATCTCCAGACCAATGGCCTTCCAGGAAGAGTCCATAAAATAACTTAGGACATCTTTATTTTGTAAGGAAGTGCCCAATACCGTAATCATAGGTCCTTCAAAGACTTCAAGACCATACCCCTCAAAATCACTTCCCTTTAGCCTGTTTTTAAAAGGATAATTATCAGCTGTTCCCTCAAAAACATGGGAAGTTGGAATCATAAGATCGCCTTTATTGCCCTGTAAAATCCCAGCCTTTCCCATTATGGAAGCAGAAACCACATCAAGTGGGATCATTTGTTTTTTGGATTCAAAGGGTTTTAAGAGCTCATCAAAGCATTCATAGGCTTGCTCACCAAAGGCATAATCCATTACGACAATTACCGGCTTCTTTTTGATTTCTTCAGGAATGCTAATTCCAGGAATAATGGTATTCTTTTCCATTTTTGCAGTATCAAAAATCTGGGCACCTATATTGGTACCTGAAACATCAGGAATTTCAATAAAACCATTTTTGAGGGCATATTCCCGGATTTGCTTTTGTTTTTTGCTTTTATGGTCTAAGCTTATCTCACTTACAATTTTTTCGATTTCCTCAAAAGAATTTAAACCTAATAATTGATGCCCATAGATGGTATTGAGTACACTGTGTAAGTTGGCACTGATAATATGGATCGGCCGGTGCAATAGGTTATTATCTTCCAATATTCCTTTGATATGCTGTGCCCACTGCTCTCCATAAACATGGTGACCAATCCTCTCTCTTAGGGTGGCAGAAAAGGAAATTTCCCGGTCTTTTTGTTCCATCGCTTCTTCTATGGACAATTTCCCCAAATGATAGACGATACTAAACAGGCTGTTGGAATTGGAAGATATATTGAATTTTTCGATCGCCCTATGGGTCTCATCATAGGTTCTTCCAGTAATATGGCTGAGGTAGGAACAGGCCGCTTCATGGTTATAGGGCTCTCCTAGTTTGTCTTTTTCAACGATTTCGCCTAGCATCTTCCAGTTGAGGTTGATTCTTCCCTTACTGTCAGTGCTATTATTCCTGATCTTTTCAGCCTCTATATACAAGAAAGTAAGGTGTGTCAGGATATCATATATATCACTTTTGCCCCGGGTCATCTCTACAAACATTTGGTTGCGGTCTACTCTATAGCAGTTCCTCCTACGCTTACTTGGGATCAGCTTTTCAAAATCTGCGTTTTCATAGCCTTCCCTGCTTATTAGTCTGATATACCTACATTCTTCTATACCCCTAGGTAATCTTTCCATGACATATAGCAGCCCATCCAACTCGATCTTTTCATTTTCTGTGACTAAACCATAAATCTCCGGCTGTAGCACATGTAAGGCAGAAATCAGGGACTCCCCAGAAACCCCCAAAGGTTTGTACACACCGCGCATAAATAAATGGCGCATGGTGATATAAAGTCTTTCTATTGCTGCGCGTGATTCTTGTGCTCTGGTTCTCATGATAAAGTGGAGATTAAATTTTTGAAAATTAACTGCCTAGCGCTCAAAAGTGATATAAATAACTTCAATATATGCTACAGAAATGATCCTTTTACATAAAAATACTTTTTTTCTTAAAACTATATAGCAAAGAACTGCTTTGAAATGCTTATATTTTAAGTAAATCGTTAATTATTAATTGCTGATTACTAATGATTTAAGTGTAGTTTTTTTACATAAAATGGGCGGTATGAAGAAAAAATTAAATTACTATTTAGGTCACCTTAATAAAGATTTCCCTGCAGGCTTGGTGGTATTTTTAGTGGCCTTGCCCCTTTGTCTTGGTATCGCACTGGCCTCTGGAGCTCCACTCTTTTCGGGTTTGGTTACAGGGATTGTAGCAGGTTTGGTCGTGTCCATGCTCAGTGGATCCCAGACTGCTGTCAGTGGTCCAGCAGCAGGACTTACGGTAATTGTTCTTAATGGTATTGAAACCTTAAACAGTTATGAAGCCTTTTTGGTAGCAGTGGTTTTGGCAGGCCTAATCCAATTGATTTTGGGTTTGATCAAAGCAGGTGTCATTGGATTATATTTCCCTAGTGCGGTTATTAAAGGTATGCTGGCTGCGATAGGCCTGATACTTATCTTAAAGCAAATCCCTCATTTTTTGGGTGTGGATTCGGATTTTTTTGGCAATGAAGGTTTTAAACAGCCTGACGGAAAAAATACCTTTACTGAGTTATTTTATTCCATATTCCATATTGGTCTTGGTCCTATGATTATTGGAGTGGTTTCTTTGACTATCATGATTCTTTGGGAAAAACCCTTTATCAAAAAAATCAAGGCTTTGACTTTTCTTCCTGGAGCTTTGCTGGCTGTATTGGCTGGAATATTGATCAATATTATTTTTAAAACGACCATACCCTCATTAGAGGTGGTACAAAGTCATTTGGTGAATATCCCCATGATCAATTCCTTTTCAGGTTTGGCGGATCAACTCACCTTTCCTGATTTTTCCATTTTGGGAAATATAGATTTGTATATCGTAGCGTTTACTATTGGAATTGTGGCCAGTCTGGAGACCTTACTCTGCATAGAGGCTTCCGATAAACTGGATAGGCATAAGAGAAGGACACCCAATAATAGGGAATTAAGGGCGCAAGGGATAGGTAATATTATTGCCGGTTTAATCGGAGGACTTCCCATGACTGCAGTTATTGTGCGGAGTTCTGCTAATATAGAGTCTGGTGGTGAAACAAAAGTGTCCGCCTTTATCCATGGTCTCTTGCTTTGTCTTTGTGTGGCTTTGATTCCCGATATACTCAATATGATCCCCCTATCGGCATTGGCAGCGGTGCTATTAATGGTAGGATATAAACTCACCCGATTGGATCTTTATAAAAAGATGTATAAAATGGGCATCGATCAGTTTATTCCCTTTGTGGTCACTGTTATGGCCATATTGCTGACAGATTTATTGATTGGGATCGGAATAGGTATGTCCGTAGCGATTTATTTTATCCTCAAAGCCAATATCAAAACACCGTATTTTATGGAGGTGGAGAGGAATGCCAATCAACATTCCTTCAAGCTGTCATTGAGTGAACATATGTCTTTTTTGAATAAGGCAAGCATGACCAAAACTTTGGAAAAGATCCCTGAAAATGCCATCCTTGAAATAGATGGTGGTAAATCGGTATATATCGATATGGATGTATTGGAAACGATCTATAATTTTCAGGAAACAGCCAAGGACAAAAACATACAATTGGTATTGAAAAACCTGCCTAAAGTAGAGGTTTGATCTTAAAGATCTACTTGGCCAGGTTATCAAATGCCCTGGTTACCTTTTCCAGTTTTGGGCGGATAACAAATTGGCAATAGGGTTGGTTTTCATGTGTATTAAAATAATTTACATGCATGTTTTCTGCTGGATAAAAATTCTGGAATGGGCTTATTTCAGTCACTATGGGTGAATCATAAACTCCTGCTTTTTCCACCAGTTGCTTGAAGTCCTCTGCAATGATCCTTTGTTCTTCATTGTGGTAGAAGATGGCTGAGCGATATTGGGGTCCAATATCCGCGCCTTGTCTATTTAATTTGGTAGGGTCATGGGTTGCCCAAAAGACCTCAAGAATATCCTGAAAGGCAATTTCCTCTGGATTATAGAAAAGTTGGATCACTTCAGCATGACCGGTAGTTCCTGTAGTCACTTCATGGTAGCTGGGTGCTTCTATATGTCCGCCACTATATCCTGGCATGATTCCATTGACACCCTTGATTTTTTGGAATACCGCTTCCGTGCACCAAAAACAACCTGCTCCTAAAGTAATTACTTCATGATCTTTAGGAACATTTTCTACAGTGGTTTTGGGTAGTGATAGCATAATGGTTTATTCTCCTTATAATTAAACTTTGGACTTTTTTGATACTTTCATCACAGTAAGTTTGGTCGACTCACCTACTTGACTTGCAGTTAAATTGATTTTGCCCATTTCCTCCAAATGGTGCGCGGCGGTTTCGATTTCACTGGTAAAATGCTGCCAGTCCTCTGGGAAAATCCATTTGATCACCTCATATAGTTCAAAAGGTTTTTTGCCTCTTTGTCTTATCATTTCTAAAATAGCTATTTCCAAAATATTATCCATGATTGCCCTGGATTAAAATAGGCGCATTTGCCCATGAGGTGAAAATTTGCTGAGATCAAAAGCAGGCATTGACCTGCCTTTCATAAATTTATCTTTGGATGTGGTGAAAATCCTATCGATCATATGGGCAATGGCTCCGGAACCTTTGATCCTTCTGCCCCATTCGGTATCATTCAATTTCCCTCCATGAAGTTCTTCAATTTGATGCATTATCTTCTCTGATCGATCAGGAAAGTTTTCCTCTAGCCAATTGGTGAATACTTTTTTAACATTGCCATTCAGTCTAACCACAGTATATCCCGCATTTAAGGCACCAGCTTTGGCTGTCTTTTGGATGATTTTGGCGATATCTGCTGTGTTCAATGCAGGGATGATGGGTGCGACCATCACGCCACATGGAATCCCTTTGCTGGAAAATGCTGCCATGGTATTTATTTTCTTTTCCGCAGTGGCCGTCCTCGGTTCCAACAAAGCCTTCAATTGGTTATCAAGGTGGTTAATGGAGAAATAAACATGTACCAAATTGAGTTTTGCCAATTGCAATATTATATCTTCATCCCGTTTGATCAGGGTGTTTTTTGTAACGATACTAACAGGATGTCTTAGTTCCAAACAGAGTTCCAATATTTTCCTGGTCAAAGCATATTGCTTTTCCGCAGGTTGATAACAGTCTGTATTTCCAGATAGCATTATAGGAGAAACCACGTGGTTTTTCGCCTTCAATTGTTTTCTTAACACTTCAACAATATTGCTTTTAACCATAATATTGGTTTCAAAACCAAGACCTGCATCAAATCCCCAGTATTGATGTGAATTTCGGGCATAGCAATATATGCAACCGTGCTCACAACCTTGATACGGATTGACGGAATAGTCTAAAGGAAGATCAGGACTATCATTTTTACTCAGGGCACCTTTGGTCTGTTCTTTATAGAATTTGGTTGTTGGTTTATCCTGGTACTGCTCCTCATCCACCCCTTCAATATGCGCTATGGTTACCTTTCGCTTTAAATAGGGATTGTCCGGTTCAATATGCGCTCCCCGTCCTTTGAATACTTCTTTACTCATCTATTTCAAGTTAAGGCAATAATTTTTAGCGCAAAACAGATTGACATAAAATGTCTCGAAAAGCAATGGCATTGCAAAGAAATGATCCTGAATGGGTGATGATTATTTACAAATAAGGATAAAAGCTGGCGGGAAATTTTTTAAGGTAAAGGCCGTTTTTATGTTTTTGAAATAGTTGGCAAACTGAAATTTCAATAAATAAGAATAGCATATTTGTATAAAAAAACCATTTTCGCCTAATGAGGACCTGGTTTTGGAATAAATTTTATTCCTGGATTCTTTTGGAATCAGACTAAAAGGTAGTGATGAAAGAATAAGATCTGCATCTTTTCCTTCCAGGTATTTGTCCATATTTTCAGCAGAATCATTGATAATCTGTACGTTTTTTTGAGGGAATTCCCTTTTTAGGTTCCTGCAAAAAGGCTCACTTATTTCAAATACGAGCAAGGTTGCATCCTTGTCCATTCTACTGATGATACCTCTGGTAATGCTTCCATCTCCACCTCCCAATTCGATAATGGTTTTTGCTCCTTTAAAATTAGCAAATGATAGCATTTTATTAACAAGAGACTTTGAACTAAATGTTACTGCGCCTGTAGTTTTTATATTAGCAAAGAGTTCTTTTATTAAGAAACTTTTATTCATTTTTATAGTGAAATTTGAATTACAATATAGTTAATTTGTTGCGAAAATAAGTATTTCGAATTTGGATAAATGTCCATCATTAAATAATAATAATGAGTCAAAAAACGGCTATCAAATCCAATTTGGTAAGCAATATTACAAGCAATTTGATGAAATTCTGGCAAATCAGTATTATTTTCTTGTTGCTTTTAATTATTGTTGGCATTGTCGAGGTATTATGGATTGGTAATATTCATGGGCTTTCGGCTGAGCCTCAGTGGGAAGTGTTCTTTATTAATTTATTGGAAACCATTAAGTGGGGATTGTATGCCGTTGGGGTGTTTTTTTTGGTTCAAGGTGTTTTTGGACTAGTTTTTCCTAAAATCTCCTACACCCTTTATAGAACACTGCTTAGTTTATTGATTATTGGCCAAATAGGTCTGATTTTCTATTTCTCTCAGGCCCTGGTTCCCTTGGGTGCTGACTTATTTACTTATTCCTTTAATGATTTGCTGGAGACTGTGCAGGCCGCAGGGGCATTAAACGCATTTAGTTTGATAGCCTTTCCTGCTGCTATCGTATTTGTCTATTGGTTGTTGGGATTGGGTAAGTTTATCAATTTCAAATTGAAGGCATTGCTTTCAATCTCCCTTGCTTCTTATGTTCTTTTGGCCATTTTACTGTTTGTGCCCATTTCAAAACCTCAGGGCTTTTCAAGCTTGGAAGCTAATCTTTCTGAAAATAAATCCCTTTTCTTTTATGAGGAGGCTTATGAGTATTTCAGTACTTCCAGAAATATTTATTTTGATTTTTATTTGGCACCGGAGATGGATGAAAATGCCTTGGTGCAAAAGGAATTTATTGATCCTACCTATCCATTTTTACACTTGAATAACTATCCGGATTATTTGGGACCCTTTTTCGATTCATTTGACAAAAAGCCTGATCTGGTATTTATCATTGTAGAGGGCTTGGGAAAGGCGTATTCAGGGAAAAATGCTTATTTGGGTAGTTGGACACCATTTTTGGATTCACTGGCCAATAAGAGCCTTTATTGGGAAAATATGCTTTCTACCACTGGTCGTACCTTTGGTGTACTTCCAGGATTGTTTGGCTCATTACCTTTTGGTGAAAATGGTTTCATGGAAGTAGACCCTTATCCTAGACACAATACCCTTATTTCATTATTAAATGAAAACGGTTATGAAGTCAATTTTTTCTCTGGTTTTGATTCAAAATTTGAAAATGCCAGAGAATTCCTCCAATATCAAGGAGTGGATCTTTTGATAGATGAGGATGACTTTGATAGTGACTTCCAAAAATCCCCTGCATCTGCTGCTGGATTTTCATGGGGCTATGCGGACAAGGAAGCTTTTCAAAATGGAATTAGGAAGCTTCCCAATTCGGATTCTCCGCAATTAAATATTTTTCAGACAGCTTCGATGCACTCTCCCTTTTTAGTACCGGACCAAGAATTATATCTAGACAAGGTTAAGGAGAATATGGAGAGCTTGAATGTGGACGCTGGATATGACCTAAGTAAATACGAAAATGAATTGGCGAGTGTCCTGTATGGTGATGATGCCCTGAAAGAGTTTTTCAAGGAGTATTTGAAATTGGAAAAAGCAGAAAACACCATTTTCTTTATCACGGGTGACCACAGGCTACCAGAGATTCCTATGTCCACTAAAATAGACAGATTCCATGTTCCATTTTTGATTTATTCCCCAAAGTTGAAAAGGGCCAAATCTATGGCTGCGGTAAATACTCATCTCGAGGTAAGCCCAAGTATCTTGGCGTTTTTAGAGACCAATTTTGAGATACAATTGCCCGATTCTGTGGCTTGGAGAGGCAGTGTTTTGGATACTGCAGCGGCTTTTCAATCTAAAATTAGCCATGCCCTTAAGAGAAACAAATATCAGTTTGGTGATTATATTGATGGGACTTATTTTATGTCCGATAATGAGGTTTATGAAGTCATGGAGTCCCTTTATTTAGAACCAATTAATGAAATTGAAACCTTGGATAAACTGAAAGCCATGTTTGATGATTACAATGGGAAAGACAGTTATGCCATGAAAAATAACGCCATTTTGCCTGAAGAAAATTAGGCGGAGATTTATAAATGAATTGGCCTTCCACCATGGAAAAACTGGTAAATCAATAAAAAATAATGACGGAATTATTTTTGGTAGTCCTCCAATATATTCTGAATTAATGGATAGAAATAATTCCAATAAAAGGAATTTCGGTTAGAGTAATCTGTTTTATCATTAACCAGCTTTTGTAGCCTAGCAATGCCCAGAAAAGGCGTTGAGCTCATGGATATGGGATTGTCTGAGAAGTCTCCTGTAAAGTAAAATATATTTCCTTTCCCATTTTTTTTGATCATGCTTGCCGGAAAATATCTAGGCAGCCCCATGGATTGAAGTTTTTCCAGACCACTCTCTGTTGGTGTAAGGTCAAAATAGGAGATTACCTCATAATTTTTGTCAATTCTAATAATTTCAAACCAGTAAGGATAATTCGTTTCTTGGGGCAAATCATACTTTTGTTGGCTTTTTAAAGTAGAAACGATCAAAGGAACCTGTTGGACCATATCCTTTTTGTGTTCCAGGATTTCAATTCTACCTGTTTCATTCACGAAAACCTGGGCAGCACCCTTAAACAACCATTCTCCTTGATGTTGCTGTTTGTAATTTTCGATCAGCCAGTTGGGTATTTCGTTATTGATCAGGGTATCCAACTCATCAAAATAGCGGCTTATCCATCCTGACCATTTGATCTTCATGATTTCTTCAAACTCTAATCTAAGTTCAGGGCTTGTGGGAGCGCCCATGGTATTAAACTCCGCTATGACCAGTTTTTCTTGGTCGATGGATTTTGAAAGGAAGTCAACGTCTTTTTGACTTAGTCCACCGTAAATCTTTTCTGAATAAGCGTTTTTATTGTTATTCCTGAAATCAGCTTCATAAACTCCATAAGTATCAGCAAAATAAAGAATATCCATTGCCTGTGTCAAAGAGTCCAAGGCTTGAGGCCTGTACTGTTGCAAACTTTTTATTTTGTGCTTGCCATTTTCTTGGGGGTAAAACCCAAGATAATCTTTATCAAATTGGTAAAATTGACCATCTTCCCTACGAATGTTCAGGTGCTTCATAGCCCAAAATAAAGATCTATGTTCTAGCCTCTCCTGATCAGATACAGTTTTATCCATGATCACTACATTGATATTCTTGGGTGTAGAGAATTTCCAGGCTAGATGACTCAAACCTGGAATAACAACAACTGGAATAAGAATGATCAGGACTATAATGAAGGTTAGTCCAATTTTTGATCTTGAGAACCTGTATGCAGCTTGGTTAGAGGTCATTAAAATCTGAATTCAGTTCCTATTGAAATATTTAGATTTGGTCGATAGTTGTCTGGGCTTAGTTCATCATAAGAATAGCCCACAAAGGCATAACCTAGCCATCTTGGACTCCAAAGTTGCTGGTAGCCTACCCTTGCCCTGTAGGAATTCAATAATTGAGACTGAAGATCCCTATCTTCCTCATCAGGGGATACCCCAGTACTTACTTGAGCTACAAAGTAATCCTCAGACCCTTTGAAGTAGTACCTGGCTTGGATATTTCCGCTTATGGAGCCTCCTTCTTCGGAAGGGACATGATTAGCCCTCAAGTTTAACCACCAATTACCGGTGTATTTGCCCACAGAGGCTGTAAGGATATGGGTAGTTTCACTAAAGCGAAGATGCCTGTACCCAATATCAAATTCATAGGCTTTTGGTAGACTCCAATATATGGAAGTTCCAAATCTATAATTGGGAAAAAATGAGGCATTCGAAGCACCCACATTGACGTAGGCATAGGAATTTTTTCCCAAACTTGGGTAAGCATCTATTTCATATTGGGTACCATTGCTGTCAAAGCGATGTGAGTGAGTTGCTCGTCCAATGACATTGCCCAGGAATCCTACTCTGGTTCTAGCGTATAAGGAATAGGTTTGCCAAGGCGTCAACTGCCCTTGGAATGAATCATGGTCTGCAGTTACACCTACAGCACTTTTTATCGTTAATCGCTTTATTCGTTGGATATAAGAAAGCAAGCCATCTATACTGGCATTGTTCTCATATAGTTCCTCAGCTATTTGAATGGCTTGTTTATAATCTTCGCGATAATAAGCATACTTTGACTTTCTGTATTGCAGGGCTGAAGAGCCTTTGCCAAATTGCGTTTCAGCTCTGTCCAGTACCTGCCCTGCAGAATCAAGTTGGTCTGCCCAGAATAAATTGTCAAGATACCCTATATATGCATCTTCATAATCCGGGCTGATTTCAATGGCTTTTTCAAAATAAATCGATGCGGAATCATTTTTTCCATCCCAACTGTACATTCTCCCCAATAAGATCCAAACATCAGAATAACCGGGATATTTTTCTACGATTTTATTGGCCAACTTTATAGCTTCTGCTCTATCTCCATTAATGGCCATGTCCCTAGCCTCAAAAAACTTTTTATCCGGATCAAAGTTTTCTTGGGCCATTGCAGGAATTGCAAATAGACTTAATATTAATAGGGTATATATAGTTTTATTTGCCATTATTCTCTGAACTTGATTTCAATTTGTTATTAAATCCCACACGAACCATTTCACCCCAGCCTCCAATGCCTTTGATAAATTGCCAGTGGCCTTTCATACACCAGCTCATTATTTTTGGATGTATGAAAAGAGGCTCCTTTAAAACCGTTGTGATCAGCTTTTTCAGGTCACCTTTTTCTTGATAATTGTCAAAGGCCAGCTCTTCGAATAGTATACTGAAAGACGAAAGCATTACAGCAAAGAAATAAATCAGCACAAAAAGACTTAGAAAGTAAAGCGCACTGAAATCTCCCATGACGATCAAGATGATGGTATAAATGGCACCAAGGAGTTCTATTATTGGTGCATTTTTTTCAAATAATGACCAAAAAGGAAAAGATATCATTCCTATGAATCCATATTTTGGATTCAGTTGCATGGTTCTGTGCAGCTGCAGTGTTTCTATTGTTCCGCGCATCCATCTATTCCTTTGTTTGGAAAGGACTTCTTCCGTTTCAGGAACTTCAGTCCAACAAAGCGGATCAGAAACAAAAGCCACTTTATAAGGAAGTTTTTGTTCTTCCATATAGCGTCTCATCCTTACCACTAATTCCATATCCTCTCCTACCGTCTTAGGGAAATATCCTCCGACTTTTAATACCAATTCCTTATCAAAGAATCCAAAAGCTCCTGAAATAAGTAAAAGTCCGTTCATTCTTGACCATGCCAAGCGTCCCAAAAGAAACGAGCGGAAATATTCAATTACTTGAAACCTTCCCAATAAGCTGTCAGGAACCCTGTATTTTACAACGGTCCCATCCTTGATATCACAGTTGTTGGCTATACCAATCCCTCCTCCTACTGCTATAACCTTCTTATTGGTTTCTTCCAAGAAAGGTCTCAACATTCTAACAATACTGTCGGGAGCCAAAATACAGTCCACATCTATACAGGCTATCAGTTCCTGTCCGCTAATATTTATTCCAGCATTTAAGGCATCAGCTTTGCCTCCATTTTCCTTATCCACAACAATCAGTTTGCTGAATGAAGGGTTGTTGGATTTGTAAACAGCTTTTACCTTAGCAGTGTCAATTACCTGTTCAAAGGCAAATTCTGTCTTTCTTAAGTCAAAATTCTTTATCAATAAGTCTATTGAATCATCCTTGCTACCATCATTGATAATGATTACCTCATATCTACTGTAATGTAAAGAAAGTAAGCTCCTAACATTTTGAACGATGGTTTTACCTTCATTATAGGCAGGTGCTAGAATGGAAACACTAGGACCTACAGGCGTTGTGATTACATCTTTGTAGTCCACAAACTTATTTTTCTTGATTTGTTCCCTTAGTTCTAGCCCAGAAAGCAGGGTGATGATCATATAGATGATGATCACAGCAAATCCATAAAACAGGAAAAACATGCCCATAACTTGGGTTACCAAATCGAAAAGTAAACTATACATAGCTCAGCAAACTGTCTTTTATGTGATTTTTGATTAGGTAAATATGCTCTTGGTTGAGGTTTTGGACTTCTATTTCAAATCTTTGCTCATCCAATGCATGCAAGCTTGTTAGAATGCATTTTTGCAGTTTGAAATCTTCTGTCTCCTTGACTTTTTTACAGAGGAATTCTATTGAGTCTTCATTTCCAATGTCTGCCAATAAATTAGCGGCCAAAGTAGAAAGAGGATGATCATTTCCCATCAGTACCTTATGAACCAATTCCAACTCCCCAAAAGCAGTTAATGCCTTGAAGGATTTTAAAATTTCCTCCTGCTCAGAATAGGTGACATTATCATACATTTTAGAAAGTTTTTCTATTAACTCAATCTTTCCAAGAAACCTGACCAGCCTTATTCCGAAGAGTCGAACTGTGTGGTTTTCTGAATCCAATAGAATGGCAACTCCTACTTTTTCTGTTTTTGGGATATTTTTCAAGACCCTGTAAATGGACATTTGTTGCCATTTTGAAAGTGGGTATTTCTGCTGTGCCAAGAATTTCAGGTCTTTATCTATAGAGAGATGCAAAACAGCCCTTACAGCATTGGTCCTTACAATGAAGTTTTTACTGTAGATCAGTTTTTCTATTTCCTCTACGGCATATTCTATATTCATTTCAAAAAGCTCAACTATACCAGAACTTTGCTCGTCCCAGTTTCTACTTTTTAACTTGTGCAGAGAAAACTTGTCTAGGTCAAGTATGGTATAAATGGCTCTCAGTTTATCTTTAAACTCACCTTTTAGGTTTTTATTGACATTAACAATTTCCTTGACCAGTGTGTCTTTAAAAAGTGTTTTACTAAAATTGGATTTACCAAATTCATTGGCTATTTGGTCGAAGGTCATTGACTCAATTTCCTGATAACTGTATTCAAACAGTAAACTGGAAATAGGTGATTGGCAAAGCAGTTTGTATTCCTGGATATGTTTTTTCTGCTTAGCATTTTTTGATCTGACGATGGTAAGAAAAAATAGTAGTGCCAGAAAAGTAATAAGAAACAGACCCAAAATCCCAAGTAGAATAATGAATTTAACATCATTAAAGATTTTGTACTTTAACTTATAAAAGGGCTTAAATGGTATCCTACTTGCAGCAATGATCAACTTTTCATTCGTTTGTGCTTTTTCTGTTTTAGGAATGTAAAGTTCATTTTTCTTAACTATCGATATATAGTCAACGACTTCTTTAAATTCCTTGGCATCATCAAAAATATAATACTCTATGTCCGTATTATTGATCCCGACATTAATTAAAGAATCTCTAGTAAAAGTAGCCTTTTCAAAATCGTAATAAACCTTGTTTAAGATTTGCTCAAGCTGATTGGCTTGTGGGTCAATGCTTTGGCTTGGTTGATCTTTTTTGATCTTGAGTTTAAAGTACATGGACTCTACCTTTTCCACCCCATTTAGAAATGAAATGGTAGCCACTGAGTCACTCACTTGAAAAGCAGTAACTGTACAGACTTTTAATGACAGCAATGCTGCAAAAAGAAAACTTAAGTAAAGTTTGATCACAATAATGTATTACCGGTTCAATTAATCAGTCTCTTCACCCTAATAGCGAGTTCATTTGGGTTGAATGGTTTAGGCACAAAATCAGAAACCCCCAGGTTGAAGGCTTCCATTACTGTCCCCTCCTCTTCACCCAATGCGCTAAGTACAATAATCGGACACTCTGGATATTTTGCCCTGGCAAATTCTATGATTTCAATCCCACTTTTAAATGGGACCATAATATCGGTGATGATTAGGTCAGGAGTATTTTCTTCCAAGGCTTTTACGCCTTCATTTCCGTCTTCAGCCAAAATCACTTTATGTCCCTCTTTTTTAAGTCTAAACTCCACCATTTTCAAAATTAAGAGGTCATCTTCAATTACTAAAATATCTTTCATGGCTGATGTTAACGTCGTTTAATAGGTAAAAATATACACTTTTCTTAATAATTCTATCTACAAATACCATTCGTATAACATCGATTTTTTGCAGGTTATTTTCAAATAGTGAAAAACATTTTTCACATATATAATTACGCATTTAACCATATTATTTTACCGATAAGAAAATTATGCTATGTCAAAAAATAAATCTTTTGTTAGTTTATGGTTTGATTTAATACTTTATCTACCCATAATTTTATGATTAAAAGACAGAACACCTTAAAGCTTTTAATGGTGTGGATTTGTTTACTGCTTGGACAATCTGTTTATTCCCAAAGTGATTATACCGGGAAAAGACGAGTCACAGGAACCTATGCCATCACCAACGCTACCATTATCACCTCCCCCGGCAAAACCATTGACCATGGTACCATAATTATCAAAGATGGGCTTTTTGAAAAAATAGGGACAAATGCTAAAATTCCAGTTGATGCACAAATAATTCCCGGAGATTCCTTGATGATATATCCAGGATTCATTGATGCATTGGGTGAGCAGGGTGTCTCCGCTCCCGAAGAGGCCCAAAAGCCTGAAGGCATGGATCCATCTAATCCTCCCAATGATGTGGCAGGTATCACGCCTGAACTTCAAGTGTTGGATTACTGGGATGTCAATGACCATAATGTCCAAGAATGGAGAAAAAATGGTTTTACCATTTCACAGATCGCTCCCAAAGGTCTGATGCTGCCGGGGAAAACCGCATTGGTAGTTTTTGGCCATGAAAAATCATCTAATTATCTGTTATCAGAGACCGGCTTGTTTGCACAGTTCAAAACGCCTAGGGGATTATACCCCGGCACCACGCTAGGATTGATGGCAAAATGGAGGGAATTGTATAAAAACGCCAAGCTTAGACAAGAACATGGCAAGATGTTTACCACCGAAGGTAATGGGTTGGCCAGACCCCAAAATGATCCAAGTTTGGAGGCCTTTTATCCAGTGATTAATCAAGAAATCCCTGTGATTTTCAAAACCAAAAATGAATTGGAGATCCGTAGGGCATTAAGGCTGCAAAATGAGTTAGGTTTTGAGTTGGTATTGGCAGGAATAGAAGAAGGAAGCAATTTGACAGATGAGATAAAAGCTGCCAATGCCGCTGTAATTCTTTCACTTGACCTTCCAGATCCAAAAGCTTCAAAGGCAGCATTAGAAGAAGCTACTGCGGAAGCTAAGAAATCCCAGGAACGCGTGGTAGCGGCCTATAATGAAGTACTTATGCAGGCTGCCAATTTTGAAAAGGCGGGAATTACTTTTGCATTTAGTACGCAGGATGCCAAATCAGCAGATTTTATGAAAAACCTTAATTTAATGATTTCTAATGGATTAAGTGAGGAAGCAGCTCTTGCCGCTTTGACCATTAATGCTGCTGAATTATTGGGCATTAGTCGCTATGCAGGCAGTATCGCTGAGGGTAACTTGGCCAATTTGGTCATCACCACTGACAAGCTGGGCCTTGAGGAAACTAAAATAAAATATGTTTTTGCGGATGGGTATTTATTTGAATATGAGGAAGATCATTCAAAGATAAACATGGCCAAAGCCAAAGCGCTGGTGGGGACCTGGAATTATGAATCCAAGACACCTGGAGGAACTTCAAAAGGAAACATAAAATTTGAAATAAGTGATAAAGAATTACAAGGAGAAATCTTGGTAGATGATCCTGAAGGTAGTGGACAGGTTAGTCGGAAGTTAAAAGACATCCATTTTGATGGTAAAGAACTCTCTTTTACCTTCTCTATTATGGTTAGGGAAGAAAAGCTTATTGTCCATACGAAAGGAATAGTGAAGGAGAATGAGTTTGAGGGGGATTTCAGTATTAAGGACAAAGGAAAATATTCCATAACTGCCAGTAAGGTTCCAGAATTAGAATTTTAATGATGAGATCAATGATGAAATTTAGATATATACTCTTATTTGGATTGCTTTTAGTGGCTCATGGGCTTTCTGCCCAAAGTCCCAAGGGCAGTGTATTGATAAAGAATGCTACGGTGCTTACGGTAACGCAAGGAACCCTTGAAAATACTGATGTATTGGTTGAGGATGGATTGATCAAGAAAATTGGGCAGGGCCTTTCTGTGCCAAAAGGCGTAGAAAGCATAGATGCTTCGGGTAAATTTCTGATGCCAGGAATCATTGATGCCCATTCCCATTTGGCCTTGGATGTGGTCAATGAAGCCACCGCCCCGATTACTGCACAAGTATCCATGGCAGACGTGGTCAATCCATTTGATGTGGGAATTTACCGTGCGCTGGCCGGAGGGACGACCATTGCACATGGATTACATGGTTCTGCCAATGCCATTGGCGGGCAAAGTATAACCATGAAGTACAGGTATGGCACGAGTGATCCTGAAGGTCTTTTTATGAAGGAAGCACCAAGGACCATAAAGTTTGCTTTGGGAGAAAATCCAACCAGGGTTCATGGACGCGGTAAAAACCTCCAGCCAAGAACCAGGATGGGAGTAGAAGCTGTCATTAGAAATGGATTTGAAGAAGCTATTCAGTACAAAAAGAAATGGGAGACCTATAATGCCGCAAAGGATAAGAAGAACAGCACTGTCACGCCTCCTGAATATAACTTGAAACTGGAAACACTATCTGATATTTTAGATGGTGAAATCATTATTCACTGTCATTCGTATCGGGCAGATGAAATTTATATGTTGATCAATGTTTGTAGGGATTTTGGTGTGGATAAATTGGTATTTACCCATGTGAACGAGGGATTTAAAGTAGCCCCTGAACTCGCCAAATATACAATGGGAGCTTCTGTGTTCAGTGATTGGTGGGCTTATAAGTTTGAGGTGTATTATTCTACAGCTTACAATGCTGCCATCTTAATGGAAAATGATGTGATTACTTCCATCAATTCAGATTCCAATGAATTAATTCGTCACCTTTACCATGAAGCTGCCAAGACCCAAAGGTATGGTGGTCTTAGCGATGAACAGGCATTGTCATTGATTACCATCAATCCTGCCAAGCAATTGGGTATAGATCAATACGTGGGTTCTATCGAAGAAGGAAAACAAGCCGACCTAGTAATCTTTGACCAACATCCCCTTTCTGTCTATGCCAAACCTCAGATGACTTTTGTGGATGGGATTAAATACTTTGACATCAATGAAGATGTGGATGACCAAAGATTAAAGGTTAGTCCAACGCAAATGGTGGAGCCGGTTTACCTTCAAGCGGAGGATGAGCGTTGCATGCATGGTGTGGAATTGTTCACTGAAGAAGCAGCCAATTTTACGCACACCCATTAATATATAATTCATTGATAAATAGATGAATAGATACAATATGAGAAAGAATAGTTTAATTATATATATCGTGCTTTTATTACTTCTTCCTGTGTTGTCCTATGGGCAAATAGAAGGAGAGGTTTTAAAACCTGAAGGAGGCAGTTTTTTGCTAAAAGGAGCTACTGTGGTGACCGTTACCGATGGCGTGCTGGAGAATACGGATGTACTGATTTCCGCTGGTAAAATTCAGGAAATAGGTAAAAATATAAGCGCCCCTTCTGCTACTGAATTGGATTGTCAGGGGCAGTTTATTTATCCGGGCATGATTGATTCAGGTACCCGCATGGGATTGGTGGAAGTTGGTTCTCTTGCCGAAACACAGGACTATGCAGAGATCGGTAATGTAACGCCCAATATGCAGGCCCTTACTGCGGTCAATCCTAATTCGGTCGTGATTCCTGTCACAAGGGTTTCAGGGGTAACCACTACCCTATCTGTTCCAGCTGGGGGGCTTTTTCCAGGTACTTCAGCTTTGATCAATTTAAATGGTTACACGCCTGATCAAATGTATGCCGGCTTTAAAGGTGTTCCCATGAATTTCCCCACTTTGGCTCGCAGAGGTCACTGGGATAAGCGAAGCGATGAAGATATAGAAAAGGATGCCCAGAAAGCCTTGAAAGATATCAATGATATTTGGGAGCGAGCGAGTACTTATATGAAATTGGAGGATGCTGATGCGGATTTGACCTATTATCCTGAAATGGAGCAGCTGGCCAAGGTAGTGAGAGGAGAATTGGCCTTGATGATTGAAGTCAATAGGGCTGAAGATATCTTAAGTGCCATCAAGTGGATTAAAGAAAAGAAAGTCAAAAAAGCCATTTTGACCGGTGTAGCGGAAGGCTATCGTGTGGCAGCTGAAATAGCCGATGCTGGATTTCCCGTGATTACTGGCCCTGTTTTGGCCATTCCTTCCAGAGACTCAGACCGCTATGATGCTGCTTATTCCAATGCCGGTAAAATGCAAAAGGCTGGAGTCAAGGTAGCCTTAAGAACCAATGAGGCAGAGAATGTAAGGAATCTCCCCTTCAATGCTGGCTTTGCAGCTGCTTATGGCATGGGCAAGGAAGAAGCACTCAAAGCAGTAACCATAGTGCCCGCAGAGATATTTGGTGTGGATGATCGATTGGGTTCCATAGAAGAAGGTAAAAGCGCCACCCTATTTATCGCTGATGGGGATCCATTTGAAACCAAAACCCAAATTAAGCATGTCTTTATAGATGGATATAAGATTCCAATGACCAGCAGACATATCAGGTTGTATCAGGAATTTTTGGAAAGAAATCCTGGTTTGGAAAAATAATTAACAAAACCCCGGTGAACTTTCCCGGGGTTTTGTTTTATTTAAATATAGAATCAAGCAATTACGGAATATGAATTACTTTAAGGAGAACAATATATTTTCTGGTCTCATCGCTTTGCTATTATTATGGGCATGTCAGCCAGAATCCAACAAGGATTTGTCCCCGATCATTGATCAAGTTCAATCTGAATTTGCTCCTGATAAGCGTGTGGCATTGTTTAATCTAACTTATGAAGGAGATACACTGAAGGGAGAGACTAATTTGCCTAATGCTCTGGAAACACTTGAATCCAAATTGGACAGTATGGGGCTTGAATATATAAATGAGGTGAAATTATTGCCTGATGCAGACTTGGAAGGGAAAACTCATGGGGTGGTGACCATTTCTGTAGCTAATATTAGAAGTGCTCCCAAGCATTCAGCCGAATTGGCTACACAAGCGACCATGGGCACGCCCTTAGGCGTCCTTAAGAAAGCCGGCTCTTGGTATTTGGTCCAAACTCCTGATAAGTATATTTCATGGGTAGACGCTGCTGGGATTGCATTGATGGACGAGAAGGAGTTTCAGGCATGGGAGGATGCAGAAAAAGTAATTTTTACAGGTTTGCTAGGCTATGTATATGAAGATAAATCTGAAAAAATGATGGTCAGTGACCTTACAGCAGGAAACGTTTTGGAAGTCCTTTCCAGTAGTAAAGAGCACTATGAAGTTGCCTTGCCAGATGGTAGAACCGGATATTTAAATAAAGCGCATGCAGTGGCTTTTGAAAACTGGTTAAGTACAAGGGAATTGAGTGATGAAAACTTGATCAATACAGCTAAAAATATGATGGGAGTCCCCTATTTATGGGGAGGAACTTCCATTAAGGGGGTGGATTGCAGTGGTTTTACCAAAACCATTTATTACCTCAACGGACAAGTAATCCCAAGAGATGCTTCTCAACAAGTACATGAAGGTGAGCTGGTGGATACGGATAAAAACTGGGATAATTTGAGTGTGGGAGATTTATTGTTTTTTGGCAGGAAAGCTACGGAGGATAGTCCAGAACGCATTGTGCATGTGGGTATGTGGATTGGTAATAATTCCTTTATTCATTCCAGGGGAAGGGTAAGGATAAGTAGCTTTGATCCAGAAAGTCCAAATTATGATGAATATGAATTGGGAAGGTACCTTAGAACCAAAAGGATCAGACGGGTTCCAAGTGAAAATATTATGGCTGTTGATCAGGTAATCAACTGATAATGAGATAATATTTTTCTAAGGTTCAGCGTTATAAAGTCAGAGTCAGAAACAGAAAAATGTTGCTTATCTTATCTGGATGATCCGTCCAGATAAATTTTAGCCCTTTTCCAAATCAATGGAAAAGGGCTTTTTTATAAAATCATTAGTACATTTGAAAATCTCGCAATTAAGATAATCTGTATTTATCCTTTTTATCTTTGGTTAATCTTTTCTAGAAGTTGATGCATGCTAATCCTTCTGGTGCTTTCCTTTTTTACTTCCTTGGTAAAGTTCATATTTTAATAAGCGACAATCAATGGTGCCATTGAAGAATTCTATCTTCCTGCTCGGCTTAAGACCTACCCTTTTACCCAAATTCATATTCCCAGTAAAAATATAGCCTGTATATCCTGAGCATTCTTGCTTCATGAAATCTCCCATTCGTTTATAAATTGCCACCAATTCCTCTTCTTCACCCAATCGTTCTCCATATTCTGGGTTAAAGAAAATCACACCATGGTCACTTTCCGGGACGGTAGTTTCTGCAAAGTCCCCCACTTCAAATTGGATATGATCAAAAACCTGTGCGGTTTTCGCATTTTCCTCTGAAGCATAAATGGCCCTTTCACTTAAATCGGAGGCAATGATTTTAGTGCTGATATTATCATTGATCTTCTCCTCTAATTCAAATTTCAGTTTTTGGTAAACGTCATCCTCGTAGCCTTTGATATGCATAAAAGCATAATGGTCCCTGAAAAGTCCCGGATACCTGTTGGTAGCTATCAGAGCCGCTTCAATAGCCAAGGTGCCAGAACCACACATAGGATTGACAAATGGTCCTTTCCTATCCCAGTCACTTGCCAAAATCGTGCTGGCAGCCAGGTTCTCGGCCATAGGAGCCTTGCCAGGAATTTTTCTATATCCCCTTTTGGAAAGTGTCTCCCCAGAAGTATTGATAAATAAGGATGCTTGGGTGTCTTTCCAGAATAGCTGGATTACAGCTCCTTCAAATTCAGAACCAGTATCAGGTCTTACACCAGTGTTTTCCCTAAAACGGTCTACAATAGCATCTTTGATTTTTACATTGACAAAAAGTGGATTGTTGACACTTTCGTTTTCAACGTGCGAGACCACAGAAAAATAAGTGTTATTGTCAATATAGTTTTCCCAAGGCAAGGCTTTTATCCTTCTGTAAATATCCTTGGCGTGGTGAAGGTAAAAAGATTTAATTTCAAATAGCACATGGCTGGCCACCCTGAGATGCATATTCAAAAATATACATTGGTTCAAGCTGGCATAAAGTTCCACACTGGTCCTGCCAACATTTTTTGGCTTAAAACCTAAATCCTTTAGCTCCTGCTCCAAATAGGGTGCAAAGCGATCTTTACAGGTGACCACCACCTTACCTTTATGATCAAAATTATTCATGCCTGCAAAAGTACGTTATTTAAGTGATTTATAAATTGGCTTGCCAGCTAAAAGGAAGAAGTAGTCTCAAAATTCGTTATTATTTGTTTTTTCAACCTAAAAGAAATCACTTTGTTGTATTTTTTATTGATATCGTCAAGACAGCCTGATCCAATAATTCATATTAACAGCTTACAATATTTTAAGCTGAAACTCTTTTGATTAGAAAATATTGTCACTCTGAGCATAGCGAAGAGTCTCTTGTATGGCATAATATAGATAATATATTTTACCGTAAGAGAGCCTTTCCCCAAGTAATCGGGACAGGCTCTGTCGTCAGGATGACAGGCTGTTTAGCTTATGAGGAAGCTCCTTTTGGTTATTATATGGGCGTTATTTAGGCTTTACCTCATTGATCCATTTGGTCAATGTATTGTATCCGATATGGTGTTCCTCAGCAAATTCCTCTGCATTGGCATTTTCATCCACCATGGCATAATCCATCCATTTGTCCATTAGTTCTTCCTTATTATAGACTTTTGGAGGGATAGATTCGGGTAAGTGCCTGCCGTTTTCATTGAGCAAGTCCAGCAATTCCTGCAAATCATTTCTGACTTCTTCTCTGCTTAAGTCCAGTCCTTTTTCTTTCAATTTTTCCACTGCCTTGGTTTTTACCTTTATGGGCTTCACATTGATGCCTTTTTTGGCTGCAGCTTCCAAGTCTATTTCTTTACCTTTTTCATCAAGGTAGATAAAGCTTTCTTTGTGTTCCTTGATGGTTTTTATCGCTTCCCTTATCTGTCGTAACATGTTGAATGGTTTGATTTTTAGGTTTATTAATTTTAAATAATTTCACCCAGCTCGAAGCTTGGGAAAGTTAACCTCTCAAAAGGTCTTTTATTATACGTATTTTAGACTTTCATGTATATCATAGACAACTGAATCTTTGAATCGTTTTCGATTTTAATGATTCATTTGATAATGTTAGTCTATTAATGGTTTTAATAATCATTATCTTTGTAGCTGTATTGGAACTAAAGAGATATAATTTAGTTTTATTACAAGGCAAATGTCAATGAAGATATTTGTCATTTCTCATTACGTCACCTCATGGGCCTTGACCCCATGAAAATGTAAAAGTCATGAATGAAAGAAAAAGGGTTGTAGTAGGCCTTTCTGGTGGAGTGGATAGCTCTGTTACCGCCTATTTATTACAACAAGCAGGTTATGAAGTCATCGGCATGTTTATGAAAAACTGGCACGATGAATCTGTTACCATATCCAATGAATGTCCATGGATGGAGGATAGTACCGATGCCATGCTGGTGGCAGAAAAACTGGGTATCCCCTTTCAGGCCATAGACCTCAGCGAAGAATACAGGGAGCGTATAGTGGATTATATGTTTTCTGAGTACAAGGCAGGTAGGACGCCCAATCCAGATGTGCTTTGTAATAGGGAAATTAAATTTGATATTTTCTTAAAAGCTGCCGAAAAACTAAAAGCCGATTTTGTGGCTACGGGACATTATTGTCAAAAGGGACAGGTTGAAGTAGATGGAAAAACAGTTTACCAGCTTTTGGCAGGTGCTGATAATAATAAAGACCAGAGTTATTTCCTTTGCCAGTTAAATCAGGAGCAACTGTCCAAGGCCCTCTTCCCTATTGGGCATTTGCAAAAATCAGAGGTAAGGAAAATTGCCAAGGAACAGGAATTGGTTACAGCCGATAAGAAAGATAGCCAAGGGCTTTGCTTTATTGGAAAGGTAAGGTTGCCTGAGTTCTTACAGCAGCAATTAAAGCCTAAAAAGGGTGATATATTGATTGTCCCTGATGACTTGCCAATCTATAAAAATCAACAAATTCCGGCTGGAATAGCCCTTGAGGATGTGGAGCAAGAGACATTGGATCAAATATGTTTGCCATTACATTATACTGCAGATCAGGGAAAGAAAGTGGCAGAGCATAATGGCGCCCATTATTTTACCGTGGGGCAAAGGAAAGGGCTTAACGTGGGCGGAACGGGAAAACCATTATTTGTCATCCAAACAGATACAAAGGAGAACATTATCTATACGGGCTTGGGTGAAGGGCATCCCGGATTGATGAGACATGGTCTTTATGTTCCTAAGGAAGATGTACATTGGATCCGTGAAGATTTGAGATTAAATCCTGGAGAAAGTAAACGTTATTTGGCCAGGATCAGGTACAGACAGCCACTGAGCATGGCCACCTTGATCATGAAGGCAAATGGGCTTTACGTGCTTTTTGACCAAGCTCAAAAGGGAATTGCCTCAGGACAATTTGTAGCCTGGTATGATGGTAAGGAAAGTATTGGTTCTGGAGTCATTGCATAAAAATTTATCCTCAGCAAGAGGAAAAACTGGAACCGTAAAGGCATGAAAGTTTTGAAGTTTGGAGTATTAGACAAAAATTGCCAACCCTTAATAACCCTTAATTCTTTAATGGTTGAAAAAACTAAACCATGAAGGCATGAAGGTATGAAGATCATGAAGTTAGAGTGTTCCACAAAAGAGCATCCCATAGCTTAAAAGCCCAAAAACGGGAACCATGAAGAATATGATGGAAATACTATTTTTTATGCTTCTTCAAAAGTCAATTTATGTATAAATACCAATTATTTTCCTTGTTTTTATCTATATTGAGCCAAACAATTAACTTTAATATTTATGAAAGCAAGTATGATCAGCAAGCTTAGTATTTTTACCATTTTAAGCTTTTTACTTTGTATCAGCCTTTATGCACAAGAAGCCCAAAAGCCCAGTCCAGCGGCAAGCGCAAAAGGAGAAATCAATGGTGCGGATATTACCATTAATTATCACAGTCCCGGGGTTAAGGGAAGAGTGATTTGGGGAGACTTGGTACCATTTGGTAAAGTTTGGAGAGCAGGTGCGAATGATGCGACCACCTTTGAAACCAGCAAGGATATTAAGGTAGAAGGTAAAACTTTGCCTGCGGGAAAATATAGTTTCTTTATTATCCCGGGGGAAGAGGAATCTGTATTTATCTTCAATTCAGTTGCCAAGCAATGGGGAGCGTATGATTATGATGCCTCCAAGGACGTTTTGAGAGTCAATATTCCATCTGAGCAAACTTCTACTATGGAAGAAAGATTGGTATATGAAGTAGTCGATGATGGTTTTGAAGTTAGATGGGAATATGGTAAAGGAAAAGTGAATATTCAATAACCCTGATCAGATAAGAACCCATTTTGAATGAAAGCCACCTCTGAAATTAGGGGTGGCTTTTACTTTTATAATAGCGCCAATTTTGTCTTGAATTCTATGACTCCTACCCTTACCTTTGGAGCAAAAATCACAGCACTTTGGTATTTGATCCTTTGAATATAGACCTGCCTGTTGTGGATATTATCCCACAGGTCAGAAAGCAATTAGCAGAAAATTCCTCTTTGATCCTTCATGCTCCCCCTGGTGCTGGTAAAAGTACCTTAATTCCTTTGGCCTTGATGGATGAAGCATGGCTAAAGGGAAAGAAAATCCTAATGTTGGAGCCCCGCAGGCTTGCAGCCAAATCTATTGCTATGCGGATGGCGGATCTTTTGGGAGAAAAAGTTGGTCAAAGTATAGGTTATAGGATACGTTTTGAAAGCAAGGCTACCGAGCAAACTCAAGTGGAAGTGCTTACAGAAGGTATTATGACCAGAATGATCCATCATGATAATGCCCTGGAAAATGTGGGCTTGGTAATTTTTGATGAATTTCATGAAAGGAATATTCATGCCGACGTAGCCATGGCACTTTGCCGGGAAGTGCAACAAGTCCTCAGGCCAGATCTTAGGATCATGGTCATGTCAGCTACCTTGGATATGCCACAGTTGTCCGATTTACTCCAAGCCCCCATAGCCGAAAGTCTGGGCAAGCAGTATCCTGTTAAGGTTATTCATACACAGGATGCTGATGAATGGACGCTTCCTGAATTTATGAGCCAGACAATAGCCAAAGCTTCCAAAGAGAACGAAGGTGATATTTTGGCTTTTCTGCCCGGGCAGAGGGAGATAAAAAAAACAGCAGAAATTCTCCATAGGCAATTGCCAGATTTTGCCATTTGTCCCCTGTATGGACAATTATCACCTCAGAAGCAGCAACAAGCCATATTGCCCCATCCAAATGGGAAACGAAAGGTTGTATTGGCCACTTCAATAGCCGAGACCAGTTTGACCATAGAAGGGATCACGGTGGTGGTGGATTCAGGCTTTGGACGTACATCAAAATTTGATCCTAAATCAGGCTTATCCAGATTGGAAACGGTAAAGATATCCAAGGATGCTGCCGCCCAAAGAGCTGGTCGAGCAGGTCGATTGGCTCCAGGAACCTGTTATAGGCTATGGACCAAAGCTACGGAGGATAGAATGGCTGCATTTAGGACTCCTGAAATCATGGAAACGGACCTGGCTTCCCTATGCCTTGACTTGGTACAATGGGGAATCAAGGATATTCCCAATATGACTTGGCTGACGCCCCCTCCTGCTGGGGCATTGGCTCAAGCTCAGGACTTATTGGAACAATTGGGGGCCATTGAGGACAATAAACTGACTAAGCATGGCGAGCAGCTCAGAGAACTGCCCTGTCATCCCCGTTTGGCCCATATGCTTTTGATGGCCCGAGAGGAGGACAATTTGGCCTTAGCAACAGATATTGCAGCTATTCTGGAAGAGAAAGATCCTTTAGCCAAAGAAGCTGGTACGGATTTGAATTTAAGGATTGAAAAACTGCGTACGCACCGATCTGTCAATAAGCAAGGACGGGGATTTGACCGGATAGCAAAAGTAGCGGCCAACTACAGGAGATTATTTGATTTAGGAGAAGACAATAGTCCTTTTGATCCTTTTGAATCCGGTTTGATCCTTACCTATGCTTATCCAGAGCGAATTGCCCATGCGCGGCCTGGCAACAATGCCCAGTTTAAAATGACCAATGGTAAGCTGGCCATGATGCACCATAAGGATGAATTGGCACATGAGGCTTGGCTTAGTGTTGCCCATGTGGATGCCCGTGATGGAATGGGTAAGATCTTTATGGCAGCCCCGTTGAATCCAAAGGACCTGGCATATATGGTCAAGGAAAAGGAAGTCGTGGCTTGGGACAGTAGAAAGGGAGAACTGATCGCAGAAAGACAATGGCGTATTGGGCATATTGTATTGCAGTCGAAGCCATTGGATGATGTTGATCCAGAATTGGCCAATGAAGCCCTTTATAAGGCCATCCAGTCTGAGGGAGAGCGATTATTAAATTTTGATGAAAAAGTGTTAGCATGGCAAAACCGGGTAAACAGTCTCCGAATATGGAATCCAGAAGAGGAATGGCCTGATGTCAGTACAAAAGTATTGGTAAATGATCCTAAATGGTTAATGCCTTACCTTATTGATATGGACAGTGCAGAAGAGCTGAAAAAACTGGATTTAAAGGAAATTCTTCAACATAGTCTGTCCTTTGAAAAGCAGCAATTATTGGACAGTCTGGCACCGGAAAGATTGGAAGTACCTAGTGGATCAAATATTAAAATCAGCTATCAAAAGGGTGGTGAAAGCCCGATTTTGGCGGTTAGGCTACAAGAAGTATTTGGTATGCTCGATACCCCGAAGGTCAACAAAGGGAGTGTTGGGGTATTGATGCACTTGCTATCCCCGGGGTTTAAGCCTGTACAAGTAACAGCGGATCTTAGGAGTTTCTGGGAAAGTACTTATTTCGAAGTTAAAAAGGAATTAAAAAGACGTTACCCCAAGCATTATTGGCCGGAAAATCCTATGGATGCTGAAGCTGTAAGAGGCGTAAAAAGGAAGTAATTATGTGTTATGATTTCCTTTTGGGTCCATAAGCTCACAAGGGAATCATATAAATTAGGGAAATTTAAAATAATGCTTGTACAATTAGCTATCCTGCGCTTTTTTATTGACCTTTGGTTAATTATAAGCAAGCACATTTCCCGAAGTTTTCCTTAAAGACTATTTCCAAATGTAATTTCTAGTTGAATGCTAATGCATTGTGCTATCTAGTAAAAGATATTTTGTAGAAGTTTTTAACTGAAGCTGGGTGGCTTGTATTTGAGAACCAAACAAAATATATGGCAAGATCGAATAATAGCTTTATCAAAAAGCAGAAGGCAGACAAAAAAGCAAAGAAGAAAAGAGAAAAATTGGAAAACCGCTTGGAAAGAAAGCAACAGGAAACCAGCGGTAAACTGGAAGATATGATTGCTTATGTGGACGAATTTGGAAATATCTCGGACACACCGCCTGAGCCGCCTACTGAGAAAGATGATAAAAAGAAGCCAAGTTCGGATGAAAGAAGAAGAGCAGAGGGGCATCAAAGCAGGAGACCCTATAATCCAGATCGGAGAAGGTCTGATAATGATGATAGAGATAAATAATTGATTAATTAAGCCATTACCAGAGTCTTGGAATGGCTTTTGTTTTATTAATGGAGTTAGTTTGCTTGAATTTTCATGTTTCAATTATCCACAGATTCAGACATATAAACAAAGATTTTTGTGGATATCCATTTCAGCTCTGGCCCTTGTTAAGACCTTAAGAGTTTTTTTAATCCTCAAGCACTTTTTAAATAGTCTTATCAAATAAACTGGACAATATTAATATGGAAGGTATTTAGCTTTATGGTCTAAAAAACTGGGAGTTGTCCAATAGCCATTTTAAAGCTTTTAGAAGAATTTAGCCTACCTAAATGATTGAAATAAGGAACTAAGCTTGAAAATGCTTAGTTTTAGCTAATAATTATGAATAGAATGAAACACATATTAGGCATATTTATATTAATGATTTGTGCTACTGGTCTTTATGCCCAGGAAAAGGCTGAAATCAAGTGGTACAGTTTTGAAGAGGCTACAGCCCTTAATCAAGAAGAACCCAAAATGTTAATTGTGGACGTTTACACAGACTGGTGTGGTTGGTGTAAAAAAATGGACAAGGAGACCTTTACCGATGCAAAAGTGATTGAATATATCAATGCCAATTTTTATGCGGTGAAACTGAATGCAGAAAACAATAAGAAAACCTTTCAGTTTAGAGGCAATGAATACACCGAAGAAAGTATGGCCAGGTCCATGCGGGTCAGCTCCTACCCTAACTTTGTGATCATTGATGCTGCCATGGAAAACATCACCCAGTTGCCTGGATATAGGGAACCAACTGCTTTCCTGAGGGACTTGGGAAGTACCATTGAGCGATTTACAGGAAGTAATTAGTATTGACTGGAGTAGTGAGTCTTGAGTTTAAATTCTCAATACTCCCTACTCAATTCTCAATACTCCCTACTCAATACTCAAGACTACATACTCAATACTCAAGACTACATACTCAAGACTATAATTAATATCAGGTGCCGAATTACAATCATCTAAAGCTCGTCTTGTATCTTGCAATAAATTCTAGCATATAAATTTCAAAAAATGGCTTTTTCAATCAGCGAAAAAGAAGATACTATTATCGCTCTTGCGACCCCACAGGGAGTAGGCGCTATCGCGGTGATCAGATTGTCGGGTAAGGATGCCATCAAGCTATGCAATGAGGTGTTTTCGGGCAAGGACCTAGAAAAACAAGAATCACATACCATTCATTATGGCACGATTAGGGATGGAGAAAAGATCATTGATGAGGTACTTGTTTCATTGTTTGTGGCCCCCAAATCCTTTACCAAGGAAAATGTAGTGGAGATTTCTACACATGGCTCCTCCTATATCATCAATCAAGTTATCAAGCTGTTTATCAAAAAAGGAGCACGGCCTGCCAAGCCCGGAGAGTTTACGCAGCGGGCTTTCCTCAATGGACAGTTTGATTTAGCCCAGGCAGAAGCTGTTGCTGATTTGATCCATTCCGATTCTGAAGCTTCGCACCAGGCAGCTTTGCATCAAATGCGTGGTGGTTTCAGCGGGGAAATCAAGGAATTAAGGGATAAGCTGATCCATTTTGCTTCTATGATTGAGTTGGAACTGGATTTCTCTGAAGAAGATGTGGAATTTGCCAGCCGCTCTGATTTACAGGATTTGGTGGAGAAGTTATTAAGGGTGGTAGAACACCTGATTGCTAGTTTTGATCTTGGCAATGTGATTAAAAATGGTGTTCCAACGGTGATTGCCGGTAAGCCCAATGCCGGGAAGTCTACACTACTCAATGCACTATTGAATGAGGAAAAAGCCATTGTTTCTGATATTGCCGGAACTACAAGGGATTTTATCGAAGACGAAATTAATATTGGTGGGGTGATTTTTCGCTTCATAGATACAGCTGGTTTAAGAGAAACTACTGATACTATTGAGGCCATTGGCGTATCCAGGACCCAGGAGAAAATGAAGACCGCTTCATTAATACTTTATCTCTTTGACCTTTCCGATACTGATATGATAGAGATCAATAGAGATGTCAATAAACTGGAAAATCTGGGTGTGCCTTTTGTTAAAGTAGCGAATAAGATAGACAAGTCCAATAAACAATTTGTCAGCGAGTTAAAGTCAAAATATCCTGATGTGATTTTTATTTCTGCAGGTAAGAAAGAGCACCTGGACGAGTTAAGAGATAAGATCTTGGAATTGGTAAATTTGGATAAGTTTAAAACCGGCAATACGGTAGTGACCAATATCCGTCATTATGATTCATTGGTCAAAACCCGCGAATCTTTATTGGATGTATTGAATGGCATAGACAATGAAATCACCAATGACTTTATGGCCATGGATATCAGAAGGTCCTTACATTTTCTAGGAGAGATTACCGGTGAGATTACCACAGATGATTTGCTGGCTAATATTTTTAGTAAGTTTTGTATCGGTAAATAAATTTACTTTCCTTTATTTTTCAATGCTTTACTTTAGTCTGTAAATCAGTTATTTAACTGTTTTTGGTTTGACTTTAATTTTCTTTGTTAGTACATTGGTTACAACATTTGTACAACCTTATATAAAATGGTTGTACAAATGTTCAACTTTAAACCATCTCCGTACTATGAAGATATCCTTAAAAAAGAAAAAGTTACAGAACGGAAAGCAGAGTCTTTATATAGAGTACTATAAAGGCTCTACCACAGATGAGAAGGGAAAAAGAATCCATTTGAGGGATTTTGAGTTCTTGAAAATTTACCTTCACCAAAAGCCAAAGAATGCTAGTGAAAAGAAAGAGAACAAGGAAAACCTCCAATTGGCAGAAAGCATCCTGGCTATCCGGCAAAGTGACTATATTCAAGGAAAGTTTGATGTAAAAAACATTAGCAAGTCCAAGCGGCCTTTTCTGGATTTTTTTAAGGAGAAAATGGAGGAAAAAGCCCATTCAGAGAAAAACTATGGGGTATGGACTTCCACCTTTGTTCACCTGAAAAACTGTGTCAGTCCTAATTTTCTTTTTGATGAGGTCGATGATAGTTTTACCAAAAGTGTCCGAAGGTACTTTGAGGAGAAAGCCCGTACCAAAAGTGATATCCCCCTCTCCATGAATTCCAAGTACTCTTACTTTAATAAATTCAAAGCTTGCTTAAGAAGTGCCTTTGATGAAGGGTATTTAAATATCAATTACGCTGCTAGGGTCAAATCTTTTGAACAGGCAGAGAGCCAACGGGAGTATTTAACATTCTCTGAACTACAGGCACTCACCAACACCCAGTGTAAATACAAGGTCCTGAAAAAAGCCTTTTTGTTTTCATGTTTAACAGGTCTTAGGTGGTCTGATATCAATAGCCTTACTTGGTCAGAGGTTCGGGACGAGGACGACAATACCTTCAGGGTTAATTTTCGACAAAAGAAAACAGATGGTGTGGAATACCTTTATATCTCTAAACAGGCTAGGGATTTATTAGGTGAACGTCAGTCCCCACATGATAGAGTGTTTTACGGTCTTAAATACAGTGCCGTTTATAATAACGAAATTGTAAGGTGGTGCAACCGAGCTGGGGTATTCAAGCACATTACCTTTCATAGTGCCAGGCATACCAATGCCGTACTTTTATTGGAGAATGGAGCTGACTTATACACCGTCCAGAAGCGATTAGGTCATAAGGAAATTAAAACTACAGCTATTTATGCGAAAATCGTGGATGAGAAAATGAGAGAGTCTGCCCACATCATCCCTAATCTTGACTTGGATTTAAAACTTTAACAACGATGAAATCAAAAAGTAAAATTCTTTTAAGAGCTGCATTAATTTTTGTCGCAGTTATAATTTATACCTCCTTATTTATCTACTTCAGGTTCAACTATTTCGTCTGGACTACTGGATTGGGTATGACTTGCATTCTGTTGTTTTATACATGGAAAATGATTCGGAGATATCCCGCTTGGTATGCCGCTTATATGTTTGATGGAAAAATAGTTGGCCTTAAGAAGAAAGTGGAAAAGCCAAGGTTATTTTTTTATTCTGTTTTTTGGCCACCCATGGTTCTGAGTATATATGTAGTTTTTTCAACCCCGTCCACAGAAACGATGTCCAATAGTATTTTACTTTATTCCCTGTTTATTTCTTTATTTATATCTGGGGTTGCATTTCTTAATTTAACTTGGAAATCCGATTTTGAAAGCAGATACATTCCATTTATAAGGGATGCTGTGGCCAAAAGAAATTATGAATTTAAGGCTCAAATTGATGATGAATCATTAGGAAGCATTTTTGATGGCCTTATCAGTTTTGGTTTTTTGGAATATTTAGATGATTCTTTAAGAATAAGTAATCGTAAAAAATTCATTCGAATTTTCAAGGAAGGATATTATCCAGATAAGCCCCTATTCAAAATGAAAATGGACAATATTCAAACTCATTACTTTTTTGATTGTTTAAAGGAAAATATTAACGGACTGGATTTAGATGGTTACCTTCAAATCTTTTATCATGATCGGAATAAAAAGCAACCCACTGAAGATTCAATAAGATCCTCAAAATCTAAATCATTAAACGGACCTAAACGCAAAGAAGATTTGGACGCAATTTTCAATAAATAGGTTTATATGTTAGGTTAAAAGGTTAATGTACCTTAACCCTAGAAAATTTTGATGATATACTTTACATTCTTTTGCTGCATAGAACAAAACAAATGACAGCAATGGAAAACGAATTAATCTTAAGCAAACTCAATCGTATTGAGAAATTCATTTTTGGTCTGAAAGACATCTTGAATGTGGAAGAGCTATGTGAATATACAGGATTTAAAAAGTCCTTTATCTATAAGCTCGTACACGAAGGAAAGATCCCCTATTCCAAACCCAATGGAAAGGTATTATTTTTTGAACGCAAAAAAATCGATGCTTGGCTTCTTCAAAATTCCCACCAATCTGAGTCCGAAATCAAAAGGGAAGCATTTCTATATGCCAGAAAAAAATAAAGCGGAAATCCGAAGAAATCCGCCTTGTATTTTGTGGAAATAGTATTCCTGTTTGACACTGTAAAGATACTGTTTCTGCATTCATTTTCAAACCATTAGATGTAGAACCATGCAGAAAAGAAGTCCTTTCAAACAGTTGGATGATAATTCCAATTACCCGATGGTTAAGATGATCCGCTATTTAATGAGCAAATATGACTTTATCAATAATGTGGTAGTCTATGAGGTCTTTGCTAGTGAGAAAGAAAAAGACCACTTCTATAGAGTGAACCCACACACTTTGCTGATTGAAGCAAAAGCTGCCGGACATAACACCTCTCTTGCCGATATCAATTCATTTCTTAGCTCTGATTACATACCGAAGGTCAACCCCTTACAACTTTATTTTGAAAAGCATGAAAAAGATTGGATAGAACATGAACATGGCGACTATATAGAAAGATTCGCCAGTTATATCCATGTCCAGGATTCTGATAGGTTCATAATCCAGTTCAAAAAATGGTTGGTGCGGTGCGTGGCTTGCAGTCTGGATGATCAGTACTTTAATAAACAAGCTTTGATCCTAGTCCAGGACAAACAAAACAGTGGGAAATCCACGCTAACTAGGTTTCTAACTCCACCCGATCTTTCTGAGTACCAAACTGAAAACATTTCCATTGATAAGGACAGCCTAATAGCACTTTGTCAAAACTTTCTGATTATACAGGATGAGCTATCAACTTTAAACAAGCAGGAAATCAATGCACAAAAAAGCCTGATGAGCCGATCCTATATCAAAGTCCGGCATCCGTATGACAGAAAACCCAGCATGGAGCCAAGACGGGCTTCTATTATTGGATCCAAAAATAAGTCTGAATTCTTAACTGATGATACCGGTAGTGTAAGATGGCTATGCTTTACCCTGAAAGGGATCAACTGGGCCTACAAAAAGGAAATAGATATCAATCTGGTTTGGTCACAGGCCTATTCGCTATACAAAAACGGCTTTGATTATAATATGTCTGCTGAGGAAATAGCGGAGAATGAAGAAGCCAATGCCCAGTACAGCACGATCACAATGGAGTTTGAACTTGTCCAGAAACATCTAGTCCCAGGAGATAAAGATGATGATTTCCTTACCCCTTCTGACATACTGCAGTACTTGAATAAGGCTGAAGGATCAATATTAAAATTGAGGAGGGAAGAAATTGGAAAAGCCTTGAAAAGACTTGGGTTTGAACAAGGGTCAAAAAGAGGCTATAACAATAAAACATATCCCGTAAAGGGATACCATATAAAATATAGAAATCCACCTACTACATTACTACAATAAATATAACCTATTGAATATCTATTGATTAATGGTAGTGACCTTAAATAAATTAAACCCACTACACTTACTACAAAGTCAAAAATGTAGTTAGTGTAGAAGGGTGAAGTTATCCCAATTACAGTCCGCATACTACACTTAAAATACTGATAAACAACAATCTAAATGATATGTAGTAAGGAAGTAGGCACCATTGTCAATTTTAACAATCAAACGATACAAACCATGAACTGTAAGCAAGCCAATAAAATCCGCATTTCCGAATACCTTTCGGCCCTGGGAATCCATCCTAAAAGGAACTTGGGGCAGTGCTCTTATTATCTTTCCCCAATAAGAGAAGAAAAAACACCCTCATTTAAAGTCGATCATAGAGTGAACCTATGGATTGATTATGGGGACAATAATTCAGGAGGAACCCTCATTGACCTGATCTTAAAGCTGAATCCTTCATTTTCTGTTGAGGATGCTTTGAACCAACTGAAAGACCTTAAACTTGAATCTTTTTCTTTTCAACAGCAAACCATTCTTGAGGATATCAAAATAGAACCTAAAATTAAGGTGACTAACACCAAGCCCATTGGAACCAACAAGGCTATTTCGGATTACTTGGTTTCCAGGCAAATATCTCCACTCATCGCTCAGCACTTTTGTAAGGAGGTATATTTTGTCATGAATGGGAAAAGATACTTTGGGGTAGGAAATGAAAATTCCAATGGCTGGTCGATCCGCAATAAATATTGGAAAGGCTGTTCTGGACAGGGGGTCAGTATTTATGGAGATGTAGAAAACGAATACTTTGCTACACTATCCGTTTTCGAGGGAATATTTGATCTGATGAGTTTTGTCCAGATGAATAAGTTTTCTTGTAAGGCTACTTGTTTTCTAATACTTAATTCCCTTTCAAATGTCAAGGAGGCTTTGCCATATTTCAAAAGCTTTCAAACAGTTGAACTATACCTTGACCGGGATGAAGCAGGAAAGAAAGTGACCAAAGAGCTACTGGAAACCAATGTCAATTGTTTCGATAAAAGCAGGCTCTACGATCTGCATAAAGATCTCAATGAGAAGGTGGTCCAGGAGCGAAAGTTTGGATTGGGAAGATAGGGTCGCTTTGCGAAGCAAGCCATGTTTCCGTCTGACGGAAACGCTTGCTTCGCTCTGCTCAGAAAATGAAAATTCACTTAGTTCATTTCAAAATAAGATGGCAAGACCAAAAATATCAAATGAAGAAAGAAGGACAGTCAGGTTCAGTTTCAGAATGAATGATGAGGAAGTAAGGCAACTGGCGAGCCTTTGTGAAATCTCCAATTTACCAGCTGCGAATGTGGTTCGATCCTGTGTGTTTAAGAACAGGCTCCCTCAGGCAAAAGTCCCAAAGTTGGATTTGCAGACTTATGTGGAGCTGAAGAGGATTGGCAATAATATCAACCAGATCGCCAAACATTATAATTCAAAGTTCAATGTTTCCGATGAGCGATTGAAAGCTTTAGACAGTCTTTCGGATAAATTGGATTATATCATAAAATGTCTACTCGATGATCGCTAAACAGTCCATAGGAAAATCGTTTATGGGGGCCTTTGAATACAATTTTCAAAAACTCCACGATAAGGACATTACAAAAAGGGCTGAGCTGCTAGCCACTAACTTTAGCAGTACTGAAAGGGCAATGGTGAAAAAGGAACTGGATATAATGAAAAGCCTCAATCCCCGATTGACCAGAAATACCTATCACACCAGTCTGAACTTTGGTAAAGAGGAAAGCTTGACCAATGATAAAATGCTGGCCATTGCTGAGGAGTATATGAGGAAAATGGGCTTTGACAATAACGCCTATTTCATTTTCAGACATCATGATACCGAACATCCGCATTGCCATATTCTGGCACTGAGGAACCGATTTGATGGAAGGGTGGTATCCGATAGCAATAATTTCAGGCGGAGTGAAAAGCTGATCAGGGAACTCGAAAAGAAATATGGCCTCCAGGAAGTCAAAAGTAGTCAAGAAGCTACGCTTAAAGCAGCTAATAAGGATGAAATAGAAATGGTATTGAGAACTGGTGAGCCATCCAAACGGATGATGCTACAGGAAAAGGTAAACGAAGCCTTGAAACAAGCCAATAATATCCCCTCATTTATTGAACATTTGGAAAAAGAAGGGATAAACGTCCTTTTCAATCAGGCCAGTACGGGCAGGGTATCAGGAATATCCTATTTGTTTGATGGTTTTACAGCCAAAGGACAGGCTTTGGGGAATCAATTTAAATGGGGAAATGTATCAAAAAAATTAAACTATGAGCAAACTAGAGACAGCAAGGAAATTAGCAAAGCAAATGAACAAACAAGGGCAAAATACCCCTCAGGAGCATCAAAAGGTCAGGATAGAATTTCAGGAACTGATAAAGTGCTTGGTGGAACTTCAGCAAAACCAAGTGCAGATCATAAAGAATCAGAAGGCTTTGTACAATCAGATCAACAGCATTCGCTCACCACAGCCGAAACCAGATCCCAGGATGGATCAGCTTATCAAGGGACAGACTGGGCTAAAGGAATCCCATTCTCAGATGATACAGGTCGTGAAAATAGCCTTTTTAGCGCTTATGGTGCCATTGCTGGCCTTAGCCAGTTGCTTGGTCCTGTTCCGGCTACTGGGAATTTAGAGGAGGCTCCTCAAAGGAAAAGAAAGAAGAAGAAAAAGAAAAGTTATGGGAGAGGGATTTAATATGTATGGTTAGCAGCTAAGTATTTAACATTCATGCTTGGCTACCTCGAATCATTCTTGAATAAGAAATTTGAATAAATTGACTATTCCTTTCATATAAATGAATTAAAAAAAAAAAATATTTAATATATTTAAATGAAAGGATGCATTTTTCAAGAGAAATATGAATTAGATTATCATTCATTGATAATATTTTACTAAATAATATAATCCAAATTTGCTGTTTTGATGTCGCGAAAGCATTTTATCTTCCGTCTATGTAGAAAAAAGATTTCTATACTAAATTTTGTATACTATGAAAAATCCAAAAAATTTTCTCCTAGCATTGATTGCTATTTTCATCTTTTCAGGATGTGAAGAAGTGCCAAATCCTGGATGCATAAAGGCTAAGGTAATTGGATATCAGTCATGTTATAATGTAAATATTGTTCAGATTCTAAGCGGCCCTGTAAAGGGCAGGGAATTAGACTGGTACGAACAAAAATATGATAATGTTGTCCAGTTTACGGGGGCAGTAATACCCAAGGACGAGATAATATATATCAATTATAGTCTTTACGGCACAGACGAAAAACCAGAATACCAAAGTCAAATTTGCCCTTCGAACACTTTCCCTGTACCAGTACCATATGTAAAATTAAATGATTATTCAACCATAAAATGTCCCTAAAAATGAAACACTTAAAAACTTTTTTTATCCTTTTACTTATTGTTTTTATAATATCTTCAATTTCAAGAGAAGAGACCTATTATTGGTCAAATGGGAAAAAGAATTTTTTATCTATGGATAAAAACTCAATACTTTTAAGGGGGAGACCAGACATAGACATGGAAGCATTGGTCTCAAAAATCAAAAAAAAAGATCTCACCAATTCTGTTAGTAAAACATCAAAACGAGAAATTATCGTTAAATCTAAAAATGCTAATTTAGATATTAAAAGAATATTAGATGAAAACCCTGAAATTGAATCTGGTGCATATGGGTTAACTTTTATGAATGACGACAACCCCATTTTTACAAATGGAGAAATTTTACTTAAACCAAAGAATGGGGTTCATATTGATAGTATACTAAATTTAATAAAAGATGAGTATGAGTCATTGAAAGAAAAAAAGCACAACACTTACAAAATAGTAATTAAGGATTGGGACAAAGTTCTCAGTCTATCCAATTTGATTTATGAAAGTGAATTAGTGGATTACTGCCATCCAAATTTTCGTGCTCAGATTTTAAAAAATCAAATTGCAATTCCCTATACCCCTACTGACCCCTTATATCCTGATCAATATTACCTTAACCAAGGAAATAATATTGATATCAATGCACCACAAGCATGGGGAATTTCTACGGGGGTAGGTGAAGTAAGGGTAGCTGTTATTGATGATGGAGTTGAAAACCATGAAGATATTGATGGAAGAGTCCTTCAAGGTTTCACTCCTACTGATCCAACTGGCTTTGGTGCTCCTGTCTTTCCAGTTCCCTTAGGAACGAATGTTATAATAGGTCATGGTCAAGCATGTGCAGGAATCATTGCTGCTTCTCAAGACAATGTAGGAATAGCCGGTATTGCCCCATGTACAGATATTATTCCCGTAAATATTTTTAATGATTATACTACTTTTGTTGATCAAAATGGCCAACTCGTTTCTGTTTCTAATGAGACATGCGAAGATATAAGGGATGCAATAGACTGGGCTTGGGAAGATGGAGAAGCAGATATATTAAGCAATTCCTGGAGTTATCGTAATGAGGGTGCGTGGTTTGATAATATCGAAGATGCGATTGGCCGTGCAAGAACAGAAGGAAGAGGTGATTTAGGGAGTTTAGTGGTCTTTTCATCTGGAAATAATCATTCAGATTTTGGTTGCGACGATTGTTATAGTGGTGTAAACTTTCCTGCAAATGTCCCAGGTGTAATAACTGTTGGTGCCATCGCTCCAAGTGGAACAATATGGAACTACAGTAGTCGAGGACCGGAGATGGATTTAGTTGCCCCATCAGGAGGTGTAGGTCAGCTTGCTGATTTAACTACTACAGACAGGATGGGAGCTAACGGTTATAACGCGGGCAATTATACAGATACTTTTAGTGGTACCTCTGCAGCTTGTCCACAAGTATCGGGTGTTGCTTCATTAATGCTATCGGTTAACCCCAGTTTGACAGAACCGCAAATGAGAAATATTTTACAGCAGACTGCTACAGATATGGGGAGCAGTGGTTTTGATAATACATTCGGATTCGGACGTTTAAATGCCCAAGCTGCATTGCAATCAGCGCTACCGACTGTTTCTGGTTCTTCCCTTCTATGTTCAGGTAGTGGAACATTTACACTTCCAAACACACCTGCGGGGAGTACCGTTACATGGTCTGTAACCCCGACTTCTCCTTTTACAAATAGTAATGGTACTGGCTCATCTGCATTTGTTGAACTATTTGCAAGTACTTATACCGGCCGAACTCCAAAAATAACCTTTAATGTTTCAAGTGATTGTGGAGATGTAGAAATTTCCCAAAACTTTTGGCCTGGGCAGCCACAAATAACCTATTTTCCTCCGGGACAGGATCCATGTCATGCCAATCCGTATTGGAGTGCACCTGATATTCCAGGAGTTACCTATACTTGGTCAGTGGATAATCCAAATGTATGGATTGTCCAAAATGGAGATCGAATAGTAGCGGTACTGTCAGATGATCCTGAATATTTTAATCTTACTTTGCAAATGTCTGATGGGACTTGTTCAACAAGTCATGTTATTAATGCCTACACAGACGGATATTATTGCCAGTGTTTTTCTGATCCTTCCTGTAACAATCAAATGGCTCTAAATGTGTATCCAAATCCTGTTTCAGAGAACCTCACTGTTGAAGTAGATACAACGGATTTTCGTCTTGAAAATACTGGTGAGTATTTATATGAACTTAAAATATATTCCCCATCAGGGGATGAAATGATTTCGAAACAGGTTTCAACATTAAAAACAAGTATAAATGTAAGAGATCTAAAAAATGGATTTTATTATATTCATTTAATTCACAAAGAAGGTATCATACGTGAAAAGATTCGAGTTGAAAGATAAAGGGTTCGAATCTATCTGTAAGTAGAAAGAGTATAAAGAAAAATTTTAAAAAGCATGGCAGATATTATTAGCTGCCATGCTTTTACCTGAAAATATAATGGTTGTTAATGATGATGAAAGAAATATTATATTTCTTTGAATGAAGGGTATTATTTAGCTTCTTTTTCCCCTTTTTCAATTTCCAGCATCTCCTTATACCCTTGGGCAGCACTTTCTGCAATCCGCTTGGATTCAGAAGAATCAGCGGAAACCTTGAACTCTACTTTAAGTGCTTTTAACACAGCTTTAATGGCATCCGCTTTTTCTTGATCTTCTATCTCGATTAGGAAAGTTTCCATTTAACTATTTTATAGATTTGGATATACAATTCACTTATTTCAAGATACTTATATATGCATATATTCCTATATCTGTATATACAAATATGTCCATATTCACATAGATTTATATCTATATATACCTACTATTAAACCAAAGTCAAAAACTAGTAAATCAAGCAGTAGATAAAATTATTCAAGTCTACTTGGCAAAATTCTATTTATTAGTAATTAACCGCTCTAATCTTGCCATCATCTCATCCTTTTCCTTTAACATTCTCTCATACAAGGCGATTTTCTCTTCATGGAGCTGGATCAACTTGTCTACAGGATGAAAGGTAGGATAGTTATTATATATGAAGCCTGTGGCGCTATCGTTAGCATGAAAGGTATTCGAAATAATATTCACCGCCTGCTCTTCATCAAAATTTTGGATGGCTTCGACAGGGATATGAAGGATTTCAGAAACTTGGCGGAGAATGTCTTCTTCGATAGTCTCTTTTTGTTCCAATAAGGAAATTTTCTTTTGAGACCAATCCTCTCCCATTTCGTGTGCCAAGGAATCTTGTTTGATACCGAGCATTTCCCTAAAGCGTTTGATATTTCTTCCTTGATGGATATTTCTTGAAGTTGAATTTGTCATATGGCTTGGTTGCTAAAAAACTAAAGTACAAGTTACGAAAAATGGAATATTATGGAAACAAGGAATGATAGAATGTCCTGATTAAGGGTTTAAAAACCGTTTATTGTTTTTAGTATGTGTCATTCAGAATGTCTCTATGACCAGGAAAATTCTTGCCCTTCAAAACTGATAAAATATTTCGCTATCCCAGCTGAAATCCTCGCATAATTTCCTATTTTAGTCAAAATTTGTCAAGTCAATAATCAAATAGACTTAAAATGATTGGAGATAAAATACGGGAACTCCGTGAAGGTGAAAATATCCTGCTTCGGCAGCTTGCCGCACAGCTGGACATGGATACAGCACTACTCAGTAAAATGGAGCGTGGAGATCGCCTTTTTAGAAAAGAAGATATTATCGAGCTGGCTAAAATCTTCCATCAGTCCCAGGAAGAATTACTAACCTTATGGCTGGCGGATAAAATCCTGAAAACCACCGAAGGAGAAGCCTATATTCCACAAGCCCTCAGCTTAGCCTTGCAAACCTATAATAAAAACCATTCAATCTGAACTTTAGCGATATGAGTATAGATAAACTGGACTTAAAGTCCCCAGACTTGGTCAAAGAAAATTTTGATAAACTGGCTCAACTTTTTCCAAACTGCATCACCGAATCAGAAGTGGAAACAACCAATGGCACTGAGCTCAGCAGAAGCATAGATTTCGACCTGCTGAAGCAAGAGCTTAGCCATGCTGTAGTGGAAGGCATCAAGGAGCGCTACCGGCTGGAATGGCCCGGAAAACGAGAAGCCATCGTCACCGCCAATTTGCCCACTACTAAAACCCTGCGCCCGGTACGAGAAGACTCAGTGGATTTCGACAATACCGAAAATATCTATATCGAAGGAGATAATCTGGAAGTGCTAAAACTCCTTCAGGAAAGTTATTTGGGTAAGATCAAAATGATCTATATAGATCCTCCTTATAATACCGGAAATGATTTTGTTTATGTAGATGACTTCAAAAAAAAGGCTAAAGAATCTGACCTAGAAAGCGGACTTGTTGATGAAGAAGGCAAAAAACTTTCTGGACTAAAGGATAATCCTGCCACTGCTGGCCGCTACCACTCTGATTGGCTAAGCATGATGTACCCTAGATTGAAATTAGCTAGAAACCTATTGACTTCAGACGGAGTCATATTTATTTCTATTGACGATAATGAAGTTCACAATCTTCGAAAAATTTGTGATGAGATATTTGGTGAGAGTAATTTCCTAACTAGTATCGTTTGGGAAAAGCGCTTTACTAGAAGCAATAATTCAAAAACTTTTGCTACCCTGACAGAGCATATACTATGTTTTAGAAAATCAGATTCTCTTTCAGAAATAAAGGAACCAAGAAATGAAAAAGCGGATTCCACGTATTCAAATCCTGATAATGATCCTAGAGGGGTTTGGACAAGTGTATCATACGTTAATCCAGCAACAAAGGAACAAAGACCTAATTTATCATACGAACTAATTAATCCAATAACTGGAGAAAAAGTAGTTCACCCGACTAATGCATGGAAGTATGAATTTTCCAAATACCAAAAACATCAATCAGAGAATAGACTTTATTGGGGAAAGGATGGAGGAAATACCTACCCAAGATTAAAAAGATTTTTGTCTGAAATGGATAAAGGAATGGTTCCAGTAAATTTTTGGACCAGACAAGAGACTGGAACAACTGATGAAGCAAGTAAATACTTACAAGATTTAATGAAGAATAAAGTTTTTGACTTTCCAAAACCATTTAGCCTAATCCAAAAGGCTGTCAGGATGGGAATGAAAGACAGCGACATTATTCTTGATTTCTTTTCTGGGTCTGCATCCTCGGCCCACGCTATTTTAAAACAGAATGCCGAAGATTCCGGAAAAAGAAAATATATCCAAGTACAACTTCCTGAAGAAACGGATGAAAAAAGTGATGCCTACAAAGCAGGTTACAAAAATATCAGCGAAATAGGCAAAGAACGAATCCGAAGAGCAGCAAAAAAGATCAAGGAAGAAACCAATGCGGATATTGATTACGGTTTCCGTGTCTATCGTCTGGACAGCAGTAATATGCAGGATGTCTATTACCGTCCTCAGGACTATCAGCAGAGCCAGTTGGATGCCTTTGCCGATAATGTCAAGCCCGACCGTACACCGGATGATTTGCTGGCACAGATCATGTTGGACTGGGGACTTTCGCTGAGCTTAAAAATCAGGACTAGGGATATTATTGGAAAGAAAGTCTATATGGTAGCTGAAAATTCCCTTTATGCCTGTTTTGATCAGGGCATCGATGAAGACTTTGCCAAAGAAATCGCCAAGGATGAACCACTTAGGGTGGTATTCCGAGACAGCGGCTTTAAAAACGATACCGCCAAGGTGAATGTCCGTCAGTTACTAAAGCAGTTAAGTCCAGAAACAGAAATGAAAGTGATCTGATATGAAGGATTATACAGCAGAAGAATTGTTTAAACTGTTGAACCAACAGGACGAATGCGATTGGATAGAAGCAAAGGGAGGGCATGAAAGTTCACATTCAGTCATGGAGACGGTGTGCGCTTTTGCGAATGAACCCTCATTAGGTGGTGGTTATATCTTATTGGGTGTAGCTGAAGATAAAGCTTCGCTTATTCCTCAATATAAAACAGTCCATATTACCGACCCGGATAGTTTTCAGAAAGATTTTGTCAGCCAGTGTAGCTCAATGTTCAATATTCCTGTACGACCTAAAGTCACGGTGGAAAGAGTGCATGGTGATACCATAATAAAAGTTCGTGTGGATGAGCTTTCTCTTAACCAAAAGCCTTTTTATTTCAAAGCGGATGGACTTCCCCAGGGAGCATACCGACGTATCGGCCCAACAGATCAAAGGTGCAATGAAGATGATTTGCGGGTCTTTTATGCTGACTATCAAGGTTATGATCAGACCCCGGTTACGGGTACTAGCCTTGAGGATATAGATGAAAATGCGCTTAAAAGGTATAGGACTCTTCGTGAAAAAGTAAATGCTGCAGCAGAAGAATTAAGCTACTCTGATGCTGAGCTTTTGGAAGCCCTAGGCTGTGTGAACAAACAGAACAAAAGTGAACTTAACCTATCCGGATTAGTGCTTTTTGGAAGTTCTAAAGCTTTAAGAGCACATATGCCTATGTTGAGGGTTGATTATATCAGGGTTCCAGGCAATGTTTGGGTACAGGATCCTGATGACAGGTTCACTACCATAGATATGAGAGGACCACTTCTAACTTTGGTTTTTCGATTGATCGAAGCGATTAACAATGATCTTCCAAGAGGATTTTTATTATCAGATGGAGAGATGCAAGCCAAATCCGTTGGACTTCCATCGAAAGCGCTTCGTGAAGCCATCGTCAATGCTGTAATGCACAGATCCTACCGTGAGCATAGACCCATTCAGGTGATCCGATATGATAATCGTATTGAGATTATCAACCCAGGTTATTCACTTAAGGCTGAAGACAAATTGGGAGAACCAGGAAGTGAAACGAGAAACCCATTTATTGCAGCAGTATTTCATGAGACGAACTTAGCTGAGACCAAAGGGTCGGGTATTCGGGCCATGAGAAAATTAATGGCTTCTTCTCACTTGGCCCCTCCTACATTCGATTCTGATAGGAATAACAACCAATTTGTAACCCGCTTATTGCTCCATCATTTTCTTGATCAACAAGATGTAGATTGGTTGGCTCAGTTTGCTGGGTTACAGTTGAACGACAGTCAAAAGCAAGCGTTGATTTTTGTAAGGGAAGTTGGAGCCATAGATAATCATAAATATCGTCAGATGGCGGATTGTGACACTTTAAAGGCCAGTATCGAACTTAGATCATTAAAAAATCATGATCTGTTAGAGCCGAAGGGTAAAGGAAAAGGAACTTATTATATCGCCGGAAAAAAATTAAGTACCCCAGCTCAGGATTTAAGTGCACCACCCCAAGAATTAAGTACCCTAGCTCAGCATTTAAGTACACCACCTCAAGATTTAAGTAACCTAGCCCAGGATTTAAGTACACCACCTACCATTAGCAAGGAACTGGAAAATCGAATCAACGAACTAAATCAGAGGGAACATGATCACAAAAAGGTTGGGGAAATTATAAAGGAAATATGTGCAGAAAGAGCGGTGAAAGCTTCCCATATCGCCAACATATTAGGTAAAGGTGAAAAATATATAAAGCGGCAATACCTTAAAGAAATGATCAAATCTGGAGAACTAAAATACCTTCATCCCGAATTGATTAATCATCCTGAACAGGCATATATCAAGAAAGGAGAAGTTAAAAGATGAAACTCCAATTTAAAGAACAAGATTTTCAGATTCAGGCGGTTAAAGCCGTGGTGGATTGTTTTAATGGCCAACCCATAAAAACCAATCGTTTCACCTTAGAGCGCAGCAAAAACCTGATCAAAAAGGCCAAGCAAGCAGCCAGTGGAAGTATTCAAGCATCAGTGTTCGAATCAGAGGTACTGGAAGAAATAGGCTATCGTAATAGTCCTATACAGTTATTGGAACCACAGGTGTTGAAAAATATCCAACAGGTTCAAAAACTGAACGACTTGAACGAGAGTCAACAGATAGAAAGGCCAAAAGGAACAAAGCTGGGCTATAACCTGACCATTGAAATGGAAACCGGTACGGGTAAGACCTATACCTATATCCGTACCATGTATGAATTGCATAAGCATTATGGTTGGAGCAAGTTCATCGTTATTGTCCCCAGTATTGCCATTCGTGAAGGTGTGTTTAAATCTTTTGAGGTAACTCAGGATCACTTTCAGGAATTGTATGGGCATAAGATCAACCCTTTTATTTACAATTCCGGTCGTCCCCAGGATATAGAAAACTTTGCCTCGGACAGCAGGATCAGTGTGATGATTATCAATACACAGGCTTTTTCTTCTGCTCAATACGACAAAAAGACAGGAGAATTAAAGGATAATGTGGGCAACCGTATCTATCGGGAATTGGATCAATTTGGAACAAGGAGGCCTATTGATATCATCTCCCAGACCAATCCTATTTTGATCATCGATGAACCACAATCCGTTGGTAAACAAGGGTCTAAAACCTTAGATAGTATGCAAGGATTTAACCCCTTATTTACCTTAAGGTATTCTGCCACTCACGCCAAAGGTGAAGAATACAATAAGATTTATCGATTAGATGCACTGGATGCCTATAACCAGCATTTGGTCAAGAAAATTCAGGTCAAAGGCATCAACCTGAAAGGCTCAACAGGTACTACAGGGTACTTGTACCTTGAGCATATCAGCTTGAGTACCACCAAGCCGCCTTTTGCCGTATTGGAATTTGAAAAGAGAGTTGGAGAAAGTATCAAAAAAGTAAGGCAAAAGCTTCCTGAAGGTGCTAATCTGTATGAATTGTCTGGAAATCTACCGGCCTATAAAAACCATACAATTTCCGAAATCAACGGATACCTAAATAAGGTAGTCATTAATGGACAGGACATTTTTCCAGGGGATATACTCAATGATAAGGACGAACATTCATTCCGTAGGGTGCAGATCAGGGAAACCATCATGTCCCACTTGCAAAAAGAAAAACAACTGTTTGGCCAAGGGATAAAAGTCCTCAGCCTCTTCTTTATAGACTCCGTTGATAAATACCGTATGTATGATGAATCAGGAGAGAAATTATTGGGTGAGTATGCTCAGATTTTTGAGGAAGAATATAATAATGTCCGAAGTGAGTTCTTGGATATCTTTAAAGCTGAATATAATGACTATCTGGTGGAAACTGATCCAGGAAAGGTCCATAGAGCTTACCTGCCTACCGAACAAGTAGGTTTACCAACGACCTATTCAAGTTACCTATCCAGGGATGATGCCGGAAAAGTACATGATGGCTATTTTTCCATTGACAAAAAAGGTAAATCCATCGATCCTAAAGTAAAACGGGGGAGCGAGGAATCAGATGATACTTCTGCCTATGACCTGATCATGAAGGACAAGGAGAAGCTAATGAGCTTTGAAGAGCCAGTGCGCTTTATCTTTTCACACTCTGCCCTGAAAGAAGGTTGGGACAATCCCAATGTATTCCAAATCTGTGCCCTCAAAAATGCGGATAGTGGAAGCCAGACCAGAAGAAGGCAGGAAGTAGGCCGTGGTATGCGTCTGTGTGTGGACAAACGGGGTGTAAGGCAGGACTTTGATTTGGTGGGCGAACAAATCCATGAAATCAATAAGCTGACCGTTATTGCATCAGAAAGCTATGAGGCGTTTGCCAAAGGGCTTCAAACCGAAATAGCTGCTACACTCAGAGACCGTCCACAAAGAGCCGAAGTGGAGTATTTTGTGGGAAAAGTAGTCAGTAATGAACAAGATGAAACGCATCGTCTAACGGAGGAGGATGCAAAGAAATTGAACAAGCTCTTGTACAAAAATGATGTTATTGACGAAGAGGATAGGATCACTCCTGAAGGAAGGGAATTGATTGAGCAAAACAAAATGCCTCTTCCCTATACCCTTGAACCTTATCGGGAGTCAATTGGGAAATTACTCAAATCAGTATATACCGGGGAAGCCTTTAAGCCTGAAGATGAAAGACAAACCATTATTTTGGATACCAATGCCAATTTTGCAAAAAAGGAATTCCAGGAGTTATGGGATAAAATCAATCTGAAAACCGTGTACGAAGTCAACTTCGATACCGAAAAACTTATCAGGGACAGCAAAAACCGGATCAATGCCCAGCTCCATATTAGTGACCGTATATATGAAGTAAAAACCGGAGAGCTTCAGGAAGGCACAAAGGCAGAAATGGAACAAGGCAGCTTGGTGAAAGAATCCAAAAGGGAATCCCTAAAGCTCAAAAATGACCTGTATGCCAATACGGTTTATGATGTTATTGGAGAAATTGAGGCCTTGACCCATCTGACCAGAAGAACCATTGTGGCCATTCTTAAAGCCATTCATGAGGAGAAATTTTTACTGATCCGTAAAAACCCGGAAGAGTTTATCGCCAGGTCCAGCAAGTTAATCAATGAGGTAAAGGCCAGCTTGATCATCAATAATATTGTCTATCATAAGGTCGATGGCCGTCATGATGCCAAAACGGTCTTTACCAATGACAAGCATGCACTCCGCCAGTCGGACCTGTTGAAAAAGCACATATATGACTATTTGACCTCTGATTCCAAGATTGAGGCTGATTTTGCCAAAGCACTGGAAAACAGTACCGAGGTGGTGGTATATGCAAAGCTTCCCAAGAGTTTTTATGTCTCCACCCCTGTCGCCAAATACAGTCCTGATTGGGCCATTGTATTGGACAAGGACAAAGTACGACACATCTATTTTGTGGCAGAAACCAAAGGGTCTGATTCTGATATGGATTTACGGGAAATAGAGAAATTAAAAATCCACTGTGCCGAAAAACACTTTGATACCATCGGAGGCGGAGTGGTGAAATTTTCAAAAATAAGCAGCTATGAAAAGCTGATGGATATTGTTCAAATGAAATAACTCTAAAATTGACTTTCAGCCATGATTCAACAAATCACCAAAATCAATGGATTCGGTATCTTGGATAATTTGCAAGCCGGGCAAAAAATAGAGCCATTCAATAAGTATAATCTTATTTATGGATGGAATGGAAGCGGTAAAACCACTCTTAGTAGATTGCTGAGGTGCATGGAAATTAAGACAATGCATGCTGAATTTGATTCTGCTGAGTTCACTATTAATCTCACTGAAGGGAAGATCGAATCAAAAAAAATTGATCATACCTTGGATATTAGGGTTTTCAATCAAGATTTTGTGTCGGACAATTTGAATTTATTCGATGCCAAAACAAAGCCTATCATTTTTATAAGTAAAGAAAAAGTCGATGAAAAGAAGGAGCTGGATGGAAAAAAAAGTGAGCTTAAGTCGAAACAGGGTGATATCGAAAAAATAGATAAAGAATTTGTTGGTCTTAAAAGAAAGATAGAGGATTTTCATAAAGCTGCCGGAAAATCAATTAAAGACTTCTTTCTGGGAACGGTCTACGCTAATGTTACCTACAATAAAAACACTTCGGAAAAAATCTGGAATGATTTAAAAAGAGAGGGAAGAAAACTACAAGACTATGAGCTATCAGAGGCAGATTTGTCCCAAGAAAAAAACTATACTCTCCTTAACAGTAAGAAAGATGAAATATCGGAAACACAAATTCCAACAAAAATAGAGGTTGAGAAGCTGACTCAAGTTCAAAAAGAGGTAAACAAGCTACTGACTACTAATATTACCTCTAGAGTCATTGAGAGACTTAAAGATAATCCTGAAATAGGAAAATGGGTTGAGGATGGTCTTGTTTTATATAATAAATATGAAAGTAGTAATTGTGAATTTTGTGGCCAAGCACTTCCAAAGAGCAGGATTGAAGATTTAGAAAAACATTTCAGTAAAGAATATACCGATCTAAAGGATCAGATTACTCAAATGGTTGAAAAGCTAGAAAAAGGTATCAGACTAGAAATAACAGATCAAAGTTATTTGCTTTATGAAAGTTTAAAAGCCAAGTATATTCTCATAATGGGAGAAACAAACAAATCTCTTTTAGATGCCAATGGAATCCTTAGGAATTGGATTGATTCTTTGTCTGCCAAAAAAAGTGATCCCTTTAGAACGTTTGATGAGGAAAATTCAGATCTATTAGAATTTTCTAAATTCAATAATACATTGGCTGATCTTATTAAAGTCATAAAGGAGCACAATGAGATTACTAGATCTCATCAGCAAAAGGCTGAAAATGCGAAAAAGAAGATCGAGTATCATTTCATAAGCCAAAGAGCAATAACTGATGGTCTCAGAGATATAGAGGAAAAGAAAGAAACTTTAGGCGGCCAATTAGGTTCAGAAAAGGAAAAATCTTCATTGTTAGCGGATCGGATATCAGAACTAGAAAATAGCCTAAAAAGTGACACTTTAGCCATTGAAGAAATCAACAATAGTATCCACAAATTTTTAGGGAGGAATAATATAGTACTTGAAAGGCAGGAAGAAGGGGGATACCAATTAAAGAGGGGCGGTATCGTTGCTAGGAATTTGAGCGAGGGAGAAAAAACAGCCATCTCCCTGATCTATTTTTTCTCTAAAATCCAGGAAAATGACGCGAAATTGGCTGATCAAATCATAATTTTGGACGATCCTATATCTAGTTTCGATAGCAATCATCTATTCAATGCGTCCAGTTTAATTAAGAAAACTACCGAAAAATCAAAGCAACTTTTCGTGCTAACCCATAATTTTTGGTTTTTCAAACAGGTTCGAGACTGGATGCATAGAAAAAACAGCAAGGAAAAATCAGTTTCAAATGTATATTTAATAAAGCAAGGGGTAATTGCGGATGCTAATAAGTCTTTAGTGAGTTTTCACTCAGAATACCAACATGTGTTTAAGACTGTCTTAGATTTTCAAGATATGGATAATATTGACGAATCTCTTTGCTTTACAATAGCGAACTCAATCAGACGACTTTTGGAGGCATTTACCAGTTTTAAATGTCCAGACAACTCTGGATTTAATGGGGCATTGCAATTGGGCGAAAAGAAAGGTCTGCCACCTGAGAAAAAAGAAAGAATTTATTATTTCGTGCATAAATATTCTCATCTTGACCGAATTGAATCTCTAGATAATACTGTAGAGCCATTGATGGAGGAAGGAAAAAATGTTGTCCATGATGTATTGCGGTTGATAAAAAAAGTGGATGAGGATCATTACAAAAGTATGCTTAGAATATGTAGCTATGAGGATAAAATTGAGGATTGATTATCTATGCATCTAATTGACAATATAAACCAGCGCCTAGGGGACGACCTAAAAGAGAGCATTGGTAAAAGTGCTAAACTAAGCATAGCCGCTTCTTCATTCTCCATTTATGCTTTTGAGGCTTTAAAAAAGGAGCTGAAGCATATTGAAGAACTTCGGTTTGTCTTTACCTCCCCTACTTTTATTGAGGAGAATTTTAAAAAAGAGGTGCCCAAGTTTTTTATTCCCCACTTATACAAAGAAGCGGAGCTCTGTGGTGGTGATTTTGAACTTCGTTTAAAGAATCAATTGAATCAACGTGCCATCGCCAAGGAATGCTCCAAATGGGTAAAGGAAAAGGTGACTTTCAAATCCAATAAGCACCATCACCAAGCGCTGAATGGGATGATCCATGTGGATAATAATAATCAATCCGCATTTGCCTATTCCAATGTCAACAGCTTTACCACCTCTGATTTAGGTATTACCCCTAAAAAGGGTTTCCCCACACTCATCCAGAAATCTGATTATCCCAATAGTAATGCATATTTGGAATGGTTTAATCAAATCTGGGAGAATGAGGAAGATCTGAAGGAGGTTACCCAAAGCGTTCAGGATTATTTTGCTTCTGCTTATCAAGAGAACAGCCCAGAATTCATCTATTTCATCACGCTCTATAATATATTCAATGACTTTTTAGATGACTTATCCCTGGATAACCTCCCCAATGATCAAATAGGTTTTAAAAACACCTTGGTATGGAGTAAACTTTATAATTTTCAGAGGGATGCGGTAATTGGCGCCATTAATAAACTTGAAAAGTACAATGGTTGCATCCTTGCTGACAGTGTTGGTTTAGGGAAAACATTTTCAGCACTGGGCGTAATCAAGTACTACGAAATGCGGAATAAGGATGTATTGGTGCTTTGCCCCAAAAAACTGGAAGCCAACTGGAACACTTACCGTAACAATGATAAGAACAATATCCTGCAATCTGATCGATTCCGATATGATGTATTATTTCATACGGATCTTTCCCGTGACAAAGGTGAGAGTAATGGAAGACGGTTGGAAAATGTGAACTGGGGAAATTATGGGCTTGTAGTGATTGACGAATCCCATAATTTCAGGAATAATAATGCTTATTCTGATCGAGAAAACAGGTATCAGAAACTGCTAAGGAAGATTGTCAAAGAAGGTATAGAGACAAAAGTACTGATGCTTTCCGCAACTCCCGTTAATAATCGATTCAATGACCTTAAAAACCAATTGGCATTAGCTTATGAGGGAGAAGCTTTTAAAATCGATAGTAAGTTAGATACTAGTAGTGGAATAGAGCAAATTTTCCGAAGGGCACAGCAAGCATTTAATGTTTGGAGTAGATTTGATAATTCTGAACGTACCACAGAAAAGCTGCTCGATATGCTTGATTTTGATTTTTTCGAAATCCTGGACTCGCTAACCATCGCCCGGTCTAGAAAGCATATTACTACCTACTATGACACCACTGCAATAGGTAAATTCCCTAAAAGGAATAAGCCAGTTCCTATGCAATGCCCACTTACCAAAGATGGACAGGTCACCTATGCAGAAATCGCAGAAGAGCTGACTTTACTGAACCTGTCAGTATATACCCCATTGAATTATATCCTTCCAAGTAAACTTCAGCTATATAGAGAGATATTTGAGAAGGATGTAAGGTCAGGCGGTGGTAAATTGTCCCAAATCGATAGGGATAACAGCTTAAGGATTTTGATGCGCATCAACTTATTAAAGCGACTGGAAAGTTCTGTGGACTCCTTTAGGTTGACATTGGAGGGTATTATTTCCCAAATAGAGCGTGCAGTAAAATCCATTGAGAAGGATTCTAATGGTGAATACCAGGGCATTCAAGCCAAAATTAATGATGAAAATTTTGACTGGGAGTCAGACTGGGGAGATGAAGAGGGAAAGATTGGAAAGAAAATAAAAGTCCATATTTCTGATATGGATACCCGCAAGTGGAAGGAGGACCTAAATGAGGATTTGTTTTTACTTCATCGCATATGGAGCAAAATAGTAGATATCCGGGGAAAAGATGATTTTAAACTTCAGCAGCTTATTGAGTTGCTTGATAAGAAGATCAAACAGCCATTTAATCCAGGAAACCAAAAAGCCATTATTTTCACGGCCTTTGCCGACACAGCCAATTACCTCTATGAAAATATTCAGAGCTATTTAAAAAGCCAATATAATTAATACAGCGCTCATTACAGGCTCCAAGAAAATCAGCAATGAAAAGAAAATACCTACAGAACTCAACCATTTATTGAGTTGTTTTTCTCCTATTTCGAAAAGTAAGGCTCAACTGTATGCAGACATTCCTGAATCAATTGATTTACTGATTGCGACAGATTGTATTTCCGAAGGACAAAACCTACAAGACTGTGATTATTTAATCAATTATGATATCCATTGGAATCCGGTGAGAATCATCCAACGCTTTGGTAGAATAGATAGAATTGGATCAAAGAATGACAGCATTACCCTTGTCAACTTTTGGCCGGATATCACCCTGGATGCCTATATAAACCTAAAACAGCGGGTAGAAAGCAGGATGCAGATCAGTAATATGGCCAGTACAGGTGATGACAATATCCTTAACACCGATGAAAAAGACCTGGAATATCGCAAGATCCAACTCCAAAGAATGCAAGATGAAGTGATTGACCTGGAAGATCTAAGGGAAGGTGTAAGCATTACTGACCTAGGGTTAAATGATTTCAGAGTGGATTTATCCAATTATATCAATACCTATGGAGAACTAACCAATATTCCTGAGGGATTGCATGCAGTGGTCCGGGCCACCGATATTTTATCAAAAGGTGTAATTTATGTGTTGAAAAATGTCAATTCAAGTGTAAATATCAATAAACTTAACCGACTGCATCCCTATTACCTGGTTTATATCAAGGAATCAGGAGAGTTGAACCTTAACCATATAGAATCAAAAAAGATTCTTGATGCAGTTAGAATGCTTTGTAAGGGGAAAAGCGAACCACTTGAAGATCTTTGCAAAGCCTTAAATGAGGAAACGGATGAATACCATCAAATGGGTTTTTATTCCGATTTGCTTAAAAAAAGCATTGGGAGTATTCTGAATACTGAAGAGGAAAAGGAAGTCATGAGCCTTTTCAAATCAGGGGGAACAACTACTTTAAAGGAGAAATTCAAAGGAATAGAAGACTTTAAGTTAGTGTCATTTTTAATTGTGAGATAATGGATTTATTCAACTTACCTCGCCAGACCGTGATAAATAGGGTTGTCCCTAAAAATGCTTTTGATAAGTACACCAATACCAAACAAAAGGCATTGTTTTCAAGCTTGATTTTGCGCATCACCTGGACCAATAAATTGTCAGAAGAAACTATTAACCTAAAAGGTCAGGAAATATCGGAAATACAGGTTTTCAAGATAGAACTCAAAGAAGGCGGTGACCCAAAATCACTTTTGGACCTCATCGATAAGTCCATACCCTATCACATTATCTTTATTGTTTCTCATAATGGGAATGTTTTCTTGTCTACTTCCAAAAAGCATCCCCATCCTACAAATGATGATAACTCGGTTATCGACTGGACATTTAGATCTGATTGGTTTACCGCGAATGAAAATCAATTCAGCCTAAACCTTAAGAAAAGCATTGATGCTGTATATCAGGATTTTTGCAATCAATTATCCGGAAACTTTAAGGCAAACGAAAAGTCTATCAGTGAGCTAATTGATCGGAATAAGGAAGTCGATAAGCTAAATAAGGAAATTTCAAGCCTGAAATCTGCCATTTCAAAGTGTAAGCAGTTTAACCAGAAAGTTGAGTTGAATATGAAGTTAAAAGAGGTAGAAGCGAAATTGGAGCATTTATGTGATGGTTAAAATTCTCATTGAAAATAAACTCAATGATGAGGACAAGCTTGGACCTATTTCGAGACAAGAATATTAAGGTACTACTGTAAATAAAAGAACTTATGCATCCAAGAGTTATGTCCAGCCCCTTTGAAAATTTGTAGTGATAAGATTATTAGATTGTAATAAATTTTATAGCTTAATTCGAGTTTGCAATGTAGATTTTTAAAATAGAGCAATTGCAATGTCTCCATAGGGTAAATAGTGGCGTTGATAAACGCAAGAATTTCCTAGTCCCCCTTGCAATCGAGGATTAGATAAAAATTATTTTAGAACGACACATTTTGGCGTACCCTCCATTTACTTTTGCTATAAATAAAAACACAAAGCAAATGATAAAGGATACCGCCAAGATCGCCGTAGAAGCTAATCCAACCCCTGAAGTAGAAAATGCCTCGACTAAAATTAACTTAGGACAGGTATTTTCTCCCTCAGGAGAATACCTTAATGAACTTTCTTTGTTTGCAGCCTATTTTAATTTGATACCCAACCTGATCACCGAAATAGAGATCAATTGTAAACGGGCAAATGAATGGTTTGAAAATCAGTATCAAGCTGAAATCACAAAAAAACATTTTAATAAGCGCTATTTTAACGGAAGTAAGAAAGCCGAACTTGATAAAGTTTTCTATTTCCTGTTTGAGGACTTAGTAGTGTGTTTTGACATCAATAATTCAAAAGCTAAGGTTCTCTTTTCCGGAACTCCTGCCGAAAAAGTGGAATCAATAATCAAAGAAGTCAAAAAATTCAAAAAAAGAGTTCAAAGAAAGCCATTTATCACCTTGCTTATCAAATCATCCGGCCCAGGCTTTGAATACCTATCATTTCCGATAGTCAAACCCAAGCTTAGTATTGCAGACAATTATAATGATGACTTTGAAGATACGCACAAAACTATCCTTCAAAGGCTTCAAAAATCTAACGACAAAGGTTTGGTGATTTTACATGGGAAGCCGGGTACAGGAAAGACAAATTATATACGGTATTTGGTTTCATTGATAAAGAAAAGGGTGATTATTCTTCCTCTTAGCAGGGTAAGTACGATTACCGATCCAGAACTAATTCCGCTTTTGACAGAAAACCCGGATTCCGTTTTTGTCATCGAGGATGCGGAGAACATCGTGATTGACAGGGAAGAAGAAGGTTACTCCCCGGTATCTTCCTTGCTTAATATTTCAGACGGATTGCTGTCTGACCTTTTGAATATTCAAATTATCTGCACTTTTAATACAGATCTGTCAAAAGTCGATAAAGCTCTAATGCGCAAGGGAAGATTAATTGCCAAATATGAGTTCAAGGAGTTGGAAGTGGAAAAAGCCAAGCGGCTCTCAGGGAAGTTAGGCTTTCAAACGGAAATAAACTCCCCGATGACCTTGGCCTCCATTTACAATCAAGAAGAAAAGGATTTCCGTCAAGAACAAAACAATAAATCCATTGGGTTTAAGGCGACCAATGGAAACAAGTTTGCCGAAACCGATTAAATAACCAAAAATATAAAACCATGGCTAATTTTTATTGCGAGCATTGCGGACGAAAATTTTCAAGTGTATCCAGTCTGACAACATCAAACTGTTCGAGGCACCCGATGGGTCCCAACAAAGGGAAACACAAACTGTACGAAGGCAGTGAGAAATCAAGGTACACTTGCAAGTGTTGTGGAAAATCATTTAATTCTATCAGTGCAATGACCACATCAAATTGTTCAAGGCATCCAAATGGTCCCAATAAAGGCAGGCACATGGCGACGTTGTAGCCTTATTTTGAAAGCTCTAGTTGAAATTTTACACTTTAAATTTTATAAACTTAACCTAATTTGAAAAGAACATGTTTGAGGAAAGAACAACTGAGATTGCCGAAAAACGCGGAAAGAGTCCAATTTTTGACGGTATTGTAAATGAAGAAGCATATAAAAATGCTGAGACGAAGATTTTATGGGTTTTAAAGGAAGCCAACAGTACAGGCGAAGACGGTGAGTGGGATTTGAGGGGTGCCATAGATAACCTTAAAACTGATAAAGGGATAAAAAATGGATGGGAAAAGACCTTTCGGAAAATAATTTACGTGACGAACGGGATAATAAATGGTACTGAGTGGGATGATATACCATATACTAATGAAGACCCTTCCATAATTGATGTGCTTAAGAAAATCGCATATATTAACATTAAGAAGGTTGGGGGTATATCTAAGGCGAATGATAATGAATTACAAGAGTATTACAATGAGTCAAAAGATTTATTAATCGATCAAATAAATGCCTATAGTCCAGATGTAATCATCTTTGGGAATACCTATAGGTTTTTCCAAAATGATTTAGGCTTGCCTGATTTTAAAGTATTTGGAACCTGTCATGCTGTGAAAAAGAGTAATGTTATCTATATAGACGCTTATCATCCAGGATCCAGAATCAGTGAAGAAGATTATTTTAAAGATATTATAGAGGCATACAATAGCTTCAGAAACAGAGAGTAGTCATATATCTCCAAGTAATTCAAGTTATTAACACACTACCGATTGGTTACAGGAAGGGGTATCCGCTCCTTCCTTTAGACGGAATTGCTAAAATCCTATCCATCTTCGACTTGAACAAAGAGACCAAATCTATAAACAATGATGAAACATTATTTAATGTCTAAATTCAAATCCACAGGGGTAACTTATTTACTATGGTTATTTTTTGGATGTCACTATGCCTACCTTGGGATGTGGGGAATACAACTCCTTTATTGGTTAGCAATTATTGCCGGATTTCTCTTTTTTCCGTTATCAATAACTTGGACTTGGTGCGTTGTGGACTTATTTCTAATACCCGGAAAAGTCAACAGGTATAATGCGGCAATCTCTGCTAAAATAACTGAGATTGAGAAAAGTGAAAGAGACCTTGAATTTCAGAGAAATTTGACCATTGCCCAAGCAAAATATCAAACAAATGTTACTGACAATAACAACGACACATAAACCAGCTACAGACCTTGGGTTCCTGCTCCACAAACACCCGGAAAAATTCCAATCGGTGGACTTGTCAATTGGCAAGGCGCATGTATTCTATCCTGACAGTTCAGAAGACAAGACGACTGTTGCTCTACTCCTTGACATTGACCCGATTGACAAGGTTGGAGGTACAAGAAATCTTTCAGGCAAGGGATTTACGCTCGGACAATATGTAAATGACCAGCCTTATGTCTCATCATCCTTAATAGTTGTGGCTATTTATCCTTATTGACAAAATGGCTATAATTATAAATCGGTGTTAGCAAACCCAAGATAAGTATGTCAAAAAGAGAATCTATAGCAAGGCAGTATTTGATTATTAATAAACTACGGAATAAGTCAGCTAGCTTTTTGGAGATTGCTGATCGATTGGCTTTGGAATCTGAGTTACAGGGGTACAACTTCAATATTTCCAAACGTACTTTTGAAAGAGACTTAGAGGATATTCGTTCCCTGTACAATATCGATATTCGATATGACCACAGCAGAAAGGGATATTGTATAGTCTATGATGGACAGCCTGATGGAAATCAGAGAGTTTTAGAAGCGTTTGATACATTCAATGCCTTGAATTTGACGGATAGATTGTCAAATTTTATTCATTTTGAAAAAAGAAGGCCTCAGGGAACCGAAAATCTCTATGGACTACTACATGCGATAAAAAACCAGAAGGAAATTCAGTTCACCTATCAAAAATTTTGGGAGGATGAATTGTCCATTCGAAATGTGGAACCCTTCGCCCTTAAGGAGTTTAAGAACAGGTGGTATCTATTGGCAAATGACCTTAGAAATAATCATATAAAAAGCTTCGCCCTTGACCGATTAACTGATCTAAGAGTTCTAAAAAGAAAGTTTAATGCACCCACTGAATTCAATATAAATGACCATTATAAATATTGTTTCGGAATAATAAGTCCAAATGAACTTAAGCCTGAAGAAATCATATTGTCTTTTGAACCCTACCAGGGTAAATATATCAAATCACTGCCCTTACACGAGTCACAGCAAGTCCTGGTGGATAATGAAGAAGAATTGCGCATCAAACTGACTTTATTTATTACTCATGATTTTATGATGGAGTTACTGTCTTATGGAGAAAATCTGAAGGTTATTAAACCAAATAATTTGATCAATGATTTAAAAGCGAAGCTCAAAAATGCACTGAGACTGTACGAATAAAAAATATAACTTACATAAACATGGGGAAATACGCCATTTCAGACAAACATGGTTGTTACTACTTTCTTAATGAGCTTTTGAATAAAATCGGTTTATCAAAAACATATGAAATCTTTTTTGGGAGAAACTTCACCAGAAGGAAATTTCCGGTCTCTGGGAAGACTACCGAGCAAGTTGATACCCTTATTGCAGTAATAAATGGGGAGAACAGTCGATACGAGCCTATGCAGCTTCTCAACAGAATTTTTCCGATCATATTACCTTCAAATAGCACTCTAGTTATGGATGATTGAACTCACTATTTCTGACATGCCAAGTAGTAGATAGGCTGACAAAAATAGGCCAGTATTTAAAGGTCGAAATTACAGGAGAAATTACCGGCGAGATTATTGACAATAAATTAAGCGGTGTTGTACAACTATAGTACATCTTTAATCAACATAAAATGCTTATAATCAATCATTTAAAATTTACTGTATTGGAAAGTAACTAAATCGCATCATTACAAAAGTCAGATTAAATTCCGCCTTTTGAAATGATGCGATCGTTGACAGATAATACCCCTACCAAATCAACACTTCTTTGGGATGTTTTCTTTCGTTGGTCCTGAACAGGTTGAAAATGGCCATGAACTCGTGGGTATTGCCCACCTATAACCAACAGGATTTGAGAAACCGATCAATTCAGAAGAAGCCGTCATCTTAAATGTAACCAGACTTGTACCCGAGTCAACATCTCCAAAATTCCCTCCTGATAAAGCATTTCTAAAATACATTGGGTACTCATCCTCTTCGACTGTAATGGAGGAAGGCAATCTTGTATAGTAAGGATCACCATTTATAGCTTCTATATCAAAAGTTATCGAAGCGGTATTGGAATCGTCGGTTCCATCATTTGCCAAAAATGAAATTGTACCAGCATCGGTACCATTAAAGTTGACATCTGGAAGAAAGAAAGCAGCATCCAATGCAGCATTCAAATCTACTATGAACCAGATGCAGTAAAGCTATTCGAACCATTTCCAGATCCTCCAAAAGTTATTCCGGTAGTTCCAAAGGTAGCTGTAGGTTGCTGGAAGTCTTTCTATTGAAGTAGCTATCCACGATGTTGGAAACCTTGAGCGTTAAGGGGACACATTGAAAAAGTAAATGGATTGGGTTGCTATGACAATGAATATGGTTCAGTTACTGGGGTGAACTTATTTTATCTTTTGTAATTGCTAAGTTCTTGCAAGTATGGACTGGAAGGATTGTCAGGATGAGGATTGGCTTAGGCTTAGCCGAAGTGAATAGTAGATGATTTTTTAAAGTATGATAATATAGTGTTAGTGTGAGACAATATGCCGCAATATTATTTTGTAAATTAAAATTATTTTTACACATATGTTTTCAGCGGTAATTGATTGAACTGTAATAAACTTATCCGTTTTCACAACAATTGCATTATTTCTCACAGGCAGAGCGTGGTGGAAATTTCTCCGATTTGTCTGGAGGTGAACAGGTACTATTAATTCTGATATAAGAATCTTTTTTGTAAGGGTACTTTGGAGGATAATACTTATTGATAGAAAAGTGGATATGCAGAAATAATGATTTGATCTACCTTTTGATTTGTAATTGGCTACCTCAATAAGGCAAAGTTGAAACCACAGATCCAGATCCAAAAGAAATAATATAATGATGAAGGTTAAAAAGTTATTGCTATTCTTACTTTTTATTTTTTTCAGTCTTGCGATACAAGCCCAAAATGGCGATCAAATGCTGGACGGTATCGGTGAGACCGCCTTGGTGGCTCGCTATCCCCTACTGGAAGATTTGCAAGATTGGTCAAGAAATAATCTTCATGGCGAATTTTTAGCTGGAGAAGCGGTCTTTGAACATGATGAAAATTTCCTCCGTGTACTTTCCTTTTCTAAAGAAAACATGGGGTATATGCGTATCCCAGGAGAAACTATAGAGGGATTGGCAGCGCTCAGCATCAGTACTTGGTTTAATATGCAGTCTACAGCAACTGGACAAGTTCTTTTTGATTTTGGGGCAAGCGAAAGGAACCGACTTTCAGTGCGTACTTTAATCAAAGACGGACAATTGCATTTTCAAACCATTATTGTAAACGAAGGAGCTTTAATCGGCAGTTCCCTGACAGCAGTTAGAGATTTATATCAATGGAATCATTTTGTTCTTATTCTTGACCCTGCGTCTAATCATTTGTGGATTTACCTTAATGGTGTAATCATTGAGGAAATTAGTGTTGAAGGCCTTGCTTTGGAAAAAGCGCTTGCCAGTTTCGGACCTAACAATAAGTGTTTCATTGGCCGAGGTATTGACCAAGAAAATAGTGTTCTTGATGCCTATATGCATGATTTTAGGATTTACCGTATTCCATTGAACGAAATTCAAGTGAAGAATATATTTCATCTTTCAGTAGATGGAGAAGGTACTAGCCAGGTAAATGTGCAAGAGAAATCAAGTGATGATTTACCCAAATTTGATGCACATTATCCACAATTATACAATCCCTATTTGACGGATGTCGCAGATATTGAAGTCAAGACAAGTGTGGGGCACCTTCCCGTACTCCCCCGCTATCTAAAGGGAGTGTACCAGGAAGGCATTGATGGACCTTTGGTAAGAGTGCTCTGGCCTGCTCCCAAAGACAATCGAGCAGTACTGCATGAGGGAGAATATACTATTAGCGGAAAGATTGCCGGTAGTTCTATCGTGCCCAAGGCAGTGGTTAAGATTGTAGATGCCCCAGTTCCGTCCACTGGTACCAGTAGCTTGGAGGCCTTCGAATTGGGACAAGTCCGTTTGGATACTGACTTGCAGGGCCGTCCTTCCAAATTTATTGAAAATAGAGATAAGTTTATCTTCACTTTGGCCAAAACCAATCCCGATGATTTTTTGTATATGTTTCGTAATGCCTTTGGGCAAGAACAGCCTGAGGCGGCCAAGCCTTTGGGAGGCTGGGATAGTCAGGAAACCAAATTAAGGGGACATGCCACTGGGCATTACCTTACCGCCATTGCACAGGCCTATTCAAGCAGTAACTATGATACAGCGCTACAGGCTATATTTAAGTTAAAGATGGACTATATGGTCCAAACACTATATCGTTTGTCACAGCTGTCAGGAAAACCTCAAAAGACCACAGGAGATTATGAGGCTGAGCCCACCAAAATTCCAATTGGTCCTGACAAAACAGCTTTTAACTCCGATTTAAGTAAAGAAGGGATCCGAACAGATTATTGGAACTGGGGGAAAGGTTATATCAGTGCCTATCCACCAGATCAATTCATTATGCTGGAGCAAGGGGCTAATTATGGTGGGCAAAAGAACCAAATTTGGGCCCCTTATTATACCTTACATAAGATCTTGGCAGGTCTAATGGATATTTATGAGGTAAGTGGCAATCCAAAAGCTTTAGAAATCGCCGAAGGAATGGGATCATGGGTACATGCAAGATTAAGTCAATTGCCCACTGAGACCCTGATCAAGATGTGGAACAGTTATATCGCCGGTGAATTTGGAGGAATGAACGAAGCCATGGCCAGACTTTCAAGACTTACAGGTCAAACCGTTTTTTTGGAGACAGCCGCATTATTCGACAATATCAAAGTGTTTTATGGAGACCAAGGGCAGCATCATGGACTGGCCAAAAATGTGGATACTTTCCGTGGGCTGCATGCCAACCAGCACATTCCGCAGATCATGGGGGCGCTGGAAATGTACAAGGAGACAGGCTTAAGCCAGTACTTTCATATAGCCAATAATTTTTGGCACATGGTTACCAATGATTATATGTACAGCATCGGAGGAGTGGCAGGAGCAAGAAATCCCGCCAATGCAGAATGCTTTATCAATGAACCAGCAAGTCTTTATGAAAATGGTTTTGCTGCTGGCGGACAAAATGAAACATGTGCCACTTATAATATGCTAAAGTTAAGTCGACAGCTATTTCTATTAGGAAAAAATCCGGTATTTATGGACTATTATGAGCGCGGACTGTATAATCATATTTTGGCATCCGTAGCTGAAAACAGTCCTGCCAATACCTACCATGTTCCACTAAGACCGGGTTCGCTCAAACATTTTGGCAATCCTGATATGAAGGGCTTTACATGCTGTAATGGGACCGCGCTTGAAAGTAGTACCAAGTTACAAAACTCCATCTATTTTAAGGATAGGGACAACCAAAGTCTTTTTGTGAATCTCTTTGTTCCTTCTACATTGAATTGGACGGAACGCCAAATTAGTATCGTCCAAAGCACTTCATTTCCAAGAGAGGACCAGACCCGTTTAAGCATAAATGGAAACGGAAAGTTTACCTTGTATCTTCGGGTACCTCAGTGGGCTTCAGAAGGTTTTTCTATTATGATCAACGGAAAAGAGCTGGATATTGATGGAGCCCCTGGGACTTATGTTAAAATTGCCCGCCAATGGAATGATGGGGACACTGTTGAATACCGCATACCCTTCCAATTTCATTTAGAACCGGTGATGGACCAGCAAAACATTGCCAGCTTATTTTATGGTCCGGTTTTATTAGCTGCCCAAGAAAATGCACCAAGGAAAGCATGGAGGAAAGTGAGACTAAATGCTAAAGATATCGGTAAGTCTATCGAAGCAGATCCTGAGCAATTGGAATTTATCATTGATGGGATTAGTTATAAGCCTTTTTATGATACCTATGGTCGGTATTCCGTCTATTTGGATGTCCTATTAGAATAGTGGATAATTTCAGAAAGTCTCCATAAGCAATAAATGACCAAAAAAATATTAAACATGAAAACCCAAGCCTATTTCCTGTCCTTATTTATTTTCCTGATGGGCACTATAAAGGTTCATGGCCAGAATTACTGGAGCAGTTTGGAAGAGAAGGAATCCACACTGGGAATTGCAGAAGTTTACCAAAAGTTCAAAACACCTGATTTTCATATCAAATTGGTCAAGGCATCTCAGACTGTTGCCAGTTTGGGGCCTGCGCAAGATACTCATTTTGATTTTACACCAGGTGATCGCTTGGAATTAAGGGACAAAGACGGTCTGTACCATCTGGGTGATATCAACTTGAGGATCAAGGAGGGAAAAAACGAATGGAAGTCTTACTCTACTGCTAGCCAAAGAAAAGCTGTCAAGCCCCTCGAAGTTACAGGAAATATTTTGGCAGCTGCAGATTTAACGAACACCTTACCGGAAGATATTCCTGTGTCTGTCACACGCTTTTATGAGTTGATTAATGGGCAGTTGGTACTTCGTTTTCAAATCACCAATAAAACCCATCTAGCAGTAGAAATAGGAGCATTAGGTGTGCCGATGGTATTCAATAATATCCTTGAGGGGAAATCGCTGGTAGAAACCCATGCCCAAAATGTGTTTTTTGATCCCTATATAGGATTGGATGCCGGTTATCTGGAAGCCAAAAGGTTAAATGGACAAGGACCTGCCCTATTGGTCCTTCCTGAGGAAAATATGGCTTTTGAGGCTTATAGGCCATTATTGGATGACCCAACGCCCAGAAGTATTGTTTTTGAAGGTTTTCATGAGTGGATGGTTTACAGTAAAGCCTATGCAGAAGAGGAATGGAAGGGTGTAGAACAATGGAATCCTCCTACTTCCCTTGTATTGCAGCCTGGAGAAAGGAAAGACTTTGCCTTAAAATTTGTCCTTGCAGCAGGAATAGAGAAAATACAGGAAAAACTAAGAGAGGAAAAAAGACCAGTGACAAGGGGTATCCCGGGCTATGTGATTCCTCAGGATATCCGAGCTCAATTATTTATTGATTATGACCATAAGATCAAATCCATTGAAATTACACCTAAGGGAGCGCTTAGGATCCAACAAGATGGATTTACCGAGAAAGGTGTAAAAAAAATGCTTGTAGAAGGGAAAAAATGGGGCCGTTCCAGGGTCATCCTCACTTATGAAAATGGGCTTAAGCAATCCATTAATTATAAAGTCATCAAACCTGAAACTGAAGTAGTGGATGATTTTGGGAATTTCTTAATGACCAAGCAATGGTTTGATCAAGCTGATCCTATTTTCAAAAGAAATCCTTCTGTGATCAGTTATGATTATGAGACCAAAGAGCAACTTACACAGGACAGCAGGGCTTGGGTGGCAGGGCTTAGTGATGAAGGTGGTGCAGGTAGTTGGTTAGCAGCTATTATGAAGCAATTGGTTCAACCAGAAAAAGCAGAAATAGAAAAACTTCAAAAGTTCATTGATCATACGCTATGGGGCCATATCCAATATAGTGAAGGAAAGCACCAGTACGGTGTTAAGAAAAGTGTTTTTTACTATGCACCTGATTCTCTGCCTAAAGGTACTTATCTAGACAGTATTAATTATGATACATGGGCAGCGTGGAACCATCAACAGGCCAATGATCCCGGTAGGTCCTATAATTATCCCCATGTGGCAGCAGCTTATTGGGTGATGTACCGGCTTGCTCGCTACCATGAGGGATTGGTGGATAATAGACCTTGGGAATGGTATCTCAAACAAGCTTACCATACAAGTATCGCTATGGTAGAGCATGCCCCCTATTATGCGCAGTTTGGACAAATGGAGGGATCGGTTTTTCTATTTATCCTGGAGGATTTGAAAAACGAAAATTTAGAAGCAATGGCCAGCGACTTGGAAGCAAGAATGCATAGCCGGGCGATTCATTGGAAAGCCTTGGAATATCCCTTCGGCAGTGAAATGCCATGGGATTCTACGGGACAGGAGGAAGTTTATATGTGGTCAGATTATTTCGGCTATGATCATAAAGCAAGGGTAACCTTAGATGCCATCTTGGCTTATATGCCTACCTTACCTCATTGGGCCTATAATGGAAATGCCCGTCGTTACTGGGATTTCCTTTATGGAGGTAAACTGTCCAGGGTGGAACGGCAGATCCACCACTATGGCTCTTCATTGAATGCCATTCCAGTATTAAAGCAATTTCGAAAAAGCCCAGAAAACCTGTATTTGTTGCAAGTGGGGTATGGTGGTTTACTTGGGGGCATTGCCAATATCACCCAGGACGGCTTTGGGCCAGCTGCTTTTCACTCCTATCCTTCTACCTTAAGGATTGATTATTTATCTGGGGATTATGGTTCTGGTTTTTATGGCTATGCAGTCAATACCGCCACTTATATCACGAAAGACGAAGATTTGGGCTGGCTGGCTTTTGGTGGGAACTTAGAAATAAAAGGTGAAACGGTTCATGTGAAATTGACTACAGCCGCAAAGTCCAAAATCTTTATTGCTCCTGCTCAAGTCTGGTTGACCCTTGATGCGGGGACATTCCATGAAGTCAGTTATCATACTAAAACTGGTAGACTAAAGTTGAGCTTAAATGCTAAGGACGATTATACTCCCAGTGCCTTTTTAAGGATTGAAGGAAATGCAGAGGACTTGGCTTATACAAAAATTGGAGGAGCCTATAAAATCCCGCTGGAGGAGGAAAAAACGGATATTGTATTGCATATAGATAAGGGCCATGATGGGGAAGACTAAATCAGTATTTTGGGATGTTAAAAGCTAAAAAAATGTTAAATTTGTCCTAAATAAATTCAGCATTAAATTTGTCCTAAATAAATTCAGCATTAAATTTGTCTGATTATCTGCTATGATGCCAATAATCATCAATCCATTGTCCAAGTAGTTTCAAGATCGAAGCAGTTGATACTTTAATCAAAATGACCCGTACTGTTCCCTTTTAATCTAAGTAGGTGTACGTAAAAATTCATTTTGGAAAGGACATGCAGGGATAATATAATGTGTAGTTATGGTCATGTTATCCTGATTTATTAAATTATTTAATGCTTTGCCACCCTCGTTAAATCATTCATTTTACAGTGAAATTCAAGAACAAAAAGAAATTAGTCACCTATCTCAATCTTTTAGATCAACCCATAAAGTTCAACCCTTTTGTTTTCAGCAGGTCTTTTCTCCTTTGGGCAGCATTAGGTATTATAGGTGGTATCATGGCAGGTCTCTATTGGGTGAGTTTGGAATTTTTAATTCACCAAGTTACTTTTTTTGAAGGATGGACAGTAATCCCTGTCATGGCTTTGGCTGGATTACTTGCAGGATTGGTCATTCACTGGATAGGTGATCCTGGAGAGATTCATTTAATCGTGAATAATATTCGATTTAATAAAGGAAAACTGGATCCTAAGAATAATCCCTCTATGATACTGTCTTCACTGTTATGCGTTGCAGCGGGAGGAAGTTTAGGTCCTGAGGCACCTCTGGTCCAAGTAACAGGGTCTACCGGAACCTGGTTAGGGAAATTGTTGAGGTTAAAAGGTGAATCCCTGAGATCCTTAAGCATTGCAGGGATGGCGTCTGGCTTTACTGCACTTTTTGGGGCTCCTCTTGGTGGAAGTTTATTCTCTTTGGAAATATTACATTATAAATATGCAGTTGAATATTACAAAGCGATTATACCTGCATTTGTGGCCAGCTGTTTCAGTTATATCATTTTTGCATTGGTGGTCCATTTAGGCATAGGTCCCATATGGCAACTCCCTTCCTACGAAATGGCCAGTAAGCTTGATTTTGGCTATGCGGTACTTTTTGCTTGTTTGGGGACAGCGCTTGGATGGTTTTTTATCTACTGTACTAAATGGCTTAAATCATGTTTTTCCTATTTTCATGCTCCAATTTTTGTCAAAACACTTATTGGTGGCCTTTTGCTGGGAATAATTGCATTTTATTTTCCACTAACAAGATATTTTGGACATCATGAATTGAATGAGTTATTGTCTGAAGAAAGGACCATGTTTTTTCTTTGTTTGCTTCTTTTGTTTAAGATATTGGCTGTATCGATAACGGTGACCTCAGGTTGGAGAGGTGGTTTTATTATACCATTGTTCTTTATTGGAGGTACCTTAGGTTTAATAGTTCATCAATTTTTGCCTGGTATCAGTCTATCACTTGGGATGGTCAGCTGTATGGCAGCCATCAATGTTTGTGTGACCAGAACACCTATGAGTACCACAATATTATTGACCACTTTAACAGGGTTTCAGTATTTCGTGCCTATTTTCTTTGCCAGTTTAACGGGATATTTCCTAGCGCCTAAAGTCCCATTTATTAGTTCTCAAAAAGTGAAAACGAGTGAGGAATAAGTGTTTCTTATGCAATGGAATATTAATTCTCCTCTTTATGGCAGCTGATTCATTCCAATAATTGGGCATTTACTTTATGGTTAGAGATTAGTGCTTAAATTTGCAGGAGTTTTGAGGATTGTAGAAAATATTTACTTTTGAAAAGAATAAAAAAAGGTTATCGAAAGGCTAAATATATTGTTTATAGGCAAACCATATTACAGCCTATAGATCATATTTGGACCTTTGTGGGGGCTGTTTTGGGGATAGGTTCCATTGGTTTTGTTCAGTCAAACTTGCATGGATTTTCATCCTTGGAAAATGTGTTTTTGATTGGTTCATTCGGGGCTTCCGCGGTATTAGTTTATGGAGCGACGAATAGCCCTTTAGCTCAGCCAAGGAATTTGGTTTTGGGTCATACCATTAGTGCTTTTGTGGGAGTTTCCACTGTCAATACGGTTGGGTATTTTGATGTTTTTTGGCTCACTTGTGCCGTTGCGGTAGGTTTGGCCATTGTGGCCATGCAGATGCTAAAGGCCCTGCATCCTCCAGGTGGAGCTTCTGCATTAATTGCTGTCATTGGTTCTGAAAAAATAAAATCCTTGGGTTATTTTTATGTCTTTAGTCCTGTATTTACAGGAGCTATTATCCTATTGGTCATTGCCTTGCTCGTCAATAATTTTCCTAAGGACAGGCATTATCCCTATAATATGCATCCTAAAAAACACCAAAGTCGTGGGGAAAAGTATATCATGAATTTAAAAAGGTGCATAGGAATCAATACCAATAAATAAAATTGCGTCAGGTCATTTAAAGTAAGATCCAAGGCCATTTTCATTGACTTTGGATCTTACCTTTAAATTAAAGAGATAGCTTATAGGGCTAAACTTTCCTGTTTTAAGTCTTCACTTGGACCGAAGAATTCAAAGTGGATATTTTCTTCGCTAATCTCCATTTCTGAGAGCAATTGGTTGACATGTCTCATAAAAGGTTTAGGTCCGCAGAAGTACACTTCCGCTCCTTCGGCTGGCCATGAAGCTTGCAATATGTCTACCGTAAGTAAACCTCTATGATCAAAGTTCTGAACTTTCACATCTTCTTCTGTAGGATCACTATAAACTATTTTATACTCGCTTTGGGCTTTGCTGATAGTTTGGATTTCATTCCTAAAAGCCTGAACATCTGAATTAATGGCACACTGGAAGAGAGTTACCTTTTTGTCTTCTAGATTTAGTTGTTTATACATGCTGAGAAGCGGTGTTATTCCTACTCCTCCAGCAATTAGCACTACTGGTTTTTCAGAATTTTTGAGGGTGAACTCACCTGATGGCATACCTATTTCCAATATGTCGCCCACTACTATGTCGGTATGAAGAAAGTTGGAAACTATACCTACAGGATTACCTGGTTCTTTCTTCACACTGATTCTTAGGCTGTCCTTAGCTGGCAGGTCTGATAAACTATAATTTCTAGTATGCAAATGTTTCTCTCCTGGGATCTGTACACTGAGGGCAATGTATTGGCCTGGTACAAAGTGGGGCACCTCGCTCCCATCGGCTGGCTGGAGATAAAATGAGGTTATAATTTCGCTTTCTACTGTCTTTTGAACGACTTTAAATTGTTTTTTCCCACGGAAACCTCCAGCCCGTTTTTCTTGTGTATGGTATATCGTTTCTTCCGTTTGGATAAATATTTTGGCCAAATCTCCATAGGCTTCTGCCCAGGCATCAATGATCTCTTCTGTGGCAGCATCTCCCAATACCTCTTTGATGGCCAGTAGTAAGTTTTCCCCTACTATGGGGTACATTTCTGGTGTTATGGACAGGGAACTGTGCTTATGCGCTATGGCATTCACGGCCCCGGATAGCATTTCCAATTGATCAATATAGGTAGCATATTGGAAAATGGCATTAGCCAAAACCTTGGGTTGGGATCCCTTGGCCTGGTGTGTCATATTGAAAATGTTCTTCAGTTCTGGATGCTTGGTGAAGATGTTCTTGTAGAATACTTTCGTGATGATTTCTCCATGCTCTTTGAGTACAGGAGCTGTGGATTTTACAATTTCGATGGTTTTAGCACTTGCCATTTTGTCGATTGTTTTATTTGATTAATAGAAGAATAAAAGACCTTTTTATCTTTTAATGGTTGAATTTTTTTTTACCGCTTAAGGAATGTCAATCCTAACTCTAAATCATTGACTAATTTTTTGATGGTGGTATTGTCCAATAATTGATGGATATTGGTTCTTATCCCAAGGAATTCATGGTGCAAAGGGCATGGTTTATCCATATTGCAAGCCTTTAAGCCAAGCGCACATCCTGTAAATAGCTGCTCACCATCCATGATCCTTACGATTTCGATCAGCTTAATGCGCTGCATGCTAGCCTCATCAATCTCAAATCCCCCATTCGGACCTTTTATGGATTGCAAGACATTGTTTTTGGAGAGCTGCTGAAGGATTTTTGCTGTGAAGGCTTCAGGTGAATCTATTTCCTTAGAAATGGCTTTTAAAGAAGTCCTTTTGCCTTGCTCTGATTGGGTCGCAATGTACAAGACGGCCCTGATGGCGTATTCACAAGCTTTTGAAAACATTGATTACTATTTTACTGGGGCAAAGGTAAGCTCTTTTTTATTTCGGACAAACTTATCCTAAATAAATTATAGTCTTAGAGGGCCTATTCATCTAGGATGTATGATAAAGAAATCAGGAAATCTAAGCACCACATCAGGATGTTGGATGCTACTGCTTGTCTGGGAAGATAAGAGCTGATTAAACTATACAATATCTAATTAATTCACAGTGAAATGCACATTAGCTCCTTGGATGGAAGCGGAAATATTGATGGTCAGTGAAACAAAAGCCAATCCTAGGAGTACATAATTTAGAGTACTTGAAACTTTATGTCCTTTACTTGAAATTCTATATGCGTAGAGATTGGCTAAACCAAGAATAATCATACTTGCCATGGCTCCCTGCGCGATGTATTTATGTAAATTGATGGCCTCTATCATTGACGATGAAGGACTTTCGATAGCATCTAATATCCAAAAACCGGAAATATAGGTCAGGACTGTACCTATAGTGCTTATCATAAAGACCAAATAAGCAGTTCTATCATACCTGCGGGATGATACAACCATTCCATATCCTAATAATATTAAGCCTGACAGTGTGCCCAAAACGGGAATAGCATTGATCAAGAAATGTAAGTAAGATGAGTTCATTTTTCCATAAGTTTATGATTCAATTTACGGTACATTTTCACCATATTAAATGACTTGTGTCATATTTCGTGCTGATTTAAAGTGATTTACCCAATTAATTAGGTTGTAAACCATCTCTTTTTAAGAAAGAACGAATTAATCTTTGGGTTTCTTTATTGTCCGTCTTTGGCTGGATATACTTTTTCAAATCCCTACCCAAGGGCTGGTCTCTGACGAAACCATAACCTTTATAAATTCCATTTTCAATGAGTACAATTCCCTTTTCATTCGCTTCCCTACCTGACAGCACGATGATTTTGTCTTCTTTGGGAAGAAAATGGTCTTGCAGAAATTGTTGTACTCTTTTATTATAGGCCAATGGGTCTTCCTTTTGGATGCAGGCCCCTTTGCATATCTTCAAAGTGTATTGGAAGCATGAAGATTTACTGGGATACAGCCCATTGATCTTTTGACAAAGTCCATACTTATCAGTGATTCTAAATAAAAATTCTTTGGCTTCGGATTTGTTCCCAAATGCTATTAGCTCCTGTTCGGACGGGGCTATTTTGCCTAATTGAAGTGTGTGATAGCCATGTAGATCTTTTCCCTCAAATATTCCCCAAAGAAATATTGATCTCCTTTGGGCACGGTTAAAAATAGGCTGGTACCGCTTAATTTGCTCTGATTCCTTCAAAACCGCGATCAGCTCATTGCCCAGGTTTTCTATAGTTACCCTGACCGTTTGCTTTTGCATTCTTTGGGCTTTTTGGCTGGTATTGCTGAAATGTTGGTATAGTCGGGACCTGATATTCTTGCTTTTGCCTATATATATAATTCTATTGCTGGCATTCCATAGGTAGTAAACGCCGGTAATATTTTCAGGAACTCCTTTAATTAAATCTTGTAAGCGATCGGTGAGCATTTCTTCCATATTTCCATATAAATATAGAAAACTATGCTCTAAGGAAATTGTTATGAGTTTTCCTTTCTGCTAAGGCGAAGTGTTGTTGGGATCGAGGTAAAAATATTGAAGCTGGAATAAATCCAGCTTCAATAAAATCAAGAAACCGCATGTTCTGCTGGAAGGGATTTCAAGTACTTGGCAGCGCTTTCCAGTTCCCTTTTTATTTTATTGATGGTTTCATCAGATTCTTTGATGGTCGTACCCAACAGTGATTTGTAATACTGTATTCCCGATTGAAGGTTTTTGTTGAATTTATTCAAGTAAGTCCCTAGCTTTGGCAAGGGTGAAGCTTGGTATTCACTGAGCTCCTTTTTAAAATAGTCTAAGTACAACTGTAATTCTTTGATAAAGAAATAAGGTCTATCTTGCTCAAGTTTCAGTTGGTGCTTACCATAGATATGATCCACCATTTCTTGAAGTTTATAAATCCCCTTGAAATAGGCCAAGTTAGGTCCTGGGCATATGGTCACGGCATCTAGTTTTCGACCTGGTTTTTCTCCATGAGATAGGATTGCTGGAGCTGCCAGCCCTTCACAAAGGCAATCCTTTTCGGTAATCTTGGCGGCTTCCTTTTGGTATTCCTCATCGGATGCGCTGTTCTTTTTGATCTCTTTCAGTTTCAGGTTTTGATATTGTCTAGATGAAGTACAAATGGGGATTTTGGTAAATTCAGTATTGGAGGAAAGGACTTTTTTATAGCAGGGACTGCCTGGTCTATTCTTCGCAATTCTCTCTTTGCGTTGCTGCTCGCCCGTGCTTGTCCTCAAATTATTGAAGGGGACTCCCAAGGGCGAAGCATGACTTAAGAAGAAATCGGTTTTTTCAGCTTTTATTATTCTTTGAATGGTATCGGTATTTACACTGGTTGCTTCAGGTACCATCAGGAAGGGGCTTCCCCAGCCTGTACTGTCCAAATTATAGTGCTTTAAGAGCAGCTGGTTTTCTCCAGCTGTACCAATGCCGCCTTGAGCAGTTATCTTCATTTTACTGTCTTCGGCTAAAGGATATTTTCCTTTTACCGCTAAGGCTTGTTGACATATGGATGCTAATTCTTCTTTTAAGCTGTTCCTATTTTCTTTAAACTCCTCTAAAATCGGTCCCATTAGCTGCCCCTCAGTGGCAAATGCATGGCCTCCGCAGTTTAAGCCTGATTCCAACCTGAATTCCTTTACCCAAAGACCTTTCTTGGCCAGAAATTTACCTTGGATCAAAGCAGATCGGTAATCACTCACTTTAAGAATGATCCCTTTTTGGATATTTCCATGGACATCAGGGAAGAAATCATCAAAAGACTCCAAATAACCGAATAGCGCAGGATTCATGCCTGCTGAAAAAACCACATTGGACTTCAGGTCGCTCTGGGCAAAGCCCCTTAAAGCAGAAAGCGCGGCAGAGAATTCTCTAGGAAGTGTGTTGCCTTCTTTATCGTAGCTGAGGCGGTCTACCTTTGTCATAATATTGACATCTATGCTTCCGGCTTGCAGGGAGTCCTTAAGGATATTTTCCAAAGCCAACTTTTCTGTTCCCTTACTGCCCTGCATTTTATGGTATAATTTTGCAAATGGATGGGAAGTAGGCAACATTTTGAAGTATTTATTCAGGTCATTCTCCTCATTCTGAAAGGAAAGCTGTTTTAAGTTTTCCATCTGGGCATTGAGCAATTTGCACATTAGATTCAAATAGGCTTTGATCCTCTTGGCCCTGGAGTCTTCTTCCTCTGCTGAAATAGGGATATAGGCTTCACCGGATTTTCTGCAGTGAATTTTCCTCATGGACTCTATCAAGTCATCTTCCATTATGGAAACCACACTATTGATTCCAAAGCGCCCAACTTTAAGAGGCGTATCTATGGTAAAGCCAAGGCCCATAACGGGAATATGAAAATCATGCATCTCCTTCGAATGGAGTATAGTGCTGTTGATCAAGGACATATTAGTAATATTTACTTAAATTTCACTGAACAAAATTACATGCTATATGTTCCTAAAAGCAGAGCAATTTTCAGGTTTGAACATGATAAAAATCAGGTAAATGCTACTGCTGTATAAATTTTTGAGCTGATATGGGCCCCCAAAGAGATTTGGGCAAAATTGATATTATTACTTCAGGAGATTTTTTTTGGTCTGGAATTCCAGTAATTTAAAACTTTTAATCTCTTAGGGTCAAATTCCCCGAGGCTAGCCTCGTTTTACTATCTTGTGACTCGATGTCGCAAGAAAGTAAGTATATCCATAAGAGTCATAATGTATCAGTTTTGCTGTACCATATAGTTTGCTCAGCAAAATATAGACGAGTAGTGTTCAGTAAAGAGGTTGATAAAGTTCTGACATCGACGTGTGAACAGATAGAACTAAGATATGAGATTAAATTTCTGGAAATCGGTACAGATGCTGACCATGTACATTTTCTGATCCAATCGGTTCCCACGTATAGTATAACCAAAATAGTGAGAACGATAAAGAGTTTAGTGGCGCGAGAGGTGTTTAAAGAATGCCCAGAGGTGAAAAAACAGCTCTGGGGAGGGGAGTTTTGGGGTAAGGGATATTTTGTCAATACGGTAGGCCAACATGGAACAGAGGAAAAGATCGCTAATTATGTAAAGAGTCAAGGGCTGGAAAAAGGATATAAAAAACTGAAGACGAATTATCAATTAAAAATATTCGATTGACCAATAATGCCTCGCGGGCTTGCCCCGAGGATTATTTACTGAACCCATATACAAACGATAAACACCATGCCTAAAAGTATATCCATTTTTTTTATCTGTCTATACTTCGGAATTCTGAATAGCTCCGCCCAAAGTATCAACTATCAAAGGGTTTACCTGTCTGGAAAGGATGCCGCTTCAGCCGTTAATTGGGATTTTAAAGTTTCTGCTGGAAGAAATGCCAATGAATGGAGTGAAGTGCCTGTTCCCTCCAACTGGGAGCTTCATGGATTTGGTACTTATAATTATGGCCATGATCACAGTCATCCAGACAAGGCCTTAGGAAAAGAAGTTGGATTTTATAAGCATCAGTTTGAAGTGCCCAAAGCATGGAAAGACAAGGTGATCAATATTGTTTTTGGTGCAGCTATGACGGATACAGAAGTATGGATCAATGGTCAATCCGCAGGCCCCATTCATCAAGGAGGATTTTATGAGTTTAAATATAATATCAGCGGCTTATTGAAATTTGGTCAAAAGAATTTACTTGAAGTCAAAGTTTCTAAACATTCCTCCAACGAGTCCATCAATAAAGCAGAACGGCAAGCTGATTTTTGGCTCTTTGGGGGCATATTCAGGCCTGTCTATCTGGAGGTACTCCCTCAATATCATTTTGATAGGATAGCAATCAATGCCAATGAAAATGGACAGTTTGAATCTCTTTTACAGTTAAATAAAAGCCTAAAGCAGGCTTCAGTAAAAGTAGACCTTTATGATCAGGATAGGCTTATTGGCAGTATATCTGAACAGATAAGTGGACAGGAAGGCTGGCTAAAAGGGCAATTTAAAGATATTCAAAGTTGGAATCCTGAACAACCCAAGTTATACCGAGCCAAGTTTCAATTATTGCACAGAGATGAAGTAGTGTATAGCAAAGAAGAACAGATTGGTTTTCGTACCGTAGAACTCCGTGAAAAGGATGGAATCTACATCAATAACGTAAAGGTAATATTTAAAGGCGTCAATAGGCATTCATTCTATCCCAACAGTGGAAGGGCTCTAAGTTGGGAGAATCATTTGGAAGACATTCGCTTAATGAAAGAAATGAATATGAATGCTGTAAGAATGAGTCACTATCCCCCTGATGAGGCATTTCTAGATTTATGTGATTCACTGGGCATGTTTGTGCTGGATGAAGTTACTGGCTGGCAGGATGGTTACGATACCATTGTGGGTCCAAAATTGATCAAAGAAACGGTACTTAGGGATGAAAATCATCCTTCTGTGGTTATTTGGGACCATGGCAATGAAGGAGGATGGGATTTCAGGAATGAACCTTGGTTCCATTTTTGGGATATCCAAAAGCGACCGGTAATCTATCCTTGGTTACGCAGAAATGGTGTTGACACTTTTCATTATCCGGTTTATGGTGCAGGGATTCAGCGTCTATCCAACGGACAGGATATCTTTATGCCTACCGAGTTTTTACATGGTCTGTATGATGGAGGGCATGGGGCAGGTTTGGAAGATTTTTGGAAGAATTATATGTCAAATCCAGCTGCTGCAGGTGGTTTTCTATGGGTATTTTCGGATGAAGCTGTGCTTAGGACAGATTTAAAGGACAGTTTGGATGCAGATGGAAATCATGCGCCAGATGGGATTTTAGGTCCATACAGGGAAAAGGAAGGCAGTTTTTACACCATTAAGGATATTTGGTCCCCTGTTCAAGTGAAACCTATGGTCATCAATGACTACTATGATGGGCAGTTGGCATTGGAAAATAAATACTTATACACTGATCTTAGAGGCTATCATTTGCAATGGTCATTGATGTCTTTTGATCAATGGGAGCATGAAAAACTGATCAGATCCGGTGTGCAGGTCTTGCCAAGGATCTTACCTGGTGAAAGGAAGAAAATTAAACTTGACTTGCCCCCAACATTAGCGAAAGCTGATTGGTTAAAAATAGCTATAATTGATCCCAGTGGTATGGAAGTTCACCATTGGACCTGGCCAATAGGACAGGCTAAGGAGTTTACCCAGAGAAGGATTGCTTTAAAGGGAAGAATAGACCATGGCAATTTGAAGCATGCAGCATCTGGAAACAAAATAAAAGTGGGAACGGATAAGTTTGAATATGAATTTGACCAAAAGTCCGGTATGCTTATCCAAGTTATTAAGGGAGGGGAAAACTTTGGCCTATCCGGACCTATTCAACAAGAAAATAACTCCTTGGAAAAGCTCGAATATGAACTGGATGAGGAAGGTAATTTCCTTTTGACTGCTTCGTATTCTTCCTATCCAAAACAGATTCAGTGGAAAGTATTTAAAAATGGATTACTAAAAGTCGTGTTTGCCGCTCCAGATGAAAGTCTATCGAATAAGTCCTTTCTGGGGGTGAATTTCTCATTGCCAGAAACTATGGTGAAAGGAATTTCCTGGCTGGGAAATGGACCGTACAGGGTCTGGAAAAACAGGATGCGTGGTCCCCAATTTGGTATTTGGCAAAAGGATTATAATAATACCATTACAGGTTATTCAAATGGTAGGATGGAGTACCCAGAGTTTAAAGGTTATCATGCTAATCTATACGCTTATAATTTAGCCTTGGAGCAAGGCAATATGATGGTCTATACAGAGACTGCAGGTTTATTTTTCAGACTTTTCAGTCCAGAAAACGCTCCTTTTGCGACCAAACATTTAAGAGTTCCTTTTCCAAAGGGTGATTTGTCCTTTTTATACCATATCCCTCCTATAGGTACGAAGTTTCATAGTGCTCAAGAAATGGGACCTCAGGCTGAGCCAGCTAGGGATGTTATGCATAAAGGAGACGAAAAAATGGATATTATTTTATGGTTTGATTTCAGTCCTAAATAGTATAGCTCAAATGCTTTATTTCAGTTTTGGATTGTCTGAGCTATCCCTTCCAACTTAGCAGTTTACTAAAGTTATCTGTTTTCTAGGTTCCAAAGTTAAATAATAGTCGATTATTGAACTATTCTAGGTGAAAAGGGGTATAAATATTATTGAATAGAAGTTATGGATATACAAACTGCTTGGAACAATAATTTCCCTTATTTGGTCAGTCAAAGAGAACTGTCCTTCTTGCCATTACTGGCGACATGGAAGGAAAAAGCGCATGACAAGGATGAGCTTAACGCCTTTTTCTTTCAAAAGCTATTAGAAGAAGTTAAGTCCTACCCTATTTTACTCCAAGAAAAGGTGGATAAGGAGGAATTGGTCAAGGATAAGGAAGCCCTTGCTTTTATTGTCAATAGCGTATTTCCTGTTTCACTTGATTCAAAAAAGCAGATGTATATGATGTCCTTGCCATTTGCGATGGACATCGTTTATGCTTCTCAGGGATTTAAGGATAATTTTCTATGTCCGGATGCCTTTTCCCCCTCCAATATTGAGGAGAAAAAGGAGGAAATGCGCTATTCAAAATTAATCCATGCCTATAAGATCATTTTAAACCAGTTTTATGACCTGAACATCAAAACAGACAGTAGTTTGGTCTATAAGGTCATGGACAAGACTGGCCTCAACAGGTATTTCTATTCTGAAGCCAATGCGGATTTTATCGAAGTAAGGACGAGCAAGCGCCTACCACCCAAGGAAGAAATTTTAAAACTTTGTTCTGGTACCAGCCCTTGCATTAGGGACTTGGAAAACTGGCAAAAGGTCTTGCCCTTGGAAGACTTTGTGTTTTCCGGTTTTCTGATCTTACAGCTCAAGGATTTCACCAATACAGAAAGTGTTTCAGAGCTGAGCAACGCCCTTTTGGAAGAAAATGATTTTTCTTCCAAAAAGTTCATGGAGGTAGTAGACCAAAGTGTAAAAAGTCTTTTAGGAGTACCCAACATCAAAGTCGGTATTGCCGCTTTTCAGAAATTTGACAATAAATACTTGATTTCCGACAGGAGACTGGCCAATAGCTTTCTGATCAGACATTTATGTATGATGGATTGTGATCATAGTTATGAAAGTGTGGTATCTTTCCTTTCCAATGTAAAGGATCCTGTTTTTCTAAATGATTTTGCAACCTGTGCTGAGGCACCTGATTCCTACACACAAATTCAGCAAATGGGTATTAAGGAAATCATCATTGTGCCTTTACATTACGATGGAAGATTAGTGGGCGTATTGGAAATCTGTGCTGAAGAGGAAGGCGTGCTGAATGCATTGATGTTGGATAAACTGAAAAGTGTCAATCAACCTTTGGCCGTGGCCATGCAAAAAAACATGAAGCAGTTTGAGTACAAGGTCCAACAGGTCATCAGGAAAAATTATACCGCTATACAGCCTGCTATAGAATGGAAATTCAATGAGGTCGCCGTACAAAAAATAGTGGATCAAGAAAATGGTAAAAACAGCAGTTTGCAGCCTGTTGTTTTTGATAATGTTTATCCTTTATATGCTGCAGTGGACATTAGGAACTCTTCGGCTACCAGACTAGAAACCATACAGAGAGATCTACAGCAACAATTAAGAATGGCGCAGAAAATCATTCATGGAGCACTTGTCTTAAATGATCTCCCTGTACTAGAGAAAATGAGTTTTAAGATTCAAAAAATGCTGGATGATATCCAGCTGATATTGGTGGCAGATGATGAGTCCAAGATCAACTATTTTCTTTTAGATGAGCTTGAACCATTGTTTAAGCACTTACAAATTGTTCATCCAAGTTTGAATGAGGAAATCAGTACTTATTTTTCCAGAGTGAATGGAGAATTAGGCTTATTGTATGAAAACAGAAGTGCGTTTGAGCAAAGCCTTAGCCTGCTGAACAGTGCTCTAAGCCAACATATAGATAAAGCCCAGGTTCAAGCCCAAGAAATGTTTCCTCATTATTATGAGAAATATAAAACCGATGGCATTGATTATAATATTTATATAGGTCAATCTTTGGTAAGGGATAAGATTTTTGACCCTGTATACCTTAAAAGTTTGAAATTATGGCAATTGACCACCTTGTGTGAAAGTGCTTTTTTAAGTGAATCCTTGAAGGAGCAATTGCCTATTCCCTTAGAAACCACACAATTGCTATTGGTACACAGCTCACCGCTGTCCATCAGCTTTAGAATGGATGAAAGGAAGTTTGATGTGGAAGGAGCCTATAATATTCGCTATGAAATAATGAAAAAGCGGATAGATAAGGCCCTGATCAAAAACAGCAAAGAAAGGCTTACCCAGCCAGGTAAAATTGCGATCATTTATTCCCAACCTAAAGAAGAGGCGGAATACATGGATTATATAACATATTTGCAAGTAAAAGGCTTATTGGGAAGTGAGGTAGAGCGTCTGGACTTGGAAGACCTGCAGGGCGTGAATGGGCTTAAAGCCCTGCGCGTGGATGTTGGGAAACCTTTGTTTTCAGAGCTTTCCGAACATGAAACGCATAAAGCCAAGCTTAAAACTGATAGCCAAAGGTAAAGCTTGGCAATATTTCTTCTTGCCCAATGGAAAGGGTGCCAGAAACCACCATCATGTTCATCGGTGCCAGCCAAAGTCCAGCGCCGAAACTATTATGCCATTTTGATGAATTTTCGTCTTCATACCATACCCTTCCTATATCATGAAATAACGTGAGTCCAACACTTGCAGGAAACAGTCTGGTGGTGAAGTTATTAAGTCTGATTCTGGCCTCTGTGTTATTATAAACCATAGCTTGCCCTTGGAAACGGCTTCTTCTGTATCCCCTTAGATTATCTTGTCCGCCTAGGTTTTGCGATTGGAAAAACTCGTACTGTCCCCAATTGAATCCCGAGCCAAATCTGGTGGCCCAGGTTACTTGGGATGGAATCAACCTGCTCCAAAATAGGGCTATCTCCGTATTCATTGAACTCAAGGTATTACTGCTTTCATTTAGGCCGGCATTAAAATTAAATTCATGCAGAAATTTGATTCCTCTGTTAGGGAGTTTTGGATGATCTGTTTGGTCGATGATAAACTGGGCATTTAAACCAGCATATTGTTTCAGTTGATTCAATTCCTCAATATCAATATCCGTTTGGTTTTCCGAATTGATATATTTTCCAATATTATCATCTTCATCCATCTTTACTCTTTGGTATTGTGGTCCTATCCTGAAGAAAATATTTTGATTGAGATTATGCCTGATCCAGGTATTTAGATTAATTTGATTGTACCTTATTCTGTAATATTGGGGACCGAATTCATCCTTTAGGAACTCGCTGCTTTCATTTCCATAGCCAAAGAAATTATTCACATAATCTGGCGCTCTTAAGGAAGCGTTCCACTCTAAGTCCAGTTGATTGATGAGTTTTATGGCATGTCCTTCGTAGTAAATATTAAAAGCACCTGTTTTTACGGCCATATTGGCCTTGATACTTTGCTTTACGGCATAGGGATCTTTTCTAAATCCATGGGTTGTCCAAAGGGCTCCTGCCCCCAAAAAGATCCCATCATCAACATTATATTCAAAGGAAGCCAATGGCATTAAGATATCATATTTAAAAGCCTTTCTGTTGTAATTGAAAACGGTACTGCTTTTTGACTCTTTGATTTTATTTGAAGTGCCCAAATGTAAATTGTCTTTTTGGTCTTTCCATTGATAGATAATATTGGATTTTTTCTTAAGCTGGCTATCGTCGATGATGGTGTCAGCACTAAGTCCGCTCATCAACCTTATCTTAATTTTTCCTGGGCCCTTCCCTATTATGTTGAATTTATCATCTCCATTCAGTCCGTAGATTCTGACCTCTTTCGTTTCTTCCGGATCGAATTTCCTGCTAAAAAATTTTTGCTCCAGCTTACCTTTTTTGGTTATTTTGGTAATTTCTACATCTACCTTTCCATCCGGTTCATGCCTAATTTCAAACAGTTCATCTTTATTTGTTCCATATACATCTACATTTTCAGCTAAAAACCCATAATACTTTAATGCTTCCTCTTTTATCCATGATTTTCGAAAATTCAATGTAGAATTAATATGATGTTCTTCTCGAAGGATGTCTTGGATGGTCTTTGGTAAAGTTGCTATTGCCCCTTCGATGGTGTTGCTGTCCATCTTCTCTTGAAAACGATCCAATTCATCTTCCCAATCTTCCCGATCAAGGTCGTTTAAAAATGAACGATCAAAATATCTCCCATTAAACATAAAACCATTGATATCCCGCAAGTGGTCATCAAATCCCTGAAATTTAGGCATGATCCACTTTCTACTAGCTATTTTGGGTAAGATTCCCTGGTTTACAAAAAAAGCTTGGTCTCTATCGCGGGGCATGGGGAGAAATTCCCTTCCCTCTTTGTGTTCTATTCCTATCCATCTCCACTGGTCATCATGTCTATCCCAATCGCCTATAAACAAGTCCAACAATCTTGCACGAAGCACATTTTTTTGATCCAGGACATAATCTTGGTCTTCCAAGCGTTTTTTGAGCATTTTTTCTGTGCTGTAAAACTTATAATCTTCATCACTCAGCCCTTCAGGGCTTGTTTCCCTTTCTTCATAGAGATAAACCGCATTTCCAAATTCCTGCTGGTATATACCCAATGCAGGATCATCAGGGAGCCACACCAACTCTGGATGAGTATGGTAAACTTTAAGGGCATCTGCCAAAGGAGGAATCATTATGGCTCCATATGGATTTGAAGCTGAAATTTGATCTTGTACAATATCTATGGCCACTGTTTTTCTCAGTACTTCTGGAATAGCCGCTGCTGGATATTTTTCCACTGATCTTAGCACATATTGTTTTCCTGAACTATCTTCAAGTCTAAGGGATTTGGTTTGCATGCCTCCGCCCCTTTTGACGATTTTCATTCCACCTCTTTCCTTACTGATATCGAATACCCTAAATGCTACCTCCTCGCTCCATATTTTTCTATAGTTGGTTCCATACCATTTTTCTTGTTGCCTGTTTGCGTGATATTGTTCACTGATGGACACTTTTACAGTATCAGGGAATGTGTTACTATTGATATTAAGTGAATCGAGCAATAAGGGTTTTCCCTTAATAATTTCTGATTGATAAACTGGATTGAGCCCAATTTCCAAACTAAAGAAATTTAGATTTACGCTTCCATTACTATATAGGTCCAGACTGGCAAAACCCCTTTGGTCCATAGCAAAAAGACATGGTTTATTTTTCCTTAATTTTGTGCTTTTGGAGCCAGATCCACTAACGATATGGTGTATATGTTGATCCAAGGTATACTCCAAAGCGTGTTCATGTCCGCCTACTACGATGACCTTGGAATGACTTGAAATGATTTTATTGATGCCTTCAATCATTTCCTGGTACTTGGGATGCGGTATATCCTGAATATTGCCTAGATAGGTCCTATACAAGGGGTAAATGGACCCAATGACTGGAAGCGGGATATATAAATTGGGGTTGATTGCCGTAAAAGGAAAAAGATGGTCCTTCCAGTTATAAGCTCCATTGTGTTCCCCGTAGGTTTTGAGCGGATGGTGCATCGCCAAGATAATGGTCTTGTCTTTATTGGCATTGACCATATCTGCCATGGCAGCCAAGACTTCCTCAGCAGTTTTGTAGTCACAGTCTGAATCCAATCCGGGTTTTTCATTGGGGTGCAGCCACCATTGACTGTCTACAATGATCATAATGGCCTTATCACCTATTTCTCGAAGTTCTGGGCCTGGGCAGGCATCTCTTGGCTTCCAAAACAACTTTTCTCTATTCAATGAATCGATAAAGGCTTGGGCCCTCAATACAGCAGCATAGCCTCCTTCATGTCCTTTTTCCCAATCATGATTGCCCGGTAGAAAAATCACTTCGCCATTAACTTTATCCGCCATATTTGCCTGAAGTGTCAAAATATATTCACTTTCTGGTCTATTAGGATCTCCGATTTCGGGCATTCCTTTAGGGTAAATATTATCACCAAGAAATAGGATATCAGTTTTTTGGCTAAGGGTATCTTCATCTATGAATTCACTCACCAATTCTACCACAGGATGTTTGCCATCATCTAATTCTCCCGCATCCCCGATCAGGATGATCCTTCTCTCCAGTGTTTGGGCCTGGAGTATGCCAGTTAGGGAAAAAAACATTAATAAAGCTATATGTTTCATTTTTTGGATTGGGGAAGGTAGTCAAACTTCAAAATATTAGGGTTTCCGTCATGCGCTTCATTTGAAATGAACATGTCTCCTCTTTGGTTAAAAGTGATTCCTTCCGCCTGTTTGAAAAGTCTTGGGTCCAATCGGTGAATCTCTTCAGCATCCCCAAATTTATCCATGATCAGCAGCCATTTTCCAACAGATGAAATGACATATAATTTCCTTTCAATAGGATGCATGACCGCAGCAGAGGGTTTTATCGTCAATTTAAAATCAGTCTCTTCATGGAGAATTTTTCGTAGCTCCTTTTCGGTCAATTTATAATCTTTGATTTCGCTGTAAGTTTTGGTGTTAAAATCAAAAACGAAAGCACTGGCTTCATTATCCTTATCTAATTTACAGGATTTACAAAATAGAATGGCTTGGTCATCAGATAATTGGGCCAGAGATTCCAAGTCCCTTTTTCCATCAAAAGGAAAATCATAGCTCACGGAACTCACAGTTTCTTCAAATACATTAATTATTTCATAAATATCACCATTACTTTTGAGTCCATATAGTCCTTTTTCGGTATAAAGGATGTCTTCCAAATCCATATTTTTGGCAAACTTACTCTTTCTCAGGATTTTTTTGTTGGGCCATTTTAATTCATAGACGATGGAGGCTTCATCTTGAATAGCCCAGATATTGCCGTTATCACCAATGGTAATTCCAGAAACTTCATCTAGGACTTCTGGGATGATCAGCTTTTCTCCCTTTGTCAAATCATAGGATTCTGGGGAGGTATATGTACCATCAAAGCGCCTTTCTTTAAGGCCACAGGAATGGATGAGTACAAAAAATAAAATGACTATAAACTTAAATGAATTCATGCTTTACTAATATAATACTGTTAAATTTAGTTCATTCTAAAGTATTTAATATATATGGAAGAAGTTAATATTAATTTACTTCATAAGGTAGCATCTTATGTAAAAGCCCTCTATGAAGATAGTAACCAAAAGCTTTTCAAATACCATAATCTGGAACACACTATAGACGTAGTCAAGGCCTGCGAAGAAATAAGTTCCCATCATTCTCTTTCCAAAGAGGAAAAATTGGTTTTGCTGATTGCAGCTTGGTTTCATGATGTGGGCTGTTGGGCCAGATCAAAACTGGAAAACCATGAAAGTGAGGGGGCCAAAATAGCCAAAACATTTTTATTGGAAAATGGCATGGGAGAGGAATTTGTAGAGAAAGTTCAAAGTTGTATTTACTCTACCCAAATGCCTCAAAAACCATCCGTTTTAATAGAAAAAATATTGTGTGATGCTGATCTCTCCCATTTGGCTAGGGATGATTACTACCAAAGATCATTGAAGTTAAGAGAAGAATTAATGGAACTGAAACTCTTGAATTTGGATTTAGACTCTTGGCTTCGTTCAAATTTGATCTTTTTAAACAAGCATCAGTACAAGACGGAATATTGCCAGCAAAAATGTCAAATTGGAAAACAAAAAAACATCAATACCTTGATCGAGAAAATAGAAGCAACCGAACAAAAATCAGATAAAAAGAAAAAAAAGAAAAAGGGAACAGAAAGAGGCGTAGAAACACTTTTTAGGACCACTTCAAGAAATCATTTGGAGCTCTCCTCCATTGCAGACAATAAGGCAAATATCATGATTTCTGTAAATTCAATAATACTCACCATTATCGTTTCAGTATTGCTCAGGAAATTGGAAGAGTATCCAAATTATATTATTCCAACCACAATGCTGCTCGCGACAAGTTTGGTGACGATGGTGTTTGCTATTTTGGCTACCCGTCCTAATGTAACATCAGGAAAGGTGACCAAGGAAAGCATTGATAATAAGGAAGGAAATCTTCTTTACTTCGGCAATTTTCATGAAATGAGCTTGGCAGAATATGAATATGGCATGGGTAAAATGTTAGATAATGCAGATTATCTCTATGGCAGTATGACCAGGGATATTTATTATTTGGGAAAGGTATTGGCAAAAAAATATGTTCTACTGAGAAAGAGTTATACCGTTTTTATGTTTGGATTTATCATTTCGATTTTAGCATTTGCAGTCGCTACTATTTTCTTTCCGGTGGATACTTACTAAATGGTTCACAGACATCAAAAAAGGCCAGTAATCCATAAACTACTGTTTTCAGATTGCTGGCCTTTTTCTATAATATAGTTATGCTTAGAAATCGGTATTGGACTTTTTGATATTCAAATTTTCAATCCAGATATTTCTGTACAATACTTCATGACCTTCAGACTGTAATTTTAAGCCTCCCGGACGGTCAGTCACTCCTTTGCCTCCATCATTGCCGCCATCCAATCCTGAATATGCTCCTCCCCAAACTTGCTGTATATGCTCGTTTTCATGAACTTTTACACCGTTGAAGTAGATCGTTACCAAAGGTCTCTCTATTAATTTCCCCTGCTTATCAAAGCGGGCGGCGCGAAACTGTATATCATAAGCGTTCCATTTTCCCAGACCATTATAGACATGATAGGGAGCAGCTTTTTCATTGATGATGGCGGCCATGCCATGGCTGGTAGAATCACCGTCCAACACTTGAATTTCATACCTGTTTTGCAAATAAACACCACTATTGCCTCCCTTTTTCGGGATAAGGAATTCGATGTGCAATCTAAAATCCCTGTACTTTTCTTTGGTGACAATATCTGCCGCACCATAGCGTCCATTGGCCGCACTTTCATCAAAGGTGTTTAAGACCAAGTCTCCATGGACAGGGTCTTCTGACAGCTGCCATTTGATAGGCAAAGAGGCTTTTAGTCCAGGCCCTTCCCAATAGGTCCATTTTTCATCAAGCATTTCACGGCTTCCATCAAACAGCCATTTTGCACTTTTGGGCTTTTTTGCTCCTACTCCTATTTGGGCAAAGCTAGCTTGGATGGTGAAAAATAGTAGAAAAAAACAAATGAGGGCAGAACAGTTATTCGTGTATAGATTCATGTTAGTCAACTTACATTTTACTTTAAATATATAAACAAGTAAATCAATTTAGCATAAAAATGAAAGGATTTTTATAGGAGTCAATTAGGGCTAGCTTCAAAGGAACATTTTTCTCCTGTCCACAAAATGAAACAGGCCCCTATCAAAATAAATTAGTAATCCAAAACCATTTACCGCTAATGATGATGTCCACCTTCTCCTTTATTCATCTCGGCCATGATATAGTAGGCTTGATTCATGACGAATTGTTGATGTTGGTCTGCAGCATTTAAGAACTTAATGGATTTCCAACTGTCATTACCATCGGTTACCAAAACTTCAATGGGTTTAAAATCCCATTCTTTGCCATTTTTGCTGGCAGCAAAGAGGAAGTGTTTTTCACCCGATTTAGCTATGGCTCCTTCCTTAACTGCATATTCCAGTTTGCCATCAATGATTACCTGTCCTCGCACATACATTCCCGGAATCAATAGTCCCTTTTTATTTGCTATTTCAGCATGAATATGCACCGCTTTAGGTTTTTCTTCAAAGGATTTTCCTACAGCATATACCTCGGCATAGAGTTCATCTTCTGGAAGGGTTTGTACTTTGAATCTCACCTTTTGTCCTACCTTGACTTTGTAGATATCCTTTTCAAATACCATCAGATCAGCATGAATATGTTCTATGTTTACTACCTCAAACATGGTGAATTGGGGAGAAACATACTGGCCAGTTTTAATATGGACTTTTTTAACATATCCTGAGATGGGGCTTTTTATGGGGATATTTGCTGAGATATTTCCTTTTTGGATGTTTTTTGGTGAAATGCCAAGTAGGTTTAGTTGGCTTTCCATTCCAGTTACATTTCCTCTTAACCCAGCCAAATTGGCCTTAATCTGTTGAAATTCCTTTCCAGCCCCAACTTCATTTTCAAAAAGTGTTTTCTGTCTTTCATATTCCAGCTGAACAAACTTCAATTCATTCCACTTTTGTTGGTAATCGATTTGCAATTGGATCAAATCCGGGTGGCTCACATAGGCTATTATTTGACCTTTATGTACCTTATCACCTTCAATTACTTTGATATTATTGACATTTGCCCCTATGATCGCCGTTATGTTCGCCTCATTTTGAGGAGGTACTTCCAGTACGCCATTGGCTTCCACTATTCCAGTAATGATTCTTTTTGGAATACTGTCTACTTTTATCTGCAATGCCTCAACCTGATCTGCTGATAAATGTACTGATTGATCATTTTCATGCTCAGAATGATCCTCTGCTCCGCCTTTAGTATTGTGAAGAGATTTTTCATCACTTGGGTTGCAAGCACTTAATAGAACAATAAATATGATATTATATAAATATTTGAATTTCATTTTTCTAGTATTTTAGAGGGATTTCGAAATAGGATAAGTTCACCTTGCTCATCAGGTATTTTTCTAAAGTCTCCAATGCCCCAAACTTGATATCCATAACGGTATTGATATTCTCCAAGAAGGTAACATAATCAATGGCTCCCTGCTTATAAGCTAGTTGCGCTCCTTTTTCCTGTTCAACTGCCAAGGGCAATGCCTCTGTAAGGTAATATTGGTAGGATATTTTCCATTTAATATTGGCTTCCAAACTATTTGAATAAGCAGTTTTGAGTTTTATTAACTGTTCCTGATAATCCTTATCAACCTGTTCAGCACTGATTTTGGCACTTTGTACTTTTGCTTGGTTGACATTAAAGGCCAATGGAATATTCAATCCGATTTGGAACGCATTGTATCCACTTGATCCATTGACGTTTTGCCAGCCATACTGTCCGCTAATGGTTGGTAAATAAGCGGCTTTGGCTTTCTTCAATGATCTAATGGCCAATTCATTTTTTTCAGAGGAAAGCACCATACTTGGATGGGCTTCAAGGTTAGGATCATTGCTAGTAAAGGCCTCCAAAAGTGATGTTTCGCTATCCACGGCTATGGTGTATCTTTGGTCGCTTACCAGCCACAAATTGAATTTTTGTTCTGCAATATTCAGATCATGCCAGGCCTGCTGTTTTTGAATTTCTATTTGCTTGGCCTTGTTTTCAGCAGTCAACCATTCCAGTTTACTGCTTGCTTGAGTTTCCCATCTTAACTTTGCGGCCCGGCTAAACTCTTCAAACAAACTGTCCAAATGTGTATATAATGATAGTTTCCTTTTCGCAATATATAAGTTGGCAAAGGCTTTACTGACTTCTCGTTTCAGCTCCAATGCCGAAAGGTTTAAGGCAGCTTCAGCAAGTGCTACTTTTTGTTGTTGGTATTTGATTTTTGAAGGCACTCCGAATATGTCTATTTGTTGTTGCATTAGGCCTAATCGAGTATAGATTCCCTTTCCATCAAGCAATTCTTCTCCACCGGTAAATACCTGCGTATTGCCCATATCCCAAGCGCTCTTTTTCATGGATACTTGCTTTTCAATTTCCATTTTGGCTTTACTGATCAGTGGATAATTGGTATTGGCCATTTCCATTGCTTCATTCAAACTGAGGCTTGGTATGCTGTCCTGATTTTGTGCTTTGACCCTTTGTGTGCCCATGAATAGTCCGACCAATAGCAAAGCGGTTCCTATTTTTGGAAAGGTTGCAAGGGTACTTTTCCTCTCTACCCATTGGTAAAGTACAGGAAGTAAAAAGAGAGTCAACAAGGTGCTGCTTATCAATCCTCCAATAACAACAGTGGCCAGCGGTCTTTGCACTTCTGCTCCTGCTGTGGCCGAAAGGGCCATGGGGAAAAATCCAAGAATATCTGTCAAAGCGGTCAGTAGAATGGGTCTTATCCTTCTTTTGGTACCCTGGCGTATCCTATCATTTAGATTCAGTTTAGATTCCATTTTCAGTTCATTAAGTCCATTTATCATTACCAGCCCATTTAAGACGGCCACCCCAAAAAGCACAATGAATCCAACTCCCGCAGAGATGCTAAAAGGCATATCCCTTAGCCAAAGTGAAAATATTCCACCTATGGAAGCCATGGGAATGGCTATAAAAATCATCAGGGATTGCTTCATCGAGCCCAATGCAAAGAATATGAGTATAAATATGGATGCCAAAGCGATGGGAACGACCAATAATAGCCGGGAAGTAGCTCTTTCAAAATTTTCAAAAGCACCACCATAGCGGATATAATAGCCGGGAGGCAACTTCAATTCAGCCTTAAGTTTATCTTGAATTTCATTTACCAATGATTTGATATCTCTTCCTCTGACATTGATGCCCACGTAGGTCCTTCGATTGGTATTGTCCCTACTGATCTGCATCGGACCTGGCTGGTAACTTACCTGAGCAATTTCTTTCAAAGGAATCTGGGAACCATCTTGAGTATTTACATAGAGGTTTTTCACATCATTGATTTGTGTACGGTAAAGGGTGTCCAATCGTAGGACCAAGTCAAAGCGTTTCTCTCCCTCAAAAATCACCCCTGCTTTTTTTCCGGCAAAGGCTGTTTGTATAATGGCATTAATATCTTCAACGTTCAAATCATATTGGGCTAATTTATCCCTTTGGTAATCCACGGTCATTTGCGGCAAACCTGTAGTAGCTTCTACCCTAAAGTCAGCCACACCATCTATGCCATTGACTAAAGTGCCAATTTCCTGTGCCTTTTGGGCCAACACTTCCAAATCTTCTCCAAATAACTTGATGGCGATATCCTCACGAACCCCTGTGAGCAGTTCATTGAAACGCATTTCTATAGGCTGAGTAAATTCATAATTTACCCCTGGAACGATACTGATCTTTTCTTTGATCTTATTGATCAATGCTTCCTTGGTCTCCGCAGAAACCCATTCAGATTTGGGTTTTAGGATGATAAAGCAATCGGCAATATCCATAGGCATGGGATCAGTGGGGACATCTGCGACACCAAATCGACTCATTACTTGTTCGACCTCAGGAAAATTATCCAAGATGATCTGCTCTATTCTGGTGGAAGTCTCCAATGATTCGGACAGAGCACTTCCAGGTTGAAGCATAATATGAAAGGCAATATCTCCTTCGTCCAACTGTGGGATAAATTCACCACCCATTTTTGAAAAGGAATAAATGGCCATAGAAAACAATACCAAAGCTATGGCCACTACCCATTTAGATTGCTTTAATACCCACTGCAATAAAGGCAAATAGGCATTTTCTACTGCCGAGATAATTTTATCACCCCAACTTTGGGAAGTTTTCTTTTTACTGGCTTTGATAAATACAGCGGAGATCATCGGGACGTAGGTGAGACAAAGCAGCATGGCACCGATCATAGCAAAGATAAATGTAAGTGCCATTGGTTTGAACATTTTACCTTCCACTCCTTCCAAAGCAAGAATTGGAAGGAAAACAATCAAGATGATCAACTGACCAAAGAACGCCGCATTCATCATCCTTTTGGATGCGACGCTGGCCACTTCATCTTTTAATTGACCATTTAGTTCTTTGCCTTCCCTCAGTTTGGAATAGAGCAAAAAGACAGTGCTCTCTACTATAATTACAGCGCCATCCACTATTATCCCAAAGTCAATTGCTCCTAAACTCATTAAATTGGCCCAAACACCAAAGGCCTTCATCAAAATGAAAGCAAATAATAAACTTAAGGGAATAGTGGAAGCCACAATCAACCCACCACGCCAATTGCCCAATAACAGTACCAGGACAAAAATAACAATCAATCCCCCCTCCAAAAGGTTAGTTTTTACTGTGCTGGTTGTTTTTTCAACTAATTTGCTGCGGTCCAAAAATGGTTTGATCCTGATACCTTCCGGTAAAGATTCCTGGATCTGTTCTATTCTCGATTTAACAGCAGTAATGACTTTATCGGAATTAGCTCCTTTTAGCATTAAGATCATACCTCCAACGGCTTCTCCTTCCCCATTCTTGGTAAATGCACCATAGCGAACAGCATGGCCAAACCTGACATCTGCCACATCCTTGATTTTTATGGGTAGGCCTTCCTCATTGCTGATAATTATATTCCTTATTTCATCGAGGTTTCTGATAAGTCCCTCTCCTCTAATAAAATTGGCTTGGTGACTTCTTTCAATATAGGCACCACCTGTATTTTGGTTGTTTTTTTGGAGGGCTTCATAGATGTCCAGTATGCTTATCCCTATAGCCCTTAGTTCATCAGGAGCGACAGCTACTTCATATTGTTTGATTTTGCCTCCAAAGGCATTCACTTCCACCACTCCCGGAACCATGGCCATTTGTCTCCTGATAATCCAATCTTGAATGGTTCTTAGGTCTGTGATGTTGTATTTGTCCTTATAATCGGGTGCTATCTCCAAGGTGTATTGATAGATTTCTCCTAAACCAGTAGAAATAGGGCCTATAGTTGGGGATCCAAAACCACTCGGAATTTCTTCTCGGATGGCATCAAGCTTCTCCGCAACTAGTTGACGGGGTAAATAGGTATCCATATCGTCATTGAAAACAATGGTTACCAATGAAAGACCAAATCTAGAGACTGACCTGACCTCTTTAACACCGGGTAAATTGGCCATCGCCAACTCCACAGGGTAAGTAATAAATTGCTCTATATCTTCTGTGCCCAAATTAGGAGCTTGGGTAATTACCTGAACTTGATTATTAGTAATATCCGGTACGGCATCTATTGGGAGCTGTTTGACAGACCATATCCCAGCCACTACAAGTGCAATGGTAAACAGTGATATAATAAGCTTATTCTTGATAGAAAAATCTATAAGCTGATTAATCATATTTGATTGATTTTATGATGTTATGTCCACGAGAACTTACCTGACATGCTTCCCTAGCACTGCCTGTCTAGTTTCCTTTTCTACAGGCATAGGTCAGGAAAATCCTTTGACATTAGATAAAATGAATTTTAAAGATGTAGCTCAATTCATTAATGGAGCATAGGAATCAATTAAGGGATAAGAGGCTACTGCGTTTTGGTACCAACCCCACATGTCCCCATTGCTCGTCAGGAATTAATATAAATGAATCAAGCATTATGGTCTTATGAAATGCTTGCCTTTGGAGGCTTTAAAAAATCCTGAATTTGTCCTTCAGGTATGGTGGGAATATAGACCCTATTTGTGGCTGTGTAACATTTTACAAACCGAATTTCAGGTTTGTCATGAATAACATAATGCAGATGACAACAATGGCATACACATAATGGAGAACAATCATCATGGTCTGTATGATCGTGATTCCCATGATCTTGGCTTATGAAAATCGTTTCTGGTGAATCGATATTTATTTGTGCTTGTTCATCCCCACAAGGGAATAACATCAGGGCAAATAAATAATACCTCACTATGATTTCCATCCATTTCATTGAACAAATATATCCATTAAACCCATGCAATAGGTTTGCAAAAGTCAAATAATCTATGGGACTTAAACCTTAATAATATTCATTCTGTAAGTGAATTATAACTAATATATCAATTTATTAGTTTTGTAGTAGCTTCTTTCACACTTGAAATTAGTTGATTAATACTGAAGGGCTTATAGATAATTAGAGCATTATTCATCAGTTTTAATTCATTCCCAAATATTTCACTTAGGTATTGATCACTGATAAATAAGATGGGGAGCCCATTATCAGGCAATATTTTTTTTACGAGTTCAATCCCAGATTGCTTTTGGTCCAAGGATACAGAAAGTATTAATAAATCAGGTACAAAATCATCGATTTGCTTTAACAGGTTATGCGTTTCGTAACATTGTTGGGTTTGGTAATTATATAATTCCAAAATCTCACAGATATTACTTGAAAAGTTTTGGTCCTTTTCAAGGATTAAAATTTTAGACATGCTGATTATGTTTAGGGTGATTACGTGTCCTGATTCGAGTAATCTACTAATCCATTATGGTATGGGATACCTAAAAACGTAAGATGAAAATGACTAAAAATTAATTTTAAGAATTACTAGTATTACCAGTCATCAGGACATGAGCATTTTTTGCCAGTCGTTATACTTTTCTTATTGACTAACAACTAATTTAACACCAAAAGTAATTCTGGAGATGTTATTTAAAAAATTATACTTAGTGATTTTTTCAACTTACTTAAGCATCAAGAAACATCAATATTTTCACATCAAATGAAATAAAAGTTTTATCAATTCATAAAACTTCCCCAAACCATGAATTAGTAATATATAAGGCTGAAAAACGATTATTTATTTTGTGTTATATAATCTTAATTATTGGTTAATATAAATTAAGAAATGCCCTTTTTTTCGTAGAATTGTTTGAAACTTTATGTATTTAAACAATTGTATATCATGACTTCAAAGCACAATACTTTGTACCCACTTTTAATTATGCTAATAGTATTAGTATCCTGTGAATCAAAGAATTTTAATGATAATAAAGTAATTGCCCATAGAGGGGCCTGGAAAACAGGTGATTTACCTCAAAATTCAATAGCTTCATTGGAGAAAGCCATAGAATTGGGCTGTGAAGGTTCAGAATTTGATGTATGGATGACCAAGGACAGTGTTTTAGTGGTCAATCATGACGCGGATTTTGAAGGCATGGAAATAGAACAACATAATTACCAGGATCTCCTCTCAAGCAAACATTCCAATGGTGAAAAACTGTCTACCGTAGAAGAATATTTGACTGCTGGAATGAAGCAGACAAAAACTAAGTTGATCTTTGAAATAAAACCTTCCAAGCTTGGAGTGGAAAGAAGCGAATTTCTTGCAGAAAAATGCTTGCAGGCAGTAAAATCCTTGCATGCTGGAGAATGGATAGATTATATAACTTTCAGCTATGAAGCAGGACTAAAGATCATTGAATTGGATCCAAATGCAAGAGTTGCTTATTTAAGCGGAGACAAAAGTCCAGCTGAACTGAAGCAAGCAGGCTTCTTCGGATTTGATTATAATATAAAAATTCTGAAGGACAAACCAGAATGGATCAAAGAAGCTCAGGATTTAGGTCTAACGGTAAATTCTTGGACAGTAAACAAAGAAGAAGACATGAAATGGCTATTGGACCAGAAAGTGGATTTCATTACTACTGATGAGCCTGAAGCATTGCTGAAGCTGATCAAGGAAGAAAAGATAGGATAGTATATAGCTGAAGAAGCCTTTCACGCATTTTTGTTGGAAATGAACAATTTGAATCCAATTCATAGTTGTAATTAAGGGATTTGAAGTTTAAAATTTGTAAATTAAACCATGTCATTGAAGCCGACATTACTTCTTTAAACTACCACCCATAGTATTTCATCAGTAGGATTCCCTTATTATTCAACTATAACCTTTCATATCATGTCTGACAAAAAGATAATTACCATTATGGGGGCTACTGGTGCTCAAGGTGGTGGACTCGCAAGGGCAATTCTTAGCGACACAAATAGTGAATTTGCGGTAAGAGCGGTAACTAGAGATAAAAATTCTGATAAAGCCAAAGAATTAGGAGATTTGGGTGCAGAAGTGGCAGTAGCAAACCTTGATGACAAGGCCAGTATCATTGAAGCAATGAATGGTGCTTATGGTGCCTATCTGGTCACTTTTTTCTGGGATCACTTTTCACCCGAGAAAGAATATATCCATGCAAAAAATATGGCTGAGGCCGCCAAAGAATGTGAATTGCAACATATCATCTGGTCTACCTTGGAAGATACCAGAAAATATGTTCCTTTGGAGGACAATCGAATGCCTACTTTACAGGGAAAATTTAAAGTTCCTCATTTTGATATGAAGGGTGAGGCCAATCAGCTTTTTATCGATATGAGTCTTCCTACCACTTATCTCATGGCCTCATTTTATTGGGACAATTTTATTTACTTTGGAAGCGGTCCCCAAAAAGGTGAAGATGGCAAATATTATCTGACATTTCCTCTGGATGATAAAAAGATGGCAGGGATCGCAGCTGAAGATATTGGAAAATGTGCTTATGGCATTTTTAAAAAGGGGAAAAGCATGGTCGGGAAAACGGTAGGACTTGCTGGAGAAAAACTAAGTGGAACTGAAATGGCGGCAGCTTTCTCCAAGCACCTAGGAAAAGAAGTAATCTACAATAATGTAAATCCGGATACCTTCAGAAGTTTTGATTTTCCTGGGGCCGATGATTTGGGAAATATGTTTCAGTTTTATAGGGATTTTGAAGAGGTTTGTAATCGTCACAGAAATGTGGACCTTTCCAGGGAGCTCAACCCTGAACTCAAAGACTTTGATAGCTGGCTAAAACAATATGGTCATAAAGTCCCTATGGATTAAAAGGAACAAAAGGTCAAATTTCCATGGAAATTTGACCTTTTGTTCCCTTGACCCTATTCCATTTCGACGCATTAATCATTATCTGAATATTGATGATAAATCATCACATTAAAATTTATTAGCAGTATTTTACTTAGAAAGCTTCGCCAATATAAATATAAAATCCACTGGTATCCTTGCCAAAAGCGTAATCCAAGCGAGTGTAGATATCCTTTTTTGGGAACAACAAAAAGCGTAAACCTGCCCCTGCCGACCAGACAATCTTATGCAAGTATAAATTATTGAAATCAGGAAATACAGTACCTGCACCGGCGAAGGCTGCCGCTCCAAACCTCTTACTGAAACCTAGCGGAATAGGTAATAATCTGAATTCAACCTGATTTGAGATATAATTATTGTCTCTATAGCGGCCATAGTAATAGCCCCTCATTTGACTCTCTCCTCCGAGGGCACTGGTCATATTAAATGGCACCTCACCAGTATTGAATTGGCCAAATAGTTGGGCTGCCAATACATTATTTTTACCCACTGGACGGTAAATTCTATTATCAGAAATAATGGTAGCAAATTCATATTGCCCCTTCCAAAAAGGGGCATATTGGATATAGGCCAATTCAGAAAAAAGTCCTTTTCTTACATTAAGCACATTATGCCTGTTGTCATAAACTAGGCCCAATCCCAAGCCTATATTAGTAGAACCTTCACTTCCCAAGGGCAAATCAAAATTAGCTTCGGGGTGGTTGGGTTCAAAGCTTACTGATCCAAAATGATTGAAATCTAGTTCCATTCCCAAATAAAAATCCTTCTTTAATTTTCTCAATACCCTTTCTTTAATCAAAACCTGTTTTGAATCTACTAATGCCAGATAATCATTACTGGTACTTGGCCCCAAACCATAGTAGTACAAAGGAAATTGCTGATAGCGAAGTCTACCCAAAAAGAACCAGTCTTCCTTATCCGAATAATTGGCATGGTCAAACCATAAACCATATTGACCTTCCAAAGTGACAAATGTGAAGCCATTGATTTCACTTAGCCTATTGCTCGTGTCTTTATTGGCATAATAAACATATAAGGAACTAAAACCAATCTCCCAACTCGTTTCTGGAGAATAAGCCAATGTAGGATATAATAGGAATTGGGGTTCTGCCGCATCGCTGGTGTCATTAATGATTTTATTAATATATCTTTTGATAAAGCCTTGATCCTGGGCATTGGATTGTACAATGCAACAGAACAAAATCAGTGGGAGCAGTAAAAGTTGTTTTTTCATCGAATAAGGAAAATATTTATGGCTTAAAAGGTTTTAACTGCATTATATCCAAAGAAGTTTTACCCTATCTAATATTATCTGTAAAGCATTAGCATTCAAACTTATAAAATCCAATATATTACCTAGCAGTTTGTAATAAGAAAAAAACAAAAAAGCAGCCCTTTGCAGGGCTGCTTTGGATAATGAGGCCTTGATCTACGCTATAGTCCAAATAGACTTGGTAACCATAAAGTCATTTGCGGGAATAATGTAATAATAATCAATCCTATGATCATTGCCACGAAGAATGGAAGCAATGGGCGGACGACCTTCGCTATGGAGGTTTTGGCTACGCCTACTCCAATGAAGAGGACAGAGCCCACTGGTGGCGTACAAAGTCCGATACAGAGGTTAAGGACCATAATGATTCCAAAATGAACAGGGTCTATACCCAATTCACTTACCACAGGCAGAAAAATAGGCGTAAAGATCAATACAGCAGGTGTCATGTCCATAAATACACCAACAAATAGTAAAGTCAAATTGATGATAATTAAAATGATATATTTATTATCGCTTAATGAAAGTAGGATTTGACTGAGCGATTGAGGGATATCCTCACTGGACATCACCCAGGACATGCTCATAGAAGTAGCGATTAGCAAAGCTACTACAGCAGTCGTAGATGAGGATTTAAGTAAGATGGCGGGTAAATCTTTTAACTTTAATTCGCCATAAATAAAGGAAAGTCCCAAAGTATATAATACTGCAATAGCTGAAGCCTCAGTAGCGGTAAAGATACCTATAACTATACCTCCTATTACTATGACCAGTAAGGTCAAACTAGGGGCTGCTTTAAGGAAAACCTTTCCGAATTCACTAATACTAGTTGTTTCCCCCTGTGGCAAATTATGTTTTCTAATAAAGAAGGCCGCTGTTAGCATCAATAAAAGTCCCACAAATAAGCCCGGGATATAACCTGCAACAAACAATGCACCAATGGAAACACCACCACTAGCCAATGAATAAACGATAAGGATATTAGAAGGAGGAATGATCAAGCCAGTTGTGGAAGAAGTCACATTCACAGCAACTCCCAATTCCTTAGGATAACCTTCTTCATCCATTCTTTTTCCTAATATGCCTCCTAGCGCAGAGGCTGCAGCCACCGCTGAACCAGCAATAGCACCAAAAAGCATGGCAGCAATGACATTGACATATAATAAACCACCAGGAAGTCTTCCCGTGATGGCCTTGGCAAGGTTTATCAATCGGTTGGCTATCCCTCCCTTATTCATAATTTCTCCGGCCAGTATGAAAAAGGGAATGGCCAGTAAGGAAAAACTATTTAAACCAGCACCCATTCTCTGTGCAATGGTGGTCATTGAAGGCACTGCTGCGACAGTGATCATCAAGGTCAACAAACTACTGAAACCCAAACTCCAGGCGACAGGAACTCCAAGCCCCATTAGGGTAATAAAACTTAAAACTAAAACGATTATGGTTATGTATTCCATGGTTATGACGCTGGTTTATGTTGGGTCAAAAGTTTAATGTCTGCTATTTGGTAAATGCTGATCAATAGGCCACTTAGAGGGATAATGGTATACACATAGGCTAAAGGAATCTGTAGTGTACTGGATTTCTGTCCAAGCATATAGGTGATATAAACCAAATTACTTCCACCAAAGATCATCACTGGTATAGCAAAAGCCAAAATGATGATATGGATAAATATTAACAACTTGTTTTTCGCTTTACCTGTTAGTTTAGTAGGCAAAATATCTATGGCCAAATGTTCATTATGTCCAGCCACGTAAGCTGATCCCAACATCCCTAACCAAATCAATAAAAATCTGGACAGTTCATCGGTAAATGAGCTTGGAGACATCAGAATATATCTGGATAGTACCTGCCAGGTCACATTGATTACCATTAAGCTCATAATGATCATCAGCACATAGCCTACCCTATGGTTAATTTCATTCTTAATAGAACTGCTGTGTTTATTCATGGTTTCTGATTTTTTCAATGATTTCATACATTTCAGGCTGCTCCTTTTTGATGGTTTGATACAAGGGCTCCACCGCTTTTCTGAATGGTTCTTTATCAGGATAGCTGATTTTCACCCCTTCTTTTTCTAATAATTTCATGGATTCCTCTACAGATTCAGCCCAGATTTTGTACTGATAGGTGGCGGATTCATCTGCCGCTTCCTGTAACCATTGCTGTTCTTGCTCTGTCAGTCGTTCCCATACCTTAGTGCTGACGATCAACATATCAGGTACAGCAGTATGTTCATTGATAGAATAAAATTTGCATATTTCATAATGTCTGGAACTTACCACACTTGGCGGGTTATTCTCAGCTCCATCCACAATTCCTTGTTGCAGAGCCGTATAAAGTTCACCCCATGAAACAGGTGTGGGAGAACCTCCCAAACTATTGACCATATTAATGGCAGTATTACTTTCCATAACCCTGATCTTCTTGCCCACCAGATCTTCAGGGCTTTCCACAGGCTTGTCCTTGGTGTAGAAACTCCTTGAGCCTGCATCATAAAAGCAAAGCCCCTTTAGCCAAAACTGGGTACCTTCATTGAGTAACATTTTTCCAATTTCTCCATTCAGCACCCTTTCTTTATGGTCATTGTCCCGAAACAAATAAGGTTGGCTTAATACCTGAATTTTAGGAGCAAAACTTTCCATAACGGCAGAGGAAACTTTGGTCATGCCCAAACTCCCTATCTGCAGGAGTTCAACTAGTTCACGTTCACTTCCAAGTTGGGCATTTGGATAGACATGGACTTTCATTTGCCCATTTGACTTTTCCTCTACTCTCTTGGCCATAAAGATCATCGCATCATGCACAGGGTGGTTGGTGTCCAAACCATGGCCTAGTTTTATAACTGTTTTACCCCCTGGACCTTTACATGAACTTGCTATAGATAGAACAATAAAAACCAGTAGGTTAATGTAGGTTATTGTTTTCTTGGGTCTTAAAAATCTCATTATTTCTTTTTTAGGATTAAAGGGATTTTATGATTGAAAGTGCATGGCCAATCTGTTCTTCCAAGGCAGCATATTTCTTTTCCTGAATCCACTCTTTTTTGAATAATTGTGAGCCCATTCCTACACAGCTCACGCCCGCTTTAAACCATTTTCCCAAATTATCTTCTGTAGGCTCTACACCGCCTGTGGGCATAATCTTTATTTCAGGTAAAACCGCTTTTACCGCTGAAACAAAAGCAGGACCTAGGACATTGCCCGGGAAGGCTTTGAATACTTGGGCGCCCATTTCTTTAGCGTTGAAAATTTCTGTAACTGTTCCGCAACCCGGGATCCATAGCACATCTTGTTTATTGCAGACCACTGCCACAGAAGGAATCAAGGCGGGAGATACAATAAAATCCGCCCCCGCATCTAAAAATTCTTCTACTTCAGTGGGACTAAATATGGTTCCAATGCCTAAAACTAATCCTTCGAATTGGTCTGCATGTTCTTTTAAGGCCTTGAAGACCTCAAGGGAATTGGCTCCTCTATTGGTAAATTCAAACACCCTGACACCCGCTCGATAGGATGCTTCCATGACTCCTTTGGCTACCTCAATATCGCTATGATTGAAAACAGGGATCATACCTGTTCCTTCCATAGCCGAAATAATATCACTTTTACTAAACTTCATATTTGATATTTATCTTAACAATTTTCCAACATTTTCTCCTTTAACCAACTGCTTGACCTCATCAACTGAAACAAAATTTGCATCACCAGGAATGGAATGTTTGAGGACAGATGCTGCCGTGGCAAATTCCAGGGCTTCCAGGTCAGAAGACGCTAGTAAACCATAGATCAGTCCGGCCATATAAGCATCTCCTCCCCCTACTCTATCCACTATATGTGTCATGTCATATTCTGTTGATGTAAGGAGTTCTTTTCCATTCCATAGTACACCGGAAAGTTTATTATGAGAAGCACTGATTGAATCCCTGTAAGTAGTAGAAACATACTTGATGGAAGGTGATTTTGCCTGAGCTTTTTGACAAGCGGTCACAAAATCCTTTTCATGAATATCCATACAATTTTCAAAGTCAGTCAGTCCGGCAATGATCAGGTCTGTTTTATCTATCAATGCGGGCATAATGTCCAATGGGCCTTTTCCATACTGCCATAGATTTCTTCTATAGTTGATGTCTCCACTTATTTTCACGCCCTGTTGACGGGCTGCTATTACTCCTTCTAGGCATATCTGAGCTGCAGATGCTGAAATAGCTGGAGTTATGCCAGTCCAATGAAACCAATCAGCTCCTTGGAATATTTCTTCCCAATTGATTTTTTTTGGATCAAAATTCGCAAAAACTGAGTCAAAACGGTCATAAATGATTTTTGAAGAGCGCTGCATGGCTCCATTCTCTACAAAGTACAACCCCATCCTTCCTTCATCAAAATACACATATGAAGTATCCACCCCTGCAAATCTCAAATACTGTGTGGCGGCTTTGCCAAGATCGTGATTTGGAAAGGCTGTCACATGCGCTGCTGATAGTCCCCAGTAGGCTAAGGATACCGCCACGTTGGCCTCTGCCCCACCATATACTGTATTGAATGTGTTTGAATTAACAAATCTTTCGTGACCCGGAGTGGATAGTCTCATCATGATTTCCCCCAGGGTGATCACCCGTTTTTCCATTGATAACTTCTATTTTATTTCCCGAATTAAAGTCAAAATAAATTTGTTTTGAAAAAAACCGCTGAATTTATTCTGATTAATTTTTTTATTCCATAAATTGCGCAATCGATTGCGCAATATAGTAAAAATATCATATATGAAACATAAAATATTAAAGATCCATCCTAAGGACAATGTCTTGGTCGCCCTTACAGACCTTAAAAAAGGCGACCAAGTTCACTTTGAAGGAAAACCTATCACACTAAGTCATGATGTCAAGGCCAAGCATAAATTTGCCGAAGAATCACTAAGCATTGATGATAATATCTTCATGTATGGGATCATTTGTGGTAAGGCCATGCATCCTATCATGAAAGGTGAAGTACTTACAACTCAAAATGTAGCCCATAAAACTGAGGAATTTACAGGTAAGAGACAAAGTAAAGCTTGGATTGCTCCTGATATAAGCAAATGGAATAAGCTCAATTTCATGGGGTATCAGCGTGGAGACGGTCAGGTGGGCACAGCCAATTATTGGTTAGTGATTCCATTGGTTTTCTGCGAAAACAGGAACATAGAAATCATGAAAGACGCATTTGTTGAGGAACTGGGTTTTGCCAAACCTAATAAATACAAGGCTTTTGTTAAACAGATGCGCGAACTCTATGCTCAAGGCGATAAAGAAAAGATTTCCCAACTTAATGTAGAAACGGTAGAACGCGATCAAGACAATAAGCTATTTAAAAATATTGATGGCATTAAATTCCTGACCCATCAGGGAGGATGTGGGGGCATCCGACAGGATTCTGATATGCTTTGTGCCCTGATTGCTGGGTATATCAACAACCCAAATGTGGCCGGCGCTACTATACTGAGCCTTGGCTGTCAAAATGCCCAGCCAAGTATCTTGAAAGATAAATTAAATAAAATCAATCCTGAGCTCAAAAAACCAGTCTTACTATTTGAGCAACAGAAAGAAGGAACAGAAAGCACCTTGTTGACCAATGCTATTCAGCAAACTTTCTTGGCCCTGACAGAGGCAGATCAAATTTCCAGAACACCAGCTCCTCTCAGTAAATTGACTATAGGTTTGGAATGCGGTGGTTCTGATGGTTTTTCTGGTATTTCAGCTAATCCATCAGTGGGACATGCTTCTGATTTGATTGTCGCACTAGGAGGCAAAACCATATTGTCAGAGTTTCCTGAACTGTGTGGAGTGGAACAAGAACTTATCAATCGATGTACTACTGATGAGTCGGCAGAAAAATTTGTTCATTTGATGAGAGCCTATGCGGCATCTGCTGAAGCAGTGGGATCTGGTTTTGATATGAACCCAAGTCCTGGAAACATTAAAGATGGATTGATTACGGACGCTATGAAATCGGCTGGTGCGGCTAAAAAAGGTGGGACCTCGCCTATTGTAGATGTTTTGGATTATGCGGAATATGTGGTCAAACCAGGATTGAATTTGCTATGTACCCCAGGCAATGATGTGGAAAGCACTACGGCTATGGCCGGTTCTGGAGCAAATATTATTTTGTTCACAACAGGACTTGGCACTCCAACGGGAAACCCTGTTACTCCTGTACTAAAAGTTTCCTCAAACCACAACCTGGCGGAAAAGATGTCTGATATCATAGATATCAATACCGGTGAAGTGATTTCGGGTGACAAAACCATTGAGGAAATGGGAGAAGAAATTTTGGAGCAGATTATTGAGGTTGCCTCTGGAAATAAAAAGGCCAAGGCGATGGAACTTAACCAAGATGATTTTATTCCGTGGAAAAGAGGGGTATCTCTTTGAGTTGTCAAACAGTTTTAACGGAGAAAATAGATTAAGAAGGCGCTTTTCAGCGCCTTTTCTTTTGGTTATTTCCTGATATTCTCGGAATCGATTTCGTAATTAAACTGAATCCTTTATTTGACAAGCTATGATTTAATTGTCATTTTTAGACTTGAATAATTTAATCAAATATAAAAATGATGTTTAAGAAATTTTCTTTTACTGCAGCGTTAATCCTCGGTGGATTAATTTCCTTTTCCTGCTCCCAAAAGACCGAATCAAGTGTCCAAGAAGATGGCTGGACCATATTATTTGATGGCGAATCACTGGATGGCTGGAAAGCCCTCGGTGGTGAGGCTGACTTTCAGATAGTAGATGGAGAAATCGTGGGGATTTCCAAAGTAAATACACCCAACACTTTCCTTAGCACTGAAGAATTATATTCAGATTATATCCTTGAATTGGATTTGAAGATTGAAGATGAGACAAGTAATTCTGGTGTAATGACCAGGGGGCAGTATGATGCCGAAAAAAACCGCGTCTATGGTTACCAAATCGAGGCCGACCCAAAAGAAAGAGCTTGGTCTGGTGGACTTTATGATGAAGCAAGAAGAGGATGGTTGTATCCATTGACCTTAAATGAACCAGCCAGAAAGGCATTTAAATTGGGAGAATATAACCATTATAGAATTGAGGCCATAGGAAATGAAATCAAAACTTGGGTGAATGGAGTTCCAGTGGCCTATGTAGTAGATGACATGGATAGCAAAGGTTTCATTGGTCTGCAGGTACACAGTATTGGCAATAACCCTGACCATGCAGGTAGAAAAACCTACTTTAAGAATATTAAGGTAAAAACTGAAAGTTTGGATCCTAAGCCTTTTCCTGCTGGACATTATGTAGTAAGTACTGTTGATAATACATTGACAGACTATGAAAAAGAGGATGGTTGGAAACTTTTGTTCAACGGCCAGAATGCAGATGGCTGGAAAGCGGCTTATAAAGAAGAATTCCCATCAAATGGCTGGATAGTAGAAAATGGTGTTTTGACCATTAAAGAATCAGATGGTAGTGAATCTGAAACATATGGTGATATCGTTACTGAAGAAGAATTCAGTGCTTTTGACCTTTCCTTCCAGTTTAAGCTAAGTGAAGGTGCCAATAGCGGTGTTAAATATTTTGTTACCCTTAGTGAAGGGAATACCGGTTCAGCCATTGGTTTGGAATACCAAATATTGGATGATGAAAAGCATCCTGACGCCAAGAAAGGAAAAGACGGTAACCGTACCCTAGCTTCCCTTTATGATTTGATCAAAGCGGATAAGCAAAGCAGATTTATCAAGCCAATTGGTGAGTGGAACCAAGGTAGAGTGGTCGTTTATCCGGATAATAAAGTAGAGCACTATCTAAATGGTGTTAAAGTAGTGGAATATGTAAGAGGATCTGAAGAATACCGAAACCTGGTAGCAGGTAGTAAATACAAGAATTGGGAAAACTTTGGTGAAGCTCCTGAAGGACATATCCTGTTGCAGGACCATGGAAACAGGGTTAGTTTTAAATCCATCAAGATCAAAGAGCTCAAATAATCGTATTTAGAAAATAAATGTCCTTATAGCGCCAAAACATAAATGACTCCGAGTCCAAAATAATTGGCATTTGGGGTCATTTGTACTTTAAAGGTCAATTAATAGTAAACCCCAAATAGAAGAATTTATATTCCGTTTAATTATGAAGAATAAAAATAACAGACGAGAGTTCATTAAAAAATCCGCTTTGGCAACTGCAGGAATATCCAGTTTAGGAGCCTTAGGTTTTTCTGCCAAAAGCTATGCAAATATCATCGGAGCCAATGAACGCCTCAATATAGCTGTATGTGGATTGGGAAGAAGACTTGGTGCTTATTATGATCCGATAAAATTGCCTCAATCCAATGTAAACCTTGTTTATCTATGTGATGTAATGAAATCACAAAGAGAGAAGGCCGGCAAAAAATTTACCGATCTACTGGGCTATAGCCCAAAATTGGAAAACAGTATTTTCAAGGTAATAGAGGATTCTGAGGTGGATGCTATCATCAACGCTACCCCTGATCATTGGCATGCTCCAGGTACTTGGATGGCAGTAGAAGCAGGGAAGCATGTTTATGTAGAGAAGCCTTGTAGCCATAACCCAAGAGAAGGAGAGCTTTTGGTTGAATACCAAAAGAAATACAATAAAGTGATCCAAATGGGGAACCAACAACGCTCTTCTTTACCCAGCAATGAAATTATCAAGGCTATTCATGAGGGGGCTTTAGGAAAAGTATTTAAGGCTACTGCATTCTACTCCAATTCGAGGGGACGTGTACCCAATCCAAGTAAAGCAGCTGTTCCTGAAGGTTTGGATTGGGATTTATTCCAAGGACCGTCACCAAGAAAGGAATATATGCATGACACATGGGATTATAATTGGCATTGGTATGGTTGGGACTTTGGTACTGCAGAGACCGGTAACAATGCAACCCATGAATTGGATATCGCCAGATGGGCATTGGGAGTGGATTTCCCCAACAGGGTCATGGTAGACTCAGGAAAGTACCATTGGGAAGATGATGGTTGGACCATGTATGACACGATGGATGCAGTATTTAAGTTTGAAGACAACAAGACCATCCAATGGGACGGAAAAAGCCGAAATGGAATGCAAACTTATGGAGGTGGTAGAGGCACCATTATATATGGTACTGAAGGCTCTGCATTTATTGACAGAAGTGGCTACAAACAATATGATCGCGGTGGTAAATTGGTAAGGGAAAATTACGGTAAAGGATCAGAATCAGCTACTGCTCTAGGTGGCGGCGGTGATGTATCCACTACCCACGTATATAATTTCTTTGAGGCGATTAGAGGTAAAGAGAAACAGAACTCCCCTATTGATGAAGGAGCTAAAAGTACTTTACTTTGCCATTTGGCCAATATAGCATCCAGAACTGGAGAGGTTTTGGAATGTGATCCTAAAAACGGCCATATTACCAATAGCAAAGAGGCTAAAAAGCTTTGGTCCAGGGAATATGAAAAAGGTTACGAACCAACCATTTAATAAAGCAACCATATAGTAAAAGTAGGGAATTAACGTTCTCTGCTTTTTTTGTCTACAAATGAAGTGAATAAAAAAGGCCATAGAACTTTAAGTTTTATGGCCTTTTACATCATTAAGGTTAATTAAACCACCTTGGTTTTACCAGGTACTGCATGTGGATATAAGCCATCTGCATTTGGAAGTACTTTTGGCATGGCATCCCAAGCATAAGTATCAGGCATAAGGTCAATTTCTGAATTAAAGGCCTCATCCCAAGTAATTTCCTTACCTGAATAAGTCGCATTTCTACCTAAGATAGCTGTCATGGTACTCATAGCGGACCTAGTAGCATCTTCGTATTTGTATTCACCATTTACAATAGCAGCAAATAGCTTATTATGTTCCTGTTGGTAGGGGTTGATATTTCCTTTGCCATCATGGTCATAAAGTTCGCTACCATCTAATCCCCAAATTTTACCTACATTACCCGCATTCATATAGGCACGGCCCTTGGTCCCAATAAAGGATTCATCTACCTTATTATCTGCCCCAGGGAAATGACGGCATTCACTGTTGATAATTGTACCATCAGCATAGGTCAATCGAATGGTATGGTGATCAAAAATCTCACCGGTATCCAATCCCGTACGCACCATTCTTCCACCAGTTCCTTCTGCTTTTACAGGATAGCCTCCTTTTACCCAGTTAGCAATATCCAAATTATGAACATGCTGTTCTGTGATATGGTCGCCGCATAACCAGTTGAAATAATACCAGTTTCTCATTTGGTACTCCATTTCAGTTTGGCCTGCTTGTCTGGCACGGGTCCATACACCGCCACCATTCCAATATACATGGCCACCTACCACATCTCCAATAGCACCGTCTTGAATTCTTTTGATTGTTTCTATATAATTGTCCTGGTATCTTCTCTGAAGACCTACTACCACATTCAGTTTTTGCGCTTTGGCCTTTTCTGCTGCGGCTATTACTCTGCGAATACCATTGGCATCAACTGCCACTGGTTTCTCCATAAATACATGTTTGCCTTGCTTGATAGCTTCTTCAAAGTGTATTGGCCTAAAACCAGGAGGTGTGGCCAGTAATACTACATCCGCCTCCTTAATGGCCTTTTTATAGGCATCAAAGCCCACAAACTTTTTATCTTCAGGTACCTGTACTTTCTCTGGTCCTATTTTTTTTGACAAGGCATTATAGCTATCGTCCAGTCGATCTCTAAAAGCATCGGCCATAGCCACCAATTTAATATTTTGGTCTGTGCCAAAAGCCTGGAAGGCTGCCCCCGTTCCTCGTCCTCCGCAGCCAATTAAGGCTATTTTTATTTCATCTGTTCCAGCAGCATAAGCTCCTGGAAGGCTAAAAGGACTGATCATTGCACCACCGGTAATTAATGCTGTGGTTTTCAAAAAATCCCGTCTGTCGTTTTTCTCTTTAAGGTTCATCGTATTTTTAGGTTTAATTATTAATAGTCATCAATTGGTGCTTGGTTATAATATGCCATGATTTCTTCTTTTGAAGGAGTTTCCAATGGCCTAACCACCCTGATACCCAAAAATGGCGCTTCAGGAAACCACCATTGACTTTTGGGAATTTGAGGATCAATTTGTTTCCATTCTGGAGTAGAGGCAAAGCGGTTACTGCTTCTCAGTTCTACTGCTTCACTGATATAGCTACCTCCTCGTATTGCCCTCGGGTATAATTCTTCGGTTGTTTCTTGAGGATTGGCCACAGCTCCTTTTGATTCAGGATAATTAGGTACATAAGCATCCCCAGTCCACTCCATTACATTGCCATAAATATCATACAATCCCCATGGATTAGCTTTTTTCTGGCCGATTTTATGAGTGCTTTCTTCCGAATTTTCGGCATACCAAGCGTAATCTCCTAATTTACTGCTGTCATCTCCAAAGAAAAAAGCCGTTTCAGTGCCAGCCTTGGCAGCATATTCCCATTCTGCTTCTGTAGGTAGTCTATAAAAAACTCCTGTTTTAGTATATAACCATTTGCAGAACTGAATGGCTCCATACTGTGTCATTCCAATGGCGGGCATTTCTTCCTTCCCCATGCCAAAAGTCATGTCCAAATAAGGTGTTGAGGGTCGGGTCAAACCATCTACTTCAGGACTAAGTGCTTTTTCACTTACTGAAGCCTCATAATTTTTGTTTAGAAACAATTCAAAAACATCCCAAGTGACTTCATGCGTGCCCATCCAAAAAGCATCAATTTTAACATTTCTTTGAGGACCTTCATCGGCTTCCCTGCCCTTCTCCGAGCTCGGACTCCCCATGACATATGTTCCTGCAGGTATCGGTGTGAGACCAAAGGCTAATTGGGTATTGGGTATTTCTTGTTGATAGGCCTTAAAATCAACAGAATTAATCTTGGCTTTATCCTGACTTGGTAAAACGCTACCGGCCAATATTGCTGCCAAAATGAATTTATTAATCAACATATAGCTTGTACTTTTAATAATATTTGGCTCACAATATAATAACTATTTATAATATCAGTTACCCATTCATATAAATAATAAAGGAAATTGAGTGTGAGGATATTTGGGAGTGTTTTGAAGGTTTCCCGTCCATATTATTAAAACGTTCTAACCACGGACAGGAAACCTCGCATTAAAAATAACATTCTAGTTTTTTCTATTATTTTCCATTGAATCTTATCTTCTGACCTGAAACTGTCTGTATATAATATTCATAAAAATCATTTTTATTCTGATTTGCCAGATCACCATTGAAATGATTAAGCGGATCGCCAGGGTGTATAGGCTCCAGCAATGGATTACTTTGTCTTTCAATGAACTTAAGCGTTTCATTAAAATGTAAAGGAGTTTTGCTTCTGATAGGTAATACTCCTCCTGAATGGGCTGTAATACAGCCATTTTTTAACTGATTCCCAGACCATTCCAGGTCTACCTCAAAGCCCCCCCTGGCCTTCAGTCCAGTTATTTTACCGGATTTCCACGGTTTAGGCAAGGCAGGTAATAAATGAATGGCTCCATCATGGCTTTGTAAAAGCATTTCTGCAATACCAGCTGTGGCACCAAAATTACCGTCAATTTGGAAAGGTGGATGTGCATCAAATAGGTTGGTATAAGTTCCACTCCTGCTAGCACCTTTTTCTCCATCTTTAACTAAACTCAATAGGTTAGTCAATAACTGAAGAGATTTATCTCCCTCATATAGTCTGGCCCAAATATTGACCTTCCATCCCATGGACCAGCCCGTCGCCTGATCACCCCTCCTTTCCATGGATTTTTTTACGGCTGCAGCTAATTCCGGCGTGTCTGTCCAGTTAATTTGATTTCCCGGATGAAAACCATATAGATGGGAAATATGTCTATGCTTTGGGTCTTGTTCCTCAAAATCAAATTGCCATTCCTGTAGTTGTCCATATTGACCAATTTGGTAAGGTAGCAGCTTTTCCAATTTGGCATTGATTTCTTCACTTAGTTCTGATTCCAAATCTAGTAAGCTACAAGCTTCCAAATACCGGCTAAATGACTCCCGAATAATCGCCATATCCATCGTAGGTCCAGGGCTTTGGGTAGAGATTTCCTTACCCCTGAAGATAAATTTGTTTTCGGGGCTATGTCCCACTGGTGTGACCAGATAGCCTTCTTTATTAGGGACTAACCAATCTTTGTAGAACAATACGGCCCCTTCCAATAATGGAAAGATTTCAGTTTTCAAAAATGTTCTATCAGCACTATAAAGGTAATGCTCCCATTTGTGGCTCATTAACCATCCAGCTACCATAGGCCAAAATGAACATTCACACATATCAACAGGCTCAGCATGTCTCCACACCGTCATATTGTGATTTCCCAACCATCCTTGGTTACCGAACATCTGTTTGGCCGTTTCCTGACCATTGATCGCCAATTCGTCAATTGCTGTAAAGAGTGGTTCTTGGCATTCAGATAAATTGGTCATCTCGGCAGGCCAATAGTTCATCTCCAAATTGATATTCATGGTGTAGGCACTGGCCCAGGGTGGGATGACCTTATCGTTCCATATACCTTGCAGGTTGAGGGGTTGACCTCCAGGTCTGGAACCTGAAATCATCAAATATCGGCCAAATTGGAAATACAAACCTACCAAAGATTGGTCTTTGCCATTGGAAAACTGGAGTAATCGCTGATCTGTAGGAAGCATGGATTGCTTAGTTTGCTTATCCAGTTTGATTTTTACCCGATCAAATAACTGCTGATAATCATTGGTATGCGTTTCCAAAAGTGAGGCATAACTTTTGTTCTCTACAGCCTTTAAAAAGCCTTTGGATTTAGCTTCCTCATCTATCCCTTCCCGCACGGGAGATTTATCAAAGCCATTATAGCTGGTAGCAGCGGATATTAAGAAAACCACTTCATCAGCTCCTATTACTTTTATACTGCCATTTTCTGAAAGGATCTTTCCTCCATTTATCTTTGTCTCTATGCGTGTATCAAAGGCCATTCCTAAGCCAAATACATCTTCATCATACATGACTTGACTAGCTCCGGGCTTGACATTGCCATTCATGTCAAAAATCTCCGGATATTTGTGTTGGTCTCCAATATGCTGCACCGTTTGAAGGGACCTTCTCAGGGCAATACCAGGAGCCTTGCCCTGCAGGACCAATTGATTTTCATCATTGAATACTTTTTCTGTGGGCTTATGTGGAGTAGAGAGTTTTAGTTCACATGTAATGGCTGCTTGTTTATCCGCAGATAGCTTTACGGCAATCAAATGATCTGGATAGCTGGCAAAATACTCCCTTGTATAGTTTACACCTCCCTCTAGGTAGCTTACTTTGACAATAGACTGGGCCAAATCCAAGCTTCTCTTGTAGTTCTTTATTTCTCTTTTATGATCAAAATCTATCCAAACATCTCCCATAGGCTGAAAGCACTGCTGTGCCCTTCCCAACCAATCTTTTTTGATAATATCCTGCGCCTCTCCATATTCCCCAGACTCCAATAAAGCCATAACTTCAGGGTAGCGCTTACGCACATTGATGCTCTTAAAGGTAAAATCAGGATCTCCAGAATACAAAGTTCCTTCATTCAATTGAATACGTTCCTGCTCTACACCACCAAAGACCATAGCCCCCATATAGCCATTTCCAATAGGGATGGCCTCCGTCCATTCTTTTGCAGGTTGATTATACCAAACGGTTAAATCTTGATCATTTATTTGAATTTGTGATTTATCTTGGGCAAAGCCATAGAGGTTGATCAGGCAAAAGAGGCCCTGAAAAAAAAAGAACTTGGTAAATAGTTTCATTGGACAATTGGATTCATAAATATGCAATAAATAAAATCTCAACTTTATCTTACCCCAGAGATTTGAAAGATTATTCCCTTGGGCATAAAGCATCGATTCTAAAAAATAAAACTACACTCTATGCATGGATAATTACAATTGATTATTATCCAAAACTAATATTATCTTTTCATGGTTCGAAAAAGAAAAGGCCACTTCACCCATTGGGTAAAGTGGCCTTTTTTATCATGATCAATACTGCTTAAAACACCTCACTCGCTACCTTATACACTGTACTAGCTTTACTCATGGTATAATAATGTAAACAAGGAACACCAAATTCAATCAGCTCTTTGCTTTGCTGAATGGCCCATTCAATACCAACTTGCTTAACATCTGCATTGGTTTTACATTTTTCCAGTTCATTCATTAATGGGTCTGGAAGATCTAGGAAGAAAATACTTGGCAGCATGGTAATTTGCCTTAATGTAGTAATCGGTTTCAATCCAGGAATGATAGGCACATCAATACCAGCAGCCCTCACTTCCTTCACAAAGTCAAAATACTTTTCGTTATCGAAAAACATTTGCGTGACAATATATTCAGCTCCTGCATCCACTTTTGCTTTAAGGTATTTAAGATCAAATTTAAAGCTTGGTGCTTCAAAATGTTTTTCTGGATAACCTGCTACTCCCACACAAAAATCCGTTTGAAAACCGGTCTCAGTCTCTTCATGTAAGTATTTTCCATTATTCATACCGACTATCTGGCTTACCAGCTCATTGGTATAATTATGTCCATTTTCATCCGGAACAAATCTACCTTCGGACTTCGGGGCATCCCCTCTCAAAGCAAGGATGTTTTCTACTCCAATAAAATTCAGATCAATAAGGGCATTTTCAGTATCTTCTTTGGAAAATCCACCGCAAAGGATATGGGGTACTGCATCTACTTTGAACCTATTCATCAGGGCTGCACATATTCCTACAGTCCCGGGTCTCTTTCGGGTACTTACCTTTTCCAAAAGTCCGTTAGGATGCTTTTTATAAATGAATTCTTCCCTGTGGTACGTTACATCTATAAAAGGTGGGTTAAAGTCCATTAGAGGCGAAATCCCATCGAGCATTTCGTTGAGGCTTTGTCCTTTTAGAGGAGGTAATATTTCAAATGAAAAAAGGGTTTTCTTCGCTTGCTTAATGTGTTCGGTTACTTTCATTATTCTATATGGTTGTCATAAGACCTATTGGATATTTATCATCAGTTAAAATATCCAACAGGTCCACTGGTCAAAGCTAATCTTTATTGCATTACTGGATTCAGTTTTGGATTGTAGGCCAAATTAGGCGCAAGTAGTTTTTCTGCCTTTTCCTTAGATATTCCTTTTCTATGGGCATAGCTTACGACTTGGTCCTCGGCGATTTTTCCCAATCCAAAATATTTACTCTCTGGATGGCCAAAATAAAATCCACTTACGGATGAGGTAGGCAACATGGCAAAGCTATCCGTTAATGCAACTCCAATTTCCCCTGCCTCCAAAAGCTCAAATAGGGTGATTTTTTCTGAATGTTCAGGGCATGCAGGATATCCTGGAGCAGGTCTGATTCCGGCATATGCTTCTTTGATCAATGACTCATTGTCAAATTGTTCCGACTTGGCATATCCCCAGTAATTTTTTCGCACCTCTTCATGCATGTATTCCGCAGCAGCCTCAGCAAGCCTGTCGGCAAGGGCTTTTAACATAATTTCGTTATAATCATCCGTTTTGGCCTTGAATTCCTCTACCTTTTCATCCATCCTTAATCCGGCGGTAACGGCAAATCCACCAAAATAATCCACTTGATCCGGGTGAAGGTAATCTGCTAAAGACCGATTCGGAACCCCCTTACCTTTTTTGCCTTGTTGTCTAAGAAAATGAAAGGTGGTGGCTGTATCCTGATGGTGCTCATCCAGAATGGTAATATCATCACCTGATCTTCTGACTGGATATAAACCTATAACCGCCTTGGCATCCAACCAAGATTCATTAATGATCCTGTCCAGCATATCATTGGCTTCATTATATAATTTCAACGCCTGCTCCCCTACTACCTTATCTTTAAGGATTTTCGGGAATTTCCCGGCCAACATCCAAGTACTGAAAAATGGTGTCCAGTCTATATACTTTCTTAAGGTCTTAAGGTCAAGGTCAATCACCGTTCTTCCTAGCTTAGCAGGTGCTACGGGATTGAAACCTTGCCAATCAATAACTGTATGGTTGGCTTTTGCCTCTTCATAGGTAGCCAATTGTTTGGCTTCTTGTTTGGCTTGGTGAGATTCCCTCAATTCCTGATAAGTAGCTTTCATTTTTTGGTGAAAAGCTGCTTTAGTTTCTTCACTGATTACTTCACCGGCTACTGGAACAGATTTAGAAGCATCCATCACATGCACCACAGTGCCACTATATACCGGATCGATTTTTACAGCTGTATGGATTCTACTGGTGGTTGCTCCACCGATCAGCAATGGAATCTTCAATCCTTGGCGTTCCATTTCAGAAGCCACATTGACCATTTCATCCAATGAAGGGGTAATTAATCCGCTTAAGCCAATGATATCCACCTTGTTTTTAATAGCTTCATCGATGATTTTTTGGGCATCTACCATTACTCCCAAATCTATGATTTGGTAGCTATTACAGGCGAGCACTACGCCCACTATGTTTTTTCCTATATCATGGACATCACCCTTTACGGTAGCTAGTAAGACCTTTTTGATAGAACTGCTTCCCTCGTCGAAATCTGCATCACCTGCCTTAGGCATAAAGGGTTCCAAATAAGCTACTGCCTTTTTCATTACACGGGCAGACTTCACCACCTGTGGCAAAAACATTTTACCTGAACCAAAGAGATCCCCCACGACATTCATACCATCCATCAAAGGCCCTTCAATGACTTTTAGTGGACTATTAAGCTCCTGTCTGGCCTCTTCAGCATCTTGTTCTATAAAATCAATGATACCTTTCACCAAGGAATGTTCCATACGCTTGGCTACAGGATCTTCCCTCCATGCTTCACTTTTGACTTCTTTTTTCCCTGATGACTTGACCGTTTCCGCAAAATCCAACAATCTTTCCGTGGCATCATCCCGCTTGTTCCAAATGACATCTTCCACATGTTCCAGAAGATCCTTTGGAATATCATCATATATTTCCAGCATGCTTGGATTGACAATTCCCATATCCATTCCATGTTGGATAGCATGGTAAAGAAATACGGCATGCATAGCTTCTCTTACAGGATTATTTCCCCTGAATGAAAAGCTCACATTACTTACACCACCACTTACTTTAGCCCCAGGCAGATTTTCCTTGATCCACTGGGTGGCTTTGAAAAAGTCTATGGCATTGGTTTTATGTTCTTCCATCCCTGTGGCTACAGGGAATATATTTGGATCAAAGATGATATCCTGAGGGTTAAACTTGACCTTTTTTACAAGGATATCATAACTCCGCTTACAGATATCGATTCTTCTTTGGTAGGTATCAGCTTGGCCATCCTCATCAAAAGCCATTACCACTACAGCCGCTCCAAATTTCTTGATGACCTTGGCCTGGCTGACAAATTCTTCCTCACCATTTTTCAAACTAATGGAATTGACGATACCCTTACCTTGGATACACTTAAGCCCTGCAAGGATAATATTCCATTTTGAACTGTCAATAACTATTGGAATCCTGCTGATTTCAGGCTCAGAAGCCAAAAGATTAAGGTATTTTACCATGGCCGCTTCACCATCAAGCATCCCCTCGTCCATACAGACATCAAGTACCTGAGCACCGCCACGTACCTGATCCAAGGCCACTTCCAAAGCCTCGTCAAACTGTCCATTAAGAATTAATCTGGCAAACTTTTTAGATCCTGTAACATTCGTCCTTTCACCAATATTGACGAAATTCAATTCAGGGGTAAAAACCAAAGGCTCTAGCCCTGAAAGCTTCAAAAGATCATGTTTTTTATTATTGTCCATTCCCACTCTTCTTCTTATGCAAACGCTAGTTTTCTGGGTTCATATTTTTTACTGACTTCGGCAATCACCCTAATATGTTCGGGCGTAGTACCGCAACAACCACCCAAAATATTGATCAGGTCGTCTTTTAGGAATTCTTCCACTTGGTCCGCCATCTCGTGTGCTGTTTGGTCGTATTGTCCAAATTCATTGGGTAATCCTGCATTAGGATAGGCACTGACATAAAAAGGTGCCTTATCAGCCAAAACCTTAAGATATGGTCTTAGTTCTTTTGCTCCTAGGGCACAGTTCAGCCCAATACTGATCAAAGGTACATGTGACAATGAAATTAAAAAAGCCTCTGTAGTTTGCCCAGACAAGGTCCTTCCTGAGGCATCTGTAATGGTACCTGAGATCATGATCGGTATGCCCCCTTCATCAGGATCTAATGGAATGCCTTTTTCTTCATAGACTTCCTGAATAGCATATACGGCTGCTTTGGCATTCAAGGTATCAAATATGGTTTCCACCAAAAGTATATCCACACCTCCATCAATGAGCCCCCTGATCTGCTCTGCATATGCTTCTGCCAACTGATCAAAGTTTACCGCCCTGAAACCGGGATCATTTACATCTGGGGAAATTGAAGCTGTTCTATTGGTAGGTCCAATGGCACCAGCGACGAATCTTGGTTGATCGAGAGTTTTTTCTGAATAGGCCAATGCGACCTCTTTTGCTATTTTTGCTGAAGCTACATTTAATTCGTAAGCTAAATGAGAAAGGTCATAATCTTCCTGTGCAATAGAAGTACTGCTGAAAGTATTGGTCTCTAATATATCAGCACCGGCATCCAAATAGGCTTCATGGATCTGCTTGATCACATCAGGTCGACTGAGGGAAAGTAGATCATTATTGCCTTTTAATGATTTTGGGTGACTTTTTAGTGCTGCAGTTCTAAAATCATCCTCTTCCAATTGATACCGCTGTATCATGGTCCCCATGGCACCATCAAGGATCAAAATTTTCTTTTTAAGCTGCTGAAGTAATATATCCGTTCTAGTATTCATGCTCATTGTTATTCTAAAGCTTATATCGAGCAAGAACCGGAAGAAAAATGAAGCATTTATCTGCCGCTCATCTTTTCCTGTCTTACTCAGGATGGGAGTTAGCACCTTGGTATTGTTCAGGTTGCTAAGACGTCACTGGGCCCTTCCCTCGGTCTTTCTCGATAAGCAATCCCAAAGTTAACAGGAAAAGATGGAAAAAAATTGCAAAGAAGATATTTTATTTAGATTTCTATTTGACAACAGAAAAAATCGGTTTATTGGACTTAGGGTCTTATTCCCAAGCCGAATTGTAGAAAAGGCCCGGCCATATAACTGGACATGTTCACATCTGCCAACTTATAATTTGCCAAGGGGATTTCGTAGCCAGCTGTGATTGAGTACTTAAGTGCCAATTGTGATTTTTTGGAAAGGCTGGAAGCATAGGACAAAAAGACTTCAGGTTTTGCCATTAACCCTCCTTTTTTCAATTCCCCATCATATTCAGGAAGGTCTATCAAGCTAGGGAAATCCAATTTGTATTTATGCAATAATGAATACCTCAAAGAAGCGTAGCCCAATCCCCCCATCATCCCGAGTTCCCAGTTGTTCAAATCCAAAAGTTTGTGTCCTAAGTTGCCATACACCCTTGTACTACTCAAACTTTGATGGTAGGATGCATTGGCATCACCGCTTTGATTGGCATTATAAAGGTCCACACCATACATAAAGCCCCTGTTTTCTCCGACAATTTTCACACCGATATTGGTAGGCCAACCATCCAACTTTTGATACCCATTATTGACCAGGTAGTTATTGAGAGATTTGGGCTTGGTAAAATGAAATCCATAAAATAGGTTTAGGGCCAAAGTAGCATCCCGGTAGAAATAGTTGGATTCGGGCAAAGTAATGCCAGCCCCTATTCTAAGGAAGGGACCACTTTGTATATTGTCAAAGTTCATCCCTTTAATTTTCCATGATTCTTCAAATGGATTGAAAGAATATCCAAACTTGGCCGAAAGACTTATTACTTCTTCAGCCGACAACAAATCAAGGTCATAACCAAGTTCAAAACCAATTTCAGTCAGAAAACTCCCGAAATTCTCAGCCCCTTTGTTAACATCGTTTCTTCGCAATATAAAACCTTGGGCAGGGGCTGATAAAAAAGCATCCATTGATTCTGGGGCTTGGTCCTTGAGCATTTGGAAGTTCATATACCCCATGCCTATGGACATGAAATGAATGAGTTGTACTTTTCCCTCTTCAGTAAAGGCATATCCTACATTTAGAAATACCCTACTGGTCCGATAATCAATTATATAATCTCCATATTGCGTATTTAATCCATTATTTTGATAGATCTCTGTGCCAATAATAAAATCGTTAAACCTCGTCTGATAGCCGAGACCAAAACTTCGGTAACTACTTGAGATTTTCGAGTCTCCCCTATCTTCCAATAACTTATTAAAATCCAAAAGAGGTGCTCCTGATATACCATAGAAAAAATTGGCACTGGTCCTTTGGTACAAATTGCGCTGTTGGGCTAAAAGGCTGTTTCCCCACAGCAATAAAAGTATTATCGAAACTAAAGATCTTTTCATGTATAGATATTTCAACTCAAAATTAAAACTTTAATTAAGGATATGGCCATTTTGACCTCCAAAATCCCCGTGAAACGTGAATTACTATCAGGTCCCTAAATATCCTATAATGATCGCCAAGTATATTTCTGAGCAAATAAGCAAAAAAAGTGCCTTGAGGAAATGTAAAATGATGGATCAATTCTCATTATTTCAATTTATATTTAGCCTAGAGAAAGTAATAATTTTGAATCAATTAAAAGAAAAACAATGATTACTACTACAACACCACATATTGAAGGACATGAAATCAAAAAATATTGTGGAATAGTTTCAGGAGAGACCATTATTGGGGCAAATATTTTTAGGGACTTTTTTGCGGGTATTACTGATATTGTCGGAGGAAGGTCCGGAGCTTATGAAAAGGTACTGAAAGAAGCAAAAACTACCTCATTAAGGGAAATGGAAATGCAAGCTATGGCTTATGGAGCAAATGCCGTCGTTGGTGTGGATCTGGATTATGAAACAATTAGAGATGGCATGTTAATGGTTACGGCCAGCGGAACAGCCGTGATTACTGAGCCCAAATAAATCATAGTGCTGCTGTACATATCTTATATACAAACATGTACAGCAGCACTTTTTAGATGATTGGTATCAATGATTTTTATTTTCCAATACTGCCTTCAATTTTTCCTTGGTGGATTTTTTTATCACCTCGTTGCTTACAACACTTATTGGTCCGGATTTACAAAAATCCATGCATTTTGTTTTGACAATCTTATACTTACCCTTATGATCATCCAGTTTGGTCAAGTCCTTTATATCTTTCAATAGGCTCTTACAACCGTTTTTTTTACAGTCGGTTCCTGTACATACAAATATGAATTTTCGGAAAAGGGCCATAGTTAATTTGATACGAATTGTAATAATAAGCCACAAATATACGCACCATAAGTCCCAACGGCATAGCCAAATACAGCCAACAATACCCCAACTGGGGCTAAAGATGGATGAAAGGCTGAAGCTACAATCGGTGCTGAAGCTGCTCCCCCTACGTTGGCCTGGGAACCAACCGCTACAAAGAAGAAAGGTGCTTTTATAAGATACGCAATTATTAGCATTATACTGATATGAACAAGCATCCAAACTGCCCCAACAATAAACAAAGATGGGTTATCCAAAATGGCAAACAGATCCATTTGCATGCCTACTGTGGCGATCAGTACATACAATAAAACACTGCCCAAACGTGAGGCCCCCACTCCTTCCAAATTCCGTGCCTTGGTGAAGGACAAGATTAGTCCCCCTGAAGTAGCGATCACCACTATCCAAAAGAAAGTAGAATCCAGGGCATATTTTTGCAGCTGTGGATAATTGTTTCCTATCCAAGGCGCCACATAATCTGCTATCCAATGGGAAATTCCTGTAATCACAAAACCCACCCCCAATACTTTGAAGGTATCACCCATATTGGGGATTTTCATAATACTGCCCCGATATGCTTGTATATTTTTCTGTAGCTCTTCGATAGCTGAACTGTCAGCTTTGAATATCTTATCTATTTTTTGGGGATTTGCCGCCCAGAAAAGTAAAAATGCCAACCATAGATTGGCGATCACTACGTCCACGGCAATGACAGAACTGAACAGTTCAGGGCTAGCACCGAAGGTCTTGAGCATGGCCGTTTGGTTAGCACCACCGCCTATCCAGCTGCCTGCTACTGTAGCCAGACCTCTCCAAACCTCATCAGGACCAACCCCTCCTATAACGGAGGGATCAAAAATAGAAACTAATAAAACGGCAATAGGGCCACCCAGAATAATCCCCAAAGTTCCGGAAAGAAACATGATCAAGGCTTTGGGACCTAGTTTTATGATACCCTTGAAATCTATACTCAAGGTCAAGAGAACCAATGAAGTAGGCAATAAATACCTGGACGCGACCAAGTAAAGTTTGGATTCACTTCCTGAAATAATTCCTAAGGTATTGAAAATCGAAGGAAGAAAATAACAAAGAAGTACAGAAGGTACTACCCTATAAAACTTTTTCCAGAATGGTCTTTTACTGCTAGCTGTCCCAAAAACCAATGCTAAAATACCAAAAAGAAGACCTAGCACAACAGCATCATTGCTGATCAAAGGAGTAGATTCCTGCATGTATAATAAATTAAATGAATTTAAAGTACTACAAAACAAGCAAAAGCTAGCTTAAAAAAAAATATAATACCCGGCCATTATGATTGCCAAATGGCCATTAGTTCTCCCAAAATCATGGCAGTAGCACCCCAAACTACTTCTTTTTCTATATCAAAATATGGCGCTCTTAGTTGGAAACCTGAAGCTAGTTCAAAAGAAGTTTCTTTTATATTCTTTTTGTCCATCAAAGCAGAGAAGTCACTGTGGATAATCCTACTGACCTCTCTTGGGTCTGGGCGGAACATCGGCGTCTTTTCCGAGAAACCAATATAAGGTGTGACCAGAAAATTACTTGGAGGAATATACAAATTGGACATTTTCCCGATGACGGTTATCTGTTTTTTGTCCACGCCTATTTCTTCCTCGGTTTCCCTTAATGCTGTTTCCTTTAAGTCAATGTCTTCTTCTTCCCATTTACCACCAGGAAAAGAAACCTGCCCACTATGGTTGCCTTCATATTCAGGTCTTTTGATAAAGGGAACCATACAGCCTCCCTTGCTCATATAAAGCAAGATCATTACGGCTCCTCTCCGCGCATTTTTTACGTCATGGTTGGCAAATCTTGCTTCATCCAAAGGCTGTGGAGCCATTAGGATTTGTCCTTTTTTTCCAGGCAATGGTCCATGAAGCTTTGCTTCTAAATGTTTAACTATTTTCAATAATTCCATGGAAATAAATGCTGCTATTTGTTGGTTTAAACAAACAATATTCAGGGATAATTCAAAAATAGGTGACTGCATCAAGAACGGCTCCACAAAAAAGGTCCGATTATTAATCGGACCTTTTTATACTATCAAACCTATTAAACCTATTGTTCAGTTATCCAATATATTGGATAACTTGTTGGAAAGGTATAAAAATATTTGCATTCTACAAACAATCGATTGCGGAAGAAATAATTTATCCAAAACCCGATCAGCACTCCCTATTAATATTTCTCCAAATATGATTTTACCAAATAATAATAAAATTATATTTTGTTTTAAGAACAAAGAGTTTAATAAGAAATTAAAAGCTTTTCAAGAATGGGGTTATTTTCAAAAATTAATGATATAGCTTATTGTAGTTCAGCTAATTTCTGATGAATTAATTAACTTCGGTTAGGCTTTAGGAGATAAATCAACAATATGTTTAGAGCAAGTACCAAAAAACCACTAGTCGTCGACGAAATCATAAACGGATACATCAAATACATCAATTCATTTAATGAGTATACCAAACGGGCGCCGATTTATTTCAGGGAAAGAGATTGGGATGGTGTTCAACTTAATCAAAGACAAAGGTTAAGACTTTACAAAGACTGTGTGAATGAAGTGGTGAAAATTTGTAAGGTCAATTATGGTGAGTACTTAAATGACCGTCATTATTGGCTAGCTGTCAAACATTCTTTTTCAGAAACGATCAATGAAAGAAATGATAAGGAGTTGGCAGAATCATTTTATAATTCTGTAATCAGAAAGTCAGTTGCCAAGCTGTCCATTGATGAAGAATTAATGTTTGTCTTGGAGGGCTATGACTCCTGCGAAATTCATCCTCAGGAAAATCTCTTTCATAACTATCCGTCCACATGGGGAGTTCAAAAAATCATCCGGAAAATATTGGAAGATTTTGATTTTAAAGCCCCCTACTTTCAGAAGGAAAAGGACGTACAATTCTTGGTCAGAAGTATTAGGGAAGTCATCCTTACCCGCTATGAAGTAGACAAAAGTACCACTACCCAAGTCTTGAAGCAGGTTTTTTACAGAAACAAAGCAGCTTATTTGATCGGAAGAACCTTTTTGGGAGGAAAATGGATGCCTTTTATCATTCCCTTTATGCATGGGCCCAATGGTGTTTTTGTAGACACCTTGATATTTGATCCCAATCTGATGAGTGCGGCATTTAGCTATACACGATCTTATTTTATGGTGGAAACTGAAATTCCTTCCCAGATAGTCGCATTTTTGAATTCAGTCATTACCCATAAAAAGGTCTATGAACTTTATAACGCCATTGGCTTCAATAAACATGGTAAAACAGAGTTTTATCGTGATTTTCTTAACCATCAAAATACAAGTGATGACCAATACACCCTGGCACCGGGGATCAAAGGCATGGTGATGACTGTTTTTACCTTGCCCTCTTACAATATAGTTTTTAAAATGATCAAAGACAGTTTTGATCCTCCAAAAAACATGACGCGACAGGAAGTCAAGGACAAGTACCGACTGGTATCTCTCCATGATCGGGTCGGTAGGATGGCTGATACCCATGAATTTGAATACTTCAAGTTACCGCTTGACCGCGTTCATCCCGACTTACTAAGAGAACTGAGAAACACGGTCAATTCATTGATTGAAATCAAAGATGATACGCTGATCCTCAAACATCTCTATACAGAGCGGAGACTAACTCCCTTAAATATGTACTTGGAGGATTGCAGTTTGGAAGATGCTAAGATCGTCGTGGAAGAATATGGAAACGCTATATTACAATTGGCCAAAGCCAATATCTTCCCTGGGGACATGATGACAAAGAATTTTGGCGTAACCCGACAGAAAAGGGTCATTTTTTATGATTATGATGAAATTGAATTTTTGACCCAAATGAATTTCAGGGAAAAGCCCAAGCCTAGGACCTTTGAAGAAATCTATGCCGCCAGCCCTTGGTACGAAATTGCCAAAAATGATGTCTTTCCGGAAGACTTTAGACGGTTCATGATTGGTCGAGCAGATGTAAAACCCTATTTTCTCGATTTCCACAAAGATCTATTCGATCCAGCACACTGGAGAAACATCCAAAAACGCATCGAAAACGGAGAGTTTATCCATGCCTTTCCCTATCCTGACTATATGAGATTTAGGCCACATGAACCCGTTTAAGGATATTTTTAGGGGGAATTCGCATCTAAACAGGAATGGCTTATATCCAAATAAGCCACTGGCATAAAATACTTTTTTTAGGCATAATCCAAGGTAATTCTTATATCGTATATTTTGGATAATTGGAGTTAATTGACTAATATTCAGTAAGTCGAGTAAGAAAATTTATAACAATTGATTTTCTTCCCGGTTATATATAAACTTTCCTTTTATGGAAAGCAATGAAACTCCATCCTTACTACCACAAATTGCTTTATCATGTTTGTTTAGATCTTTTAAATTCCTGAAAAATGAAAAAAGCTCAATGGTTCATTATCCTAGCTGGCCTGTTATTTACATCATGCTTTTCCTCTAAAGATTTTGTAGCAGAATACGATTACGATTACAGGGGCAATTTTAAGAAGTACAAAACATTTGCCTTTATGGAGGATACTGGAACAGATTCGATAAAGCATATTCCTATTATCGATAAAACCATCATTTCCAGGTTAAATTCCCAAGGATTTAAGCATCAGATTTCACAACCGGATATTTTAATTTATTACAAACTGTTCATTAGCCAAGTCCGATACAGAGGCTATGTACAACCTGAGTTCGACAACTGGTTGTCGGCAAGAGGGCTGGAAATCCTTAAGGAAGAAGAACGAAAAGAGGAATTAATGAAAAAAAGGGGGATAGAGGTCCTTGAAGAAGATGAAGAAGAAAGAGAAGTGGGCGAAGATTATGATAATATCAAATACTATGAGAATGAGGGGATGTTGATCATTTATGTAATCGACTACAAGAAAAACAAAACCATATGGCAGGGATACACAGCAGCAAATTTTGATGTTAATTCACCAAGCATCAATCTTGATCTTACAAGAGCCACCTATAAAGTAATGAACCAATTCCGCTTGGTTACAAATAATTACACCTTTTAGCTATTGATCCATAACTTTTTGAATCCCCATCTAGCAGGTGGGGATTTTTTTTTGTAGATAGGGTCTACGGTTTCAATTTGCTTTAGAATATACATAATTCCGCTCCTAAAGTTGACAGCTACATCAATACGACGAAATTTTTATTTCCCCACCTTCTGTCGTAAGACAGCACTTATTTAACACTATAGATGTAGGCAGATCAAAACCTTACAAACCCAAGCATATAACCAAATATCAGTGTTCATCCTTTTTATCTGTGGTCGATATTATTTGTCCACAGATAAACATACAGTAGCCCATATGTTTTTGTTGCTTTTCAACTAGGTCAGCATTGAACGATTATAGTATAGGTTTTAAATATTTAAAACCTATACTATAATATTTGCCCCCAAAATATTGATTGATCCTACTAATCGCAGAAGCTAATGAAGGAAAAATAGGTGTATAAAAATAAACCCTCCTGAAATTTATCATCAGGAGGGTTTAATAAAGAATCTCGTCGGGGTGGCGGGATTCGAACCAATAAATATAAAAACCTGAAAACCAGTTAATTACAACATATTAAGATTATTCTATCACCTAATTGCTCTCAATTTTATTTTAAGGCCTAGATTTTTCCATAATACCACAAATATACAGAAATTTTCGAACCATCGAATACAGCTTTCAAATCGATTCACAATTTTTATGATATAATAAAAAAAGGGCCTTACAGCCCTCCTTCATCTGCGAAGGAATAATACCCTTCTGATGTTACAATGATGTGATCTATTATGGGCAGTTCCATCAGCTTACCCAATTCCACTACCCTTTCGGTAAGCTTACTATCTGCATGACTAGGGATTCTATTTCCAGAAGGGTGATTATGGCTTAGAATGATAGCTGAACTATTGGTCTTTAAAGCACTCGCAAAAATCAACTTGGGATCAGCCACAGTTCCAGATATACCTCCAGTAGATATATTTACGATTCCTAGGACTTTATTAGCCCGATTTAACAACATCACTTTAAACTGCTCGATAAATTGCAATTTGGATTGATCCCAATTATCAATTAAAAGTTCATAAGCTTCTTTGGATGAAGTGATTTTTGGCAAATCGGACAATTTGATTTTCGGCTGATAGCTCAGAACGATTTCTGCTACTTGACTGGAAACGATGTCTTTGTTCTTGGTATCCATAACATTTCGATTTAATGGTTAGAAATTAATTATGGTACCCATCGCAGCTTGAGGGCAATCAAGGCCAAGTGGCAACGGAATAAATGAGGGACTTGCGGGAAGCCTCGTGTTTATGCCGTAAGCTCTTGGCCGCTTCAGCAGCGCAAAAGCTAAATTGTATCATGATTAATGAAATAATATTCAACGCTTTATCCCTTTTCTTCTAAGCATTATTTCTTATGTAAAAAATTTTCCCTACCCTATTGATATGATCTAATAGTTCCTGATTATTAATATGTTTCTTTATGGACAAATCAATCTTATAAGGTAAAAGCATATCATCCAATCTGTTTTCTAGGTCAAACAGGTCACTAAGATCAAAACCTTCGGCTTCAATTGTCAAATCGATATCCGACGCTGGACGAAAATTTCCCTTGGCACGGGAACCGTATAGAATAACTTTAGATATTGCTGGGTACTCGGAAAATATCTTGTTAATAGATGCTATTTCCTCTTTTAAAAGACCAAATTTCATCTTTCAAAAATGTCTTTTTGCTCCCCACTACGTTTATTTTCCATTATTACTTTAAAAGTTAAAAACTCAGGATAATACTCCTCTAATATTTTTGAAAAAATTTCCTGAGCAGTATCTTCATTATAAGTATGGGAAGTTTTATTCCTACTTTGGATCATTTCCATCCATACTTTTCCTTCAGTAATCAAACCAGTACTAAAAGCTTCTCTTGTAGCATCCTTGGATCCATATATCTCATTGTTCCCTTTTTCTTTTAGGAAGTCCTTCATTACATTCCAAGCCAATTCATGGGTATATTCAAATCGTTGGATCAAACCTTCTTTAACAATATCCTCTCCCTTTTCGAAAAGTAGCTCATCATATTCACCATTGGTATAATAATTCTCCCTAATATACTTCACTGCTTCTTCAAGCTTAAGGAGGGCCTTATTATAGTTAGAAAACCTTTGCTCCCATCTAATATCTTTTGACATATTCAAATAATTATCTATTGGTCCATCAATTCAAAAGTAGAACCTTTTTTTTAATCAAAAAAGAATCGGAATTAATGCGTTCCTCCTCTCAAAAAAAATCATGCTGTTCGGATAAAAATCTAAATTAGCTTGAAAAGATCATCCTTCAATTTTGGGATGTGCTGATTTAATCAGCTATCTACAACAAATGAGATAAACAGAGATAAAATTTGAACGTTCCCACTACGTCTCCTCCATGTTCCCCGTTGTCCTAGCAGCTGAGCTACGCCACGGCGCACAGGTGCAGGACTTCATAAACCAGCGTCTCCGACTCAGCTAATTTCAGCCATCTCAAGCCCCATTACTCCTGGCTAATACCCTTCTATTTTTTCCCCTCTCCCTAGTATCTTTCTAACATATACCTAGGGGATGTCTTGGGGATACGTTGCCTTCAGGTCAATTATTTCTTGGAAATATTATATATTTCAACAACCTAGCGACAATTATAAAATCAGGATACGTGAATTCAAATTCCTAGAATATTACGGTGAACTAACATTCTCACCCAGTCAGTAGAAAAAAGGATTATTTAGCCATGTTAACTTATAAAAACTTTTCAGCCAAACAAGTTACGAAGCATTGTCAAATAAATGAATAAAAAGTAGAATCATTACTCCTTGTTATCCCTTTTCATTCTTTCCAATTTAACTTGAACCAAAATATCATAAAGCTCATCCCAATTTCCCTTTTCTGAGATTAGATGGTCTCTACTTCGTAAAATTCCAGGAACCAAATAAAAAACACTTGGTACAATTATAATAAACAAAAGTAAGGAGATCATTTCGAAATACTCTTTTTCGATCGTGCCTAAATATATACCCAACCATGATAAAAAGAAGGCTCCTATAATAGTGGAGGAAATAATTATTTCTGAGATCTCATTTTTCCCTTTATTTTTAACTCCCTCCATAAGTAAATCAACTGCTTCTTTTTTATAATGTTTATCCAAATATGCTGATAGTTTATTTATGAATATCCTGGAAAGTGTATATTCCGATGATCTTGACCACCAATCCGGTCATCCTGACCACCCTTTCAATTAGGGTTTTCAGTTACCGTTTGGAGGCTGTTAATGTTATTGTTTTTTTCTCATTGATTCTCCTTTTAGCTCGATTCTGTGTGCGGTGTGCACCAGTCTGTCGAGAACAGCGTCGGCTATGGTACTGTCACCTATGGTTTCGAACCATTTTGTAACCGGAAGTTGTGATACCACTATTGTTGAAGCCCTTCCATGGCGGTCTTCTATGATTTCAAGCAGGGCCATTCTTGCCATTTCATCCAGTTGCTGAATGCCGAAGTCATCCAGGATCAATAAATCCTGTTTTTCTATTCTCGCTATCTCTTTGATATATGAGCCGTCAGCTTTCAGCATTTTGAGTTTCGGGAACAGCTTGGTGGTATTATAATATTGGGTTCTGACCCCTTGCATACAGGCTTGGTTTCCCAGGGCCGAAGCAATGTAGCTTTTGCCGGCCCCTGTTGCTCCTGTGATCAGTATGTTTTCTTTTCGTTTAATAAAGGACATATCAGCAAGTCTGAGGACCTGCATTTTATCCAGCCCCCGGTTTGGAGAGAACTCAAGCTCTTCAACAGTGGCACTGTACCTGAACTTTGCCGTTTTGTACAGTCTGTTGATTTTCCTGTTCTCTCTTTCTTCCCATTCTGCCTGCAAGAGATGGTTTATAAGCTCTTCGGGATTGAGATCATGATGTTTGTTGCTGTCCAGAATGGTTTTGTATGCTTCCATCATTCCGTGAAACTTCATTTTGGACATCTGGTTCAATGCGATGCTCTGTGTCATAATTGTGTGATCGGTTATATGTTTGATAATTACCTGAAGCTTTCCGCTCCCCTTATGTTTTCGTGGTCAACTGATTTATCGGACTTGTTTTCAGTATCTAAAGGGATTGAATCCATCCCGCTGTTGAGTATTCTGGTGATGACCGAATAATTATAAGTGTTGTAGTGTTTGGCACGTATTACTGCGTTTATGAGCCTTTCCCTGCCTGCCTTTTTATCATATCCCAAAATCCCCAGACAGCTTTTATAGGCCTGTTCCGGATACGGGTAACTGTCGAGGATAACCTGTAAATAATGCCGGACTTCAGGATGTATCCCTTTTGCCCAGTTCAGGAAGAATTCAGGGTTCCAGTCACTTACAAACCTGTGGGCTGAAGGCATATGGTCCTGGACCGTAGTGTATCCGCGCTCCTTAAGGCTTCTTTTATGAAAAGCGATCCTTTCCCCATCGTAGAAAACAGAAACGTAACTGGCTGAGTACACAACCTTGACTTTTTTGCCGATATACCTGTAGGGAATAGAATAATAATGGTTTTCAGGGTTCAGGGATATGTGGGAGGTTTTAGTGACGGTGGCATACTTGAACTGTTTGAGTTCATATCTTTCGGCAGGCAGGGGGGCCAGGGTTCCCTTTTCTTCCCTGTCGAAAAGCTCCTTCCTTGTTTCCGGTCTTTTCTGGAAAGGGGTATTGTTATGGATATTGAGGTAGTGCCGTATATCCGCATTCAGTGTATTGATGTCATGGTAAACTTTGTTTCTGAGCGGGGCGTATATCCTGCTGTAGACAATGCTGACGGTCTTTTCCACCAAGGCCTTGTCCTGCGGCTTCCTGCTCCTTGCCGGAAAGACCACACAGCCGTAATGGTTGGCAAAGTCCAGGAAATCGGGGTTGATGGCCGGTTCATACTTGTCGGCTTTGGTGACCGCGCTTTTGAGGTTGTCGGGCACCAGGGCCCTGGGAACACCGCCCAGGTAATGTAAAGCATTTTCAGTGGCTGCTATGAAGTCTTCTTTTCTTTGGGAGGGAATGGCTTCTACATAGCTGTATTGACTGGCTCCGAGTGTGGCAACATACACTTCCAGATCAGTGAGTTCACCTGTTACAGGATCTACTATGGACAGCCTATCACCCGTAAAGTCTATATAGAATTTATCTCCCGGAACATGTTCAATTCTCATACTGGCAGATAGACCGGTACGCCACTGCCTGAAGCTTTCACAGAACTGTGAGTAACTGTATCCGTCAGGATGTTTTTGTCTGTATTCTCCCCACAGGACCCAACGGTTCACACCGGTCCGTTTAAGCTCCGGTTCCATATAGGGAAAAAAAGATATAAGCTCCTGGTACCGCTCCCCTGAAACATGGTCCGGATCAGAAAGTAGGGCATCAAGCTCTTCGTCATTCATGGACAAAAGCTCTCCGTAAGAAAAACCTTTGGAATCAATCAGCTGAAGGTACTTCTTGACCGTGTTCCGGGCAATTCCCAAGGTTTTGGAGATGGTCTGCAGTGCCATTCCGTTGTCACGGTGGCGAATTATCTGTTTGAGATTACTCATGGTTATCGTTTTTCCTGCCATGCTTTACGGTTGGTTTTAAATCAACCGTAAAGGAAACGATAACTGAAAAATTAAAGGTGGTCAATAATGTCATTCTGGCCATTCTGACCACTTAAAGTGGTGGTCAACATGGCCGGATTGACAGTGGTCAATATCACCGGAATTTTACCCTTCGACAAAAGTTGATACCCAGAAGGGGGGTGGTCAACATCATCGGAAAAAAGTGGTCAGCATCACTGGAACAGGTGGTCAACATGAATCGGAATATACAAAAGGGTTGCATCTGACCATTTACCTAGAGAAATATAAGCTTCAGATAATACTCTTTTAATGGTATTAGCATTAATTCGTTCACCCCATAAAATCGCCACGTATCGTAATAACATACCAAAGGCAACACCGCCAACCCAACCTCATTGATTATTAAAAAAGTAAATCAAGCTGACCATAATAATAACACTTAAAACTATTAGCCCAAAAAACAAAAAAATTATGCCGCTTCTTATTTTGCCATACAATTAAACGTTGGGAAAGATATCCACTTAAATTAATTTAAAGCTTTATCCAAAGCATCATTAGCTCTGTTTCGAATTGAAGGTACCTGCAATAGTTTATCAAATACATCCAAAGCAGTATTTTGCTCGTCCAAATATTTAAATGGCTTTAGTCTTAATTTAGAGTAAATGGATAGGATAAGAACCAAAGACTCATCGCCATTGAAAGCTCTTTTTCTTATATCAACATTTTCTGGAACATCCATATCAACTAATAACGCCAAACATTCTGTAGGATATAAAGCAGAGCATTCTAGCAAAAAATCAAACAAATATTGAGGATCATCCCTGAAATGAGGAGTACTTATATATTTCTCAATAAAGCTGTAGAGCTCCCGAAAATTTTCAATTTTAAATTTTCTTAAAATCAATCCCGAAAGGTCGTTTGATATATCAATATCAGGATACTTCATACATCTTTCTAATACTTCTATTGCTTTGGTATTTATTTTTCCATTATTAATTAAGAGTTCCTCGGCTACTTCGATTCCGCACTTAATGGACTTTTCTCCAAGATTTATGAAGTTATCGTACATTTCGTAATCACTGATATGGTCAAATATCCAGCTACTAATAAAAAAGTAGCATTTGTCATATAATTCCTCATGTAAAAGCATTTCTTCGAAATAAAAACCCATCCTATCATGAAACACATTGTTGAAATATTGAGCGGACATTATTGAGTGTTTAAGTATTATGGGACTTTTAAGTGCAATGAGTTTCTGGAAAATCAAAAAAGATCTCTCGATATCAAGATGGTTAAGTAGCCCTAAATTTGTCATAATCCCAGCTAAAATTGTTGATGAAGGATTATTCTTTGGACTAATAACAAATTCAATGGTTGAAAAAATGGACTCTTTATATTGTGGGTACATATATGAATGGATCAAACTATAAATCGCTGCTCCTCTTGGAGTATTAATAAAATCCATTAGTGGGTCATTAGGGTTTAATACATCATCCAAGTATAGTGATGATTTAGCAGTCGAGACCCAAAAATTGATGATTTTTTCAGATACTAGGGATAAATCAATTAAATACTGTGTGTGCCATACGGCATAGAGCGTATGGCTTTTATCTAGGTCCAGCTTAATTTCTTTTTCTATTAGCTCCGATATTTTACTCCCATCAAATTCGGCATCAATTAGTCCGGAAATACCCTGAGAAATATATGAAGGAGAAATACCTCTTTCATTAAAAAGCCTAACAATAAGTCCAAATAAATAATCGGGTTTTTTCTTAACAGTGGCACTAAATGACCTTGAAAGTTCTAACAACCCTCCTTTGAAAAAGTCATCGGATTTAAAGTTCTCATCTATTTTTCTCATGCTATTAATCCATGCCTGATGACCGAATTTATCAAAATTTGGATTAGAAAGTGGAGACCTAGCCGGACCAAAACTACTTTTAGGTCTATCAAATGCTTTATTATAATCAACTTCCCCAAACCGTCGACTAAACATTTGATATTTCCTTTTTAGTTCTATATCTTTTTGTCGGATACCATCTGGCAAAGCTTTAATAAAAAGGTATTGTTTTAAACCTAGTTTAAGCGATAATTTCCTTTTTCCTTCATTTGTATATTTAACTATCTCATAGGGGTTAGATATAGTAAGTAGTATCTCTTTAATTGCTAAAAATTGCTGGATATTGAAATTAATTAAAGATCCACTTATTAACTTACGCATATTTAATTGAAAAAAATCATCTGGCCCTTTAAATCCATTTTTTTTATCAATAATTAAAATAAATCGATAAGCTTCATGGGTAAACTCCTTCACTCTTTCTTGAAGAAGCTTTGCAATTATTATAAGTAGTTGGATATAATTTGATTCAATATGACTATCCATCATTTTTTCTACTTCCTCTTCCCCACAGTTACGGTAATACTTAAGAAGGTAGAACTCTATTGATTTTTCATCTTCACTATCCTTGTAGTACAACCTATTATCATAATGATTTGATCCAAGAAGTTCAGATTCAATACCATGATAATCATTGAAATAAAGTGATTTTGTATCCTCTAGATATTGCAAAAAGATTGACAATAAAAATTCAGAAAGTTTCTTAGGATTATTTTGGTATAATTGATCAATTATTTTAGCGAACTTATAATCAAATTTAAAAGGTTTGTGATGCCGGTTCATTTCAGAGATGACCACTGGTCGGATTTTTTCCAAAACAAAATTCAAATCTAGAGGAGCTATCTTCTTTAATGTTTCGAAATACCATATCTCAGTATTATCGTTAAATGAGTAATATTCATTAAAAAAAGGCAATAGGTCTTGGTCCCAAATTTTGATATTGGGAATAAGTTCGGCTATCATCTTTTCTTTTGACTCAAATGAGGAATTTTCTAAATAGCTTAGTATTAAATAAGGGTGATAGTTAATGTTTCTAAAAAGAATTTGAAAAGTTTCATTCTCATTTTCAGGAATAAGAGAATTTGTAATTAAAAAATAAATCCATCCCCTTGAATTAACCACATCTAAGAACACCTTACCATATTTATTTTGGAGAATGTCTATGAGAATTCTTTTCTCTTTATGGGTAGGCATATCAACTAGCCCAAATTGTAAAATGAATAGGAATTTTATGTGAAACCTGATATGATCACTATTAATCGCTTTACGATATAGGTCTATGTATTCGTTATGATTTACTTCACGTAAGTATTCAATAACCTGTTTAATCAAAGATCTGATATATAGGTTTTGATCTTCATCAAAAATATACTCGATCAAATCCTTTTTTGACTCTACAAACCAACGAGCTAAATAATGTTCATAAAATGATTGATGAAAAAAGGAAAGCTTGTTTTCATTTTTTAAAATTATCCCATTTGATATTAAGTAATCTATTTCTGGTTGATGCTCTTTGAGATAAGATTGATCTATTAAATTGGGATGTGCGTTATACATACGCTCTACCACGACATCAAGACAATCAATTACATTAAGCTCTCTATTAACCAATATTTGCCCCCACAACTCTAAGTAAAGCTTAGATAATGGAATCCTTTCTTCGTATTGTAATATTTTCTCAAGATCTGGGATTAAAGTAAATAGCTCTAAATTATATGGTGTAGTAAGAAGGTTAATCAGCATTTGATTTTTAACGCTAATTCCAAGAGATTTTAACACTTTATTTACCTCATCTGGAGAAAGGGATCCAACCTCAATTCTTTTTATCCCTGACTCCGAATTTATTTTTCGAAGATCAGCATCATACTCTAAGTCAAAATTTCGGGAAGAGATTATTATCCTTACATTTTTTAAGTTTATTAATTCATAGATCAACTTTACATAGGTACGTAAATACTCTCTATTTGAAGAAAGAGTTTGTGAAAGAGCATCTAACTGGTCAAGAAACACAATAAGCTTTTTTTCTTGCTTAGAAATCGTATAAAATAGTTCTTGAAATGAATTTACATTATTAAAGAGTTTTTTTGAGAGGTCCTTCAAGCTTATACCATAAAATTGATCACACTTTATAGCTAATATTAAAAGATCATTTTGATTCGATAATTTGAAATATGAATCTCTAATAATGGTGGATTTACCTACTCCTTTAAGACCTTTAATTATGAGTAATTTCTCGTACTTGTTTTTGCCTGGTAAATCACTATTTATCCAAGTAAAAATTTCAATAGTTTCTTTTCTAGAAACATGAGTATTAGTGTTTTTGGAAAAATAATTCTTTAAATCTCTAACAAAGAAGGATGCAGACCTAAGTTCATGTTCTAAATCCAATTTCCCTGAAACTACAACTTCATGAATTTCATTAATAGCAGTTCGATAGTCGTGGTCAAAAACCTCGTTATAAAAATCATATTTTCTTAAATCTTCAATAAGATCTTCCCCATCATATAATTCTATGAATTCTTGGGATAAATTGTAATTGGCGATTTGCCTATTCTTCCAATCCGACCACCATTTATGCTCGCTAATACTTAGTTTTTCAGGAATACACAATATCCATTGACTTGGCATAAAATCATCAGATGTAATAATTTTCTTAAATGACTCTCTAATCTGGGACCTTTGGGAATCCTTGATCCCATCTACGAAAAATTTACATTGAACAATTTTGATTGGCTCTATTCCTAATTTACCTATAAAAATATCAATCCCTCCATCACCAACACTAACCCGCACTGACTTTACATTTTGACTAGGGAATTTTCTTTTGAACAGACTAGCACAAATCTCTTCAAATTTGTGTCTCGCTCCTGCGATACTAAATTTTTTTACAAGATATAGCCATTCATCAATCATGTTGATTTAAAAATATGTGATAAATTTTAATTAGAACTTCTAGAGACTAAACACTTTTCTGTTAATAAGTGAAAGACTGACTTTATGTTCAGCGGTTCTTGACTATCAATAAAACCATCATACTGTGTAATATATGGAGTTTATAATTAACAGCCATCCCCATATTTCCGAATTTCGTGTTCAACTCAACTAAACATAATTATTCATCTTGGTCCGACCTAAATACTTTCATGAATTTTTCTAATTCAAAATTCATTTGTTGTTCAAAAAAATTATCCTTTCGTGATTTATCGATTGGTCCATCATGATAAGCTGGCCCAAAAGACAGATCGTATTTAATATTATTAATTATAACTTTATTTATAGAATGAATTTTCACTTTACCCTCTTTAATAGGCCATCCAAATAAAGCGATGTTCGGAACACTTTGTGACTCAGCATATTTCTTCATAGGAGGGATGCGACGTATAGACATCCCATAAATGGTTTCAAAAGGAATTGCCCCAGTTCTTGAATGGCTGAAATAAGAAGGGAATATAATACCATCAAATCCTTGTTCTTTGATAAATTGCGCAATTCGAGAACAAATAGGATAAGCGTGTTTAGGAGCTAAGAACAGAAAATGAACAGCTAAATCTATACTAGTAAATTCATCTACCCCTTCTTCTGAAACTAGTGCCGCAAGATTTAACATTTTTAAAGGTTGTGATGGAACGAGTTTCGCTACATAAAGTTCATCTTCCACGGTTGCGCGGCATTCATGAATACAGAGTTCAAGATCCGGAGATGCATACATAATGGGTTCTCCATCAAAATTCAATCTATTTCCACTTCCAAATCCTTTCGGTGGAGTGTCATACTCAGGAAAGTTATATGGAGTATCTGGATTGACTCTAATTCGATAAAACGAATGATCTTGGTTTAAAATATGTTTTGGATAAAGTTTTAAAATACGTCCTAAAACCTTTTCAACTTCTACCTCACTTTGAAGGTTTTTAAGTGGTTCGATTTCTCCGAACATCCAAAATCTTGGACTGTAATAGAATAAGCCAATTTCTCCAGCTTGCTCAATAAGTTTCACATCTTCAGAAAGCCATTTAGACACCTTTATATCAGTATCATTATATCGCTCCTCATTCATTTGTACCAGAGGAAATCCACCATAATCAAAGCGCTCAATCGTTCCACGGACGAAAAACCTGTAACATAATTCCCGTACAATTTGCCTTGTCAGCTTTCTTCCATTGCTCGACGAGCAATTTTGGCACTTGATGTCTTTGTGTATTCCAATTTTGTATGCATCCAAACGGAGACCTTCGTCATGAAAACAATCGGAACACAAGATCAGGTTCCCCTCTTCTCTTTTGATATTAGAGAAATACGGGTACAGACCTTGAGTTTTCTTTAGTTCCCTATATATTAATTTATTATTTTCCATGAGTATATTTTACTATATGAGTTAACTGGATTTTTCAAGCTCCAACCTCCAAAAATACTTAAGGGGAAAAAGCTTTCCCCTTAAGTATCCCTTTCCCAGTGAAGGCTTCCCATTCTTTGGACAGTTTAAAATTAGACAGATAAATTTAGTTAATACTATTATTAAGGGTGTTAATTGTGGGTAACTTCTTGGAAGTTATCCACTGTTAACGCCCCATTTCTTTGGGCAAACTCCTTAGGGGACATGTCACCCAGGCTGTCATGGGGCCTGTTTTCATTGTAATCCATCATCCAATTTTTGGTGAGTTCCCTTACCTCCTCCAGGTCAAAGAACAGGTATCTGTCAAGGATCTCATTCCTGTAAGTTTTGTTAAAACGTTCGATATAGGCGTTCTGCATCGGTTTTCCCGGTTGGATATACTGTAGATCAATACCTGTGGAACGGCACCATTCCTTTAATGCCAAAGAAATGAATTCAGGACCGTTGTCCACCCTGATCCTTTCCGGCTAGCCCCTCCATGAGATAACTTCTTCCAGCACCCTGATCACCCTTTTGGCAGGGAACCCTGTTGCTATCTCTATTTGGAGCGATTCCCGGTTATAATCATCAATAATATTGAGCGTCCGAAAGCGTCTTCCCGATACCAAGCTATCGCTCATAAAATCCATTGACCAGCTTTTGTTTGCATACAATGGCTGTAACAAAGGCTCCTTTACCCTTTCAGGAACCCGCTTCTTGCCTTTTCTTCTCATGCCCAGATTCAATAGTTTATAGCCACGGTATACCTTTTTGTGGTTCCAACATAGCCCATCCTTACGCATTCTTTTATACAGTTTCCAGAACCCATAGCTGGAATGTTCCTCGGCTTTTTCACGCAATACATCCAAGAAAGTACTGTCATCTTTCCGGCTTTTATAATAGTGTCCTGAACGGCAGGTTCCCACCAAACGGCAGGCCCTGCTGATACTTACAGGGTAGTTCTCCGTTACATAACCGACCCCGTTCCGCTTCTCAGCAGGGGTCAGAACTTTTTTCCCAGAATATCTTTAAGGATTTTATTGTCAAGGGCCAGGTCGGCATACATTTGCTTGAGCCTGCGGTTCTCTTCTTCAAGCTCTTTGAGGCGCTGCACTTCCTTTACTTCCATTCCCCCGTATTTTTTCTTCCAATTGTAAAAGGTAGCCCGGTGGATGCCCAAATCCCGGCATAGTTCGTTAACGTCACGACCGGATTCATGTTCCTTGAGCGCTTTGATGATCTGGCTCTCTGTAAATCTTCCTTTTTTCATACAGTTCAAAGTTAGCAATTTTGTCGCCTTTTAAACTGTCCAGTTTTTGGGGGAGCTTACAGAATATTGATCAATTAATGCTAAGGCTAAACAGTCATTCAAGAGGTTCAGGTCATATAAGAAAGAAGAAAGTGTCTCAATTGAAACTTTAGCTTCATCTCCAATAAAAAATTCTCCATCTTCTTTGAATGTGAATTTAATTTTTACCGGAGATTTATAGTAATAGTAGTAATGCATTACAGATTGTGGTTATTTAGAGTTTCAAAAGAGTCTTTCAAAAATTGATACAAGTCGGCTGGATTGTCAGAATTTATTGCCCTTGATTTTAAGTCAAGCAATGCGTCAACCAAGTCGTCATTGTTGTTTATTTTGGTTGCACGATAAAGTAAGTTGTTGTATGCGTTGTCTATATATTGTTTGACTTCTGCAAACTTCTTGTCATACTCAGCTTTATTTTTTGTCTCTGACGCTGTCCCGATTGAGTTGTCAAAGTTATATTTCTTATAAAGTAAACTTTCCCAAGTGTCTGTGTTGGCACCTTTTTCAAACCTGTCACACTCCCAAGCTCGTCTAATGAAAAATTCGTAAGTTGTATTGTCCATATTTTTTGTTTTAAGTGTCTGTTTATAATGCCTGCTAACTTGTTTATGTGTCTGGTTTTATTTTTTTCAAAACCTAAAACTAAAAAGTCCATTTAATAAATAAAATACCCCAAGCGGGGTATTTTTCACCAAAACCCTATAAAAAAACCCTCCAGGCGAAGGGCTTTACCTAATATATCAAAAAGGGCTCAAACAACTTTTATTAATTTCTTATCTTTCTTAATTTAGCAAATATTTCTTTTTTATCCACTGTTTGTTTATAGTATGAAATTATTCAATACCTCTTTTACGCTGTTAATTACTCTTACCTTCTTTTCCTTTGTCCTTCAAAACGAGAAGTATCTAAAGGTCCAGAAGGTGTTTGCATAGACCCATTAAGATTATTTTCTCCATATTTTACTTTTTGCTTACCAATTCTATAATCAATTGCCTCTCCCCAAGTAGAAGGGGTTCTTTTTTTTGTAGTAAATCTTTCAATTAAATTTTCTGGTAGATGATCATCATAGTTGTGCATGACAGCTTTCACGTCAATTCCCACTTCATGAGCTGCCAATACTTTTGTATTAGTTTAAGCCCTCCGCCCTCCATTTTACAACATCTATAGGATCACCTATCCATGAAAATATTCAAACATTCCTCCTTCTACCACATGATCACATATTCACTTAGCAAGCATATCTTAGGGGAAACCACGATTTCTTCATCTTCAACTGTTCTTGTCTGACTGGTACTCCATTGTGCCAAGAGGGGAAAAGCCAAAAGAAAAATTGTCATCCCATATAATGAACAAAAGGACCTTACAACCTTCCACCACCTGAAAAGGAATAATATCCTTCAGTTGTGATGATAATATGATCCAATACAAGAAAAAGAACACAAAAAATGAAGACTAGTTACCACATAAAAATATTCGAATAGCAACTCATAAATAAAGAAATCCATTTTTAAAAGTAAAGGCCAGTGAATGTGTTTCTGGCGATTTCGAGTAATATATAGAAGGCTAGATGAATATATCACCTAGCCTCTCAATTACCTACTTTTAAATGAGACTCAAATTCAAGTAAATATAAAAGTTCAGGAAATGTTTTTTTTCACTAATGTAGCCCCTTGATTTTTCTTTCCTATTTTAAAATTCACACCCAATAAGCTAAATAGGAGTTAAAAATAATTTAAATTAGTTCAGTATTAATCTCCAGTTTAAGTATAACATTTCCAGGATCTTCGCTTTTAAACAATTTATATAATTTCTCTAATTCCGGATTTCCCTTCATATACATAGTCCATTCCTCTTCATTTAAGTTTTCTTTTATCCCGTCATATATACTAACGAATTCATATGGATCTACTTGACAAAAAAGAAAGTTATCATTTGACCCAATTACAATCTTGGAAAAATAATACAGTTCATCTTCAATAAAGTTATTCTCTTTAGTTCCAATCTTAGATACTATAACCGTTTTTTGATTATGCTTATTATAGAAACTTCTAAATCTATTCGATTTATATTGAAAGGTAAAATATAAATATTTATCTAAATTGTAAAAGTTCGTAGCCTGGTAGGCATAGTTGGATTCTCTCAAACGGGTAACAAATTCAACTACGTCTTCATAATTGTTTTCACGAATTTCTTGAGGTAAGGTGAAATCCCCAAAATTGATAGCATATTTAGGTACAATTTTATCTTTTTCCATATTATAAATTGTATCCTTAAATGAATAAGAAAATAAAATATTATTGCCATCATCCCAAAAATTATTGGCATCAATAAAAAAATCGTACTTATGCTCATCACCAATGGGGAAAAATTTACCTATTATTTTTTTATTGTCCGCTGACCATAAAAAGCATCTATAATCTAATCCACCATAGAAGGCCGCTCCTCCATATATAGCAAAATTATTATTATCCAACTTTGTAAATCCAATAGCTGTTGTGAAATTAGGATTCCTAAATTCTTCAATAAATTCCCCTTCATAATTATAAATGATAATTTTTCCAGATTTACCATCAAGTATGTTGATGGTAGAATCCTGTTTATCAATATATAAATCATTTACAGAAATATATTCACCTGGACCATTACCAGGCCTTCCTATCATTAATGCCCTATTTTCATTTAAGTTTGATCGAAATACTACATTATCAGATTCAAAAATCAGATTATCTCCAGCAACATTCACCTTGTTTATATTACTGATTATGTTTTCTTCATTCTTGAAAGTTAAAAATTCTACTGAATTAAAAATAGTCGAAGGCTTGACGTTTTTCGAGTTCGACGGGTCTACTGTAATATCAATTATGTTTTCGGTATTTATTATTTTATTGCCGATAGGATTATTGTTACATGAACTAATAAATAAAACTAATGATATTAAGGAAAATATTTTCATATTAATAAACTTAAATTTAAAATAGGTGCTTTATTTAAAGCACCTATATAAGAATTATTTACAATCATCGGAGAGTGTAAAAATGCTTAAGGATTTTTTTTCTATACAATAGTATGTGCTAGAGGTCTTCACAATTTGTTGAAGCTGTACATCTATCTAAAGAATTATTTGTTTCCTTACAACAATACGTATTCGTTTGTGTGTTTATAGCTGTTGCTCTCCCCTTTTCCTCTCCACTAGAACCTGTCCCAGAGCTAGAGCGAGCCATAGCTGTACTCACAAGTGAAAAACCTCCATTTAAACTAGTTTGAATATTAAAAATAAAAGCAAGTAAAAATAACGATGCCCCAAGGCTTTTAATGATTTTTTTTCTTTTCATTATTGTTTGGTTTATGTTCAAATAATTTCTGTTAAATATAGAATAATAATTGATATACTGCAAGTTTTAATTTAACATCACCTGTAATTATAGTTATTATTAATCAAGATATAATTTTAAATAAAAGCATTGCTTTCTTTGAACAACTTAAAATAAGATAGATTAATTTAGTTTCCCATTACTAATATCTCTATTCTGCGCCCCCCTCCTTGGGGACATATCACCCAGACCGTCATGGAGCATATTTTTATTATAATCACCTATCCAATTTCTGGTCAATCCCCTTGCCTTCTCCAGGCCCAAGATCTGGTACCTTTCAAGGAATTCATTTCTATAGGTTTTGGTATAACGCTCGATATAGGCATTCTACATGGGTTTCCCCACTTGGATATACTGCAGATCAATGCCTGTTTCCTTTATTAAGGCCAAAGTAATGAATTCAGTACCGTTGTCCACTTTGATTTTTCCGGTCGTTCATTTCAGAATGATCACTTCTTCCAGCACCTAAATCACCCCTCTTGGCGGAAAAGCCTGTTTCAATCTCAATATGCAGCGCTTCTTTATTATAGTAGTGAACTTATTTAAAACCCTTGTACCTCTTGGATTAGGTTGTAAAGTATAATGCAATCTTTTACTTCAATATATTGGAAGTTTAACTTAATAAAATTTCTGCTCAAATATTTATCATATCATTCTAAAAAGGTTTTGCAAAAAAAATGAAAGAATTTGTACATAAATCTACAAAAAAATCTTAGCTAAAATTAAATTAAAAAAACAAAAAGGTACTTTACATAATCAACAAAAACGAATAATTTTAAAATACAAGATTTTGATTTTTGCATATAAGATGTTATTACCCTAACCTCTACATTCTTATAAACACTTAAATTAACAATTAAAATTCGCCCTCATATGAAAGCTCATAATATTACCGATCAATAAATCCTTAACCATCTTAATTCCAAAAAAGATTATCTATTAATTGAATTAAAGAATATTGAGTTAGCTACTCAGGTATTCAATGTAAATTGAAATTCTAAAAAAGAAACGAATTCAAATATCAGTAAAATCGAAGCCCCAAAAAATACAACAAAAATGATAAAACTGATTTAAAAATCACTTTTGTTTTAAGCTAATTAAATCGAGCAGATAAAAATGAAATAGTTAATGAGATTTCAAATTTAGAGCCTAATAAGGACGAAAAGAAACTTTTAAACAATGTTTCTTTTCAATTGTCCTATTTACTTAAAAATAATAGATGAAAAGGCTGGTAGAAATTACATTTATTCCTTAGAGTAAATCTTGTATTGTTAATAATTACTCCACAAAAACACCGGCAAAGCCACAAATACCCCTACCATACTGAACACCAAACCGCCAATGGTGCCCATGGCCAAAGAAAACCAGAAAACCTCATTCTGTCCTTCCATGATAAAAGGGATCAGACCAAAACAGGTGGACAAAACGGTCAACAAAATAGGTATGGCCTTTCCTGCTACCGACTTTAATACATTGCGATTATAGTTTCCACGGTCCCGGTTATTCAGGTCATTGACAATAAAGATAGCTGCATTCACGGCCAAGCCTCCCAGCATCACAAAGGCCGCATAGCCCCCTTGGTCAAAATAAAAATCAAAAACCGAAAAGATCAGGAACAAACCTATAAAGGCAATCGGGATCACCGCAATGATATAAAAGGGCTGCTTGAGGTTTTCAAATAATACTCCGCAGATAAAGAAAATCGCCACAATTAAGACCAATAGCAGGGTATACTGTCGCTTGTTTTTTCCATAGCCCCAGCCATAGGAGGAGGTCTCTGCCGAATAGCCAATAGGCATACTGGTTTTCATTTCTTCCAGGACATCCTCCAGGTATTCATTTCCGAATTTCCTTGAGCCCATATATTCAAAAGCCACCCTACGGATATACTGCCTATCCTCTTTGTGCAGGGAGTTGGTGGTAGTTTCCTTTATCAGTGTCCCTAAACTGGACACTTTAAACATTTTGTCTTCCGAACTGATCAGGCTGGTCTCCTCCAAGTCAAAGCGGGAGAAGTCCTCTGTATGCTTTTCCCTGACGACCACACCATAATTCTTGTCCTCCAAATTCAAATATAGACTTGGTCCGGTAGGTTTGGACCTATCACTCAGGGCAGACATCACCTCATACTGATTGGTGCCCTGCAGGGCCAATTTTTTCTGGTCAAATCGGAGTACAAACTCTTCAGAACTACGGTCTCTATAGGCCAGCCTTTCATTGGTATTCACCTCTTGGATCCTTTTGTGCTGCAGGAGCTTTTCGGCCAGTATTTCAGACTGTCGTGCCAACTCATCATAATTATAGCCTTTCATCATCACCGTAAAGGATGGAATCCCTTCTCCCCCCGGCCCTGCACTAAAGCCCTGTCCTACTCCATAAATACTCCAATTTGCCCCGCTCCAGTCCGTGGCTTTGACCGACAGTCTTCCTTTCAGCTGATAAGGTAAGGCAGAACTTTCATAGGCTTCTTTAAATGTGATGGTAATGGAAGCATATTGCCCTGAGGAGACATTGCTGACAAACTTGTCCACACCTTCCACTCTCTTCAGGAATTCTTCAAACTCACGAATGATAAAGTCCATCTGGTCCAGGGTATTGCCAAAGGGCAGGCGCACATTCACATACAACCTCGTCTGGGCAGCTTCCCTATAGCCGGACTTTTCAAATACGCCCCGAACAAACATCCGCAAAGAACCGCCCAGGGCCTTGTCCACATAAGGCCGGATATCCTCCTGATAAAGGGTGCTTCCAATGGTTTTATTGTACCAATCCTGCCCTTCCCATTTGGCTGGCAGGTAAAATATGGGCAGGCCAAAAAGCAAAACCAAGCATATTACAAAAGTCTTACGATAATGGGATGTAAAGCGGATGAGCTTTTGATACCTCCCCAACCACCTGGCCCTTCTTCTGAGCTTGGACAGGGACAGTGACCTGCCAGCACCGACCTTCTCCCTAAAGAGCAAGTGGTACATGGCCGGGGTAAACAAAAGGGCAACCAAAAGAGAAACCGCCAACATCACGGCTACCACTACCGCAAAGTCTGTCAGGTTTTTCTGATCTTCTTCCGGTAATAAAAAAACCATCAACAAGGCCGCAATGGTGGTCAGGGAAGCCGCCAACAATGCCAAAAAAACCTTTCTGTTTTTGTGCTTGTGAAGGTGATCGATCATAATGATGGCATTGTCCACGATAAGCCCAAAGGAAATGGTCAAGCCAGCAATGCTGTACAGGTGCAAGTGTGTGCCCAAGCTATAGAGAATAATCCCAGTCACACTCAGATTGACCAGAATGCCCAAAAACAGCACGGTCAGGTAACGCCAGTTCCGGTTGATCAAAAAGATAAAGACCACCAAAATCAGGATGGACAGGCCAGATCTTTTGTAGATTTTGTTCAGCTCCTTGGACAGGTATTCGGTATCATCCTGCTCCAGACGGACCTCGTAGCCTGGAGGAAGCAGCGCCCCAGCTTCCTCCACTGCATGCTTTAGTTGCTGCGCCAAAACCACCTTGTTTACCCCTTCCCTACTCGTAATACTCATGGTCACGGAGTTATTGCCATTGATGCGGTAATAACGGCTGGGCTCGGCTTCCTCCAGGGTGAGCTGAGCCAAGTCCCTGAGATAAATCTCCTTGCCTCCCTTATTGGTGATCCGCAGCATCTCCAGTTGTTCCAAATCGGTCAGTGAGCGATCCACCTGAATAAAAAGTGCTTCTCCCTGATGGTTGAGGGCCATACCGGGATAACCGGTCCCAAAAGCACTACTTAGCACTGCATTCAACATGCTTCGGGTGACCCCATAAGCCTGAAGCTTCTGTATATCATAAGTCACAAAGAGCTGCAGGTCATTGGCCCCATATACCTTGACTTCCTCCACTTCATCAAAGCGGTTGATAACTGCCTTCAGCACATCCTCCGTCACCTTTTTGATTTCAAAAGGGGCAAAAGGTGCATTGATGCTGTATTGGAGTATGGGCGGCTCATTATTGCGCTGGGCAGACTGATAGACCAGTGGAAAGCTGACTTTGGCATCCAAGGAGGGGTATACCTGCCTGATTAGGGAAGTCACCTCAAATTTCTTGAACTCCATGTCCGTATGCTTATCGAAGCGCAAAGTCACCGAACCGCTATTATAAGCAGAAACCGACTCTATTTTCTTGAGCTCTGACAGCTGACTGAACAATCCCTCCAAAGGTGCTGTCCCCAATTTTTCCACTAATTCCGGTGAAGCATCCCGCACGGAATAGGAAACACGCAGGACCGGCTGCTGTTCCCTGGGATTCAGCTCCACGGTCAGTCCGGGCACCAAGGCAAAGCCTATTATGGCCAGGACAAAAAATGATATGACGATTCTAAATGGACTCAAATTTTGTTTTAGACACTAGATGTTAGACATAAGATTTTAGACTTTAGATTAGTCTTGAGATATGAATATTGAGTATTGAGCCTCAAGTCATGTTGTCCATTCAGCTGTGCTGATGGACCAATTAAATCTGAACCTGTGGCCCATTTGTCGAGCTGAAAGCTCTGATTTAACCGTGCCAGGGCACAGCCCTAGGCACAACGAGCTTTTTTTTCCCAAGACTTCGTACTAAATACTAACTACTCCATACTTCGTACTTGATACCTGATACTTCGTACTAACTAATAGCTACTCCAACCTTTCTTCTTTCCTCTTTATTCTTTTTTCTACAAAAAGCCCAATAACACAAAGGCACAAAATACAAGGCCGTCAAGGTACCTATGGTCAGGCCACCAATTACACTAAAGACCAAAGGCCGCTGCAAATCTGCCCCTAGCCCTGCACTGAAGACCACTGGCAGCAAGGCCAAAATGGTGGTTATGGAGGTCATCAGGATGGGCTTTAGCCGGATCGCTCCTGCCTCATATAGGGCCTTTTCCAGGATCTCCACAGAGGACAAATGGCCTTCCTTTTCCGCATACTTCACCCGTAGGCGGTTAATGGTATCGATCTTTAAAATGGCGTCATTGACCATAATTCCCAGCATCACGACCAAGCCAATGGCCGACATTACATTCAATGAAGTACCGGTCAGCCAAAGGACCAATAGGGCTCCTCCAATGCCCAAGGGCAAGGTAAAGATCACGATCAAGGGCTGCACAAAACTTTCAAACTGGGCAGCAAGGATAAAATAGAGCAGCAGCACGGCCACCAAAAGAATACCCATCAACTGCTGCAGATTTTCCCTGTCCTTGAAGTATTGCCCGGAAAAGGACACACTCAGGTCCCTTTCAAGTCCCCAGTTCCTAAGCTCCCTTTCCATGGTTTCCGGATGATCTTCGGTAATTTCCACCGATTGGTAAATCCCGGTCTTGTCCGCTGTCACATATTTATAATGGTCCTCATAGCTTACTTGGATAAAATTTGCCAAGGCATAGGACTGCCCATCTTTGGAACGGACATCATTATTGGATAAAATCTTGCTGTAATCTTCATTGCTTTCCAAAAGGTTGATGGGGGTCACCTCGCTGAACTGCTTGATCTCATCAATGGTATAGGGGCCAAAGCGCTTTTCAATCTGGGCCCTAAGTTCGGTGATATCTATTTGGTACAGGGCCAGTTTTTCCAGGTCCAAGCGAAAAACCACTGCAGCTTCTTCCTGCAAGCCGGGACCTTTCTTCCACTTTTTCACCGGCAATTCCTGCAGCCAGGGCTCCATGGTGGCTGCCTCCACGGGCTGCTTGTGCTTGAGTTCCTTCCATCGCATTTCATAGTAGGGCATATTGGAAGCAAAAAGCTGGTCAAAGGCATTGGGGGCATCCATCAGATGAATGCTGGCCTGTGGGTACTGGCTGCGGAGTGTTTTTTCCAGCTGGTTGGTATAACGCTCCTTACTGCTCTGATCCTTAAAATCGATATAAATGCTCGCCTGCTGCACAGCATTCTCCCCGTCGAAGAGCAAAAACTGCCTAAAGCCCAGGTCTGCCTCAGCATGCTCAAAATTATTTCCCAAAGTGGCCATTATATGCTTTACCCGGTCCCGGTTTTGTTCCACCCCAATGGGCTCATTCCAGTCCAGTTCCAGCAGCACATCCTTTTTCCCGATTGGCGGCAAGCCCTCTTTGGGCAATACCAGTCCGATCATCAAAAAGAGGGGAATAAGCGCCAATAATATGATCAGGCTCAGGCGCCTTTGGGCCATCAGCCTTTTATAGCCACTCTTATACAAAGCCAACACTCCTTTAAAAAAGCGGCTGTCCTCCTGTTCCCTGTGCCAGTCCTTATTGGCAAAGAAAAGCCTGTAAAGCAGGGGCAATAACACAAAGGCTACCAATAGGGACACAAAAAGAATAGCTGCTACCGACACCGCCTGATCAAAGAACAAGGCACCCGATATTCCACTCAAGAACACCAGGGGAACAAAAACTGCCAAGGTGGTCAATACCGAGCTGATCAATGCCGACATCACCTCGTTTCCCCCCCTGACACAAGCTTCAAACAGCGGCAGTCCTTCTTGTCTCTTGCGGGTGATATTGTCCAAAACAATAATGGCATTGTCGATCAGCATGCCCAGGCCGAGTGCCAGGCCACTTAGGGAGATCACATTGATGGAAATCCCAAAAGCATAAAATACCAGGAAGCTGATCACCAAGGAAGTGGGTAGGCTGACACCGATGATCAAGGGCATGCGGTAATTGCCCATAAAGATAAAGAGTACCCCAAAGGCAAAGATACCACCAAAGAGCAAACTGGTCTGCAGGTTGTTGATACCCGCATTGAGCAGATTGGATTGGTCTTGGCTGATGGCAAAATCCACTTGAGGATAATCCTGCTTAAACAGTTCCACGGACTCACTGACCTTCTCCATCAGCTCGTTCATCTTGGCTGCAGCCTGCTTATGCACGGTGATAACCAACCCCTCCCTTTGCCCATAAAGGTGATAACCCATGGGCGCTCCCATGCGGTATTGCACATGGGCCACTTTGGCCAGTTCGACTATATTTCCTTCTGGCCCCATGACGGGAAGCTTGGCAATATCTTCCGGCGTATCCACCCTAGTGGCCAAGCGCAGGAAGTAGCGGTACTGTCCATCCTTGACGCTTATTCCTGCCGGTTCGCTATTGCCAGAACGGATCGCATTGATGACATTTTGTTCCGTCATGCCCAGGCCGGCCAAAACCGCCTTTTTGGGTTCTACCGTAATCACCCTTTCCTGCTTGCCATTGATGTCCACCAAGGAAATGCCCTGCAGTTGCTCTATGCGCTTCTTCAGGACATTTTCGGCCAGTTTGGTCACTTCAGCGTAATCCGTCCCTTCCTTGGGTATGACCTGAATGCGCACCATGGGAATGTCATTGGTATTGATGCGGATGACCTGCGGACGGGAAAGCTCCTCGGGGAGGCCATTGGTCAGTCGATCTATTTTTTCATTGACCTCGATATAGGCCAGCTCCATGGAAGTGCCATAGGCAAACTGCAGCCTGAGCGTGCCTGTTTCACTGCCCGCCTTGCTTTCTATATCCTCCAGGCCATTCAGGGTGATCAGGCCTTCACGGATCCGGCTGAGCACATTCTGCTCAATGGCTTCCGGGGAGGCATTGGGATAATTCACCTTGACCACGATCTGTGGCACATCTATGGGGGGCAATAGGGATATGGGCAGCTTGGTAAAGCCTATCAGGCTAAAGACCATCAGTGCCAGAAAAACCATGGTGACCGCTATGGGCCTAGACAATAAAAAACGGACCATGGGCTATTCGTTTTCTTTGACGATCTGTACGGGTGCTTGGTGGGCCAGCTGAAGGTTATTGCTGGTGATGACCGTTTCCCCATCCTTGATCCCATCGAGTACCTCTATCTCCCGGCCATTGTCCTTACCTACCTCCACATAGTTCCATTTGGATTCCTCGCCATTGAGGGTAAAGACCACCGGGCGTCCTGAGCGGTAGACCAATGCCTGCTTGGGCACGACCACATTATCATTTTGCGGGGCGCGGATCACTGCCCGGGCATTCATCCCAGGAAGTAATTTCTCTCCATTTTTAAGCTTGATATTCACTTCCACCAGGCCGTTTTCATCCACCTTTGGATTGATGCTGCTGACCTTACCTGATAGGCTGCCCGTTCCTGCAGCAACAGGATATATCTCCGCCTCCTGAGCAAGGGAAATAAAGGGAATATCCGATTCCAGCACCTTGACCCTTAGGTTCAGTTCCTCTGTACTAAGGATCTCACAAAGCTCGTCCCCTGCATTGACCAGGCTGCCGGGCTTAAGCTGAAGGTCGGCGATCTTTCCTGATATGGGGGCTTTGATGCTGGATTTTTCCAGTTCCAGTTCTGCTTCCTTCAGTTCGATTTCAGCTGATAATAGCCCACTACTGGCCTTGAGCTGCTCCTGCAGTTCCGCAATCTTTTCTTGATCATCTCCTTCCATGATGGTGGAAAAGCCCAGCATTTCACTGTTATAGTTGGCCTGGGCATTTTTCAACTGCACCAAGGCCTTTTCCTTGCGGAAGAGGTTGTCCGTATTATCCATTTGGGCCAATAGGGTCCCTGCCTTTATGTACTGTCCTTCTTTTATACTAAATGCTTTGAGATAGCCCCTTCTTTCGATAAAGACTTTTACCTGCTGGGCGGCCTCCACCTTGCCAGAAGCATTGATCAGGTAATCAAAGGAACGCTTTTCCGCCTTGGCCACGGTGACCTTGGTGGCAGTCACTTCATTGCGTATGGATTCCAGGGAAATCTCCTCTGGTTTCTCCCCTTTGCTGTCGCAGGAAAAGCAGAGCGGAAGGGCTAAAAATGGCATTAAAAAATATGGTTTTAACTTCATGTATTTAATATAAAATTTTCCGATCCTTAATTAACTAAATTATTAAGTAAAAGAAAAGAAATATGGGGGAGATATTAGATTTGAGCCTGCCTGGCGATCAGACAGGATGGGAGGTAAAAGCTTAAGCACAGAATAAATTAAGAAGCCATTAAGGTAACTATATTTCTATCTTAATTCCTTTAACATCAAGTATCTATGGATCTAAATCTCTATTCTCCATATATAATTATAAATTATTGACAATTATTCTTTATACTATTTTTATAACATTTAATACTTACCAAGGACGCTCCACTTACTTAAAATATCTTTTGATTTTATTAACACTAAACTTATAACTAATTAAATATAATTCCAATAATCTATATACCAGAAAGTATAAATAAACAATCCAAACAAATATATAATTAAAGCTATAAATTTTTGTCGACTCAAATTGTCCAAAACATATTTTTCGATTAATTGAGAAAAGATAAAAAATAACCCAATCGAGCCCACATAAACATATCTATCTGCCATAAATACTCCTCTTGCCATAGGAACAATATGTAATGTTAAAAAAATATTAATTATAAAAAACATTAGCCCAAATAATATATATAAATTGATTTGTTTGTCTTTTTTTACTAAGGTGAAAATGAAGTAAAAAAAGGAAACAATAAACAAGGGATAAAAATAATATTTTAAGGGTAAAGGACTACCCGGTTCCATAGGAAAGCTATACCAGTATGAAAGTTTTATTGGTAAAAAAATTTTAAACAAATATTCCGAAAATGCATAGGTTGCTAGAATAGTTCTTTCAAAAAAAGGATAATATTCATTTTCAAGCTTATTTGAAAACCCCTCCTGCTGTGCAAATAGAGACACTAAACAAAAAACACCTGCTAATATTAGAAATGGAAGCTTTTCTAAAACCATTTTCTTTGTTCTAAAGGATCGGTCAAAAAAATAATCTAAAAGAATTAACAAAAAAGGAAAAACTACAATTTGCTCTTTAGCACCAAAACCTAAAACAAAGAAAAGCAATGACCAGATTAATAAAGAAGTTTTCAATTTTCTAACATATCGGATATATGATAAAAGACCACAAAATAAAAAAAAACTATAAAGAACTATCTTAGAGGCTGAAATCCACACAACAGACTCAACTTGAATAGGATGAATTAGAAAAAGTAATGCAGTCAAAAACGGAACAAAAGATTCCCGTCTCAAATATAACCTTGTTCCATCCCTAGAAGTTAATTCTTCAACTATTTTAAAAACTAAAACACTATTTAAAATATGTAATACCAAACTCATTAAATGGTAAGCAAAGGCATCCATCCCTATATAGTAGTAAATAATTCCATATAACAATGTGTTCAAGGGGGAATATTGCCCACTATAAAATCTAGTAAAATAGGTGGAAATTGTATCAAGATCCAATGAATACACATATGGATTATTATAGAGCATCCAGTCGTCATCTCCAGCTGATACTGAGAATCCATTGTTCCACAGTGGAATGTATAGGACCGTCCCAACTATAATTAATAATATTTCAAAATTATTCTTTAGGTACAGGCGATTCATAATTTAACTTTCAATTAATGTACTAGCCTCCTATTAACACAAATTTAATAGGAGTAAATATCTATATTTATCAACCAGGACATGCTTTATAAGACAGTCCATTAAATTAAGTGAAAAAAATGATTTAAAATATTAAAATGAAATATTATCTCAAAGTTGTTTATATCCCCCAATAATAATATTTTATATGTATCCGTTTTACTGCACGTATGGGTAAGTGCCCGCAATAACGAGCCTTTCAAAGAGTCCTTTGCCAAAATATCTTCGGTTCAATCTGTAAACAAACTCATTTAAATAGTTCTGTAAATATTTATAAGTTATCATGTGATATACCCCCAACAGCGTTCTTTTAAGATTACTGATTGCTTTGTGTACCCATTTTAAGGTGTCGTTTACGGACCCCTTTCCCGATGGAACGGCCAAATGGGTGGCCACCACTTCCTCTATTTTCGAGTAGGCCGTGTTCTTGTCTGTAAACAGTACCACATCCCCTACGGTATTGGCCCGGATAAAGGCATTGACACTCTCGCAGTCCACTTTGTCCATGACCCTCATTTTGAAATAGCCACAGCGCTTTGTTTTCTGCCCGGAATCCAGGTCTTCCAAGGGTACCGATTCGGCCGCCACCGCTACTGCGGTCTGTTTCTGGCTGCCTTTTCCACGTTTAAGCTGACCCAAGATCTGGTTCTCCTGTACGGTTTCCATATAACACTCGTCATATTCAATCATGTCACTGAGGATATAAAGCTCATCTCGTTGTCCCATGGCTGACCGTATCCTGTGCATCAGACGGAAAGTGGTCTCATATCGGCTAAGCCCCAGTTGCCGCTGGAGCTCAAGGCAGGAAAACCCTTTCTTGGTCGCCGACATAAACAGCATGGCCAATAGCCAGATACGGAGCGGAAGCTTGCTGTTTTCCATTACCGTCCCTGATTTAAGAGAAGAACGTCTCCGACAACTGCTGCATTCGAAAAACCTGCCGTTGGCAAACCAATAGTGTCGGGTTATCTTCTCACAGTTTTTGCACCGTATACCGCTTTTCTCACGGTATTTCTTGATGTATTGTTCACAACTTTCCTCATCTGGGAAATGGCCCGTAAATTCTATAAGGTTCATAGCTTTTCTTGTTTTTATGCAAGAAAACAACTATCCTGATACCTTGAAATTTAATGACACGTATTGTCATATTTTATTACGTGCACTCTTACGGATACACATATAATATTTTTATTCAAATTTAATATTTTAATGAACAAAAAAGAGATTATTTTTAATATTTCGGTCGTAATTCCTTGTTATAATGAAGCGTTAAATGTTAAAGACTTTTATAACAGGATTAAAAAAACCCTTAGTATTTATGAAAACTATGAAATTATATTTATTGATGACGGAAGTACAGATACTACTTTATTTGAACTTAAAAATATAGCCTGTATAGATACAAATGTTAGGTATTTATCATTCAGCAGAAATTTTGGCCACCAAAATGCACTTTTAGCAGGATTAAATTGGGCTAAGGGTGATTGCATTATCAGTTTAGATTGCGACCTTCAGCATCCACCTGAATTAATTCCTAAAATGGTGAAAATCTGGATGGAAGGATATAAAATTGTAAATACAATTCGAGAATCTACTCAAAAAATATCATTATTTAAGCGTATCAGTTCTTCATTTTTTTATAAAGCTTTCAATTATTTAACAGGTGAAAGGATAGAAAAAGGCACATCTGATTTCAGGTTATTAGATAAATCTGTAGTTAAAAATGTTGTGGAAATGGCCAAAACCTCTTTGTTTATAAGAGGCACTGTGTCATGGCTAGGATATAAAACAAAATATATCAAATTCAATGCCCCTCCTCGTTCAAAGGGAAAATCCTCGTATTCAGTCTTAAAAATGATAAACCTTGCAATAAGTGGTATCACTTATTTTGGAATAACTCCTTTAAGACTCTCATTTAATTTGGGGCTTTTTGTATCTCTTATTGCATTTCTCTATGGAATTTATGCTATTGGAATTCATTTATTTTCTAACAACGCAGTTCCAGGCTGGACTTCCGTCATTGTAAGCGTTCTTTTTCTATCTGGAGTACAATTGACTATGTTTGGAATAATTGGAGAGTATATTGGGAAAACCTTTCTACTGAGCCAGGATAGACCAAATTATATCATAGAAGAAACAAACATAAAATATGAAAAAGAATTATTTATTAAATAAATACGATTTATCTCTATACTTTCTGCTAATAACAGTTTTTATATTTTGTCTTCTTAATCATTATATAGGCCATTCTTGGGGGGATGATTTTTCTCTATATTTAAACCAGGCAAAAGCCCTTCTTAACGGAAGTGTTGAAAGAGTAGTATCTGATACTGTTTTAGCAACAACTAGATCTTCAATTCAAACATTTTCTCCTCAAGCATATCCTTGGGGTTATCCTATCCTATTAAGTCCCTGCTATTATTTTTTTAATATGAATATAAATCAATATAAAATTGTCCAGGCATTATATTTTATTTCCTTCTTAGGCACATTCTTTTTATTGATTAAAACAAGGATCGGGAATTTATCAGGTTTAATTGTAATTGGATTAATAGGCCTGAACCACACCTTTATTTTCTATACCAATCACATACTTACAGAAATCCCATTTATGCTATTTTCAACATTATCGTTACTAGCTATTGATAAAGGTATAAAGAGAGCACAGCAATCGATAATTATTCAAATTGTAATTGGAATACTACTTGTTTTTACATTTTCGATCAGAACAGAAGGTGGAGTTCTATTACTGGTCCTTTTAATTTCACAATTATTGGACATTAAAAACAAAAGGAAACTTAATTCGAAAGTAAAACTACATTTTTACTTAATTCCATATTTTGTTTTTTTCACTTTTTACCTAATCGGAAAAGAATATCTTCCAACAGGTTTTACTTCTCATTTTGGATTCTTAACAAATTTCAAAATTTCTAAATCCATTTCAAATCTAGAAATGATTATAAATTTATTGGGAATTTTTATTAACAGAAACATAAACATAGTAAGTCTTATAATTATTTTATCCATCTTTGTAATTGGGGTAATAAATAGATTTAAAAAGGACTTGTTTTTTTAGTCTATTGGATTGGAGTGTTAATTGTATTATTAATATGGCCTTACTTTTGGACAAGATATATGTATTCATTAATTCCATTTTTTTGTTATTTTCTCTTCGTTGGTTCAAAAATCACGAGTAAGTACTTGGTTAAAAAAGATTTATCATTTTATTTTTTCGGAATGTTAATCGCTTTTAATTTTTATTTTCTATTAACCAAATCTATCGAAAATTATTCATCAAATAGAATTATTAATGGGCCTGATACAAATGAGAATAGAGAAGCATTTTCTTTTATTCAAAAGAACGTCAAACGAAATGAAATAGTAATATTTGCTCTTCCTAGATTACTCAATTTTTATACTGGAAGAATGTCAGTCTTTAGGAATGATAGTATAGAAGATTTAATTAATACTGGGGATTATGTTATGATTTTTAAAAACTGGAACCATCATTTTCAAATCGTCAGATATCAAAGGCTAAATACAAATTCGAAGTTTAATAAAATTTATGAAAACTCTACTTTTATTCTTTATAAAATCCTAAAATAATCTATAATGAGTAACCAAAAAGCCATAATTATAGGGGCGGGACCAGCAGGACTAACTGCAGCTTTAGAACTACTAAGAAAAACAAAAATCAAACCAATCGTATTAGAGAAAACTAACTATGTTGGAGGGATATCTAAAACAGTAAATTATAAAGGGAATCGAATTGATATCGGTGGGCATAGGTTTTTTTCAAAGTCTGATGATATAATGAAATGGTGGACAGAAATTTTACCAATTGAGGGCGAAAAATCAATAAAATTTGATGAAATCGTAAACATATCATACCAAAATAAACACAGATCAATAACAGTTAATAGTAATGGACCAAATCCTGATTTTGAAGAAAAAGTAATGTTACTTCGAGAAAGACTTTCACGTATTTATTATCAGAAAAAGTTTTTCAGTTACCCCATTCAACTTTCAATAGAGACTTTAAAAAATTTAGGAACTATAAAAGTTTTCAAAGTGATATTTTCATATTTGAAAATCAAATTTTTTCCGCTGAAGGAAATTAATTCTCTTGAAGACTTCATTATTAATAGATTTGGAAAAGAACTATACATTACATTCTTTAAGTCATATACAGAAAAAGTATGGGGCGTTCCATGCCACAAATTAAGTGCTGATTGGGGAGCCCAAAGGATAAAGGGTCTTTCAGTAACAAAAATAATAAAACACGCAATTTTAAAAGTTGATAAGAATTCAATTAACCAAAAGAAAACTGAACAAAGTCTAATAGAACGATTTTTATACCCTAAATACGGGCCCGGTCAGATGTGGGAAGAAGTTGCAAAGGAAATTGTAAATATGGGCGGAGAAATAATTTTTCAAGCTAATGTCGATGGACTTACATTGCAAAATAAAAATATAACCGAAGTATATTATTCTAAAACTGGAAATAAGAAAGTAATAAATGCAGACTATGTTTTTTCATCAATGCCTATTAAAAAACTTATTTCCCTATTCGGTAATCATACACCAAAATTAATTAGAAATTTAGCAGATGGATTAAAGTATAGAGACTTTTTAACTATAGGTATCTTAGTTAGTAATCTTAAAATAAAAAACAAAGATGGAAGCGAAATAAAAGACAATTGGATTTATATTCAAGAACCTGGAGTTAAAATAGGCAGATTGCAAATTTTTAATAACTGGAGTCCATACATGGTTAAAGATAAAAACACAGTTTGGCTCGGTTTAGAGTATTTTTGTAATAAAGGGGACCAATTATGGGAAATGAACAATAAATCTATTATTTCATTTGGGTTAGAGGAGTTATCAAAGATTGGAATAATTAATAAAGATAGTTTCTTGGACGGAACTGTAATTAGAATGCCAAAAGCATATCCAGCCTATTTAGGCACCTATAATGAAATTCACAAAATTCAAGAATTCCTAGATTCTTTTGAAAACCTATTTCCCATTGGTAGAAATGGAATGCACAGATATAATAATCAAGATCATTCTATGTTAACTGCAATCGCTTCAGTAGATGATATTAAATATAATTTAGGAACTAAAAGCAAAATCTGGGAGGTCAATGAAACTAACGATTATCTAGAAAAGAAATAAGCCTGTTTTTAATAAAGCATTACAATTACAGAATACATATTACTCATTACTGCTAATTTGTTAAATGTAAAAAGTAAAAGCATAGCTCCGGGCCATACTCCCCCGCCCTGGTCAAGAGGTTGGAAAGCACTTTGGAAGGCCTCATCCGGGCCGTGGGCAACGGATCATTTACACCTACTCCAAACATAAATATTTTTTTGTATTGTTGTGAAATTTATTTTTGAAATATTTCTATTGAAATAATTGTGTAGGCGAATGGGGGAATTGATTAAGGATTATTTTCTGTTTACTTCCATAGGTTAATATAATAAAGCTATCAAATAGAAAAAATTCTATCTGACATAAAATTTGTGGTTGTTTCTTATTTTATGTCAAGATTTTAACCATAGTCCATTTCGATTGTTAATTACCCCCTAAAAGGATTTAGTTATCTCGGATTGATTTGGAAAAGGATATATTATTTTTTTTCCGAACAATTTAAAACATAATTAAGCGAATTTTAATTTACCAATCGCTTTAAATTGTTGATAAAAACGACTAATATTGAATTACAATCTAATGTTTTCTGTATATAAGATGTTATCACCCAATCCTCTAAATTCTTATATATGTTTAACTTGATTATTATAATTCACCCTATTATGAAAGAACAAAACATTACAGATCAACAGATACTAATTCATCTTAATTCTAAAAAGAAATATCTATTATCAGAATTAAATAAGATTGAGTTAGCCATTCAGGCTTTTAAAGGAAATTTCAATTCAAAAAAAGAAATGGAATCAAATTTAAAAAAAATCGAGATTCCCAAAAAATATAATAAAAATGACAAAACTGATTTAAAAATCGCATTTGTTTTAAGCAAATTGAATCGTGCTGATAAAAATGAAATAGTAAAGGAAATCTTAAATTTGGAACCTGATCAGGACGAAAAAAAACTTATCAACAATGTTTCTGTACGATTGTCTTTTTTACTTAAAAACAATAAGATTATTGCTGAAAAGGCTGGTAGAAATTATATATATTTCCTTGAATAAAGCTTGGGAGATTAAATATCTCCCATCCACCAAAACACTGGCATTGGCAAAATGCCCAACCATGCTAAAAACTAATCTGCCAATGGCCAATGAAAACCAAAAAATCTCATTCTGCCTATCCATGATAAATAGGACTAGGCCAAAACAAGTGAAAAGAATGGTGAGAAGGATGAGAACAGCCTTGCCTGCCGATGATTTCAGTACCTTGTGGTTATAGCTTCCGGTTTGGTGGTGGTTCAGGGATTGACGATAAAAATGGCTACATTCACTGCTAATCCCCTTAGCATTACAAAGGCCGAATAACCTCCCTGGTCAAAGTGAAAATCTTACCGACAAAAATTCAAAAACAACCAGATAAAGGAAATGTGAATCACGGCAACGATGTAGAATGGATGCTTTAGTTTTTCTAAGAACAACCCGCAAATAACGAAAATCGCTACGATCAGCACAACAGTAGGGAGTACTCCAATAGGACCATCCCATATCACAATTTGCCCAAGAAAGTTTCCAAAAAAAACTTTGGGTATGTTGTCTATAAAGAATGTTTCTTGGCTATTGTTAACATTCGATGGTTATTTGGCATTATCGGCTGTTTCAGAAAAAGAAAAATGTCAGTGGAAAACTATCCTATTGGTAGGGAGAAATTGTTTATGAACTTTTGCAGGTACTAACTAAATTTCATTGACTCTCGCAGGGGAACTGATAGAGGTGGAAGTGTTTCCGGGCATTTTTCCCAGTATCCAATATACTTACGTCCAGGCTATTATCAGCTAAGAACGGGAGAATTTTATCAGGTACCTGGTATATTCCTTTGGCTAGATGAACTGTGTCCTTTTTATAAATGTCTTGGACAAGCCCATGTCAGCAGTGGACCGAGCCTCCAAATATTCTCCTGGTCTCAACCAAACCATCTCGGACAAGGAGTTTCACTATGACCTTGCCTTAGATCCCACCTGCCTATATCATCTAAAGATAAAAGTTTGGAGGCAGGAACTAATTCCTTGTTCTTCCAAATGATAATTTTCCTTTGTTCGACGTTTTTTTTAACGTGAAAGAACACAATGGTTATCTGTCCAGCCCTGATCGGGGTAGCAGGAGGGGCAAGTTGTTGGATATCTAAAAGGAGTCCCTACTGCCCCTTCCAAAAAGTATTTACAGCATTCCTTATTATAGAAAGCCACTTTTCTAAAGTCCTCACATACCTATCGGGGAGAGGATAAATGCTACAAACGCCATTCCTGTCTCTATAAGGGCCTGAGAGTGGAATTACAGGACAACCAGAATACCTGGAGATTTAAATCGTCAGGAACGTATCGCTTGCCATATATGGGCTTCACAGTAGGTCCAATAATTGTTTGATGCCAGCAAAAAATGGACAATTTAAGAGATGAAATTAAGATAGAAGCATAATTAAATTTACATACTTTACAAATATTCACCAGTTTAAGTCTACTGGCATATAAAATGAACGCATTAATGAATTAACAATTCCCTTCAAATTAGACCTATTATCAACTTAAATTATCAGAAATAAAAAAAGGGCTTTATAGCCCTCCTTCATCAGCAAAGGAATAGTACCCCTCTGGAGTTAGGATAATGTTATCTAGTATCGGAAGTTCCAATAATTTACCCGCCTTTACCATTTTTTTTAGTCAGCAGTTTATCCTGTTCACTGGACTTCATGGTTCCTGAGGGCTGGTTATGGGCAATTATAATGGCGATGCTAACGATTTCATGGCAGCTCCAAATATTACTTTTAAGTCAACTACGGTTCCCGCTGTTCCTCCAGATGAGCCATTGATTATTCCAAGTACACGGTTGGCCCTGTCCAGGAGGATGACCTTAAATTCTTCAAAAAAAGCTGTTTTCAAATCATCCCAATTTGCCCTTAAAATCCTATTGGCTTTCAAGGAAGAGTCGATATACGGCTTTACAGAAATCTTTGAATTGGGACGATACCTTAGGCAACTTGGCTGGAAACGATGGCTTTATTCTTGGTATCCATAACATTTCGATTTAATGGTTAGAAATTAATTATGGTACCCATCACAGCTTGAGGGCAATCAAGGCCAAGTGGGAACGTAATAAATGAGGACCCTGCGAGAAGCCCTATGTTTATGCCGTAAGCTTTTGGCCGCTTCAGAAGCACAAAAGCTATCTTGTAACATAATAAATTCATAAATATAGTTTATGCTTTACCCCATTACAGCCATGTACTAACTCTTATTTAAAAAGGTCCCCCACCTGCTTGATATGATTTAAAAGTTCCTGAATATTAATCTGTTTCAATATTGACAAAGCGATCTTATAAGCTATAAAAAAATCATCCAATTTGTTTTCAAGATCAAGCAGGTCACTAAGATCAAAACCTTCACCATCAATTGTTAAATCGATATCCGATGATGGGTGGCAATGAACTGCCTCACAGAACCGGAACGAAATCTGGAAAAATAAAATTGGAAATGTTTGAAACCTAGCAGAGCGGGGGAGGGAAAAGGATAAATCACCATAAGCAACCAGAAACCCCACTATTATAACCTTTGATAAATTTAATCAGATGAAAGTAATTCTATATATTAATTAATCCACCTAAAATCAATCAAATTCCTCATCAAGGAAAAACTTTCTATAGATCTTCTATCTTTATATCCAACTTGTCAAAGGCATCCTCTTACTTATTTAATAAGTTCATTATTTCTTTCAATAAATAAAGCAAAATTAAATCTAGCTGTATAAGAACTAACATTCACATCGATTCTTAGTATTTCAACATATTGTTCATATGTGGATTCTCAAAGCAGAATGTTTTTTTTAAATATTTCAGTCATTTCATTACTAAAACTGGCACCAATAATTCTTCATAACAGTCTCTCATTCGGGCTAGCCAATTATAAATTGGGTAAATCATATTTAAATAGAGAATTTATCTGAGTTATACTGACACCGTAGATTGATTTTCTATCATGGGAAACTGTAAACCCTGTAATAGGCTGATCTAATTTAAAAGAATCAATCAAATCTCCTTGCCAATTCCAAATGGATAAGACTGGGTTAAAATTTTCATCAAAGAAAAAATCCTTACCGGTTTGATAAGCAGATAGCATAAAAATATATTTTTCACTACTTTGTATATGATAAGGGAACATTTTTAAATGTTTTTTGTTATTACTTTTAACATCTTCTAGATAAGATTTTCTTTCATACTGAATAGTATTAATTAATTTTCCTTCACTATTATAAATTTTAAATATTGGAAGATAATTGTAAAATGTACCAAAAAATTCTCCATTTTCAGATACAGCAGTTTCTTTCCCCAGATTTATATATCTATATGATGGATTAGGGTAACTTGAAATATCTTCCCCAAAATAATTCCCAAAACTAGATTTTATTTCCCCCTCTTCAATGTCAATTATTACATGTTCCTTTCCAAATTTATCCATCGGACCATTGGCAAAATAAGTTGATTGATTTATCTTTCTAATACGATTAAGAGGAAAATCATCAAATGGAAGTTTCTTTGAATACATTAATTCAAAAACATTATCTTTGCTTAGTCTAAATCTTTTTATTTTTAAGTTATCTATGACTTCGAACGAATTATTATTATGCTTAACAAAAGTTTTTGGATCTATTAGACTAAATTCACTTGGGCCATCTCCTTTTTTACCCCAACTAAATAAATATTTCATGTCAGATATTGAAAATACCTTAAAGATATCATTATCAACATTATCAAAAACTACTAAATGATTCTGCAAACTCACTATATATGTGGGACGAAATAAATCTATATCTATACTTATTCTTTGTCCTGTTATAGTTTCTCGATTGTTTAATGACATTAGATTATATGTCACATCTTCTCTATTATCTATAGATTCACAGGAAAACATAATAAACAAGCCCCAAACGGGGATCAAATAGTTGGTTAATACCTTCTTAAACATTATTCTTAGATATTTAAGGGCAAGTGCATTTTTGGCATGTAAATCCATAATCATAAGGTTGATCTGCTAAAGCTTGAACACAATCATTACACCTAATAACTACATAACAATCACCTACAATACACGTCCACCCTTGCATCACTCTACATGGGACCTCTTCATAATTAGGGCCTGATCCTCCTGATCCTCCTGTACTTTGAGCTAAAGTTATTGGAATTAAAGAAAAATCACCATTTAGACTCGTTTGAATATTTAACATAAGTGCAATTAAAAAAACTATCCCACTTATCAACTTAATTAAATTTATCTTTTCCATAATTATTATAATTAATTTAACTAATTACTCAACAAATGTTAATTTAATCAGTATTCCAACAAAAAAAAAGTATCACAACAAATATTTAACTAATTTAATTTCACAAAGAACATTAATTACAAACACAGTAAAAAACTAGTTAAATCACTGAATTTCATATACCAAAACGCATCAAACAGAAAAGTTAATAATTAATTAGTAATTTTAAGTAGACCGATTTAATTTAAAAATAAAATTATGAATAAAAAATCATTAATACCGATCTTATCATTTTACTTTCCTACTATTATTTTCTTTAAGTCTACTATTATAAGCAATCCTATCAATAGGATAGTTTAATTGAATACTTACATTTGAAGAAAAAGTTATAATACTTCGAGAAAGGTTTTCCAGCATTTATTACCAGAAGACGTTTTTCAATTACCCCATTCAAATTTCATTGGAGACTTTAAAAATTTTAGGGGCTTTAAAAGTTTTCAAAGTGATATTTTCTTAAGTAAAAATCAAGTTATTTCCGCTGAAAGAAATAATCCTCTTAAAGACTTAATAATTAATAGATTTGGCAAAGAGCTATACATCTCTTTCTTTAATAATAGTATGGGGCATTCTCTGCTACAATTTATTTGCTGATTGAAGGAGGCAAAGGATAAAATGTCTTTCAGGAACCAAAATAATAAAACATGTAATTTTAAAAGTTAATAAAAAATCAATTAGGCAAAAGAAAACTGAACAAACTCTGATAGAACGATTTTTATACCCTTAATATGGGCCCAGTCAGATGTGGGAAGAAGTTGCAAGGGAAATTGTAAATATGGGCGAAAAATATTAAACTACAACGGAAAAAACGAAGGTAGTAAATGCAGATTATGGTTTTTCATCAATACCTATCAAAATCTGATTTCCTTATTCGAAAATCGTATGCCAAAATTAATTAGTAATTTAGCTGAAGGATTAAAGTTTTGAGACTTTTTAATTATTGAAACGATGTCTTTGTTCTTGGTATCCATAACATTTCGATTTAATGGTTAGAAATTAATTATGGCACCCATCGCAGCTTGAGGGCAATCAAGGCCAAGTGGCAACGGAATAAATGAGGGACTTGCGGGGAGCCTCGTGTTTATGCAGTAAGCTCTTGGCCGCTTCAGCAGCCCGATAGCTAACTTGTATCATGATTAATGAATAAAATCTCACCCTCTATTTTTAACCTTGAAAAAAGGACATTTCCACCAACTGAAAATGCCCCTCTAACAGTATTAAATCAAGCTATTTTCAAACCCTCGCCCCTTTTCCCTTCTTGGGTTCCTTAGGAACGTTCTTCATTTCCGGGGCCTGGGTCTTTTTTGCTTGCTGGCCTTCCTTCACCTCCTTTCCCTGTTCTTTGGAAATGAGCAGATCCTTGGTCTTGACCATTTTCATTTCCGCATCCATCACATTCACGGATTTGAACTTGGGATTGGCAGACACGTACATAATCTCTTCTTTCCCGCCTTTCTCCATCGTCACCGGATAGACATTGCCTTTTTCAAAGGCCTTGATCATCCACTCTGACTTGGTCGGGTCCTGCAGTTCCTTGATGGGCAGTTTGGCGAGGGCTTCTTTGCTGTCATAGCCATAATTTTCATGATAGGAATCAATCTTAAAATTATTGTTCTTGTCCTTTTCGGTAAAGTCCAGTTGAACCCATGCTTGGTAGGGCTCCTTTTCTGCATTCAACATTCCCTTTTTCACTGCCCTTCCTTCCAATAGATTGAAAGCTTCCTTGGCCGTTATCGACTGGTTATTGTAAAAGGTATGGTCCTTTGGGGCGATCTCCGGATTGGCATTATGCAAGCTGGCATCGTACTTATTGAGAAAGTACCTTTCTGAGGTATTGGATTTTCTGAAATGTAGGTTAAAGTCCATTTTCCTACCGTCAATCTCCATGCTATGCGGTAGGTTAAAGGCCTCCATATTTGCTTTGATGTTTTTTTCCAATGCACTGTTCAGGTCCGTGTCGAATCCTGTATACTTGAGTTTCTCTTTTAAATAATCTAAATTTTCCTGGTCCATGATAGTTATGGTTTATGGTTGAACATGTTATAAATCCCTGACTTTTAGAATGTCCTTGTCCCTGATAATAAGGGATAGGTCCCTGTCGCCGTTTTCCTCTCGTAATAGGATCTGGACCTGCTTTTGGTCCGATATCGTGAATTGGGGAAATGCCAGCACCAAGGTATTTTCTCCATGGCCTTCCAAGCCATTCCCATTTTCCCATTTCCAGAGCAGAGGCTCCATAAATTCCTCTTTTAAGGAAGTATGCTTGGCCTGTTTTTTATCCTTTATGGAGATAATCGGTTTTTCAGGGGCATAGGCCAATGATGAGTTGTTCTTAAATTCCAGCTTAAAGAACAAAAGCCCATGGCTTTGATAGATTCCTTTCAGTCTTGCCCTTATTTTAAATTCTCTGCAGGTTTTGTTTAAAAATCCATCTTCCCCAAACACCGAAGCTGCCAATCCCTCCAGTTTATCCTTGTCCACAGGATAGTCTTTGAGCTGCAATGCCTTTGGGGCAGCTTTTGCCTGCTCGGCCATATTGATGGAACTTCCTTTCAAGGTCTCATTATAGCTGATCCTTAGGTGGTACAATCTTGCATCAGCGGTCACTACATGGAGATTGGTGGTTACAAAATCCCGCTTTCCTGCCTTGAGCAATAATAAATTGGGTGCTTTCCCGTCCACTTTGGCCAATACCTGCGCATGGCCCCTGTCGACGCTCAATACCTGTGCGGGAAATACCAAGGCCGTGGTATGGTCCCATCCCACATTTACAGGATAGGCCTTTATCATGGCTTCATGGGATAATGGTTTCACCGCTGTCAATGGCTCCTGTGCCATTACATTTACCGCCAAAAGGCAATAAGACATTAAAATCAAATTGATTCTCTTTTTCATCATCATTATGTTTTATATGCTAGATTGGTTGACCAGTAAAATGGGGTGGCCTGCCTTTAGGGTGATCTTGGCAGACTTTTGTTGCTTTCGGAAAAGGCCCTTTGCTGCCGATACGCCTGCTGAGGCCATTTGGTCTCCGAAGCTCATTCCGGCATTCATGCTTGGCATTCCGTTTATCAATGCGTCTCCTGCTCCTGTCTGGATTTCCTGCCTGAAATTCCCACTGATGGGGATCCCTGGCATGCCGTCAAAATCATGGCCTTCCAAGGCCACTGGAATAATACTTTTCCCCGATCGGATGGCTGATATGGTCAGGGCTACCCTATTGCCCTCTTGCTTGGCCATTCCATACAAAGTACTACCCCTCTTTAAATCCAATCCATTGACCTCGACAGCTTCCAAAAGCTTTATCTTCACCCTTCCGCTTCCCTGAATGACCGTGCTTTCCGCCAGTTCAGCTACCATGGCCTTATCAACTTCTTGTTCCATGACAGGTCCTTCCTCCAGTCCATAAAAACCGTTCTGGGAAGGAGCAATTTCCTTTGTTTTCTGTTTCGCTTTTGCCATAGGGTTCACCTGAAATCGAGGATTTTCAAGTTGTTTCTCCCGGTACCTTTCGGCTACCCTTTCTGGATGCTGCACATCGAGGATCTTGTCAAGCATTCCCTCCAATTGTTGCAGTTCCGGATCAGGGCCGCTGGGCTGCATGCGGTCCATCAAGGCTTCCAGTTCTCTGACATCCTGTGAAAGATCAGTTTCGGGCTTTTCCTGGGTAAAATCCTGACGAACAGTTTTTGCTGCTACTGGTACCGCTTCTGTCCGGGTAGTATTCAGTTGTCCCTGTAACTGTTCCAGTTTTTCCATTAAATCGGATTCCTTTTCCTCCAAGCCCAGTCCCATCAGACCTGTCTTGGTGGCCAATTCATTTTCTTTCCTTTCATCTTCCTTTTCCTTTAAATAAGGATCCATCCTGATCAACTCCCTTTGCCTTTTGGTTTCCTTCTCCCTTAGCTGGTAAAGCTCCATTTTGTTCAGGCTCCTTTCTTCCAATTGGGCCTGTGAAAGTGCTGTATTCAACCGAAGTTCCTGCTGAGGTCCATCTGTGGACCATTCCTGCTTTGCCCATGAAAATGCCAGTATAAAAGGCAGTACAAACAGGGGCAGGACCAATAAAATGATGCGTTGTTTAGTGTTGATCGTTTTCATGTTTTTTTGTTTTGGAGTTATTTGATAAAGAGTCTGTAAGGGCCCAAAATTCATCCGGCCCCTTGTCCATGGTCATGGCCATGGTTTCGTTCTTCGAGCCTTGATAGGCCTGGTACAGAATAGTAGCCGACCAGATGCCTAGCAGCATGATCCAGACGGCAATCCTGATTTTGGGACTTTGTTGCTTGTCCCAGGCATTCAGTGTCCCTGCTATGGACTTTGGTAGTTTGATCAAGACATGGACCGTTGCCATTAATGGGTTTTGGCCCATAGGTATATTTAATATTGCTTTCATCTTTTTTTGATTTTGATATCCCTGTTTTCAAGTGTTTCCCATTTTTCGATCAAAAAGCCATGGGGATTATGGCTGGACCTGGCCACTTCCCTCAGGGCTCCCCTTGTAATCAGGCTCCTGGTCAGTTGGGAAGTGGGGCGGGTAATTTCCTGTTTGCCATAAAACCAGAAGCGGTAAGGCCGCTGGGACATATCCAGGGCGATGCTGTCCATGCTCAGCTCCTGCCGGATATTTCCGGTGACCAAGCGGTTATAATAGCCCTGTTCCTTGAGTACCTGATAGGCTGCCTGTGCCGAACCATCACTGAGATAGAATGCCTTGGCCAACTGCCCATTGATTTGTGCTTCATCAGGGGAAAGAGAAAAGAAATGGTGATGGAAGCGCAGCACATGCTCCCGCGCTTCCACTTTTAGGTTGGATTTTCGGTCTGAGGCCATAGCTTCCAGCACCTTTCCGTCCATAAGGATATAGACCTTTTCAGCTGCCTGCTGTTGGAACCTGTAGGATAGCCACACACTTCCAAGGGCCATCAGGATCGCCCCAATGGACAGGATCAGGCTAAAGCGCTTCACATGTTGGAAGGCCGTTTCGATATTGGTAAAGTAATTGAACATATCAGATCATGGCTTTGGCAGCAGTGGTAGGACCTTTGGTTACCATGCTGCTGGTTTTGTGCAATAGCGTATCCCTTCCCGCCGCATAGACGATATAATTGGCCACGGAAGGAACCGTGAAATAACCGATGATGGCAATGACCAAAAAGATCAGGTAGGCCGTATCGGTGGATGAGAAAAAGGTCTTTCCCGCATTTTCTATCTGTCCTATATCCAATTCGATCATTTTTTCCTGGATCCTTCCTATAATGGCCCCAAAGATATTGGCCACCGGGAGCCACATGTACACGTTGATATAGCGGGCGATCCAGGAAGTGAGCGTATGCTGGAAACCATCGAATACTGACAGGCCAAATACAATGGGCCCCAATATGGACAGGATGATCAAATAGAAGACCCTGATGGTATTGATACAAAGGGCCGCTGCCTGATAAAGCACTTCAAGGACCTCGCTCATCCACTTTTTAATGGAATTGGAGAAATTGAAGGAGGCCTTTTCCATGGCAAACTGTATATCATTGCCCAGACCATCCCAGAACCCTTCTTCCGTTCCTTCAGGATGGGTGTATTCATACCAGCTGTCCCGGTCACCGCTGCCACTTTCCCCTACATACATCTCCCAATACTCGGTGGCCTCCATGGCCCTTTGTTTTTCTGCCAAAAGGCGTTCTATGGCGGCATTTGAACCCTTAACCATACTTCCGGTATGCTTGGCAAGGGGACTGAGGACCCCATTGAGCACATCCAATACATTGGCGAACAGCAGGATGGCCATGCCCAAGGCAAAAGGTCTAAACAGTGGATAAAAGTCTATGGATTCAGCCCTTGCGATATGGCCCCATACCCTGCTGGCAATATAGAAAAGGGCCGCAAATCCTGCGATGCCCCTCGCCACGCCTATCAGGTCAGCCGCCAGGGGCACCATCTCATCATATAAACTATCCAGTACCTCATGCAGTCCTCCCTCCCCACCACTGACTCCTTGGGCCGAGGCAGAAAAAGAAACCAACATGGCAAGTATCAATAGCCAATACTTCATGGCTGGAGATCTTTTAGGGTATTGATTTCCCCCTGTTCCCTTTTTCGCTGGAGCTTGAGCACAGCGGCTTCATTGTTGAATACCCGCACAAATACATAGCGGTCCTTTATCTCATCAAATATCCGGTCAATTGCCGCCATCCTTTCCTCATCGCTCATCTGCAGCTTTCCACCCGTGATGACCAGAAGCAGTTCTTCCATGTTCCGGGCACTCATGTCCAGTAGGTTCCAATAGACCAGGGCCATGTATTCCAGTTCCTCCCTGTTAAAGTTTCCCCGTGCCATGAACTGCCTGCTGGCCCTTTGGTATTCTTCAATAATGATCTTCTGATAGTGGATCATCTGGCCTACCTTATGGTACCTTTTGACCACTGGGCTGACCGCTGACAGCCCATCGATAAAGGCCTTGTGCAGGGAGAAGTTCCCTGAGGCCACGTCCCTGACCATATTATAGCCCTTACTCAGGGTCTGGTATCCCTTGTACATATCATTGAGTATCTGTTTGAACTGGCTGAGCTTTTCCACATTGAGCAGCAGCTGAGCAGATTCGCCCACCTGAGCTTGGCTCAAATTGGGCACCATAACCATAAGGCCCAGTAGCATAAACTTTAAACATTGTTTTTTCATGGCGTATGCAGTTGATAAAGTGATTGGATCGTTTTGGTATCTCTTCCTTCCCAGGCCCTATGCCGGAGCAACTGGTAATTCTCCCTGTTAAATGCCCTTACAAAACCGTTCAGCTCCTGCAGCCTTAAATAGACATCATCGATAATGGCCAGACGATTGGCCTCGTTCAATTTCAGTCCCGGCTCCATGGCCACACTCATCATTTCCTCCAAAAGATCGGAGGCCACCGAAAGTGAGCGATCAAATACCTTATCCAGATAAATTCTTTCACTTCGCTTGATTTGGGCATGGGCAGCAAACAGTTTTCGGGAGGTTTTGATATTTTTCACCAGTCTTAGCTGAAGGTCAATAAACTGGGGGATCCTTTCATATTTGGACACGGCAGGACTGATCCTGGCCAATCCCCTAAAGGAATCACCGTGCAGCCTGAATTCTCCCTCCCTCAGCTGGTGCACCGTATTCCATCCCCACCTCAGGGTCTCATAACCTTCTTTGGCATAACCAATGTACAGCTGTAGGCCGACCACCTGTTTGGCCAAGTATTCCTTGGCCGTCTTCTTTTGGCTGAACCATTCCCTGAAGGTCTGTGAGGAGCATGGTGCCAGGACCAATAGGAAAAGGACCATGGTCCCGATGAACTTGATGTTTCTAAATTCCATGCCTTTTGGATGTTTTTTTTGCCTGTTGCCTGCTCATTATGAGTCCAAGGGCGAGTTTTTTGGAGGGCAGGTCAATAACAGACCTGGGCTTCAGGGATACTTCCTTCAGGGTTTTGTTGAACCTGTCAAGCCTGCTGATTTCCATTCCTTTGATATGCCAGCTGCCCTTTTCGTTAAGGGACAATTTGATAAAGGCAAGTGTTCTGGGGAAGGCCTCCCCTTTCCATTCCAGGTAGGTGGCCAATAACAGACCCTTTCTGGGATCTTCCTCCCTACCCTGCAGATGGGCCTTCAGGAAGGCTTTGACAGCATCCTCAAAACTTCCAGGATAGGCACTGTTGCACAGGAATGCTCCGTCATAATCCTTGGCAGCCAATACCGGTTTCCATCTTTGGACCGTTTTCCATAGGTCCCTTACTTCTTTGATTGCTATATTATTCATGGATGTCTTTTAAGGTTTTGATTTCCCCCTTGGCATAGGCGCGCTGCCTGTTGATCAAAAGGTTCCTTTCATTGAAGCGCATCAGGTCGTTGAGGTTAAAGCGTACTTTCCTTTCCACTCGATTTATGATTTCCAGCCGCTCACCATCGCTCATCTTCAGGTTAAAGGCATTGATGACTCCGGTCACTGCTTCCAGATTCTGTACTGAATGGTCCATGATGCCCAGGTAGACCTTTTCCATCCATCTGAGCTCTTCGGAAGAAAAATGGCCACTTCCGACAATGACATGCCAGGCCTTTTGGTATTCGGATACCAACCGCCCCTGCATTTTGGCAATGTCCCTGACCTTTTGGTACTGGGTCAGCACACTTTTCACCTTCCAGAGGCCTTCATAATAATCCCCGTACAACTCCTTTTGCCTTTCGCCCCATTCGGCAATCTCTTCCAGTTTGAGCTTGTTAAGGGTGTTTTCCAACACCTTCTGGGCATTCTGAAGCCAGATGGTATTGTTCTGTAGCCTTTGGATCTTCAGGTCGATGGCCACGATGGCCTTTTTCACCCCCTGCCGGATGATCTCCAATATATAGGCCGGAACTGCTGCATCCGTGCGGGGCATTTGGGGAGCCCCAAAACACAGCAGTCCGGCCAACAATCCTATTTTCAGTACTTTTTTCCATTTCATAGAATATCTCCTTTCATTTCCGCGGCCAGGGCAGCAATACCCTTTTCCAGGTTGCCACCGAAAGCCTTGGCCATTTGGTTTACCTTCATTTTCTCGGTCTGCTCGGTCGTATAGCTGAGGTATTCTTCCGGTGACACTTCAGTTCTGTAAACTTTGCTTACAGGCCCCAAACCGATAAATACTTCCTTGTATTTTCTTCCCGGTTCGTTGGCCTTGTTGATGGACATGATCTGCATGGTCTCTTTTTCGGTAAGGCCCAAAAGGTCCCGGATACCGTCAAACTTGTTGCGGTATTTGGACTGGTCCAACAGGATTTTGCAATCTGAGTTGTTGATAATGGCCTGTTTGATGATGGGGCTGGAGATGATGTCCTCTACCTCTTGGGTGACCACCACAGCCTCTCCAAAAAACTTCCTGACCGTTTTGAACAGGTACTTTATATATTCTGCCATGCCCTCCTTGGCAATAGCCTTCCATGCCTCCTCAATCAGGATCATCTTACGGACCCCTTTCAGCTTGCGCATCTTGGAAATAAAGATCTCCATGATAATCAGGGTCACTACCGGAAAAAGGATGGGATGGTCCTTGATATTGTCCAGCTCAAAGACCATAAAACGCTGCTCCAGCAGGTCCAGGTTTTCACGGGCATTGAGCAGGTAGTCAAATTCCCCGCCCCTGTAATAGGGCCTGAGCACATAAAGGAAATTGTCGATATCAAAGTCCTTTTCCTTTACACCCTTTCTCTCCAGGTCAGCCTTGAACTCATTGGAACAGAATTCAAAAAAGCTGTCAAAACAAGGGAAATCGCCTTTCCCAAGGCTTTTATAAAAAGCCCCCAGGGCATTGGAAATGGCCACATATTCACTGCGCGTGAAGGTCTCGTCATCTTTTTTCCAAAGAGCCAGCAGCAAGGTCTTGATGCTTTCCTTCTTTTCTGTATCCAAAGGCCTTCCCCCCAGATAAAAGGGATTGAAACGGATGGGATTAAGTGCTGTATATAAGCTGAGGAATTCTCCTGTTGCGCTTCTTCCCAAATACCGCATAGATTGCTCAGGTAACTGGCGCCCATTTCAGCGGTCAGTTCTTCCTTGCTATAAGCATTCTTATCCTTATCAGATACATCCCATAGTTCCTTACGGTTAAGCCTTTTCTGGTGGCCGGTTGAATGTACCAGCTCATGGAAAAGCGTCTGGTAATAATGCCCTTCATTGCTGAACAGTTCCTTATCGGGCATATTGATATAATCCTTTTTCGGATAATAATAGGCCTGTGCCCTTTCATATCTTATTTCTGGCATATCAGGCACTTTTCCCAATAAATCCTCACAGACCTTGATCGGTTTGAAGGGTTGTTTAGAACTGGTTTCTGGCAGCTCCCAACCCACCCCTTCCACATCAGCGATATTGAACACATTATAATATTTCAGAAAGGCACGCCTGTCCACCAGTCACTTGGGCAGTTTCCTAGCTTCTTGTTCAGTTAGTTTTTTGCCTGTCTCCTTATGCTGATAGACAAAATTCCAGTAAACGATCGGGATGGATTTGGAGCCCTTCTTTATCTTTCCCCCCAAGCTTTCTGCTTGTTTGAAGGTCAGGTAATAGGGCTTCCCATGGCCACAGCTTAACAGTAGCCAAAGGTTGATCCCTTTATACACTTTCCCGGACTGGTAGTTTTTGGGCAGTCCCATGACCGACCATGGTTGCTTCCAAGGGATAATGCCCTTTTCAAGGCTGGACATGATCCTTTCATTGACAATCTGGTAAACATCTTTTCTGGAATGCTTTGTTGAACGCTTCATAATAACATCGTTTTGGTGAATGATTTTAATTATGAAGCATCCCCAGGCAGCAGGGCACATTAAAGGCAAGGAGGATCGGAATAAACAAGCCAAGGAAACAGCAATGGCTTTATGCAGAAGTTCCTTGTCCTGTATGGGCCATGGCTGCCTAACTTAGCTGGGTAATTGAATAAGAAATAAAAATTATCGCTGTTTTAGGTCTCATACATTATATTTACCCCAAATGAAAAAATTATATATTATAGCTGGATGTAATGGGGCTGGAAAAACCACAGCATCCTATACTATACTTCCAGAAATACTAGATTGTAAGGAATATGTAAATGCAGATGAAATCGCTAAAGGGCTGTCCCCTTTCCGCCCTGAAAAGGCCAGTATACAAGCTGGAAAATTGATGCTTACCCGGATCAAAAGTCTGATAGGTGAAGGGGAAAGTTTTGCTTTTGAAACCACCCTTTCCACTAGGAGCTATACCAAATTGATTAAAGAGGCTAAAGAAAAAGGTTTTGAGGTTTACCTTCTTTTCTTTTGGTTACATTCTCCCCAACTTGCAGTTGAACGAGTGAGGGTAAGGGTGCTGGAGGGTGGACATAATATCCCTTACAATGTAATCTTAAGGAGGTATGATAATGGATTAAAGAATTTTTTCAACCTATATTTGCCCATAGTAGACCAATGGTTCCTGATCAACAATTCAGGGGAACCCTATGAAATCATTGCAGAAAACCCAGAAGGGAAGCTTAACGTTTACGATTCTGAGATCTGGAACAACCTTAAACTAAATTATCATGAAAAAGGCTGACGATACAAGAAAAAAAATCATTAAAGGATTGGAAGAAACCTACAAGAAGATGGTTGAATTCAAAAAGCAAAAGAACAGTCCCTTGGTAGTATACAAGGATGGAAAAATTATAGAGTTGGACCCCTTTGAAGCCAGTCCAGCGACAAAATACCTTCACAAATCCAAATAACTATCACCCCCTCTGGATAATCAAACCCATTAGTCCCGGGCTGTCCATCATCCTTTCCAGTTCCGATTCTATCAGCTCGTTGACCTCGGCTTTGATTTTTTTATAGTTGTCCATCACCTCCTTTTCTCCCAGTTTCCTACAGACGGGGATATCCTTATAGGCACTTTCTTCCTTTCTAATTTGCTCATGGTCATTGATGATTTTGGCATGAAAGCCCTTAAGTTCCATGGGCTGCTCAGGAGTATCGGCCACCAATCCCACAAACTCCCCTGAGGACAAAGAAGCAATGGTGGACTGGGGCACGGCCAGATCCAGTTGGGTTGAATGGCTAACCGAAGTATCATTGGAGTTGATCGATCGGCTTTGCCGATGCTGCCTGATCTTCCCAAAACGGTCGGAAAGCTGCTTGGCCGTATCTCCCAATACCTGACCTGAAACAATATTGCCTACCGTGTTCATGATCACCTCTGCCTGTTCCCTGCCATAATCCTTTTTCAGTTGGCTGTAGTCCTGTACCCCCAGACAGGTAGCCACCTTATTGCTCCGGGCCGTGGCGATCAGGTTGTCGATCCCATTGAAATATATAGTCGGAAACTCATCGAAAATCAGGCTGGACTTTAGTTTTCCCTTTTGGTTGACCAGTTTGGTAATCCTGGAAATATACAAACTCAATACTGCTCCATAGACTTGTTGCTTCTGTGGATTGTTTCCCATACAGACTATTTTTGGTTTTTCGGGATCGTTGATATCCAGGGTAAACTCACTTTCGGAAAGCACATAATAAAGTTGTGGGGAGGACAGCCTGGCCATGGTTATCTTGGCACTGGCAATCTGTCCTTCCAGCTGATCTGATGCCCCTTGCAGGTATGCCGATACAAAGGGGTTGATCAGCACTTCTATTTCCGGCTCACAACGAAGCACTGAGAAGAGCTTATCATAATCAGTCTGCATCATTTCAATGACATGGGGCAGGGTGCAGTATTTCCCATTTTTGTAGCGTTTGAGAAACCAGATCACTGCAGTAAGAAAATTGATGGGCGACTCTACAAAGAAGTCCCCTTGCTTTTTGATCCACTCCCTATTGAGCCCCATCATAATGGTACGGGAAGATTCACTGGCATCAGTGATGTCCAACATGGTTGAAGGCTCCAATGGGTTACAACGGTGGCTATGGTTCAGGTCATCAAAATTGATGGTATAAAATTTGGGAAAACCTGATAGGCTCCTTTTGATTTTAGCAGGGCATTATAGGCTATTCTAGATAAGTCATCATATTTAAAGTCATAGACAAACATGGAAAAGCCTTTGGCAATATGCTGGGTAATCACATGGCGGATCACAAAATAACTTTTCCCGGATCCAGGTGTTCCCAACACCAAAAGGGCACGGAAAGGGTTGATAATATTTATCCAGCTTTTCCGTATTTTCCGTTTCAGTTGATACTTCGCAGGAAGATTGACCGAATACTCATTGACAAGCTTCCGCTCCTCTTGGGGAAAGGTTTCATTTTCTTTATTGAACACCCCTTTACTGCCTTGGTCTTTCAGGTATCTGGAAAGCCTCCCTCCTCCCCATAATACCAATAGGTAGCCCATTGCCAATAAGCTCGCATATACATAATCCCCTAGCAGCTTGCCCATGACAAATCCCCTAAAATAATTGGGCATCATCAGTAGGCCTCCCCCTACTATTATGGCTACCATGGCCATTGTCCAACTGATCCGAACATCTTTTTTTCCCTTGGCCCCCATCAGGCTGATCAATAATAGTCCCAGGGAAAGCCCTTTGGTATAGAGTGGAATTCCCAAAAAGGGCAGTTTCGAAAAGTTTTGTAGTAAATTATCCCAAAGAGGTTGGACCAGTCCCCAACTTTCAAACAGTCGGGGCATTGCCAGATATGCATGGATCAGGATAATGGCGATGCTGATCTTCCGTGTCATATCGAGTATCTGGCGAAGTGCCTGCAGGTTTTCTCCAGTGGCCATGGTCAATTCAATTTTCGTCGTTTGCGTTTTTTCTTTCTTTGTTCGAAAGGTTCATTTAATTCCTGACTTTCGGGTCTCCCAAGGCTTTCCAGCAGGGACAAAAATTCCATTAGTACAGGGATACCCTCAACTTTCCAGACAGGGGCTTCCTGCCTGTCTTGATTTTTTCCATTGGTATTCCTATCCTCCATGACAAAGTCACTTGAATGATTGGTAATGGATGGTCTTTCCAATAATCCATTTCGATCTTCCACCATTTGGATGACCTTCTTTCCGCTCCAATTTCGTGAAAGCTCGGATGCTTTGAATACAGCCCTGTTTTGATGGTCGATCAGGCTTAAGCCAAATACCTCTCTTGTTTTGCTATAATGGAATTCCGCTACAAATCCCTTTTTATAAAGCGCCCTTTCAAAGTGCGCCTTTCCCTTGCCCATTGAATCCTGCAGAATCGATCCAAAAACCTTCCTTGCTCCTGGGACCAACTTTTCCTTGGTCTTCCTATTGCGTTCCATTCTTTTCTCCAACCTGCCCATGGTAGGCCGTGCATAAAAAGCACTTGCCTTGATGGGCACACCTATACGCTTGCCTTCTTTATCCAGAATGGAATAGGCCAAACCTTTATTGGTCCTCATTTTGCTTCCCTCCTCCCCCTGAATCAAGCCAATATTGAACTGTTTGAGGATGGCAGAAAACTCGGACAGGGAAGCGTAGGCGTAGGTTCTCATCACCTCGGTGATCACATTGCTCATAGCCGCCTTGCTTTCCCTCTTTCCATATTCCACCTTCTCCAATGGACGGAGAGCGGGTATTTGTTCCTTTTGCTGTGCTGCTTTGACCAATCCTATCTCCACTTCCAGTTCCTTACGGGCCTTCTCCGATTTTTCCCTTCCTAGGTTATGCGTTTCAATCCTCTTGCCCTCAGTGGTGATATTGGTCGAAACAATATGGACGTGTTGGTGTCCTGCATCAAAGTGCTCATAGACCAGATAAGGCTGGGCTCCAAAGCCAATTCGCTGCATATATTCCTGGGCGATGAACCTTAACTGATCCTTGTCCAATGACTCTTTAGGCGAAAAGTTCAGGGAGACATGGAAGGCATTCAGCTTGGCCCTTTGGTTTTGATCGGTAAAGAACCGGAACCTCCTGTGCTTTTCGGAAATGCTCCCTTCCTTTGCATTTGCACCAAAACCATTGGCAGAAAGTAAAATCCCCTTTCCCTCCTGTACCTTTTCTTCATTATAGTATAGCAGGCCAAGGATGTTTCTTCCCAGGCTTATTTTCGCCACCATCAGAGAAGACTTTCCGTGACCAGTTTTTCCAAACCGTCCACCTTTATCCCTGTTTCGGTCAATAGTTTCTCCAACTTTTTGACCAGTACCTTCTTTCTAAGTGGATCTTCCAGACTGTTGAAATAGCGGGTCACCTGGTTGATGTTCACTCCGATGGCATGGATTTCCATTTGGATGGACAAAATCCTGTCCATGAGCAGGTCATAGGTTTCATCATGCGTTTTGCAGACAATGGTCTTATTGGACAGGACATCCCTGATCAGGGAGCTCATGGTTGGGTTTTGGGACTTGGTGAGCAGATCAAGTAATTCCCGGTATCGGGAAGAGGGAATCCTCGACTGAACTAGCATTAAAGGGGCTTTGTGTTTATTTCCCATGGCCGGTCAGTTTTCAAGGTTATACAACCATTCCTCGGCTGCTTCCTTCCAATTGCGAATGGGCATCCCACTTTCGGCATGCCAACCCATAGACTGGTAATAGTAAAAAAACACTTCCGCCTCAGCCACCGGAACGGCCATTTCTGAAAAGAAGGTCTTGATTTCCTCGAGTTGGGGCGGTACGATATGCCCAAAGCTGAACTGAGATTGAAAATTATTCATGATATTTTCCATTTTGGTTCATGACCAAATTGAAAAACCATTGAAACAAAAATTCACCAGTTGTACCCCAGTAGGGTAAAAAAGTCAACCATGAATTCCTCAATTATAATTTTATTCCAACAAATACCTACACCCTAACGTTATTGTTTTTCCTCACCTTCCCCAATCGCAACAGACTCTATCAGAAAGGTTAGAACCTTCCATAGTCAACTAAAAGGTTAGTAATATTAAATACAAGATTTCAATGGAAAACAGGCATTTCCTGCCCTCTATCGATATTGTACAGCGATTAATGAAGGTGTTTACCGTAAGTGCAGACAACCTTTTGAACGATAGTGAAAACAGCGTGGTCGAGCTTCAAAATCACGAACTCAACGAACAACTGATGCTCATTAACCAACTGGACGAGGAAGAAAAAAACGCCCTTATCAAAATCATCAACTCGATGCTGACCAAAAAACGGATGAAAGACCTAATGGATGGTAAGGCTAATTTTTAGGCATTAAAAAAGCCTCCGATCTCTCAGAGGCTCTCCAAATTCATTGATTTATATGATTACCCTCCCAGTCCGTCAAATTAAGCTCGTGAAGTTCATGCCATCTATCTACAAAAAAGTCAATATTGCCAAGGTCTTTTTCGATTCGCTTGCTTAATTCTCTTATTTGCCTATCATAACCTGTCTTGGTATGATAAGACCGTATTTTATGCCCTCCAAACATAAAATGATAATCCAAAAGAGGCATTCCTTTTATATCATCGCTTCTCAATCGCATTTTTGTCAAACTGTTTGGGGGCAAATGATATTGAAGACCATCAACTCCTTGTAATTGCTCTAAAGATCTCAAATCTGGTGATAGTTTGAATATGTTTAAAAATACTTTTATCCACTGATCTCCTTTTGAAATATGTGTTACAAAAATTTCCAATATTGAACCTTTTCGCACTCTACATAATTCATAAGTAAAATCACCTAAATTATTTTTCCCAAACCACGCTGTAGAAAATGGCGATTTCCCAAATCCGTTCTTTTTAAGTGCTGGTAAACATTTGTCAAGGAATATTCTATCCCGGATTAGAAGCAACTCTTTTTCACATACTTTGTAAAACAATCCCATCTTTAGTAATCTCTTTCTTTTTGGGTGACAACACCAGCTCCAGCACCAGAAGTTGCGGCTCCAGCAGCTAGTCCAACATGCTGACTCGTTGGATTACTTATGATTAAACCTCCAGGGGTGGTTACATTTCCTGCAGCAGCTTTTTGATTTCCAGTTAATCCACTTGTGTTAAACTTACTTTCTACAGTCAATTGCTTACCAGTAACAGGATTTTTAAAAGCGTGGTCATACTTAGCGACTTGCACCCTTCCTGTGGCTGTTTTTTTACCAGTTTCAACAACTGCCTTACCACTATTTACTATCCTTTTGCACCATATTTTACATTTGTAAGTGCTTCTCCCAACTTCCCTTTGGCTGCATTTGACAAATCATCTACCGCTCCACTAACTGCATTTCCAACCACTTTACCTCCTGCACCAAGTGCCCCACCTATTGTAGCATCAAGAGCAACATCTCCAATGTTTGTTTCTTGTCCTTGTATTGCTCGGTTTGCAGCACCTCCCGCCGCATTTGCTGTTCCCGCTACTCCTGCTGTAACTACTAAACTCGCTCCGCCTGTGAATCCTGCTGCACCTCCGGTAATCCCTCCTTGCAAAGCACTACCTCCAACAGCACTCCAATTTGTAACAGAACCATTATTATAAAGCTGTGTAGCGACTTCTATCCCCCCACCAACTAATGCCCCAATTCCTGCACCGATCAGACCTGTAATGCAATTTGGACATCTTCCATCCGGATCATTGTATCTTATAGGGCTGTTCCAGAATGCAGCATAAGGAGACTTATCTATTTGTTCAGGAGCATCTGCCAATGGGTCCACAGACATCCAGCGGCCTAAATCCGGCATGTACATCCTAGCTCCGTAGTCGTACAGACCCAGGTTCAGATCGTCCAGCAGTTCCTTGCCGTTGTAGAGGTACTTCTGGCCAACAGAACTTGGCCTCGTATACGAGTTAAAAGACAGGCCAAAGGGATAATAATCATCCTTCTGTACGACTGGGCTGTTCTTATAGGTAATCTTGAAATCGTCAAAGAACACTTCAATGGGAGAAGAACTCTCATTGGATAGGTAAATATACACAAATCCTGGCTTTTCTATGGTTACCGAACTGATACTTATATAAAGATGGTCTTTATCGGTACCATCTTCTTCCGCCTCTGCTGTCACTGTCTCATAAGCTGAGTAGAGCAGGTTATATTGCTCATCAAAGACCAAAATATTCAAGTAGGCCTGGGGGCCATCAGAATCATCGTCTTCATAGCCCATCAGGCCCTGAAAAAGTAAAGGCTCCGTGCCTGCCGATGCCCCGTCGACCACTACCGATGATGCATTATTGCCCAAATCCTGGATAAGTTGGGCCCAGGGACTCCCCGGAGTCCCTGTGGTAGATGGATCCAAATACTTGACATACACTTCTGCATCTATCCAGTCCCCTGGCTTTACCGCAAGAGACTTGGCAAGTCCCTCTATCTCATTGCCAGTACCATTCAAACGCATGGAGTAAGTATCCCCGGTTCCATCATCGGTGTGGTCGAAAATATCGGCATTGATCCTTGTCACCTCCCCATATCGGCTGAAGTAGGTGCTTTCGTAATCCTGGTCCTCCGGTTCAAACGTGGCAAGATATTTTTCTTTCTGTATCTCTCCCTTGAATGTGGCCCTGACATTTCCCAGATGGTCCTTTAGATGGTATTGGTATTCTATACCCTCTATATCACCCTCCTCATCCCTCAGTGCTACCACACGTCCTTCGTCATGTTGAAGAAATTGCAGCTTATTATCCTCATATACGAATCCTGCTATATAATCAACCACCTTGGTATCCCCTCCGTCCACTGTTTTCTGCGACACCTTGGTCCCCGAGGCATCATAAGTATACTCAATATACTTCGTAGGGCTAAAGGTTACTTTTATTGGCAAATTCAGGTGATTGTACTCTATGGAGTCTATTCCTTTGTTTTCATCCTTTACTATATTGCCATTGCCATCATAGAGGTATTCCGCTGATTGGTCAGCCCCATCCGTGAAACCGCTCTCCCGACCTGAGCCATCATCCACCTTCACCAATTGGTTTCCGTCATCATAAATATAGGTCAGGTCATCTATGATGAGGTTAACCGAGTCTGCATGGTTGCCGTAGCGTTGTAGGCTTTCTATATTACCATTATAGTCATAAGTGATCAGAGGTACATCAAAACCCATTTCACTGATCAGTGCACTCGCACTTTGTTTTTTACTCATTACTGACTTTTTTAGAGGTGAATAAAGTTAATAAACCTCTATCTTAATTTCATCTCTTAAACTGTCCACTTTTTGCTGATGTCAAACACAAAATATCTATTTGAAATAAAAAATGAACTCAAAAAACTGTATAAGGACGTATAGCATTTCACTTTAATTAAATAAGAAGACAATTTCTATCACCTAACTATGATTTATATCTGATTTTGAATACCATTTAAGATCGCTACAAATATCTGCTTAAAATGCTTGCCCAACTATTGGACACCAATTTGTAGAAGATGCAGGAATTATAACACATGATCTAAAAAATCGTAAAAACAACCTTTTTGGAAATAAGGACGCTAATTAACAAATACCTTATTTCTTAGCTAGTTTAAAAAATGACCATACCTTACCATTCACTCCTCTTGGATGCCACCTTATAACGGGAAGGAATAAAGGTCAAGGGTGCTGACGACAGGAAGCATTTATCCTGCCCTTGACCGTTTTCTTGACCGGCATAGCTTTGCAGCAAGGTGGAGTGGATACCGATGAAACCCTTAAAGAAATAACAGATAATTTGAATTCTTCCCCCCTGATTTAAAGGGTATAGTTGACTTTTTACCCAGATCTGCCACAACACATTTCAACCATTATGGCCCAGGCTTCCCTCCATCAAAAGGCTGCGAGTCCCGAGCACCTTTCCACCGACTTCGGAGGCTGAAAAGAGGGTTTTGTATACAAAACTACATCTTGCTGATTGCCGGAACGCGATCCCTGTCTTCTGAAGAAGCGGATGGTTCACACCGCTTCAAATAGCATGGAACTGTACTTATCACAATTGCACAATGGATTGTGATCCATTACCTTATACACGGTGCACTACTTGAATGTTAATTTAGTGTGACTTTTCCAGAGCATATTGACTTCTTGATCTTGAAAATATCCAGAGGTTAAAACGGGACTTGAATACCGGTTCTCAATTGCAACTCACGTGAATACTATCCTCACAATGTAATGTTTCAATAAGGATTCTGAGGCTGTATCAAAAGTAGATTTTAAAATTTTGGGCATCCAATAGAGGTACTAGGAGCCGGTTTTGACGAATCAGCCCTTGTTTTTAACCAGGGTTTACTATTACAATATTTGATTAAGTTGGATTTTCCTTTTTAGCTTTTCAGGAAAGGGTTAAAAATGAGGGGATTATGCCCTCAAAAAAAGTATATATCGGCACTTGGTCGTCAGTGTGAATACCAGTTATTCTAACGGAACGGCCCTAAAAAATATCCCGGGCCGCACTACCCTTACCGGAAGGATCAAATAGTACAGTTATAGAAAGAAAGCAATAAACTTTCATTATAGGCTTTCCTGCCACCGCCTAGATATTGTCAAATCAAAAATGCCTAATTATGCTGACTGAAAAGAGTTTCCCAATATGAAACCACCTTTACACTCTTAGCAGTTTGACCCTAAAATACCAATCAATAATTTAGAAATAAAATCACTTAATAAAACGAATGAACCACTCCGAGGCAGAGCCACCGAGGTATCAAAATAATGTTAGTTGATTTGCAGGTAATTTTTTATAATCTTTCTCAACTTCTTGATTTTTAACATATGCTTTTATTACCTCTTCGTTTGCATATTGGCCAACTGAATATCCACTCGTCCAGAACTTTCCGCCAGATAATTTCACCCTTCTATCTGGAAACCGTCTAAACAACTCCTTCCCCGTTATACTTTTTAACATATTTGCCATTTTTAAATTGAATAGCTCGAGACACTTTATGAACTAAAAAAAGAACGTGATCTGGTTCATGACCGATCTCGACAAAATGAATCTCATAGCGTTCTGAAATTCCCAAACATATCTGTTTCAAACCTTCTCCTACTTCATCGGTTATTACTGATTTCCTATACTTTAAAGGAAACACTAAATGATATAGTAATAGCGTTTTATTATGTCGCTTAATATATGATCTCCCATTTAGCGAAAGTACTCTTTTTCAAAGTGTCTTGAAAAACTCTTTGTTTTTCAAATTTTTCAGCTTACCCCGACGCAGAGCGTCGAGGAATTCTTTAGATTAAAATCATTAAAAATAAGTTAATTATTAAAAATTAAGTTGAAATTGAAAAATTAATTTTTAAATTCACAGAGATTGCGCAATTGTTTAATTCTAGATATTTTAAAACGATAGTCGTTAGCTACTATCAAGTTTATTTTCAAAAATTAATTTTAATAAAAATGAAAAACAACAAGTTAAACAGAAAACTCAGCTTAGGAAAAAAAACAATAGCAAAGCTGGGTAGAAATGAAATGAGTCAAATTCAAGGTGGTGCATTTACAGATGGCTGTACAGATGGCTGTGGACCGCTTCAAACAGCATGGAACTGTACTTATCAAGATTGTACAGTAAATTGTACTACAGGTAATAATACAAACGTTCAATCAGGTTGTGAACAGTCGAGAAACTGTGATTATTCTAAAGGAAGTATATGCTTATGTGGAGGATAAGTTGAGTAAAAGGAAGGGGAGCTCCCCTTCCTTCATTATTAGTTATTAATTTTATCTTTTTTGTTAATATAAATAGTTTGAAATTGAATAAAAAAAATATATTGATTAACGAGATCGATTATATCTATAACCTATTAAATAAGGATTTTCACAAAAATTCGAATATCGGTTTAATGGGGGGTAAGAGTGGAATAATTCTATTCCATATTAATTATTATAAATTATACGGTAAAACAGAGCATTTAGAACAGTGTTATAACATGCTTTGTGAAGTGCTGGATTATGTGGAACAAGAAGAGTTGGATTATAGTTTTGCAAATGGAATAGCAGGTATAGGATGGCTTATAGAATATATTAGTAAAAATGAGTTAATGGGCCTAAACTCAGACATTTTATTAGAAGAATTTGATGAAATTCTATTTCTTGAATTAAAAAAAATGTGTGAAATTGGAAATTTTGACTTTTTACATGGAGCGCTAGGTCTGGGTTTATATTTCCTTAAGAGAAGGGAAAACGAGTTGACAAGTAATGCCCTTTCATTAATTGTCCAGTCCTTATATTTTTATAGTGAGACTAATAATGAGGTAGTTTCGTGGAAAAATTGGCAAAACCGTAATAGACAAGAAGATGAGATGTATAATTTAGGAATAGCACATGGGATACCTGCTATTATTTTCATACTAAGTAATATATTAGACAGAGGGCTAGAAAAAGATAAGGTAAAAAAACTACTTTCAGGAGGAACTAAATTTCTTTTAAATAATTCCTTGGACCATAGCCATTTTGGATTTTATTTCCCGCATTCACTGCCATTTGATAAATATAAGGATTCTTCTAGACTGGCATGGTGCTATGGAGATTTAAGTGTAGGCCTTTCCCTCTGGGAAGTAACTAAAAAAAGCGACTTTGAGTATGTAAAGCCTTTTTTGTTAGAATTATTTCTTTTCTCATCACAAAGAAGGGACATGAAGACAAACTATATAAATGATGGTTGTCTATGCCATGGTACTTCCGGTTTAGCCATCATTTTCAACAAACTTTACAATGAAAGTGGAATTAAGGAATTTAATGATAGCTCAAATTTTTGGATTAATAAAACTTTGGACTTAAGAATATTAGATGATTCATACAGCAGATATCGATTTTTAGAGTCCCAACTTACAAAAAGATGGAGCTATAAGCCTGGAGTTCTTGATGGATTGGCCGGTATTGGATTAACTTATATTAGCAAATTGAACCCTGATCAATCATGTAATAGCTGGACAGAACTTATATTATGTTAATATTTAAAAATATATTATATTATTTATGAATAAATATAAAAAATGGATAATTGGAGTAATTTCATTTATAATTTTATCATTAGCCTTTTATAATTATTTTCTTTTGAAATTCTTATTTCCCATCGATAAAAATATTAAAGAATTCATTTCCAACAATTATATAGTTATTGATTCTATAGATCCGATGGCAGAAAGCTTTGATGACTTAATTTTTTTGAAGCAATCAATAGGAAAATCAGATATAGTATTTTTAGGTGAGCAAGATCATGGTGACGGTCCGACCATGCTAGCCAAAACTAGAATAGTGAAATTTCTATATGAGGAAATGGGGTTTGATGTAATAGTATTTGAGAGTGATTTTTATGGATTGAATAATGCATGGGAGAAAGACCTTAAAAGAAATTCAAAAGGAGGGGAGTATATAGAAAACATCTACCCGATATGGACTGAATGTAAAGAGTGTAATGCCCTTTTTAAATACATTGATCAAAAATCTAATACCAAAAGACCATTACAAATCGCAGGAGCTGATCCAAGACATTCATTAAAATATTCAAAGAATAATTATTTGCATGAGTTAACAGATTTCCTGGATGAAAGAATTCACAAGATAGATAGTTCCCAAAGGAGCTTCTTTCTTAACACAATTAAGAATACAATTGAAAATGAATATAATATAAAAATAAAGGCTACAGACCAAAAAAAATTGTTTGGATTGATTAACAAATTCAAAGAAGAAATAGAGTCTAACTCTTTTTGGTACCAAGAACTTAATAATTTAGAAGGGTTTGTACGTAATTCACTTGACACCCTTAAAAGCAATAATATTCGGGATATTCAAATGGGAAACAATTTATTGTGGTTGATCAAACATAAATATAAAGGGAAAAAAATTATTTTTTGGAGTTCTAATTTTCATATTATTAAGGAGTTCAAACAATTAAATAAATACTCTCAGTTCACAAATAATGCTGATACAATTAATACCGGAAGCTATATCTATGAAAAACTTAAAGATAAACTATTTGTATTAGGCTTTACATCCTATGAAGGACGAGGTGGGAGAATTTTATCAGAAGCCTATACAATTCCTGAGCCTACATTAAATCATTTTGAATCATTAGTATATAATGAAGGTAGTGATTATGGCTATTTAGATTTTAAAAAAGGCAGAAAGAAAAATTCTGAAAAGGCATTTTTTATGAAAGCTATGGTTCATAAACCCGTTCTAGCAAGTTGGTTTAAAATGTTTGACGGCATTTTTTATATAAAAAATATGTACCCGTGTAATACAATAAATGGTAATAATGAAAAATAGCAAAATCTCAATTTGTACAACCTGTATGAATAGAACTCATCACTTAAAAAAAACTCTATCAAAAAACATAAAAGATAATTCTGATTATGATAATGTTGATTTTGTTGTTTTGAATTATAATTCGTCTGATGATCTAGATACATGGATTCATCAAGATATGAGAACCTATCTCAATTCTGGAAAAATAAAGTACATAAAGACTGATTCCCCTAAATATTTCCACATGAGCCATGCTAAAAATATTGTTGCTAAATATGCAACCGGAGATATTATTTGCAATGTTGATGCAGATAATTATACGGGAGTTAGTTTTGCAAGCTATATCAATCAAGTTTTCAATACTAACAAGGATGTCTTTGTTGTCCCAAAAAACAATGGAGGAACAACTAGTATTCTTGGCAGGGTCTGTGTTTTGAAGGATGATTTTTTAAAAGTTAGGGGATATGACGAAGAAATGAAAGGTTATGGGTGGGAAGATATTGATTTTTATAATAGGCTAGAGTTAATCAGTAGAAAGAAATTTTTTTTAACTAATTCCAAATATTTAAAAACTATTGAACATGAATCTGATATTAGATATTCAAATTATAAACCATTTACAAATATTAATGATATATATATCAGATATATAACTCCTAAAGAATCTGATATAATCTATACATTTAAGGACTATACATTTGAAAAATTCAGAATTCTTTCAAATGGAAAAGATTTCACAGATTCCTTACCTGGAATTTTGGAAGAATTTTCTCAAAAGGGTTTATATAATAAATCAAATCGAAAAATTTCCTTTGGTGATAAAATTTTTAATATATGTGATTCTAGCACTATTTCCAACAGTGAAAATACTTTTTACAAAATCTCAGATAATAATTTCCTAGAAGAGGTTAAACGAAAATATTCCCTTATTTGGAATTACAGCAAACTATTAAAGAATAATAAAGAGGGTCTCAAAAGCGTAAACAGATTCTCATTTGGTGAACTCGAATTCTAACAAATATTTTATCATGAATACAAAAAATGTATTAAGTTATGCTATCTACTATGATCCAAAACGAATGGATTATTTAATTTTAGACTTTTTAGTGAATACGTATTATAAATTAATTAAATCCAGAAAAGAGATAAATTTTTCCTTTATCAGGAGTAAACACAAAGGTGATAATGTATTAATATCTTTTCAATTCAAATCCACTTCAAATAAAAAATTCGTGTTAGAGTTTGAAAGTGAAATAAAAAAATATCTTTTAAAAAGCCCCTCATTATTAAAATCAAATTTAATTCCGAAAAAAAGTCTTTTCATGGAATTCCAAAATAACCAAATTGAATTAGTGGAAGGTGTAAATCTTCCTTTTTACGGATATAATCGTGATTTAAGTGCTTTTAAACAATTTACTAATATAAGTTTAATTAGTTTTAAGTTATTACAAGACAAAGTAGAAGACGATGATGCTGATATATTCTTTTTAATTTTATTTTTTGAAAAACACTTTAAATTGTTAATGAAAGAAGAAAATAGTAACGAGTTAGAAACCCATATTCTAGAATTGCTAAATCATTTTATTACCCAGTACAATATTCAAAAGGATGATTATAATGAATTATATTTAGATACTACAAAAGTCCTTAAAAATTTTGATGAGGACATTGAACAAATACTAATCCAGAAAGAAAACAATCTAAAATTGGAATTAAAACAGGCCATTAATGACTTATTTGAAACCGACCATTTTAAAATAAACAAATTCAACTTATACGATATTATCCTCAATCAATGCTCTATTTCAGTACTTTACTTTATAAGGGCATTATTAATTGTTAAATTCCATATGCTTGAAGTTAAACTTTAGAGATTATTAAAATGAAGAATTCTATTTTAGAACAAGAATTAGTAATTATAAAAAATCAGTTAATTACCCATAAATACAAGGAAAATGAAATTGGATTAATGGGAGGAAAATCTGGATTAATTATTTTTTTTATTTATTATTATAGACACACCCAAGATCGAAAATATTTAGATTTTGCATTATCTGAACTTGAAGCAAGTTACAATGCCCTCTCTAATTATGATTTTAACTTTACATTTTCAAGCGGACTATCAGGTTTTGCTTGGACAGTTGAGCATATAAATACTTTTGGTTTTTACAAATTAGATACCGAAAATATACTAGGTGAATTGGATTCTTATATTATTGAACAATTAAAGTTATTAGCAAATAGAAAAAATTTCGATTTTTTACATGGTTCAATAGGAATAGGAATATATTTTTTAAGTAAAGATAAAATAAATATCAAAATAAAAGAAGCTATTACATTCCTTGTTAATGAACTATATAAAAATGCCATTTTCGACAGTAATGGGCATGTGACATGGGCAAATATGGAAAATGGCAACATACTGCCAATTAACTTAGGATTGTCTCATGGGATTCCTGCTATTTTAGTTTTTCTAGGAAAGGCGATTGAAAAAAAAATTAATACTAAGAAAGCAGAGGAAATGATAAATGGAGGAATTAAATTTCTTCTAAATAACAAGCTATCTACAGATTTACATGGTTGTTTTTATCACTATACCACTGCACCAAATAAATATAGCTCAAAATCACGATTAGCCTGGTGTTATGGTGACTTAAGCGTTGGATCAGCTTTACTGCAGCTTTCAAATATAGATGGATTTGAATATTTAAAAAATTCGGCTATTGAAATTTTCCTCCATAGTACAAAAAGACTTTCTCCAGAGGAAAATTTAGTAAAAGATGCTTGTCTATGTCATGGAGCAATTGGAATAGCTTATATTTTCTATAAATCATATTTGAGTTATCCAGATCCAGATTTACTTACCTGCTCAAATTACTGGTACAGAGTAGGCTTAAAAATGAGAAAACAAGATGAAAACTATCACTTTATACTTGATCCAAGGACTGAAGTTCCGGAAATAAATTATGGTTATTTGGAGGGAACCGCTGGGGTTGGATTAGGACTACTTGGTAGACTTAGTAAAAATCAATCATGGGACTCCTCACTTTTATTGTCATAAATTTTATCTATAATGCAAGTTAACATTCTAAATTCATTCGTAGTCAGAACCCCCCTACACCCATTAAATCATTTGGAAGAATTCCTTAAGCTGAAAAATGAGGAAATAATTAAGTTCTTATTTGATTTTTATGAAGAACCTATTAATCAACAAGCATTAAACATAGCATCTCCTGGTTTATTAAACGTAATAATAAAAGCTAAGGAAAAACAATTAGGTGAAAAAGAAATGAATAAACTAATTATCACCTTAACTAAATATTTCTTAAGAATAACCTCAAGAGAAACTCCTTTTGGCTTTTTTGCAGGTTGTTCTACTGGAAAGTTTAGTGATCATTCAAATTTCACTGTAAGTAACAAAATTGACCATTCCATTGCCACGAGGCCTGATATGCATTTCATGTGCCAACTTTTCAAACAAATAATGGAAAGTGAACATATTAGAAGTAGTACTAATTATAGATTAAATACTTCATTATTTTCATTGGGTAAAAATTACAGATATATCGAATCAAAGTTTAACGGCAGCAGTAAAAAATTTGAAATAAGTGAAGTCCCCAAGTCAGAAATTATTGATAAAGTAATTGATCAGTCAAAAAAGGAAATATCTTATATTAAATTAATAAATTCTGTCAAGGAATTAGAGCCAAATTTGGGTAATGAGGAAATCGAATTCTTTATAGATGAATTAATCGAAAACCAAATTATCATTCCAACGATTGAACCAACGGTAAGTGGAAGCTTTTATCTAGATTTTCTTCTAGAGAAGCTTACCGAAATACAGGAACAAAATAAAGAGACTGTAAAACTTTACAACCTATTATCAGAAATAAAAAAGAATTTTGGGCAGAGAAGTCTAAATGATTTTAATTTTACAAAACTACTAGATAAGGTTAGTGAAATCGAAGGTCTAAATTTTAAAATAGACCCAAAGATGTTCGTTCAAGTAGATTTATATATTTCAAATAAATCAAATTTAATAGATGATTCCATTCAGGCAAATGTCAAAGATGGATTTTACGCATTATCAAAATTATGGACTAGCTTTCAAAATAAAAATTTGACCAAATTTATTGAAGATTTTGTAAGTAGATATGGAGAAGAAGAAGTTTGTTTATTGGAAGCTCTTGATCCTGAATATGGAATCGGGTATGGACACAATATCAACATAGAAGACTTAGGCGAGTATACAGGACAGATTCCATTTTTTATAAGTAATAAAAACGGTGAGCTTTTCAATTGGAATCCTACTTTTGATTTAATGTTAAGAAAATTAATAGAAGCAACAAGTAATAAGGAATATGAAATAAAGCTCACATCTGCTGATCTCAAAGAGTTAAAGTCAAATGATGAATTATTTGATTTTAGTACATTAAGTGCGGTTTCGAATATTTTTAATGAAAATGGTATTTCCAAGGTTCATGTATCATCAATTTGGGGTCCTTCTGCTGCAAAAATATTAGGTAGATTTGCAAATGATAATAACGCAATTAAGAAAACAATTGAAACAATAAATGAAAAAGAAAATGGTCTTGTTTCTGAGGATTGGATATTTGCTGAAATCGTACACTTGCCTGGTAGCAGAGTTGGGAATATATTACTAAGACCTGATATTACTCAATATGAAATTCCCTATTTGACAAACTCATCTAAAAAAGAAGATAATCAAATTGTACCTAATGATATTTATATATCTATAAGTGGGAATAAGGTAGTCTTAAGATCTAAAAAATTAAATAAATTCATAATTCCAAAATTAACTAATGCCCATAACTATCAAAATACGACTCTTCCAATTTACCATTTTTTATGTGACATGAGTGCACACAACTGGATACAAGGAATACAATTTAACTGGGGTCCGCTGGAATCAACTTACAAATTTTTGCCAAGAGTAACCTATAAAGGCGCTATAATATCATTGGCTAAATGGCATTTTTCTTCAAATGAATTAAAAAATGCTTTAACTAACCAAAACTTAGAAGAATTTGCTAAATGGAAAAAGAAATATTCTTTACCAAGCTTAGTTACAATGGACGAAGGTGACAATAAACTTCTCATTGATTTTGATAATAAATTAATAAGAAACATACTCGTTGAATCATTAAAGAATAAATCTAAAATTCAACTGACTGAGTTTATCCATGATTCAAAAAATGCTATTGTTAGAGATACCTCAGGCCAAGGCTTCGCTAGCCAATTTGTATTCACATTAACTAATAATTCAGATGTATACTTGCCACAAATCAATAAAGATTATTCTTCCATTAATGGAGTGAAAAGAAATTTCAATATTGGTGATGAATGGATATTTTATAAGTTCTATTGTGGTCCAAATTTTTCAGACTCTATATTAATTGAGTTTATTTCTCCTTTGATTAATCAATTGAAACAAAATAATTTTATGAAGAAATGGTTCTTCATTAGATATTTTGATGAAAAAGGTTACCATTTAAGAATTAGAATCGAACCTTCCGATAAGTCGTATTTCTCAATTATAAATAATATTGTAAATGAAATTGGAGAAAAACTAATTAATGACAGATTAATTTCTGATTATAATTTATCGGTATATCGACGAGAGCTAGAAAGGTATGGAAGTAAATATATAAATCTTGTGGAGTCCCTTTTTTACTTTGAGAGTGATCTAATTCTTGCAATCCTTGCAAAATTAGATTTTGAAACATTAGAGCAAAAGAAATGGAACTTTGCTACAATGCTACTTAACCAAATTCTAGAAAATTTTAAATGTAATATTGAGGAAAAACACATGATTTTATTAAACCTATCCGATAATTTCGGAAAAGAATTTGGCAAAAATAAATTTACAATTAAAAAATTAAATAAATTATATCGTAATATTCGGAATGATTTAAATTCAGTATTAAAATCTAATCAATTTGATGATAAAGAACTGGAGATAATAAAGTTAGCCATCGATAATTATTCAAATAGAAGTTTGGTTACTATTCAATCAATGGTAAGCATATCCTCCAATAGAAATGAGCTGACTAATCTTTTATATAGCTTTTTGCATATGGCAATGAATAGAATTTTCAAAAATTCACAAAGGAAATATGAAATGGTAATTTATGATGTTTTAAATCAATTTTATAAGTCAGAGTTAGCTAAGATTAAATATAATTGACAACCTAAATATTTAGTAGGTCAAAAAAAGCATTTATTCTTAGTATTGTTTTAGTGTAATCTAACTAATTAAAATATTTCACAACAAAGTTGTGAGCAAATTTAAAATCACCTTGAAAAAATTTCCAACATATAAACAACTAGATGAAAAAGATTGTGGCCCAACTTGTTTAAGAATTGTCTCAAAATATTACAAAAAAAATTTTTCTTTAAAAACCCTAAATGAATTAAGTGAAACAACCAGAGAAGGAACAACTCTTTTAAATTTAAGTGATGCTGCAGAGAAGTTAGGGTATAGGACCATCGGATTAAAATTAACTTTTTCTGAACTTCTATCTAGAATTAATCTTCCTTGTATAGTTCATTGGGAAAATAAACATTTTGTTGTTGTCTATAAAATTAAAAAGGACAAAGTAAGCGTATCTGATCCCGCTTTTGGACTAATAAGTTACCCTAAAAGGGAATTTATTAATCATTGGGTAGGAGAAAATTCGGAAGAAAAAGCTGGGATTGTATTAATGCTTGATCCTTCTCCAAGTTTTTATGAAAATGAAGATGAAAAATCTGAAGCAGGATCTGATTTTGCGTATATTTCAAGCTACTTACGAAAATACAAGGCCGTCTTTCTTCAAATCTTTCTAAGTCTCCTTTTTGGTAGCCTTCTCCAATTGATATTTCCTTTCCTAACCCAAAGTATAATAGATGTTGGAATTCAAAATAAGAATATTGACTTTATTAATATCATATTGATTGCACAATTGTTTCTATTCCTGGGAAGACAAGGGATTGAAATTGTCAGAAACTGGATACTTGTAAATATCAGTGCCAGAATTAATATTTCTCTTGTCTCTGACTTTTTTATTAAACTATTTAACCTACCAATTTCATATTTTGATTCCAAAAGGACCGGAGACATTCTAGAAAGAATTAATGATAATTCGAGAATTCAGCAATTACTAACCAGCACCTCTATTAATGTTCTGTTCTCCATATTAAATTTACTGATTTTTGGCGGCGTATTAATATATTATAATGTAGATATTTTCCTTTATTTCTTTTTCGGAAGCTTCGCTTATTTGCTATGGGTATTTCTTTTTCTTAAAAAAAGAAAAGAAATAGACTACAAAAGATTCTCTTATGTCAGTAAAGAAAAAAGTAAAATAATTGAATTTATCAATGGAATGCAGGAAATAAAATTACATAATGCGGAAAAGTTAAAAAGATGGAATTGGGAAACACTCCAAGTTAAGTTATTTAATCTTAGTCTTAAAAATATAATTATAGAACAATTTCAAACTTCTGGTTCATTAATTATAAACGAGTTAAAAAATATCTTCATCACTTATTATTCAGCAAAACTTGTAATAGATGGGGAAATAACTTTAGGAATGATGCTGTCAATATCTTACATAATTGGACAACTAAATTCTCCAGTAGGACAACTTGTTGATTTTACCCATTCAATTCAAAACGCAAAAATAGGCTTAGAAAGACTGAGAGAAATCCTGAATAAAGAAGACGAGGACTCAAATTTAATAGGAATAAATAGTATCCCGGAAAACAGCAGTATCCATCTCAAAAACCTTTCTTTTAAATATACTGGTTCAGAAAAAGAAGTTTTGTCAAAGATAGATTTGACTATCCCCTCAAATAAAGTAACTGCAATTGTTGGGGAAAGCGGGTGTGGGAAGACAACCTTATTGAAAATTCTATTAAATTATTACGATATTAAAAACGGCGAAGTTTCAATTTCGGGAGTGAGGCTTCAGAATATAAGTAAATCCGATTGGAGAAAAAAATGTGGTGTTGTAATGCAAGAAGGGTATATTTTTAGTGGTACAATTTCAGAAAATATTGCACTTGGTGATGACAGAATAGATAGATTAAAACTCCAAAAAGCTTCTCAAGTTGCTAATATAGAAGATTTCATTAATTCACTACCTCATGGATATTTAACTGAAATTGGTAATGACGGTCTTGGATTAAGTACAGGTCAAAAGCAAAGATTATTAATTGCTAGAGCAGTTTATAAAAATCCTGAATTTATATTTTTCGATGAGGCCACTAGTGCTCTTGATGCTAACAATGAAAGTAAGATAATGGAAAACTTAAATCTTTTTTTCAAAAACAAAACAGTGGTTGTTATTGCCCACAGGTTAAGTACGGTTAAGAATGCAGATCAGATAGTTGTCATGGAACAAGGGAAAATTGTTGAACTAGGTTCTCATAGTGAATTAATAAATTTGAAAGGAAGGTATTTCAATTTGGTTAAGAATCAATTGACTTTGGAAAAAATCAGTTCTTGAGAGTGATGAATGAAGATTTGGATATAGAAAAATCCGAGGACTACAATGATGTAGTAAGTAATTTCTCAGATTGGAGCACAAAATATGGGATGCTTATATTTGGACTTATTATAACAGCTATAGTTTTGATGAGCTGGTTTATCCAATATCCTGATTTGGTTGAAGGAGAAATAATAATTACAACGAAAGATCCAATAACCAAACTTGTTGGTAAAAAAACCGGCTATATATCACAGCTACATGTTAAGGATAACCAATATGTTAAGAATAATGAGATTATCCTTGAGTTCGAAGATAACGTTACACTTAGATCGATAAAAAAAGTTAAATCCATTCTAAATACCATAAAAGAAAATTTAGGACACAAATCCTTTTTTCGTGAGACTCCATCCTATTTTGAAAATGTAAATCTTGCTGAAAACCAAGAAGTTTTAAATAGTTTAATTTTATTACTAAAAAATTATTCAGAATTTTTAAATGACAATTATTATGAAAAGAAATTTGAAGTTTTAAACAATCGAATAAAAACAAACAATACGTTAATTAGAACATACATGGTAAATGATAGTATTTCTAAGCTTCAGTATAGTCTAAATAAAAAGATTCATCTAATGAGTGAGCAGATGTATCAAAAAAAAATCATCCCAGACTCTGAATATCTTGGAGACAAGGTAGCCTTTCTTGAAAAAGAAAAACAGATTAATATAAACAAACAAATTATTTTGGAATCCAATATTGTAAAGAATAACTATATAGATCAATTAATTGAATTAAAACATGAAAAAGAAAAAAGAAATAGGGACTTTGTAAATCAAATTTCCCAAAATTTAAGGAAACTAAAAAGTATAGTAAACTCTTGGGAATACCAAAATATTATTAGAAGCCCTGTCGATGGAGAATTAAATTATTTAGTAGATATTCATAAAAACCAATATATAAATTCTGGGGATGAATTATTTGGAATAGTCCCTAAAGGTCATAATTACATGGGAATATTAAATTTAACTTCAAATGGGTATGGTAAACTGAGAGTGGGACAAAGGGTAATTATTAAATTAAAATCATTTCCAGCTCACGAATTCGGAGCTTTAGAAGGAAGTATAACCGACCTTTCTAATCTCCAAAAAGATGGGATATATAGAGTATTAGTCGAAATAGAAAATTCTTCAAATACTTCATACAACAAGGCAATCAAGCTAAAACCTGAAATGATAGGTTCAGCACAAGTTATCACGGAAGATTTAAAACTTTTCCATAGGATATTTGGGAAAATAATAGATATTTTTGAAAAATAACTGGACTTTGACCTAAACTCTGTCTAGGACTTAAAAAGCTGCGGGTGCAGGCCAGGGACCTATCACTGTTGTCGAACCTGATCAAACTGTACTAAGCATCAATACGGAAACCTAATTATTTAGTGAGAAATTTTCCCTTCCCGGGGCTAACCCCCGGGAAGGGAAAGGACAGCTAACACTCCCCACTTATCAAACTATATAAATAAATTCTTCCCGTCTTTTTTCCTTTAATCATTTCTTTCTTCAACAGGTAAGATAATCTTACTGCGATATTACCCTCTAATTTCTTAGTATCTTGACTTGGTTCTTGTCTCAATATTTCAGTTATAATTGTAGACTTATCAGCTTCCTTTAATTGACTTAAAGCAAAGGCTATCTTATTATCTATTGTATCCCCTTTACTATATTTTTCAGGAGGAACTAATTTACCTTGACTTTTAACACTTCTATTTAGAGTTTGTTTTTCGTCTGTAGCATTACCGAAAATTTTTCCTCCAAGAGCCTGAATCGCTAGGTCAATTTTACTTAATTCTGACAATAAGCTGTTTCTTTTTGAATTAAGGTGCTTAAGAATTTGTCGATCTGTTATCCTTTCTTCTTTCATAATTTTAGGGTGATTACAAATGAAGATATAAACCTTACTATATCTATGATCAATTTAAGTTGAATAAATTTTATAGAGAGTAACTCAGTTCTTCCTTACAAGCAAGAAATTTAAATACAGGGTGAAATCTAGCTTGTATATTGTTACCCGAAAGTAGCAATTAATTTTAACAATTCTTAGAAAATTCAGAATTTATAACTTTCAATTACTTGCTATTACATACTGGAATTAATTGGTTCAGCAATTATATTTGAATTAGTTTACGGTAAACTGATTAATTATGCAGGGGGCATCTATATCAGAGACCATCTGCCCAGACTCTTGCAGGTAATCATACAGGGTCTTAATCCGTGCCTTATAGCGCTGAATACTGGACCCTGAACGCTTGATACTCCTTGCGTATTCAATAAATCCGTTAAATGCAATACCCAATTTTCCGGTAAAGGTGATAGGTGGAACTAGGAGCCGTTTGCCGGAAAGGCTGCCATTTTCCTGATAATTCGACAGCATTTCTATATAGCGGATTCTGTCTTTGCTTGATTTTTTATAATCGGCATAGGGCATATCGCCAAACCTTTCTTTGATATGAGCATCGCCAACTGCTCTTGAATAAGTGGTGATACCCAACTTAACCATGTACTTGTCCAGGTGATCCCAAGATTGAATAATCTTCCTTATACAGGCGGGTCGATACTTCGCAGCTTTTAATACTATCATAAAATCCGCGGAAAGATTAGATAAGTGTTTTGTTTTCATAATAACCTGATATTTATAGACTTAAGATCTATAAAATACGATTATTATGTAAAGAACTTACCTAAAGAACAGTATGGAAATAGGTGGAAAAAAAGGTAGAGAGGTTGGTTGAAGAATAAACTTTACATAATATTACTGTTTACATAAGCGATTATTCATCGGGACTATATTAACCAAGGCAGGGATATCAAAGTGGGTATTTATGATGATATTGTGAATATTGTATCGCCTGGTAGCTTGCCCAATAATATAACCATGGATGATATTTTTAATGGACGGAGTGAGGTTCGCAACAGAGTATTGGCAAATGTATTTAAGGAGCTAGGTTTGATCGAACAGTGGGGAAGTGGAATTAACAGGATTATCAATGCTTGTAAAAGCTATGGGCTTCAGTCCCCAAAAATCCAAGAGAAGAATGACTATTTTGACATTGAATTTATTCGACCACAGATAACCGCATCCTCAAAGGAACGCATTGAGCAAGACCAATCAATAAGACAGGATCACGAACGATTACGAACGATTAGAGAAAGAAAAACAAACCATCCTTTTATACTTACTTGAAAAAGGAAAAATCTCAAGGAAAGAGGCTAGTAACTTATTAGGATTGAAAAACACCAAAACTTACGAAATTCTCACTGAAATGGTGGACCAAGATCTTATCAAAAAACAGGGCAAAGGGAGAGCCACTTACTACAAACTATAGTGGCTCCTCTCCAGACTTCCCCAAAACTATAAGCTTCTCTATCATTTCCATTTCATCCAAAAAAGAGTTCGATCCACGTAGCGCCAGCTCCAGCTGACGGTATTGTAAACAATTATTCTTTGTATTGATTTCTTTAGAAAATTTCAAAACCTCCTTCCAATCCTTCACAAAACGGTTCAAAAAACACTGAATATTCAACAAAAAACCCATTACATAATGCTGTTTTTGTTGTTTTAAATCTATCCAGTCTTCAGGTTACTTTAAATACCATATATCCATTTTGTTTTAATGCCCCTTCTTTTTATCTCTAATTATTTTTTTTTATTTGGCTCCCAAAATTTAAACATTTAACTATTTTTAAATTCGATCGCTTATCTGACCAATGATTCAGTTCTTTCTAGAATATTTTTTGTTACTTACATTAAGTGCATTAATACAGAATTCATATGAAACCCGTAAAATCAAATTCAACATATCCAAACCTACCACAAAGGTTGTTCTGGGATTTCGATTTAGATAAACTGGATTGGGATAAAAGCTATAGAACAGTCATCGAAAGGGTAATTGAGCGGGGTACTAAAACTGAATGGACTGAAATGACCAGGTATTATGGCAAAAACTTAATTAAGTCTACTTTAATAAACGAGATCAATTATCTTCCTGAATATGCCATTGACTTGGTTGAACGAAATTTTGGATTAAAAAGAACCCAACTTAAATGCTACAAAAAGAAACAGTCTCGGCATCAACATTGGCTTTGATTAAGCTGTTGATGAAAGATGAGAAAATCTAAGATTTTTATTTAGCCGGAGGCACTGCTCTGGCTTTGCAGCTTGGACATCGAAAATCAATAGATATTGATCTTATCATAGGATCAGGATTTGATAGCGATGAACTTGGCGACCACCTAAATGAACCGTATAAATTCGAAGTTACCTATTCAGGAGGAAACACCATTTTGGGTTTTATTGGGGATGTCAAGGTCGATCTTATTGCCCATCAATACCCCATGATAAACGATGTCGGTTTAGTGGAAGATGTAAGAATGGCTTCCTTAAAGGATATTGCAGCAATGAAGCTTAACGCTATAGTGCAAAATGGATCAAGGTTAAAAGATTTTGTCGACATTTCCGGGAGTATCTCATAAACTGTGTAAGTCCACAAATCGGGCTTACCAGTAAAAGGATAGACCTCGAAAATATCAGTGTGATTGGTACAATCGCACTGATATTTTGAGGAGCCTGCGGCAGGCACTATACCGATCAGTGTGTGAATAAATGTTTAACTTTAAACGCACATTGATTGAAGATGAAAAAAGAAGACCTTTTAAACGACGATTTCCTAAAGCAGTTCAAGAACGGAGAAGAACTGCAAACTTTTTTAGGTGAGCTCCAAAAGCGGGCAGTGGAAAAGATGCTAGAAGGAGAACTGGACAGCCATCTTGGATACCGAAAAAACGAACAGTCAGACAATCCCAACTCACGCAACGGACACACTTCCAAAAAGATAAAGAGCAGTTTTGGGGAGTCACATATCAATGTCCCCAGGGACAGGGACGGCAGTTTTGAGCCGGCACTGGTACCCAAAAGGAAAAGCATGGCAGAAGGTGTGGAGAACGTGATCATCTCCATGTATGCCAAAGGGATGTCCAACCATGACATAGGGGAACAGATCAGAGAGCTCTATGACATCAACGTATCGGCATCTACCATATCCAGGGTTACCGATGCGGTGTCCGAGGATATTGTGGCCTGGCGGAACCGTCCGCTCGACCCGGTCTATCTGATCGTATGGATGGACGGGATATCCTTCAAGGTACGGGAGAACTCCAAGGTGGTCAACAAGACCGTTTACATTGCGGTAGGGCTAAAGACCAACGGATTAAAAGAGGTCCTGGGGCTCTGGCTGGGAAAAAACGAATCAGCGGCCTTTTGGATGGGCGTACTCACCGATATGAAGGCACGGGGTGTCGAGGACATCCTGATCACGGCCACCGATAACCTTAACGGCTTTACCGATACGATCAAGGCCTCCTTCCCCGAATCGGTCACCCAGATATGTGTAGTACACCAGATCAGGAACGCCTGTAGATATGTGGTATGGAAAGACAAAAAGGCCTTCACCAAGGATATGAAAGAGGTCTATACCGCTCCAAATAAGGAAGCTGCCGGGGCCGCCCTGGAAGATTTTGCCGAAAAATGGGAAAGCAAATACTCATATGCCATTAAAAGCTGGAGGGACAACTGGGATGAACTGACCGTTTTCTTTGACTATCCCGTGGAAATAAGGAAGATCATTTATACCACCAACCTGATAGAAAACCTCAATGGAAAGGTCAGAAAATACACCAAAAACAAGCTGTCCTTCCCAACTGATGAGGCAGTTATCAAATCGGTATTCCTTGCCCTGCGCGAAGCCACCAAAAAATGGACAATGCCGATCAGGGACTGGGGAATAATCCTTAATAGTTTTCTGCTTATATTTGGAAAAAGGGTCAGGCTAAACTAAACCTGACCCCACTAATTGAAATTTTAGTTTACACACTTTTTGGGATAGTGTCACATTTCCTGCCTGCTTACTTTATTGCCTCTCCAAAAACTATTAGAGGCCTACGAGCAAAAATACCCAGACGTAAGTGGTGCAATAGCTCAAAAAGCGTTAGTTTACTTTGAAGACATAGATTTCTCTGTTCCTCTTGAGTATATGCCAAAATTTAACCACAAATGGGCAGTAATTAAAAGCCAACTTGAAAAGGTAGTACAACAACCCAACCACACTATCTTAATAAATAAGAATTCCCCATATAAAGGGCGTAAACTCCAATAATAAAGTGGAATTTTTTCTTTTTTACCTTCGTACTCCTCTAATCATTAAACTCAAAACACCTCTTTCTTCAATCTTTCAAACCAGCAAAGCCACCAAAAATATCTAATAACTCCTCCAAATTCTCAACAAAACGATCCGAAACAAGTACCGAATAGTTAACCACTCGGTACTAAAAAGCTACAGAAAAACCCATTCTAATCGTACTATCTCAATACTTTATCAAACCGTTCTGAGCCTATTTTTTTCACTTTCCATCAACCTCCTCACATCCTCAAAATCATAAAACATCAAACCTCCTACTTTTGTAAATGGCAATGTTCCATTAATTCTCAAATTTTGCAAAGTGCCTGGGGAGATCCCTAATAGCTCCCTAACTTCATATGATTTAAGCCACCTTTTCGCGGGAGTTCCGGTTTGCTTTTTAAAGAATTGGTCCAATTCTTGGAAAAATTGTTCCTTAAATTCCATGAGGTCCTGTTTTGTGATAATCTCTATGTCCATACCTTAAATTTTATATAAAATAGTTTAGGTTAAAGGTAAAAGATGCCATCCATCAACATTCACCAGTAGAACCCAACTCAGGTGTTTTTTTTTCAGACCATCAGTTTCCAGTATTCAAAAATTACATTTTAAAGGTAGTTACCTGTAATCTGGAAATTTAGAAATTTTGACATCTTTTTCTTTAATTTCTTTATTCGATAAAATATTACGTAGTTTCTCCATATCATCGCTAACTTTCGACTCCACTACTTTTGCATAAATCTGGGTGGTTGTTATCTTGGTATGTCCCAAAACCTTACTCACAGTTTCTATAGGCACACCATTTAGTAAAGTAATAGTTGTAGCAAATGTGTGCCTGGCCAAATGAAAGGTCAGGTATTTATTCAGCCCGCATCCTGCTGCAATATCCTTCAAATTTTTGTTGAGCTTTTGGTTACTAGCATAGGGAAAAATTGTACCTCTATCCAAGGCCCTACGATCCTCTTTATATTTCTCAATCATCCTATCGGCAAAGGGCAATATTGGAATTTTGACTTTTACACCAGTTTTTTGCCTAGTTGTATAAATCCATTTCCCGCCATCTATTCCACGTATAATATGGGTCAGGCTCAAATTCATAATATCCACATAGGATAATCCTGTATAGCAACTGAACACAAAAAGGTCTTTGGCCAGTATGAGTCTTGGAAGTTCAAATTCAGTATTTTCTATAAGCTCTAATTCATCCTGATCCAAAAAACCTCTCTCTACTTTATCAAATTTTATCTGATACTTAGCGAAAGGATCTTTTTCCAACCACTCCAACCTTTCCCCAAATGAGGATAGCTTTTTAAGCCTTACAAGATGTTTCATGATCCCATTGTTGCTCAGCCCTTTATTTCCTTCCTTTGGAAAAGTCTTTCTTAGGAAAAACTCAAAATCAGATAAAAAGCGATAGTTTATTTCACTTAAAAAAACATCCGAAACCCTTAACCATTCTTTAAAATATTTCTTTAGGTATTTTTCCGTGGTCCTATAATTTTTCAAACTTCCTTTGGAAAGTGTATTGGCAAAGGTAAGATTATGGTATTCCATCAAGCGCAACAATGTATACTTTTCCTCCCCACCCCTTAAATAATAATTCTTTAGATCATCAATATGAAATGCCCGCCTTTTATTGGCCAATTCATGATAAGCTTCATAAATCTGGCTCCTAACCTCCTCTATAAAGAAATTGGTATCGGAGGCATTTCGACGAGTCCCTCTTAACTTTCCCTTATTTTTGTCCCATTCGCTCTCTTTAACATACTTTTTAAGGGAAATTTCTCTCCTTGATCCGTTCAGACTAATTCTAACATAAATTTGGCACATCCCGGCCTTGGATCTAGATTTCCTGATTATAAAGTGAATTCCAAACGTGTTATTTACTTTCATTTTATTTCATTTTGCATCATTTTGACTAATAATTTCAATTCACTCACCCTAAACAGGTGAAATGGAAATCAAAAGGAATCAAAATAAATTGAAAAAATTAACCACAAACAACTGTAAAACAGTCACTTAAAGCAATTATAATAAAATAAAATCAATAAATAGTGTTCACCTAATTGCTCTCATACATCTTAATATATTATGGTATATCTTGATGTATTTAAAAACAAAAAAGCCTGTAAACCATATGATTTACAGGCTTTTACATTCGAAAGGATTCGAAAAAGTCGGAGTGGCAGGATTCGAACCTGCGACCTCCTCGTCCCAAACGAGGCGCGATGACCGGGCTACGCTACACCCCGAAAATAAAAAGGATTCGATTGAATCCTTTTTGTAGAGAGTGGGGGATTCGAACCCCCGGTACGGTTTGACCCGTACGACAGTTTAGCAAACTGCTGGTTTAAGCCACTCACCCAACTCTCTATTTGCCTGAAAAACCTTCTCGTTTTTCCCTTATTGCGATGCAAATATAAATCATAATTGTTCACTAAACCAAACATGGATAGCTAAATAATTGATGGTATTTTGTCCTTTTTCAGCATATTTATAATAACAATCTGTGATTCAGGCAGAAAAAATAACATAAAGAAAAAATAAAAATATGACAACACGATTATTTGAATCAATTGGAAATATCATCAAGATCCGTTTGTAAAGGATACTATCTTATAAATCCAAGGCTGATGAAGCAAAAAGTATTCGAAAATCAGCAATTTGCCTACGTCCAACTTTTACCTCCTAAGCTATTTATGCGCCATAATCATCATCAAAAATCAATGAAAAGGATAGTATTAATTCGAAACAATTCACCAGAATTGGAATAAAAACTACCCAAATTCTTTTCAATCACGGATATCAAAGTATATGGTCTTGCCTTACATTTAGATCATTTGAAAATAAGCTATTGGAAGCCCTCAAAGGGTTTCTTTTGTGATTTGCTTGATAACTTCATCAAGTTCATTGGCTGATTGCATGATATAGTCTAATATTTCATTGGTATTTTGCTGATTATCCTTAGCCGATTCCAAATAATTCACCAATGTCATGATCCTGGCTAGTGGTGCTCTTACTTCATGTGATTGCTTCCAAGCGATTTCATTAAGCTTACTGTTTTGGAGCTGAACCAATTCCATTTGCTTTTTCATTTCAGAGACATCTTCAATGGCACCTACTGTCCTATTGGGCATACCTCGTTCGTCTCTCATGATATAGCATCTATCAAATACATGCATATGTCCACCCTGCTTGGTCTTAACTTTATATTCCCGCTGCCAATAGTTCTGATGCTTATCGGAACATACCAACATAAAAGATTTCCATACTTCTTCCCTATCACTTTCATCAATATTGCACAACCAAGAATCAGTAAAGCTAAGTTTATCCATTTCCTTGTAGTTCACCTTTTCTAATAAGGATTTACTCCGGTATACCATCCCCAATTCATGGTCTACATCCCAAATCATTTCCTTGATGGCTTTCAAGGCCAAATTGAAACGGTCATTGCTTTCTTTTAACTTTTCCTCAATTAACTTTTGATCGGTAATGTCCTGTATTACACCTTCAATCCTATAAGGTACCTTATTATCATCAGTCAAAACATTGACCGTTTGCGTTACCCACCTTACCTCTTGGCTGGCAGTAATGATCCTATGGGTATATTTCTTTGGGCTTTGTTTTGCGAGTTCTTCAAAAGACAATTCCCCCATGATATGCCTGTCATCAGGATGGAGCGTTTTCAGCAAGTTCTCATAAGTAGGGATAAACTCCCCTTCCTTATAGCCATAAACTTTGTAGGTTTCCCCAGTCCAAATGGATAAATCCTCATCTAAATTTCTGGACCAATAGCCTAGCTTTGCAATTCTCTGGGCTTGGCTTAGCCTCTTCAAGGTTTCCTGAAGTGCTAACTCAGATTTTTTCCTTTCGCTGATATCCTGACCCATCACAAAAAACAACTTCTCCTCCCGGCTGATATTTCTTTTCCACAAAACCCATGAGTTTTCTCCTCTATCTACTTCACATTTACATTCCACCATCGAATGATCCTCATCAGGATTCAGAAAGTCTTGTAATTTTCCTTGGTCTATCCCAAATGTCAATGAGCCGAATTCTTCTCCTATTATATTTTTGTTCTTAAACAGTTTTGAAAATGCGGTATTTACTTTTTTGATTTTGCCATCAAAACCGACGATGGCAAATAAGTTGCTGGAAATATTGAAAAAGGTTTCCATTTCCGTCTCAAATATTTTGTGCTTTATGGCAGACCCTACATGCTTTGCTGTTTCAAACAGAAAATCTTGCCATTCATGAACGCCAACTCCAGTCTTAGAAGAAAAAAGTAGGAAAACCCCTATGATTTCATTTTCATGGATAATAGGGATGCCTATTCCCTTATCCAAGCCTACCGACTCTACCAAATCTGATCTTTTGAAAATCAAATGCTTTCCTAGATTGCTCCAAAACAGCGGTTTCCCTGATTCCCAAATTGCCCCTGGGAAGCCCTCGCCTTTTTTGGCCTTGTTAAACTGATTGAGCAATTTAAATTTTGGATTTTTATAAACCGAACTATTTAGATCCAGATAATTGCCATCTTTGGACTTGATCCAAATTTCACAAAGATCCAATCCTGTGAAATCCAGCATTTCCTTCATCCCCTTCTTTAGGGCAACGGTCAATTTACCGGGTTGGCTTATGGCCGTGGACATCCTGAACTTTAGATTATCCATTCGGTCCTTTTGAATTGACTTTGTAATATCCCGAACTATCCCCACGATTCTCATTGCAAGGCCATTTTCATCTCTAATGGCACTACAATAATCCACCACAATGGCATAAGTTCCATCTGATCGCTTTAAGCGATAATTAAGCGATAGATGTGTGTGGTTTTTGTTCTTTATAAATTGTTCAAACCTCCAAAGAACCTTTTTGCGATCATCTGGATGAATATTTTCCTTCCAAAAATCAATATGATAGGTATTGTCTACTTTATCAACATACCCAAATGACGTTTCCATGGCCTTGCCCATCCTAATTGCCTCTCCAGTAAATAGGTTCACGTCGTAAATATGATCTTTGGAAGCCAAAGTGGCCAAACGATAGCGTTCATTGACCATATTTATTTCTTCCGCTTGTAGCTTGAATGCCGTCACATCCATTGAATTGGCCACAATACCTTGAATGGATGGCAAATCAAACATATTCGTCAAGGTCGTCTCTATCCATCTATATTGACCGTCTTTGTGTCTAAACCTAAAGGGGGAAATTTTGACATGTTTATTTGTGAATACCTTTTTAAATTCCTCCCCGACTCTTTCTTTGTCTTCAGGATGAATAAATTCAAAAGCGTTCTTGCCTATAAACTCCACAGGATCGATACCCAAAACATGGTTGGAAGTAGGGCTTACATAAGTATACTGTGCCTGTTCATTCAAAACGGCGATAAGGTCAGTCCCTTCCTGCACCATGGTCCTGAATTTCTCTTCCCTTTCTCTTAATTGCTTATACAACATCCATTTTTCTACAGAATGGGATATTTGACTGCTAATAGTCGAAATAAAGGTACAATCAATGTTTTTTCTGGGAGATTTGGAATTTGTCAGTAGAAATAGAAAAAAACCTACTGTCTTTTGCATGCTCCTAATCGGAATAATCAGAAATTCATTGTCTTTACATTCCCATAAATGTGAAAACATACTTCCCTCCTTTGAGTTTATGGAATAAATTCCCGGCAAAACAGAATCCAGATCATGCAAGCAAATACTGTGGGAGTCCAATAATAGCGAAGTTCCTCGATGAGGATAAATGGTGAAATCTGAAACACCTGATTCGTTTGTTTTTTTAAGTTTCAGAAAACAGGCAAGATCAGTAGAGAAATAGCCGCAAAGCAGGGTAGTCAATGGTTCTATAGCAGTCGTTAAACTACTGCTTTTCATTAATTCCCTATAAATCTGATCAAGCAATTGCAGCTGTGATCTTTGCGTTTCTATCTCCTGTGTTAGATTGAAGCGTTCTGTTTTATCCACAGCCGTAATTACTTCTGCCTTTTTTCCTTTAAAAATGACACGCTTTCCTCTTATCAAAACTTTTATTAAAGAACCGTCTTTCTTTCTATGAACATACAAATCCCTATACAGCGGAGATCCACCTTCCCTTACGGCATTAATGGCCAGCTCAAGCTTTGGCAACTCTTCTTTTGGCCTGATATCACGAAGTGTCATTGCCAAAAATTCATCTCTGGAATAACCATAATGGGAAACAGCTTCATCGTTCACCTCTAAAAACCTTAATGAATCGATATCATATATCCACATTGGAAAAGGAGAATACTCCAATAAACCAGTAAATTCGATTTTCAATTCCTTACTATGAAGATTTTCCATATTTGATTTTGTTTCCAACTTCCTTCATCGATATATAAATACCTGGCGGAAATATAGTGCCATTTTAAATAATATGCTTTCTACTCTTTGTATAGTTCATTAATGCAATTTCCTACTGTATGCCAAATTCATTCCAGAAGTTTATGAGCCATCAAATTTCATCCTCATTAAGCGAATATTATACTGTTTTAGATATTACGAAATGAAGATAATTTGAAAATCCAAATTTTAAAACATTGGGGATTACAAAATGAATTACTCGATTTTGACTGCTATTGATGACCATACATGAATAGCATCTTAGCAGGATCTTCCAAAAAATAGTGAAACGGCTATTACAAAGAGGAGGCTTAAATCAAAAGCTTGTTATGAGCTGTTTTGAATTACACTACGGGCCGATACAGGTTTATACATATATTATTTTATTGATAAAATATAAAATAATGTACCTCAACACTAAAATTTAAACAAAATACAATTTAATACATGTTTAGTTCTATTTAGCTTAAATCTAGGGTCATCGCTTTTTCATAATTTTGTGTTTCCACAAAGTCACCATCATAAATAATTAATGCTAAAAGTACAGGTCATCACCAACAATGAACTGATTGAGGACAACCTATTTGATATGATCAGCAGCTTGGGTGCACAACCAATAGTGTTGCCTATGGACACATGCTGGGAATCCCTTGAAGTTATACCTAATCTGGTTTTGATTGATCCAAGCCCCTTACAAATTTCCCCCGAGCAACTTGCAATAGCTATTCACTTCAATAATAAGGGCTGTCCTGTTTTGTTGCATGGCTATGCTGCTGATTTATCCCGAAATGGAGATTTCATATCCAATAAAGAAAATTTCAACTGTCTTTTTCATCCTTACCCATTGGAGTTGTTTAAAACAAAAATCCATAAAATGTTGGGCATAAGCAGGTAGGTATTCCAGTCTTTATCTATTTTATTAGTAGTCTGAAAATATTTGCGACTTTGCTCTTATTTAGAGAAACGAAATACTTAAGGGAAATCCTTGCATATGCCTTTGGGTAAATTGAGCCAAAAGTACCATAACCGGAAGCAAAATTTCGATCTATTTCGCTCTATTTGGCTACCTTGCCCGTCTAAGCCAGCAGGCTCCATGTACTAGATCTCCTGCCCATCGTAGGCGATATTTACCAGTATTTTCAGCAATAGCCTAAGGATGCTTTTTGGAAGAAATATGAAGTATTCATGATGACCATCACAAATAAACACGATCAGAATAAAAGCGAAAAAACCAATAAAGCAACAACAATATTGAGTTTGCCTACCTGTAACATCACAGATACTCAGTTTTCAATATTATACCTCTCTAAGAAAATTTTGACTTTTACATTATTGTTTATCAGATAATTATTAACTTCTAAGAGTTAATAGTTTGAAATATGAAGACAGTATTTTTAAGAGTTTTTTTTAGCAAAGTTCTGCTTTCTTTGGCTTCAGTCCAATATGCCAAATCCCAAGCCATGCTACTGGTGCTTTTATTTGGGGATAATGCGGCAACAGAAAATTTCTTTTTCAGTATTGAAGGAGGAGTAAATTTTGCATATTTGCCTGGAATGGATGGGAGACTGAGTCTACAGCCTAATTTTGGAGTTGGGGTAAATATGAAAATGAATGACCATTGGTACTTTGTGCCTCAGTTCAAACCAGTCTCCCGAAAAGGGCAAAAATTAGTAAATGTCAACAATCCATTTCCAGAAGCCTTGAATGCAGCTATCAAGACATCAGAAACTTCACTTCGAATGAACTATTTGGATATTCCACTGATGTTCAGATATGGATATAATGATAAGGTCTTTTTATCTGCTGGGCCACAGATAAGTTTTTTATTGGATGCAAAAGCGATCACAGAGGGTGAAACGAATAATGATGGTGAGTTCAAATATGCTAAAAATGTCAAAAATGAGTTAAATAAAATAGATTTTAGTTTTCCTATTGAAGTTGGATATACACTTGTCGGCCTCAATAAAGGAAATGGTTTGGACTTAAAATTAAGATATGCCCATGGTTTTGCAGAAGTTTTCTCGGAAGGAACAGGAAGGTCTGCAACCAACTCGGTTGTCCAATTGATCGTTGGATTCCCCTATCTTAAATCCCCAAAACCAGCCGTAGAATAAATATCAAGACATTTATCGGTATTGCGAGCAGTGGCTTGATAAGCTTGCAAACAGATAAAGAAACTACATATAAAGTATTGAAAAAGAAGCGAGTAATCCATTTTATCATTAATCCAATTTCAGGTAAAGGGAATAATTTTTTGGATAAAGTTCTGCTACAGGGAATATTTCCAGAGTCAAAATATGAGCTTATTATTAAAATCACAGGCCATCTTGGGCATGCTTCTGAATTGGCCCTTGGCTCCATTTCAGAAGCTGCAGATGTCATTGTGGCCTGTGGCGGGGACGGCACTATCAATGAAATAGCCTCTTGCCTGATAGGACATAATATACCATTGGGCATTATACCTTTAGGTTCGGGCAATGGTCTGGCATCCAATCTTGGCATACCATCACAAGTGGATAAGGCCCTGAAAATCCTCTCCAATGGCACAATAAGAGAAATTGATGTTGGCAGAATCAATGAGAAATATTTCTTTAGTAATATGGGGATTGGCTTTGATGCAGCTTTGATAGCCCATTATAACCAACTTAACAGAAGGCAATTAAGAGGATATTTTACGGCATTGATCAGCACCTTGAAAACCTATAATTCAACGGGGAATATTAATATTACCCTGAATGGTAAAAACTTCACTGTAGACCCTTTTTTACTGTTTATTTCTAATTCCAACAGAATGGGGTATGGCTTTACACTTACCCCAAATGCTAGTTTAAGTGATGGGAAATTGGATATGGTTTTAGTGAAAAAGTTGTCCAAATTTCAAATGTTCTTATTAAGTTTATTTACGGTCACAAAAAGTATCAAGGTCATGAAATCAGTAAATTACCAACTGATTGATCAAATTGAAATTAATGCCAATAACAATCTATTTCAATACCAAATTGACGGTGAACTGATATCCGAAAGGGTGAGAAAATTAAATATATCCTTAGCTTCTGAAAAGCTGACAGTCTTAGTCCCCAATAATTGAGTTTAACATTTAGGAAAAATCATTTGAGGACCTGGCTTATTCCAATCTATTCGCAGGATGTGAGCCTGGTCAAAACCATCAATGATTTAAGCAATGTTCTTATATTTGACATTGAAGTAGATAGTTTACAACGATTCATAATACCCTTCCAATGAAAAGCTTTCTAGCGCCACTATTTTTACTGTTGTCCCTTTTTGCATGTCAAAATCCATCAAGCAGCCATCTTAGTATTGCGACTGCAGCGAACATGCAATATGCTATGGATAAACTGGTCGAAAGATTTGAAGAAGAAACGGGCTTTGAATGTGAAATTATTCTTGGTTCATCAGGAAAATTAACTGCTCAAATTATGGAAGGGGCACCTTATGACATATTGGTGTCTGCAGATATAAATTATCCAAGGACAGTCCATGAAGCAGGTTTTGCCCATCAAGCTCCTAAGGTTTATGCCCTTGGCAAATTGGTTCTTTGGAGCATGAATGAAAAATTTAAGCCGGATATTGAAGCGCTATCCAATCTTGAAATCAAGCACATCGCTTTGGCCAATCCAAAAACAGCTCCTTATGGAAAAGCCGCCATGGAATTCATTAAAAACAGAGGATTGGAGCAGCATTTGGCGGACAAGTTGGTCTATGGCGAATCCATTTCCCAATGTAACCAATTTATATTATCAGGTTCTGCAGAGATGGGCTTTACTGCTAAATCGGTAGTTTTATCACCCCAGTTAAAGGATAAAGGACATTGGATGAGCATAGATCCTGCGATGTATTCCCCCATCGAGCAGGCAGTGGTTTTACTTAAATCAAGTCCTGAAAAAATGAATATGGCAGTGAAATTTTATGAATTCTTATCTTCTAAGACGGCCAAGAGTATTTTATTGGACTATGGTTATGATGTTCCATAATAGACTAGATATGCATAACTTGTTAGAAATTTCTACAAAAGCCAATTATCCCTCATTCTATATTTTAGCTCCATGAATCAAATTGAAGGTCAAATTTCCAGTATCCAGTCAACCGAACATATGTCATTGGTTGGTTTGAATATGGGCAACGGAATTGAATTCCAATCGATATTACTGGACACAGTGGCTACAGCCAATTACCTTCAAATGGGCAAAAGGATAAATGTTCTTTTCAAGGAAACAGAACTGGTTATAGCCAAAGAAGTCAATATCAATATAAGCTTAGAGAACAAAATCTCTGGAACCATTACTGAAATAGAAAAGGGAGAAATTCTTAGTCGAATAAAATTGGACTCCGTGCTGGGTGATTTGATAGCTTTGGTGTCCACGCTTAGTTGCGATAGTTTATCACTTGAAGTGCAAGATCAAGTATTGGCTATGATCAAATTCAACGAAGTAATATTGTCGCCGATATGAACTTGGCCCCTCTAATATTGACCCTTCAACTGGCATTGGTCACTACTTTGGTACTTTTTGTATTGGCCATTCCACTCTCCTATTGGTTATCAATAAGTAAATCCAAAATCAAACCCATCATAGAGGCTTTGGTAAGTATGCCTTTGGTATTACCCCCTACCGTTTTGGGATTTTACCTATTATTGGCGTTCAGCCCACACAATACTTTTGGGGCTTGGTTGGACAGTTGGTTTGGAATTCGCTTGGTTTTTTCATTTACAGGTTTAGTGGTGGCCTCATGTATTTACAGCTTACCATTTATGGTACAGCCCATCCAATCTGGTTTAGCCAGCATTCCTTCATCTTTCACTGAAGCAGCCAGTTTATTGGGCAAAAGCAGTTTAAGTACACTTTTTTATGTTCTCTTACCCAATATCAAACCATCCATCATTACTGCATTGGTCCTTACCTTTGCCCATACAGTTGGTGAATTCGGCGTAGTGCTGATGATTGGAGGAAATATTCCTGGAAGGACCAAAGTGGCTTCTATAGCCGTTTATGATGAGGTGGAATCACTGAATTACGCATTAGCGAATAAGTATTCCTTAGTTTTGGTAATCCTTTCTTTTATTACCTTATTGACTGTCTATATGATAAATGGAGGCCATTTAAAAAGGTTAATGCGATGATCGAATTAAAGATCCAAAAAGCTTTGCGTTCGGGAGATCAAGAAATGTTACTGGATTTGGATATTTCCATTAACACGGGAGAATTTGTGGCCTTCTATGGAGAATCGGGATCAGGAAAGACATCTACGCTTAGGATAATCAGTGGCTTGTTGGAAGCGGATACTGGCAGTATATATGTAGATGACACTTGCTGGTGGGACAAAGCAACCAAAATCAATATAAAACCGGCCAAACGCAATATAGGCTACGTCTTTCAAGACTATGCGCTTTTTCCCCATATGTCAGCCTATGAGAATTTGGAATTTGCACTTTCCAAAAATCATGATAAAGCTATCATTGAAGAACTGATAACCATTATGGATCTTGAGCCAATTTTGAGCCTTAAGCCAGCTATGCTATCAGGTGGACAAAAACAACGCGTGGCCCTGGCCCGTGCCTTGGTCAATCAACCTAAAATACTTCTACTTGATGAGCCGTTATCTGCTTTGGATAATGTCATGCGCCTACGACTTCAGGATTATTTATTGAAAATCCACCGAAAATACCAGTTGACGACGATTTTGATCAGTCATGATATAGGCGAAATCATCAAGCTTTCCCAAAAAGTATTCGAATTCCAAAAGGGAAAAATCATACGATCTGGTAATCCTAAGGAGTTATTTACTCATGGTAAGAACAGTGCTAAGTTTCAATTTACAGGGGAGGTAATTGAGATTTCTCAAGAGGAGGTAGTAGGAATCCTCTCAGTTCTAATCGGACAAGATATCGTAAAGGTGGTTTGTGATCTAACTGAATTAAAGGATTTTAAGATTGGCGACAAGGTAATGGTAGGCTCCAAAGCTTTTAATCCCATTATTCACAAAATCTAACTTGCATCATTCCTTTTATAATTTTCTTCTCAGGTATACCCTCCAGAAGCTCTCTTATTATTCAATAAAATCATCTACCTGAATAAGTAACCTTATTTTACGATATCAGTTTAAATGGTATTAAGTTCTTGTTTCCTAGATTAAGCCTAATTCAATACATATGACCATTCATCCGCAATTTGGAGCTTCTGTGAGAAAGACCGACTTGGAGAACTTCAAAAATTCCCCACAATGGAATGGAAAGAAATTTCAAAATCTCTCCACTACCACCATGAATGTCAGCCTTAAGACCCTTCCCAAATTATTAAAAGAAAATTTCACCAATACTGCCGACAGAATGCCCCATCAATCTTTGACCGTTATGGGATTGGATGAGAAAGCATTTATGGCAGATGAAGAATCACCCAAATTTGTTTGGTATGGTCATTCTGTATTGTTGATGCGGCTAAAAGGAAAAAACATTCTGATAGACCCCATGTTTGGAGACAATGCCTCTCCTATTGCCCCCTTCAAAACCAAAAGGTTCAGTGAAAACACACTTTCCATCATCGATACATTACCTGACATAGATGCGGTTTTTATCACGCACGACCACTATGATCATATCGATTACAAAAGCCTTCTAAAACTCATTCCAAAAGTAAATAACTGGTTTGTAGCACTAGGAGTGTCCAGACATTTGGAGAAATGGGGATTGGATGCCGCTAAAATCCAAGAATTCGATTGGTGGAATGAAGGTGAATTTGAAGAAGTATCCTTTGCTTTTACTCCTTCCAGGCATTTCTCTGGCAGAGGAGCCTTTGATCGGGCCAAATCCCTTTGGGGAGGCTGGGTATTCAAAACATCCGATCACAGTATCTACTGGAGCGGTGATGGCGGCTATGACCATCACTTCACTAAGGTGGGTGATAAATATGGTCCTTTTGATATTATGTTCGTGGAATGTGGCCAATATAATGAACATTGGCACCAGATTCATTTATATCCGGAAGAAGCGGTCAAAGCAGTAATGGATGCCAATGCCAATATAGCTGTTCCTGTCCATTGGGGAGGCTTTTCATTGGCTCCACATCACTGGAAAGACCCAATCAGCCGCTTTGAAATTGAAGCATTAGAGCAGAAGCAAGCACATTTTACCCCTTCTCTTGGGCAAGTTTTTGGATTTGATGATATGAATAGTCCAAATCCCTGGTGGAAGAATATCGATTAAAAACACTTAAAATAATATGGCTGCAGGACCTGAAGATCATAACAATACAGGCCACCGGATTTAGAAATTTCATCCATTTTTATATTTATCTACTATGGCAGCAGCATATTTTACACTTCAAAACATTTCGCAAAGACAGACCAATCTCGCAGAAAAGATCCCCCCTGTATATCTTCAGCTAGAACGGGGGAATCTCAGCCTCAAGCAGGACAGGCTGTGGGAAATAAGGTAATTGGTATGAAAATGGTCCAATATTAATGTATTTAACATTTTTAACGTTCTTGATTTAACCTATGTTTAACCCCTAGTTAAGCCGTGTTTATCCCGTGTTTTAGCCGTGTTTTTCTTATTGGAAACTTAGGGAAATCTATACCATATCCCAGACTTGTCGTAGAGTCACCTTAGGCTTGGCCACATCTTAAATCCAAAGAAATAAGGAAACATACCATTCAGTATTTTAGTTGGAAGCCGTTTAAGATCCTCTTTTTCTTTTGGATATATCAATATTTCTTCAACAATCAAGGAGCTGAATGGCTTATTTGAATATTCGAATAAGTGGCGAATACCCAGTTTAATTTTTTTCATTTATTTTTAGTGAAACTATAGGGTGAATGCTTTTTACGGTGTCTATATAGTATCAGGAAGTACTTAAGAGATCAAATTAAACCTCAACTTAAGCAAAAGGTGGGATACGCTACAGAGCTTGATTTGGAACAAGCGTCAATCATTGATGAGAAAGTATTCGAAAAGACTTTTAAAGGTTATTTTCAGGGCCTTCATGCCTATGCCTCTGTCCTCCTTAAGGATGGTGATGAAGCAGAAGAGATCGTCCAAAATGTCTTTTTGAAGTTATGGGAAAAAAGAGAAAAAATTCAAATAGAGAGCTCTCTTAAAGCTTATTTGTACCAAATGGTATATAGAGATAGCATGAATGCCCTGAGACATGAGAAAGTGAAACATAAACACCAAAATATTACAAAGTATCAATCTGCCTCTGCCCCAATACTGAAGGATGAAGGCCATGACGCTGAACTGATGGAAAACTTAAAACGCGCTTTAGAATCCTTGCCGGAGAAATGTCGGAAAGTATTTTTACTCAGCCGATATGAATCATTGAAATACCAGGAAATTGCTGATCGCCTAGGCGTATCAGTCAAAACAGTAGAAGCGCATATGGGGAAAGCATTGAAACATTTGAGGGTGGAACTGGCAGATTTTCTACCTATCCTATTATTCCTGTTTACAAATATATAATCTTATGAATGACAGCAAACTTATAAAATATCTGTTGCAGGAAACTGATGAGATGGAGAACAGGGAAATTCAGCAGTGGATTGACGCTGACCTAAACCATCAAAAGCAGTATGAACGCATTCGAATGATATGGGAAAAAAGTCTACTTCCATCAGCTTCCAAACAAATTGATGTGGAAAAAGCATGGTTAGATTTCACAAGCAGAAAAAATAGAAAGCGCCCTTTTTTGACTAAGCAGCTCTTTCTAAAACCATGGTTAGGGATAGCTGCTTCGGTAGGTTTGGCTTTCATTGCGTCATGTGTAATCTATATCCTTTTCATGTCTCCTGACAATAAACTGATCTCCAACTTAAATTTAGAAACAACCAATAAATCCCTATCCCATACAGTTTTTGATGGCTCTATTATTACCTTAAATAAGGATACTAAATTATCTTTTAACCAATCTCTTATAAATACTAATAGAAAGGTAAATCTGTATGATGGAGAAGCCTTTTTCCAAGTGGAAAGAAATGAACACAGGCCTTTTGAAGTAAATATTGGAGCAGCCAAAGTTACCGTATTGGGTACCTCATTCAATATAAAAAAACAAGAAGAGGAAATTGAAGTGATCTTGAAATCAGGAGCTGTAAAGGTAGATTATAAAGGAAAAGTTTATAAGATGAAACCCGGTGATAAGCTTTTTATAGATCTCACAAAGGGTTTGTTGACCATGTCCCCTGTAAAGGATCAATTGTACAATTATTATGTTGGTGATTATTTTGAGGCCAAAGAAACCCCCCTTTGGAGAATAGTAGAAATATTGAACCAAGCTTATGATGCCAATATTATCATTGCCAATGAGCGTTTGCGAAATTTACCATTAACCACTACCTTCAGTAACAATTCTCTTGAGAATAACCTTGAAGTGCTAAAAGCTACCTTTGGTCTACAAATTCTAAGAGAACCGAATAGGATCCTCATCAAATAATTCAATTATAAAATGACAGCAAATGGGCTGACCAAAGGGGGCATCACCCTTTTTTTAGTATTTTTTTCGCTCATTTATGGCATATCCGCACAAGGTAACCTAAATAAGCAAGTTACCCTCGCTGAAATGAAAAACATTAGCATTGAGGAATTTCTCAAAAAAACCTCCCAAGCTCAGGATTTTTTCTTTTCCTATAATAGCCATATCATCCCAAAAGATAGCTTAATCAGTTTCCCTGCATATTCAGGTAATATCAGCGGAGCATTATTAAAGGCTTTAGGGCCAAAATATGAGTTTATTGAGACACCTGGGTATATTGTGATTCGTTATGCTCCCAACAAATTATACCTCGATGAGGGCATCGACTCGCAGCAGGGAAATTCCTGGCTGATCACGGGGCAAATAAGAGATCTAGGAAGTGATGAATTGATCGCCTATGCCAGTGTCTATGAACGAAGCATGCTAGCCGCTTCCATGACGGATAAAAATGGCTATTTCGAGCTGAAGCTTAAAAACCCAGATAAATCAGTCTTGTTGACCATCAGTAAGGAACATTACAGGGATACTACCTTTATGCTTTTGCCTCCTTTTGATATTGCTGCCAAAAGGAAAAATCCCAAATACAAATTTTACCCCACTGCTGAAAATGGAGAGCGTGTTGAGGAAACCTACTTGGGTAGAATGTTTACGGGTTTCAAACAAAGGATGCAGGGACTCAATATAGGAGGATTTTTTGCTGAGGTCCCCGTACAGGTTTCCTTGGTGCCTGCAGTAAGCACCCATGGTATGATGAATAATCAAACCGTAAACAATGCCTCTATTAATATTTTTGGCGGTTATTCCGGAGGAGTTAATGGTGTAGAATTGGCTGGTTTATTTAATATCAATCGAAAAAATGTAGATTATTTACAAGTAGCGGGTCTTTTCAATTTGGTAGGAGGAAATACCAAAGGTGTCCAGTTAGCTGGCTTAGCCAATATTGTTTTGGAAAACAGCAGTGGATTCCAAGCCTCAGGTCTTTTCAATACCAGTGAAAATGTAAAGGGATTTCAATTGGCAGGCTTGATCAACCAATCAAAGTCCCTAGAAGGATGGCAAATAGCAGGCTTAAGCAATCATAGTTCTGAAGAAGCCGGCACGCAACTGTCGGGCTTGGTTAATAAAGGAAAAAATGTGACAGGATGGCAAATTACAAGTTTATTGAATGTCGCAGATAGTAGTAATTATCCCATAGCTTTTATCAATCTCATCAAATCTGGTGAAAAAACAATTTCATTGTCATTTGATGAAAGCCAAGTCCTTCAAGTCATCTTTAGATCAGGGGGTACCTACACTTATGGGCTTCTGGGATTAGGAAATTCATTGTTAGCCAACAGCAACTCATTGGTGTTTGATGCTGGACTGGGTTACCATCTGATAAAAACCAAGACTTTTCATACCAATACGGAATTGGTATCTAGAAGCTCCATTGGCCCACATGGAAAAAATTATTTCAGTTTCTCCATAAAACTCCTTCCGGCTTTGAATTTAGGTCAGTCTTTCAGGTTTTATATGGGGCCTTCCATAAATTATGGATCTTATGAAAATGTAAATTGGAAAGTCCCTGGCTGGGAGATTCAGCGCGAACCCAGAGATGATGGCTTCCATGCTATTTTTTGTGGTTTAGGAGCAGGCATCCAAATTATTTTATAGCTTTTCATTAGGGAGATTTCCATTCCAAGTGTCTTAATAGAAAACATATTCCATTTCTTTTAAGATCAAAGTCATGAAAATCTTGAATTTACTGATAGTAGCCATACTACTCTCTCTGCCTACGGTTCTTCTAGCACAAAGCGAACATACCAGCCGCGTTGTATATACGGGAATCTATAATCAAGTACCTGATAATTTTGCTTACCCATTGATAGGCTTTATCAATCACGCCCAGGGAAATCATAAGGGTGCACAAGTTGGTTTCCTTAATATGAACGAACAGGACTTTAAGGGTAGTCAAATTAGTTTTGTAAATACAAATGGCGGTTCATTGGATGGAACTCAAATTGGTTTTAGCAATACAAATGTAGATCAGATACATGGAGTGCAAACAGGTTTTATCAATACTACGGCCAAAAACCTAATCGGAACACAAATTGGTTTTGTCAATACAGCTGTTAAATCATCAGATGGCGCACAGATTGGTTTTGTCAATACAGCCGGGGAAGATTTAAAAGGCACCCAAATTGGCTTTGTCAATATCAGCCCTAAAGAAGTCACTGGTGCTCAAATAGCCTTTGTCAATATCGTAAAAAAATTGAACAGCGTTCAAATTGGCTTCTTAAACTATACAGATAGCATAGGACCATCAGCTGTTCCCATTGGTTTTTTATCCATCATTCGAAAAGGAGGTTATAAAGCTCTTGAAATAGGATTTACAGAAACTCACCCTATTAATGTGGCTTTTAAAATAGGCGTCCCCAAATTTTATACGACATTAAACACAGCTTTCAATCCAGATTTTAAAAATGCCTTTGCATTAGGAGGAGGATTTGGAAGCGTAATGGGCCTTGGCCCCATTCTTTACTTCAATCCCGAAGTCTATTACATAAACCATATAGGATCTAATAAGGATATGGCCAGGTTAAATTTAAACTTTGGATTTACCTTGGGTCAAAAAATCGATCTAATAGTCGGCCCGAGCGTTGTTTGGTCAGGTACGAATCGGCCTAATGATTTTGTTGAACCCATCTTTAATATTTATAAAGAAAATATTGATTACAGAAATGAATTATTATTAGGACTAAATGCAGCCTTAAGATATAATATATCATACTAAATGATTTGGAATGCCTATCATTCGAGTTGCCTTGTACGTACATCCCCCATAATATAGCCCTCCATTATCATTTTCTATAAATGCCATAGCACTTACACCATACCTACAAGCCCAATTCATATAGTTTTAGGTTTAAGCGGCTAATTAATCTGAAAACCATGCCATTAAAACGAATCAAATAGTAAGTAAAAGATAATATTTCGAAATGATATAAAAATACAATTCAATCCAAATACATAGGTTTAACACCTTTTATTTAACCTTTCATATTATTAATATCACTTTTTTAATTATACCCAAACCAATTATGCGGCTACAAATCAACGCCAATATTATTGTATTTTCATCTAATGAATCACCAAGTGGAAATTTTCTATCGTATTATTAATCAATTCAACTTTTATAATTATATTTTGAATTATTGTCCACCATCTTATTTATATAGATGATGAAATACAGATAGGTAAAATTAATTCAAAAAAATAACCTTTAATTAATATAATTATACAGAAAAACGTTTATATTAAGTCAAAATTAATCAATCGCTTAAGGCGCTTGAAATGTAAAGATAAACCCAAAATGCTGTAATTTTTTTTCCACTAAGCCTAATGAATCATCATGATTACCGCTTTAATTTTATTACACTCGCTAATTTATTAGCTGTGACTTTAGGAATAATTACCATTATCATATTATCTGCTTTTAAAGATGGTAATGGAAAGTCACGAAAATTCTTAAGTATTACACTAATTATAATGGTGATCAATATCCTGGCTAGGCTTGTTGCTGAAAGTAATTTGCTTGTTCAGTTCCCCATTGCTTTTAAAATCAGCAATATTCTTTGCTTTTTATTTGTCCCCCTCTCCTACCTTTATATAAGAAATCTCCTTTATGGACTGTCACTTTCGACCAAGGACTTGGTTCACTTGATTCCGTTTATATTGGTGTTAATTGACGACAGTATCCCCTTTTGGGTATTGTCTCATGAAGAGAAAATAAATATGCTGGGCATAGGTGCTTCAGAGATGAACCATGATGCTATTTTTATGCAACTGTCACTTATACCTGCAGAATTGGTGAATGTGATGTATCATGTCTTTTTTGGAATATATTTCATACTACAATTAGGACTGGTAATCAAATTTATAAGAAGAGAAAGAATTCAAAGAAAGCAATCAACCAGTACTAAATTGGATCTACTTTTTTCTTTCTATCCAATTTTTTCTTTTTTATCCCTATTTTATATACTCCTATAATCCATTTTCGACTGGCCATTATGAAAACTTGAGTAAAAGTGCCGGCGCACTGGTTTTATTAAGCATAAGTATTTACCTCTTTAGACAACCTAAAATCCTGTATGGCTTTACAAATATTCTTGCGCCATCTTTACAAAAAATAAAAGGCAAAAAAGATAAAAATAAAGCGACAAATGGAAACTCCTATACCTCAAAATTCTTAAGTGAAGCAAGAATTATTGAAATAGATCAAAAATTAAGCAGTCATATAGAAAACAACGCACCTTACTTGAACCAAGGTTATAATCTGAATGATTTGTCTGAGGAACTTGACATTCCATTATATATCCTAAGTTCTTTTATCAATAAACAAAAGGGAGTAAATTTTAATGATTTTTTAAATAAATATAGAATTGAACATTGCAAGCAAAAAATCAAGGCGGGTGATTGGAAGAACATCACACTTGAAGGCCTTGCTTTTGATTGTGGCTTTAGTAATAGAAACTCATTTAGAGCAGCTTTTAAGAAATTCTCTGGTCAACCCCCTCTGAGTTTATCAAAAACTTCAAATGATCAAAACTTAGCCAAAATTATAAATATTGGCATCTCTATTTTTTTATGTTCATGTTCCTGAAAAGTATTTTTTAATTTATCTGAACTTATGCATTAGCAACCGCTATGAGGCTTAGGACTTCAAATAACAAGGCTGTTGGAAGATTCAAGGTGTCTGTCATGTCTGATCAGGACGCAATAGATAACCTAATGGATATTCCGGGTTCAACTACAGTACTTCCCTACTCTAAGTGACTGAAAGTTTGATGATATGTTAATCTTTAAGCTGTATTTCTTCATGCATAACCTCTAAAATTAAGTCAAGATGATGGAGGTGGCATTAATATTACTGTAATGATATGCAAATAAACATCTCTTTAAGTACTCTGGTCCAGTTGATGGCGGCCACCGCCTCACTCATTGCGGCCTTGGTACTCACATCATATCCAAGTAATATCAAGGATCAGAAATATGCTATGCGACTGCTGAGCCTAATGTTTATTTGTCTCTTTTGCTGGATTGCACTTGATATCCTCTCTTCCATTGAAAAATTGAATTTTTCCTCCTCACCTATCAAACTGAGTTTTTTCTCCTTGGTGTTCATGTCCTTCTTTGTCCCCTTACATTATATACACATTATCTTTTTGATCAATAAAAGGTTAGAACTGCTCCCTATCTTGATCCATTTTGCTATGCCCATATCCATATTTACTATCGGGATGATCAACTTTAATGATCCCAAAATAGCTACATTAGAAGCTACAGTAATGTGGTTGGTTTATATACAATTGCTTCTTTATTGGTTTTTTGAGCTACGGACAGGTCTTAAAATTTTGTGTCTAAAGAAACAAAAAAGACTTAGGATACATAAGGGTTGGCTGAAATGGGTAAAATTCTATATAATTATCCTTCCCTTTTTATTCATTCCTTTTTTCCTCTTCAAAGTGGCTGGATATTCAACCCAAGATGCCATATTAATAGATATTGCTGAATCTATCGTCATCCTATCGATTAGCCTGGCCCTATTTTTAAGACCGGATTTCCTGTTTGGCCTCATACCACTAAGCTTTGAACAAAGAAAAAAAACTTATTTAAATCCTGTAATAAATACCAACAGCCGGTTAAATGCAGACCAATACAAAAGGCTTCTAGAGCAAATAACTCTCTATCTAGACGAGCTTAAGCCACATTTGGAGGAGCATTTCAGTATAGAACAAATGGCCAAGGAATTAAAGGTCTCAACCAAGGAGCTTGAAAACTATTTCTGGGAGCAGGAAGGCTTGAGTTTTGAAGAATATATCAACCAACAGAGAATCATCTACAGTCAAGCGATTATCCAAAAGGGCGCTATTTCCAAACTCACCTTGGATATATTGGCCAAGAAAAGTGGCTTCAAAAACCGGATTGTTTTTATCAATTGTTTTAAAGAATTTACCGGTTATAATGCCCTTGATTATATCAGCCATTTTTTGAAAATCCCCTCCAATAAATGATATAGGATATGACAATATTTATAACAATTGTCAGTATTCTTGGAACAGTATTCGGACTTCAGGCACATCCTATTTATATTATTCTTAATTCTTAATCAATCACTTAAGAAGTATCTAAATGATAACAATATGGATGAAATCATGAGAAAAATAAAACTACTGATTGTTTTACTTTTTTATCCACTTTTTTCTTATTCACAAGAAAAGTCAATTGACTCCACAGCGGTGTATATTCTTGACCATATGAGTGAAGTCATTGGTCAATTAAGTGCTTGCAGTTTTCATCTTTATACATCATCCGATCAAGAAAACATTTATCCTTTCATTGCTTCTTCTAAAGAATTTACTGAATATGAGGTAATCATGCAAGGGGCAAACAAAATGATGGTTCTTGCCAAAGGATATCCCGGTAATCGAGGTTTTTACTATAACGGAACTTCATTTACTAGGTATTCATTTGATGAGAACAACTATACGACCATTGGAGCTCCAGACAATACCCTGAGCATGATTGACAGCATAAACCACAGTTTTGGGGTCGAATTTCCTGCCGCTGACTTTTTCTATCCTTCATTCACAGATGATCTCATTGATGATTTTGATGAAATTCACTTTCTAGGGAAAAAGACCATAAGAGGCAAAGAGGCCTTTCAAATAGCTGCCATCAAAGAAGGACTCAATGTGCAAATATGGATATCCAATGATGCATTAATCCTACCATTGAAATTATTGATCATCAACACTGCTGACGAGACACCAATACAATATGAAGCCACCTTCTCGGATTGGCAAATCAATACACTTTACCCTGAAAAAATATTCGACTTTACCCCACCACCAGGCGCAAGAATTGTAGCCATCCTCCCCAAACCTTTATAGAAGAGAACAATGATAAATTTCCCAAAACTAAAATTAATACTAGGGCTTGGTATTTGTCTCTCAATGACCTTACCGGATTTATCAATGGCCCAAAGGTTAAATCATGCGCCTTCACGGTCTAGAACACAAGCAAGGCCTTCTACAGGAAGAACCATAAACGGCGGTGCACAAAGATCAAGGCAAAGACCTGCTTTTAATAACTCCAGGCCTTCAACTGCAAGACCAAATCAAGTTAGGCCGAGTACCAGTAGACCGACCACAAGGCCCAGTTATAATAGACCTAGTAATGCAAGGCCCAGCACCAATAGACCTTCTTACAATAGACCAAATAATCAAAATCGCCCTAATCATTCCAGACCTGCAAATCATGTTAGACCCTCGGCCAACAACCGAATAAATATCAATAGAAGTACAGTAGTAATCAGGAGCCCCTACCCCCTTATCATAGACCACCATACCACTATGGCAGATATAGGTATTATAGTTATAGGCCTTATTTTTACCATCCTTTCACGCCCTACTATTGGGGCCCAGCATGGCATCCCTGGGGCTTTTTTGTGGCTTCACTGGCAGCTACAGCCATTGTGATTTCCATCGAGAATCAAAAATACCACTATGATAATGGTGTTTATTATATACAAAACAACAATGGCTACACAGTGGTGGAAGCACCTGTAGGAGCTACCGTTCCAAGCTTACCTAATGAAACTACTACAGTGGTCGTCAATGAAACGACCAATAATTATTACTACGGCGGCACCTATTACGAAAAGACGGATAAAGGCTATACTGTAGTCCCCCCTACTGCTGGAACAATAGTAGAAAACCTACCTGAAGGGGCTGAAGAAGTCAAAATTGGAGATCAAACATACGTACAATATGGAGAAACTTATTACCAACCCATTCAGCAGGACGGCAAGAATATGTATGAAGTTGTACAGGTGGAAGAGGAAACAACATCATAAAATCAATCAGTGTTGCTAGGGTTTCATAGAAGGATTTGAACTCCCTCACTCTTTATATAAGTAAAATACAATATTACAACACTATAATTTAATATTTATTGATAATAATACACTATTTAAAATAAAGTTGAGTAATATCCATATTTCACTAAACCGAAATACTTATGATTAAAAATTTAATTTTACTACTCTCATTTTGTATGCTTATTTTTCATACTACACATGGTCAAAATGATTCCCTGATCTTTAAAAACAAAGACGTTATCGGTGGAGAAATCAAATCAATGGACAAAGGCGTGGTAATTATTGAAACAGACTATAGTGACAGTGATTTTGAAATTGAATGGCAAAAAATCAGCGAGGTATATTCAAAGCGAAATTACCTGATTACACTGACTTCTGGTCAACGACATAACGGGTATTTAAAATCCTCCTCACCCAATCAAATCATGATATACACGATGGATGGTGACTCGTTGAATGTAAATGTTAATGAAATAGTATATTTCAAGACTTATGAAAATGACTTCTTGAGCAGGCTATCAGCCAATATCGATGTAAACTATAGCTTTACCAAAGCCAACAATTTGAGTCAATCAGGTTTTAGGACTTCATTGGGTTATGTAGCGCCCAGATGGTCAGCATCTGCAGGATATAACCTAATCCGCTCAAACCAAGATGAAGTGGATCCTATACGAAGGGAAGATGGAAGTTTTTCATACAGAAAATTTCTTCCAAAAGATTGGTATGTCCCTGCCAATTATTCTTTCCTGTCCAATACGGAACAAAAACTGGATCTGAGGAGTATTTTCAAGCTTGGAATGGGTAAGTATATCATCCATACCAACCAATCCTACTTTGGTGTAGAAGGTGGATTTTCATATGTAAATGAACGGTTTTCTAGTGAAGACGAGGACAGAAACAGTATGGAAGGGTATGTAGGGAGCGAACTTAATCTTTATGATATTGGCGACCTTGATTTGCTGACCAAAGCCGTGCTTTTCCCTGGTATTACAGAAAAAGGTAGATGGAGGTTTGATTATAATATAGATGTCAAATATGATCTTCCACTTGATCTATATATCAAACTTGGATTTACCTTGAACTTTGATAACCAAGTAGTGGCTGGAGCCAGTAAAGCGGATTATGTTCTTCAGACAGGAATAGGATGGGAATTATAATGGCTTAAATGACGATTAGCTGCCGCATTTCTCAAATCTCCCTTTTCATATGGGCCCAAATATATCGTTTTAGTGATAGTGGAAAGTAAAATGGAGGTACTTTTATAATCTGTAAAAGTAGCACTAGATCATTGCGCCCAATACTGGGCATAAAAATTTGAAAAAGCTGATTACTTTTGCAGATCAGATGAAATTATAGCCAAAAAGAAAATTAATCCAATATGAAAAAACTAGTATTTGTACTCGCAGCTGTAAGCATCCTATTCAGTTCTTGCGAAGATAAGAAGAAAAGTAAATTATCCAAAAAACTGGAAAATGTTGAGGAAAAAATAGAGAAAGTCGCTGATGATGTAGAAGATGCAGCTGAAGATATCAGTGAATCTTTGGAGGATGCAGCCGACAAACTGGATGAAAAAGCGAAAGAAATTCAGAAAAATCTAGAGGAATAAACAACAAAGCCCAAGAAAAAAACTTGGGCTTTGTTTTGTAGTCTTTCTGCTTAATGCTCAGTCCACCAAAGCTTATTCTGGGACACTCCTAATAGATTGGACATTCTATAAAGCACCCTTGCGCCTACATTTCCATCAAATTCATTACCGTCTTCTCCTGGAGCTACTTCTACCACGTCAAAGCCGATGATTTTCTTGCCCGATTTAACCAATAATTTCATCAAATACATGATTTGCTCCAAATCAAATCCTCCAGGAACAGGAGTGCCGGTATTCGGACAAAGTTTTGGATCAAATCCATCAATATCGATGGTTATATACACTTCCCTAGGCAAAGAATTGATAATCTGGTTACAAATTGACCTCCATGTAGCTCCTTCAAACATGGATTCCTTGATATCCTTATCATAAAAAGTATGAATTCTTGGATCTTCTTTTGCTCTGTCAGATTCTTCCTCGCAATAATCCCGAATACCCACTTGTACCAATTTTTCTACCTGAGGGATCTTCATAAAATTATGGGAAATACTGGCGTGTGAATACTCAAAATTCTCATAGGCTTCCCTTAAGTCCGCATGTGCATCTATTTGTAGCACACCAAAACTCGAATATTTTTCAGATAGTGCCTTGATATAACCAAGCGGCGTACTATGATCTCCTCCCAATAAAGCTACCAACTTTCCTTGGTTAAGGTAGTTTTTGGCTGTTTTATACACCCAATCATTCATCTTTATGCAGGCCTTATTCACAAGATCAGGCACTGCCAAATATTTTTCATTATCTTCCTTTTGCTTCCCTTTTTCCAACCACTCTATATAATCATCGGCTATTTTACGATGATTGGAATTGCTCAGAGCCAATTCAGCCGGTATAGGTAACATATAAATGCCCATTGTCCAAGCATCTACTATATCATCCTGAAACAGATCTACCTGAGCCGAAGCATTCAATACACTTTCCGGCCCTTTGGCTGTACCGTGTGAATAACTTACGGTAACTTCCCATGGTACCGGAACAATGATAAGGCTTGCCGTTTCCTCGTCATAGGGCAAACCAAAAATATTTCCCTGTGATGCTACTCCGTTTGGATCAAAATGATTAATTACTTGCTGTTTCTTAGTAATCATAACCTTATTATTCTACTGTTGTTTTTTAAAAAGACTTTGTTTTCTCTTCCATAAGAGAAATTAAATTCCTTATATAATTTACTGAAATTCCGCCAATTTACCCATTATCAAAAATGATAATTCAAGGCATTTTCATTGTAAGACTTCTTTTAAACTGCCCATTCCCCTATTCAAGCCCACTTCCCAAGAATCTGTATAAAGCTCAAGCATGGCCATCATTCCCGGGGCTAAATTGATTTGGTAATCATTGGTAAGCAGGGCTAACACAGCACTGATTCCCGGATTATGCCCTACTAACATGATATGATTAAAATCATCAGGGCTTGTTTTCAATGCTTCAAAAATGACTTCAGCATCTGCCAAATACAATTGCATTTGAGCCTCCTTTCGGGAAATCGATATATAATTATTAATGATTTCTGCAGTTTCGAGCGTCCGTAGAGCGGTACTGATATAAGATACATCAAAAGCCAGTTCCCTGTTCTTTAATACGTTTCCAAGCCTATTTAATTTGTACTTTCCGCTCTCACTAAGGGGCCTATAAAAATCCTCATTGAACCCTTTGGCCGGTTCTGCCTCTCCATGTCTTAACAATGTCAGATATTTTGTCATATTACCTTGATATCGATGAAAAATTATTACAATATTACAACGAAATAACCATGCCAAAATCAATATGAGATCAATTTATATTTGGAGGAGAATATAATCGCTTCTATTTTTGAATTTTGTTGAGCATGATTATAATAATCACCGCTTCCAGATAAAACATATCACTATGCCAAAAAATTTAGTCATTGTCGAATCTCCCGCCAAAGCCAAAACCATCGAAGGTTATCTCGGTAAGGATTTCAAAGTAGCATCTAGCTATGGACATGTCCGTGATTTGCCCAAAGGAGATAAGGCCATTGATATAAAAAATAAATTCCATCCAACTTACGAAGTTACTTCTGATAAAAAAGAGGTGATCAAACAGCTTAAAAGCTTGGTAAAAGACGCAGAGACCATTTACCTAGCAAGTGATGATGACCGCGAGGGAGAAGCCATTTCATGGCATCTTAAAGAGGTGCTCAAGTTAAAAGAGGACAATACCAAGAGGATCGTATTTAGGGAAATCACCAAAAACGCAATCATCAAAGCCATAGAAAACCCAAGGTCTATAGATATAGACCTTGTCAATGCCCAGCAAGCCAGAAGGATTTTGGACAGATTGGTAGGTTTTGAATTATCCCCAGTACTTTGGAAAAAAGTTAAAGCTGGTCTCTCAGCTGGTAGAGTACAATCCGTCGCTGTAAGGTTTATTGTAGAGAGAGAAAGAGAAATTGAGAAGTTCGAATCAAAGTCTTCCTATAAAATAACAGCAATTTTTGATGTTAAGGGTAAGGTATTGAATGCTGAGCTACCGAAGAAGTTTGAAACTCAGGAAGAAGCCGAGGAGTTTCTTAAGAACTGTTTGGATGCCAGCTTCTCCATCAAAAACCTGGAGAAAAAGCCAGCAAAGAAAACCCCTGCAGCCCCTTTTACCACTTCTACCCTTCAGCAAGAAGCAAGTAGGAAACTGGGCTTCTCGGTTTCCCAAACCATGACCATTGCCCAAAGGTTATACGAGGCAGGTAAGATTACTTATATGAGAACAGATAGTGTAAACCTATCTGCTGAAGCCATGGAAAGTGCCAAAAACCAAATAGTCAGTGCATTTGGCAGCGAATATCATAAGGCAAGAACATATACCTCCAAATCTGAAGGTGCGCAAGAGGCCCACGAAGCCATCAGACCAACCAATTTTTCCAATCTTGAAGCCGGAACGGAAAGAAATGAAATAAGACTATATGAGCTCATATGGAAGCGGGCGATTGCCTCCCAAATGTCTGATGCTCAACTGGAAAAGACGCATGTAAGTATCGCTATCAGCAATTCCGACCAGAACTTAAGTGCTCATGGTGAGGTGATCAAATTTGAAGGTTTCTTAAAGGTTTACCTTGAAAGTACTGATGACGAAGATGAAGAGGATAACAACCAAAGTAAAGGCTTATTGCCTCCATTGACCATCGGTCAGGAACTGGACCTGACAGAAATGAAGGCCAGACAAAGCTTTACAAGGCCTCCTGCCAGGTATACTGAAGCCTCTTTAGTAAAGAAACTGGAAGAAATGGGAATCGGTAGACCTTCTACTTATGCCCCTACCATTTCGACCATCCAAAAGCGTAATTATGTCATCAAGGAGTCCAGAGATGGAAAACCTCGTAATTACACCGAAATGATCATTAAAAAGGGTGCATTTTCAAAAAGTGAAAAAACAGAAAATGCGGGTTCTGATAAGAACAAACTTTTCCCTACCAATATTGCCATGGTTGTCAACGACTTTTTGGTAGAACATTTCCCGAATGTCATTGACTTTAAATTCACCGCTAAGGTTGAAAAGGAATTTGATGATATCGCCCATGGTTTACAGGAATGGGATGATATGATCGAAAACTTCTACGGTAAATTCCACAATACCGTTGAAGAAGCGGAAACAGTGGAAAGGGCCAATGTGAGTTCCTCTAGAGAACTAGGGACTGATCCTAAGACTGGCAAACCAGTAATTGTCCGTTTGGGTAAGTTTGGACCTTTGGTGCAGATAGGTGACCAAGATGATGAAGAAAAGCAATTTGCCAGCCTTAAAAAAGGACAGTTTATAGAGAGTATTACCTTTGAAGATGCCATGGAACTTTTCAAACTACCGAGAGATGTCGGCATGTTTGAAGACAAAAAGATTGTCGCGGCTATAGGTAGATTTGGTCCTTATATCAGACATGATAGTAAGTTCGTTTCTTTAGGAAAAGAACTGGATCCATTAAGCATTACAGAGGCTGAAGCGATACAACTTATCAAAGACAAGCGGGAAGCGGATGCCAAGAAACACATCAAGAGCTTTGATGAAAATCCAGATATCCAAATCTTGAATGGTAGATGGGGGCCATATATTAAGTTTGGGAAAAACAATTTCAAAATTCCAAAAGATAAAGTGGCAGAAGAGCTCAGCTATGAAGAAACCATTGAGATCATAGAAAACCAACCTGAGAAGAAAAAAGGGAGGTTTTCCAAAAAGAAAAAATAATTTTTAAACCGGACTTTGTTCCGGTTTTTTTGTGCACATACAAAAGACTGATAACATACGGAACCTGATGCTAGCTTAAACGTATTCTAGAAACTTTGTTTATTTTTATACTATAGAAAGTAAAGTAAGATGAAAAAGAAATTGGTGGTTTTGTCAGGTGCTGGAATATCCGCAGAGAGCGGAATCAAGACATTTAGAGACAGTAATGGACTATGGGAAAACCATGATATTATGGAAGTGGCTTCCCCTGAAGGCTGGCGAAGGAACAAGGAAATTGTTTTAGAATTTTATAACCAAAGGAGGAAACAGGCATTAGACGTAAAACCAAATGCTGCTCATTATGGGTTGGCAGAACTTGAAAATGATTTCGATGTCACCATCATTACCCAAAATATAGACAACTTGCACGAAAGGGCTGGTTCCACTAATATCATTCACTTACATGGTGAACTTTTCAAATCCCAAAGTACCCTAGATCCCAAATTAGTCTATGATATGGATTCATGGGAAATTAAATTAGGAGATAAATGTGAAAAGGGAAGCCAATTGCGGCCTTTTATTGTCTGGTTCGGAGAGATGGTACCAATGATGAATCCAGCAATTAAAGCTGCGCAAGAGGCCGATATATTTGTTGTCATTGGGACTTCTTTACAGGTGTACCCCGCAGCAAGCCTTATTCAGTATACAAACCATTCCACCCAAAAATACATTATTGATGTAAACATCCCGATAACTGGACTCAAAGAAAATTTGACCATTATTCAAGAACAGGCAAGTATAGGAGTAGGGAAATTGAGGCAATTATTAAAGTAAATGCAATGGTCTCCAATACAAGCAACTAATTAAATATGACTACAATGAAAACCGTTTTACATAAGGCGAACAGTCGTGGAAATGCCAATCATGGTTGGCTTAACTCTTTTCACACTTTCAGTTTTGCCAATTATTATAACCCTGATAGGATTCATTTTGGGAAACTACGGGTACTAAATGATGATGAAGTGGCTCCTGGAATGGGATTTGGTACCCATCCTCACGACAACATGGAAATTGTTTCAATTCCACTTGAGGGTGATTTGGAACATAGAGATAGCATGGGAAACACAACGGTTATTAGAGAAGGAGATATTCAAGTGATGAGCGCCGGAACAGGTATTCTCCATAGTGAATACAATAAAAACAAAGATAAACCTGTAAAATTCCTTCAAATATGGATTATCCCCAACAAAAGGAATGTTGCCCCAAGGTATGATCAAATCACACTTGGAAAAGAAATCCCAAAAAATCAGTTGATTCAAATCCTATCTCCCAATCCAGATGACAATGGGGTTTGGATACATCAAAATGCCTGGTTTCATTTGGGCAATTTCGAACAAGGCAGCTCAGTTGATTATACCCTTAAAGATCCTAAAAATAATGGTGTATATATTTTTGTTCTCGATGGAAAACTTGATTTGGATGGTATTGAATTGAGTGCAAGAGATGGCTTGGCTGTGTCTGACACTTCTAAGTTCAATCTAAAATCTCATGCCAACTCTCAAGTCTTACTGATGGAAGTACCCATGAATTAATTAAAGAAACGGGCTCTTGAATTTTTCAAGAGCCCGTTTCTATTAGTAGACAATAATATCCCTACCAAATCAACACCTCCTTGGCATGCTTTCTTTCGTTGGTCCTGAATAGGTTGAATATGGCCATGAACTCATGGGTATTGCCGGGCAAGAGATAACTCCCATTGGTCGGGAACTCATAGACATAGCCCACCTTCACCCGTTTCAAGAGGAAGCCCAGCTGCAAATTGTTCGCATAATCCACCCGGTGCCCTGCCCCTAGCCAGAACTTGTCCATCAAAAGAGCCTTCAGGTTAAATTCTATATTGTCCGGAAGGTCCTCCTGGTTGCGGTAAAAGAAATTCCCGATTACGGACACCTGATCACTCAGGGCCTCCCGGTAGCCCGCCTGTACAATATAGTTGATCGGCCTGCCTTCCATAAATTCATCTCCGCTGGAAATGCTGCCCCCATTAACCTGGTGCATGGCATAGGACAGGTAGTACTTTTCGTGCGTCAGTGCCAGGCCTACATTGAAGTCGATGATCTGCATATCGGAAAAGCCGCCGATATACTGGCCCAGCAATTCGTCGTTCTGCTGCTCCACGGTCATGGACGTGCCGTCCAGTTTGACATTGGTATAGCTTACCCCCGCACCCAGGCGCAGGTTGTGCTTTTCTGTCAGCCTGATCCTGCTGGCATAGCCCAGCACCAGGGAGGTTTCCCTGAAGGCCCCGTACTCATCGAACAATAGGTTGAGGCTGGCCGCATTTTTGCCCATCAGGGCAGGATCTTCCTCTCCTTTCATTTCCCCGAAATCCAGCTCCGCACTAAAGAACATGGTCCTTGGCGCTCCTTCAAAACCACTCCATTGGTTCCTGACAAAGCCCCTTAAAGTACTGCCCTCATAACCGGTCAACCCGGGGTTATAGTAACTCTGGAAAAAGTTGAACTGGCTAATGTATTTTCTCGACTGCCCCAGCACCATCAAAGGTGCCGACAGCATGAACATCAATGTATAAACTAAAACCTTTTTCATTTGATTAACTGGCTTTCTATTTCCAAAACAATCTTTAATTACTTGACAAAACCTTTTCATCATTTCAATAAATTAAGGGTGCCTCTTCGTACCTTATCATCTTCCTTGGACTCGATTACCCAGAAATAGCTCCCTACTGCCATTTCCTTGCCCTTATAGGTTCCATCCCACCTTTTTTCAGGATTTTCGGTATAGAAGAGCCTGTTACCACTTTTTTCAAATATCATGATCCTTACACCGGTCTGGTACCTGAGCTCCTCAACACCCCAAGTATCATTGGTACCGTCTTCATTTGGACTGAAGGTATTGTAGATCACGATATCGTTCAGGGATTTTCTCAGCCTGTTGACCTCAAAGACCTTGGAAAGTGTATTGCCATCGGCATCCACCACCATCACCTCGACCGAGAAAGCAGTTCTGCCCGCCAATGCTTCCTGGCTGTCCCAGTACAGGCTGTTGCCAGAAAGGGAGAAATAGCCATTGTCCGCTGCTCCGGAAACAAGTTCCAAAACATGTTGGTTATCCACTGGATCCACCACCGTGATGCTGCCTATCGCTACAGGGCCGTTCTGGGCCTCGAAACTGTTATTGTCAAGGACAAGGTCCACTGGGGCCGGCTTGGCATTTACATTGACAAACATAAACGGTACAGGTAGTCCTTCTCCCAAGATGGTTCCTGGTAGTTGTAAGGTCCCCGTTATACGGTAAGCTCCCCTGTTCCTGGTATCCACTGTGGATACATTCCAATTCACCTCCAGATTAATGAATTCATCTTGTTCGGTTCTCACCAATACTGTTTCAGGCAAAGGTATTTCGACCAAATCGATTCCCCAGTCCACGGTAACCGCAGTAGGTTCGTAAACCTCCTCTATTTTTCTGGCCAGTATGGTAAGGCTGGCCGCTTGGTAAACAATATTATAATTATCTCCAGCAGACAAGCTGCCCAAATTGATGGCATAAACTCCGATGTCTTCTCCGGCAGCCCTACTCAGTCCTCCTGTCAAAATGCCGTCATCATCTCCATTGACAAAGCCGGAAGCAGTATAACTCAATATAGGATCTACTGTTCCATACACCTTGCTCTGGTCATCGGCTGATACTGTCAAGCTCGCCTGTGTGATCTCAAAGTTGCCATTCACATAGCTGATCGTATAGTTAGATGAAGTATAACCAGAAGCGGTAATCGCATAGTTACCAACATCCTCTCCAGCAGTTCGGCTAATAGCCAAGGTGCCGCCCAAAGCAGTTTTATCATCACCATTCACAAATCCCGAATAACTTACTGTTAAAGCACCATCAACCTCACCGTAAACCTTGCTCTGGTCATCGGCAGTAACTGTCAGGGCTGCTTGGGTAATCTCCAAGTTGCCATCCACATAGCTGATCGTATAGTTACCGGAAGTATAACCTGAGGCAGTAATCGCATAGTTACCTACATCCTCTCCGGCTGCTCGGCTAATAGCCAATGTGCCGCCCAAAGCAGTTGCATCATCACCATTCACAAATCCCGAATAACTTACTGTTAAAGCACCATCAGCCTCACCGTAAACCTTGCTCTGGTCATCGGCAGTAACTGTCAGGGCTGCTTGGGTAATCTCCAAGTTGCCATCCACATAGCTGATCGTATAGTTACCGGAAGTATAACCAGAAGCGGTAATCGCATAGTTACCAACATCCTCTCCAGCAGTTCGGCTCATATCCAATGTGCCGCCCAAGACAGTTGCATCATCACTATTCGCAAATCCCGAATAACTTACTGTCAAAGCACCATCAACCTCACCGTAAACCTTGCTCTGGTCATCTGCGGTAACTGTCAAGGCTGCCTTCGTGATCTCAAAGTTGCCATTCACATAGCTGATCGTATAGTTACCGGAAGTATAACCAGAAGCGGTAATCGCATAGTTACCAACATCCTCTCCAGCAGTTCGGCTAATAGCCAAGGTGCCGCCCAAAGCAGTTTTATCATCACCATTCACAAATCCCGAATAACTTACTGTTAAAGCACCATCAGCCTCACCGTAAACCTTGCTCTGGTCATCGGCAGTAACTGTCAGGGCTGCTTGGGTAATCTCCAAGTTGCCATCCACATAGCTGATCGTATAGTTACCGGAAGTATAACCTGAGGCAGTAATCGCATAGTTACCTACATCCTCTCCGGCTGCTCGGCTAATAGCCAATGTGCCGCCCAAAGCAGTTGCATCATCACCATTCACAAATCCCGAATAACTTACTGTCAAAGCACCATCAACCTCACCGTAAACCTTGCTCTGGTCATCGGCTGATACTGTCAAGGCTGCCTTCGTGATCTCGAAGTTTCCATCCACATAGCTGATCGTATAGTTGCCGGAAGTATAACCAGAAGCGGTAATCTCATAAGTGCCTACATCCTCTCCGGCTGCTCGGCTAATAGCCAATGTGCCGCCCAAGACAGTTGCATCATCACCATTCACAAATCCCGAATAACTTACTGTCAAAGCACCATCAGCCTCACCGTAAACCTTGCTCTGGTCATCGGCCGTTACTGTCAAGGCTGCTTGGGTAATCTCAAAGCTGCCATCTACAAAGCTGATCGTATAGTTACCGGAAGTATAACCGGATGCCGAAATCGCATAATTGCCCACATCCTCTCCGGCTGCTCTGTTTACTGTCAATGTACCACCCAAGACAGTTGCATCATCACCATTCACAAATCCCGAATAACTTACCGTTAAAGCACCATCAGTCTCACCGTAAACCTTGCTCTGGTCATCTGCGATAACGGTCAAGGCTGCTTGGCTAATCTCAAAGTTGCCATCCACATAGCTGATCGTATAGTTACCGGAAGTATAACCAGAGGCAATGATCGCATATTTACCTACATCCTCTCCGGCAGTTCGGCTAATAGCCAATGTACCGCCCAAGGCCGTTTCATCATCACCATTCACAAATCCCGAATAACTTACTGTTAAAGCAGGATCAGTTTCACCGTAAACCTTGCTCTGGTCATCAGCGGTAACTGTCAAGACTGCCTTCGTGATCTCCAAGTTGCCATCCACATAGCTGATCGTATAGTTCGGTGAAGTATAGCCTGATGCCGTGATCGCATAGTTGCCCACATCTTCTCCGGCTGCTCGGCTCACATCCAGTGTGCCGCCCAAGACAGTTTCATCATCACTATTTACAAAGCCCGAATAACTTACTGTTAAAGCACCATCAGCCTCACCGTAAACCTTGGATTGGTCATCAGCTGTTACTGTCAGGGCTGCCTGCGTGATCTCCAAGTTTCCATCCACATAGCTGATCGTATAGTTACCGGAAGTATAACCAGAAGAGGTAATCGCATAGTTACCTACATCCTCTCCGGCTACACGGCTCACATCCAATGTGCCGCCCAAAGCAGTTGCATCATCACCATTCGCAAATCCCGAATAACTTACTGTTAAACTTGGATCGGCTGCTCCGTAAACCTTGCTCTGGTCATCTGCGGTAACGGTCAAGGCTGCTTGGGTGATCTCCAAGTTGCCGTCCACATAGCTGATCGTATAGTTACCGGATGTATAACCAGAAGCGGTAATTACATAAGTGCCCACATCCTCTCCGGCTGCTCGGCTTACATCCAGTGTACCACCCAAGACAGTTGCATCATCACCATTCACAAATCCCGAATAACTTACTGTTAAAGCACCATCAGCCTCACCGTAAACCTTGCTCTGCTCATCAGCGGTAACGGTCAAGCTCGCCTGCGTGATCTCCAAGTTACCATCCACATAGCTGATCGTATAGTTACCGGAAGTATAACCGGAAGCGGTAATCGCATAGCTACCCACATCTTCTCCGGCTGCACGGCTTACATTCAGTGTGCCGCCCAAAGCTGTTGCATCATCACCATTCACAAATCCCGAATAACTTACTGTTAAACTTGGGTCAGCTGCTCCGTAAACCTTGCTCTGGTCATCAGCGGTAACTGTCAAGGCTGCTTTCGTTATCTCCAAGTTGCCATCCACATAGCTGATGGTATAGTTACCGGAAGTATAACCAGAAGCGGTAATCGCATAGCTACCCACATCTTCTCCGGCTGCACGGCTTACATTCAGTGTGCCGCCCAAAGCTGTTGCATCATCACCATTCACAAATCCCGAATAACTTACTGTTAAACTTGGGTCAGCTGCTCCGTAAACCTTGCTCTGGTCATCAGCGGTAACTGTCAAGGCTGCTTTCGTTATCTCCAAGTTGCCATCCACATAGCTGATGGTATAGTTACCGGAAGTATAACCAGAAGCAGTGATCGCATAGTTGCCCACATCCTCTCCGGCTGCACGGCTCACATCCAAGGTGCCGCCCAAAGCAGTTGCATCATCGCTATTCACAAATCCCGAATAACTTACTGTTAGACTTGGATCGGCTGCTCCGTAAACCTTGCTCTGGTCATCGGCGGTAACGGTCAAGGCTGCTTGGGTAATCTCAAAGTTGCCATCCACATAGCTGATGGTATAGTTACCGGAAGTATAACCTGAAGCGGTAATCGCATAAGTGCCCACATCCTCTCCGGCTGCTCGGCTCACATCCAGTGTGCCGCCCAAGACAGTTGCATCATCACCATTCACAAATCCCGAATAACTTACTGTTAAATTTGGATCGGCTGCTCCGTAAACCTTGCTCTGGTCATCGGCGGTAACGGTCAAGGCTGCTTGGGTAATCTCAAAGCTGCCATCCACAAAGCTGATGGTATAGTTACCGGAAGTATAACCAGAAGCGGTAATCGCATAAGTGCCCACATCCTCTCCGGCTGCTCGGCTCACATCCAGTGTGCCGCCCAAGACAGTTGCATCATCACCATTCACAAATCCCGAATAACTTACTGTTAAATTTGGATCGGCTGCTCCGTAAACCTTGCTCTGGTCATCGGCGGTAACGGTCAAGGCTGCTTGGGTAATCTCAAAGCTGCCATCCACAAAGCTGATGGTATAGTTACCGGAAGTATAACCAGAAGCGGTAATCGCATAAGTGCCCACATCCTCTCCGGCAGTTCGGCTTACATCCAGTGTGCCGCCCAAAGCAGTTGCATCATCGCTATTCACAAATCCCGAATAACTTACTGTTAGACTTGGATCGGCTGCTCCGTAAACCTTGCTCTGGTCATCGGCGGTAACTGTCAGGGCTGCTTTCGTTATCTCAAAGTTGCCATCCACATAGCTGATCGTATAGTTACCGGATGTATAACCTGAAGCAGTAATCGCATAGTTACCTACATCCTCTCCGGCAGTTCGGCTAATAGCCAATGTACCGCCCAGGGCCGTCTCATCATCACCATTCACAAATCCCGAATAACTTACTGTCAAAGCACCATCAGCCTCACCGTAAACCTTGTTTTGGTCATTGGCCATTACTGTCAAGGCTGCCTTGGTGATCTCAAAGTTGCCATCCACATAGCTGATCGTATAGTTACCGGAAGTATAACCGGATGCCGTAATAGCATAGTTGCCCACATCCTCTCCGGCAGTTCGGCTTACATCCAACGTGCCGCCCAAGACAGTTGCATCATCACCATTCGCAAATCCCGAATAACTTACTGTTAAAGCACCATCAGCCTCACCGTAAACCTTGCTTTGGTCATCTGCGGTAACTGTCAAGGCTGCTTTCGTGATCTCAAAGTTTCCATCCACATAGCTGATCGTATAGTTACCGGAAGTATAACCAGAAGCGGTAATCGCATAGTTACCTACATCCTCTCCGGCAGCACGGCTCACATCCAGTGTGCCGCCCAAGACAGTTGCATCATCACTATTCACAAATCCTGAATAACTTACTGTTAAAGCACCATCAGCCTCACCGTAAACCTTGCTTTGGCCATTGGCCGTTACTGTCAGGGCTGCCTGCGTGATCTCAAAGTTTCCATCCACATAGCTGATCGTATAGTTACCGGATGTATAACCAGAAGCGGTAATCGCATAGTTACCTACATCCTCTCCGGCAGTTCGGCTTACATCCAGTGTGCCGCCCAAGACAGTTTCATCATCGCTATTCACAAATCCCGAATAACTTACTGTTAGACTTGGATCGGCTGCTCCGTAAACCTTGCTCTGATCATCGGCCGTTACTGTCAGGGCTGCCTGCGTAATCTCAAAGTTGCCTTCTACATAGCTGATCGTATAGTTCGATGAACTATAGCCCGATGCCATAACCGCATAATTGCCGACATCCTCTCCAGTTGCTCTGCTTAAATCCAATGTGCCGCCCAAGGCTGTTGCATCATCACCGTTCACAAAACCTGCATAGCTAACGGTCAATCCTGGATCAGTGGAACCATAAACCTTAGACTTATCATCGGCGGTTACTGTCAAGGCTGCCTGCGTAATCTCAAAGTTGCCTTCTACATAGCTGATCATATAGTTCGATGAACTATAGCCCGATGCCATAACCGCATAGTTGCCGACATCCTCTCCAGTTGCTCTGCTTAAATCCAATGTGCCGCCCAAGGCTGTTGCATCATCTCCATTGACAAAGCCCGCATAACTGACTGTTAAACTTGGGTCAGCTTCACCATAGACTTTGGATTTATCCTCGGCTGTTACCGTTAAAGTAGCTGATGTGATTTCCAGGTTTCCTGCCACATAGTTGATGGTATAATTGGCTGAAGTCTGGCCGGAAGCGTTGATGGCATAGTCGCCGACATCCTCTCCGGCTGCTCGGCTCACATTGAGTGTGCCACCCAGATCGCTTTCATCGTCCCCATTTTCAAATCCGTCATAGCTAACCGTCAAGGCTGGGTCAGCTTCACCATAGACTTTACTTTGGTCATCGGCGGTTACCGTTAAAGTAGCCTGATTTACGGTTAACGTATGGGCCACTGGCGTGGCAGCTTGGGTTGTCCCGTCCCCGCTCTGGGTGGCGGTAATTTGGGTAGATCCAGCCGTTAAAATGGTCGCTTGGTTTCCTGTGATGTCCACTACTGTGGGGTCATCTGATGTATAGGTTACGGTCAAGCCCTGATCGGTCTGTGCATCACCTAAGGTAAAGGAAGCATCTCCATAAGTTTTTGTAGGAATACTTGGGAAAGTGATGGTCTGTCCGATTTTTACAGGGCCTTCCAAATCGCTCTCTACCGCGGTTCCTGCAAGGGTACCGTCATTGGGTGTCACTTCAAAGCTAATATATTTGCCCTGATCTGCGGCCTGGAGGGTGTAATCTTGGTTTTCCGCTCCGGTAATAGCGGTTTTACCGGTTCCACCATCGTCGTCAGCCCGGTACCATTGGTAGGTGGATCCGCTTTCCGCATCATTGTCCACATCCGCATAAGTATAAGTACCATTCAGCTCTTCACCAACGGTCAATGTACCACTAATGGCTACACCGCTTGCGGTAGGCGCATCGTTTACAGGGGTGATATCAATGCTGACCGTCCCGATGGCTATATCGTTTCCTCCCCCGGATCCGGTATTCCCATTATCGTTTATGGACACTTCCACGGAAGCGGCTCCATTTCCATTAAGATTGGCATCTGGTCTAAAATAGATATTGCTTGGGCTATTTATATAATTGTTTAAGTCCGTCAAATTACCCGTCAGTGTTAATAAACCAGACATATGACCTGTTATGGTGATTCCTGTACCGGCCGCTATATCAAATATTCCTCCTGTAGCTTCCAGTGTTATTGTCAACTCCCCACTTTCCGCATCGATATCGCCGATGGTGGCTGCTGAAATATCAAAAGGATCCTCAGTCGCATCTTCCTCTACCGTGATAGAGGATGGTAAACCTATGATGGTAGGATCATCATTTACCCCAGCAATATCAAAGGTAACCGAAGCGGTATTGGAGTTATCCGTACCATCATTGGAAATAAAAGAAATGGTCGCTACCCCGGGGCCATATAAATCAGGAGTAGGTGTAAAAGTAGCGGCATCCAAGGCGGCATTGATATTGGCCAGGGTGCCTAAAGCGGTGAAACTACTGCTTCCATTCATTCCACCACCGAAAGTAATCCCGGAAGTCCCCAGCGTCAGGGTTCCCCCGGTAATGGTAAAGGTCACCGTTTGGCCATCTCCATCCGCATCGCTGATCTGGATATCGTTGGATAAGGCCACATTGGTATCATCCTCCTCCACGGAGGGTACTGAAGGAGCGGTAGCGGTAGGGGCGGCATTCGATTCGGTAGCCGATAACCTGAAATTATCCACGGCCCATTCTTCAGTGAAAGTATTATTTGAATAAGCTCTCAGGCGGATGGTAAGTTGATTTCCGGTTCCGGATATGGATTTACTAAATTCTTGGAAACTTTTTGTTAATAAAGTTCCGTCACCTATCCCGTCATTGTTAGTGTCTTCGTAAAGCTTTTTGTTTTCTATGTCAGTTGTTGAATAGAAAGAGATCAGAGGTACATAAATTCCACCATCGATGCTATATTCTACAATAACATAATCCGAATGAGAATACCCGGCAAGGACATTCTCAAAGGCATCATTAGTGGACTGTGCGCCAAATAAGCCTTTAAAAGTAATACCTGTTTTTCCGGTAATATTAATGCCACTCCAGACAATATTTTGTTCATCGTTTGCAAAGGGTCCATCATGATCTTCACCGGCCCAAAAATAAGTGCCTTGAAAGTTGGAGTAATTACCATCTGATGCGGTTGTTAAATCTAAGTCAGCGTTTGTAGCTCGTTTAAAATAGGCACTACTGCTTCCCCCGTTATTTGAAGGTGTTCGGATACCGCTGGAAGGGGAAGTGGGATCCTCAAAGTCGTCGGACCAAAACTGGACCTGACCTAAAACCGATAGGTGCATGCCTAGCAGTAACACTATGAGTAAAAGTTTTTTCATCATTTCATGTCTTTATGATTGTTGTTCTTATCGTTTCAAAACAGGTTAATAGATCGTTGACGATAGACAGAGGTTTGATCACTACTTTACCCTATCTGTTTTTCAGGAGTGACGATTAACCGGTGTTGCTGTACTTATTTCTACTGAAAATGCATCGCCTTTTCAGTTCCCAATACCCCTGAGAACTGCGGTACCCTAGAAAAGAAAATCGGTGCAGGTTCTGTTCCGTAATCACTACTAACTATTTCCAAGACCAACACCTCTTCATCCACACAGGCAATATGCACCTGCCCCGTTCCTGATAATATCGTCCCGGGAGCTTGCTGATGCTTTTCTCCTATCAGTTTTTTGGCCTTGATCAGTTTAAATGAAGTCCTTCCCCAAGCGGTATCCGCTCCCCCATTCCAAGGGTTACAGGCCTGGCACAAGTGTATGATTTCATTGGCATTCATATAGGCCCAATTGATCGACGTGTCCCGTTGGGTAGGAAAAGGACAATAGGCAGATGAATCGGGCTGGGGGCTGGAAGGTAAAACACTGCCAAACTGAAGCATTTGAGAGGTGTTTTGTGCCGCTAGGGCAATCTGCTCCGCAAATTTTACCGCTAAGGAACCGAAAGTCTCCACCTCATCCAGTTTGATCTCTTCTTCCCAAATGATATTTCCCCGGTCAAAATCTTTATCCATTAAATGGATCGTAAGCACTGCTTCTTCTTCTCCTGCTTTCAGGGTTTCAAAAATCGGCATGGGGCCTCGATAATCCGGTAATTTGCCCATATGGAAGTTGATCCACTTTTGAGGGTAAGCTTCCAACAAACTTTCCGGCACCAAATAAGGGAAACCAATACAAAACAGGGCATCAGGAGCAATGCGCTCGAGCCACTTAGTTAATTTACCAAAATCAAACTTGTTTTTAATAGTAATTTGGGAGATCGATGATCCATAGATGGCAGATAAACCAGACTCCAATTCGGAGACATGACCACCTATAACCACTCCCGCCAAACACCCCTCCAAATGTAGGACCTGGCAAGCAGGAAGGGCTGACTTTCCGGCACAAAAAACCACTATCTTTCTTGCGGTATTCATATGCAGGTATAGCTGTTGATCCATCCTGAGGTAGCATTATTCAACGGGATGCTGACCATACTATCGTAAGTATCGAAAACCTGTCCAAGGTCTATTTCTTCTTTTACATTTACCTGGCTCATCCGCTTCTCATCTGGAACAACCTCCGCATGATACATTGGAGCGATAGATGTTTGTGTAGCCTTATGAAATACCACCTTACCTCTTGGGGTCTGGAATTCCATATCCATCAAGCTTTTGCATGCTTCTTTTCCATTTTGATGATTCTCTGCCATTAACTTAATGATAACAGTTACAAAGAATGCGGCCTCATATCCCAACAAGGAAAATAGATTGGCAATCTTACCGTTTTGAAGCATTTGGTCTATGAAGTTACTATTTTCCTTATTCCCCAAGTTTTTGCTCCAAGCAGCCACCCCCATTATCTTTTGGTTTGGAAATAAGGTTTCGGACAATACCGATTCTTCTAAGCCAAATGGAGGAAGTATTACGGTATATTCATCCGAATTAAAATGCTTGTTTAGTTCCTGAAAATACCACTGTACATAATCTCCACTAAAAAGTGACAGAAAACAGTCCGTACTTTGTGATAATGCTAGGTGCTCCTTTAGTGCTGTCAGGTTAAAATCTTCCTTCTTATAGCCAGTAGCATGGTTAAATAGAATATTACCACCTGAATGCGTATAGCCCACAAAACCTGCATGAGTATGCAAGTAGCCCCCATCATAATATCCCGTAATTGATGCAGCTTTTTTTAAACCGACTTGTGATGCTTTTTCCCCAGCCAACCAGTTCCCGAGTGAATTATGCAGGGAATGGTATAGCGTATTGGTCGAACTCGGCCATTCCTGAGGCAAATTAGCACCACTGTCCAAAACCACCAAGATTTTATTGGCGGCCTTAAACAAGGGTCTTAAGAGCTGGGCTGTTCTATGGCTGATATAGGCTAGAACAACATCCACTTCCTCTGTTAGCAAAAACTTTTCAACCACCTCATAACATTTTTGATGATCGGTACCAAATCCTATATTCTCCGATATGACGGATATATCACAATCCCCCTGTGCAAGTAGGCCTTGCTTAAGTCCTTCATGCATATCAAAACCAATTGAGGCATAATAAGTCGATCTGGGCAATAGTAGTCCAACTTTTTTCATAATAAAAAAGAATACGGTCCAAACCTTAAAGTTTTGGACCGTATTATTAAAATTAGTTTCTACTCGGAAAGATACCCACCGTAGCTATCGAATAATTCATAGCTAAAAAAGGATTAACTATACTTATTGGAATATTTCCACCGGTAATTCCAGTAGTTCCTGATACCTGAACATTTCCGTAAAAAGCATTAGGATTACTATTGTAGTTCTCTGAAGTGGATAAAGCCAAATAACCGTCTACTGGAGAGCTTTCTTCAGCTAGATTGGATGAAACCGGTATTTTAACATTAACTGGAGCTGCACTATGTTCGTGAGCTGGCAAATTAGAAGTTAAAATATTTGTACTGGTAGTCCCTCCTTTTTCACCTATAGTGTAATTAGGTAAACCAGGTCCTTGATGCTGACCTATTGGCATTCTACCTCTTAAGTCAGGTAAGGCAAAGGTCGTGGTTCCATTTCCTCCATAATAGGTCCCTATCAAGGAAAATAATGCGGTATTGGTAGAAATTGGTAATACTTGGCCTTCACATAAGGAATAGCCTCTTGGTGCAAAATTGAAGGCAAACAACTTTACTTCGCCTATAAATGGTTCTGTTGACATAACATTCGTTGATTAAAAATGAAAAATAATTGTTAAATATTAACAAATTTAAGTTGAATATACACAAATATTTACGGATTGACTAATTTTGATATTTTATTTAACAGCTGACCAAACTTTTTTTTTGCGAAATCATATTTTTAAGCTTTTCCTATTGATCTCTGCACCACTTAATAACTAGCTTAGATTAATTGATGGCTGCACTTAGAAATATTGGTAAAATCAACCAGTTTTGTTCACAATCCTGTTTGAACAAATTTCAAATAAGCGTTTTTTAATATGTTAAAATCAAATTTCTTGGAAAATGAGCTTCTACAACAGCGTAAAAATCCTAGTTTAACAAATCAGGTAGAAATACTTGGTTGGTCTAATACCACAATCTTTGCCCTCTAAAAAACTATATAATGGCAGTACTTTGCTGGGAACACATCAAATCTTTCTACACAAAAACAAAACCTTATTCATCAAAACCGAGCGGATCAACCAAATCGGAAAGCTCAATGATCCCATGCTGTAAGCCATATACAATCAAGCCCACAACATTCTTGGAATTGGTCTTTCCTAAGAGATTATTCCTGTGCCCTTCCACTGTCCGCTCACTTAAAAATAATTTTTCGGCGATCTCCTGGGTCTTGTACTGTTTACAAAGCAGCAAAAGCACTTCTCTTTCCCTTTTGGTAATAAAACCCGCATCCAGCATGGAAAGCCTGTTTTTCCCGTTTTTTGTATGGAAATCTTCATGGATAACTTGAAGTACCTCATCACTATAATAAAACCCCTTGTGGCTGACTTCCCTTAATGTATCCAACATTTCCTCGGGACTACAGCTTTTAGTAATATAAGCTGCTGCCCCTAAATTGAGCATATTGAGGATAAAGGGTTTACCTTGATGGGTAGTAAGGGCCACAACCTTAAGATGCGGATATTTCTTCGTAATTATCTTTGTAGTTTCTACACCATTTAATTCCGGCATCTTTAGGTCCATCAATATCAAGTCTGGAAAAAGTCCTTTGCTTGTTTCTTCCAATTTTTGAGTCAGCTCAAGGCCATTTCCCACGTCGAAAAGCACTTGATAATCCCCTGTATCTTCAAGCATTTTTTTCATCACGGTCCGGAATAGGACCTCATCATCAGCCAAGGCTATTTTTATCATTTTACCCATGATATGTTTTTTTTATGGTAATCTTGAGCCCAGTGCCTACACTACTTTCCATATCCATTTGTCCCTGCATCATCTCTACCCTATTCCGGATATTTAGCATCCCAATGCCAGAGGAATTACTTTCAATGTCCATTCCCCTGCCGTCATCTGTATAGATAAACACCAAGACATCTCCCTTTGTACTTAATGACATGCTTAAATTCTGGGCATTGGCATGTTTTAATGTATTGTTGAGCAGTTCTTGGCAAATCCTGAATAAAATCAAGCGTGTTTCCTTATCCAATCTTGATTCATCGAAATCAAATTGAAGATACACTTGTGGTTTTTCCCCTTGAATTAAATCCGCTACCAATTCTTCCAAACCTGCTTCCAAACCAAACTTTTCAACAATCAAAGGAGAGTAGGCATGGGATATTTCCCGGGTTCTGTCCACTACCTTTTCGGACAGCCCCAAAAGTTCTTCACCCAATTTACCATGCTCACCTGAGGAAAAAAGCTGATGCAAACTCAGTTTTAAAGTGGTTAATTTGGAACCTATATCATCATGCAAGGCATCAGAAACCCTCCTGCGTTCTTCTTCCTGCGAACGGATGACAGTATGCAAAAGCTCTGTCTGATGCTTAAGCTTAAGCTCTGCATTCAACATTTTTTCATTCATTACCTTCTTTCGCATATATTCTATGGAAACAATGATGATAATGGTCAGTACCATTACCAGTATCAGTGCCAATAATATATAATTGGTTATCTCCTGATTTTCCATATTTCTATTGCATAAAAAACTTGGTAAAGAAGATGCAAAACAATATTGATGATCAGAATGGGCACTTGTCCCCCGATACCTAAATTACCCAGTTTGTCCCCGAGTAAAAAGATAATGGAACTGCCCCCCGAATAAATCAACATGGCATAATTTAAATACCTAAAATCCAAGGCCAGATCATTCAGGATATCATGCACCAAATAATAAATTGAGAAGAAAACAAAGCTAATATTCAGGGCAAAATAACCATAGCCACCGTATACATTGTAAAGCTTTTCCCAATTCAAATAGTATTCAACCAGAATAATGGCCATTGAAAAGAACATTAAGCCCAAGGCAAAACTTTTGGTTTTATTGGCCGGAAGGATCAACCAATAAAACAGGTTATAGCCAATAAACTGTATAAGCAGCATAAGATGGAAGAACAGTAAATTATTTATGGCCAACTTGGCAAAGACCAATGAAAGCAGTTGTACGAAGTACAATAAACTAAAAACAACGGTAAATACTTTGGTTGGAAGCTTAGCATTTAAGAAAGACCTCCAACCAAAGATCACCATTAAAGTGTAAAAAAGGAGATGAAAATAGGTTAACCAATTATATAGATACATTTCCTTTTTTAGCAAGAAAATTTAAATGCTTAATAGTCCATCTGGTGCCATCTCTCCGCACATTGGTGGACATGGTTGTGTGAAATCATAGATACTTTGGCCTTTGGCTTCATCTATCATGTCATTACCATTTTCATCCACTCCCACTATGAGCAATTTTTCCATATCATTATCATCGATACCTATATAGGTTCTCACATTTGTTACTCCTGGCTCTGCCATAACCTCTTGCAAATCAATCAATGGAATTAAAAAACCATTTACAGGAGTTTTTTTATTATAATCCTTCTCCATGTTTTTCCACTTTTTCATCCACTTCTTGGCGGTTTCTTTTGGAACAGTATTTTTCATTTGATTTTGGTTTAATTAAAAAACTTAATTTTAAAAATTTGATTAGTGACTTTCAAAACTATTGCAAGCTACTTGTAAAAATAAGATTATCAAAACCTGAAAAGAGAAAATAAAAAATATATCCATTCCTTTCATTGACAAAATTACTTTGCTTACTGACAAATTCATACCTTTTACTAACGAACAAGGCTATCATAGCCTTAAGTTTTTGGCCCCTCTCAGTAGATTTTATCAAATTATTTTTACATTTGGTTATTCATAATAGTTTATATCCCCAATCTTGATTTATTAAATAATGAAATGGCAGGCTCTTAAACACTGCGTTTCAAAATAAAATTGATGTATCATTAATTGTAATCTATTGTGAAAGCTAACTATTCCAAAAAAGAAATTTCCCCTCTCCAAAACATTGAGGATTGGGAAAAAGATCTCATCGCCAGATATCCGGATCCTGCAGAAGATAAATCCAAAGAAGAGTACCGTAATTATCAGGATGGAAGCCGACAGGAAACTGTCAAGGAATTTTACCGACTGAACCACCAGTACCAAACATTGGATTTTGTAAAAGCAAAGGAAGATGAATTCCTACAATTCAATAAAAAAGAAATGGGCTTCTGGGAAGCTGTGGACTTTTTGAACACCTTGGTAGACGATTCAGACCCTGATACAGACCTTGACCAACTCCAACATTTGCTACAAACTTCAGAGGCCATCAGAGCTGATGGACATCCGGATTGGTTTGTTCTAACGGGTTTTATCCATGATTTTGGAAAAGTACTTTGCTTATTTGGAGAACCACAATGGGCCGTTGTAGGTGACACCTTTCCTGTAGGCTGTGCGCATTCTGATAAGATTGTCTTTCCCGAGTTCTTTGATGCTAATCCAGATAGTAAAAACCCTGAGCTAAATACCAAATACGGGATTTACAGTCCAAATTGTGGTTTAGACAATATAAAGATGTCTTGGGGCCATGATGAATATCTCTACCAAATGGTCAAGGATTATCTTCCAGAGGAAGCACTATACATGATTAGGTACCATTCTTTTTATGCCCAGCATAGAGAAAATGCCTATGAACACTTGATGAATGAACATGACAAAAAAATGTTTGATTGGGTGAACAAATTCAACCCTTATGATCTATACTCCAAGGTTCCTGTCCCACCGGATGCAAAAAAGTTAAGACCCTACTATGAAGATCTTGTGGCAAAATACCTGCCAACTACTTTGAAATTTTAAATCCCAATTTTAATCCCTGCAGCTATCTTTCATACTGCAGGGATTTTTTAATTTTATACCGATTACTCTATATCTAAATCCCACTCTTCGTTCATCTGAGTAATCGCATGATGGGCTGTCATATCAAACTGGCAAGGCACCACAGACACATAATTATTGGCAATGGCCCACTCATCATTATCTTCCCCTTTGTCAAAATTCACAAAATTACCCGCCATCCAGAAATACTTTCTTCCATTGGGGTCATAGCGCTCATCAAATTCCTCTTGCCATTTTGCCCTGGCCTGTCGACATAATTTGATTCCTTTGATAGCTTCATTGCGCTTCGGAGGGAAATTGACATTTAAGGCCACGCCTTTGGGCATTCCATGCTCAAGTACTTGTTTGGCGATTTTATAAACATAATCTTCTACATGGCTAAAATCAGCTTTTGAACTATAGTCACAGAGGCTAAACCCAATACTTGGGTAACCTTCAATCGCTCCTTCAATCGCTGCGGACATGGTTCCTGAGTAAAGCACACTGATGGATGTATTACTACCGTGATTGATACCACTGACAATCAAATCCGGCTTCCGGTCATTAAAGACATAATGCTTTGCCAGCTTTACACAATCTGCTGGGGTTCCGCTGGATTTATAGGCCAAGACATCATCAAAAATCTCTTCTTCATCCAAACGAAGTGTATTACCAATGGTAATGGCGTGTCCCATGCCTGATTGCGGACTATCGGGAGCAACTACAACCACGTCTCCCAGTTTCTTCATGCTATTTACCAATACTCTAATTCCACGCGATGTAATACCATCATCATTGGAAACTAAAATCAAGGGTTTTGCCATTAAAATATAATATTTAAAAGGTTAAGCTATTTATTCAAATTTAAGGAAAGAAATAAAATATTCTCCCTAAAATGAAGAATGATGGATTTAAATCCATCATTCTTCATACTTATATTATATTATGTATATCCGCAATTTTACCATTCAGAACATTTCCTAAAAAGAGAACACATATCCCTCAAAAACACTAAATTAAATCTGTGTAGATCCGTGGAATCTCCCGATAAATCGGGACATGCTGTGAGAAATAAGTTTACAGGTGTTAAAACGGATAATCATATATTATATAAATAAATTTTATTCTTTCAATTGATTATAATATGCCGTAATTCTTAATAAATCTCCCCTACTATCATGAGATAGCCTGTTTTTACGCATATACAATTTGACTTCGTCTTCCCTGTCTCCCATATAGGTCATCAATTCTTTCTTCTTTTGACTATATTTCTGAATTTCTCCCTCGGTGAAAAAGTAATAATCAAAATCTAATTTGTTGGACCTTCCCATTGGCGCTCCATACATAGGTGACATATACATATTGTACATCCCCATACTCCTGGTATCTGTAGTGATAAACTCCCTACACAATAAGGTAATCTCATCTCCTTCTGTCAACAATTCAAAGAAAATAGGCACTTCATAACCATTATTATTAATATCATAAGGCAAACTGTAAAATGTCCTTATTCCTCCATAATACTCATCGAATATTTCAAACCTACTAATGGACGAACTGCTAAAGGTCTGTATGCTTTCTCCTCTAAGCTGTACCACATTATTTTCCAGATTATACTTTACCTTTCCTTGATAAGTATCTCCATTGTCCAAAAATACTTTTCCGTCATGCCAAACCTCGGAAGGAAAATCCTGAGCTGTAGCGACTTGAACAAAAGCAAATGCGAAAATCAATATATAGAATAATTTTTTCATGTCATTTTGAGCTTTGATCTATATTAAAATAACGAAAACCTAGACGGATTAGTTAGTTATTTCGTCTCATTTTATAAGAAAAAAGCCCTGAACTTATCAGAGCTTTATCTTTTATTTCAATTTGTCAATTTGCTTTTTCAAAATTTGGTGGCCCATTTTATCACGCTTAGTTGTGAGGTAACGTTCATTGTGGGCATTTGGACTTATCTCCAATGGAACAGTCTCAATAATTTCCAAGCCATATCCTAGAAGTCCCGCTCTTTTGGTTGGATTATTTGTCATCAATTTAATCTTGGAAATCCCCAAGTCCCTCAAGATCTGAGCTCCTACGCCATAATCCCTTTTGTCCATGGGAAAACCAAGCGCCAAATTGGCCTGTACCGTATCCATTCCTTCTTCCTGAAGCTTATAGGCTTTAAGCTTATTGATCAAACCTATTCCCCTTCCTTCCTGATTCATATAAAGCACCACACCTTTGCCTGCTTTGTCCACCATCTCCATAGCACTGTGCAGCTGTGGTCCACAATCACACCTACAGGAACCAAAAATATCTCCGGTCACACAAGAAGAGTGAACACGAACTAAAACCGGCTCGCCCTCTTTCCATTCCCCCTTTACCAAGGCCATATGGGTTTCATCCGTATTGGTCTGCTTATAAGCTATCAGGTCAAAATCTCCCCATTCAGTAGGCATTTCCACTCCTATTTCCCTTTTGATCAAAGATTCATTCTTCAATCTATAGGCAATCAAATCCTTAATGCTTACAAATTTGAGGTTGAACTTTTTGGCTACTTGCATCAAATCCGGCACCCTTGCCATACTGCCATCCTCATTCATGATTTCCACCAAAACACCTGCAGGATAAAGACCAGCAAGCCTCGCTAGATCTATAGCAGCTTCTGTATGTCCAGTCCTTCTCAATACCCCACCTCTTTTGGCTTTAAGCGGAAAAATATGGCCCGGCTTCCCCAATTCATCAGGATGGATGTCATCATCCAAAAGGGCCTTTATGGTTTTGGCCCTGTCGCTGGCAGAAATACCAGTCGTACAACCATGGCCGATCAAATCAACAGAAACGGTAAACGGGGTTTCGTAAGCTGCCGTATTTCTTCCTACCATCAATTCCAAGCCCAACTCTTCACATCTATCTTCAATGATCGGGGCACAAATAAGCCCTCTGCCATGTGTGGCCATAAAATTGATAATCTCTGGAGTTACCTTTTCCGCTGCACATACAAAATCACCCTCATTTTCTCTATCTTCATCATCCACCACAATCACCACTTCACCTTCCCTTATTGCTTCAATCGCTTCTTCGATGGAATCTAATTTTAATTCTTCAGCCATATTATTTGATTAAATGGTCAATTCGGATGCAAAAATACATCCTTTATTGTCTAAAACCGAGAAAGCCTTTATTTAGTTTGGACTACCTTGATTTTACTGTTCCCAATTGTTTGTTTATTTCGCGAAGGGAATCATTAAGTGCCATTAGAACCATCTGAAAATCTGACACTTCATCTATATTCCCCTGCTCTTCCGCTATTTTTATTTTTTGAATGGTTTCGTCCACCATTTTCTCCAACACCCTCCTCTTTAACCGATGGATTTCATTGAAGGTGGTTTTGGGGAGATTGTCCCCTTCCCTGTTGGTATAGATCATGTGCTTTTGTTGCCAGTTTTCTGACATCTCATGCCTTTGGGAAATCATATTGATCACCTCTGTTTTTACCTCACCATCATCCAATTTTATAAAGTAATCAGGATTGGGCAAAACCCCTTTCTTAAGCGCCCGTTTGTATTCTACAAATATTTTCCTGTAAATCGGGGTTTCAAACTCCAAATCAGCCGTTTCTTCAAATAGATATTCACAGACATGAAGGTCTTCGGTGATCTTTTCAAAGCCATAGCTTACCAGTAACCTGATCATTTCCCGTTCCTGAAGCGTCAATGAATCACTAATAGAAATCTTTGCCTTCTCCTCTGGCAAAAAAGTTTCGAAAGGGGTGTCAGGCGCCATGAAATCCATTGGAGGTTCAGCCGGTCCTCCTTGCTCCTTACCTTTGAAATAGGCCTCCTTTTGGCCCTTTAGCAATATCTTATTGAGCTCTGCTAAAACAATTTCCTCCTCCATCTGCAAGAGACGAGCAGACTCCTTCACATAGACAGACCTGATAATAGGGTCTGGAATTTTAGCTACACTCTGAACGACCTGCCTCACTGTATCTGCCCTTTTGATGGGGTCATGAGCGGATTCCTCTTTGTACAGGTCTATTTTAAAGGCTATAAAATCACGGGCATGTTCATTCAGGTACTGCTGAAAAGCCTCTGAACCTACCTTTCGGCTGTAGCTATCAGGGTCATCACCATCTGGAAAAACGACAGCCTTTACATTCAGCCCCCCTTCCAATAACATATCTATCCCCCGCAAAGATGCCTTAATACCAGCCGCATCGCCATCATACAATACGGTCACATTATCCGTAAAACGCTTGATCAGTTTGATCTGGTTTTCTGTTAAAGAAGTACCAGAAGAAGCCACCACGTTTTGGATGCCTGACAGGTGCATGGAAATAACATCCGTATAGCCTTCCACCAAATAACAGTTATCCTCATTTCGGATAGACTGTTTGGCTTGGTACATCCCGTAGAGCACATCACTCTTATGATATATGGCCGTCTCAGGAGAGTTAATGTATTTGGGCTGCTTCTTATCATTGGTAAGAATCCTTGCCCCAAAACCTATAGGTTTACCGGCAAGGTTATGGATGGTAAACACCACCCGCCCTCGAAAGCGATCATATTTACGACTAGGATCACCTTCCTTTTGCAGTATTAGTCCTCCTTTTAAGAGAATATCTTCTGTATGTCCTGCTTTTAAAGCTGTTTTGTGCAGGTTATCCCAGCTATCCATAGCATAGCCAAGATCAAATTTTTCTATGGTCGAATGATTAAATCCTCGTTCCTTAAAATAGCTCAATCCAATAGACTTACCCTCATCCGTTTCCTGCAGGTTTTTGGAAAACAAATCACGGGCAAAGGAATGGGCAATGTACAAGCTTTCCTTTTCATTATAGGCCTGTACCTCTTCTGGAGTAGCGGCTCTTTCCTCCTCTATCTCAATCCCATACTTTTGGGCCAATTGTCGAATGGCCTCATTGAAACCGATGCCTTCCACCTCCATAACAAACTGAATGGCGTCTCCTGAAGCACCACAGCCAAAACATTTATAAATCTGCTTGGCGGGTGAAACAGAAAAAGATGGTGATTTTTCATTATGAAATGGACAACAGGCCCAAAGGTTTTGCCCTTTCTTTTTTAAAGGCACATAATCATTGACCACCTCTTCAATATCGGCCCTATCTTTGACTTTTTCTGTTGTGATATTACTTAATGACATGCTGCATGGAGAATATGCTCAAAGATAGAAAAGTATTGTGAAAACAAACAGGACAGGAAAGATCCTAGACCCGAAACTATTCCTTAAAGCCAAGGGTTATAGCTACAAAACAGCAGAATTTTTTATTCTTGTATAATAGCATTGGATCCAATAATCCTCATAAAGAACCAGATATTCTGTTGAACAGTTTTAAATCGAATTATTAAGCTTTAAATTGCGCAAAATTTACAATCCCTAATGATTATAAGTAAAGAAAAGGTACTTAAAGCACTCTCTACAGTAGAGGATCCGGACCTTAAAAAGGACCTGGTAACCTTAGGCATGGTCCAGGACCTTGTGGCAGAAGGCAATAAATTAAGTTTTAAAGTGGTACTTACCACTCCTGCTTGTCCATTGAAGGAACTGATCAAAAACAATTGTGAAGAAGCACTGGAAAAGGAGTTTGGCCCTGAGTTAGAATTGGACATTACCATGACTTCCAATGTCACCACAGTGCGTGACAATGCCCCGCTACTTCCCAAAGTAAAGAACATAATCGCCATCGCCTCGGGCAAAGGTGGAGTGGGGAAATCTACCTGTTCTTCCAACCTCGCTGTTGCATTGGCAGCCACTGGAGCAAAGGTCGGTCTGATAGATGCTGATATCTCTGGTCCATCCATTCCTACCATGTTCAATGTAGAAGCGGAACAGCCTGCAGTGAAGCAAGAAGACGGAAAAAATATCATCATCCCTATAGAACAGTACGGCGTAAAATTGATGTCCATAGGCTTCTTGACTCCAGCAGACAGTGCCGTGATCTGGAGAGGCCCCATGGCCAGTTCTGCCTTGAAGCAGTTCATCAGTGATGTGGAATGGGGAGAGTTGGACTATTTATTGATAGACCTGCCTCCGGGGACTTCCGATATCCATTTGACCATGGTTCAAACCGTACCGGTAACTGGAGCCGTTATTATTACCACACCTCAAAAAGTGGCCTTGGCAGATGCTACCAAGGGTCTTTCCATGTTCAAGCAAGCCCAAATAAACGTACCCGTTTTAGGTGTTGTGGAAAATATGGCTTATTTTACACCTGAAGAATTACCAGATAATAAATACTATATATTTGGAAAAGAAGGTGGACAAAGGCTAGCCAAAAAGTTTGATGTTCCTTTCCTGGGAGAAATACCTATAGTACAAGGAATTAGGGAGAGCGGTGATAGCGGATATCCAGCAGTATTGAAAGAAGGACTGACACAGGAAGCCTTTTCAAATCTGGCGGAATCACTGGCAAGACAGGTGGCCATCAGAAATGCAGATAAAAACAAAACCAAGGTTGTACAGGTTAACAGCTAAAATAAAGAAATGGATACTGAATTAATTGGAAAAATAGAAACGGCACTGGATACCATTCGCCCCTATTTAGAAGCAGACGGTGGTAACGTGAAGATTGTGGGCCTAACTGAGGAAATGGTATTGCAACTTGAGTTGACGGGAACCTGTAGCTCCTGCCCCATGTCCACCATGACCTTAAAAGCAGGTGTAGAAGAGGCAGTAAAAAAAGCTATTCCTGAAATCAATAGAGTTGAAGCCATCAATATATCAGTAGCAGAATAATCAATTACCTGTTTTTAAGAAGTAATTAATGAAAAGGATAATACTAATTTTGAGGATAAAGTTGGTCTTGTCCTTTTTGTTTTTTGAACTCCCCCCAGTCTTGGCCCAAAATATCCAAGCCAATATCTACCAAACTGAAAAGAGCTTTCAAAAGGAACCTGAAAAATGTGCTGCGGGGTATTTAGAGGCAAAGCAGGAAGAAGAATTGGGATTGTTTGGTTCAAAAGATTATTTTGAAGCTTGGATGTCAGATAAAATCCAAAGCAGAAAACTACAACCCCAGATCAGATCAGCAGCTACTGAGATCAGGAAAATCCCCGTGGTAGTTCATATAATTCATAATGGTGAGCCATTAGGTGAGGGTGCAAATATCCCACTTTCCCAAATTCAGGCACAAATAGACATTCTCAATAAGGATTTTAGAAGATTAAACGAAGACGCCTCCAATACTCCTGCTGAGTTTTTGGAGGTGGCAGCCGATACTTATATTGAATTTGTGCTGGCCAAACAGGACCCCAAAGGTCTCCCCACTGACGGGATCAACAGGGTACAGGGAACCAAATCAACCTACACCCAAGCAGATGCCAACCTTATAAGTCAATTATCCTACTGGGATTCAAACGAATACCTTAACCTATGGGTAGTAACACTTCAAAGCCCCTACATAGGTTATTCTTCCTTTCCTATTTCTGATTTGGATGGGCTAAACTTTGCCCCAAGTTCAAATGAAACCGATGGAACCACGATAGATTACCGCTATTTTGGAACTGGTGGAAATGCCTCATCTGGCTCTTTGGGCAGAACAGCTACACATGAGATCGGGCACTATTTAGGTTTAAGACATATTTGGGGAGATGGAGGCTGTGATGTTGATGATTACGTTATGGATACTCCCGACCAAAGTTCCAGTAATACCAATTGCCGCTCTACCCCTAGAGAAACCTGTAACTCAAGGGACATGATAGAGAATTACATGGATTATACCCCTGACCGTTGCATGAACATTTTTACTGCTGGCCAGTTGGAAAGAATGAATGTCGTGCTGGCCAATAGCCCCAGAAGGGTCAATCTGGTCAATGGAAGGGCCACTCAAGAACCTGTTATCTATCCCACCGACCTTGCACTTGAACAGATCATTGCTCCTCAAAACTATATCTGCTCCGCTACATTAAATCCCCAAATAAGTGTCTTTAATGTTGGTATTAACCCAATCAGCAGTGCAGAACTTGTCATCCGTCTAAATGGACAGGTCATCGAACAAAAGCGCTTCAACCTAATATTGGACCAGGGTGAATCTGCCCAACTTGAATTTTCAAGCCTGAGCTTACCAGCAAACGAAAACAGCTTCGAAGTTGAAATCCTTACGGTCAACGGTGCGGCTGATGACAATAATGCGAATAATAACCTGGGCTCGTCCCCTCAATTACAAGTTGAATTAAACCTTCCGTATGCCTATCAATCCAATGATTTTGACAATTTATGGACAGTCAAAAATGAGGATGGAGGCATCACATGGACCAAAGAAACCTTAAATATCAACGGTACCCCTCAAGAGGCAATAGGGATCAATTTCTATAATTATGATGCTGCTGGTAAACGGGATTATCTCATTTCGCCACAAATCAATTTAAGCAACTATCCCGATGCCCAATTGGTATTTGAAGTAGCTTATGCTCCCTATCCGCAAGAAGGCTTGGATGATGCTTTGATCATCGGTATATCCACAGATTGCGGAAATAGCTTTGATCTACTCAACCCTCCTTATGCTAAAACCCAGGATAGCCTGATCACAGCTGAGGAAAGTGAAGACAACTATATCCCCTCCCAACAAACAGAATTCAGGACAGAGATAGTTAACCTTAAAGAATATGCAGACCTTGGAAATATCAGGATTGCTTTTATAGCCGTGAATGGCTACGGAAATAACCTTTTTATCAAAAACATCAGTATCAGGCCTACTGAAGAAATGAATTACAGTTTGGCATTGGAAGAGGTCATCAGTCCTTCTCCCATCACTGACGGCTCCCAAGCAGTCGAAGTCCTCAGGCTTACCAATACAGGGACTTTGCCCGTGAATACTTTCCTACTGGATAGAAGGGTAAATGGTGCTAGCTTACAAACACTCATTGCTGAAGGCAATAATATAGCTCCTGAAGAAAGTATCCTGTTAGAACTGCCTAATGCTTTGATTGATGGGCTTAATGAAGTAGAATACAGGCTCCATTCTCCGAATTTCGACCAAAATAACAATAGCTCCAGTACCATCCTAAGGTATTATGTTCAAGACGCTGATAGTATACAGGCTCCATGGCGACAATACTTTGACAATACCCTCGAATTGGCACCTTGGTTAAGTCTTAGTCCTGAAATCGGTGAAAATGCCTGGGAATTAGCTGTAAAACAAACCGGTGAAACAGGGGATAATTTGGCCAGTCTTAAGATTGAAGGCAGCAACAATAGCTATTGGATTGCCTCTCCGCTTATGGACTTGAGTAAAGCACCTCAGGCAAGCATATTCTTTGAAAGAGCAGCCAGTGCAATGCAAGAAGGCAGCAGCATGAAGGTACTCCTAAGTACTGATGGGGGTGTTCATTTTGATCAGGAACTCGCTGTTTATACTGGTGAGGAACTCAATACCATTGCGGGATCTGCTCCTGTTAATCCTAATTCTGATGAAGAATTTATGAGGGAGTTTATTGACCTTTCTGTCTTTACCGGCAATGAAATGGATCATATTCGCTTGGCTTTTGTCATTGAAAACGCAGCAGCCAATTCCAACCCTGTATATTTGGATAATATAGAATTCTTCCTTTCCAATAACCCAGATCCAGTAAATCCTGGAAATGGCAATGCACTTGTCTATCCAAATCCTGCTACAGATATCTTTAATATCGCATTTAATTTGGAGGACTTTGAGGATATACGCATACAGGTAATGGCTACTTCTGGACAAGTGGTTCATGATGTCACCTATCCAGGAACCCTCAACCAAACGTATAGCTTTAGCACCTCCCTGTTTACAAAAGGTGTATTTATTATTAAGATTCAAAGTGAAAGTTTGGCGATTACCAAAAGGTTGATCATTCATTAATCTTGATCTGCGGCAATAAGATTGATAACATAAGCGGTTTCTGACAATTATTGGCACGTTTATTATGGTGATGTAAACGATTTATCAAAAAAATCATTCTTAGAAGACAAAATTAAAATTACCTTTACAGGGGATTAATAACCAAATTTTCATCAATGAGTACTATAAAAGCAGGCACAAAAAAAATCTTAACCCACCTCATCATCATCTTGGGATTATTATTTGCCTTATTATTTTTCTTTTTTGAGGTGTACCTACCTGGATATACCAATCACGGAGAGACGGTAACCGTACCTGATTTAGAGAATTTTCATTATGATGAAATCGAAGATTATTTGGATGATCGCGATTTAAGGTATGAAGTTTCCGCCGATAGTGGATTCGTGGCTGATGCCAAACCACTCTCTGTCCTCAAGCAAAATCCAAGGCCAGGTGCCAAGGTCAAGCAAGGTAGGAAAATTTACATTACCTTGAATGCCCAAAACGCACCTTTGATCAAAATGCCTAATTTGGTCAATAGCCCCTTGGAAAATGCACAAGAAGTGCTGGCCAATTATGGTTTGGTTAGGGGAGAAATCATTTATGTTCCGGATATTGCCCCAAATGTAGTATTGGACCAAAAACTTCATGGAAGAACGATCAAGGAAGGCTTTGAAATCCCGAAAGGATCGCAGATTGATCTTGTCGTGGGAGATGGATTGGGTAAACAGACCTTGGCCATTCCAAATTTGGTGGGCATGGAAGAGTCAGACGCGGAATTCCTAGTGGTGGGATCAGGGCTTAGATTAGGAAGGATTAGTTATGTTCCTTCTGACACGGTACCAAAAGGCACAATTATCAAACAATTACCTCCTCCTGGCATTAAAGCCAAAACCGGAGAATTAATAGATGTATGGATTTCAGAATTAGCAAATGAAAACAATTTTTAATGCGCTTAAAAGCTAAAATAGGGATTTACTTTTTGATATTTCTGCCATTTTTCACACAGCAGGCACTAGCACAATTGAGGCAGCTGGGAGTGGACAGGAGCACCCCAGTATCAAAAAGAAAAAACATTCAAGCAAAGGTTCAGGTGACACCTTTGCTTTTGCCATTTTGGGACGATTTCTCTTCCAGTTCTATCGACACCACTAAATGGATCAATCAAGGAGCAAACATAAGCTTTGGCGCAGCCATAGACGCCCCTAGCATCGGCGTAGCGGTGCTGGATGGCACCAAATCCAACGGACAGCCATATAGCACGGACATTACCCTTTCCGGCCCCTCTGATCAGTTGACATCCCAAGTAATTGACTTGGGCGGACTGGAAGAACATGAGAGAACCAGTACTTATTTCAGTTTCTTCTGGCAAGCTGGTGGAAAAGCTGAATTACCTGATGAAGCGGACAAACTGGCGCTTTTGTTTTTGGATTCCTTGGGCAATTGGAATACAGCATGGGAGCAGTATGGTGGCGTAGAAATACAAGACTTCCAACAGGAAATATTGCCTTTGGCACCAATTTATTTCCACAGCGATTTTCAGTTCAAATTCCAAAATTCGGGAAGGTTCTCTGGTCCTTTTGATACTTGGTTAGTTGATTATATCTTTCTGAATAGTGGCAGAAATCCAAGCGATTTGAATTATCAGGACCGAGCCTTAACTCAAGCAAACAGTAACTTCTTTGGAAAATACAATACCATCCCTTTATTTGAGCTAAATGCCGATCCTACTCCCCTTTTGACCGGCATCCACAACCAATTTAATAATCTAAATGATCGGTTCCGGGCAATGGAATATTCCATTCTGCTTAGGGAAAAGGAGAGTAAAGCACTTATCATGAGCTTAAATGCCAATACACCATTTAATCCGGTTCCACTAGCCAATGAACGTAGGGATTTTAGCAGTGCTTCCCCTACTACGTGGAATATGGAAGAAAGGGAAGTAGCTTTTGATATGGAAAGCTTGGTTTATTTAAGTTCGGGAGACAATTATCTCATTGATGAAATTCAAGACAATGATACCACTTATCATGAGTCTGTCGATTTCCGCATCAATGATAGCATCAAAACCACTATTTCCATTCAGGATTATTATGCCTATGACCGGGGCACCGTGGATTATGCCGCTGGTATCAACCAAAGATCTGGGATGTTAGCAGTAAGATTTGAAAGTTCTGAAACTGCATATATCAATGCCATCAGTATCAACTTCACCAATGCCGCCCAAAGTGGGACAGCTGTAGACCTAATGATTTGGTCCGATCCAGAGGAGCCTGCAAAGTTCACAAAAGAAGTATTGATACAAGCTAAAACGTCTCTGGAAACATTTACCAAATTCGAATTGGATACTGCCATACAAGTAGATGGTGTGTTTTATGTGGGCTTTATGCAATTCACCAATGAATTTGTCCATATCGGCTTAGATAAATCCAATGACAGCTCTGAGGAAGTGTTTTATAATACCAATGGCACTTGGCAGGGAAATACAGAAGTAAAGGGTTCTCTAATGATCCGCCCCCACCTTCAAATAGATCCACCAGAAGTTGGTGAAGATACCCAACCAGGCTCAAGAATAGAAGCATACCCGAACCCTGCTACACAAAATAGGGTTAACATAAAAGGAGAATTTGACCTTGTCAAAATGTATGATGCATTTGGCAGGGAAATAAATATTTCTGTAGCACCTTCTGAAAATGGTAAAATCATTAATTTTGTCAGCAAGCAAGAAGGTGTTTACTTTATCAAAGCTTGGAAAGGCAACACTACCCAAACAATTAGAATTTTAGTAAAATAATTATGGAAGACATTACAGTAGAAGAATTAAAAGAAAGGTTAGACAAAAATGAAAAGTTTGCCTTTTTGGATGTTCGCGAAGAATGGGAATATGAGGAGGATAATTTAGGGGCCCTAAACATTCCTTTGGCACAGCTCCCACATTCCTTAGAGGAAATAGAAAAATACAAAAATGAGGAATTGGTGGTCCACTGTCGCTCAGGAGCCAGAAGTGGAAATGCCAAACAATTCTTAGAGACCAAAGGCTATACCAAGGTAAGAAATGTACTTGGTGGAATTTTAGCTTATAGAGAATTAGAAGAAGAGTAGGAATTCCTACTCTTCTTCTATTTGATCCCCTCCTATCTTCTCCTATTAATTAAGATTTTATGGCACTATCAACTAATCTGAAAAGGCTGGGGAGTAAAACATAGGATAAAAATCAGAATAGCCAACCAAGCGAGAACTTTCCTGGGGCCATTTAATGGTCTACCATCAATCACTGGCGGGTGTTCAATCCCCACTACCCTGCCCAACAGAAACCCAAAGAGAAGCCATCCATTATAGCCTTCCACCTGGGGATAAAAATAACTGATACAATATTGCAAGACCACTATGCTCAGCACCAATGCCCATTTGGACTGAAGACTAAGGCTGGTCTTTCTAAAACAGATGAAAACAAAGCCAATATAAAGTGGCAAAGCAATAAGGAGATAACTGGTATCCATGTAGGGATTGACAATTCCTAGCCCAGCAAAAAGCATAAAAAGGCTATAAAAGACCAAGGATATCAGCTTGTGAGTTTGGGGAAACAATCCAAAAATCACATGCCCACCGTCCAATTGTCCAATGGGCAATAAGTTCAATGCTGTAAAAAACAGGGCGAGATAACCTGCAAATAAGAACGGATAATGAATCAATTCTCCCATATTGGGCATTTTCTGAGGATCAGCCAATGCTTTCTCCATAACTAAAAAAAGCAAATTATAGCCCAGTTCTATATCCAAAGCAGCAGCTTCTTCCTTACTGTAATCTGGATCTAGGTACTCAGGATGAATTTCATAGATATAGTCTGCCTCAGGTAAATTCACAAAGCCATAAACCAAAACCCCAAAGGCAATGATAAATCCTGCCAAAGGTCCAGCTACACCAATATCAAAAAACTTTTTCCTACTACTGACCATGGACTTCATCTTAATGATCGCCCCCATGGTTCCTATAGATGGGGCACCTATAAAGCCCAGCCAAAATGGAATAAAAAAAGGCAGAGAAGACTTGACCTTATGATAAATGGAAGTAAACAAATGTCCCAATTCATGGATCAAAAGTATACCTATAAACGGAATAGAAAAGGCCATTGATTTAATAAAATAAGGCCATGTCAATGGGTTTTCACTGGAAATCAAAGACCTTCCATACAGCCACTCTGCGCCTGCAAGCGTAGCACAAATAAAGGTAACAATGAAAAGGGATATATGGCGGAAATATTCTTTTTTACTGTACATTATTAAAGTAATCCATCAATGCATTAGGGTGATTAATATGACAAGTCTTTAAACCAACCGCTTCAGCCCCAACAAGGTTCTGAGCAGTGTCATCAAAAAAAACTCCTTTTTCACCTGATTGACCAATATGCTCCAAGACCTTCTCATAAATTATCGTATCAGGTTTTCTACACGCCATTTCATAACTCAAGAATAGGTGGTCAAACAACTCTTCAAATTTCCCAACGCCAGTTTCTGCCAATAAAATTTCCTCTACCCTTCTAAAATGAATGGCATTGGTATTGGAAAGCATATAAACTGGATGTGTTTTCCTAAGCGCTCTCAATAATTCGATTTTATGCATTGGGATTTTCCCCAGCATCGCATTCCAAATACTATCTATTTCTTGGTCTGTCCATTCTTTTTTGAAAACATTTCTTATTTCTGTTCTAAAAGTAGCATCGTCAATTTCCCCTTTTTCATAGGCATGGTGTACAGGATGCGCCATAAAGTTTTCTTTAACCGTATTATTACCATTTACTAAACTTTCATCTAATTGCTTGAGGGTAAATGGAATATCCAAATCAATGATCACTCCACCGAGATCGAAGACAAAAAAATCCACATTTTTATCAATTTTCATATAGGTAAATGTTGTTGTTTTGAAATCAAATATGTAACATTGCATTCCCAAAAGCAAGGAAAAAGTTATCTAAGCGATTTCGATTGGTTACATGATTTGATCCACTGAAAAATTCAGGTAAAATGCTTTTCCGGGCCTATAGCTCAGCTGGTTAGAGCACTTGACTCATAATCAAGGGGTCCCTGGTTCGAGCCCAGGTGGGCCCACCCAAGTGTCCAAAGTCTCAATTTTAGACTTTGGACTTCTTTTTTTAAACCATATGTATTTGTTAATCAAATAGATAGATCTTGCCACTTCATTGGTTAAAGTGGTTCGATGTGTTATCCCATCAAACACCCAATTTTCCTTATACATCGAACCGATTAGTTTTCTTTTTCCTTCATTATCTAATTTTTCAAACAGTTCATCTAATCTTGAAACGTATTTTAGGGCCTTTCTAAGGAGATTTTGATTATCAATTTTTGGTTTGGTTCGAATTTTATCTATTTGGGTCTCTAGGATAGAAATTTTATTTAAAGTCTCCTCTTTGATAAGTTTAAAATCTTCAGGTGATAATGTGTCTTCCAATAATAATTTTCTTGCTTTGGATAATTTGTTATTCTCTACTTCTATTTCGCTTACCAATTTATTCCTTTCAGAATTAATAGTTTTATTTTCACGTTCTATTACCTGATTAAGAATAATTTCAAATAATTTCTCAGCTGAATCTTGTAATCTAAATTTTCTTAACTCTTTAATAAATGCACGATTTACTTCTGCTGCACGAAAACGCACTCCACATTTGGATGTACAGTGGTAATAGTGGTAATATTTATTCCTTCCCTTTGATGCACTCGCTGTCAGTTTATATGAACATTTAGGGCAATTTAAAAAACCTCTAAGTGGAACCTCATCATTACTTATTATTGATACCCTACGGATTTTTTTCTTTTTGGCTTCTAAGATTTCCTGAATCCTGTAAAAATCGCTTTCACTAATCAAGGGTACATGTTGACCTTTTACATAATAGGCCTGTTCTCCGTTATATTCAGGGACTAATATTTTTCCGCAGTAAAACTCTTTCCTTATTAGACCCCAAAAACGGTTTTTCTTTAATTGAGCCCCCCTCCTTCTAGCCATTAACAAAACATTTTCAGAAGAATATGTGCCTTCCAATATCTTATTGAAAATCCATCTCATATGCTTGGCCTCATCTTCCATTATTTCAATTGTGGGGCGACCATCAGGACTTTTGGTATTTTTATACCCATAAGGTGCATGCCAAAGCCAACGGCCTTCTTTTAATGCCCTTCTCATACCATGAATTACATTAAGTGCCCTACGATCATTTTCTACTTCTGGTGCTGCCAAATAAAATGCTAGCATCATTTTATTTTCAGGGACTGACAAGTCAAGTGGTTGTTCAATTGCTTGGGGTTCAATACCTAATTTTCTTAAAGTATTGATCATCATATAGGCATCCCCAGCATTTCTTGAGAAACGATCCCACTTTGTAAAAAGTAACAAATTGGATCTAGTATTCATTTGATTTTCAAATTGTGCCAATAATTTCGACCATTCTGGCCTAAAGAAAGTTTTGGCGGAAAAATCTTCGAAAACTACTCTATTGACGATAATACCATTTGTGTTACAGTATTTTCTTAACATTTCTTCTTGGTTCCTCTGAGAATATCCTTTATCAGCTTGTTCATCTGTACTTACCCTAATATATAGATCTGCTACTTTCATGTTTTTAGTGTTTTTATGAGCATTTCTGCCGTATCATACATAAAATCTATAATTTGGTAGGCTTTCTCTTCAGAAACCACCAAACCGTTTTCCCTAAGAATTTGTTGGGCCTTTGCTGGTGTGATCATTTTCGCCATTTTTTCAAAAACCTAAAACATTTAGATATGAAATATTCACCAGTTAAACCCCAGTAGGGGCTAATATTTTCCCTCCTTTAAAAAATCAAAAAGGCACGAATACAAGATGTAGCGGCAAAAAGTACATCATCTTGATCAAGATAAAACTAAAAAAATATCAGCAATAAAAAAAGGGCCTTACAGCCCTCCATCATCTGCGAAAGAATAATACCCTTCGGGAGTTAGGATAATATGGTCAAGTACCGGAAGTTCCAATAGTTTTCCTGCCTTCACCATCTTTTCGGTGAGGCGTTTATCCTGTTCACTGGGCTTCATCGTTCCTGAGGGGTGGTTATGGGCAATTATCATGGCCGATGCTGACGATTTCATGGCAGCTCCAAATATCACTTTTAAATCCACTACGGTTCCAGCTGTTCCTCCAGATGAGGCATTGATTATCCCAAGTACTCTGTTTGCCCTGTTAAGGAGAATGACCTTAAATTCTTCTATAAAAGCTATTTTCGATTCGTCCCAATTGGCCCTTAAAATCCTATTGGCTGTCAGGGAAGAGACGATTTGTGGTTTCTCAGAGACCTTTGAATTGGGACGATAGCTAAGTACGATTTCGGCTACTTGGTTGGAAACGATGTCTTTGTTCTTGGTATCCATAATATTTCGATTTAATGGTTAGAAATTAATTATGGTACCATCCCAGCTTGAGGGCAATCAAGGCCAAGTGGCAACGGAATAAATGAGGGCCATGCGGGCAGGACAGTGTTTATGCCGGACACTCTTGGCCGCTTCAGCAGCCCGAAAGCTAAATTGTTACATGATTAATGAATTGGAAAAACATAACAATTTCAGCCATCATTTAATTTTTATGAATGTAATACCCATTTTTAGCACTATCATTTAATAATCTGTATTAGGATAAATAAAAAATATTTGTATTTGGCATCTTATATAATAAATTAGGAAAATATTAATATCAAAACACTGTATTCCAACCTGTTAATTTTATTTGGAATTTGCTTTTTAATGGTTAAATATCATGAGTGATATCAAAATTATTGCCACAACTGCCTATTTCATTTTTCTGGTCCTAGGAGGAATTTGGGGATTGGTTAGAGCAAATAGTGAAAGGGCTCTATTAGATTATGCTATAGAACAGACTAGCGTTGAAATAGACAATATGGGAAATACTATCCTAGTTTATCATTGTTCAGAAACACCCTATATTTCCTATGATGTAAACAACAATAAAATAGCATTGGAAGAAAGCGCTTTCAATGCCTTTTCCAGTATTGACTTGACAGATTCAGAAACGCCATTCAAACTGGGGACGCTAACAACGCTAATGGGAGGAGCGTTTGGGGGCTGGACCATAAAGGATGTTTATAAATTTTCTAATGCTTCTAAATTTAAAATAGTCGCAAGAAGGTCAATAACAATAGTTGTATCTGCAATCACTGGTTTTGGAGTGGGGTATTCCCTAGGTATATTATTAGGAAATAACCTTAGAAGCTGTGATTCAAAGCGGATCATTTCAAATTTAAATACCCCTGAGTTTTGGAACAAACTAGAAGAGAGTATATTCAGAAATGCAGTATATAATATCAGTGTAAACCACAAAGGTTCAAAAAGGGTGATTCCTGAAGACTATAAAGCGGAAATAAACCGAATTTACACATCTGAAACTCCATATATTGATATCAATTCAGCTTCTTTCGATATTATCAAGAATGCCAATGAAACAAAGTTGGAATTTATTAAAAACCAAAAGTGGTACACCAAGTCATGGGTAATTATAGTCCTTACAGCGACACTAGGCCCTATTATATTTTTAGGGGTACTCCTTTTTATTGAAAAATTAAATTCAAAAACCTAAAAAACTTAAACATGGGATACCATACCCATTTTTTTGGGAGTGTTAGCTAAACTCTGTCCTTTCCCTTCCCGGGGGCTAGCCCCCGGGAAGGGAAAAAATTCCTCACTAAATGATTAGGTTTCCGTATTGATGTCCAACCGGAGCCTCCCCTCAAATTTAATGGCCAGCTGCTGGACTGTCAAGCTCCAGTTCTGTAAAGGGGTCGTCCATTTTTTCTCGATCCGCTGCGTGGCCAGATAGACCAGCTTTAGAAGTGCCATGTCACTGGTAAATGCCCCTTTGGTCTTGGTCACCTTTCTTACCTGCCGATGGAAGCCTTCCACCGCATTGGTGGTATAGATCAGCTTCCTGATGGGCGGTGTATAGGCAAAGAAGGCACTCAGCCTCTCCCAGTTGTCGTTCCAGGAACGGATCACTATGGGGTATTTCTTCCCCCACTTTTCTTCCAGTTCCAACAATGCCGATTCGGCCAGGTCCTTTGTCTCGGCCTTATAGATCTTCTTCAGGTCACCGGCAAACTCCTTTTGGTTTTTGCTGGCCACGTACTTCAGGCTGTTCCGGATCTGGTGGACCACGCAGAGCTGGATCTCTGTTTTCGGGAAAATCGACCCGATCGCCTCGGGAAAGCCCTTAAGGTTATCGGTACAGGCGATCAGGATATCCTGTACTCCACGGTGCTGTAGATCGCTGAGTACCTGTAGCCAGAAGTTCGCCCCCTCGCTTTCGGAAAGGTACATGCCCAGTACCTCCTTCTTCCCCTCACGGTTGATCCCTAATACATTGTATAGGGCCTTATGGCGTACCTTTCCTTCCTCACGTACCTTGAAGTGCATGGCATCAAGCCATACAATGCAATAGACCTCTTCCAACGGCCTGTTCTGCCACTCCTTGACTTTCGGGACGACACGGTCGGTAATATCGCTTATCACCTGCGTGGAGACCTCCGTATCGTACATTTCCTTGATGTACCCGGAGATGTCACGTAAGCTACTGCCAAGCCAGTACATCCCTATGATCTGCTTCTCAAGGTTATCGGCAAGGATACGCTGGCGCTTCTCGACGATCTTAGGTTCAAAGCTGCTGTGACGGTCCTGGGGCGTCTCGATCTCCACTTCTCCCAAGTTGCTCTTCACACGCTTGCTGCCCTTGCCGTTACGTTTGTTGCCTGCACTGTGGCCTGCATCTTCATCCCGAAGGTGCTCGTCCATCTCAGCCTGGAGGGCTTCCTCCAAAAACTCCTTCAACATCGGAGACAGCGCACCGTTCTTGCCGAACAGGGACTCTCCTGATAAAAACTGGTCAAGTACTTTCTTCTTAAATGCTGATTCTTGTTCTTCGCTCATATCTCTCTATCTTATAAACTTTAATTGATTTTCAAAGTCTCAGACAGAGTTTAGATTACAGTCTCATTTTTTTAAATCAATAATATATATCTGACAAATACTTTTTCGTCTGTTCGGTCATAAATTAACTGCTTCGATTGTTCTATTGATTTTCTCAAGACTCGATTTATTATAGATTAGTTGGTAATCAAATCAACTTTTCGAGCAAAAGAATCAATAACTCTTTAAAAACTTAGCCATACCATTTCTCACTTCAAATTCCCAATAGCGATAGTGAATACATCCAGCGGGACAATCTCCCCAACCAATACTAAAAACAATCTTTGCCGATGATCTCCCTCTGAATACTTCGATGGTATTTCCGTCCCCTACACAGCCCCTAAAACCAGAAACATCCAGAATGCCATCCAATTGCTCAAATTCATTTCCAATAGGAAGCATATTATAAGTCCCTTTAAAAAAGATGGTCATCCAAGGAAAGTCTGGATAACTGTATGATGTCCTGGTAGAATCATAATCGTATTTTTCTAACAACTCATCAAGAGTACTGTTACCAGTGGGGATGACATCGTTTGAAAGTTTTTCCATTTCAGGCAAACTTGGATCTACCTTAATGGTAAGTGAATTATAACTGTTACAATAGTAACCATGAATTCCGTGTATATTAAAAACTGTATCACGTTCAGGGACATCTAAGTTGTACACGGCCTGTATGATCTTTAGTATCTTTTGGATTTCACTTTCCTGAAGCTCATGCTTGTTATAATTAAAATGTCCCTCGTTGGTATAGATTTCTTCCAGGTATAGCTGAACGGCATCATCATAATAATTTTCCAAAATATAATCTTCCACCATGATTCCATTATAGATACTTTCCTCATCTGGATTGTTATCAATACAGCTAAACATTAATATAGAAAGAATAAGCAAATAGAAATACGTTTTCATATCCTTAGAAATTAATAGAAAAACAATCTTATTTCCTAGACGAGAATTAATCCAAGATTGTCACAACTATCCTAAACCCATATTAAATACATATAAAAAGAGGCTGAAAAATCAGCCCCAATCACCTAATAATTTAAACCCTCGCCCCTTTTCCCTTCTTTGGTTCCTTAGGAACATTCTTCATTTTGGGGCCCTGGTTCTTTTTTGCCTGCTGGCCTTCCTTCACCTCCTTTCCCTGTTCTTTGTCCATCATCAGATCCTTGGTCTTCACCATTTTCAATTCCGTATCATATACATTGACCGATTTGAACTTGGGGTTGGCTGAGACATACATGATTTCCTCCTTACCACCTTTTTCCATGGTCACAGGATAAACATTTCCTTTTTCAAATGCTTTCACCAACCACTCGGATTTGGTGGAATCCTGGAGTTCTTTTATAGGCAGTTTGGACAAAGCCTCCTTGCTATCGAAGCCATAATTCTCGTGATAGGAGTCAATCTTAAAATTATTGTTCTTGTCCTTTTCCTTGAAATCCAGCTGCATCCATGCCTGGTAAGGTTCATTATTGGCATTGAGCATTCCCTTTTTTACTGCCCTCCCCTCCAAAAGATTGAAGGCCTCCTTGGCCGTTACCGATTGATTATTGTAAAAGGTATGCTCTTTCGGGGTTATATCTGGATTGGCATTGTGCAGGGACGCATCATATTTGTTGAGAAAATACCTTTCAGAGGTATTTGACTTTCTGAAATGAAGGTTAAAGTCCATCTTCTTGCCATCAATCTCCATGGTATGCGGCAATTCAAAAGCATCTTTTTTAGCCTTAATCTGTTTTTCAAGCGCCTCATTCAAGGCCGTGTCAAAGCCTGTATATTTCAGCTTTTCCTTGAGGTAATCTAAATTTTCCTGATCCATAGTTTATGGTTGTTTAGTTTGAACATTGGTTAAATTCCTGACTTTTTGTATATCCTTCGCCCTGATATTCAGGCTAAGGTCCCTGTCCCCGTTTTTCTCCCTGACAAGTACCTGAAAATACTTTTTGTCCGATATCGTAAACCTTGGAAAGGCTACTATGAGCTTTTTCGCCTCATGGCCATTTATTTCCTTTTCAGCTTCCCAGTCAAGCCATGCCGGTTCCAGAAAATGTTCCCTGACCGAGGCATGTTTAGCCTGCTTTTTATCCTTGACCACAAATTCAAGTTCATCCGGCACAAAGGCCAATGGGGATTTATTCTTTATTGCCAGCTTAAAAAAAAGTAAGCCTTCGGCCTGAAAAACCCCTTCCAACTTGACTTTGATGCTGTGTTGGTTGGAGGACCTGCTCAAAAATCCCTTCGCCTCCAATACCTGTTGACCAAAGCCCATCAACATCTCGGCATCCACTACATCGTCCTTTAATACCAATGCCTTATGGGACAGTTCTGCCTGCCCGAACATATTAATGGAACTTTCGGCCAATGCTTCTGAATAACTTACCTTTAAATGGTACAGCCGAGCATCAGCAGTCACCACATGGAGGTTGGTGGTCACAAACTGGCGCTTTCCTGTCTTCAGCAATAATAAATTGGGCGCTTTTTCTTCCACCTTGGCAAGGATCTTTCCATGCCCCCTGTCCACACTCAGTACCTTGGCGGGAAATACCAGGGCAGTGGTATGGTCCCAGCCTACTTTGACCGGATAGGCAGGAATAAAAGCTGCTTTCGTTAGGGGCCTCGCCTTGAACACCGGTTCCTGTGCCACCAGGTCCAATACCAAAAAGCAGTTCAGCACGAAAATCAATACAATTCCTTTTTTCATCTTTATCGGCTTTTATATGATAGATTGGTTGACAAGTAAAATGGGGTGGCCAGCCTTTAGGGTGACTTTGATGGATTTGCTTTTTTTACGGAACAGTCCTTTTGCTGCAGATATCCCGGCAGAGGCCATCTGTTCCTCCATGCTAATTCCTCCGTTCAAACTGGGCATACCTGTAATCAGGGCATCCCCTGCCCCTTCCTTGATTTCCTGTTGGAGGCTTCCACTGATCGGTATGCCGGGCATGCCGTCCAGGTCAAAAGCTTCCAGTTCCACTGGTAGGATATGTTTTCCCGAACGTATGGCCGAAATGGACAGACTGACCCTGTTGGCATCCTGGCTGGCCTTGCCGTAGAGAACAGCACCCTTTTTTAATTCCATTCCGTTGACCGTGACCGTTTCCAATAATCTGATCTTGACCCTTCCAGATCCTTTCAGGCTGAGCGTCTCCGCTATTTCAGCAGCTATGGCCTCTTTTACTGGATGCTCCATTATAGCAGTTTCTTCCAGTCCATAAAAGCTATTTTGACCGCTATGGATTTCCTTGACAGCAGGTTTGGCCTCATTGGAAGCGTTTACCTGAAACCGGGGCTTTGCCAATGCTTTTTCCTTAAACCTGCTCCTTACCCTCTCAGGGTGCTGGCATCCAAAATTTTATCCAGCATCCCCTCAAGTTGCTCCAGTTCAGGATCAGGACCACTGGGATGCATCCTGTCCATCAGCTCCTCCAGTTGTTTTACATCCTGGGAGATATCCACACTTGGCTGCCTTTTGGAAAGTACTTGGGTGCTGGCCCTTACCTTACTTGGTTCGGGTTCCGGACGACTAAGTTCTCCCTGCAATTGCTCCAATTTGTCCAAAAGAAGGGTTTCTTTCTCCTGCAATCCTGCACCCTTGCCATCTAATCCCAAGGGAAGTTGAAGGGATTGGGTTTCCTCCTCCGGTTTATCCTGCCTGTAGGGATCCATCCGGATCAGTTCCCTTTGCCTTTTGGCTTCCTTCTCCCGCAGCTGGTAAAGCTCCATTTTGTTCAGGGTCCTTTCTTCCAATTGTGCCTGCGGCAGCTCAGTATTCAATTGAAGTTTTTGCCTTGGTCCCGCTGTGGACCACTCCTGTTTGGCCCATGAGAATGCCAGAATGAAAGGCAGTACAAAGAGGGGCAGTACGAGTAAAATAATGCGATGTTTAGTGTTGATCGTTTTCATATTTTTTTGTTTTGGAGTTATATGATAATGAATCTGCCAGGGACCATAATTCATCCGGTCCCCTGTCCATGGTAATGGCCATGGTTTCGATCTTACTGCCCTGATAGGCCTGGACAAGTAGGGTTTCCGACCAGCTGAGCAGTAGCACGAACCAGGTGATGATCCTGATTTTAGGGGGCAGTCTCCCCTCCCAGGTATTCAGAACCCCTGCAATAGTTTTGGGCAGTCCCAAAAGGAATTGGGCATACACCCGGTATTGGCGGTGTACCCTTGGTACGTTTAATATTGCTTTCATCTTTTTTCTATTTTGATATCCCTGTTTTCAAGTGTTTCCCATTGCTCGACCAGGAATCCGTGGGGATTGTTGATGGACCTGGCCACTTCCCTCAGTTGCCCTTTGGTAACTAGGCTCCGGGTCAACTTGGAGGTGGGGCGGGTAATGGTTTGCCTGCCATAAAACCAAAAGCTGTAAGGTCTTTGGGCCATATCAAGGGCGATGCTGTCCACGCTCAGCTCCTGATGGATATTCCCTGTAACCAAGCGGTTATAATAGCCCTGTTCCTTGAGTACCTGATAGGCCGACTGAACAGAGCCATCACCCAGATAAAAGGCCTTCCCTAATTGTTCATTTATCTGCTCCTCATCGGGAGAGAGGGAAAAGAAATGGCTGTGGAAGCGAATTACATGCTCCCTGGCCTCTATTTTGATATTGGACTTTCTATCAGAGGCCACTGCTTCCAGTACCTTTCCATCCATCAGGATATACACCCTTTCTGCAGCCTGCTGTTGGAACCTATAGGAGAGCCAGATACTTCCCAGTGCCATTGCGATAGCCCCAAGCGACAGGACCAGGCTAAAGCGCTTCACATGTTGGAAGGCCGTTTCGATATTGGTAAAGTAGTTGAACATATCAGATCAAGGATTTGGCGGCAGTGGCGGGAGCTTTGGTCACCATGCTGCTGGTTTTGTGCAATAGCGTATCCCTCCCCGCGGCATAGACAATATAATTGGCCACCGAGGGGACAGTAAAATAACCGATAATGGCAATGACCAGAAAGATCAAATAGGCCGTATCGGTGGATGAGAAAAAGGTCTTGCCCGCATTCTCCACTTGTCCAATATCGATTCTGATCATCTCCTCCTGGATGCGCCCAATAATGGCCCCAAAAATATTGGCCACGGGCAGCCACATGTACACATTGATGTACCTTGCCAGCCATGATTTCAGGCTATGCTGGAAACCATCGAATACCGAGAGTCCAAAAACTATGGGGCCCAGTATGGACAGGATGATCAGGTAGAACACCCTGATGGTATTGATACATAGGGCCGCAGCTTGGTAAAGGACTTCCAGTACCTCGCTCATCCATTTTTTGATGGAATTGGAGAAATTGAACGAGGCCTTTTCCATGGCAAACTGTATATCATTGCCGAGGCCCTCCCAGAAGCCTTCCTCTGTTCCCTCAGGATGGGTATATTCATACCAGCCTTCACGGTCACCGCTACCGCTTTCCCCCACATACATTTCCCAGTATTCAGTGGCCTCAATGGCCCTTTGTTTTTCTGCCAACAGCCGGTCGATGGCCACATTGGAATTCTTCACCATATTGCCAGTATGGCTGGCCAGTGGGCTCAGCACCCCGTTCATAACATCAAGCACAAAGGGGAAAAGCAAGATGGCCATACCCAGGGCAAAAGGCCGTAATAAGGGATAAAAGTCAATCGACTCCGCCCTTGCAATATGGCCCCATACCCTACTGGCGATATAGAAAATGGCTGCAAAACCGGCAATGCCCCTGCCCACGCCGATCAGGTCGGAGGCCAAGGGGATCATTTCGGCATAGAGCTCTTCCAATACCTCATGCAAGCCTCCGGCTCCACCACTGATTCCTTGGGCCGAGGCCGAAAGGGAAACCAACATGGCAAGAATCAATAGCCAATACCTCATGGCTGAAGGTTTTTTAGGGTATTGTTTGCTCCATGCGCCCGTTTACGTTGGAGGTTGAGTACCGCGGCCTCATTATTGAAAACCCGCAGGAATACATAGCGGTCCTTGATATCATCAAAGATCCGGTCAATGGCCGCCATCCTTTCCTCATCGCTCATCTGCAGCTTTCCGCCCGTGATGACCAGTAGCAGTTCCTCCATGTTCCTGGCACTCATATCAAGCAGGTTCCTATAGACCAGGGCCAAGTACTCAATTTCCTCCCTGTTAAAGTTGCCCCTTGCCATAAATTGCCGGTTGGCCCTTTGGTACTCCTCTAAAATGATCTTTTGGTAGTGGATGATTTGGCCTACTTTATGGTACCTTTTGACTACTGGACTGACAGCCGAAAGTCCATCGATAAAAGCCTTGTGCAGTGAGAAGTTACCGGATGCTACATCCCTGACCATATTATAGCCCTTGCTCAGGGTCTGATATCCCTTGTACATATCATTGAGTATCTGTTTGAACTGGCTGAGCTTTTCAACATTGAGCAGCAACTGGGCAGATTCTCCTACTTGAGCTTTGCTCAAATTGGGACCCAAAAACAAAAGCCCCAGTAGCAGAAATTTTAAACCTTGTTTTTTCATGGTGTATGCAGTTTATAAAGTGATTGGATCGTTTTGGTATCCCTTGCTTCCCAAGCCCTATGACGGAGCAGTTGATAATTCTCCTGGTTAAAGGCCCTTATAAACCCGTTGAGCTCCTGCAACCTTAAATAGACATCATCGATGATGGCCAGCCGCTCCGCCTCATCCAATTTCAGTCCCGGTTGTAGTGCCACGGACATCAGTTCCTCCAAAAGATCGGAGGCAATGGACAATGCGTGCTCAAATACCTTGTCCAAGTAAAGTCTCTCGTCATTTTTGATGCCTTCATGGGCAGCGAACAGTTTCCGGGAGGTCTTGATATTTTTCACGAGCCTTATCTGCAGGTCAATGAATTGGGGAATTCTTTCATACTTGGCCACTTCTGGACTGACCCTTGCCAGTCCCCTGAAGAAATCACCGTGCAAGCGAAACTCCCCGTCCTTGAGCTGATGGACCGTATTCCATCCCCAACGCAGGGTTTCATAGCCTTCCTTGGCATAGCCAATATACAGCTGAAGGCCTACCACCTGCTTGGCCAGGTACTCTTTGGCGGTCTTTTTTTGGCTGAACCACTCCCTGAAGGTTTGGCCATGAACATCCAGCATGGCCATCAGCAATAGGAGCAACAGGCTAATCCTTTTCATGGTGGATATCATTTAAGGTTTTGATTTCCCCTTTGGCATAGGACCGCTGCCTGCTGATCAAAAGGTTCCGTTCATTGAAGCGCATCAGGTCCGTCAGGTTAAAGCGCACCTTTTTTTCCACCCTGTCGATGATCATCAGCCGTTCGCCATCACTCATCTTGAGTTGGAAAGCATTGATGGCCCCGGTCACTTCCTCCAGGTTCTGCACCGAATGATCAAGGATACCCAGGTAGACCTTTTCCATCCACTGCAGCTCCTTTTGGCTGAAGTTTCCACTGCGCACTAAGATCCCCCAGGCCTTTTGGTATTCGGTTACCAGACGCCCCTGCATTTTGGCGATGTCCCTAACTTTTTGGTATTGGGTCAGGACACTTTTCACCTTCCAGAGTCCCTCGTAATAGTCCCCGTAAAGCTCCTTTTGTCTTTCCGCCCATTCGGCGATCTCCTCCAGTTTGAGCTTGTTCAAGGTGTTTTCCAATACCTTCTGGGCATTCTGCAACCAGATGGTATTGTTCTGCAATCGTTGGATCTTCAGGTCGATGGCCACAATGGCCTTTTTTACCCCTTGCCTGATGATCTCTAAGATATAGGCCGGCACTGCCGCATCCGTGCGGGGCATTTGGGGAGCCCCAAAACACAGCAGCCCGGCCAACAATCCTATTTTAATGTTTCTGGATAGGCTCATCCTACACCTCCCTTCATCTCGGCAGCAGGCGCACCGATCCCTTTTTCCAGGTTACCGCCAAAAGCCTTTGCCCTTTCTGCCACACTGATCCTTTCCTGCTGTTCGGTTGTATAGGTGAGGTATTCCTCTGGGGAGACTTCAGTCCTGTATACCTTGCTCACCGGTCCAAGTCCAATAAAGACCTCTTTGTACTTTCTGCCTGGTTCGTTGGCTTTGTTGATGGACATGATCTGCATGGTTTCCTTATCGGTAAGGCCCAGCAGTTCCCTGATCCCGTCAAACTTGTTTCGGTACTTGGACTGGTCCAAAAGGATCTTGCAGTCCGAATTGTTGATAATGGCCTGTTTGATCACAGGGCTGGAAATAATGTCCTCTACTTCTTGGGTAACCACCACTGCCTCCCCGAAGAACTTCCTGACCGTCTTGAAAAGGTATTTGATGTACTCGGCCATCCCTTCCTTGGCAATGGCCTTCCAGGCTTCCTCGATCAGGATCATCTTGCGCACCCCTTTCAGCTTCCGCATCTTGGCAATAAAGATTTCCATAATGATCAGGGTCACCACCGGAAACAGGATAGGATGGTCCTTGATATTGTCCAATTCGAAAACAATGAATCGTTGTTCCAACAGATCAAGATTCTTACGGGCATTGAGCAGGTAATCAAATTCCCCTCCCTTGAAATAGGGCCGCAGCACATACAGGAAATTGTCGATATCGAAATCCTTTTCCTTGACACCCTGTTCCAAAAGCTTCTCCTTGAATGCTGTGGAACAGAAGGTATAGAAGCTGTCAAAGCAGGGAAAATCCTCAGACTTGAGGCTGTCATAATAGGAACCGAGGGCATTCGAAATGGCCACATACTCACTGCGGGTAAAGGTCTCATCATCCTTTTTCCAAAGGGCCAAAAGCAGGGTCTTGATGCTTTCCTTTTTCTCCGTGTCCAAGGGTCTGCCTCCCAGATAGAAAGGGTTAAAGCAGATGGGTTCATTTTCCTCGTAGGTAAAATAATAGCCCCCGATCAGCTCATACAATCCTTTATAGGAATGGCCCACATCGATCAGGACGACATGTGCCCCTTGGGCATGGTAGCTTCTTACCATATGGTTGGTAAAGAAGCTCTTGCCACTTCCCGATGGCCCGAGGATAAATTTGTTCCTATTGGTGATCCAGCCCCTTTTCATGGGCTCATCGGAGATGTCCACGTTCAAAGGTCTTCCGGTCTGCCGGTCACCAAGGCGTATCCCAAAAGCAGATGGACTGGAGAGATAGCTTGTTTCCATATTGAAAAGACAGGACACCTGCTTACCAAAGCTCAGAAAGGTTTCATTGAAGGGCAAAGCTGTTGAATTCCCCGGTATTCCTGCCCAGAATAACTGGGGCGCGCAGAGGCTTTCTTCCTTGGCCAAAGCATCTATTTTGGAAAAGGCTGCCCCTACCTTATTTCGGATTTCCTTGCTTTCCTCCGGTCGTGATGCCCAGCACATGATGTTAAAATGGGCCCTGACCGGCAGGCTCCCTTCACTGATGCTCTCGTTAAGGTAATCTTGGATGGCCTGGTGGGAATGCAGGTTTTCCCTGCTGTAAGCAGCAAGGCTCTGCATCCTCAGGGCCCTGCTTTCCAGTTTTTTGAATACCTCCTGTTTGTTTTCTATCAGCACGTACTGGTTATAGACATGATCCAATGGCAATAAATGTCCCAATGGTGCAGCTTGCCCAATGACAAAGGGAAACCTGTCATTGCTATAGGCCTCATAATCCATCTCTGCTGCCAGCTTGTTGGGCAGGTTGTCCAGTTCACATAGGGAAAAGAGCAATACCTCCTTGGAACCTATGGTAAAGCGGGGCTTAAAACCGATGTCCCTGACCAGGGGTTTCTTCCCTGAAGGGTTCAAAAAGAGATAATTTTCCAAAATCCCTGTCTGGTGTTTATGGCCCAGAAAATCTGCTTCCAACAACCTTTGGGTTTCCATGCCCCCATCGGCCAATAGCTGACAAAATTGCCCCAGGATATTTTCAAAGTTTTGCAGCTGCTTGGGATCCAGCAGTTCCTTGGTAAGGAACTGTGGGGCGATCAGGTTGGAGCTGGCCACATCCCCCGGTCTTTTACCCTTTTTGGGCATGGTGAGGTACACATGGCAGCGGTGGTCCAGATAAGGCCTTTCATGGAAGAACAGTTCGCTGCTCCGGTCCAGAAACCCCGCCTTTTCATCTTGCAACAGGCCATCATGGCCCTTCCTTACAAACCAATCCTGCTTGTTCAAGATATGGCCCTCTGGCAATAACCGGATGGCCTTGTTCCAGGTGGCATGCTGGGAGTCATAGTCCTTGCTGTCCTGGGTAAATATCTCGGGCAGCATTACCTCAAATCCAGCGGTAATGTCCCCTGACCGGGACAACAGAAAATCCCTTTCCACCCTCCCGATGGGAAAGTGGTTTTCCAATTCCTTTGGCTTGAGTCTATCCATTTTTCGTTTGTTTTAATTTCCTAATAAATCCCCTGTCGCGTACCTTTAATCCACTGGGCACCCTACGGTGGGCCATGCGTTTTTTCATGCCATGCTCACCGTACTTCTTGTTCATCCCCGCCACGCCCTCTACAAGCAGGTAGGCCAAAAAGCCACAGCCAATACCTGCAATCCAAAAGGAGATCCCCAACAAATAGGCGATGGCAAACAGCAGTAACAAAACCAGCAGCCCGATTCCCAGGTACAGGATATACTGGGCCTGCAGCCCCTTAAAGGAGATAGGCCTGTTCACCCCCTTGTTGATCCTTAATTGCCCAGCCTTCATATCAACCAAAGAAACTGGTAAGTACTGTGGCCACAATGACAAGGAAGACGCAGCTTCCAAACCAGGCCGCTGCTACCTTTCCCGTGTCCGGCTCCCCGGAATTCCACTTATTGAACACTTTTACCGCGCCGATCAGTCCGACGATGGCCCCGATGGCATACATCAGGTTGACCCCTGATTGGAAATAGCTGCGCACCTTGGTGGTCGCCTCCATGATCCCTGCATTACCGTCCTGGCCCATTACCGACAGGGATATCCCCATCAAAAGGGCACAGCAAAGCAGCATTTTCGACTGTTTGTTGGTCATGTTTAAGAAGGTTTAGGTGTTGACTTTTCCCTTTCCACCACCTGGCAGAAAGGTTGCTTTGATAGCAGATCCAATTGGATATGGGATGGGATGAGCAGCCGTCCCTCATTGAATTTGGGAGACCCTAAACTTTGGTATACTTGGGCGTATTCCTGGAAGGCTTTGCAGAATTCCGAATTGGAAGGCTCCCCTTCCCAACCTTCAGTTCTGCTAACTTTTTTCCTCCAGGAGCACAATAAAGCGGGACCAAATACTATGGCCAGGACGATACAATAGTAAAGGGCAAGAAAAACACCTGCCGTCCTCCAAAATTCAGGATTGCTGATAACCCTATCGATCATATCCTTTTTGGTTTGATGATGCATCAAATCTCAAAAAGTCAGCAATAAAAAATTCACAAGTTACACCCTACATGGGACAAAAAATCACGTCTCTAATTTTTAAAAAAAATACATTGGTCATAAAAAAAGTAGCTAACAAAACGACCACTTATAGGAGTAAACCATCTTATTTAAATTCATAAACAGCCAGTTCTGCATATAAAACGGAGTAATGACTTGCCTATCCTCTTTTGACCAAGAATATCAAGTAAATAACATAACATAAAAGAAAAAAAAGACCATGCCAGTAGTTGATTTTGGATTCACGTCCAAATATTACCGCAAGTAACAACAAGGTGCTTGAGAATACCACTACTAAAATATCCATGTTGGACACCACTGTAAAAGGCAAGGGCTGAATCAACGCACTAAGTCCCAAAATCCATAAAATGTTAAAAATATTGGAACCTACTACATTCCCGACTGCAATATCCGCCTGGCCTTTTTTAGCTGCCACTGCAGAAGTCACCAGTTCGGGAAGGGATGTTCCCACGGCCACTACAGTTAGGCCAATGAATGTTTCACTTAGTCCCATAAGGGTGGCAATTTCCACGGCACCATCAACCACCCATTTCCCCCCTAGGAAAAGTGCCAATACACCACCTACTATATATATTACTGATTTAGCTCTTGGCAATAATTCCATGGTAGCATCTGAAGATGCCATATCCATTTGGCCACTTTTGGATTTAGAAACCGCATAGATATAGGCCATGAAAAGGCCAAAGAAAAAAAGCAGGATACCGCCATCAGCACGACTCAATGATAGCCCTGGAATATCCAGAAAAAGATTGGCATTGGCGAGAAACCCCACCATAAACGTAGCAGCCAAGGAGATAGGGATTTCTGTATAATAAATACTTCTTTGTATTGGCAAGGGTTTGATCAAGGCCGCCACGCCAAGAATCAAAAGTACATTGGCAATATTACTTCCAAAGACATTTCCCACGGCAAGTTCTGAACTCCCACTAAAACTTGCCAGTAAGTTTACTATCAGTTCAGGCATGCTGGTCCCAAAGGAAACTATGGTAAGCCCGATAACCAATTCAGGAATTTGAAATTCTTTTGCAATGGAAGAAGAGCCATCCACCAGAAAATCCGCACCTTTTATCAAAAGGGCCAAGCCTATCACAAATAATAAATAAACCATACCAATAAGGCGCTAAAATTTAACCGAAAAACTACCGCAAAACTAGCAAGAATCGGTGAAGAACTTATGTTCAGTACCCATAAAAGAAAATAGAAACCGATAATAATTTGACAATGTTTATTCTCACATCCCATCCCCTTCTTCCATATAGTTTTCCAATTTCTGTTTCAAACTGTCCAAAAACACCGTTCTGCCCTTTTTCCGTAAGCGTATTTCCTGGAATATGCGGTAGACATCCCCTATTTGCACACCAAACATCCTTTCCAGGCTTTCTGCAAGCGCCTTAAGCTCTGCCTGTCCATTATTGAATACCCCGGCTACCTTAAGGGCATAAAGCAATTCCACCAGCTGTACCTTCTGCCCTGTCCACTGGATCATGGGACGGTCATTTAATTGTATTGGATTATTGTCTTTCTCCAGGAACCTTTCAATTTCCTTTTTCAAGCGTTCATAGGCAAGAAACTTGGCAAAGCGGTAGCTGCCTATCGTTTCAAAGCGGGTATCCATATGGATAATTGAGCGATGGGTGATAAAAGGAATATCCTTAACATTTCGCAAAAATAGCCAGTGGTCCAGAGTGGATTTCTCCAGACGGAAGTAACCGTATAGAAAGTGGTGTTTCCTGAAATGCTTTTTTATCACCGTCAGCTGTTGTTGCAATTCCACCCTTCTGTTCTCATCATTGTTCAGCAAACTATTTTGGATGAGGAAGCATTCGCGAAAAAATATCTGATGTGCCTCAAACCTCGGCTTTATTTCCTTAAAAAAGGCGATCTCATTTTCCTTGTCTTCAAAACCCATTTCCAATATATAAGCTTTTAACTCGGACATAAAGTGGTTAACCGTAGTGAAACCGACTTCTCCTTCCTTTATGGGAGGATATCGTGAATCCTGAATTTTTCTTATTTGGGCCATCATCTCATCATATCTGGTGTTACAAAATGCTTTCATGTTCATAGTATTCCGTTTTTTATTTAAAAAATGATTTTGGTAGAAACATAAATTTATCGGAACTGAACGTTAGAATTTCGAGTATATAATGACAAAAACGGTGAAGTATGATCAATTACTGCTGAAGTAGAACCCTATGCCGGCGAATTATAATGCCCAGTCGGGACTGTTGATTGGAACTTCACCATTCAGGGAATATTTTTCAATCTAAACTGGAAATTTTGTGACCAGATTTCATTACCCATACAATGATATTTATTTCAGGATATCACTGTCTGCAGCCTATGCCTTATTTCTATGCATACAAAAGGCTTTCTTAAGCAGGTATATCAAGATTCATTACTCAGAAACATTAGTAAATTTCTGCCTTTATACCCTGCTTTGCTTCCTCCTTATGGAGCTCATATTAAGGGTAACCTTACATCTCGACAAGGTCAGTGATTGGCGGTCAAGGCCCTTTACCAGAACATTCAGTCAATTATTCCTGGGGCTGGCCTGTCCCCTTTTACTTGAACTGTATCTGGCAAAGCTGGTCCGGGCCTATTTCCCCGATATTCTACTGGACAAGGAAGGATTTTCTTATCCACAGATAAGCATATTTGTGCTTTTGGTGAACCTGTATTATACCTGTTTATACCTCATAAACCAATATTCGGACAGTCCAAATAATTTAAAGAAGGGCAGAAATATTTTGGTAGTTCATTCGGGGCATAAAAAAATCCCCTTACAACAAACAATGATCAGCCATATTTTCCGAACCGGAGAATTGGTGCAGGTTATTACTTACGATCAAGAAAAATATACTTGCAATTATAGTCTGGATGACCTTGAAGCATTCCTGGATGAGGATGATTTTTTCAGGGCCAACCGCCAAACCATAGTCCATTATGATGCCTGTAAACATTTTGAACCCGCAGGGTATGGAAAGATAAAATTGGAACTAATTCCAAAATCCACCCAGTCGGTAATAATCAGCCAAAAAAAGGTAAAGGCATTCAGAAAATGGATCAATCAATGAAAGGAAGTTTTAATTGACAAAAATGAGTATTCAGAAAATGGATTAGGCAATAATATAATTAATTTCCCTTTTTCCTTATGAGGCTTTTTCTTGGGTTTAAAACTCATTACAAATCCTATTGACAATTCATGTTTCCTTCAAAACCAAAGAATCCCCAAAACAAATAAAACATCCCACATAGAAGTAACGAGCCTGAAAAAATCAGTCAGTGACTATTTTTAGCGAGCAGCCAGCTTGAAGGGCAGGCCCTTTACCCCTCCAAAACCACCAAATAAAATTTGGACGTTCCCTAGACGTTCCCACTACGTCTCCTCGATGTTCCCTCTATATCTCCTCTTTACTCCCTCTAAAGCTCCATCCCAAAAGTAATACGAATCTGTTGTCCTGCCAGCTGAGCTACGCCACGTCGCACAGGTGCAGGACCACCTAAAACTGAGTCTCTGACTCAGCTACTTTTATCCTTCATTCCAATGCAATCTCATCTCCAACAGTCAACACACACTTTACTCCCTTACCAAACTCCCCTCCCAATTCACAATTCCTCAATTCCCCAATTCGACAGTTCGACAGTTCGACAGTTCAACAATTAACCGATTAAACTTCCCTCCCCCCTCATCTCCCTAGCATCTTTCTACCATCTACTTAGGGGATGTCTTGGGGATACGTTGCCTTCAGGTAAATTTATTCTTGGAAATATTCAAAACCCACCTTACCTCCAACACTCTCTTTATACTGTCATAAAAGACATGGTAAAAGGATTCGGCCTTTGTATTCTCAAGAAATAAACCTGAATAAAAAAATCTCAATTTATCGAGATAAAATACCTAACACATCTTGTAGGAATTTTTAGTTTAATTATCCTTTAATTTTTGGAACAGCTATTTTCTATTTAAAATCGAAATAGGTCCTAATTGCACTTTTGGACAAATAGCTAACATTTTGTTCCGCAGATTTTAAGGTATGGTTGATAGTATCAATGTAATGTGTTAGTATTTTAATGGTAGATGAAGTAAGATACCATTTTTCTTCTCCTAGAATTTGAAGCCTCTGTGTAATCGTTATTATTTGGATAAGGAACTGGTCTTTTTTGTCAAAACTTAAATGACTTTGGATAATCCTTTCTATAGGTAAAATATAATGGGAAATTAATTTCTGAGTTTCACGATTGATACCATCATTTCCGGAAAACTTTGATTTGATTTCAATGATTTCCTCTACAAGGCTCCCCATATTATCTTGATATTGTATTATATACTCTAAAACAAATTTGTTAAGGTGCCAAATTTCCTCATTCCACCTCAGTTGCCAATTTTTATATGAAGCTTGGGTACTTTCAAATTTTGATCTAATTTCTTTAATAGAAATTCCTAGGTATTGAACATGACCAGTAAGTTCAAATATTTCCTTTGCGTGCTTTTTTTTATTTCCTATTCGATCCAATACAAAGGCCTGAAAAATTTCATCATTTTTTTCAGGGACTGCAACTCAACTATTCTCGTGTTATTTAGTAATAAGGTGGTGGTCCCTGAAAAGTCATTCTCTATCTCTGAAATATACTTTTCCAAATACGAAACCTGTTTTATAATACTACTTTTGGAAAGTTGATACCATGACAGATATAATTTTCGTAAATTCTTATTTCTTCTTTTTTTTTTGAATTTTATTGTATGCTACAGTAAATACAGAACCCAATAAGAAGGAAAGTAGTATAGCTGATTTTTCCAAAAGAAAGACTTTCAATGTATCCATTAGTGTAATTCCGTTAATTTAATTGGACTTTCCTCTTGACAAACACCCTATTATGTTAGTGTTTTAGTTTATATAAATAGAAGTTCCGATTTCTATCACCCAGTTATTGTTCAATAATTCCATTTCTGCTTATTTTAAATAGGATATAGAAATCTATATCCATACTCTGATAAAAAACTATTTACTTTTTTAAAATTGTTTGAAAGTTGTATTCTACAGGCCTGAACTTGTTTGATTCATACTTTTTAAAGAAACTTAAAAATTCATCCTTAACTGACTTATCTGTAAGTCCATTCCTTTCGACAATTTCCTGCAGATCCATTGGGTTCCCAAAAATATCTTCAAAAGCTATATCTGTAATTCTATATTCCTCTTCTTCCCTTAAACTTCTTTCAATAATACTTTTCAAAAAGTAGGTCAGATCACATTGGTCTATATTTTTTAATAGTATATTAACGGCTTCAGGTACAAATACACCAAAAATTTGCTTTTTATCTGATTCCTCAGATAATTCAAAATTTCTTAATCCCCAGAAAAGCCAGACAACATCCTCACTGAGCTGATGATTTGAAGTAATCAAATCCCTGAAATAATTTAACTGAATATTTGTAAAGAACTCCTCAGTTCCAATCTTTTCAACTACACCCTTTCTCTTTATTTCAAAGATTAACTGATTTACAAAAAAGGGAGAATATTGCCTTGCTTCTTTAAAAAAGGCTTGTACAAATTTTAAATATTTGCCCTTATTACCCTGAAAGACTTTTTTAACAGTATCCCCACTAATATCTTCTAGAATTCTAATCAATTCTCCATAGTAAAATGATGTAGTACCATGAATTGAGGAAAATTTGGAACCTATTTTAAACAAATAGTGCAAGTGTTTTATAAAGTCGGCCCTATTTGTAGGAACCTTTTCATCAAAAATCCTCAGCATTAATTCTCTTTCTAACCCCTTGTCAAAACACTCATCAATATATTTGAAAAATGAACCGTTATAATTTTTGATTTCATGCTTGAAACTATATTCGGATAATGTATAAGAATTAAGGTTGTATCTATAATATAGTGGAAAAAATTGAGGATTATTTATAGATTCATTCCCTTTTCTATTTGCATCAAAAACGTTTGGATATAGTTCGCTCAGTATATACTCGACGGTGATTAAACTAGTTAAGCTAAATTGATCTTCATTTTCAGAACGAACACGTTCAATAATTTTGCTCCACTCTGCTTTCTCTTCCTTTCTGGCCAAAATATACCTGGTTTTGTTAAGTATATTATATGGTCTTTTTACCAAGTAACTTTCTGAATAATCATAGATCATATCATGTATCATTGGATATTTGAATTTCAACAACTCATTCAAAAAATAATCTTTAAACAAAACTTCTTTCTTGATCTTGTGATAGGTTACTAAGACTGAATTAATAAATCTAATAACATCTCTGGGGGAATTGAACACCCCTTTTAAATTTTTATCATAATCAGATTCAAAATATTTAGGAAATATTTTTTCCTGAAATTCAATAAAATCCTCGTCATCCAATACCATTTCTAAATCCTCTTTTAAAAGGGAAAATAATTGAACTTCTTCTAATTTTGGCAAGGGTATTTCCAACTGGAATATTTTCTCTAGATAGGTCAAATAACCTTTTGTATTAAATTCCTTAAGAGAGTTTATCACATAATTTCTATCATAAGCTACCACATAGAAGAAATTTCGAAAATTAGCCGTATTCCTTATCAATCTTAAAACTTCTTTTATCTCATCACTATGAAGCCTATCAACATCATCAATAAATATAATTACTTTTCTATCCCAACTTTCTAGACATTCATCAACCTTTTTTCTGTCATCGATCGGCTCACTCAGGAAAAAGTGGGAAAGAAGATTTACCCTACCCAAAGGACCTGACAGTGAAGAATCAGATTTTATTACTTTTCTAGAGTAGGAATACAAAAGAGATGAAAAGTTAGGATCAATCGAGGACAATCTTTCTATTAATTCATCGAAAAACATTCGTTGTATTTCTTCCGCTGAATCAACATCCCATGGATTAAAATTGATTACGGCAACATTTTCGGATGAGGCTTTTTTAATTTCAATTGATAATAGGTTTAGAAATGAGGTCTTTCCACTTCCATAAGGGCCATTAACACCTATTGCAAAAGATTTTTGGTTCTCTGTTAAGGTTATTAAATTGGAAATTTCTTCCGCTAAAGATATTCTGTTAAAAGAATCATTTGATATATCTAAAATTGGATTGTCTTCAACAAAACCTTTTGAAAAAGAAGGCGATTTATTCTTCAAACTACCATCATTATCCCTATTTTTTCTAAACTCCAAATAAAAATAAGATAGGATCACAGATAGTATAAGAACATCAAAGTACCTTAACCAACTAACAAAACTAAAAATTGTAAACGACCAATCCCCTGTAAACAATGTCCAAACATAAACCAAAAAGGATATCAAGGCTAAGCGGAATGATATCACTGTACTTTTGAGTTTTTTTGTAATTACATATGAAATAATCAATGAAATACTTAACACAGCCAAATCATTAACTAAATCGCTTTCAACTTTTGAAAAAACAGTATCCACCAAAAGCCAATTAATAAATTCGGAAAGGGGGTTACGAAAGATTATTGCAAATCCTAATATTAGTAAATTAAAGAGAATATTAGATTTAGGTATTTTAGAAATAGAAAAATGGCCTTTCATAATTATTAAGTAAATCAAAATCTAATAACTGATGTCAATTGAGTATTAATTTTAATCTGCTTTCTATTTCCTATAAAAGCTTTTTTATCATTTCAATCGTAGAATTTAAGGGAGAAGTAATATCCTCCATTAAAATTTGATTATATCTTATTTCCTTTCTACTAACTACATCCAGAGCTATACAATAATTGGGAACGATAATATACTCTTTGGAATAATGTTGTTCTAAATATCTAAACAGAACGTCAGTAAATAAAGATATTTCCTCTGTACGATATCCTTTGAGCTTAGAAATAAACCAAATTGCACCTATTTTTTTGTTGTTTCCTTCCTCAAATGAATAAACATGACTTGGTCTTACTTGGATAGGCAAATCATTAATTTTCATTATAGATTTACTCTTTGGCTTCGCTAAGTAATTGAGCTTTCCTACAGGTTTATAATTAGAAAAATCAAAGTCTTCAAAACCATATAAAATATCAATATTTCTTTGATACATTGTTTTTGATATTTTAGCATTAGCATTGTCTGCACGGTTAACCAAATCATCAATTTTTTCATTGATCAAAGTTGAATCTTCAGATTTGAAATAGTTGCTTATGGCGCTGTTAGAGGTCACCCAGTAATCTCCGCCCCCTTCAGAATCGATCTGTTGATTAGACTTTTTTAGATTGTTTATAAGAGTGATTCTTGAATTTTCAGTTTTTCTTCTAAACTCAACTACTTTGCTAACAGATATCTTTTCCATACTATTTTGGGTTTGTTAATGGTTATTTGTAATAATAACTAATATGGAAATCAATAAAAATACCCCATCTAGGGTATTTTTCACCTAATTCAAATCACCTATCTTGAAAAGTTTAATATTCCCAATACTCTTCTTTTAATGAAAAAACACCTACTCCTCCTCTACCTTACTTTATTTTTTGCATTAGCCCAGGCATATGGTCAGACGGTGTATGTAACCAAGACAGGCACCAAATACCACAAATCCTCCTGCAAATATTTAAAGTATAGTTCCATAAGCCTCCAACTAACAGAAGCAAAAAAGAAAGATTATACCGCTTGCAGCGTGTGCAAGCCCAGTTCCATAGCTACGAGTAATAAGACTGGCATCCCAACTAAAGCAACAAGTGAAAAAAATAATATAACTCCTTCAAAAGCCAGTTCAACAAAACCATCTCCCCAACCCAGGGCTACTTCTGTGCGCTGTTCTGGTATTACCAAAACAGGAAGTCGATGCAAAAGAATGACCAAAAGTGCCAATGGAAAATGTTTTCAGCATGGAGGATAGTAAATAGGTAATCAAATAACCATAACCTCAATTTAGCATTTCATCAAAACAATCTAGAAACGCGAATTACAAATTCCAAGGATAGAAAATTGTAATAGCAAACTCAATTTATCGGGCAGAAATGACAATCCCTCTCTAATATGGATTTATGAATAAATTTTCCTTAATTCCACATTATGACTTCAAAACATGAATTTCACAATTTAAGTCCCGAAAATCAACTTGAATTCATGCTCACAATTTTAAGAGCAAACAATCAATTATTACTTGATATTTGCGATAAATATGGAGTAGTTAAAGTCTTCAAGTACAATCGAAAATCATTTGAAAATAAGCAAAGCGACTTCTACCATTTTTGTCTAGTCAAAGCTAGCAAAACTTTGCATGCAGCAGAATGCCTAGTAGCTAATTTCCTCCAAGAAGATTCTCAAACAGTTCTAAGGACAGCTTATGAAGCCTATCTGCATATGTCATTTGTAAGAAATGTTCCTGAATCTTTAAATCAATTTCTGGACTTTAAGCTAGGATTAGTTTCTGGAGACTATATGCATCCATTAAATAGTAAAGGCAAGCCTCAAAGAAATAAGGTATGCGATACCAATACAAAGGAAGTCTTTAATTATGGGATAACTATTCGACAAATGGCATTTAGCAATCTAATAAAAGAAGATTCTTTAATTTTTGATAAACTTTATCGACATCTTTCTGAGCATGTTCACATAAATTTTATTTCTTCTGGAAATTATAGAACAAAAGACCATAATTCATATACAATGTTTGATGGTTCTGCTGTGCTTCAAGCCGCATTTAATTCAGTTTTGATAAGCTTGTTAATTTTGGTTGAATATTCTCATTTTAATAAAGAGCTAGAAACAGATTTAATAAATAACATTATAGAATTGGCAGATCCTCAAGCAAAAAATCTAATTGGAATTAGTGCAGATTTAATGGATGATGAAGAAGATCGTAAGAATTTAGAGCAAAGGCTAAATCGGGTTTTATTTGATATTGAGAATTTAACCTAACTAAGGTTCTCAAGAAGTTTTTCCACTTGAATTTATTACAGAAGTTCTAGGGAAAGTTTGTATGAATAAAACCCTAGTCATTTTAGAATGATTTTCAACATCATGAGGTAGAGCCTAAGGAAAAGAAACGGAGAAGGTTGGTAAAGGATCAAAAAACAAAGATGAGAGAAGGTCTAAGCATGTGAGAAAGAAAACTTTTATTCCAGAATACGATATAGAAGCATAAGTGTCTGTACAAAGTTACAGACTCACCTAACCAGTCTGCCACCTGGATTATAACAAATTTAGATAATATGTAAAGTAATGAACATATCTAAGTAACTACTTCTAATTGGTGGAAAGAAACAATTATGATGTGTATCATTAAAATGTAAATACTGGTAAATTCCTTTTATAGGATAGAAATAACTAGATTGGATTTTTAGGAACCTAAATCACCAATATGAAATCACACGAAGAGCTTGAGAAATTCTTCCAAGAGGGACTTGCAAATGATCTTTTTTTTAGTATTCGACATTATTTTATCTTTAGAACAATCGGAGAACATGCTTATCTAATAAATGAATTTAAGGATGAGGATAATGCCAAAATTTTAAGTTATCTACAAAATTCATCCCATGAACTTTGCATTATTAGTCTTTGCAAATTCTACGATAGGAAGAATAGAAATAATAAATATCAAGTAAGGTGTTTGGAGACACTTTTGGAAATGGACTTTTGTCACCGGAAAGATGAACGAGTTCATTTAACATTTGATGATCAAATTACACAGCTCGTTGAAATTACAGGCATTGAAGGGAGTGTTAGCTAAACTCTGTCCTTTCCCTTCCCGGGGGCTAGCCCCCGGGAAGGGAAAAAATTCCTCACTAAATGATTAGGTTTCCGTATTGATGTCCAACCGGAGCCTCCCCTCAAATTTAATGGCCAGCTGCTGGACTGTCAAGCTCCAGTTCTGTAAAGGGGTCGTCCATTTTTTCTCGATCCGCTGCGTGGCCAGATAGACCAGCTTTAGAAGTGCCATGTCACTGGTAAATGCCCCTTTGGTCTTGGTCACCTTTCTTACCTGCCGATGGAAGCCTTCCACCGCATTGGTGGTATAGATCAGCTTCCTGATGGGCGGTGTATAGGCAAAGAAGGCACTCAGCCTCTCCCAGTTGTCGTTCCAGGAACGGATCACTATGGGGTATTTCTTCCCCCACTTTTCTTCCAGTTCCAACAATGCCGATTCGGCCAGGTCCTTTGTCTCGGCCTTATAGATCTTCTTCAGGTCACCGGCAAACTCCTTTTGGTTTTTGCTGGCCACGTACTTCAGGCTGTTCCGGATCTGGTGGACCACGCAGAGCTGGATCTCTGTTTTCGGGAAAATCGACCCGATCGCCTCGGGAAAGCCCTTAAGGTTATCGGTACAGGCGATCAGGATATCCTGTACTCCACGGTGCTGTAGATCGCTGAGTACCTGTAGCCAGAAGTTCGCCCCCTCGCTTTCGGAAAGGTACATGCCCAGTACCTCCTTCTTCCCCTCACGGTTGATCCCTAATACATTGTATAGGGCCTTATGGCGTACCTTTCCTTCCTCACGTACCTTGAAGTGCATGGCATCAAGCCATACAATGCAATAGACCTCTTCCAACGGCCTGTTCTGCCACTCCTTGACTTTCGGGACGACACGGTCGGTAATATCGCTTATCACCTGCGTGGAGACCTCCGTATCGTACATTTCCTTGATGTACCCGGAGATGTCACGTAAGCTACTGCCAAGCCAGTACATCCCTATGATCTGCTTCTCAAGGTTATCGGCAAGGATACGCTGGCGCTTCTCGACGATCTTAGGTTCAAAGCTGCTGTGACGGTCCTGGGGCGTCTCGATCTCCACTTCTCCCAAGTTGCTCTTCACACGCTTGCTGCCCTTGCCGTTACGTTTGTTGCCTGCACTGTGGCCTGCATCTTCATCCCGAAGGTGCTCGTCCATCTCAGCCTGGAGGGCTTCCTCCAAAAACTCCTTCAACATCGGAGACAGCGCACCGTTCTTGCCGAACAGGGACTCTCCTGATAAAAACTGGTCAAGTACTTTCTTCTTAAATGCTGATTCTTGTTCTTCGCTCATATCTCTCTATCTTATAAACTTTAATTGATTTTCAAAGTCTCAGACAGAGTTTAGATTACAGTCTCGCATTGAACACTCATTGAATGAAGTTACTGATATCCGTAGTTTACTCAACTATTTTAAACTTATTTTGAATAATAAAGAAATAAGAAGAAAAATAGATGATTTGAAGATCATTAGGGATAAATATATAGCACATAATGAACATCTTTCCCACACATATGATCTAAATAATTTTTGGGACGATGTTGTATTGCTACAAGATATTGCCAGTTTGATTCTTAGATTAATTGGTAGATATTGCTTGAGTGGAGAATACTTTCAGTTTGAAAAAAATATACCTTACTCCATTCACTACTCTATTATAACAGAGTGTTATTGGTTAGTGACTTTGATTGAAAAGGTGATAGGAAAGAATAAAATCATAAATTGGTGGGCAATTGAGGAATGAGACTTTATTTCCAAATTCATTTTTAACGCATTAATATTTTTCAATTAAAATTTCATCCCTCGAAATCTTAAAAATGAATTTTTATGCAGGCATATTTTCAATTACCTTTTCTAAATACTCATCTATAAATTCAGTCACTCCATCTAGGATATTTTTACCAGGCCTCTAACACAAAAAAGTCTCCATCAAAAAAGAAGTTTACCTTAAATCAAGCTTTACGACTACCTAAAAGTTAAAATTTGATTTTATAATCCGCTGTGCGCTCACAGATCACGGCCACCGCCTACTCATTGTAAGTAGTGGGATTCATTTAAGTATTTGTTCGATTGCGTCTACAGCCTCATTAGTTGATAAAATATTGTTACCGCATTTGGAACAAAGAAGTAGTTCTGTTTCTAAAAAAAGTTCACAGTCGGCCCGTTCTATTTTATTTACATTTTCACAGATAATACACTCGATACTAATGGCGTCAGCTATTGCTTTGAATATCCGTTTATTAGATTTCTTCGTCCGAATACCTGTGTACTCCATCAGCATAATAAGAGCTATCAAACGCCTGAACTCTTTAACTACACGTAATTTTTGGTTATAAGGATCCTTTAGAAGATCGAAGATAATTCCATCTACTACAGAAACACTATAGATTAATAAATATGGGACAAAATTGTAATAGTGTTCATAATATCTTTCCATATCCTCCTCATTAGAAAATACGAAATTCAAATTTTGATTTTCGGTTTTATATCTTTTATCGTTAGTTACGATATGCAAGGCATGATTTGTGATTCCGTTTAATCCATAATCCAACTCCTTATCATATCTTAAATCATGAATATGTTCAGCATTTAAAAGGTCGCTTATCCTAATTTTGGAAAGTGCTTGTTCAATGATATCTAGTCGATTAATAGCTCTATTGCTTGGATCGTATCCTTTTGGATCACCAATATGAAAGAAACGTTCGATAAATTCGGATTTATTCACAAATAACTGTTCTAGAATTAGAAGTATGTCGCTATATGGCTTTCTTATCAGAGAATAAGCTACTGTCATTTTACCTCTCTTTGCTGTATACAGTGATTCGAACAAAAAGTTGATAAAATCTGATGTGATTGCCATGGTCAAATGTTTCAATAAAACTGTTTCGATTTCATCATTTCTATTATTTTCCTTTAACCAATCAAGTATATGCTTACCTTCTTTATCCAGTGACTTCAGTTTTTCGTCCGCATTGTCTAAGTCTATTGTAGTGCTGTTAAGTTCAACATAATTATCTTCCCTGTATATTTCAGTTAGTTGGTCATAAATTATAGCGCAAAGATCATTTATTTTATGATACTTCTTAGGGATAAATACTTCCTCGTCTTCTTGTATGGATAGATATGGTCTCATCTCTAAATTGTTAGAATCAAAAACTGTTCAATTGCTTTAGCCTTTTCTTAGCCAGTTAAAAAGGGAATGTGCATGGCTATTACAAAATTGGTTCATTATTTATCCTTTTTAATACGTCTCCTATATTATAGTCAGGAGGTAAAGGCTTAAACTCCTTCTGTGGGTGAGTTATATCAAAAGTTTTTCGCTGAAATTCTCTTATTGTATCCAAGTCAATTTCTGAAACAAGTATAGAGTCATTGATCCCTCCCTTTAATTTTAATATATCGAGTCTGGCAGACTCAACGGGTTGTGTCAATCTAGAATCACCAAATTGGCTTGTATTAACTTGTGCAATATAGCAGTGTAAATCTCGTGAACATGACTCCACAATATTTGAAAAATAGTTAGTATCTTTATTCCATTCAACACCTACCAACAAATCGAGCTTGCTTTTAAAAAGGCTCCTATGCCATACATTTGCTAATTCAAAACAGTAATATGGACAGAAGTATAAATTCTCCCAATTAAAAATATCATACCTGTGTTCTCTAGGAGATGCTACTTTTAGATGATTTCCCCTTATCAAGGAGTCTTCAACATGAGCATAGTGATTTTTCAGTCTAAATACTACTACAGCATCCTTAACTCCATTTACTTCAAATGGAAGAATTGTTACAATAAGATTAAATACAGTGTTCTTAATTTTAACATGTTCAAGACCTGTAATTGTCAAAACATGATTTTTCTCTGAATATTTAACTAAACTAGAAAGTAAGTTTATTGGGATGAAGAATTCTGGAAATAATAGAACATCACTTTTGTCAAGTCTAACCTTCTTTACGATTTTGGCAAGTTTATCATATCGCAGCGAGCTTAGATTAGGAGTTCCACGCATACTTGCTACTATATTGACATCTTCTACTTTAGTATTTGCAAAGGCGATTTTAAATTTTTTTGAACTTCTTCTATTCTCTCCTACAATAATTTCCTGGGCATTTACAATAGGGCTGTTCTTTTTAATAGTATTTTTTCTTTTGTAAAAGCTATCTCTTAGACCATTTTCATCCAATTCATATGATGGAATATGATTCTGGTTTATTGCTTTGTACCTAGAAAATGCATCATCTAAGTAAAAATTATCACTTTTTGATTTTTTACTAGTTATAACCCCAAAGATGTCTGTTTCTACTTTGTTATTGATTTCTACTTCTTTCTTGTTACTGTGTGAACCAATTGACTCAAAAGCTGTTGACATACAGCATTCCCAAAACTTCACTCTTCTTGGAGATTCTTCAATTAAGGTCTTATCAAGCTTGTAGTTTTTAAAGTCAATGTTAATGCTGGTTAAGTTTTTTAAGCTTCCCTTCTTACAAGCTTCACTATAGGTCAATAGTGGGTGTATGACATAATGGTGTCGCATCATGTTAGACACTCGAAACCTTCTCACCCAATGAGAATCAGTCCTTGTCGGCTCGAACCTGCCAAATAGAAAAGACCAATTACTATTATTTAGATGATTAAGTTTAAACTCAAAGTTTCGAGCTACTTTTTTGGTTTTAATTAAAAAATCAAGGTTTAGCGAAAGTGATAATTCATGGGAAGTATCAAGGTAATTGACAAGAGTGTCTTTTATGTCCGCTTCTTGAACTTTTGATGACTTTTTCTTGTGTTCAATTTTTTCTATTTCATCAAAACAATGTAAAAAGAATTCGACATAGTGTTTTGGTTTTTGATTTACTAGCAATAAAGTTAAGATTCTTTCCCAAAGTCTATAAAATGTTAGGCACGTTTCACCTTTAAAAAAGTTTACAATTTGGTCACATTCTTCATCAGATAAATGATTTTCATGACGGAGAGCACTAAATATTTTATTAGAAAGAAAGACAGTTAATCCAAACCTATTTTCTTTATAGTCTTTCAATGTTCGGATTTTTCCTTCTGTGCCATCATAATGAAGGTGGTAAGCACTAGATTTAAAAGACAAGTTGTTTTCATCTTCTTCTGGAAAATCTCTGAATTCACTTGTCCTTTCATCAAGTTCCTGTTTTAATCTATCAATAACAAGGTGAGATTCGTTAGCATCAAAATAATGGACTAATGACTTCTCGCTTTGGCAATACAGAGATTCGAAATCGACAAGAATAAAGTCATTCTCCTTTTTAATATTTGATGTTGGTGCTTTTTTTAGATCGATAATTGGGTAAAAAGTCTCAAGAACAAATTTTTCGATTTTTGTAGGTTGAAGATCCTTGTAATTTGAAATATCAAATTTTAGCCTTTCACTACTTTCATTTATTTTAACATTAGGCTTGGGGTCGGATATAACAAAAAGCATATCATCTACATATCTGCCATAGTATGCAGGTTTAATAAAATTGATTATTCGATTATCAAACTCCTTTAAATACGAGTTCGCGAGAACATATGAAGACACTAGTCCAATTGGTAATACAATTCTTTGTAAATTCCCTTCATTGTCAGTTAATTCAGAATAAAAGTTAGTTGGGCTTTGAAATTTATTTGCTAGTTGTGCAGAATAATTATCATGAATACGAAGAAATATCTCTTGCAGGTTATAGGATTCATTTAAAATATCATGTGTTCTTCTATTAAATAAGTCTGTTCGATTTATTCGGACGGAGCTGAAATAGTCTTTAATATCTAAATTAATGAAAGCTACATTTTTCCCTTTCTTAATTAGGTTTTCTGCTGTTTCAACAGCATCATCACGCCATTTTTGGTATTGATTAAAGTAGGGCTTGAATAAACCTGAACCTCGTACAATTTCAGTTTTATCTTTGTTCAGCAATAGACGGTTGCCTAAACATTCGTCTTTCAAATTCGCATCTAAAGTTACACCATGCTTCATTATCCATAAAACTGAAAAAATATGTAACTCTATTGGAGCATTTATAAAAGGAGTGACTCTTTCTATTTCGTATTTTTCTTGAATCCTAACATTTGTTATGAAATTGACTTCTGGTTCTGGTGTTTTTATTTTTTTTGGGTAAAAATTTATGCTAACCTTTGATAGTAAAGAATTAATAAATTCTGAGTCCGTATGGAAGGAATTCAATTCATGGGCTATTCTTTCGAATTTTTCTTCAAGTGTAAATTTAATTTTATAGGAAAACATGTCTCCACCTACATTGTAGTGTGAACTCGGATTTTTAAATAGAAAGTCTTTTCCAATACTTGTTTCAAATTCGACCAACTGCCGCCTGAGTAGTAAGTCGGTATTATCATAATAAATGTATGATTTCAGCTTGATATAAGCATTTTTAATATCTTCCTTAGTAAATTCCATGTTTCATTTTATATTAGCTCAAATTCAGGCTCTTCTACTTGCGAAGCAATAGCGTGCGAACTTTGGCAAACATATATATGTGTTTGAATGTCCGGTTGGCTAACAAATTCTGTCCTTTATTATACTCACTATTATCGTAGAGTAATTAGCGTATATATGCATTGCACATATTTCTAATAAACATGTTTTACAAAATAAATCCTGCAAACTAAACGATAGCCAATTATCCAAATACAAATGTTTTCCAATTATTTGTAAATATTTAAAATTGAAATTATCCATCAAAACTAAAAAACTCCCTATTCCCAACAAATACCCCAATTACAGTATTTTGCACCAAAATCAAATAAAAAAGCCCTCCAATCGGAGGGCTTTGTATATTCCGATTCATGTTGACCACCTGTTCCAGTGATGCTGACCACTTTTTTCCGATGATGTTGACCACCCCCCTTCTGGGTATCAACTTTTGTCGAAGGGTAAAATTCCGGTGATATTGACCACTGTCAATCCGGCCATGTTGACCACCACTTTAAGTGGTCAGAATGGCCAGAATGACATTATTGACCACCTTTAATTTTTCAGTTATCGTTTCCTTTACGGTTGATTTAAAACCAACCGTAAAGCATGGCAGGAAAAACGATAACCATGAGTAATCTCAAACAGATAATTCGCCACCGTGACAACGGAATGGCACTGCAGACCATCTCCAAAACCTTGGGAATTGCCCGGAACACGGTCAAGAAGTACCTTCAGCTGATTGATTCCAAAGGTTTTTCTTACGGAGAGCTTTTGTCCATGAATGACGAAGAGCTTGATGCCCTACTTTCTGATCCGGACCATGTTTCAGGGGAGCGGTACCAGGAGCTTATATCTTTTTTTCCCTATATGGAACCGGAGCTTAAACGGACCGGTGTGAACCGTTGGGTCCTGTGGGGAGAATACAGACAAAAACATCCTGACGGATACAGTTACTCACAGTTCTGTGAAAGCTTCAGGCAGTGGCGTACCGGTCTATCTGCCAGTATGAGAATTGAACATGTTCCGGGAGATAAATTCTATATAGACTTTACGGGTGATAGGCTGTCCATAGTAGATCCTGTAACAGGTGAACTCACTGATCTGGAAGTGTATGTTGCCACACTCGGAGCCAGTCAATACAGCTATGTAGAAGCCATTCCCTCCCAAAGAAAAGAAGACTTCATAGCAGCCACTGAAAATGCTTTACATTACCTGGGCGGTGTTCCCAGGGCCCTGGTGCCCGACAACCTCAAAAGCGCGGTCACCAAAGCCGACAAGTATGAACCGGCCATCAACCCCGATTTCCTGGACTTTGCCAACCATTACGGCTGTGTGGTCTTTCCGGCAAGGAGCAGGAAGCCGCAGGACAAGGCCTTGGTGGAAAAGACCGTCAGCATTGTCTACAGCAGGATATACGCCCCGCTCAGAAACAAAGTTTACCATGACATCAATACACTGAATGCGGATATACGGCACTACCTCAATATCCATAACAATACCCCTTTCCAGAAAAGACCGGAAACAAGGAAGGAGCTTTTCGACAGGGAAGAAAAGGGAACCCTGGCCCCCCTGCCTGCCGAAAGATATGAACTCAAACAGTTCAAGTATGCCACCGTCACTAAAACCTCCCACATATCCCTGAACCCTGAAAACCATTATTATTCTATTCCCTACAGGTATATCGGCAAAAAAGTCAAGGTTGTGTACTCAGCCAGTTACGTTTCTGTTTTCTACGATGGGGAAAGGATCGCTTTTCATAAAAGAAGCCTTAAGGAGCGCGGATACACTACGGTCCAGGACCATATGCCTTCAGCCCACAGGTTTGTAAGTGACTGGAACCCTGAATTCTTCCTGAACTGGGCAAAAGGGATACATCCTGAAGTCCGGCATTATTTACAGGTTATCCTCGACAGTTACCCGTATCCGGAACAGGCCTATAAAAGCTGTCTGGGGATTTTGGGATATGATAAAAAGGCAGGCAGGGAAAGGCTCATAAACGCAGTAATACGTGCCAAACACTACAACACTTATAATTATTCGGTCATCACCAGAATACTCAACAGCGGGATGGATTCAATCCCTTTAGATACTGAAAACAAGTCCGATAAATCAGTTGACCACGAAAACATAAGGGGAGCGGAAAGCTTCAGGTAATTATCAAACATATAACCGATCACACAATTATGACACAGAGCATCGCATTGAACCAGATGTCCAAAATGAAGTTTCACGGAATGATGGAAGCATACAAAACCATTCTGGACAGCAACAAACATCATGATCTCAATCCCGAAGAGCTTATAAACCATCTCTTGCAGGCAGAATGGGAAGAAAGAGAGAACAGGAAAATCAACAGACTGTACAAAACGGCAAAGTTCAGGTACAGTGCCACTGTTGAAGAGCTTGAGTTCTCTCCAAACCGGGGGCTGGATAAAATGCAGGTCCTCAGACTTGCTGATATGTCCTTTATTAAACGAAAAGAAAACATACTGATCACAGGAGCAACAGGGGCCGGCAAAAGCTACATTGCTTCGGCCCTGGGAAACCAAGCCTGTATGCAAGGGGTCAGAACCCAATATTATAATACCACCAAGCTGTTCCCGAAACTCAAAATGCTGAAAGCTGACGGCTCATATATCAAAGAGATAGCGAGAATAGAAAAACAGGATTTATTGATCCTGGATGACTTCGGCATTCAGCAACTGGATGAAATGGCAAGAATGGCCCTGCTTGAAATCATAGAAGACCGCCATGGAAGGGCTTCAACAATAGTGGTATCACAACTTCCGGTTACAAAATGGTTCGAAACCATAGGTGACAGTACCATAGCCGACGCTGTTCTCGACAGACTGGTGCACACCGCACACAGAATCGAGCTAAAAGGAGAATCAATGAGAAAAAAACAATAACTTTAACAGCCTCCAAACGGTAACTGAAAACCCTAATTGAAAGGGTGGTCAGGATGACCGGATTGGTGGTCAAGATCATCGGAATATACAGGCTTCCTTAATTTAAGAAATTTGAAGGTTTAAATCCACTAGAGACTTTAGATTTTATCCTTTTACTTTATAATAGAAAACCTTTCCTTTTGGGCTCTTTCTATTTATTATAAAAAAATCACAGTCTATTACCAACCTTTTTATAGCTTGTTCTATAGCGTTATCAGAAAATTCATCTTGATAATTTTTACTTTTTCTAAGCCTATTTTTGATTTCTTTCATCTTTCTCTCTTCCTTGTAATAGGGGTCTTTAAATAACTCGCTCTTTACAAATGCATGTGCGTTATGCTTTTGAGATTCCGAAATGAAATACTTAAAGTTTTCTAAATTTTTATTTTTGAAGTCTATGAGTTCGTCCATTCTCGTAAGGTGCCTAGTCCTTACAGGGAATTTGCTGGTTACTTCTTTTGAATCTAGGTGAAAAGCTTTTGCAAGATCATTAACCTTATTTGGGGATAAATTAGAGGTTTTCAATATAGCTCTATTTAAAGTTGGTTTTGAGATACCAGTATATTCCTCTAGTCCATCAACAGTAAGATCAGACTTATCCATTATTAATTGTAAGTTTTTTGAAATTAACTCTGCTCTTTCTATATCTATTTTGCTCATAATGAACAAAAGCAGTGATATTTTCTAGTACATTTTATATCAAAATATTTTTTTAATGTACTTAAATATTTATATTTGAAATGTCAGGTTATTTTTAACTTGATGTTTTTGAGATTTACCAAAATGGTATTAATCGAAGAGTCTCGATCACAAATTCCGACAATTTTGTAATAGGGAGAGACGATAGATTAATGCCCAAGGGGATATTTTGTGTACATTCGTATACTCTATAGCTCTTGGGCTCTATCGATACTATCCCTAAGGCGTCGGAACCTTGTGATGTGGTTGAGATAGGCCCAAGCTATAGTCCTATCCCCACTTTTCGAGGCTCATAATGATAAATAGATATTATGGGCAGTACATCATTTACATATTATGATCCTTTATGGCCCTCTTTTAGAAGAGAAGGTTCAGCTGCCTGTATTTTTAATCCAAGTTGTCTAAGTAGCCCAAACAGCTGTACACAGTTCGATATGCTATTTATACGCAAGCCGAAAAACCCAATATAAAATTAGTACTTAGTATTGAGTAGGGAGTCTGGAGCTTTTGTTCACGGAAGCTATACTAATTACTTGCTACTGAATATGAATCACATACCGATACCGAATTTCCTATAACTCTATCAAACCTAAAATCGGTATCAATTTTTACGAAATGGAGTAGTTAGAACAATTGAGCTCATGACTCATGACTTGCTACTCAAGACTACAAAATTCGTTGGCTGCATTCGTTCCGCTCCGGAAAGAACGTCTGGTAGGGCAGCCTGGCCTGGGGCTTTATAAGCACTGGGATTTAATCAATTTCTTATAAATGTAGAAGGAAAAGTAGTAGCTAGTATTGAGTCGTGAGTATTGAGACTTGTGTCCGTTTGCGAGGCCGAATTACATCTGTCAAATCGGACTAGACTGGAAGGATGTTACTGGAAGAGATGCTTCCTTTCGTCAGCATGACAATCAATAGGAGATTGCCGCGTAAGAGGGCATTTCGATAAACTCAATACCCTCTTACTCGCAATGACGGAGAATTGGACGTTCTCGCCTCCGTGCTCCAGTCTTTAATCTAGCGTCTTGTGTCTAATATCTAAAAAGACATTAGACCAAGCATTCCAACACCCTCTACAAAGACCTTAATAACTATGAAAGCGTTAACGAAAAACTGCTTCCTGGCATTGCTATGCCTTTTTGGAAGTAAGCTATATGCCCAAGTTGCTTCACCTTCTGCCACGAAAAGTCCGGAAAATACTCCGGCTCCCGTGGTGGTGTATTTTGAGGTGAGACAGAAAGATGCCTACCGCATGGACTCCCTTGTGGTCAGGTTGGATGACAGCCAAATTAGCGGTCAAGCCCAAAAGAACCTCATAAAATTAAGAAGTGGAAACTTCTTCGAAGGGGTATTCCCCGGCAGTGAGGGCATTGCCCATATTGTCACTGAAGACATCAAGCGTCCAGCTTACCTTTCTTTGGGAACAGAAAAAAATCCATTCCTGAACCAATATGTAGTATTTCCGGGGGACAGTATCAAAATACAGCTGGACACTTACAGGAACCAAGTGGTCTTTTCTGGGCCCTCTGCCCCACTCTTCCGCTGCCAGCGAGAGCTTCACCTGCTGATGGCCGAGCGGAGCTTTGCTACTGATATCCGTATGGGCTTCAACAGCCCCGAAAACTTGGAAACCTATCTTTCGAAGGAGGGTAAGCGAAAGCAGTTTATACAATCCCAAAAGCAGTTCGGAAGTCATACCCATGTCTATGTCCGCAAAGAGCAAGACCTCGCCATCTTGGAAAGCACGTTCGGTGACGGCTATGAAGACAGGATTCTGGAGGTCATTACGCGCTACCAGAAAATATTGCCGGCTGACAGGCTGCAGGTCATCAAGGCCAACTACCTGGGAAGGTTACGCTTCTCCCGCCTCAAGGCCTTTAATAATGCCATCGCCTATGCACTGCGCTCAGGTGACCCAAGACACCGAAAAGTACTTGCAGCATTCTTTAAGGACCATGAACAGGCGGATACCATCGATGATTTACCGGAACAGGCCATCATCAGTTCTCCCAGTTATCAGCATTACCTGATTACCAGGGCCAAGTCCTATGCCTACCTGCATGACACGTCCATCTTTGCCCAGATCAGGGACATGCCGAATGGCCCGGTCAAGGACCATCTGGCAGCCCGGTACATCTGTGAAGAATTTGACCACCTGGAAAACGGTGACCTAAAAGCCAAAGAAGCATTAACCTTTATCGACAGTCCCAGACCTAAGGAGGCATTGCAAGCATTACTTTCCTCCCTTGGGCAGGGACAGGCTTTGCAGGGAGCGGTCTTTACCGGATTGGATGGCAAGCCAATAGACCTTTCCACATTAAAAGGCAAGGTATTGTTGTTGGATTTTTGGTACACCGGTTGCAAGGCCTGCATCAATTTCTTTTCCAGTAGGATTTCCAAAATAGAGGAACACTTTAAGGAGAATCCTGATTTCCAGATGGTCTCCATCTCTGCCGATAAAGACCGTGCAAGATGGGTCAGAAGCATTGAAAGCGGGAGGTACACCTCCCACAATGCCCTCAACCTCTATACCGGTGGAAAGGGTTTTCAGCATTCCTTTCTGGAAAACATGGACATCAGTGCATTTCCCCGTTTGATCCTGGTCGAGGATGATGGAACCATCCGTCAGGCAGGTGGGCTCAAACAACCCTTGGAAGACATGATCAAGCTGATCGAGGAGGCCCTACCCAATAAAAACAATCCAGACACCTTAACCCTACAATTATGAAAAAACAACTACCTATATATCGCTGTATATTATTGACAGCCATACTGTTCCTTCACTTTTCCGAAACAACAATGGCCCAGGATGACCATCCGCTTTACGGAACGGTTACCGCCCAGGATTCGGGGGAACCGCTTCCCGGGGCAACCGTCCTCTTGGAGGGTACCAATCAAGGGACTGTAAGCGATGAGGATGGCCTATTTAGCCTTACAGTGAAAAAAGGATCCCACCGGATTACCGTCACTTACCTAGGTTATGAAAAAATAAGTTTGGAGGTAGCCGTTCCCATTGAAAGTCCTTTACAGGTATCCTTGATCTCCAATGGACTTGATCTGGAAGGGGTGGAAGTACTCTCCACCGGCTACGCCTCCCTTCCCAAGGAGCGGGCCACGGGATCATTTGCCCAAGTGGACCAAAAGCTGTTGAACCGAAGGGTATCCACCAACCTATTGGACAGGCTGGAAGATGTCACCTCAGGACTGCGCTTCAACCGGGAAGGCCCGGGTGAATCCATCAGCATCAGGGGAAGGAACACCCTCTTTGCCAATACCGCCCCCCTGATCGTCATTGACAATTTCCCCTATGACGGACCACTGGAAAGTATCAACCCCAATGACGTGGAAAGCATCACCGTGCTCCGGGATGCGGCCGCCGCTTCTATCTGGGGGGCCCGGGCAGGAAATGGCGTCATTGTGATCACCACAAAAAAGGGAAAGTTTGAAAGTGGCACCAAGGTCAGCTTTAACTCCAATGTAACGGTAGGGGAGCAGAATGACCTCTTCTACCTTCCCAAGATGTCACCAGCCGAAGTAGTAGACATGGAGCAGCTCCTTTTCGATCAGGGCTATTATGAATCCGCGGAAACCCGCAGCAGCCATCCTGCCCTGTCCCCTGCCGTGGAAACACTTATTGCCGAAAGGGACGGGTTGATCAACCAGGAAGTGGCGGCGCAAAGACTGGCCTCCTACAGACAACACGATGTTAGGAATGACCTGGCCAAGTATTACTACCAAAGCCCGGTCAACCAACAGTACTCCCTACAGGTGTCCGGAGGCTCAAAGGGACACCGTTATATGCTTACATCCGGTTATGATAGGAATGCAGAAAATGTAGTGGGAAATGATAATGAGCGGATGACCTTGGGGATGAAAAATTCCTGGAAAGGTGTTGATAATAAGTTTACCGCTGCCTTGGATGTCTATTATAGCAGGAGCAAAAGGTCTACAGGCACAGCAGTTCCTGAGCCTTATGCCTACGAAAGCTTGGCCGATGAAACGGGAAGTCCCTTACCCGTCATCCACGGGTACAGCAGCCGCTATATCGCGAGCATACAAGACGCAGGCCTTTTGGATTGGAGATTTATCCCATTGGACGAAATCGGCCTGTTACAGCAAAAAAACATTTCCTCTGATTACCGGATCAATGCCCGTGTGGGCTATGAACTGGCAAAAGGCCTGCGTGCATCCGTGCTCTACCAATACTGGAAAAATGATGCGGTAAGCACCGATCTAAGCACCATGGACACCTATATAACCCGCAACAATATCAACCGCTATACCCAGATGTCCGAGGATGGCAGTCTCTCCTATCCCATTCCAATGGGCAGTATTTATGACAGGACCTCTGGTACGGGGCAAAGCCAAAACGGGAGGGTCCAACTGGACTACAACCGGAAATGGAACGGGATACACCATGTCGTGGCCCTTGGAGGATTTGAAATCAAGGACAGGCAGTTTGATAGGCATAGCAGCCGGTATTATGGCTATGATGATGAGTTCGGCACCAGTGAGCCGGTGGATTACGTCAACCGCTATACCAATTATGTCACGGGTGGAACCTTGCGCATTCCTTCAGGGGAAGGCCACTCCGGCACCACAGACCGTTTTGTCTCCTACTATGCCAATGCTTCCTATACTTATGCTGACCGCTACACCTTCACGGCCAGTGCCCGCAAGGACGCCTCCAACCTGTTCGGGGTAGAAACCAACCAACGAGGCGTGCCCCTATGGTCTGCGGGAGGATCCTGGACAATCAGCAATGAAGCATTCTATGATACCGGTTTCCTTCCTTATCTGAAACTCCGGACCACCATGGGCTATAACGGTAATATTGACAAGACCCTTACCGCCTTTACCACAGCCACCATGCTTTCGGGGGCCTACAATTCACTTTCCGGTCTTCCCTATGCCCAGATCAGCAGTCCCCCGAACCCTTCGCTCCGGTGGGAAAAGATACAGGTCTGGAACCTGGGGCTTGACTTTGCCACCAAGGAGGACAGGATTTCCGGTACATTGGAGTATTATATCAAAAATGGCCGTGACCTGATCGGTGACATTCCCCGGCCCTCATCGAGCGGCTTTACCGAATTCCGGGGCAACTTTGCCGCCACCAGAACGCAGGGCATTGACCTGCAGCTCAGTTCAACGAACCTAAATGGCCAACTTTCTTGGCAAACGGATTGGCTTTTCAGCACCGTCAAGGAAGAAGTGGTCGAATACAGCGAAGAGGCCACGGCAAGAAACTATATGGCCTATTACGGCACCTACCCTTTTGAAGGAAGGCCACTGTATGGGGTCTATAGTTATTCCTGGGCCGGATTGGATCCTGATACGGGTGTAGCAAGGGGCTATCTGGACGGGGAACCCAGTACGGATTATGCAGCCATCCTCGCCGAAGCCTCTCCCGAAAGCATTACCTATCACGGTCCTTCCAGACCAAGTGTATTCGGGGCTCTTAGGAACACGCTAGGCTATAAAGGACTTTCCCTGTCCTTCAATATCAGCTACCGAATGGGCTACTATTACAAACGGGGCTCGGTACAGTATGATGATATCCTTTCTGGCCTACAGGGACATGGAGATTTTACCCAAAGATGGCAGCGGCCCGGGGACGAGTTGCACACCGACATTCCCGCACTTCCATCCAGTAAGAACCGTAATAGGGATTATTTCTATTGGCATTCGGAAGCCTTGGTGGAACGGGGCGACCATATCCGCTTACAGGATATCCGCTTGGCCTATATGATGGATAAAAACAATATGCCAGGCCTGCCCTTCAGTCGGATGGAGGTATATACCTACGCCAATAACCTGGGCATTCTCTGGAAAGCCGCCAAAGACGATCCCCTGGACCCTGATTACAGAACCACGAAACCATTGAAGAGTATATCCTTGGGAGTCAAAATAGAATTCTAAGACATCAAAGACACAGCTCCGTCCATCGATTTATTTATTTATGTTAAACCGGATTGATTATTAAAGGCGAATCTTGGTGGGCGGGGCTTACTTTAAGTAAAAAGTAGCAAGATGATAGAAATAAGAATTATAGAGAAAAGAATAAAGAGCAAAGACTTGAGTTCGGAGGCGAGAACAGCTATTCCTCCCCCTATGGTAGTCGGGAGAAGCAATCTCACCTTCAAAAAACGTCATTGCGAGGAGCCATGCGACGTGGCAATCTCCTCTTCGGCAAACGAGATTGCCACAGTCGTACTTCCGTCCTCCTTCGCAATGACGGATATGATATTGTGCTGTTCCAAGTCTTTAGCAAAGCGTTGACTTGGAACCTTAATACAGGGAGCCTGCCTGGAGGCAGACAGGTCTCCAGCCTCCCACACTAAACACATATTAACAAACTAAATGCTATGAAAAATCAGCTTCGTCCACCAAATCAATCAATGTTAAACTTAAATCAAACTATAAACCGGGTTACACATCAACAGGTGGGCGTTGCTTGTTTTCTTACGTCACTGCGAACCGACGTAGGAGGTGCGGCAGTCTCGACTTCGAAAAACGTCACTGCGAGTCACTGGTCACTGAGCTTAGTCGAAGTGTCCAGTAGCGAAGCAGTCTCATATCCAAAAAAACGAGATTGCCACAGTCCTCCCTTCGTCCTCCTTCGCAATGCCGGAAAAGGTTTGATTTCGCTACCGTAAACAAGTCTAACATCTAGCGTCTTGTATCTAACAAATTATGTCTAAACAAAGGAGACCAAATAATATCGCTCACGTGAACAAGTCTTGCTACTATGTACTAAAATCTAGCTACTATCAACGAGTCCCTTACCGCGTACTTTCTTCATATGTGATCATACATCATCTTAATTATAGCGGGAAATGTTTCCAGACGGGAAACCGGGACTCTTCTTTAGTATCAAGTAGCTAGATGGCAGTAGCAAGTTGGAAAAAAGAGAAAATAAGAAAGAATTTCCCCCCACCTAACCTCCCCCTGAAGGGGGAAGAACCGATTTTGGTTACGATATCAAGAAGTCCCCCTCAAGGGGGATTTAGGGGAGGGACAAGCGTAAAGAAAACAGTCGGTGACTGTTTTTAGCGAGTAGCCAGCCTGTAGGGCAGGAGGAAGGGGAAAATACGAGATTGCTTCTCCCGGCTCACCGGGAGAAGCAATGACGGAGACCATACAACCTCGCTACCATAAACCAATCTCGAGACTCAATACTAACGACTAAATACAAAAAAATGAAACATATACTCAAACCCATACTCACCATCATGATCATCAGCATCGTGCACTTGTTAAGCTCTTGTGAGGGCTTTCTAGATGAAAAACCCGAAAAAAGCATTGTGGTCCCAGAAAGCCTGGAGGACCTTCAGAAACTTCTGGATGCTTCAAGAAGAGGTATGAATGATGGCCCGGGACTTAGCCTGTTGAGCGGTGACGAACTGCTCACCAATGACAACGGTTTTGGTTCCTATTCAACTGTAGAGCAGAACACTTACCTATGGAACCAAAGTATATTCGAAAATTACGGTTTTGAATGGACCGTGTTCTACCAGCAGGTCTTCTATGCCAATGTGGTATTGGACGGTCTGAAAGCTCTTTCCAGGGAGGATGATCCCGAAGGCCATGACCAGGTAAGGGGAAGGGCCCTGTTTTACCGTGCCAATGCCTTTTATAACCTGCTCAGCCTATTTTCACCTGCCTATGTCCCCGGCCAAAACGATGGGGCTTTGGGCATTCCATTACGCTTAAGTCCAGATATAAACCAAGATGCACCTAGGGCCAGTTTGGCAGATTCCTATGAAAAGGTCATAGAAGACCTAAAGGAATCTGTAACCCTATTACCGCAGATGCCCGATTACAAAAGCAGGCCCAGCCAATGGGCTGCCCATGCCCTGCTCTCACGAGTGTACCTGTCCATGGGAGATTATCCCAATGCCCTTAATTATGCGGAAACAGCCCTATCCATTGAAGATGACCTATTGGATTTCAATGATCTTGATCTTGAAGCCACCTATCCTTTTGAGCAATTTAACAACGAGGTTATTTTTCATAGTGAAATGATCAGTCATGGGTTTATCCGTAACAGCAATACAGTTGTCAGCCCTGAAATCTATGGGAGTTATGAGGAAAATGATCTTAGAAAACTGGCCTTTTTCCAGGAAAACAGTTTCGGAATGGACTTCAAGGGAACCTACACAGGAACTGTCACCTATTTCTGCGGCCTTGCCACTGATGAGCTGTTTCTCAACAAATCCGAATGCCTCGCCAGAATCGGTGATTCCGATGGGGCAAAAGAAACAATGGACAGGCTATTGGAACACCGCTTTTTATCCGGCACCTATGAAGGAATTACCGGGGAGGGTGATGTCCTTTTGGCCAACCTATTGACAGAAAGAAAAAAAGAGCTCCTATGTCGGGGTACCCGGTGGGCGGATTTAAAACGTCTCAACAAAGCACCTGAATTTGCCAAAGCCATCGAAAGGACAGTAAATGGTCAATCCTACCAGTTGGAGCCTGGGTCAAAACGGTATGTATTGCCCATCCCCCCTGATGAGATCAATGTCAGTGGAATAGTACAAAATGAAAGGTAAGGAACTTAGGGGATTGAAAAAAAATCAAGGTAAAAAATTGGACAGGATTAAATCCTCAATTAAAAAAAGGGGCTGCAAAAACTTTGACAGCCCCTTACCTACTATCCATTAAGGATTGGTCAATTCAAAGGTACCTGGCTCAAGAGCCGTTGAATTCTCATCTTCCTCTGTATAAATGCAATCATACTCCGATGCATTACATTCATATTCCGAAGAACTTAATTGACTGACATCATGCCATGCCACAATATCACCATCCTCATTTCTCTCCGCCCCGAACCCTTCCTGAACATTGGTCGGAGTCGTAAAAGCGAAAGCTGCTATCATGGCGAGGAGAAAAACCCCGCCCTTTACTAAATTTAACACACTATTTTTCATAGTTTTATGGTTTAATTATTACAAATGGATCCGGGCGCTTCGATCGTTCTGTTATGCTTGACAATCTTTTGAGAGGAGCGTCCGGTTTTCTCCCCTACCGGTGCCAGGAAAGTACCTTGTACCTTCACTGGCCGTACAAAATCTTTTTCTGCTTTTTGTTTATGAAAATCTCAATTCCAACCTCAAGGAGATGTTCTCAGTAACTATTTCCATGGAACACTTATCTCCCATAAATGCTTTATCCTTGCTGGTACAGATTTGCAATTTGTACCCATAAATAATAGGCATTTGCAATGCCTCCTTCTTGACTTGAATACAACAGCTTAATCCCATTGCCAACTAATTTCCTACAATGGCTTGGCGCTTCTTGAACGGACGAATATTATATAACCCTATAAGGTTGATAACAATAAATGTCAAATTAAACACCAGGTGTTCCTCCCATCCAAGGGCACTGAGTACTCCGCCACAACTGCAGGGCACCCTATTAAAAACACCTATCAATACAAGGAAGATATACCCGGTAAATACCGTCAACAGTCCAAGGCTTAACCAAAGGGCCGGGCCTACCGTCCTCTTTCCGACCAGCAGGATGGCCAGTGCCAGCTCTGCAGGGGGCAGGGAATAGAGCAGGATAGTGCCCAGCCACTCAGGGAATACCTGGTTATACAAGGCCAGTTCTGTCGCTTGCCAATCGTACCATTTACTGATGGCCGTATAGGTATATAGGAATGCCAAACTGTAGGCCATACCTGTTGATAATCCATATTTATTCTTGACGTTCGACACCATTGTTATGAGCTCATTTGCGTGATTCCTATGATGAAACTATAAACACCAAACCGACAAATAAAATAAATCAAATAATCATTTGTACTTTTTATCAAAAACCTTTCACAGGATAGAAAAACGAAAAAAAGCATGTGACACCTACCATTCATCACAAAGAACATTGACACAATAAGCTCATTTACTTATGTTTACAGACAATTAAGGTATGATCTTTTTAACCTCCCACTTGGGGGGTACATATGTATTAAGTAAGAATGAACAGATTTTTAAGCGCTGAAGAATTGAAAAAGGAGTTTGATAGTTTTCATCAATTGGATTTATCCGTGTATGAGCATATTGCCCCCTACCTGGTCAAAAAAAGCTATCCAAAGGGTACTATCCTAAAACCCTTTGATGAGGTGGAGAAAAATGCGCGCTATGTTTACAGGGGCAAACTGGCCATGTTATATCCTTCACCCAAAGGCATGGATTACCGGGTTACGGTATTCAGGAAAGGAAAAATAGCCAGCGATCTGATGAGTTATTTCAATCAGAGCCATTCCCCTTATGCCATTAAGGCCATCACTTACTGCACGGTCCTAGAGCTCAGTTGCTTGGCAGAGAAAGAACTATTGGATAAGTTTCCGGAAATCAGCCCATTGTCCACCTCGATCAACCGGTATATTTTGGATGATTACACCACCTGGTCACACCTCACCAACCTTCCGGTAGAAAAAGGGCTTGAAATAATGCACAAATGTTTCCGGGAGGAAAAAAATGATTTGACCATGAAAGATTTGGCCTTTAAGTTCAAATGTTCCGTCTCCACTATCGATCGAACATTAAAAAGGTTAAATATAAAATCCTAAGCACACATCCATTTTCAGAAGTCCATCACAGGACAGCATTTTAGCAAAATAACCATTCTTATCCACTGATAATTTGCTTCCATAGCACATGAACATTTAGTTTACTTCCCTGATGACGGCTCCATTTTTCAAAGTGCTAGCAGGGGCAACCGTTTATTAAAGGTAATTATAATTCTTTTTTGTCATGAAGCAGGAAAAGCTGTACGAGGAGGAGCAGTGCTCAAAACTCAATCCACATTTTAAAGTGGCAGACCAACTTTGCAGGGAATGGGCAGCAACCCATATTTTTTTTCTAAATGATGAGGAAAGAAAGAAAACCCATGACCAGCAGCTGAACAAATTTGCCGCGAGGCTATTTCCCAATGCAGACAAACAGGAAATGCTTCAGATTTCCAAATTGTTCCTGGTCCTGTTTTGCCTTGATGACCGTGCCGATCAATTAAAAGGACAAACAAGAATAAAGTTCTGGAAGGAGCTCATCAAAAAATACGACCATATCCACAGGGGAATCCATGCTTATTATAATGATGCCATAGGCAAGTTGTTTTGGGAAATCCACTGGGGGTGGTTCAGGGACAGGGCTCGAAAAATTGGCTTGGGCATTCAGCTCAGCCAGTTCATTAGGAAATTCCTTAAAGCAGGTCTATGGGAGGCAAAGAACCTCCAAAAAAATAAACCACCGACCATTATCAAATATGTCCACCAGTTGAAGCATTGCTCAGGGGCTGGCATAGCCATAGAACTGCTGGGCTATCTTCAATCCAATAAACAATCTCCACAGGTCTTCCATCATCCCAAACTGGAACCACTCTACCAGACTATCACGGAAATCATTTGTTTCTCCAATGACCTATCCTCCTTTGAAAAGGAAAAACGAGATGGTGACTTCCATAACCTGGTCTTACTAAAGGAAATGCAGTACCATATCCCTTTAGAGGAATCCATCAAACGGATTAAAGAACGATTGGATTTTCTACAGCAAATATATGTCAACCAACATCGGACCTTTCCCTTATTGGGAAACACCCACCTGCAAGAAAAGATAAGGCTCATAAAAGCCATCTATGCCATGCTACAAGGCATGGAAATATGGGTACGGAAAGATACGAGGAGGTATAAAAATAATTCAGAGTGAGTCCACTTATTAAACTACCGCAAAGATGAAAAGACTATTATCATTACTATTAAGCTTATGTCCTATCTTATTAATGGCCCAAACGCGACTTGAAGGCCAGATAGAAATTTCCTACAAGAAATACCTGCCTTTCGATGGCGACTATATAGCCCTCAAGAACAACACTTCCATTCATTTGTATAATATAGAAAACCCTTCCAGTTTCCATGTAATAAACTGGAATCCACAATTATTCAATACAATCCCCTTTCAGATTATTAAGGGCTATTATTTGGAAACCTATGAAGACAACTATTTGATCAAGGATACCAAAACCAACAAGACCATACTGGAAATAAGGGAATTATGGGAATGGAGTAAAATGGTGGAATAGCCCAATTGAATAGAGATGGCCGTGCCAACTTATCCTACCTATATTTTGATTTTCCAGGTCAACCGATCGATACCTTGACCAAAGGTGATTACCTGACCATGTTCCCCAATGCAGAAAAAGGCCTGTTCAGGTGGTCCAGTATTCTCGGAAAGGATTCGGGGATGTTTCCATTTTCAGAAGGGCTAGCCACCATCAAAAGTCCAGACCATTTGTTCGGCTATATGGACAAATCCATGAATGTCATAATAGCCCCTCAATTCCCAAATGCAGGGAGTTTTTATGAAGGACTTGCTTCCGTCCAAAACAAGGATCACCAATGGGGATTTATTGATAAAGAAGGTAAAACCGTCATTCCATTTAGCTACCATGCACAGCCAACACGTTTTTCATGCGGTTTGGCCCGTGTCACCAACAACAAAGGGAAACGAGGCTATATCAACCCATCCAATGAACTGGTCATCCCTGCAGAATACACCTATGCAACGCCCTTTTATAAAGGACATGCCCTGGTCCGAAAACAGGTCAACAGCCCCATCTTATTGATCGATAAAAATGGGAGGACTGTAGCATCCTATGATTCAGTGTATAGCTATCTTGATAAATTTAACTTTGAAATCCCCCTTCACTATGAGACCGAAAAGATTTCTCCGACGCTCAGGCAATTAATGGATACTGGTAAGGCTATTGTTAGAAAAGAAGGACGTTATGGTCTTATTGATATAAATGGTCAAGTTATCCTTGACTTCAACTACGACCTCCTAAAAGACTATCGAAATGGTCTTATGCTTGCCCGAACAAGCACTTTTGAAAATGGCAGGACAATTATCCGCGATGGACTGATTGATGAAGGTGGTAATTTTCGGTTTTTGTTTGATGAAGAAGGTGGTTTTTAAACCCCTAATGGAAGGATTACTTCCGCAATCCCACATTCCTCAAGGCACTTACCTCAAGGGCGTAAACACCAAACTCCTCTACCACCTTGCCATAAAGCCTATAAAATCCCCCTGAGTTCAGCGGGTATTTTTTTAATACCTGAGGGAAATGCACCGTATCCAGCCAGTCTCCCCTTTCATCCAGAAAGGTCCCAAAGGCCATATAGTCACCACGTACCGTCCTCACGGGTTTGGTGGTCACGATCCTGCCCAGCATACATACCTGCTTGCCCACGAGTTGGGGCATTTCTTTGACATAGGAAAGTCCTTGTCTGTCATCGTCCACCAGCATAAAGGGATCATCCAGGGAAAAACCAATCAGCTCGATCTCATCATAGGCATCTTCCAGGGGCTTCTTGGGAAACTGTGGCAAGCTAAAGTCGATAGGCTCCTCCGCAAAGATCGCCTCACTGCTCGGCGCTTTCTCCATCCGTTTATGCTTGAAATTGGCATGCCAGAGCAGTTCCTTTTTCTCCATGCCCGTAAACCGCAGCGCTCCTACCCTGATCAGTATATTGAGCTGCTCGACATCTACCTTTGTACGCTCGATAAAGTCTATCAACCCAGTATAAGCCCCATGCTTTTTCCTTACTTCCAGTATGCGTGCTACAGTTTTCTTCTCCAGGTTCTGGATATGCACGAAGCCCACGATGACCACATCTCCCCTGATGGAGGTCAGGTACTGTCCCTCGTTCACACATGGGGGAAAGACCCTCGCCCCTGCCTTCTTCAGTTCATGGAAGTAAAACCGTGTACTGTAAAAGCCCCCAAAATTATTGATCACGGCCACCATAAACTCCATGGGATAATAGGTCTTTAAAAAAAGGCTCTGGTAGCTTTCCACGGCAAAGGAGGCCGAATGGGCCTTGGAAAAGGAATAGCCCCCAAAGGATTCCATCTGTCTCCATACCTCCCTACTGATCTCATCGGGATAGCCCTTTTCCTTGCAGTTGGCAAAGAACTTTTCCTCTATCAGTTTAAAGCGGTTATGGGATCGGTACTTGCCCGACATGGCCCTGCGGAGGATATCCGCCTCGCCCATATCCAGTCCCGCAAAATGGTGGGCCACCTTGATCACGTCCTCCTGGTAAACCATCACCCCATAGGTTTCCTCCAGCAGCTCCTTCATTTTGGGATGCAGGTAGGGAATATTGTCTGGATGATGGAAGCGTTCGATATACTGTTTCATCATGCCAGACTGGGACACCCCCGGCCGGATAATGGAGCTGGCCGCCACCAAGGTCAGGTAATCATCACAGCGTAGCTTGGTGAGCAATTGCCGCATGGCAGGGCTTTCGATATAAAAGCAACCGATAGTGTCTGCCCTCCTGATCTGATCGGCCACTTTGGGGTCATTGAAGAATTCCTCCACCTTCCGGATATCCACTTCCACTCCCCTGTTTTCCTTGATCAGGCCTACCGTATCCTTGATATGGGCCAGTCCCCTTTGGCTCAGGATATCCAGTTTGAACAAGCCGATCTTTTCGGCCAGGAACATATCCACCTGTGCGGTATTAAAGCCCTTGGGAGGCCGTTCCATGGCCGTGTACTGGTAGATGGGCGCTTCACTGATCAGCATCCCTCCCGGATGGATACTTTGGTAATTGGGAAAGTCCTGCATCAATGCCCCGTATTTTAGTATGGCCCGCTGGATCTTATCCTCGGGTGGACTGGCATCTTTCCTATGGCGTACCAGTTGGTCTATTTCCGGCTTGGGCAGGCCGAACACCTTCCCCAGTTCCCTGATAATGGCCTTACCCTGGAAGGTTGAGTACATCCCCAGTAGGGCCACATGTTCCCTGCCATAGCGCTTAAAGATATAGTCGATCACCTCATCCCGGTCCTGCCAGCTGAAGTCCATATCAAAGTCAGGCGGTGAGGTACGATGGGGATTCAGGAACCGCTCAAAATACAGGTCCAGCTTGATAGGGTCCACATCGGTGATCTTCAGGCAATAGGCCACGATGGAATTGGCACCCGAGCCCCTGCCCACATAGAAGAAGCCCCTGCTTTGGGCGTATCGCACCACATCGAGGACGATCAGGAAGTAAGCATTGAAGTTCAGCTCATGGATGATCCGCAGTTCTTTCTTTACCCTTTCCAGTGCCAGGGCGTTTCCTTCTCCATAGCGCACCTTCATCCCTTCGAGGGCCAGCTTTTCCAAAAGGATACGGTCGTCCTCTTTGGAGGAGCTAAAGTACTTTTTGTTCTTATCCGAATACAATTCCATGCTTATAGCGCAACTGTCCATGACCTTTAGGGTCTGCTTGAGGATAAAGGGGTATTCTGCATAGGCATTCCAGAGCTCCAGCTTATTGCCAAAGTATTCTTCCTCTCCTGCCAGATCCCCGGGACCAAGCTTGGTGAGCAAAGTATTCAGGTCTATGGCCCGCAGGATTTTGTGCAAATTAAAATATGTCCTGTTCTGAAAGGTAACTGGCTGCCATACCACCCACTTTTCAGGATGCTTTTCGGGTGCCTGCTTATACAGTTTGATCAATTGGGAGATCCGAATCCCCATCAGTTCATTCTCTCCCAATTCGGCCACCTGTCTAGAACCAAAGGGATAGATCACCCATACTTCTTTTAAATCTGGCATCCTTGGAAAGTCCTGCTTTTCCATCAAGTGCAGGCTTATAAAACGGTTGATATGCATCAGCCCTGCATCATTCTTGGCCAACAGGATATACAGCATCTTCTGGCCATTCCTGATCTCTGCCCCCACTATGGGCTTGATCTGGGCTTTCCCGCAAAACTCCACAAAGTCCCAGGCATCCGCCGTGCTATTGATATTGGTCAGTGCCAGTGCTTTCACCTTTTTGGCCTTGGCCATGTCCACCAGTTCCTGGGTACCGATGGTCCCATACCGGTAGCTGAAGTAAGTCTTACAGTTCAGATACATTTTTATCTCCTTCCTGTGTTCATACCCACTGCCCTCCTTACCGCCTGTGAGCCATATTTCCCCCTGATGGCATCCATGGCCTGATAAAGGCGCACATACTCCTCGGTATCCTCGAAAAGGTTGATCTGTTGGAAACCTCCTACCAGATGGCTGACCTTGACCCCTATCAGCCTGACCAGCATCCTTCTATCATAGAGCTTGGCAAATAGCTCCTTGGCCTTGTTCAGCAAGACATCGTCATTGGAAGTATAGGGCAATATGGCCTGCCTGCTTACCGTATCGAAATTGGCATAGCGCAGCTTCACCGTAATACAGCCACATAGCCTTCGCTGGCTCCGCAGGCTGAAGGCCACCCTTTCGGTCAGCCGTACCAGTTCACCGTTCAGAAAGGCCATATTGATCGTATCATTTTCAAAGGTCTCTTCCTTGCCGATACTTTTTTGTTCGGTATAGGGAATGACCGGGGTATCATCCTTGCCATTGGCCTTGCGCGAAAGGCTGATACCGTTTTTCCCCAGCAGGTTCTGCATCATGGGCTCGGGGATTTCGGAAAGCAGCTTGATGGTCTCCACCCCCATCCTTCTTAACAAGGAAGAAGTCTTCAGCCCGATCCCCGGCATCCGCTCAATGGCCAGCGGTGCCAGATAGCCCTTTTCATATCCAAAGGGGATTTCCATCTGTCCATTGGGCTTGGCATCCTCTGTGGCCACCTTGCTCACCAGTTTATTGGAGGCCAGGGCATAGCTGATGGGCAAACCTGACTCATGGAGAATCTTCTTTTTCAGTTCTGCCGTGAACTTACTGCAACCAAAGAAGCGGTCCATCCCTGTCAGGTCCAGGTAGAATTCATCGATGGAGGCCTTTTCCATTACGGGCACCTCTTCACGGATGATATCGGTCACCACACGGCTATGGTAACTATAGCTGTCCATATCCCCTTGCAGGTAGACGGCAGCGGGGCATAACCTACGGGCCAGTTTCATGGGCATGGCACTGTGCACCCCGAACTTGCGGGCTTCATAGCTGCAGGAGGCCACCACTCCGCGGTCCGAGTTGCCACCGATGATCACTGGCTTATTATTGAGGGCACTGTTTGTCAGCCGGGCGACACTGACAAAGAAGGTGTCCAGATCAAAATGCACCACATTCCTTTTCATTTGTCCGAACAATTTAGTAGTTTTGATAATAATTATATCATTATTGTGTTATAAATAATAACAAAACAATATGTCAAATCAAAGCTTTTTTTGGTCTTCCAACATCAAATTCCTGCGTAAACGCAAGAGAATGACCCAGATAGAGCTGGCCGAAAAGTTGGACATTTCCCGTCCCAAATTAAATGCCCATGAAAACGGCTCCGTGAAGACACCGGCCATGGTGGATATGGTGATGTTTGCAGACTTTTTTAAGATGAGCATAGACACCCTGATCAAGGTGGACCTGTCCGAGCTATCCGAATTGGGGATCAGGGACCTGGAAGCAGGCAACGATGTCTATTTGAAAGGTGGGAGCATCAGGATTTTGGCCACCACGGTAAATCCCGATAATATGGAAAATGTGGAACTGGTACCCATAAAGGCAAAGGCTGGCTACCTGGCAGGATATAGTGATCCGGGCTTTATCAGCCAGCTGCCGGTATTCAACCTGCCACAGCTGGACCCCAACAGGAAATACCGCATGTTCCCTACCGAAGGGGATTCCATGTTGCCCGTACCAGAAGGGGCATATGTAATTGGGGAGTTTGTACAGGACTGGAGCAGCATCAAGGAAAAAATGCCCTGTATCGTGGTGACCAAAGAGGAAGGGATCAGCTTCAAGCTGGTCACTAACCACATCAAGGAAAACCGAAGCCTGCTTTTGGAATCGCTGAATACAATTTATGATCCCTATGAGGTAGCCGTAATGGATGTGTTGGAAGTATGGAAATTCCATAGCTATTTTACCGAAAACATCCCTGACCCACTGAGCGCTTTGGACCAGGTGGGCAGGGATGTCAGGGAAATTAAAGCAACCCTATGTCAGTTGGCAAACGATAAAAAATAAAAGGGTGCCATGTTGATTATATTGGTTCAAGGACTTCAGGTACATTGGTATCCAACCTGGAATTGGTCACACCGTCCATAACCCGATATCCCTCCATTTTACTGTCATTTGGATAAGGGACCATAAGGTCAGTCATTTCATCCTTATTGAGATCCTCTATCAACCAGGCTTCCGCCTGATCACCATCCAGCACCAGCGGCATCCTTTTTTTCTCATTATGGATTTCCTCCAATAAGGGGTTGGCCGGTACGGTGATAATGCTAAAGGTCGGAATATCATGCCATACCGAATAGATCGCACCTAAGGTAAAGTACCCCCCTTCTTTGGGCCGGATGTAATATGACTGTGCCTTCTTCTGTCCGTATGGATGGTGAGGTTCAAAGAAGCCATTGCAGATCACCAAGCACCTGTTCTTCCAATAGGCCTTATAAGACCCCTTTTCAAACAGTTCCTCTCCTTTGGCATTAAGGGTATTGGCCCGCCAGGAAGATTCATCCTTCACCCAATGGGGAAACAGTTTCCACCGGTACATATGGATGGCCTTTTTATCGTGGGTACTGAGCACAGGAAGATAGGGCTGGGCAAATCCGTTGAGATGATAGCCACTTTGAAAACGATCCGGTTCCGCAACCTTCTTATCAAAATCCTTTTCTACCGTCTTGATGTCCTTATTAAGGGAAACATGATAGCACATAGCATAAAAATGATGGTCCTATTAAAGATAAGTATTTATATAAAAATCACCTAGTACTATCAGCAAAGGAAAATCCTTTTGTATATTTAGTAAAGGCCTGTCATTCAATTCAACTAATATGGTTCCCATTGACTTCGATCATACCCACTTTATCAACCTGTGCCATAATTTCAGGACTTTCACAGAGGCAGAACCTGATCAAGATCAATTGGAAGAGATCTATCGTTTGGCTTTACTATTGGATAGTGGCAGGATTACAACCACCCCACGCAAATCTTTATGTATCAGTAAGTTACAAGAACGAATTTCAGCGGGTTCACCGTTCAGTTCTCAATTTATTCGAACTGGTTTGAGTGCATTTGGTGAACTCCGAAACCTCTGTAAATATACAAAAAAGCCTACGTTTTGGGTTCAAATCGTGGCAAAAAGTGCTAAAATTTATTGGCAAAGAGTCATAGATTTTAGTGCCGTTTGACTGCCTTCATCTGGCAAGATCAATCGGTGATGTAACGCTCAACAATGGCCGGTGCAAGGCCGGTGAACTCGCAAAACTCATCCACACTCACAAACTGGTGTGGGTCTTTAGCGAGCTCCTCCCTGATCTTCTTCAACAGTTTCCTTCCGTATCGTTCACTCTTACCAGTAATCCGCTGTACATCTTTTGGATAGATACAGGCTCTTTTGGTTTCGATCATACTTTATCTATGCTTCATCTATGCCTTTTGTATACTGTAAATATATGAAATGCCATTGGCAGTTCATTTTGAACCAATCGGAATAAACGGTATTCAATGTTCCTAACCGGAACCAGTCTTTTGTCTGCCTTACGTAATTATCGGATTTTCGAAGAGTTGCAACGAAGCAACGAATCAAAATTTAAAATGATATGGCAAGACAAGCTGGGATTATCAAGTTGAAGGGCAAGGTCGGTGACATGTCCTTTTACAAAACGAAAGATGGCTACCTAGCCCGGGAAAAGGGCGGGGTGGACAAAGACCGGATCCAGAACGATCCGGCTTTTCAGAGAACCCGTGAAAACGGTGCTGAGTTTGGCCGTGCAGGTGCAGCCGGACGGACTTTGAGAACGGCCTTCAGGCCGCTTCTTCTGCGAACCTCTGACAGCCGATTGACCTCCAGGCTGACTAGGGAAATGGTGAAGGTCATCAAAGCGGATGCAACCAGTGTCAGGGGAGAACGGAATGTTCTCGATGGCGAGCTGGAGCTTCTAAAGGGCTTTGAGTTCAATGCAAACGGTCGCCTTGGAGCTACCATGTATGCGCCTTTCGATGCGAGCATTGACAGGGCCACAGGTGAAGCTGTGGTCAATGTGCCTGGCTTTGTACCCCAAAATACCATCGCTGCTCCTCAGGGTGCTACGCACCTGAAATTCGTTTCTGCTGGTGCGGAGATTGATTTTGAGGAGGATGATTTCACTTTGGTGACTTCCGATAGCGGTGAGATTGCGATTGGCCCACAGGCCGAAGTGGCCATAAACCTGACCAATGGGTTGCCAGCAAACAGCACCAAACCGCTTTTGCTAGCCTTTGGAGTTGAGTTCTATCAGGAAGTGAATGGGAGCTTCTATCCGCTGAAAAATGGTTCTTACAACGCCTTGGCGTTGGTGGCTATTGATGGTGCTCCTGCCGCTCAACAGACCTAATTCTGGTTCGGATGGAATTGATTCTGAGAAGAGACCATCATCCGGAAGGAACGAACGGTAGCCTATGCGATGGGGGGCAGCAAATCTGCTCCACCATCGAGCTTCCCTGGAGGGAAAATCAGCGAATGGTATCCTGCATCCCGGAAGGAAGGTATGAGCTGGTCAAGCGATATACCGACAAACGGGGTTGGCACCTGCTGGTGAAAAACGTCCCTAACAGGAGTGGAATCCTGTTCCACCCGGCCAATGACGCCCTGAAGGAACTGAAGGGCTGTATAGCCCCGGTTTCAAAGGTGACTGGTCCAGGTAAAGGGACGCAATCCAGAGTAGCCGATTCCAGGTTGAAAACACTTGTGTTTGAGGCCATGGAAAGAGGCGAAAGTGTATTTCTTATTATTCAAAAAGCAAATAACGTATGACGATCATAGAAAGGGCAAAAGCCCCAACCCCAAAGTTTTTCAGAGTGCTCCGCACGATAGGTTTTTCACTGGCGGCAGCTGGTGGCGCATTGCTGGCTGCACCGATCAGTTTACCGGCCGGTATTATTGCCCTGGGCGGCTACCTCACAGTAGGTGGAGCCGTACTGACTGCAGTCAGTCAGGTGACCGTAGAGGATAGCGCAAAAGCGAACAGGAAAGATGGCTAATCTGGTAAGCGGAGGAGGCACGAGAGCAGGAATTGTTGGAGGCACGTTGCTAAGCGTCTTGGCGAACATAAATTCCGGGGACATCCTCCATACCTGCATATTAGCTGCTGTCGGAGCGTTAGTGAGCTTTACCGTGTCCATCCTGCTAAAGTTGTTACTCCAATGGTTCAAAAGAAAACATCCACCTCCGAAGGTGATGTAATTCCCGCAAGTCGGGAAAGTTTGTGTTCCTCTCAATGAAAAGGCCTTCTCGTGGGGCCTTTTTTCATTCCAAAAGTATCTGAAACATAATGGCCCTCTTTACCTGTTTCACAAGCTCTACCTGCTTTTGCAGGATCTTGGCTTTCTGCTCAAAGTCCTGAAGAAGTGCCAATGACTTTAGGTACTTCCTACGGTCTTTCATGGCTTTTTCCTGCCCTGCCAGCAATACCCCCCTGGCGTCACCTATCCTGATGAATGGGACAACAGAACCGGTCAGGTGTGGCGTGAACGCCTGTGCCTGCCAAAGACCGTAAGAGAGCCAGAAATAAAAGTTCCTTGCCTCCTCCGATTCTGTGGTGATGGCGAAGCAATTGGGACAAGGGGTTTCGAGCGGCTTTCCCGCATTCAGCCCTTTGGAAAGAATGAAGAAATGAGGTTTAGAGCTGGTGAAGCCTTCTCGATAAGTTTTGATCTGAAAAGTGTGCATAGTATGAGCATTTAAAGTTTTGCTCGCTGCGCTTCGCTTCGCACACATTTCAAAAGAGAAAAGAAAAAAGGAAAAAAAAGAAAAGAGAAAGCCTTTGGTCAGGTGGGCATGGACAGGGCAGTCAAGGTTTTTTGGAAAAATACTACCCGCCAGTTGGCGGGTGGAGATTTTTTCAAAAACCCGTAGGGCTTGACCTTGACGGTACTGATTGGGGATGGCCTTGCGGGGCCCGCCTAACTTAGCTGCACTCTTTGTTTTGTTCTTCTTTGTCCGACACCAGAAAAAAAAAAGAGCCCCCCTAAAAGGGAAGCTCTGAAAGGCACAACTCGAACCATAGAAAGCGAAGCGTATAATCTGTGATACCACAATGCTGAACGCCTGCATGGAACGGACGACCTGAGGTGCGAACGCCCGCCAGCAACCACCGGCTGCCGCAACGGACTCTAAATAATAACTTAAACATAATGCCCTTCATCACAGGAACGGTGTGATTGCGGCAAGGGCTGTGAAAAAAAATACTACCTGAAGGGTGGAGATTTTTTTTGAAACAGGCGAAGCGGACCCTTGCAAGCTCTCACATCCGCATGCCTGTAACTTTGCTTTATGTTTTAGTTATTTTGAACCCGCTCTAATTGATGTTATTTTCAATATTTCTTTCATTCAGGTAGTTGTTCAATTCATCAAACTTCAAATTCTTTAATTCATTGTTCTCTCTGAGCTGGTCTATCATTGTTCTTAAGGAACGTTTATGTCTATCCTTCCCTACTATTCCATTAAACCACTCAATACCATTGAGATTAGGATCAGTTGACTTATTATTGGTGAATTTGATGATGCTTTCGAGTCCTGACTCTGGAATAATATCCCATGAAATACAAAGCATATTAATTGCGGTAAGTAGCTCCCGATTGAAGGGATGAATTGGTGCTTTGTCTTTGGATGCGGAAGAATTCCCATCCCCGGGTACATGATTCCCCTGTTCATGTATCAAAGGATTAAAAAGTGGAAGGGGGTCATGTTTGATAATATTAAGAAATTCGTTGGCACAATGAGTACCGACAAAAAAATATTTCGATTGAGCGTCATAATCTCCCCTGGGTCTATATGAAAAGATGTAGTATTTATCATCCAAAGACCCGCAACAGCCTTGTTTGTGTTGACCATTAAGAAGTTTCAAGTAGTTAACGGGTTGAATATAAAATTTTCGGTTGAGCTCTTCCTTTCTTTTTCTTGCTCTACAATTCATACCTGTGGCAATGGTTAACTGTGGGATTTAATTTAGTGCGGGAACGCAGGAAAACCAAAAAACGGCTGACTGGCGGATGCAATGAGCGAAGTGTAACGGAGCGGGTTGCAGCCCGACAGACAAGCTTCGCGAGCCGTCCTGCGAGTGGAGCAAGGGTGCCAGACCGGAAAGCTGTGAGGAACGAACAGCGGGGGATGGCTATGTGTGGAGTGGAATGCAGGGCTTTTGTATTTTTACTTTCGACAAAAGCCCGGAATGGAGCGGAACTACACAAGGGCTGGCGTGATTTTTTGCCTTTGTGCGTTGGCCAGGTATAAGCGATCGCCTTAGCGTTTGGATACCATGCGTTGATGCAAAAAGCATGACAGTCCCGCAGCCCGCAGCGACCCGCAGGCGAGCAAAAACACTGGCAGCCGGTGGATGTGTTGCGGCTGAAGCGGAACGAAGCGATAGCGGAGTGTAGAGAAGCGGCAAAAGCAGACAGAGTAGGCTGCCGTGAGGATGACAACCGAGCTGCAAGCAGCATGACAGGCTGGCGATAGCCACCCGAAGGGCAGCATAGCTTATTTTCTGACCTTAGAAAAAATAACACTTTCAGAAAATGGGCTGTGATGGCCTGGCATGATGCTTTGCCGAGGGCGAAAGACGAACACCGCTTTTCCTGCGTGGGGTTTGAGCGTTGGGAAAGGCAAGTGTGGCACGGTATGGAGTGCAGTGCAACGGAACGGAGTAACGGGCTACTCTTGCTGTGCGGTGCTGGAAGCTTGTGAGTGCAGCGAAGCGAAACGAACAGGCTGGAGGCACAAGGGTGTGGGGAGGTTCACCCGTAAATATCATCGAACCTTGAGTAATTTTTGTGTCCTTTCCCTCTATTGATCCTCCCTTGTTTTGTATTGTCAATACGTTTTTGAAGGAATATACATAACGACTCAAATTGTGTTTCGGGGATCTGATAAGCACTTGCCTTGAATTCCTTTTTGATGATGCCCCAAATGGCAGTATAATTCATTTTGGATTTGCCAACATCGCCTTCCTTGTATTCGTTATATCGATCAATCAAATGCTTGACATAGTTTTTCAATTCCGCTTTTTTACCAATGGCGCCATCAGCGAATTCCATCTTTGGTTTGCTTCGGGATTTATAGACAATTGTCTGTGCACTGATCGAATTGGCCACTGTAGAATTAGCCACATTGCCTTTGATATTGATGATATTTGATGTCTTTGCATTGGATTTGCTTTTAGCCTTAATCATCAGATAGGTCTTGATTTGTCTCACCTCCTCCTCACCAATGTCACCTTTTGTAACCTTAGAATGGCAAATCGGGCAAAGCATCAAAAGGTTTTCAGAAGCATTGTTTTCAGGATTTTCGTCAATGTGATGAATTTCAAAATGGTCAACATTTGAATCATCACAGATTGGACACTGGGAGTTAATCTCTTGTTGTAAAAGAGCTTTAGTTTTTTGGGGTATGGATTTTCGAGTTTTGGTCATAACGAATTCAATTTATATTCCAATCTCTCACCAATGTATGAACAGCGGGCGTACCCACCCTTCCAAGGTGTGAGATGTATCGTTGCCTAAGCTGTTGAATGAAAGGAGAATTTACCTTGAATTTTCTTGGTCTAATTTTTATTCGTTCCTGAAGGGTTTTCGAATTGATCTTGATAGAATCGGTTGTAAAATCAATGACACAACCCTTATTAAGATCATCTGATAATAGAGGCAGAGAAGGAAAAAAGTGAAGACTTTGCATGACCTGAAAGAAAATACTCTTTTTATTTTTCTTCACGTGATCCAGCTTAAGTATCTCTTCAAGTGAGTTGTGGGAAAACTTTAAAAGATCGAAGCTCAATTCCTTGTTGGTCTTTACTTTTTTTATGTCACATTCTGGGGTAATTATTATGCCAAACACATTGTCCTCTATTTCACAAATATCTCCTGTCATCAATGGAGCGTCAGGTTTAAGTTCAGAGTAGTGTAGTCGGCTGAACAGTTTAGATAATGACTTTTTCTTGTCATCCGAGTCATTTGTTTCAATTTGTCGATCACCTTCATTTTTTAATGCTTCAATTAAACCTGCGTTTTGAACCAAGGACTCAGAGAGTATCAACTGTAAAAGTTCTATGACAAAAAGTTCAGGATCAACTCCGTCACCTTGCGCTGATTTATAAATTTCTAATATCCAATCCTTTTCAGCCTCGGAAAGCTCTTTGAATATTTGCTGGATTGATTCATTAATTGCAACTGTCCATTTAAGAGGTAAGGATAGATTTTTATTAGATTCCTTCCATTCATCAATGCCTTGCAATATTTTCTTTTTGAATTCAGACACTCTATCCGTAGTGAAATTCTCATCCTTCTTTTCGATAATAATCCTATTGCCAAATTTCTCACGAAGAGCCTGACCATAGGTTTCTTCTATATCCTTTTCTGAGAAGATATAAATGAGTGAATAAAAATTGTTGGTTAAAAGAAAGTCGTATGCAGCATCTTCTTTTTGTGCAGTTGTAATTGATATTTTTCCAGCCCCTAATTCCTCGGCAATGTCCTCAAAACTATCATCTTGGGAATATTGCCAATCTAAAACAACTGCGCTAAAGGTGCCAATTGATTGGACTGCCTTGCTGGCAAGCTCTAATGATTGAACACCTAGTACCGGAAGATCCGACCGTAAAGATTCAAATAAAGCTCTCTCAGGGCGGTTTTCTGAGTAGATATGATCGTCAGCAAATAAAACAACTCCTTCCATGCTACTTTTCTTCTTTTTTAAACTTAATGATGAAATTGGCTCCCTTTAGAATTCTTAAATTGGGGTTGGTTATGAGGGAAATTTCAGCATCAATCCTATCAAGTAACTCTTTGACGATGTATAGGCCCAATCCCCTGCCTTCAGATTTCTTTGTATAAAATTCTGTGAATATCAGATCTTCTATATCCTCTGGAATGCCAGGGCCAGTATCGGCAAAAATTACAGTGTTATCATCTTCATTAAAAACAATACTAATCTGTTTGTCCTTATCTGATAATTGCTCCAGCCAATAAATGGAGTTATCCATGAGGTTGAGGATGACTTGAAGAATTAGTCCTGTATTCGTCTTTACCACTATGTCCTTATTGGAATCTAGATTCACCTTGATCTTTCCTTCAAGCTCTTTCCTGAAATATTTGATAACCCTCTCGGTAACATTTCGGACGCTTACATCCTTGGTTACTTTTCTGGCCACCCGAAACAGTGGCTGGAGTACCTGCAACTCCTGGTACAGAAACTCTAAGTTTTCCTGAAGCTCTACTAAAAAATCCCTGAGTTCCTTGGATTGTATTTTCCCTTTATCAAAGCGATTGACAAAATCTTCAGTATTGACTTTCAACCTTTTCAAGAGTGACATGGTATCGTGGGTTGCCTTTTCGACAGCCATGCCGGTACCGGCCAATTCTTGGGTGATTTTCAAGTCCTCACGAACCTTTTGTATCAGATTGTTGGTGGCATTGAAGAATTTCTTAGAGCGGTCAATTAATTCTGCATCATCATATTCTAGCAGTTTCTTTTGAAGGGTGTTGTAACTTTCTTCATAAGATTTGCTGAGGGATTTTATTGCCTTCTGCTTTTTTAATTCCTCCTTTTTGCGGTCAATGTCGACCTTTGTTTTCATGACTTTTAGAACGGTCTGAACTAGTGCTATAAAGTCGTCCTTAGCTCCATTGATATTCATCAAACCTTCTCTGTCAGCTGCATCACGGAGTTTTGGGTTCTCATCTTGAGTAATAAAAACAAAACCAAGAAGATCATTATATGTAAAATAATCACCTGCCTTCAACTCTCCCCTTGATTTACTTAGCTTGAGCCAATCATCACCAATCTCACCGTAAGGATATACCCTAATATTGTCTCGATATAAGTAAACTGAAGTTTCCTTCAGAAACTCAATCTCGTCTTTTGTCAATGCTGGATCACGTAAATCATAGGCATAGAAGAAAAACATAAAACCACCAATTTCCGGCTTACGGATTTCTACGATTTCCTTCTTATCGTATTTGAGAAATTGATCTCTATAGGCTTTTAAGCTCCTTATTCCAGATGATATAATGTCCAATTCATCTTCAAATAGATTAAATTGGATATTAACTGTCGATTTGTTATGCGTATAGATTGCATCTAAATTGCCATGGCTATCAAGCATTCCTTCAAAATAATAAGGTGCCAAATCAGAAATTTCATCAAACCTTTTATAAGTTTTTGGCGGTTTCCGGTGATCCCAGATAACTTCATATTGGAAGTCTTCTGGAATGCTTAGCCCAGGTAGCTTAGGCGGTTTCATTCTGAAAAAAGCCTTATCTAGTTTTATTAAATCCTCAAACTTCCAATCACTCCTAATATCAGAGATTCTGATAAGTGTACCTTGTTCTTTAGCATTAATGATTTTTTCAGGCTTATCGTTGACTTCCCATTTATTCAAAATCTCATGTAAATACTTGTCTTGATGTTCACTTTCCTTGAACTCATCATCTGCATAATCATGAAAGTCCAATGTCAATTTTACTTCACCAGTTGATTTAGTCTTACTGTAAACCTCAACATAATCCCCAAGCTTATAAATCGCAAAGCGACCAACTCCTTTATCCCCTTGCATTACCCGGCCCTTTTCAGTGAATCTTTTGTCACCAGCCTTTTTTTTGTTGAGTTTGTTTGGTGTAGCTGGCTTCATCCAGACATCCAGTATGGTATCGATATTCATACCATGTCCGTCATCCTCAATTTCTATTGTTGGCTTTGCAGAAGCACTAGGATTGTCAAAATTCAAAAATCTTACAATTACTTTCTCTGCATCAGCATCGTAGCTGTTCTTCACCAATTCAATTACTCCTACCCATTTATCACTGATAAGCTGGTCACCTAATACGCTAATCAGACGGGCATACGCCTGAAATGGGGTCTCACCTGACTTTATTATTGCCATATTACTTTCTTGCTATTAAAATGTACTCCTCAGGATAAACCAGTTTGCTATTCTTATTATCCAACTTTGAAAATCTACCAGACTTTTTATCTCGTATTGTAGGGATCAATTTGTTTGGAATAGAGCGCTTAATGATATCTACAATCTCAAAACCTTGCATGGTGAGGATTTCTGCAAAGACTTCAGATGATTTAATTTTCACATCCATCAATGTCGTATTACCGATCACAATACAAGCGTGACCTCCAGCCCGTAGTACCCGGAACATTTCCTTTCCTACTGAAAGCATATCGTTGAAATAATTAGCAACTTCTTTTGCTGTGCGCTTGTCCATTTCAAGCAGATTATTAACTATTTCCTGTCCTATAAATGATGGTGTACTAGTCTCTTGATTCAGAGAATAAAAAGTTCCGATGAACCCCTTTCTAAATCCGTACAGATCTGTTATATATTCATACCAATATCCCGTGAGTTGATGGATATCAGCGTACTCGTAGGAGGTGACATATGGGGGAGAAGTAATAATTGCTCCAACACTGTTTGAAGGTATGCTCGTATTTCTAGCATCTTCAAGTTTTATTTCACATTTTGTCGTGATAAAATGGCTGGTCTCAAGCTGTTCATAGAACTCTTTATTCTTCCTGGCCATTTGATTAACCTGGATGCGAAATGCTTTGAACGGATCAACAGGACTCTTTTTAGGGTCAACTTGGGGCTTAGTGCTTGATTGTAACCATTTTGAACAATTCTTTAGGATGTTTGACAGAGCTACAAGAAAGAAGTCTCTGATTGATGTATTTTGCTCTTCTAATACTTGTTGATATAAGAATGCTATCTTTTGCTTGTGTTCGGGAAAAAACCAATAATCGATTCTTTCATGAAGCTTGAGAGTTTTCGATTCAAAGCCACTGAATTTCTCGATTTTATTGAAGACTTTTTGGGTTGTACGTTGTAGCTCATCAGGGTGTATAGGAGTCGTCTTTGCCTGAGTAATCAAAATGGCTACAGGGTTAATATCTACTCCAATAGAAGCCCGGCCATGAACTTTGGCTTCTACAAGAGTGGTTCCGCATCCTGCAAAGAGATCCGCAACCAAATCATTCTGATCTGTGTAATCCTCTATAAGCTTTTTCACAAGATTCGGTAGAAATTTTGCAGGGTATCGATGATACCCATGTGTCCACTGTTCAGTTGAACGCACGTTTTTGAAGCACCATTCTGGGCTAACAGGGATTTCCTGGAACTTTCGTCTAATATCGGTAATAGGATTATGTATGGCAGTAGTCATTTTCGTTTAGTTGGATTTAATAAGTCACGGATATCAACGTTGAGTACTTTAGCAACCTGATGAAGGGTTTCGAGAGAGGGCTGAATCTCATTGGTACACCAACGGGATACTGTGGATTCACTTTTGCCCAACTGCTCTGACAGCCACTTGTTTGTTCGGTTTAGCTCTGCTAAAACTACTTTAAGACGATTTATTGCTATTTTGCTCATATTGATTAGCATCTCATGCAAATATATTGAGTTAAATGAAACCGCCAAGTAAATGCCAAATAATCTGCTCACACCCTCTTATCCTTCGCTTCCTTCTCAAAAGCAATCACGTTCATCATCTCCCTTAATCTGCTTCTAACCCGATTTCCATAGCAGTTTTCAATTTCGCTGGCAGAAAGGTTGGTGGTGGCGTGTGTGATCATGTGCCGGCTAATGAACATGTCGTAGCGACTGAGGAGGATTTCGGCCATCACATTTGTTTCATTTCCATAATATTTGATGTTTGATTCTACACCTAAATCATCGAAGCAAAACGCTTTTGGGGCCAGCTCTCCACCTGTTTGCTGAAAGGCTGACTTAGAATATTTGTTGATAACTGGATAGCCGTCCTGTATGAATTCCAGGGTGATGTCACGAGCGGATTTGATAATGTACTGTTCTTTGGGTGCGAGCATGAAGCGAAGCAGGGTCATCAGGGAGGTTTTGCCACAACCGACCGGACCGGTCAGCAGGATGCCTTTGTGTAAGTCAATGCCGTGCTTTTCAGCATTGGGTTTGTCCTGGTAGAAGTAGACCAGAAGTTTGAATATAATCAAGTGGTCTTCCTTCCATATCCGGAATTTTGGACTGGTGTAGGCCTTGCCTGCTTTCTCCAGAAATTCAAGGCATTTGTCGAATTGGATGATGTTGCTTTGAACACTCTCTGAGCAAGACTTAGAGTGGCTCGCCATAGTCTTTGCCGGTTCCTGAGTGGAGGTTTCCGGGTTTAGGACGTGGCTGATGGTTTCGCTGATCTTTTGCATAGGTATTGAATTTTTGAGCGTTCAGCATCCAGTTGCGGGCGGCTGCTTTCCAGTCTTTCATCTTGGAGCGGCCACCTACCAGCCAGCCATTGCTTTGGAAGTAATTATAAAACTTCTCAGCCTCCACGGATGGATAGCCTTTTTCATCAAAGTAGATTTTGACATGTTCTTCCAGAGGTGGAATTTCCGGGCCATAGCCGGTCATTCTTTCTCTTTTAGCGGAACTTTTCTCTTTCTTCATTTCCGAATCATTTGAACTTGTCTCAAAATTTTTAGCTCGCTTACCCAAGTTTGTTTCGTTTTCATAGTTTAAAGGGTTTGTATTGTTTGTATAAGGTCTCACAGCTATTTCACTGCCTGTATCAGTACCCTTATCATCACCTTTATCAAAACTGTACAGGTAAATGAGGCTGCCCCGATGCGGATTGTATGACGGTTCATAACGGATATACCCGAATTGATCCAACTGTTTCAGACACTTGGTGTAGGTGTTCACCGAACCGATTTTTGACAACCTCATCAACTCGTCCCGGGACACGGATATCGGGTTCTTGAAAAAGTTGAGGTTCCACCGCCTGAACAAGGCCATATACAGACTGATATGGTAGGGCGTGAGCCTGGTATCTGCATCCATCTGCTGGAACGCTGCGGAAAGGTGCCTGATGTAGTTCATGCCCGGCCATGTGCTTTACCTCAAGCGGTTCTGAAACTTGTTGGACTGAAGCATGGACTGAATGTCCGTATAGTCATAATAGATTACGCCCCCGATCTTGGTAAAAGGCAATGTGCCGTTCACCCGCAGGTTCTGCAAGGTGCCGGGTGAAATACCCAATAGCTTACGCACTTCATAGGACTTCAGCCATTTCTTGGAAGGCTGGCCTGAGGGTTCTTTGAGTAGCCTTTTGAGATCTTCCAGGAGTTCGATCTTGAACTCACGAAGGTCGTCCGTGGTAATTACTTCTGCTGCCATATCTTAACAAATGTTGATTGAACAGCGAAGATGTTCCCGTTTAGTGGGTTTTATTCACAAGGCAAACCGAAGTTGGGAAAGATTTTTTGTTAAATAGGCTCTTTTTCAAATAATCCCCAAGTTTTCCATAGAGCTCCATAAGCGCACACTTCAGAATCGTTCCACCTCTTCCAGGGAGAGCAATTGCATCTTTCATCCACATTTACATTGATCATACAGAAATGCTTCAAATCGCACTTATTAGTTCCATTTTCAAAGAGGTTGAATATTTCCATAATGGCGGCAAGTCTATCAGGTTGGATGTTTTCTTGAGTGATAGCTTGTGGAGGGTGAAACCAAGCATCACCATTGATATTCATCATGAACGGTGTACCTAATTTGCCGAATACCTCAATGAACTTGGCTGAAGGCATAGTGTGTTGGCGAAACATCTCTAAAAACAAACCTAAGTTCTTCAGCCTTATTGATTCACCTTGTGATAAAATCTCATCTAACCATTTTTTTTCAGCCAAGTACACATCAGTAGTAAAGTAGCCACCTAATAGTTCCTTTGCTTTTTTAGCCTGGAACTGAAAAATCTCAATCAGTGACTTTGAATCAGCCGACACATTGCGTAGGACAAAATCATATACATCACTGGCGTTTTCAGGCAAGTATTTTTGTGCCTTCATGATTTCCAGCATTGAAACAAAAGTTTCTCCTGAATGCATTGACATAAGTGATGCTTCACACAATGCCAGTACGTTTTCCAAACTAGAGGCAAACTGAGGATGAATGTGTAAAGCAACATATTCTGCTGCTCTATAAGGCCAGGACGGGTGATGGGTTTCTCCAAAAAACTTTTCTTGCAGAATGTGAGCAATATTCTCCAGGATACATATCCCTCCAAATTGAAGAGTTTCGGTCGATCCATTTAAGTCAATACAGACACGAACCCCCTTAGCATACTTCGAGAAAGGGTCGGGAAGAAAAATGTTAGAATCACAAATAGCTACGGAAAGAATGTGGAGGTCTTGAACTCCAGATCTCAAATTCCCTGTTCCCTGATATAGATTCTGTAGTTCGGCATTCAACTTTGAGTTGGCTCCATTTTGATCAATCAAAGGGATTTTTACTTTAACAAATTGGTCTGGGGAATTTCTAAACTGCTCATTATAGAACCTAAGGCGATTGGCAATTATTGCAGCATTTGTAACACCGAAGGTGGTTGTTAAGTCTTGAAGAAAATGAATGTATTCATGGTAAAAAGTGGAAAAGTGAGCTTTGTTTAGCAGATTGAGATTGGATAAATCACAATCTGCGTTTACAGTCAGTTTTAAAAATGAGGGGTTGTAGTAGCCTCTGGTGGTTTCTAGTTTAATATCCATCTTTGAATATAATGAATTGATGGCGTTATTTCTCATCAGCTTCATCCATTCTGCGGATAAGGCTTTCATGCAGGGAATCGAGGAATTTCGTCCTTCCCGTCTTTCTGATACGTATTTCGAGGAATGTACGGTGGTATTGTCCTAAATCAACTCCAAAAGTGTCTTCCATGCATTTGGAAATTTCTTTCAAGTCTGCTCTACCATGGTTAAAAACCCCACGGGCATGGAGGGCGTACATCAGCTCAATCAACGCTACTTTGGAGTCTGTCCATGTCATTTTCACCTTCGGTTCGACTTGTGATTTTCCGTTGTTTAAATCTGTCAAGCTCAGCTTGTTCAACTCATCTTCCAGATAGACATTGAGCAAGTCATTTGCGAGAATGTTAGAAACCTTGAAATCGTGGCTGGTAGAGAAATTTGGATCAGTCTCGAAAAAAAATGAATCAAGGGTTAAGCGGAGATCTTGCTTGCCACGGACAAAATACTTGTGGTCCAGGTAGTTGCTGTGGGTACGGTAATAGCGGTAAAATTCCAGGTTATTATCAAAATACCGTTTGAGCTTGTCCAGCTCATTCTGATAGTATTTACGTTTTACCTTGATTCCTCCGTTGGGTTTATTGGTTTCAATATTGAATACGCTGAGGTGGTAGATGAGCTTACTAACGAATTTCGGTTTGATCTCCTTGAAAAAGTAGATTTCATCGGTTTGTGAACGCAACAGATCACCCTTCAAATCATCTCTCAATTGATTAATTGCCTGAAGGGCTATTTGAAAGCTTTGCTCTGATTTTTTGAGAATGTTGTCCTCTTCTAGATCAATCATTCGAAGCTTATCTTCTAATTCTGCATATTTTAATAAATACTCCTCCAAATTTGAATGATAGAAAGTTTCATTTTTCGCATAGTATTTCAGTAAAATCCCCTTCCACAGCGGAAGGGGATATGCTCTCAGCTTTTCTTTTTCAGCAATTGCGCATTGATGGCCACTATGACCGTACTCAGGCTCATGAATACTGCGCCTATAGCAGGACTGATCACCAGGCCTGGAATAAAGCCTGTGGCCAGTGGCAATGCGATAGCGTTATAGCCTGTTGCCCAGGCGAGGTTCTGGATCATCTTGTTGTAGGTGGCTCTGCCAAATAGTACCAGATTGGCAATGTCCTTTGGGTTGCTGTTGACCAATATGATGTCGGCTGTCTCAGCAGCCACATCGGTACCGGAACCTACTGCAATACCCACATTAGCCTGTGCCAGTGCAGGGGCGTCATTCACACCATCACCCGTCATGGCTACAAAGTGGCCTTCTTTTTGGAGTTTCTTGATGATTTCCACTTTTTGATGGGGCAGTACCTCACTGTAGTAGCCATCCAGCCCGAGTTTTTCACTGACTGCCTTGGCGGTTTTCTCATTGTCCCCGGTAGCCATGTATAGCTTCATGCCTTTTTCCCGAAGCGTTTCGATGGCTTTAGGGCTTTCTTCCCTGATTTGGTCGGACAAGGCTATGAAGCCTATTATTAGATTCTCTTGCAGCACATACACGATGGTTTCTGCCTCATCAGATCCTGCCTGATCGGGGATATTTATGTCGTTTTCTTTCAGGTAGCCGGGGCTGACTACTTTCCAATTTTGTCCCTCGATCTTGCCTTGAATGCCCTTGGCCGTTAATGATTCAAAATTTTCTACCTTTTTCAATGCCAGGCCTGCCTCTTTCGCTGCTTTCACAATGCCTTGTGCAATTGGGTGCTCCGATTGCTGCTCCAGCGAAGCGGCAAAGGACAGCAGTTCATTTTTGTTCATATCATCAGAAAGGCTCTCATATCGTGAGACACCAAATTTGCCTTCGGTCAACGTGCCTGTTTTGTCAAACACCATTGCGGTAATCTTCCGGGCATTTTCAAAAGCAGTACGGTTGCGGATCAGCAAGCCTTTTCCTGCTGAAACAGCAGTGGAAATGGCTACAACTAGTGGTATGGCCAAACCCAACGCATGTGGACAGGATATAACCATGACGGTCACCATTCGTTCCAATGCAAAATCTAAAGGCTTACCCAAGCTGATCCAGGTAAACAACGTAATAGTACCCGCACCAATGGCGATGAAAGTGAGCCATCTTGCGGCAACATTGGCCAGATTTTGGGTTTTGGATTTGGCTTTCTGAGCCTCTTCCACCAAGGTGATCACTTTGTTTAGGTAGCTTTCTTTGCCGGTTTTGGACACCTTTACCTTGATGGATTGACTGCCGTTTACAGAGCCGCCAATTACCTGGTCTCCTTTGGTCTTTTTCACCGGCTTGCTTTCACCTGTGAGCATGCTTTCGTCAAGGTGACTTTCACCATCCACCACTATGCCGTCCGCAGGTATTTTCTCATTGGCTTTTATCAGGATGATATTCTCCTTTTTCAGTTCATCCACTTTGATGTCCTTGATATCGTCACCCTGTACCAAATGCGCCTCGGACGGCATCATCTGTACTAATAATTCGAGAGCCTTCGATGCTCCCATTACTGATTTCATCTCGATCCAGTGCCCTAGCAGCATGATGACAATCAGTGTCGCCAACTCCCAGAAGAAGTCCATTCCCTCCAAACCAAAAACCACTGCCGAGCTGTATACGTAAGCCACGGTAATGGCCACTGCGATCAGGGTCATCATACCCGGTTTTTTGTCTTTTAGCTCATCCCAAAGTCCTTTAAGAAAAGGCCAGCCCCCATAAAAGAAGACAATAGTGGAAAGCCCAAAAAGGAAGTACTGATCACCAAAAAAGGTCAGCTCAAATCCCAGTAATTGCTGGATCATGTGAGATAATGCCAGGATCGGTACCGTGAGCACCAGAGAAATCCAAAAACGCTTCTTGAAATCATCGATCATCATGGCATGATGGTCGTGGTGTCCATGCTGATGGTCTGATTTGTTGACGGTTTGATCATCTGATGATTGGCTCTTTTGGTGGTCATCATCGTGGTGATGGTGCTTGTGATGTTCGTGATTATGCTTTTCCATGAGTAAAAATTTTAGTGGTTAATCTGTTTTAAATGGAAGGGAAACACTTAGCTTTTCCCAAGACATGCGGATAGCGCCCGAACCCTCTCTTTTGTCTTCAATGGTATAAGTAAGCCGTTCTGATAGCGGCATTTCTGTTTCAGGTGTTACCTCGATCCTGATAATATCCTCTGCCTGATCGTAATCATCAGCAAGGTGCTGCTCCTAGTTTTTGTTTAGGATCAACGTCCAGCGTTCCTGTCCGGGGATAGTAAAGAATGCATATTTCCCTTTGGGTATGGTCGTACCTTCTATCTCGATTGCTTTGGAAAATTCTATGCTGGTGGCACTGTGGGCACCCGCAACCCAAACTTCGTCAAAAGGTACCAGGCCGCCCCAAATGACCCTACTTCGAACCGCAGGTGAGTGGTAGTACACAGAAACGTGGGCATCACCCACATTGCCATGCGCTTCCTGAGGGATGCTCTTTTTCGAATTATCCGATTGGTCGACCGTAGAGGTTGCGGCTTCCGGCTGATGGTGTTCGTGACCACCATTTTCACCTTTTTTGTTTTGGCAGGATACGATCAGCAATCCCAGTGCAAGTGTGTAAATTAGTTTGTTCATCATTTATTCTTTTTAAGTTTTGAAGTGGTTTTTAAGAAAGTTTTAGAGGATACTGCGTAAAGTGTAAAGCCTGATAGCACTGTAAAAAGGCCAAAGACTGAAAATGCCCTGAGCAGCCAATTGTTAAAGTTGTCCCGCCCGGCATAATCCATGGTGTGAAACATCCAGAGAAAATCGAACCAACGCCAACTGTTGTGCCTTACCCGCTCAAAGCGGCCATTGGAGGCATCAATGTACGCTACCAGTTTTTCGGGATGATCAAAGTGGACAGCCCAGGCTGGTAGCGGCCTGCCACGGTATTCATGATGGTTGTCGGTTTCAGTAATCCATTCTGTTTTCAGGATTTCCAGGTTTTTTACAAGATGGTTCTGTGCGATTTCGACCGCCTCCGTTTCGGTTATGCCCTTTTTGATTTGTCCGGTCTGGGCATTGTAGAGCAGACTATCGTTGACCCAATAATGCGGTTGGTGATTGATGTAGCGAAGCTCAAGGGATGAAATACCACGCGTTGAATCCAATTGTGCCGGACTGATCAGGTTCCGGGGTGAATGGGTCGTGACATGCTCATGGTGGAACTGGTCTCCATGGATTTCGTCAATATCCGTCCAACTGAAATAGAGGCCGCTGACCGTCCACCCAATAAACTGAATGCCTATAAAAATCCCCAGATACCGGTGTGTTTTTCGGATGTAGTAGTTTCGTTTCATTTTTGGGTAGATTTATCTGCTCGACTTAAGAACCATTTTTCACCTGCAAAAACTATTAGCATCACAGATGCAGAAACAATAAGAACCAAAAGGTCAGATGATGCCTTGATCCATAAGAAAGCTGCCAATACGATGAAATCCAACACCATCGCTGTGAGTACAATTGTTCCATTGGCTTTCACCTCTTTCCTCAAATACTTATATACACCCCAATGAATAATGATGTCCATCACCAAATAAAAAATGGCTCCTATGGAAGCAATTCTGGACAGATCAAAGAAAATAGTCAGGATGATAGCGATAAACACCACATACACCAACATATGCTTCTGTATTCGGCCTGACATGCCCAAATGACTATGTGGAATAAGTTCCATATCTGTAAGCATAGCCGTCATACGAGAGACTGCAAAAATGCTGGCAATCACTCCCGAAATAGTAGCTATTATGGCAATAGCAACGGTAAAATGAAGACCAAAATCTCCAAAAGCAGGTCTGGCAGCTTCAGCAAGGGAGTAATCTTTGGCTTGAATAATTTCAGAGATTGTAAGGCTTGAGTTTACAGCGAAAGCAACCAGAAAATACACCACTGTGCATATCAACAAAGAAATAATAATAGACAGGCCAACATTTTTTTGAGGTTCTGTAATTTCGCCACCACTATTAGTTATTGTAGTGAATCCTTTGTAGGCCAAAATGGAAAGTGCTAAAGCCCCAATATAACTGGTTGCTGAATAATCAGTGTTTTTGATGGCTTTTGGTATCAACCCTTCCAGAGAAAAACCCACTGCCCAGAGAGCTCCTATGGCAAAAATCAGAATTCCGATAATTTTGATAAATGACATGAACTGTGATGACTTTCCTATCAGCTTGTTGCCAGATATGTTAATCAAAAAAGCGCTAACCAAAAGAGCAACACCCAATATGGGAATCCAAAGTTCCTTGTTTTCAACTTCGAACAGTTGTAGGGTATAAGAGCCAAAAGTTCTGGCAACCAGGCTTTCGTTGATTACCATGGATAGTGCCATTAATAATGATGCAGAAGCTGTTATTGTTGATTTACCATAAGCTTTTTTCAAAATCATGGCTATCCCCCCAGCCGAAGGATACGTATTTGAAACTTTGATGTAGGAGTAAGCACTAAATGCTGAAATGAGAGCTCCCAAAACGAAAATGTAAGGAAACCAGGTCCCTGACAGTTCAGCCACCTGGCCCAATAATGCAAAGATTCCTGCACCGATCATTACACCAGTGCCTAAAGCAATTGATCCTAATAAACTTAAACTTCCTTTTTTATAACTTTCTTCCATAACTTCCTAATTAAAACATGACAGATAATCCGCCCCCTGCTCCGAAGCGGTTGTCATAGCTTGTCATCAGTGAAAAATTCTTAGAAAGCATGTATTGTGCACCGGCACTCCATACAATTTCTTCTTTGTAATTTTGGCCGGCCTCCAGACCGTTTACCAATCCTGCATCAATTTGATATTCGTAATAGCCAAAAATTGATAACTTCGGAAATATCATCAGCGATCGACCGATTCCAATTCTAGGCCGAAGCTCATTATCTATCCTTAGGTCAACATTGAACATATAAGGTGTAAACCACCGGATACCAGCCACGGCAATTGTCTTCATATCATCCAAACTATTCCTGGTGGTATTCTCAACATTAATACCTCCAAAAACCCTCAAATAATCGTACAGATAATACTCATAAGAAAATTCAGCTTCCAGGTTCTGATTCCATCCGTATTCCATTGATAAATTGAATTGATTGCGAATGTTTGAAGTGGTCAGATTGACTGTTGTATTATGTGAGGCAACATCTGCCATTCCCCAACTATAGAAGCGGTTGGTTTCGTGAATCAGTTTGGAAATTGGAAAGGGTTTCATTCTAGGGTCTTCCGGTGTATCATAGCTGACTACCCGTGCCATACCTCCCATCATATGATAGAGAATATGGCAATGAAAGAACCAATCTCCATATTCGTTCCCGTAAAACTCAATGGTTACTTTTTGCATGGGTGGCACATTCACCGTATGCTTCAGGGGCGAGTAATCACCGCTTTCGTTGATGACACGGAAAAAATGACCATGCAGGTGCATGGGATGGTGCATCATCGTCAGGTTGTTAAGTGTGATTCGGGTAATTTGCCGCTCTTTGATTTTTATTTTATCTGTTTCAGATAGGGGAATACCATTCATGCTCCAGATGTAGCGGTTCATATTCCCTGTAAGATTGAGGAGGATTTCATTGACTGGAACATCCTTACCATAAACCGTTTTTTCAGGTGATTTCAGATAATTGTAATTGTATTCTGAAAACATATCCATGTTTTCCATCCCGGGCATTTCAGCCATGGGAGCACTTGGCGGATCCATTTTGGAGTTTTTATCATCAGATATATCCATTGAGGAATGATCCATTTGGGAGACCTCTTCCTTATTTCCGGCCATATTCATACCCGGCATATCATTATCCGGGTTTTTGTCGCCTTTCATTTGCATTCCCCAGTTCTCCATCATTTTTTGGGGATCGTCCTTTTTAGGATTAAATTTTAGGGCAGGAGCCCCCATGCGCATGTCCATTTTTGCCATTTGCATCATCATCCCTATTTTATCAGGGCGGGGAACATCTTCGGCTGCTAAAACTTCACCTTGGCCCAAAAAAGCAGAGGCTGTTCCCGAACCATCCTGAGCGGTGGCCCGAAATTCCATCTTTCCACTTTCCGGAATACTTACAATAAAATCGTAGGTCTCCGCAATGGCAATAAATGTTTTATTGCGCTTGACCGGCTCAACATTTAGTCCATCGGCCGCAACTAAGGTCGGCATTTCACCACCAAACGTCATCCAAAACGAGGTAGAAGCTGCCCCGTTAATAATTCTAAGCCTAACCTTTTCTCCGGGTTTGAAATTGGAATATTCCTGAACTTGTTCACCATTAACTAAAAAGGCCGGGTAATATATATCGGCAATGTCTGCACTTTCCATTCTCTGCCTCCAGAAATTTAACTGGGCTCCCATTGCACCTCTGGCAATAACGCGGTTGAGGGGTGTGGCCGTACCTTTTCGCCAGTTGTACCATTCGGTTCCTCGTTTCAGAAAACGGAGTACGTTCATAGGCTTTTCATTCGTCCAGTCCGAAAGTATTATAACGAGCTCTTTGTCATAGGCCAGGTTTTCTTTTCTAGGATGGATGACGATAGAGCCAAAAACACCACTCTGCTCTTGCAGCATGGTATGTGAATGATACCAATAGGTACCGGCTTGTTTCAGGGGAAATTCGTACTTCTGTGTTTCCCCAGGCGCGATGGGCGGAGTGGTGAGGTAAGGAACCCCGTCATAAAAATTTGGCAACAACAAACCGTGCCAGTGAATGGAAGTTTCTTCATCCATCTCGTTTTTTACATATATTACGGCATATTCACCTTCAGTAAAAGTAAGTGTGGGTCCCGGGACACTGCCATTAATGGCCATTCCCATGACTTCTTTGCCTGCCTTGTTCACTGCCAGCTCATTTATGGAAATGGCATATTCTCTTACAGGAAGATTATCAGTGTTGCCTTCGACTGATTTTTCAGTGAGGTTTTGTGCCCTCGTAGACAGGCTAAGCAACGAAAAAGAAATGGTCAAAATATAGTAGAATCTTAAGTTCATGATTTCCGTAATTAAATTTGATTTTTGATTTTCAATGATTTAGTTCCCTCATAATAGCAAAATGACCCGATCCTGGTATTAATAAAGCCTGTCTCCTGCACATCCGAAAACCCTGCCTCACGGATGTAATCCGGCAGCAAGCCCTTCACATTGGCTGTGGTGGTTTTGAAACCGTCCAGAAGCTGCACGGTGTAAAAAACTGTGCGCATCCATCGGTTCTTTGCCTTGCCCCAATCGCCAATGATGAGCTTGCCTCCGGGCTTTAGAACCCGGTAGATTTCACTGAAACAATGCGCTTTAGTTTCATCATCTAACTGATGAAATACCAGACAACTGTAGGCCTTGTCAAAAACAGCATCATCATACGGAAAAATGCCCCCATTGTAGAGTTGGAGTTCAACCAGAATGTCTTTGTCTTTGAGCTTTGAAAAGGCAATCTCCCGTACTTTAGGGTCAATGTCTAATCCGAAAAATGAAGAGTTGGGAGACCGTGAAGAGGCAATCGCCAGATTAGCCCCTGTGCCAAAGCCAAACTCAAAAATTTGCTCATGAGATTCGGGCTTTAAACGGTCTATTAGTTCGCTTCTAAATTTCTTTTCAGGCATGGTCAGTCTTATGGTGGTATCATAAAGGCCGGTAAGGAAATTATAGCTTAATGCAGGGATGAATTCCTTTTCTTTTTTATGGTCTGTGTTTTTCATTTTTTCTCTCCATTGTTTTTGTTCTAATTTTTCCCAGCCTTGGCTGACCAAGCATTTATGTGACCCGAATGCACAAAAAATGCAGCATTGATCGCCCGGAACAGTAATCTCGCATTCGCATCCCTTACAAATGAAGCTATCCTGCCGCTCGTTATAAGGTATTCTGCGAACCTGCTGCTGGCCACATACCGGACAGGTAAGTACCGAATCAAAAAATAACCCAGGCATACTGGTGATTTCAAGTCAATTAGTGGTCATGCTCCAGTTCTAAAAATTTACCTTCCGGACCTACACCTTCTATGTGTACCAATTGTGCTCCGTAATGCCCTGCATGTGCCACAGCATACGCTGCGCTCAATAGCACAACTGCCACAATAGCCATTGCCCATCTTTTCGATTTGAAAATAAATAGATTGATCCCTTGTAACAGCAGGCCGATAAACCCAAGATTGATTGTCCAGTCAGCCCAGAAGTCGTGTTGTTCCAATACGAGCTTGGCATGTTCTGTTAGTCCGTGAGTATGCGGATGGAAGTTTCTGCCAGCTAAGTAGGCAGCTACAAAACCTACCAGCACCATAGCGAATGCTGTCCACGCCAATTCCCTTTTGATGAAAAAGATGTTGACGACCGCCAGAATGGCTCCCACAATCAGCAATACAATAGCGAAATGCACAATTAACGGATGGATTGTGGGAAAGTCCGCAAGATCAGCCGTGACCTTTTTTTCGTAGTGAGCATCTTGTGGATGTGAATCGTGGCTGTCTGCCTCGCTGGCATGGGTGTGGTCTTTATGCTCTTCCCCGGTGGAATGAGCATTCATCACGGTATCCGCCTGTTGGGCGGTACTGTCTTGTTTGTTTTTATGGCCGTCATGTGCCGATAGGGTTGCTGTGGTGAATAGTACCAATACAACTGCTTTTAGAATATTTTTCATTGTCAATTTCATAGATTTGGGGTTACAGGATTGTTTTTAGTTTTTCTTAAATGCGTTGTAATTGGCCTCTGATTCAAAGTAGGCAACTGCACCTTGCGGGTTAGTCACTACTATAAATGCTTCTGATTTATCTACCGGATTACCACTAAAAGGGTCGATGGCGATCCTTGCGCTTTCCAGGTTGTTAAGCTTATCCACGCACATTTCACAGCAACCATAATAGGTTTTGCCATTGACCGGTACCGGGATTTGTGGCTTCCCCATAAAGGCGTCATTCACCATACATACCAGGCTTGGTTCAACTGGTCGCTCAATTTCATCCTGGATATAGCTGACAGAAGGCTTTAGCTGCTGATAGTTAATCCAGTACACCAATGCTGTGGCTGTCACTAACAATGCCGCAATGGTCAGGTAGGCATATACCAGATTCCGGGTAGATGTCTTGGAATTGTCCTTGTTGCTTTTCTTCTTCATGACTTTTCTGTTTGGTGCCTGATGGAAGAGTGGCGGCAGTGTAGCATGCAAGACTACACCTGCACAGAGGCCACTCTCCAACAGGGCTTTACTTTTTACTTATCTTCCTCTTTTTTCATTTCCTGTTCCAAGAAGAAACAGTGGGAAGCACACGCATGAAGTTTATAGTTTTTATGAACTGTGCCTTTCTTGTGACCATCCAGATCCAGGATTTCACATTTATCACCCATCGTTTTGGTACTCAAAATGAAGACTCCATCGTTGTTGTAATAGCGTCCATCTTTTTTGGCTTTGCCTAGGGAATTACCTTCGGCATCATACACTTTACCATTTTTGATAAAGCCCAGTTTTTGACCCTGATTGTTAAAGACTATGTCTTCTTTACTGATGTACCCGAGCTTGGTGCCCTGGTCATCCGATACCTCACCTTTTGAATTGATGTGTATTAGGCGTTGTTCCAACTTGCTACTTGGTTGTGCCAAGAGCCCATGTGCTGCCAGCAGCATTCCTCCAAGGAATGCGATGCTGAAAATGATGTTCTTTTTCATTTCTCATTGTGTTTGTGCCTGGTGTCAGGATCGGGCTTAACCATATGAGTTGACCCAATCCATAGCACTAGGACTTGTGTTAGTTTATTGTCTCTTTTACACTCCCACACTTCAGCATTTTGTCCCCGAAGTATGGGTTTTTGATTTCCTTCTGATTTGAAAGCCAGTAGGCTCCTGAATTGTTATTTGCCATGGGGCAATACTCAAGGTATACTTCTCCCATTGAGAGTTCACCATCTTTCACTAAAGTGGTCATTTCATTACTCAACGAAGCGAAGGCTTTTCGCTGGTCATCCAAAGTAGTAGCTGAAACCACCTTTGCCGCCTCCGCCTTAGCTTCCTGCCAGTTATCTTCGGAGCCTAAAGACGCTTCCAGTTTGGTTGCAGCCTTTTTGGCCTCATTCATCTGTGAAGCGACCAGGGCTTCTTTCAGGTGGATATAATGGCCGTAAGCCACGCCCAAATCTTTGTTTTTGAACATAGGATCCATTTTTTGGCCCATTTCCTTTTTGTCATCATGATTCCCATGATCGTGTTGCGCAAATGCTCCAAAGCTTACTAAAGCCAGAGCCATTATTAAAACTGTTTTTTTTCTCATTACCCTTTTCATTTTATTGATTTTTTAAAGATTAAACATTTGAATGAGGGCTATCCCAATCACCAGGAGAATTACGATACCCCAGACGATTCGTCCAGTCCACATTTTTAATTTTGAAGGGGCTTTTTCATCCTCTGTTTTACAGCATTCTTTCATTTTACTTGATATTTTCCTGTACCTCCCCACAAGTGAGCATAGATTCCCCAAAGTAGGGATTGCGGATTTCCTCTTCGGTACTCAACCAATTTGCTCCCTTATTATCATCTGCCATAGGGCAAAACTGAACGTACAGTGTCTGATCCATGGGTTTAAAGGCTTTGGTCATGGCAATCATTCCTTCAGATACCTGCTGAAATGTAGTGCGTAGTTCGGCTATCGTTTTAAGGTGCTGAACATGTTGCAGTGCATTTTTCAGGTCGCTGCTATGACTCATCCAAGCATTGTGTGACTCACCGGTAAAAGCAGCCATATTCACCTTATCCAGTGTTGTTTTGAGATCAGAAGCGGCTTTTTGAGCCTGATCAAATTCATCAGCCGTTAAGGCATCCTTAAATTTGAGGTATTCAGTATAAAGGGGCCGCAATGCTTCTTTCGCCTTCTGACTAATTGACACTGGCTTAGTCTCTTTTTTCTTGACCTGGCCTGACGAAGCTGGCGTATCCATACCCCCGTGGTTATGCCCTGTCATTGCCGGGCCTCCTTCAGGATTCATCATGCTTGCCTTTCCGCTTAGTTGTGCTGCTGCATCAATGCTGAAGGTGCCATTGACTGCTATCTCTTCACCTTCTTCAAGGCCACTCTCCACAATAAAGCTGTCACCTAAACCCGGCCCAAGCGTCACATCACGCATCATGAAACTTACTCCACTACTAGTGGTATTTTTTACATAAACTACCGAACGCTTGCCTGTCCACATAACAGCAGTTTTGGGAACCACTATGTTATTTGACTTTTTCGGCAATGTAGCTTCTACCGTACCGGATGCAAACATTTCAGGTTTTAGCTGATTGTCTTTGTTGGGCACTTCTACCCTTGCTTTTGCTACTCTTGTCTTAGGATCAATAACAGGATCCAGGAAGGTTATCTTACCTTCAAATGTCTCTCCCGGTAGAGAGGCCACTGTAAAGTTTACCTTATCACCTTTTTTGATCCAGGGCATATCCGATTCATAAACATCAAACAATACCCATACCTTTGAAAGGTCTGCAATCTCATAAATAGCCTCTCCCTTTCGGATGTAATCACCCAGATTTACCATTTTCTCAGTTACATAACCCGAAACATCAGCTTGAACAGCAAATTCCTCTTTCGGTGTCCCCACTTTGAGAATTTGCTCTACCTGACTGTCGGAAAGTTTCCAATTTTTGAGCTTTTCTTTGGCGGAATTAAACAATTGCGGCTGTGTATCTTTAATTTTTTGTGCTTCAAATAATTCCTCCTGTGCAGTAACCAAATCTGGAGAGTATATATAAGCAATGGCCTGCCCTTTCCTTACGAACTCACCTGTGAAATTGACCATCAGCTTTTCTATCCTGCCCGGTATATGGGAAGACTGAGAAAAAACCAGTCGCTCATCTTCCTGTACCTTTCCGTTCAGCCTAACCGACTTAACCGGATCCATGGTTCCTACAGCAGCCGTTCTGATATCAGCCAGTTGCATGGCGGTAGGCGACATACTTACTGCCATAGGGTCAAGTACTTCATTCTGATCATCCTCCAAAGGAATAAGGTCCATGCCACAGATAGGGCAGTCTCCGGGTTCACTCTGACGGATCTGAGGATGCATTGAGCAAGTCCACACGGTCTCGCCAGCTATTTCTGTAGTGTGCTGGTGCTCATCATCCATTTTACTTTCGGATGATGAACCACCAAAAATCAACCAACCCAGCAATAAACCTATTGCCAGTGTTGACAGTGCTACGATTACTATTTTTTTATTCGTGTTCATCTTAATATGTTTTTGCAGTTAAGTAATTGAGTTTGGCCAGGGCAATTTGGTACTGCGTTGCGGCCGTTGCCTTCATCTTTTCATATTTTAAGAGCTGCTGTTGCATACGCAGTACCTCTTCAAATTCATTTCCTGAATTACTGTAAGCCGTAAATAATAGATTTAAAGCCTGATTGGATTCCTGAATTTGTTGATCGTATAGCTCAATCAATTCTTGCTGTTGTTGAATTTCAAACCAGGCCATTTCGTAGTTTGACGTTAGGGTATTGGCAAAGTCCTTTTTTTGGAGTGAATAGCTTTCCTGCATGAGCTGTGCTTCTTTAACAGCGGCTTTATATTTACTCCTGAAAATGGGAATGCTGACAGAAACCATAGGCATTAGAATGTCCTGACCATTGTCGGGAAGTTCCACTTCAGGTCTGTTTCCCACAATAGCATAATCCAATCCTACACCAAATTTTGGAAGCCCTTGTTTGTAAGCGACCTCCTCACTTGCCTCACTGGAGGCTATTTTTAAGTCCAGTTCTTCCAGTACAGGGTTGTTCGTAAGCAAAGAGTCCTTTCTGAAATTATCAGGCAAGGCTTGAGCAACGAGTGAATCCTCTACGGTTACCAATGCGTCCTCCTCTCTGTTGAGTAGTTTATTAAACCGGGTCAGCAGAGGAGCTTCCTTATCGTTCAGAATGGAAAGGTTTGTAGTGGCGTCTTTCAACATAATATCCACACGCAAGAAGTCAACCATCGTACCCACTCCATTTTCAAACTTTTTGTTGGTAATGGTTTTATAAGACTCCAGTATTTCAATATTCTCCCGCTCAATCTCTTTCCATTGATTAAGTTCATAAAGCGGATAATAGGCCGCTGCCACTTGGTAATACAACCTATTCCGAGCGTCTAAGAAGGCTTGATATTTTGCTTCCGCCATTAAAGCTGCGGCATTTCCCTGTGCCCGTAGCGTTCCAAACCAGGGGAACATCTGCGTTAGGGAAAACCTTGCCTTTTGTGGTCCTACCCTCGTTTCCACCGGTGAAATGAAATAACCAAAAGAGAAATTAGGGTCCGGTAAAGTATTTACCTGCTCCACCTTCTGTATGGCCGCTTCAAATTCCCGATATTTCGCCTGTAATCCCGGATTGCTTTCCGCTGCTATTTTAAAATAGTCATCCAGGACCTGCGCCTGACTTACGCTGGTTCCGAGAAAAACAAGTATTACAATATTTACAATAATCTTCATGGTTGTGTCTTTTTAAATTTTCTTTCTTCCCTCATAGCGTATAAAACCGGCACGATGAAGTAGGTGACGGCTGCGAAGAACATACCTCCGAATGCTGGAATAGCCATTGGGATCATGATGTCTGCTCCGCGACCCGTTGAGGTAAGTATAGGCAGCAAGGCAATGATGGTGGTGGCGGATGTCATCACGGCAGGTTTTATTCTTCGTTGACCAGCTTCCACTGTTGCCGCTCTTATTCCTTTCAGACTGTCTGTTTTATTACGATTAAAACTTTGATCTAAATAAGTAGCCATTAATACCCCATCATCAGTGGCTATACCAAACAAGGCAATAAACCCGACCCAAACAGCCACGCTCAAATTGATAGTATGTATTTGGAACAAGTCTCGGAAATTCGTACCGAAAAGGGAGAAGTCCGCAAACCAGGTCTGGCCATACAACCATAGCATGATAAAGCCTCCACTAAATGCCATGGCAATACCAGTAAACACCATTAATGAAGTCGCTACAGACTTAAATTGGAAGTAAAGGATGAGGAAGACGATACCCAATACCAACGGAACAATGATTGAAAGCCTCTTTTCAGCCCTTACCTGATTTTCATAGCTTCCTGAGAACTTGTAGCTGACCCCGGCAGGAACGACTAAATCACCTGTATCTATTCTTTCCTGAATAGCTGCCTCGGCATCATTGACCACTCCAACTTCCGAGTATCCGTCCCTTTTGTCAAATAGTACATAACCCACCAAAAAGGTTTCCTCACTTTTGATCGCCTGTGGCCCCCTCACATACTCAAAGTCCACCACCTGGCTAATTGGTATCTGTGCTCCTGTAGGTGTAGGCAAAAGAATTTTACCCAATGATTCGGGATCGTCCCTGAGTTCGCGCGGGTAGCGTACCCTCACCGGAAAACGTTCGCGTCCTTCCACGGTAGAAGTAATTTTCATTCCTCCAATGGCAGTTTCAATGGTCTGCTGTACATCTTCCACATTCAGCCCATAGCGCGAAATCTCATCCCGGTTGATGTTGAGATGGAGATAAGGTTTGCCCACAATACGATCAGCAAACACCGCTTCCTCTTTTACAGAAGGAACATTTTTTAGTACTTCCTCTAGTTGAAGGCCAAAATCCTCAATAGTTTTAAGATTAGGACCATAGACTTTGATACCCATGGGAGCCCTCATGCCTGTTTGAAGCATGACCAGCCGGGTTTCAATAGGCTGTAACTTAGGTGCTGAGGTAACTCCCGGTATTTTGGTAACCTTCACGATTTCATTCCAGATATCATCCGGGGATTTTATTTGTGGCCGCCAGTTGCGGAAATAATTTCCGTTATCATTAGGGATGAGTTCCTCTGTTGTAACCCCACGCTTAATGGCTTCTTCGTTAGAAAGGCTATCTCCGCTGTTGAGTATAAAGCGATCTTCCTTATCAACTTTGAACCTTAGCCTGTGCCCTTTTTCACTGAGCATGTACTCCGTTTTATAGTTGATGATGTTTTCATACATGGAAATAGGTGCCGGATCAAGGGCAGACTCTACCCGTCCTAATTTGCCTACCGTTAATTCTACTTCCGGGATGTTAGTCAAGAGCATATCCAACTGACCAACTACTTTACGGTTGAACTCAATACCGGAATGTGGCATGGATGTTGGCATTAGCAGGAAACTTCCTTCGTCCAGGGAAGGCATAAATTCTTTTCCTACACCCGGGAAGGTATGGGTCAAGCCTGACCAAACTGTAGTTGTCCGGACATCCCAGCCGAGATTGTCAAATGCTTTAGGAATAAACCCGAAAATGCTATTAAAACCCAACCAAACATTAGCGCCAAGCAAAATCAAGAAAGTAGGTATCAATAAAAAAGTTACTTTATTATCCAGGCACCATTTTAATATAGATTTGTAGTAATATTCTAAAAGCGTGAACGACCCCAGGATAAATCCTACCAATAAGGTCACAAAAATAAAGTTGAGTAGCAGAGACTTTGAAGCTCCTAGTGGTAGCCAATATTTAGCTAAAAGCCAGGTTACCCCAATAAGTACAATGATCAACTCGGCATAATTGAAGAGAAATAATACAGGCTTGGAAAAGCGTTCCTTTTTAGTGTCAAAAAAATTCTTTACAATTCCGATTGCACCAAATAGTACCAGCAGTACTCCACCCCATACCTGACCGGTAAAGAGCCCTATAATTCCAAATAGTACTAATGCATAGCCACCATATTTCTTAAGAAACTTATTATTGATTTTGAATCCAAAGAACCAATGTGCCAAGGTAGGCATGATCAATAGACTCACCAACAGCGCAGCTACCAGGGCAAAGGTCTTGGTGAATGCCAAAGGTCCAAAGAGCTTTCCTTCAGCAGCTTGCATGGTAAAGACCGGAATGAAGCTGACAATGGTGGTAGAAACAGCGGTGAGAATAGCGGTACCCACTTCTGAAGCTCCATTATAAATGGTATCTATCAGTTTTTGACCGGGAGGAGCTTCATCTATATGCTTGATAATATTTTCGGAAAGTATAACTCCCAAGTCCACCATCGTACCAATGGCAATGGCAATTCCAGACAAGGCCACTATATTGGCATCCACACCAAAATAGCGCATGGCGATAAACACCATTAATACCGCAATCGGCAGGATACTTGAAATGAGAAATGAAGCCCTGAGATTATACACCATCACGATCACTACTAAAATGGTAATGAGCACCTGAAGCGAAATGGCTTCTTCCAGGGTTCCCAATGTTTCATAAATAAGCTCGGAACGATCATAAAACGGAACAATGGTCAGCTGGCTTTCCCTTCCATCTGCCAACGTTTTTTTCGGCAGTCCCGGGGCTATTTCTTTGATCTTATCCTTGACGTTGTTAATGACCTGCAAGGGATTGGCCCCATAGCGCGCCACCACTACTCCACCTACCACTTCAGCACCGTCTTTATCCAACAGACCTCTACGGGTGGATGGCCCCAGGGTGACTACACCAATGTCTTTAATACGGACGGGAACATTTTCCTGAACGGCCACCACGGCCTTTTCAATGTCTTCTACTTTTTTGATGTAGCCCAAACCACGCACCAGATATTCTGCCTGGTTGATCTCAATGGTTTTAGCCCCTACGTCTTTATTTGATTTCTGTACCGCCTGCATTACTTTATGCAATGGGATATCATAGGCTTTAAGGGCATCAGGGTTCACATCAATCTGATATTCCTGTACAAAGCCACCAATAGAAGCCACTTCCGAAACGCCTTCTGTTGCGTTTAATCCATATTTGACGTAGAAGTCTTGTACGGTACGGATTTCGTGTAAATCCCATCCTCCCGTAGGGTTTCCATCCTTATCTCTGCCCTCAATGGTATACCAATACACCTGGCCCAGCGCAGTGGCATCAGGCCCGAGTGCGGGCTGAACCCCTTCCGGTAATAAGCCGGAAGGCAAGGAACTTAGTTTCTCAAGGATACGTGAACGTGACCAGTAAAACTCTACATCTTCACTGAAAATGATGAAGATACTGGAAAAGCCAAATATAGAAGAACTCCGTATAGATTTTACGCCCGGAATACCTAATAAATAGGTAGTCAGCGGATAGGAAATTTGGTCTTCTATGTCTTGTGGTGATCGGCCCTGCCACTGGGTAAAGACAATCTGTTGGTTTTCTCCTATATCCGGAATAGCATCTACCGGAACGGGATCAGAAGGTAACGCACCTATCTGCCAACCGAAAGGGGCGGTCACAATGCCCCAGGCAATGAAGCCAATTAAGATGAGAACGGTAACTAACTTGTTCTCAAGAAAGTATTTAATGATTTTATTAAGCATGTTATTTACATTCAACTTTTGAATTGATTTAAAAAGGCATAGCAATAATGCCCCAAGGCTCTAAAGAGCTAAGCCTTGATCACGATCAATTGAATGAAATGCTTAAATAAGGAAGGATTGAACGAGTACTGGTATATCACGTTCAATCAGTGGGGGGGAATAGTCGTTAAACGTATAGTGATCAACGGTAGTGTCACTAAAAAGAAACGAAACCACAACGTAGATAACTGCGATCATTTGAAAATCAGGAACCGCAACTTTGGTCACTTGCGTAAGGTCTTCATGACCCTCAATTACTAAAGTCTGGTCTTCACAGCAACCTTTTTTAGTCACCTGCTGGTGTTCGCAATCCGGATCATGCTTATCATTGGCACAAGGTGATTTTTGAGTGGCCATTTCGCAGGGCTCAGCCCCGGAAAAAAGTGCAATGCTCTCTAGCTGGCCCATACAGAAATGCATCCCAAACGTGAAACTCGTGGAACTGAGTAGCACCAGGCAGGATAACAAAATGGCCGATATTTGTCTAAAACGTTGCACTTTGGAGAAAGTCTAATACGAATCTACGGAATTTAGTTCAGAATGTTCGATTTTAATATCAAAAATGATGGTTTGTATTTCAAATACCTCAATATGTAGATGTTTGAGATTTATTTTCCATCTAAAAATTTTGGTCTGTTGATGCTTATTTTTAAAGTCGTTATCTCTTATTCAGGAATGATCAGGAATGAAAAGAACCCCGTGTGGGTGAACTCATCCACACGGGAGTTCCGTCAGAAACTAATCACCGCTTCAACCACGACTCCACTAAATTCAGCCCCGGCAAAACGCCCTGTCCAAGCATTGCCTTCATATTGCTGCTTCATGTACTCAACTTTTGTTAAAACGTTCTTTGAAAGATACCAGCCTCCACCAAAATTGACCCTGCTGATTTCCAAATCTTCTGTGGCACTTTCACGCATTTTACCAGTTACTGTATTATATCTACCCCCAAGATAGAAACGTTCATCAGCTCCAAACCTATACAATACCTCAGCTGCTATTTGTGTGAATGCGCCCTCTGTGTCAGCTTGAGGTGTTGTGAATTCATTGCTTCCATCAGCCAACTCATAAATACCAAAGAACTCCAAGCCTTTGTACTTGATGAATGGGTTAATCTGCAAGGCTGTGAGTTTTGTGAACCTGGCATTAAACTGACCATCACGAGGGCCACCCTCTGTATTGCCATCCACATCCGGTACTGTAAAAAGCACATTGTAATACCTGGAGCCTCCTCGGTCACCACCATACAGATAGGTGCCTGTTGAGGTGCCTTTATTGATGTACCAAGATCCGGTCAATCGTACTCTCAAATCCTCACTCAGTTGTTTATCGTATCCCAACTTACCGAAGAAAGAAGGCTTATTATCTGTATTGTCGTTCACAGTTACATTTTGATTGAGCTTGCCGTTTGTCAACCCAACCACTGCCAATAAACCATTCTTTTGAACTGTAAGCTCTCCGAATGCCTCGGTGGAGAATGCATCCATAAGATAATTCCCCACAAAAGGGTTGAAAATACCTCTCGCATTGTCCGTTCTCCTGAAATGTGCGTCTCCATAGTTGAACTCATCTAACCCTATGGTAATACTTGCATATTTCATCACTCCCTCCAGAAACCCAGGTTTAACAAAGTCAAGATTATCAACTCTCATGTATCCACCCTTAATCCATGCTTCGTTGTGTGCTCTGGAAGAAAGATAGGTCCTGAGGTGCATCCGAACACCTTCCATTACCTGAACGTCAAGGTTGAGGTTAGCTGAAGGTAAATTGAAATCGGAACCAAGCTCAACCAAGGTACTAGCATCATTACTTTGGTTAAGGCCCTGAAATTGCATGGCGAAATCACCGCCTACTCTTACTTTGAGGCCATCAAAGATAACTGTATCCACTTTTGAGGGCTCGAATACATTCAGGCCGTTTTTATCGTTTGGCCTGAAATACTGCAAGCCTGGTTGTTGGGCGTATGTGGTATTGATCACCATCAGTGTCACGGCAATGAATACCAATTGAATTTTATGAAACGTTTTCATGATTTTAACATTTTGTTGAAAGTCTGATTAAAGAAACTTGATGATAGTTTTGTCGGATAGATCGTGTCTAATGCTGTTCGAATATCCCGGAGCAGCTATACTATACAGAACTATTTCCGACATTGCCCAAAGGTTTCGTAACCCAGGCAACTAACTGATATTCAGATGTTAGCTAAAGAAGAAATGACTGGAACAGGATAGAGCGATACCGCCCTGACCAGCCGGGGGGAGCCTTTTTAGGAGTTGTGTAGTTTCTTGACTCGAAAAATTGTGTAGAAGGCAAATGGAAAGATGGCTGAGCCATTGCCGCATGTGAAAAATCAATGACCAGAATGTCTGAATGAGGTGTCCTGAAATCATCGAGAGAGAAGATGGTTTCCTGATCCTCACAGCCATCACAAGGGTTGCTGTGGTCGTCACAGCATGGTTCGTAATGTTTTAGAAAAAGCTCGAAGCTGATCAGTTCGCCCCCACAAAAGTGCTGAAACACTGCCATCCCTTTGCCAGGGAGAAGCATTGCAATTATTAGGACGATATATAAGTTGCGCTTCATGAGCCTTTTGATGTAAAATGCCATCCATTGAAGCGGGTATCTATTTGTTATCCCCTTCAATATGACTCAAAAGTACGCAACGGTTATTGAGCGCGCTATGACATTGCACATGTCAAAACATGACCTACATCATGTTTGAACAAAGTCGGGTTTATCCAACTTAAATCAGTAATGTTTGAGATTGTTACAGGTGCATGAAGATGATAAAGAGAGGTGCTATCTATTTTCGAAATGGATATGCTATCTGCTTTAGATAAGATTTCGGAAAGTTTGGCTCTTCTGCCATACCAATCTCCCCAATACCTTCGGATGTGTAGATTTTCGGATCATCAAAACTGGTTTTGAAGATGTAGTCCCAAATGGTCAACCATGCCCCGTAATTTACCTGTGCATCCTTGAAGTCAGCTCGATGGTGCCACCTGTGTAACTCTGCCACACAAAAGAACTTCTTTAGTATCCCTGCTTTATAATCCAGATTGGTATGTTGCATCATCATATTGATTGCGAGGAATGCAAGTGCCAGTACAACAACTGGTTGGGGTACACCAATGATCAGACAGGCGATGATTCCAGGACCACCTTCTAATATCTGGTGGAGTGCATGGCGTTTTTCACCATTAAGAAAATATAGCCTTTCGGAGCTGTGATGGATGGCATGAAACTTCCACAGCCATTGGTACTTGTGACTTTGCCAGTGTACAAGATACAAAAAGAAATCAATGATGATGAGTGCCAATATTACCTGTATCCATAGTGGTATATCCGTAGGGAACCATTTGAAGAAAGTAAAATAAGCAGAGAGCCAGATAAAGCTAAACTGAGCTGATATTTTGATCAGGTAGTTTATGATATAATATGTAAAATCAAGATTCCAGTCTTTGCCGTCCAGCCAGTTTTTCTCGAAAGGCATCCATTTTTCAAGAAACAAAGCGATTATGCCAAACAAGGCAATGATAGGGATTGTGACAAGATATTGGTTCAACCCTGATTGTACTCCCAACAGCATCAGGCACCAGGCCGAAAGCATGAATATTGGGTAGAGGCTGTATTGCAGTATTCTTTTCATCCTGTAGATTTTTTTACCCTACAAAGATGAATAGCCTTAAATTGAATTACTTGTATAAACCTGCTAACCTTTCAAAACACTGGAGGGCGCAACGCCAAACATTTCAGTAAACGTCTTTGAAAAGTGTGGAAGGTCTGAGAAGCCACCATCATAGCAAGCGGTGGTCAATGAATTCCCTAAGAGGATTGATTCGACTGTGGACTGCATTCTTGCCCACAGAATGTACCTCCGGAATGGGATTCCCACATGCTCTTTAAATAAGTGAGCATACCTTGACGCAGACAAGTGAACCTTTGAAGCCATGTCTTCAATTCTCATTTCCCGACTAAGTGATTCTTTGATGTGTTGAATGGAATTGACAATCCTTTGATCTGATTGATTTGAATAAATATGATGGCCAGTCAATTGATCCACTAATAGTCTGGTATAGTGCAAGACATCAATCTCCTTGCCCATGATCCAATGATTGAATTCATTGATGATTTGTTCATCCGGCAATTTTTGAAGACCAATAATTTTCTTATCAAGTTGATATGTCTTTTTTAAACGTTCTGAAAACTGATGGAAAGGATCCATAAAAATGAAAATAGGAATACTATTTTCATGATAGCTAAATTGATGTTTTATGTCATGGGGGATTATAGACAAAACGCTAAAATTTTCTTTGCCACTATTATCAATTATTTTATGTTGGCCCTGAGCGCAATAGATTATTTCTGTGGCATGATGGGCATGAGGTTTAGTAGTGGCAACATGTCCTGAATATACACCAATACCGTCTTTAAAAAACAATCTGAAGGCTCTCATGATCCTTGCGGTTCAGCAACAGTTGTTTTTACTACCCTCTTGAATCGGAGGACAAGCCTTTGTTCCATAACTACAATATATACAACAGTCACCCACTTTCGGTTTTAGCACCTGGTGGCAATTCTCACATTCATAAAAATACTGGCAGGCGTCAGTGGGCATGGTTTCTTCTTTTTCATGTCCGCAGTTGGGGCAGGTGATGGTGGATTCTAAAATGATTTCCATTTATTTCTCTGTTTTATTGGTCACGGAATATCCGGTCGAGTTGATAGCTTGCTCAATTTCAAGAATGCCTGTTTTGGACTTGTCGAATTCTACAACGGCATTGCCCTTTTCGTAAGAAGCAGCTACATCAAGGATACCACTGAGCTTATTTACCTCATGTTCAACATGAGCTGCACAACCCTGGCAAATCATGCCCTTGATTTGAAAATTTACGGTCTGAATGTCCGACTTATCAACGATGATCACTTGCTTTTCGGCTTTCGGGTAGAAAATGTGAGCATACAGCGGGAATGTGAGCATCAGGGTAGCAAAAACGGTGACTATCCCCAAAAACTTCTGGGTCTGCCAAAAGCTAGGATATGCATATTCTCCGCCAGGCTCACACGCACATTCTATTTCATCTTTGGCCTTTGGTCTACCATGCCTGCCGGCAGGCAGGAGTTTTTGGTACCAAGCAAACCCCAACACTATAACTGTAATACCGACAAAAATGGGCCGTGCAGGATCCAGCCAGGAGAAAGTGGAGGCAATCCCGCTTGCACCGGCCACTAGTGCAAGCACTGGGGTGATGCAGCAAAGTGAACTTAAGAGTGCAGCCATAATACCGCTAGTTAAAAGAGAATTTTTCATAAGGCAGGAATTGTATTTGGGAGATTAAACAAATCGAGCACTGATGAAATGATTCGCTGACTTTGCTCTTCTACTGAATAGAAGATGGTTTGACCGGATTTTTTGGTCGTCACGATTCCCGCATCCTTCAGTTTTTTTAGATGTTGGGAGACGGCCGGCACGGTCATGCCCAGGATGTCTGACAAGTCACATGGGCAAAGTTCATTTTCCTGTTTCAAGAGGTACAGGATTTTGAGGCGAACCGCATTACCTGCCAGATTCAGTACATCGGCCAGTTCTAAAAAGCTTTCTTCTTTGTTTTTCAAGTCTTCTCTGCAGCGACTGATCTGGATGCTATCTGCAAAGACACGGATACATGTATTCATAGTATTTAAGCAATTGCTTAAACAAAGGTAGGGAATGATAGTTATTTAAGCAAGTACTTAAATACAAAGGGCTATTTCGCCCTTCTCATCAATTTTGGTGCTGCTAGTTTCTCTCTTAGATTCTGCATATCCTCACTCACTTTTTTCTCTACCACTTTGGCGTAAACCTGCGTGGTTGTAATTTTGGAGTGACCCAACATCTTGCTAACCGTTTCCAGTGGCACACCATTACAAAGCGTAACTGTAGTAGCAAAAGTATGCCTGGCTAGGTGAAATGTGAGGTTCTTTTCAATTCCGCACAGATCAGCAATTTCTTTCAGGTAAGAGTTCAGCTTTTGGTTAGAAATCATTGGGAATATTGCCCCCCTCTGCACAGCTCTTGGATGGGTTTTGTATTTCTCGATGATTTCCCAAGCTTTGGGAAGGATAGGAACCCTTACCGGCTGGTCGGTCTTCTGGCGGCAGGTAGATAACCAATATTCCCCATCAATGCCAATGGTAATATTGGATGGGGTAAGGTTCATAGCATCGATGTAGGCCAGTCCGGTATAGCAACTGAACACAAACAAATCTCTTACCCACTGCAGGCGGACAATTTTGAAGTCCTTGTTCTCTACGGCCTCCAGCTCTTCATCATTGAGGAAATCCCGATCCACCCGATGGAATTTGAGCTGGTACTTGTCAAATGGATCCCTGCTTACCCATTCCATTTTCACGGCCATTGTCACCATCTTCCGGAACCTCTCCAGATGCTTCATCACTCCATTGTTGCCAAGCGGCTTCTGGTGGTCTTTGGGTTTATAGTTTCGGAGGTAGAATTCAAAATCGGTGATGAATTTATAAGACAGTTCCGAAAGGAACATGTCGGTAGTACCAAAGCGCTCTTTCAAAAATCGATGGATATACTTCTGAGTGGTGAAGTAGTTTTTCATCGTGCCCCACGCCAGTGTATCCCGCATTGTCTGGTTGTGATAATCCACCAGCTTGCATAAGGTGAAGTCCTTTTGGTCTGTACCCAGGAACATACTCTTGATGGCATCAGCAGTGATCAGTCTTTTTTGGACCTGCATCTCCTGGTAGCACTCCATAATCCTTGCCCGGACTTCATCCAGGTAGTGATTGAGCGATTTGATTTCTTCCCGGCTGCCCTTGGCCATGCCTTTTGAGCTGTTCAAGTCGCATGGTTTGATCCAACGCTTCAATGATATTTCAACTCTGCGGCCATCAACAGTGACTCTGGCATAGATTGGGAGGAGGCCATCTTTGGCCTTGTTAGTTCTTGTGATGAACTGAACTCCGAAGGTGTTTGTAGTTCTCATAACAATTCAGCTTTTGAGTGTTTGTGTTAAAATGATTCCTCTCGTGGTGAACTGCTTCCACAAGGCTACTCAAACAAGCCCAAAACAGTTCAAAAATTGTGATGTAACTATCTGTTTTACAGCTATTTTCATCAATCTGGTGAACTAAATATAACCATTCATTTGGTTCACCGGATAGGTCTCATTTTTGCTGAAATTGTCTAAATAGAACTGATACATAAAAAATAAAAAAGCCTGCAAATCGTAAGATTTGCAGGCTTTTGATATAGGTTGTTAACCTATTTGTCGGGGTTATAGCCTGAGAACCCATCCCCCTAACCTAAAAGAATTCAATATAATCAATAAGTGTTTGATAGGTACCGATGTTGAACTGGCATGGACGGATATCGATTCAAAGATTAGCTATTATGGTGGGATATATGAATGGGAAGAGGACTATTTCTTTGTGTATTCCAGCATTTCCAATAGTGAAAAGACTGTAGAGATCAATCATTTGGGGACCTGTCCTTACTTAGCTCCATTATTCCTTTACCACAAGCCTAATAAGCCATTCAGGCAAGAATTTGCAATGATCTTTGAGCAGATTTTTTCATCTTAGGGCTAATTAAGTTTTTTGTGTCCCTATCATCAATATGGTCGACTATCGGATTTATATTTATGAGACCAATTAGTATCTTTAACTGATTTCACTTATTCAAGCTCTAAATATTAAGCCCATAATTTTACACATTCCTATTCTTCTCCTGACAATTGGCACGAATTTTTCCTTAAAATTGTCTTTTCAATAAGTAAATAATCCTCGGGGCAAGCCCACGAGGCATTATTGGTCAATCGAATATTTTTAATTGATAATTGGTCTTCAGTTTTTTATATCCTTTTTCCAGCCCTTGACTCTTTACATAATTAGCGATCTTTTCCTCTGTTCCATGTTGGCCTACCGTATTGACAAAATATCCCTTACCCCAAAACTCCCCTCCCCAGAGCTGTTTTTTCACCTCTGGGCATTCTTTAAACACCTCTCGTGACACTAAACTCTTTATCGTTCTCACTATTTTGGTTATACTATACGTTGGAACCGATTGGATCAGAAAATGTACATGGTCAGCATCTGTACCGATTTCCAGAAATTTAATCTCATATCTTAGTTCTATCTGTTCACACGTCGATGTCAGAACTTTATCAACCTCTTTACTGAACACTACTCGTCTATATTTTGCTGAGCAAACTATATGGTACAGCAAAACTGATACATTATGACTCTTATGGATATACTTACTTTCTTGCGACATCGAGTCACAAGATAGTAAAACGAGGCTAGCCTCGGGGAATTTGACCCTAAGAGATTAAACACTTAAAAAATGAGCAGATTTTCAGAAGTAAAGGAATTAGTGGATTCCTTGGAAGCAGATTTCACCAAATTTTATGAGCAAAGCAATAAGGCTGCCGGAACAAGGGTAAGAAACGGCATGCAGGCCATCAAGACCTTGGCCCAGGAGATCCGTACCGAGGTGCAGGAAATCAAAAACAAGGACAAATAATCGTAAAAACATTTCCCTTGTTTTAAAAGTAGATTCCTGTATTGATGCCATGTGCCAAACATTATTTCACACAAACAAATATGGTAATAGGCAGGATCAACTCAAGATCTATGAAAAAACTGTAGCGTTTTAAACAATAACGGCTACTCTTTGAGCAGCCGTTATTTACAATCAAAGCTTTTATCACTATAGGTTGATAATTGCACTAATATTAAATGACGCACCTTTTCCCTTAGTATATAGATTGGATCGGGTAAACCATTGTGATCTGGCAGGGAAATAATCCTCATTGAAAAGATTTTGAATGCCCAAATTCATCGTTATGTTGGAATTAACTTTATAGCTTGCTGCTAGGTCAAAAATATGGTAAGCTTCCACAGGAGCCTTATAAACGTCGTAAGAACCTGCTTCGTTTTTCTCAAAGCGGTCTCTATTACCAACGCCGCTGTATTGAAGCTTGAATGAGACCTTTTCATCCAACAAAATATACCTTAAATAAGCCCCCATTTTTGGAGCTGAAATTCTCTCTCCACCCAGATAGGTATCCTCCGAATCCCGGTAAGAACCGTTATCGTTAACATCCATTTTACCTTCAACATATGCGTAATTTACTCCTGCAGTCAAATTACTAGTCACTTCCGCATCCAGTACCAATTCTAATCCATGGATTCTTTCCGGACTTCTAAGAACCTCAAAGACACCATCCACAAATTTCCCACTTGTTCCGAGTTCAGAAGTACTTATATAACCTACAGCTTCAAAACGAAAAAGATCAAATTCACTTAAAAACCCCGTTTCATAGTTATTGACCACGACTGGTTCCGTATTGATGTCTTTCATGTCGTTTACCCTGGCAGATCGGAGCATTACACCAATATCAGCCACGCTAAATCCTTGAGAAAAACTTAGATACGGAGAGAAATATTTCCATTTGTTATACCTTAAACCTGTATTGAACAACCATGTATTATAGGTTAGTTCACCACCTTTAACATCAAAAGATGGATTTACTTCACCGGTAGACGTGTTAATGGTTGCCAGGGTCTTATAATCTTCCACCCCGATATTTACCTTTTCGAACCTTAACCCACCTTTAAAGACCAATTCATCAAAAAAGTCCATTTTCAACTGGGCGAACGGAGCAGTATTAAACATATCCATTTCCGGCACCCACTGCCTTCCATCCACCAAAGGCTGGGAAGTAACATCATTCATCAAATCAAGTCCATATAACACACTTCCATTTATATTGTTTGAAGACAATAATGGGGTGTTAAATTGGAATCTTAAGCCTTTCTTATCCGAAGAAATTAAGGATTGTCCCCCATCAATAAATACATCAGACTGGAAGAAAACATTATCCACTGATTGATAATAAAGGTCTACTTCATAATTGGTATTGCCAAAAGCTTCTTTCCCTGAAAATCTTAAAGAAGCATTATGATTTCCCCTCACGCCTTGCGGCACCCCTTGAGGTGTTCCCAAAACTGCTTTGGTCTTTTCTCTTTCCTCATAATTACCAAATTCAGAAATATAGTTTGTTTTCTGTTCACTGGAATAATAATTATAGCTGAATTGCAGTCGATGTTTAGGGCTCATATCATATCCCAGTTTAAGAAAAGCATTATATGAATCCGTCTCCCCCAAACCATAGGTTGGCGGTAGCACGTCCCCTTCCGCATCTTTCCATTCGCCTGTCTGCTCAAATACTCCACTGACCACATAGTCCAATTTACCTGCCTTACCATAAAACATCTGGCTTAACCTAGATCCCATACTGTTATCTATATTTGAAAGCGAACCCGTACTTCCTATTGATGTTCTTGAATTAAATGCTTTTTCAGTCCTTGGGGTACGTGTGATATAATTGACCAAACCGCCAGCTGCTCCATTTCCATAAACTGCCGTAGCGCCTTTTATGACTTCTACACGTTCTATCAAATCAGGATCAAGGGATCGCAAATCTACTGAACCATTTCTTAGGGGAGTAGATTGCGGTACACCATCCACCATGATCAAAAGTGGCCTTCCTCTTAATGTCTGTCCCCAATTACTGCTTGTACCCGTACTCGGCCCTAAGCCAGGAACATTATTGCTTAAAATATCGATGATATTTGTGGTTACGATCATCGATTCATCCAAAGTCTTTCGAGGAAGGATGGTAAATGAAGAGGGTACTTCATCGATGGATTCTGGGTTTCTACTGGCCGAAACAACCATTTCTGCCAAGTTAAGGGATTCGTTTCTCAGAATAAACTGGACTTCCACAATTTCACCACTTCCAAGATCCACACTTCGTTGAATACCCTTAAAACCTATGGAAGAGGCCACCAAATTATATTTCCCTGCGGCTAGTCCACCAAGTTCAAATATCCCGTGTTCATCGGCAGTGGTTCCCTTTCCCATCCCTTTGATCAGCACATTGGCGTATGGTATTGATTGTCCTGAGTGATCTACAACCTCTCCCTTTATGGCTCCGGAACTTTGAGCCATAAGATGTACAAAACTACTTAACAGGAGAATACTTAATAGTAAACATTTTTTCATTATATTTATTTAGATTTAATTTAATTAATAATGCACAAAAGTAATATCCTTTCCCTAATCTTAAAAAAACCAATCAGCCTATTTTCATAATAATATTCTATGGTAAAATATATTTGATAACCAACAGGTTCATTCAAAGTAATAATGGATAAAAGGCTGTCTAAAATTGGCAGTATTGATCCTATAGTTTAAAAAGATTATGGATGATATTTATTTTACCTTTTCCAGTTTACCCTTGAATCCCTTCCTAAGATTGACTGGGTAAAGTAAGTGTCTATCCTTGAAATTTATAATTGTCAATTCTGAGTTAGAATTGACAATCCATATTGAAAAAAGGAAATGTTTTGAGAATCAAGCATTTCATATCCCTGTGAAACATTGACGTAACGGAATTATATCCCTAGGCCATCAGGCATCCCCCTACCAAAAAACATTTAACTGAAATATGCATTAGCCTATCTATTAAGGACTGAAAACACATTAAAATCAGTCGATTTGATGCTATCTGGAGACTTAACCATAGCCTTGGCTATGCCTCAGACTTCAAACAGCCTCATTTCCTTGCATTTTCAGCTCTCATTACGATCGCTAATGAATAATCTTGGTTTAAGGAGAAATTATGGACCAAGAGTTGGCTCAATAGGAATCCAATGTGGATGTACTTTTAGGAGAGGAGCATAGTAATTACTGGTCCTTTCAATAAAGTTGAACAAGCAGCTTTTTCTTCCTTTTAGAACCCCTAAATTATTTTTAATTTTAAGTGTATCCTTTTTATGCTTATGCCGTCTACCTGATGAAACAAAAATCTAGAAGATTATGGATACTTGTAAATGCACCAATTGTGATTGCCAAAAATGTAACTGTGTCAATTGTTTGGAAAGCAATTGCCCTTGTGAAAAATGCGATTGTCAAAAATGTAGTTGTTGTCAATCTTAACTGGTAAGGCCTTGGCCTTGCCTAAACCTCATCTACCATGGAAACAACATCCCGTGCAATAGTGGAAAAATATGGCGAGCGGCTTTATTTTTTTATCCTGAAAAAGGTAAAGGACAAGGATATCTCCAATGATATTTTCCAGAACACCATTTTAAAAATCCATATGCATTTAGGCCAGGTAAAAAAGCCCGAGAAGATCAAGTCATGGATTTTTCAAATTGCAAGAAATGAGACTATGGACCATTTCAGGGAACGTTCCCTATTATCTGAAGAGCATATCACTAACCTTTCAAATACCCAAAGTTCATCCAATAAATTCTGCTGTTTTGACAGATTTATAGAAGAGCTACCCGAAAATTACAGGGTATGCATAGAAAAGGTGTACCTGGAAGGAATGAAGCAGCAAGAGGCAGCCATTCACTTGGATATATCACTGGCCAATCTTAAAGCCAGGGTAAGACGGGCAAAAAGCATCTTAAAGCAACGATTCAAGGAATGTTGTAAATACAGTTTGGGCGAGAGAGGGAATTTAGTGGGAGAACCTGACTGTTCCTATTGTGCCGATTAAAAAGCAATAGACAAACGATCCTTTTTTGAATCCAAGAACATTAAAAACAACGGCCTGTCATTTGGACAATGACAGGCCGTTTTTCATATAATTAATCTCCTTATCAAAGGTTGAGCTTAAAGCCTCCGTTGATTACAAAACCGTCCACAGGGGCATAGATATCCCTGATCTGAGGATCGTCAATATTGCCTGTGAAGATCGTATCAAACCTGGTCTGACGGGTATCCAACATGTTTTCAAAATTCAGAAAAAGAGAAAAATGCTTCCCTAATTTTTTCTCGGACATGATTCCCATAATCCAATAGGATTTTCCGGTATCTCCATCTGAAAGCTTTTGGGGGCTGAAATAATAAGCCTCCAGTCCAATCCAAAAGTCCCCATGTTTTTCATACATCAAGACATTATTCAGTCGGTGCTTGGCCACCAAAGGATACTCCGTGGTTTCATTTCCATAATGCTCATTTACATCTGCAAAGGTATAGCCCAAGAACAGTTTGAAATCATGGTAAGTCCATTTCATATTGGCTTCCAAACCACGCGTGTTGATATAACCAATGGGTTGGGTAAATTCATACATATTCTCATTGTTCCTCACCAATATCATTGGATCATCGATCTGTGTGTAGAACAGCAGGGCATTGGTGCTTAGACTCAATTCTCCTGAAATAGGCCATTTATAGTTGACATCCAGATTGATCCCAGTAGAGCGCTCAGCTTTTGTATTGGAAACATCTATGGGGAGAACATTTTGAAAGTGAAGTCGCTCGGTATCCTCGGTAAACTGAGTAGGTGTTTTATACCCAAGTCCTCCCCCTGCTCTGAAGGTAATCCTTTCATTGGGTTCGAACATCAATGAAAAGCGTGGCAGCAGATAAGCCCCGTATTGGCTTTGATAATCTCCTCTCAATCCTGTTTCCAGTGCCCATTGTTTGGCCATGTTCCAGGTGTTTTGAACAAATATTCCCGTGGTATAATTGGAAAAGCTAAGATCCTGTTCGGGATCTCCCTGCCTTTGGTCAAAATTTTCCGTCCATAGGTTAGCGCCCAAGACCCATTCAACCTTATCACCATAGGCAGCGTAATTAAGCTCCGAAAAGGATGAAACCTGTTTTCCTCCAAAGGTATATTCAGGTATGGCAATGGACCTTTCGAAGAAGCTTATGCTGTTTTTCAGCTGGATACGTGAATGGTCAGAAAATCGATGGGTAGCATCAAACTGGGTGGACAATCGATCTGTATTGTTCTCCTCGAAATAACCAGTGTTGCTGTCCCCTTTCACATAATCCATATTTCCTCCCAAGCGGTCTTCGGTAACAAAATTGAAGCCCAGGTTTATATCTGTTTCCTTGTCAAGATAGAGGAAGAGCCGCGGGTTAAGGGTATACCGTTCAAAATTCGGGATGGCAGTAAGCTCAATATCAGCGGGGTCATAAGCGGTTCCCTTATTATAGGAAGCAAATACTGTGGTCCCTATTTTGCCATATTTCTCTGCATAAAAACCACTGATATCCAGCCCCAGAGCAGAGGTTCCATTGACCATAAAATTGAGTTGTCGGTCTTCTTCGGGAGTTCTAGAAACCAAGTTCACTAGGCCTGCAATGGCTCCGCCCCCATAGAGAGTAGAAGAAGCCCCCTTGATCACTTCCACTTGCTTCAGGTCCAAAGGTGCGATCTGCATCAGGCTCAAGCCCCCCGAATAACCGGAATATAAGGGAAGTCCATCCCTTAGTAATTGGGTATATTTTCCATCCAGTCCCTGGATCCGGATACTGGAATTATAACTGGTTGCCGAAGTCTGCTGGGTCTGAATCCCGGTGCTTTCATTAAGCAGCATGCGGATATCTCCAGGTTTCATATTTCCTTTTTCTGCCAGTTCTTCCCCGGCAATAAACTCCACACGGGTAGGGATATCCTCTATGGTCCTGCTGCTTCTGGTGGATGTGATGACCACTTCTTCCATTTCCTCATCTGCATGGGACATCAGAAGTGTAAAATCTTCTTGCTCTCCTAAAGGAAAGGTCTTTTCCAGTTTTATCGTTTGGTAACCTATATATTGGACTGACAAGGTATAGGTACCATTGGGAATCCCAATGATTGTAACCTTTCCCTCTGCATTGGTTGCAGCTCCTTTTTCCAAGTCTGGAATAAAGACCGATACACCCAATAAGGGTTCATTTGATTCCCTGTCTTTTATAGTTGCTTTAAAAGTATTCTGAGCCATAGCCGCACCAAATAGGCATAGCAATAGCATTCCAGTGATAATGTATTTCACGGTGTTTCTTAATAGTTATTTGATCGGAAAATTTAAATGGTAATTTTAAAATTACCCTAATGAAAAAAGCATATCAGCCTTGAGGTGGTTTAAAAAGCGAAATAGTCAAGGAAAAGGCTTTAAATTCAGTTATTTCTTCAACACCTGTTTTGTCTACTTCCTGTATGGGTAAATAAAGAAATTCAATTTGTTCAAATATAAACCCCGGACAATTTCCGCAGGTATAGAAAGGAGAGCATAATCCCGAGTTTTGAGAAGTCCCCTTTAAGGGCTCATCATCACAACTTTGCTCTGCATGATCGGAACAAGCGTCCAATGGAGGACAACAGGGCATCAAGGATAGGCTGAGCACAAGAGGCAACATGATAGTTAAAATCAACCTCATGATAAATAAGTCCCTATTGTTCCTTCTTTCCATTGTTCAGATACCTACTGATGTCATATTGTTTTTCAGGCTTAACGCTTTGCAAGGCAAATTTAGATATTATGAATCATTAAAAAAATCGTGCGGGAGCCTGTAATAAATTTTAGTATTGGACAGCTACTGGAATCAGCATTCCCTATTAATGGAAATTACTTAAGCTACCATCTTCCCTAAAGGTCTTCAATATATAAGTTTTGACCAAAACAAATAATCGGATGATCAAAAAAGGGGCTTATCCCCTTTTTTGCTTTAATCCTTTCCTCCAGTAAGGTATTCCACTGCTTTCTGGGCTTTGGCAGCGGATTCTACCAATAGCTTCTTGTCTTTTTTCAGCTGTCCCAACCAATGCTGTATATATGCTGAGAAATTTTCCTGTTGGGCCTCCTCCCAAATACCGCATAGATTACTCAGGTAACTGGCGCCCATTTCAGCAGTCAGCTCTTCCTTGCTATAAGCACTCTTATCTTTATCAGCTGCACCCCATAGCTCCTTTCTGTTAAGCCTTTTCTGGTGGCCGGTCGAATGAACCAGCTCATGGAACAGTGTCTGGTAAAAATGTCCTTCACTTCTGAACAGTTCCTTTTCAGGCATATTGATATAATCCTTTTTGGGATAATAGTAAGCCTGCGCCTCATTATATTTAATGGCTGGGAGATCAGGTATTCTCTCCAATAAATCCTCACAGGCCTTAATTGGTCTAAAAGGCTGTTTAGAACTAGTTTCGGGCAGTTCCCAATCCACACATTCTACATCTGCAATATTGAACACATTATAGTATTTCAGGAAGGCGCGCCTGTCCACCAAGCCTTTGGGCAATTTTCTGGCTTCCTGCTCGGTCAGTTTTTTTCCTGTCTCCTTATGTTGATAAACAAAATTCCAGTAAACGATCGGGATGGATTTAGATCCCTTCTTTACTTTCCCTCCCAGGCTTTCCGCTTGTTTGAAGGTCAGATAATAGGGCTTCCCATGGCCACAGCTTAACAGTAACCAAAGGTTGATTCCTTTGTACGCCTTCCCTGACTGGTAGTTTTTGGGCAATCCCATGACTGACCATGGTTGCTTCCACGGGATTATGCCCTTTTCAAGGCTGGACATGATCCTTTCATTGACAATCTGGTAAACATCTTTTTTGGAATACTTTGTTGAACGCTTCATAATAACATCGTTTTGGTGAATGATTTTATTTATGAAGCATCCCCAGGCTGCAGGGCACATTAAAGGCAAGGAGGATCGGAATAAACAAGCAGAGGATTTTGGGAAGGCTTTATGCCGAAGTTCCTTGTCCTGTATGGGCCATGGCTGCCTACCTTAGCTGGGTAATTGAATAAGAAATAGGAACTACTTATCTTAATAAATCTTTTAAGTAATATATTTATTACATTTGCATATAAGATGTAATATAATGTAAGGAAATAGGCTTACTGATTATGTTTATTACCAAAACCGACATATCGACTTTACAAAGACTATCCCAAAGCAATAATTTGGTTCCTATTGATGAAATACCTCAATCGGTAAGGGAAGATTTTGATTTGTTTTTCTTCGGTAAGACCATTACTACAGATGAAGCCAATAGACTTGCTGCCTATCCCCATGACATTAAAAATTGGGTTCGTCATCTCTTTAAAAAATATGCTGCCTGAGCTATTATGTTATCATCTTTTTTAGCGAATTTCAATCGATCCCTTCAAATTTTCAGAGAAAAACATCCTGCCCCAAAGTGGACAGATGAATTCAGAAATACGCTTATCAATGATTTCACATTTTTCTCCTCCCGTCTGGAAGATGATCAGATTCAGTATGGGGAAACCATACAGTTTTTGAATAACGAAATGGTAAGAAAGGGAAAAATGAAAAGTCTATTGGATGTAGCCAATCACAAAGACACACTTCAGGGAATCATTGACCAGATTGAAACATTTGAGTGCAGCGAGAAAATAATTAAAGATATCCACCGGAAATTGATGAGCAGCGAATTGGCTTGGGAAACCGATTTCAAAACCGAACTTATCGGTGAATATAGAAATATCCCAACAATAGGATACCGCCAGCCCTTGTACCCCAACAAAGAATACGCTCCTCACTACAACCTTGAAATGATTATGGGATCACATGTGGATATTTTTAAACGGAAATTCGAGTCTATTGACAATTCAAAAGACGAAAAGCATCTTTTAACTGCCTTGGCTTACTTCCATAACAAGTTCCTGAATGAAATACATCCATTTGCTGATGGTAACGGACGAGTCTGTAGGATAGTAATGGGAGCTGTATTGATGCAACATCAATGTCCACCTGTGTTTACCCAGATAAAGTCTGAAAGTGATAGAAAAGCCTATATTGAAACCATCATCACCTGTGAAAATTCTAATTCAGACCTCCCACTTGTCCAGTTTCTCGCTGAAGGAATGACTAAATATTTACAGGGTAAAATTGATTGACCAAGCGGTTCAATGGTGTAATCACTTCCAATATAAAATTTTTATTCCGATATGCGCAGACTAAGAATCCAATGTGTGAATAAGGTAGAGAAGGGACCGTTAAAAGGATCCATCGAAATAATTGGTGGGTTAAATGAAAATGGTGAAAGATGGAATATAACCGTTGAAGAAGCCATTAAGGGTATACAGTCCGGTTTATGGGAATTCTATATCATTAAGGAAAAACTCGAGGAAAATATTTCTTTTTCTTCTTCCGAAGAGCCAGTTTTGGAATCACTTATGGGGTGTCCTTGGTAATAAATATCCTTACTTTTTATAATACTAAGTATAACACTTAACCCTTCTGGATAATCAGTCCCATTAATGCTGGTGTATCCATCATCCTTTCCAATTCCGATTCAATTAGCTCGTTAACCTCAGCCTTGATCCTTTTATAGTTTTCATTGACTTCTCTATCCCCCAAAGTTCTACAGGCTGGGATATCTTTATAGGCACCTTCTTCTTTCCTAATTGCGGTATGGTCATTGATAATCTTTCCATGAAATCCCTTCAGCTCCATGGGTTGATCCGGTGTATCGGCCACCAGTCCCACAAACTCCCCAGAGGAAAGAGAAGCAATGGTAGATTGTGGTACGGCCAGGTCCAGTTGGGTGGAATGGCTGATAGAAGTATCATTGGAGTTGATGGATTGGCTCAGCCTTTTTTGTCTGATCTTCCCAAAACGATCGGACAACTGCTTGGCCGTATCCCCCAGTACCTGTCCCGAGATGATATTCCCGACCGTATTCATGATCACCTCGGCCTGCTCCCTGCCATAATCTTTTTTTAGCTGGCTATAATCCTGTACCCCCAAACAAGTTGCCACTTTATTGCTCCGGGCCGTTGCGATCAGGTTATCCATACCATTAAAATAAATGGTGGGAAATTCATCGAAAATCAGGCTGGATTTTAGTTTTCCCTTTTGGTTGACCAGCTTGGTAATCCTTGAAATATACAAACTCAACACTGCTCCATATACCTGCTGCTTTTGGGGATTGTTGCCCATGCAGACTACTTTGGGTTCCTTGGGATGATTGATATCCAGGGTAAATTCACTTTCAGAAAGCACATAATAAAGCTGTGGTGAGGAAAGCCTGGCCATGGTGATCTTGGCACTGGCAATCTGCCCTTCCAGTTGTTCGGCAGCCCCTTGGAGATAAGCCGAAACAAATGGATTGATCAGCACTTCTATTTCCGGTTCCGTTCTTAATACAGAAAACAACTTATCATAATCCACTTGCATCATTTCAATGACATGGGGCAGGGTGCAAAATTTACCCTTTTGGTATTTCTTCAAAAACCAGATGACCGCAGTCAAAAAATTGATGGGGGATTCCACAAAGAAGTCCCCCTGCTTTTTTATCCATTCCCTGTTGAGTCCCATCATAATGGTTCGGGAAGATTCACTGGCATCAGTGATATCCAGCATGGTAGAAGGTTCAAGGGGATTGCAGCGGTGACTATGTTCCAGATCATCAAAATTGATGGTATAGAACGATGGAAGTATTTTATAGGCTCCTTTGTTTTTGATCAGTGCATTATAGGCAATCCTTGATAGGTCATCGTATTTAAAGTCATAGACGAACATGGAAAAACCCTTGGCAATATGCTGGGTTATCACATGACGGATCACAAAATAACTTTTGCCCGATCCGGGTGTCCCCAGTACCAGTAATGCACGGAAAGGGTTGATGATATTGACCCAGCTGTTTCTGATTTTATTTTTCAGTTGGTATTTGGCTGGCAGATTTATGGAATAGGCATTGACCAGCTTTCTTTCCTCTTGGGGGAAGGTTTCATTTTCCCTGTTGAAGACACCTTTGCTGCCTTGGTCTTTCAGGAATCTGGATAACCTCCCTCCTCCCCATAGCACCATCAGATAGCCGATAATCATGGAAATGCCATAAGAAAATTCCAAGGTCAAAGGATCCATTGTCAGTCTCCTCCAATAATTTGAAAACAAAAAGAGATTACCGCCCAGAAAAAGGCACATCAATGCAGAAGACCATTTCACCTTTATATCCTTTTTACCCTTTGTTCCCAAAAGGCTTATAAAAAGCAGGCCCAGGGACAGGGATTTGGCATAAATTGTATTTCCCAGAAATGGCAGCTCGCCCAATTTCTGGATAAAGTTGTCCCAAAGTGGTTTTACCAAGCCCCACCGATCAAAGAGAATGGGAAGCTCCAAATATAAATGGATCATTAATACTGCTAGACTGGCCTTCCGGGTAAGGTCCAAAATTTTTCTCAGGGCCTGCGTGTTTTCTCCTGTGGCCATGTCAAAGTTTTTTTCTTCGTTTTTTCCTCTTTTTCCTTTTATCAAAAGGATCGGCTAGCTCCTCCCATTCTGGACGCAAAATTGCTTCGACCTTACTTATGAAAGAAGCTAAAGCGCCCTTACCTTCTTCCTTCCACAAATAAGGATCTGCATTTGGCCCATCCTTATTTGTGGAATAACGAAAAGGCCCCTTTCCATATCTAGGTGGATTAACCGTCACCTTAGTCAGTTTTTTATCCCCCTCCTTTGGATGAAGCTGGGCATAAACCTTTTGGCCACTTAGCGATCTGGATAATTCCGATGCCTTGAAAGCAGATCTATTGACATGATCTATGATAGTAAGGCCAAAAACCTTCCCATCTTTGGAATAATGAAAATCAGCTGCCAAACCAGCCTTTTTAAGATTTTCCTCGAATGCCCCTTTCCCCTTCCCTTTGGAAATCTTCAGGGCTCCCAACCCCTTATTTCGAGTGGTTGAAACCAAAACCTCCTTTTTCATTTTGCTGTGCTCCATCCTCTTTTGGAGTCTGGAGAAGGTTGGTTTCGAATAAAAGGCGCTTGCCTTTATGGGGACACCAATCCGTTTTCCCTTATTATCCAATGCGCTATAGGCCAAGCCCTTATTTTCATACATCTTGGTTCCCTTTTCTCCCTGAATCAATACAATATTGAATTGCCGCAATATGGAAGCAAGCTCACCAATCGAGCCATAGGAATAAGTCCTCATTACCTCCGTGATAATATTGCCCATTGCAGCTTTGCTTTCCTTCTTTCCATATTTCAGGCTTTCCAAAGGCTGGATACTTAGCACCTGTTCTTTTTGTTGTTCCGCCACCACTAAGCCCAGCTCTTTTTCCAGTTCCTTTCTGGCTTTTTCAGATTTCTCCCTTCCGAGATTATGCGTTTCTATTCGCTTTCCTTCCCGCGTAATATTGGTACTGACAATATGAAGATGGGGGTGTCCGGCATCCATATGTTCATAGACCAAATAGGGCTGGCTTCCAAAACCGATACGATTCATATATTCCTGTGCGATAAAGGCCTTTTGGGCCTCATCCAATTGATCTTTAGGTGAAAAGTTCAGGGAAACATGAAAGGCATTCAGCTTGGCCCTGGAATTTTTTTGAGTATAGTAGAGAAACCTTTCGTGCTTATATTTCAATGAGCCACTTTCGCCATTTGTTCCAAAACCATTGGCCATTAAAACGCTTGCCTTTTTATCCTTCACCTTATCCTCATTATAATACAACAGGCCAAGGATATTTCTCCCCAAGCTGATCCGGGCTACCATTAACTAAAGGACTTTTGTAAACCCCTTTCCAGTTCTTCCATTTTATTTCCTACCAATGCCAATTGCTTTTCCAATTGTTTCACCAAGGATTTTTTCCACAAGGGATCATTCAGGCTATTGAAATGTCTGGTAATCTGATTGATATTCACCCCAATGGCATGGATCTCCATTTGTATGGAATGCATTTGATCTAGAAGGAGGTCTGCCGTTTCATCATGGTTTTTGCAGATGATGGTTTTATTGGAAAGAATATCCCTGATCAGAGCGCTCATAGTAGCATTTTGCGATTTTGAAAGCAGGTTAACCAATTCATGGTACCGTTGTTCAGGTATCCTTGACTCCACCTGTTTGAGCCTTGATTTGTTTCTTTTCCCCATAGCAGATCAATTTTCAAGGTTATACAACCATTCCTGTGCAGCTTCCTTCCAATTATGGATGGGGATTCCTCCTTCGGTATGCCATCCAGTGGATTGGTAATAATAATAAAACACCTCTGCCTCGGCGACTGGAACGGCCATTTCTGAAAAGAAGGTCTTGATTTCATCAAGTTGGGGCGGTAAGATATGCCCAAAGCTGAATTGAGATTGAAAAGTAGTCATGATGTTTTCCATTTTGGTTCATGACCAAATTGAAAAACCATTGAAACAAAAATTCACCAGTTGCACCCCAGTAGGGTGAAAAAAGTCAGAATTTGATTCCTCAATTATCCTTTGATTCCCAAAAAAACTACTCACTACTGTCAACATTTTCCTTACCATTGTACTCCATAATGAAAAGCATTATCCGATAGGCTTCTTCCCTCCATCGTCAATCCAAAAGGATAGTAATCCGAAATACTAACCGTCTCCGCCCAAGTGCTATCACTGGATAACTGAATCCTAACTTGAACAGTAGCTAATACGTTACCTAAGTGATTAGAAAGCTCATAGCTCTTATGCCCAAGTGTACGATACCCCGGTTTGGCAGCATGTAAATGTAACCCTAATCTGCTACTTCCAGCAATAATTCGGTCATTCGATTAACAAATCGATAATTTATAAACATTTAAAAAAACCATAGATATAATTAAAAATCTTATAACTACTACTCACAACAAACGAACAACTGATTATCGATACATTACCTCCTAACCAACTTCTAGATCGACAATCTACTTCTTCCAAATTATGAAAGAATCAGCTCAAAAGGTTCAAACTTATTTTCACAAACGCTGCAAAGAAGTAAAATAAAGGGAGCCACTGAATTTGATATAGGCTTCAAAAAAAAACAACCAAACCTCCCCATTCACTTCTCTTGGATGCCGCGTAATAACGGGAAGGAATTAAGGTCAAGGGTGCTGACGGCAGGAAGCATTTATCCTGCCCTTGACCATTTTCCTGACCGGAATATCTTTGCAGCAAAGGCGGAGTGGATACCTATGAAATTGTCATAAAAAACAACAGATTGTTCCAATTCCATCTCCCCTGATTTAATGGGTATTGACTCTTTACTTAGGTGGGCAACAACACATATCAACCATTATGGTCTTGATTTTCTCCCATAAAAAGACTGCGAGTCCCGAGCACCTTTCGCTCTGACTTTGGAGGCTGAAAAGAAGGTTTTGTATACAAAACTACATCTTGCTGGCCGCCGGATCGCGGCCCCTGATTGGGACAAACTGTCCTCCGTTTAACATGTTAAAATGATGGAACTCCGGAATGCCAAGGTCAGTTTTCCAGGTTCCAAACCCATTGATCAGCTGCCATCACCCAATCCCGTAACGGGCTTCCCGACTCGCTTTTCCAGTCCAGCCCCTGATAGTAAAAATAGAATACTTCCGCCTCGGAATCCGGAATGTTCATAAACCGGAAATAGGCCTTCACTTCTTCGATGGTAGGTGGGATACGGTCGGTAAAATTTGGATATTCTCTTTGGTCTTTCATAATTGTTTATCGTTTTGGTCAAAGTCCAAAGGTGGATCATGAAAGGCTGGAATGGTCACACTGAAAACCGAAGGGGGAGCTGAAAAACAAAAGGAACACCGCTTTCCCAAATTAGGCAGCACTTAAAGCAAGAATAAAAAAAAGGCCTTACAGCCCTCCTTCATCCGCGAATGAATAATATCCTTCGGTTGTGATGATAATATGATCCAATACCGGCAATTCCAATAATTTCCCGGCTTTCACCATTTTTTCCGTTAGTCTTTTATCCTGTTCACTGGGTTTTAAGGTACCGGATGGATGGTTATGCGAAATTATCATAGCCGTAGCAGATGCTTTCATGGCTGCCCCAAAGATCACTTTCAGGTCTACTACAGTCCCTGCAGTTCCTCCGGATGAGGCGTTGATAATTCCAAGGACACGGTTAGCCCTATTTAGGAGAATAACCTTAAATTCTTCAATAAACTCTATTTTCGACTCATCCCAGTTGGCCCTTAAAATCCTAATGGCAGTCAAGGAGGACGTGATTTGGGGCTTTTGGGAAACCTTTGAATTGGCCTTGTAACTTAGTACAATTTCTGCTACTTGGCTGGATACGATGTCTTTGTTGTTGCTGTCCATAACATTTCGTTTTTGATGGTTAGAAATTAATTATGGACACCGCCCCGCTTGAGGGCAACCAAAGCCAAGTGGCAACGGAATAAATGAGGGGGCATGCGGGAATGGCATGTGTTTATGCCGGACACTCTTGGCTGCCCCGGCAGCCCGAAAGCGAACTTTGTGCAGTGATTAATGGATAAAGAATAATAAATCCAATTAGAGCAGTTAGGATTTCGTCAAAATTATCAATCTGATAACTTTCAAAATGGCTAAAAATGGCAGTACCCAATTTTATCATTTCTTTCTTCTATGTTACTCAGGATATTATTTCTTAAAACCATTAATATAAATCCATAAAAAGACCTGAATAGGATAATTAGTGATGGAAATCACTCCAAAAGAAATTATACAGACTATATGCATTTAACTGTAATCACAAACCAAGAACAAATGTTCAAATTACCGACCCTACCTCCCAAATCACTCCTCTTGGATGCCACCTTATAACGGGAAAGAATAAAGGTGCGGGGTGCTGACGTCAAAAAGCATTCTCTTGCCCTAGACCGTATTCCTTCCCTTTATACTTTTGCAGCAAGGTGTGGTGGATATCGGTAATTAGAAAACAAAGCCGATAATTGAAACAAACAATTTCTCAAACCAGAGTAAAGCGCATAGAAACATCAATTCATAGGCTAATTCAACGACAAAAGATTCTTGCAGTCTAGCTTAGTACCTGTCAATTTTAAAACTTTCAATTATCCATTGATCCTGATAATAGTCCAATTATGAACTAAATGGTAATATATCACCAACCTAGAAACGTACTGTTACTAAGGCCGTAAATTATTTATGATTGATGGTTTTTTAAAATGCCTAGTAAAAGTCAATATCCGACACTCCGCGTGCTGCACGGGTAATATTAATGGCCACCTATGGACTGGCGGTAATAATGGCCAGAAATGCGGCTCCTGCCGAAGCGGTAAGCCCCCATTGTTTACGCAGTAGCATTAAAGGGGTCAGCAGCTGATCTGCTCCCCAGTGAGCCGCCCATGCAGCTAATATTAGTACGCCTGCCCATAACCATCCATTCATATATTTAGAGTTTAAGTTTCACTTTGCTAACCTTAAAATCCTAATTGCACCACGCATCACAAAGGCAAAAACGATCCCGCCTACAATCAAATCAGGCCATTTGCTTTCCAGCCAATAAACCAATACCCCGGCCAGTATCACCCCTGCGTTAACGATGATGTCATTAGAGGTAAAGATCGCACTGGCCTGCATGTGGGCCTCTTTACTTTTTGCCTTGTTGATCAGCCATAGTGAAATGAGGTTGCCCGCTAAAGCAAGCAGGGATACAATAATCATCCACTGGAACAGAGGCGTTTCGCTTTGAGTAAAAAACCTACGTAGTACTTCCGAAAACCCAAGCAGGGCCAGGGCCATCTGAAAGTAACCACTGATCTTGGCAACTTTTTTCTTGCGGGAAATAGCTGCTCCCACCGCAAAGAGACTCAGACCATAGACAATGGAATCAGCCAGCATATCCAGCGAGTCGGCTATCAAGCCCATGGACCTGGATATCCATCCGGTGGTCATTTCGGCTACAAAAAATCCAAAATTGATGCCCAGCACCCACCAGAGTATTTTCTTGTGCTTGGTCTCGTCTTCGGCAATAGGCATTTCTGCCTCAGTAGTACTCTGGAGTTGATCGTTGAGGTTTAGTTCACTGATGGCATTTTGTATAGGCAGTACTTCATCCTGATGAAATACTTCCAGCTTACGTGCCGGAATATCAAACTCCAGATGCTTTACCTGACTGAGAGGTTCCAGTTTCATACGGATCATTTGCTCCTCTGAGGGGCAGTCCATTTTGCTTATTTTGAAAGTGCTTTTATTCATTTGGTTAGTTTTCACAACATTTTTCACAGATACCCTGGAGCACCATATTTATCTTCTTTACATGATGATTGCCCCCAATTGAAAGTAGCTCATTTGGTATAGGATCAGGTAAACAGAAGGTTCTATTACACACTTCACAGCGAAAGTGGAGATGCCATTTTCCATTGGTTGAGTCATGCTTTGATATGGCATATTTTGCTGTCCCACTACCATCATCAATCCTGTGTACTATTCCTTTTTCTTCAAAAAGGTCTATGGTGCGATAGAAAGTCGTTTTATTTATCGGTTTTTCCTGCCGGGCAGTAGTTGCCAAAGCTTTTTGAAGTTCTTTCATGCTACAAGCCTTTTGCTTCTCAAGAATGTATTCAATCACCTTGGTACGAGTATCTGTTAAAAGAATTCCATGATCCTGAAGTATGCCTGCTGCTATGCTCATATTTTAACCATCGTTTATTCTATCATTTTAGGTATTTTTATACGCCAACAACCTCAACGCATTGAAAACAACAATCAATGTAGAACCCTCATGGATTAACACTGCAATACCGATATTGGCAAACCCGAAAATCGTAGCGGGTATCAATAAGGCGACTATCCCCAAACTCACCCAAAGATTTTGCTTGATAATGCCTTTTGCCTTTCTACTTAGCCCAATAGCAAAAGGCAAGGTTTCCAGCTTGTCGGCCATCAGGGCAATGTCCGCTGTTTCCAAGGCTACATCGCTTCCTGCCGCTCCCATGGCAATACCTACGGTACTGTTGGCCATGGCCGGGGCATCATTTACGCCATCGCCTACCATCGCCACTTTATCTTCTTTTTCTCTCAGCTCCTTAATTGCCTCTACTTTTTCTTCCGGCAGCAAACTGCCCCAGGCATCCGTGAGACCGATTTCTTTTGCTACAGCATCGGCCACTTTCTGATTGTCTCCGGTAAGCATGATCATGCGTTTGATACCGATCTTTTTCAACCGCTCCAGGGTATTTTTCGCTTCTTCTCTTGGCGTATCCATCAGGGCGATGATGCCTATGTAATCGTCATTCTGCCGGATGAGCATGGTGGTATTGCCATCAGACTCCAAGGACTTTACTTTTTCTTCTGTTTCCTTTGATGGCTTCTTATCATCCAGCGACTCAAACAGGTCCAGGTTGCCAATGTAGACTTTGTCACTTCCCAATGTGGCTTTGATCCCTTTCCCAAGCACTGCCTCCAGGTCTTTCGCCTCTGGTATATCAGCACCCTTCAGTCGTTCTTTCCCGTCACGCACTACGGCCTTTGCCAGTGGGTGATCACTAAGACCCTCTACTGCAATTGCTATTTTCAGTAGTTCTTCTTCTTTCACATCACCCAGGGCTACCACCTCCGTTAACATAGGCTTACCTTCTGTTAGTGTTCCGGTCTTGTCAAAAGCAAGGGCAGTAAGTACGCCTAAATCTTCCAGTGGACGGCCACCTTTGATAAGCACCCCACTTTTGGCAGCCCGGGCTACTCCACTGAGAACAGCACTCGGTGTGGCGATGGCCAAAGCGCAAGGGCTGGCCGCTACCAGCACGGCCATGGCGCGGTAGAAGCTTTCGCTAAAAGTTTCGTCAATAACTAAAAAAGCGAAATGGAGCAACACCACCAATACCAATACAGCAGGCACAAAATACTTCTCAAATTTGTCGGTGAGCCGCTGTGTAGGCGATTTCTGGGTCTGGGCTTCATTGACCAGTTTCACCAGGCGAGAGAGTGTAGAGTCCTTCGCTACTTTGATCACTTTGATTTCCAATGTATTGTTACCATTGATTGTACCGGAAAAAGCGCGGTTCTCGTCTTTGATGTCTTTTTCCTGTGACCAGTCTTTTTTGGGATCATCCACAGGTTCTTTATCTACGGGCACACTTTCCCCAGTAATAGGTGCTTGATTTACGCTACTCCGACCATCTACTACCACACCATCGGCTGAAATTTTGCTATTAGGCTTCACTACGATGATGTCTCCAATGCTCAGTTCTTCTATACCTACTTCTTCTGTTTTTCCATTTCTCTTGAGCAAGGCCGTTTTGGGGGCCAGTTCTGCCAAAGCAGCAATAGATTTACGGGCCTTGTTCATGGCATAATGCTCCAGGGCATGGCCCATACTGAACAGGAACAGCAACAGTGCACCTTCTGCCCATTCGCCCAAAATAGCTGCGCCAATAGCTGCTACTAACATAAGGAAGTCAATCTCAAAACCTCCTTTAGAAACCGTTTCTATAGCTTCTTTCGCGGTATAAAAACCACCAAAGAAGTACGCCCCGATGTAGAGTGCCAAGCTTACCCATGAAGGGACTGTTTCTATAAATGAAAGTCCAAAACCTATTCCCAACAACACTCCGCAGATGATGGAAAAGATCATCTCTGTATTTTTGCCAAAAATACCACCGTGTGAGTGGTCGTGATCTCCACTTTCCTTATGGTCATGGTCGTGTTGATTGACATCAGTAGGAGACGTGCTATCTTCAGAGGTCGCTCTAATATAGCGTTCCACATTAACTTCCGTATTGAGAATATCAAGTCCTTCTTTACGAAGAAATGTCAGAATCTCTGCCTCATCAATTTTTGCTGTTTCATACTCCAGACCGATCATACCTGAGGCTGAAACGGCTCCTTGTAAAACTCCTTTAAGTCTGATAAGTGAATTTTCCACTTTACGTGCATGCCTGGTATGGCGAAGTCCTTCCACTTCTATTAGCTTGTGCCCATATTTATCAAGAATAGAGGCACCTGCACGCTTTGCAAGTGTTTGAATACGATCAAGAGAAATCTTCTCAGGGTTGTAATGGAAGCAGAGCTGTGGTACACCATTGTCTTTTTCATCAGCCACATGCACTTTTTCCAAACCTTCAGTATCTTGAAGACGACTGATCAGTTTATGTACACACTGATCTTTTTCGTCCGATACTTCAGGCAGAATAATGGGTATTTTTATTTGTAGTTTTTTCATTTTTTTATTATCAGTTTAGCAACAATTATTCTTACATGATAGGCGCTTAGTTTTAGCCTTATCAAAGGCTTCTTTCCCTTCCTTCCATGCATTCTATAGGCCAGATAAGAGTCATAATTTCTTTTATATCAATTCAAATACACTCTGCTTTTACGATTACTCCAATAATACATCACTAACATAGCTACCAATAGTACAATTTGAGAAACAAATGTTTCAAGTGTTGGGAATACCCCAAGCCAATCTACATTCACCGACACCGGAAGACCGGTTATGGATATCCAACCGGCTTCCTGAAGTGAATGGATACCTTTACCAATCAGTATCAATGCCAGTAACGTAATCACCCAGGCTGAATAGCGAAACAACTGCCTTACAGGAATCTTTTTAGAATACCTTACAAACAGGATAGCGAACAGTGCGATCAATGCAAAAGCAGCCAAAACCCCCAGCCCTATTGATGACTGATTAACGGATTGGGTTTCCAGACTAATAGCCTGTAAAAATAAAATTGACTCAAAAGCCTCACGAAACACTACCATAAATGAGAAAAAGGCAATACCCAACATTTTATCTGCTTTAAGCTGTTTACCTATTTTTTCTTCAATAAACATTTTCCACTTTTTGGCGTGTGAATGGTCATGTAACCAAAACCCTACAAAGGCCAATACGATCACTGCCACCAGCGAAATCATTCCTTCCATGACTTCTCTGTTTTTACCACTTATCCCGATTACCCAATCGGATAAAAACCACCCGCCAACTCCAAAAAGAACAGCGGTTATCCATCCTCCGTGTACCCATAGGGCAGCCTTTTTTAATTCTGATGAACGTATCAGAGCGAGTATCAGAGCCAGGATTAAAAATGCTTCCAATCCCTCTCGTAGCATGATAGAAGCAGATAAGGCAAAAGAGAGCCAATAATTAAGTTTTTTATCCTGCATCAATTTCCCGGCCTGATCTATCATGTCCAGGCCATTGTTGATTTCTGTCTCCACCTTTGACTTTTCGGCTTTTTGCTCTATTATTTGTCTGATTTTAAACATTTGCTGCTCCAGCCTTGCCGTAAAAGCTGGGTCATTGGCCTTCAGCCTCGCTTCGGAAGGCTCAATACCTTCCAGGTAGGCTGCCAGGGCATCTTCACGAGCAGAAGAATAACTCCCCGTTGTATAATTTTGCAGGGCATTTTTTAGATAAGTCTTTGCCCTATCCAATGTGGATACCCGGTTAACATCCTGTGGAAATTGCGTCCTAAGAACGGCAAGTGATAATTTTGCGTTTTTGTTATCCGGCTCAAGGCGTTTTAATAATTCCACATCGGATAGGGTGGCTACCTCCTGAAGATTTACAGGTGCGTTCGCTTGCTCAAACAATTGTTGCAATCCGGATTCATTATCAGCTTTGGTTTCAAACCGGAGTGATTTTATGTAAAACGCCAAATCCCAAATTTCCTCATCGGTTAGGCTTTCAAAACTTTGCATAGCAGTTCCTTCTACTCCCAGTTTTATGGTATTGTAGGCCTGAAAGGGTGAGATTTCCTGCATCAGGGTATGGTTTAGAAAATTAGTAGGAGCTGGCACTAATCCAGCAGCTAGTTTGCCATCTCCTGCTCCCCTCACTCCGTGGCAGGCGGTACAATTCTGTACGTATAAAGTTTCCCCGTTTTTGAGGTTAGGCCATGTAAGAGGTGCCGTCTTAAACCCTGCCGCTTCTATAATGTCTTGCCTGGATTTCCCAGCTACTGTGGTTATATTCTCATGAGGAGCCTTTCGGTCTATAAGACCTTTCATTTTTTTTAATTCAGCTAAAATATTGGCCTTCTCATTCTCATTCAACTCACTGTTTTTGATAAGCTCAATTACTTTATAGCTGAATTCTAGCATTTCTGCATATTCTCCATCATTTATCACTTTTCCATTTTGTACTGCTGCGGTATAATCCCTTGAAATGTAGTCCAGCAAGTGAATGGTGGTTTGAATGTCTTTTTTTATCTCATTTCCAAAAACATTGAAAGAACAAAAACAAGTCAATATGACGGCTATTATAAATATATTTAATATGTTACTTCTCATTTATTAATTTATGTTATTCAGATGTGTTGCAGATATACTTGTTATCTATAGAATCGGTTTAAAAATTCATTTTCTGTATTCTTATGGCATTTAAAATTGCCAGAAAGGCCACACCTACATCTGCGAATACGGCTTCCCACATGGAGGCCATACCAAATGCCCCCAGGATCATTACTATTAATTTCACCCCAAAGGCCAATGCAATATTCTGCCAGACTACCTTCCGTGTAGAACTACCTATTTTTATGGCCTTTGCAATTTTTGATGGTTGATCCGTCTGGATAATCACATCTGCGGTTTCAATAGCAACATCGCTTCCCAACCCTCCCATCGCTATACCTACATCACTTACTGCCAAAACGGGTGCATCGTTAATCCCGTCACCCACAAATGCAATATTGGCTGAAGCGTTTTTCTTCATCTCCTCTACTTCATGCAGCTTGTCTTCCGGTAGCAAGCCGCCTTTGGCTTGTTCCAATCCTAGTTCAAGCCCCACTTTTTCGGTAATGGAGGGCTTGTCGCCCGATAACATAATGATTTTCTTAATGCCGGCATTATGCATTTCCCTAATGGCTTCTACTGCATCTTCCTTCAGTTGGTCAGCAATAGTGACATAGCCAGAAAATTCATTGTCGATGGCAATCATCACGATGGATTCAACGATATCATCAGTATCAGGTGGGACAGCAACACCATGAGCTGTCATTAACGCTTTATTACCGACTAAAACTATTTTATTATTGACTTTACCTTTTAATCCTTTTCCAGCTATTTCGCTAACGTCAGAGGCTATATGATTCTGTCCTTTTAAATCATACTCCAAAATAGCACGGGCAATCGGATGGGTGGATTGCCCCTCCAACGCCAGCAGATACGCCATCATTTCATTTTCGGAAATTGCCACGGGTTTGATTTCTTTGATCTTAAACACCCCTTTAGTAACCGTACCCGTTTTATCCATGACCACCGTATTTACCTTGGTCATTGCATCAAGAAATGAGGCCCCTTTGAACAGGATACCGTTTCTTGATGCCGCACCCAGGCCCCCGAAGTAGCCCAGTGGAATGGAGATTACTAAGGCACAAGGACAAGAAATGACCAGAAATATGAGCGCACGGTATAACCAATCTTTGAATATGTAGCTCTCTACAAAAAAGTAGGGCAGTACAGTAAGACAAACGGCAAGAAATACCACAATGGGCGTATAGATGCGAGCAAACTTTCTGATAAAAAGCTCAGTTTTGGATTTTCTTGCGGTGGCATTTTGGACCATATCTAAAATCCTGGAAATGGAACTGTCGTTAAATTTTTTGGTCGTTTCCAGTTCTATCACGCCTTCCAAATTAATGCTTCCCGCAAAAACCTTATCCCCTTTGTGAATGGTATCAGGTTTGCTTTCCCCGGTAATGGCTGCCGTGTTAACGCTGGCCTTTTCAGATAAAAGCGTACTATCCAGTGGAATTTTTTCTCCTGTTCGCACCTGAACCTTTTCCCCGACCTGTACGGTTTCCGGATTAACCTCTACAAAATTGTTATCACGATATACGAACGCTATATTAGGTCGTACATCAAGCAGGGCCTTTATATTGCCTTTGGCACGCCTGACTGCAGCATTTTGAAAGAGTTCACCGACAGCATAAAACAACATGACCGCTACACCTTCCGGGTATTCACCAATGGCAAATGCTCCTAGTGTTGCAATGGACATCAGTAAGAATTCGGTAAAAAAATCACCTTTGATTATGCTTTCCCAACCTTCCTTGATCACAGGTAGCCCAACCGGAATGTAAGCCCCACTGTACCAAGCAACACGTATCCAACCTTGGAAGAATGGGAACACATTAAAGTAATCGAATGAGATACCGGATATGAGCAATGTAAAACTTAAAATTGCCGGAGCATAAGTTTTAAACTTTTTTTCACTTGTTGAAATTTCAGGTGACAGTTTCTTTTTTATATCTCGCAATTGTACTTTTTTCTTTTTTAACACGACAAAACTTTTTTTCCGCTACATTTCTTGCAAATTCCGGTAACTACGAAATCAGAATTCTCTGCTATATAGCCCTCAGGTAAATTTATTTTCGGAATTTTATGATTGGTTAAACAGACAGTTTCATCACATACTGAACAATGAAAATGCAGATGCAGGTCTCTTTCTATTTCACATTTACAACCATCTTCACATAAAGCATACTTGGGCACACCGGTACCATCATCAATACTATGTACCATGCGATTTTCTTCAAAAACTTTTAATGTTCTATAAAGTGTAGTTCTATCTGACTTTTCAAAAGCTCTATATAATTCGGTAAGGCCAACCGCAGCCTCCCGATCCAGCAGATACTCCAGCACCAGCAGCCGCATGGCTGTTGGTTTTATCTTGTGCATTACAAGATTTGCTTCTAATTCTTTTATTGCGCTCATAATGTATTTTTTCTAAGTATCACTTGTGTAAACTGCACTTTTAAGACCTCACTAACCCCCGGGATGAAGGACGCCAAACCAACCTCTTTTGTAGAAAAATCTCCCGTAGCACTTAGCAAACATGCAATGGATTCTCCACCATTAAAATGCTTGAGTGTGGCATTCATTACTACCTGAGATTCCCGTTCATCTGTTATAATTTTAATAGGCCAGTTAAACGATATAGGCGAATGAGGCTGGCTAATAAAATCATCCACCGGAATCCTCCCGGAAAAAGTGATTATTGATTCATCGTTTGCAAGCTGGCTTTTCTGTTCACTTAAAAAACCGTTACCAACATCCAGGCTTTTCAGGTTAAGCTTACCTGAAATTTCTTTTGTGTCATAGTCCAGTTGAATCAATAGTTGATGACTTTCAGCAATCACCTGCTCATCATATATTTCAGCTACCATTACTATATGCCCTTCAGTAGTCCTGTAAAGCGTTTGACCTTTAACCACAAAGGAGTTGAAGGCAATTAGCAGAAGTATAAACAACTTGATTTTCATCATTAACGAACGTTTAAATTTTCTTCTATATAATCGAGTGCCTCAGGTATATCCAACTCACGTGTACCATTGCCCGTGCGAACAAAAAAATGAGAACGGTCGTTATCATGAAGATAAACCGGGGAACCAGCTCTTTTGATAGCGAGATGGCAGAAATCATATGCCTCAATTTTGTAAAAACAAACGGCTACCAACGTACATAAATTTGTTCCCAGCTTATTGGATATTAGTTCCATAATGTATTGCTCAAAACCATCCCTGCCAGGTTTTTTTAGCGTGGCATAATCTTCCTGTAAACCTCGTAGTTGTCCATCATCATCAATACCGATGAACAGATGTCCTCCACTTGTATTCATAAACCCGGCTATTGTCTTAGCTACTACTGTTTCCAGTGCCTTATTCGGCTTAAATTGGTGTAAGTCCCACCTCAAAGTAGATTTAAATTCTACCTGCTGGTTTTCTCCCGCAGCTATAAGCTCCTTGATCTCCTCCAGTTTATCTCTTTTCCCGGTAAGCTGAAATATTTTTTGTCTGACCATAAAAAGAAGTGCGAGGGTAACACCTAACAATCCAAAGAGCAATTTGGTAACCGCCTGATCCACATCCCACGACCCAACAACCTGCTGGTAGGAAGTAAGTAGCCAGGCCCACCAATTTCCCTGGTCTCCCTGCATATCGTACATGTGCAGTGAAATAAGCAAAGGCTGTAGTAAAAAAATACCAAAGGTAAAGCCAATAGCGATGTATAGAAGTAACTTGCTTTTCATCTTCTTGTCAGTTTTGGAGCCACAGGTGCCACATTTAATGTGAAGACACCTGCGACCCTATACCTATTTCATCCTGTTTTGAAGAACTTTCTTCTTTTGCTCAAATTCTTCATCGCTGAGCTCCCCTCGGGCATAGCGCTCTCTTAGCGCCTCCATGGCTTTATCCTTGCTTCTTCTTTGCCCGGGTGTAGGGTATGGAATCAGAAATATCCAAAATATGAGGATCAGCCATAGGATCCACCAAATCCAGTGCATTCCTCCGAAATACCAATCATGCATCATAACTATGAGGGTTTAAGGTTTAACATTTATTTACACTTTTTACACCACTTCCCCTGTACCACACTGTCTGCAGTAGCCAGAAAACGATGGCCGTTTTTACATTGCCACCTGAGTGGCGTTTTGGAATTTATATATTCTTCAGAAAGACAAGTACCGCCCTTTGTAGCAGCCAGTGCTTTCACCCTTTCTATCCCGTGAGGCCTATTGTTAGCACAGAATGGGCACCAGCTTTTTCTTATTCTTACACTGAAGGGAGTAGCCTGCCAGCGATGGCCTTCAGCACATTGCCACCACAGTTTTGATTTGCTGTTTATGTACAAATCGGATAGACAAAGCCCTCCTCTTTTTCGGGCCAGATATTGCATTTCTTCAATTGGACTTGACATATCTACTTCATATCAAATCTTTTAATAGATTTTCCAGTCTTGATCCGATAAGCATCATCTATTTCTGAAACGTAAATAATGCCATCGCCCGGTTCAGGTGTTTGAGCCTTGCCACAGATCAGTTGAATGGCTTTATCCGTTTCCTCATTTTGGCAGACCAGTTCCAGCTTAACAATCGGGCTATCGGTAAAATGAAAATCCAATGATGGAGATGCATCAGGATCTTTATGAGCTCCGGTACCTTCTCCTTTGGATAGGGTTACACTTTCAAATCCTGCATCTCGCAGCGATTTAACTACTATCTGTACTTTTTTAGGTTTTATAAATGCTTTTATTTCTTTCATGTGTATGTGTTTAATTCCAACGGTCACATGGAATTCGCGATAAACTTATTCATACTTGGTTGGTATGTTAAGGACTCTAAGTTTATGCTCATTTCATGTGTTTGTTTTTTATAATTTAATATTTGAGAGTTGGCAGTTAGCAAATGACATTTACCAACTGCCCTTGCCTAATCAACTAAATCAATGACTATGAGAAGTCTGGCTTTTCTTCATTTCAGAGATCAGATAGTAGGCGTTATTCCATGCCACCTGAGCACCGTCAGGAAGTGGCTCCAATAATTTGATCTCTACCCAACCATCTTCGGTGATACCTGTGCGCACTTCTATGGCTTTAAACGCCCATTCGGTCTTTCCGTCTTCTTCATGCGCTTCTGCCATGAAAATGTACGGCTTACCCTCTTCCTCAATTATCGCACTTTCGGGTAATGCCCTTACAGTGTTATTATCACCTGTTCTTATTTTACCATTGATATACATCCCCGGAATCAGGAAGTCTTCTTTATTCTTTATTTCCGCATGCACATGCACTGCTTTAGGGTTTTGCTCAAACTGCTTGCCGACAGAATAAATTTTGGCAGTTAGGGTATTTCCTGGAACTGACTCGACAGTAAAGGATACTTTTTGTCCTTTCTTTACCTTATATACATCCTTTTCAAACACCATAAGGTCAGCATGGATGTGGTCAGTATTGACAATCATAAACATCTCGGTTTGCGGGTCTACATATTGCCCAACTTGGACTTCCACTTTTTCAATGTAACCATCAATAGGGCTTACTACAGGCACATACTGATAAATATCACCACTTTGGACTTTCTCCACGTTGAGGCTAAGCTGCCTTAACTGTGCTTCGTAGCCCTTCACTTCTCCTTTCATGGCCTGATAGTCCGCCTGAATTTGCTGATAGGTTTTTCCGGAACCCACTTCCTCTTCGTACAACCTTTTCTGCCGTTGGTTTTCCTTCTCCAGAAACTGTAGTTGACTGTATGCCCGCACATAATCCGTCTGAAGTTTGCTTAGGTTTGGATGTGAGAGATACGCCAACACCTTACCTTTGTTTACCTGATCGCCCTCAATCACCTTGATTGAGGTAACATTCGCGCCCAATATGGCCGTAACAGTTGCTTCATGCTGTGGTGGTACCTCCAACCGGCCGTTGGCTTCCACCACGCCCGAGAGAGCCCGGGTTGGCAGGGTATCTACCTTAATACCCAAACTTTCAAATTTCATATCAGAAAGGTGAAGTTCGGCCATTCCTTCTTCACTATGTTCTCCTTCTTCGCCTTCATGTCCGCCTTCTTCACCTGCGTGTCCAGCCTCGCCCTCATTGTGTTCTTCGTGAGATGCTTCACCGGAGTTCTCAGCCGACTTGCTGCCGCAGCCCGTAAATACCGATACCATAAGTACCAGTGCCACTATATATATGATTTGCTTTTTCATTGTGCTTCTATTTTTATATCTGATGATCAGTTTACTTTTAGTTTGATGTTCTTAAGTAGTATTCCAATTGGTAGCGGCTATTCAGATAATTGCCAAAGGCATTCCAGGAATCAACTTCTATGCGAATGGCATCCCGGATATTTTGCAGGAAGGTCACATAATCAATAGCCCCTTCCCGGTAAGCCAAAATAGCTCCGTCCCGTTGCTCCTGGGCCAGCGGAAGTGCCTCATCCCGGTAGTAGTTCCATGAATTGAGCCACTTCAGGTATTGTTCTCTCATGTCCTGATAGGCGGCATTCAGTTCCAACTGGTTTTGGCGCAGGTTTTGACCCGCAATATCCCGTTGGATTTTGGCCGACTGTGTCCTGCCCAGCTCAGGTCCGAAAAACAAAGGGATTCTGACACCTACCTGGTACTGATAAAATCCAGATTGCCCGGCAATCTGCTGTCGCCCATACTGCCCCTGTAATTGAGGCAAGAACTGCGAACGCCTCTCTTTTATGGTGGCATCCGCTACATCTACCTGTTGCTTTGATACATTCAGCAAAGGATGGTTCATCAATGAATCAGCTACATAATTGAGCGGTTCGTCCAATTGACTGGTTGGGACATCCGGTACGGTATACAGCGTGTCATTGGCAAACCAAAGGTTCAGGCGCTGTAAAGCACTCAGATAATCCCGATATGCCTGCTCTTTTTGTATCTGTACCTGATTGGCCTGGTTGGAAGTAGCCAGGTATTCCAGTTTAGATGTGGCTTCCGTTTCCAAGCGAATCCTGGCCGCTCTTTCAATATCTGCAAATACCGAATCCAAGTGTTCATAAACCTGGTAATTGTTTTTGGTAGCAAATACCATGGCCCAAGCCTGGCTTACTTCCCGCTCCAGTTCAATAACTGATAGATCAAGTGCCTTCTCAGCAAGTGCTATCCGTTCTTTTTGCAACTTAAGTTTAGGAGCAATACCGAAAACATCAATTTGTTGTTGCTGGATGCCGAACTGAGTATAGATTCCATCAGAACCATTGCCCACTTCTTCCTTTCCGGTAAATAACTGCGTATTACCAAAGTCCCAGGCTGTTTTCTTAAGCACCTCCTGGTTTTCTATCTCTAGTCTTGCCGATTGGATTTTCGGATAGCTTTCTACCGCACGTTTTCTGGCCTGCTCCAGCGTGATCGTTTGCAAACTGTCTTGTGGTTGTTGTTGGTTTTGGGCATTGGCCAAGACAGGCAGCCCCAATAGACCTCCACAAACCAGCAGTACAATAATCACGTTGGCATTTGGCCCTTTCAGGCTTTTTCTTTTGTCACTTCTGCTTTCCACAAAAGTGTAAAGTACAGGAAGCACCACCAATGTGAGCAGTGTAGCTGTAAGCATTCCACCAATTACCACTGTGGCTAACGGCCTTTGTACCTCAGCTCCGGCAGAACCTGAAAATGCCATCGGCAAGAAGCCGAATATATCTGTAGTAGCCGTAAGCATGATCGGCCTGATCCGTTCTTTGGTACCGGTAAGAATGCGGTCTCTGATGCTGGTGACCCCTTCTTCTTTCAGGGAATTGAATCGGTTGATCAGTACCAGCCCATTTAACACTGCTACCCCAAATAAAACGATAAAGCCTACACCTGCCGAAATACTAAATGGCATCCCGCGCAACCATAGCGCAAAAACACCTCCAATGGCAGCCAGGGGAATGGCCATATAAATCATAATAGATTGTGAAAATGACTGTAAGGCAAAATATAGCAGCACAAAGATTAGGAAGAGTGCGATAGGCACAACGATCTGCAGCCTGCTTTTGGCCCGTTGAAGATTTTCAAATTCACCTCCATAAGTGATATAGTAACCGGGTGCGAGATCAAGCTCTGCATCTAATTTTTCTTGTATATCCGTTACTACCGACTCTACATCACGCCCTCTGGTATTGACACCCACATAGGTCCTGCGGAAAGTATTATCACGGGAAATCTGCATGGGGCCTGGCACATAATTAATGTCAGCTACTTCTTTAATAGGTACTTGTGTACCATCGGGCAGGTCAATATATAAGGTACGTAAGTCATCAATGCTCCTTCGGTGTTTTTCATCAAAGCGGATGACCATATCAAATCGCTTTTCTCCTTCAAAAATCACCCCGGCTACTCCTCCGGCAAAGGCGGCACTCACGTATTCGTTCAGCTTTTGAATGTCCAGTCCATATTGGGCAATCTTTTTACGGTTGTAACGAACGGTCATTTGAGGTAAACCAGAAGTTCGTTCCGGATTTACATCACCCACACCTGGAATAGTCTGGATTATTTCCGCCATTTGCTCAGCTTTTTGGGCAAGTACATCTAAATCTTCACCATAGAGTTTGACAGCTACATCTTCACGCACGCCAGTCAACAACTCATTAAAACGAAGTTCTACAGGCTGGCTGAAAACAAGGTTGACACCCGTCAGTTTTTTATCCAGCATTTCCTTTATCCCTGCAATGAGTTCTTCTTTTGTTTCTACTGTTGTCCATTTGTCCATATCCTTTTCCAGGATGATAAACATATCGGCTATGTCCATCGGCATGGGGTCGGTAGGAATATCGGCTACACCGATTCTGGCTACAGCAGTTTTTATTTCAGGAAAGTTGTCCAGAAGAAGCGTTTCAATTTTAGTAGAAACATCAATGGCTTCACTCAATCCGCTTCCAGGACGTATCAAAGCCTGCATGGCGATATCCCCTTCATCCAGCTGGGGTACAAATTCTCCGCCCATACGTGAAAAAATGAATCCTGAAAGCCCCAGTAACACAATAGCCACAATGATGACAATGGTCTTGAACCTTAAAGCACCTTTAAGCAATGGCAAATAAGCCCATTGGATTCCCCCAATAATTTTATCACTGACTTTTTCCAGCCAGCGTTCAAACTTCCCAAACCAGTTCTTTTTGTTCTGGATGGGCTTCATAAATAAAGCTGACATCATAGGAACGTAAGTGAGGCAAAGGATAATGGCACCTATCATGGCAAAACCGAAGGTATAGGCCATAGGCTGGAACATTTTACCCTCAACCCCGGTGAGGAAAAGAATAGGAGCGAAAACAATCAGAATGATTATCTGTCCAAAAAATGCTGATCCCATCATGGTACTTCCGGCATCATAAGCCACTTCATCCATTACGCCCTGATTGAATTTGATTTTACCCGAGCGGATGCGCTTCTGGATTTCGTATACCGTACCTTCAATAATGATCACTGCCCCATCAATGATAATCCCAAAGTCAATAGCCCCCAGGCTCATGAGGTTGGCCCAGACATTAAACTGCTTCATTAGAATAAAGGCAAATAGCAGGGAAAGAGGAATGGTGGTTGCTGTGATGATACCCCCTCGCACACTCCCCAGCAATATTACAAGGGCGAATATCACAATGAGGGCTCCTTCCAAAAGATTTGTTTTTACTGTACTGGTAGTTCTTTCAATCAGGGAACTACGATCAAGAAATGGTGTTATTTCCAAGCCTTCAGGCAAAGACTTCTGCACTTTTTCCATGCGCTCCTGCACATTCTGGATCACCGAGTTAGGGTTTGATCCTTTCAACATTAACACCATTCCACCTACAGCTTCCTGGCCATCCTGGGTGAATGCTCCATAGCGGACCTGATTTCCAAAATGCACCTTTTCAGCTACATCGCCAATAGTGATAGGAATGTTGTTTTCATTCCGTACCAGAATATCCCGAATGTCGTCAAGCGAACGCACAAGACCTTCTCCACGAATGAAGTTGGCCATGTTGTTTTTCTCTATATAAGCCCCTCCAGTATTTACATTATTACGCTGAAGGGCTTCAAAAACTTCTGAGATGGATACATTAAGGGCATTAAGTTTTTCTGGATTGATAGCGATTTCATATTGCTTGATCTTTCCGCCAAAAGCATTGACATCCACCACACCATCTACTAATGTCATTTGCCGTTTTACTATCCAGTCTTGAATGGTTCGCAACTCTGTAGGGGTATAGACTGTATCATATCCTGGCTTAGGCTTGATGGTATATTGGTAGATTTCACCGAGTCCCGTGGTTATAGGCCCCATAGACGGGCTGCCAAATTTCTCAGGGATTTTATCCCTTACCTCATTAAGCTTTTCCTGCACCAGTTGCCGGGGTTTGTATATCCCCATATCGTCTTCAAATACGATAGTAACCACGGAGAGGCCGAACCTCGAAACAGAACGGATTTCATCTACTCCCGGCAGGTTGCCCATGGCCAACTCTACAGGGTAAGTAACAAACTGTTCGATATCCTCAGTGGCCAGGTTTTGAGATACAGTCATTACCTGCACCTGATTGTTGGTTATATCAGGTACTGAACCCAAATTGACCGTGTACATGGAGTATATCCCGACCCCAATGAGCGCCAGCGTGAGCAGGCCCACGATGAATTTATTCTTTATCGAAAAAGAAATTATTTTATTGATCATACCATTTATTAAATTATTTCACATGAACAGAGAAGAAGTGATGAACACGAGCCACCATCGCTGCAAGCAAGATGAGGCATACCATCACAATGAAAAGCCATTTGATTGCCCATTTGGCCGTGATTTTTCTCTTTCTTCTCTTCTTTTTATTTGATTCTTTCAAAATTTTTCAAATTTTCCCTAAAACCAATGAAAGGTGACCTTATGGAATTTAGGCCAATGAAAAGGGGGCTGTATAGATTGCAGTATGAATTCCGGTCAATGCATAACATCATTGCCAAATAGACATACCGAACCCTACAACCTGCAAATTAAGCTCGAGGAGGTTTGAGAAAATCGTGAAGTTTCAGGTTTCCGAAGTCCTGACGAAAAGAAGAATAAACTTGTGGGAGCTTCAAAGGATGTGAGAAAACAACACCAGAAGCAGGAAAAAAATGAAGGTGGCAGCAATGGCACACACAGAAAGGAGTACACCCATCCCACCCGTTAGTGGAATGGTGGTTATGCCCTGGGTTGCCGATATCAACTATTGTTACACTGTTTTGAGAATCTTCGGGAATAGTATCCGCACATGCCACCCCTGAAAGGGCTATAAAGTAAAAACTCAATATGTAGCATGCGATTTTCATTATTACAAATGTACGTAATTAAGCAATGCAAGGGTATTGCAAAGTAGAAACTTAAAGGTTAACTAAGTAACTGGCTGCATTTTCGCTGAATGGCATTCGTCTTTATCTAAAAATAGCTGGAAACCCCAATTTCTATTCCTGCTGTTTTTACAGGTGGATTCCCCAATAAATCCGTTTCCCACATGTAGCGGTAGTTGGCCCGTATCACCGTCTGTGCAGATGGCCGGAAACTAATGGCAGGCACAATGGCCTGTAGATCGTCATGAATAATGGCCCCGGTTTCATTAAATGATCCTACGTTGTAATCTACATGCTCCAGGCGCACAGCTAGATTAACCTTGGCATTTTCCCATCCCAGCATCTTACGCTTAATAATTGTGTAAACAACATCAACGAATCCTCCCTGTTGCTGCGTGCCAAACTGCTGTGAATAGGTATCTGGTATATCCAGGAAGGCCCAAACCCACTCACCTGTGATATTCATCTTTTTTTTGATGGTGGTATTGACGTCTATAGCAAATACGTCCAACCTTCTTTTTGTATCCAAAACAAGTCCATCTTCCTCATATTTATTATATACATCCCCCATCCATGAAAGCCCAATTTCTCCAATTTGCCTATGACGAATTGCCGTTTTCAGTGTAACCAGTGGTACGGCATTAAAATTTTCTTCAAACCGATCTACATTTTCTTTGGCAGCCGGTAGCCAGGTGCGGCCTTCGCTGTTGGCGATTATCTGATCATTGAATCCATTGGTCAAATAAGCTTCATAGGCCCAAACCCATTGCTTCCGATAGGTTTTGCCATGAAAACCAAACCCGACATTGCTGAAAGTAGACGGGATTATGGTGGTAGCTGAAATAGGCCTGTCTACAAATTCCCAATTAGGTCCATCGTGGTTTTGGTTAAATGCACCTATAGGATTCATGATGATTCCTCCCCTGAGATTAAATAAGGGGTGAAATTCAAAATCAAGAGCAGCAAACTCAATATTTATTTCCTTGGTGCCTTCTTCAAACTCTATTTCGGAAAGGAATTTAATCCGATCCAGGATTGAGGAAGACACGAATAGCGTCATTCTGGGTATCTTAAAAGAAATCCCCTCGCTAATTCCATCAGTCACGAAATACTGACCATGTGCTTCAACATAACCGCCCAAGGCCACCGGAAAACTGCCTGCCTGTAAAAACGGACGGTTATAAACTGCATCCATATTCATTTGGAGATCAGTTGTATCATTACTTATTTGCTGCGCCATTACAGATGCTCCCATTCCCAAAAAAATAATCAGGAATAGCAGTTTAAGGTTTTTATAAATGAATGTAGATGTTTTCATGATCTGTGCTTGTATTAAAGGTTTTGAGGTTAGTTTCTGCCGGGCCTTGCAATACATTGCCCTTTGAATCAAATTCACTTCCATGACAGGGGCATACCAAGTAATTGGGTTGTGCATTTACTTCACACCCTTTGTGCGTACATTCCATCCATAGCGCGATGTATTCCTTAGGATTGATTCTGTATAAGGCAATAGGAAAGGCCAAAGAGGTTGCTCTTACCAGTACTACTTCCAGGAGTTTCCCCTGGTCAGTAGAATATTCACTTTTTGATAACTTCAGCTTATTATCTCTTATCACGGCACTCACTTTATGAATGGATGTACAGCCTGATAAAAACGTGGTGATTCCAGCTGCTGCTAAGCAAGAGCCTCCCATTAATCTTAGAAATTGTTTCCTGTCCATAGGACTAAAGAGATTTAAGAAATGTGAGGAGTTTTTGCTTATCTGTTTTGCTGAGCTGCTCAAAGCTGTCCCGGCTGGTGGATGCTTCCCCACCATGCATATTTATAGCTTCTTCAATCGTTTTTGCACGGCCATCGTGCATCAGAAACAACTCACCTCCTTGGGAATCCTGCGAAAGACCAAGTCCCCAGAGTGGTGGGGTTCGCCATTCATACGTTTCTGCTGAACCTTCCGTAGCTCCATCATCGAGACCAGGTCCCATATCGTGCAGCAACAAATCTGTATAAGGATAAAAAGTCTTATTGCTGAGAGCTCCAATATCTGATTCAGCAGTTGTCCAGGAGGGGATATGACATGAGCCACACTTAATATCAGTGAAGATTTGTTGACCCCGAATAACATCAGAAGCATCGGATTCCCTTTGAATGGGTGCTTTAAGCGTTCTTAAATAAAAAACTACGTCCCTTATAGTCTGATCGCTTACTTCCGGATCCACTGAGAGGTTGGTGGCCACATCTAGCGACTCAAATGTAGATGTCACGCCCATATCCTGGTTATATGCGGTGGCAGTTTGTTGCAACAAGTCAATGGCGGCAGCCTTCTTTCCGAAACGCCCAATGTATTTACCACTGAAGGATTGATGAAACCATTGCGGTTGAAAGTAATCGGGAGGAGTAATATAATTGGGGACCCCGGAGATACCATCTCCATCATCATCATTAGGATCAGCATTTTCAAGGATTTGTGCATCTGTGAGGGCCGCTAACAGTCCAAGACCGGTAACTGCGGGAGGAGTAAACTTCATAAATGGAACCCCGGAGGGTAGCCTCTCCGGCTCAAATCCCGGAATGGCCCTATTCTGCAGCTGTGGTGCTCCTGGTGGAATATTGGAACTCTGATTGGGTGATGTCTGCCCAAATCGTGTAAGTGTGGTGAAAGGATGCCCTTTTCCATCTCCCGGATGACAGCTTCCACAGGAGGTGGCTACAAACATAGGTCCCAAACCATTCTCTGGTGTAAAAACCTCATCATTGAAGGCTACATCTCCAGCCAAAAACCTGTTCTGCTCTGAATATGCAAGATCTTCCATTGGACCGTCCAACAATTCATTTTCTGCTGGTGCTTCAGGAAATACCTCATCGCATGAATAAAACGACAAGGGCACCAAAAAAACCAAAACCAGATACTTTATTTTTATGTTTATCATATAATTATATGTTGATAAGGCAAAACTAATAATTTGTTTAACTAAAATAAATTTTTAGTTTAGACTAAATTAATCAATGATATCAACTACAGGCGAGAATTACCTCAAGGCAATCTTCTTTCTTGAAGAAACTGCGACCTCTGTCACGGTGAGTGCTGTAGCCGAAAAAATTCAGAACAGTCCTGCTTCGGCTTCAGACATGCTCAGGCGGCTCTATGAAAAAGGTTTGATAGAGGATAAGAATAATATTACTTTAACAGATCAGGGGAGTTTTCTGGCAAAACTAATCATACGAAAACATCGGCTCTGGGAGACCTTTCTCGTAGAAACACTGAACTTTAAATGGGATGAAGTACATACTATTGCTGAGCAGCTAGAGCATGTTCAATCATCTTTATTCAGAGAAAGACTGGAGCGATTTCTTGAGTATCCTGAAAGAGATCCGCATGTCGATCCTATACCAGATAAAGACGGTAACTTTCCAAATCTGAGTATTATACTGCTTTCCGAATTAGAACCGGGCAAAAATTATGTTTTCCGAAGTGTGGATACTGATGATAAAGGCTTTTTAAATCATTTGGACAAGGGATTACAACTTGGTCAGAGGTGGGTAATTATTGAAAAGGAGGAGTTTGACGTGTCTGTCAAACTCCTTGAAGATGATAAAAATGAAGTTTATTTGAGCGAAAGAGTCGCTAAGAACCTAAATGTTTGCTTAAGTGAACATTATAAATCAAATAACCTCAGCATTAAAGCCGGCTTTCTGAACTGTTTTCTTTACTTCTTCCGCATTGAGGTTTGAAGTTTCAACGGTAAGCACACGGTTTTCACTTTCAAGATTAACCTCCCATTTTTGAATGTCCTTTTCCTCGTTCAGGAAGGGCGTAACTTTGGAAAGGCACCCACTGCAATTAATGTTCGTTTTGAATTTTAAAGTATTCATTTTAAGTCTATTTTAAAGTTTGAAAATTTGATTTTTAAATCTTAGTTGTTTTCAATCTTAAACTATTGGCGACCACAGACACTGAACTCAGCGCCATTGCCGCCCCTGCAATCATTGGATCAAGCAAAAATCCATTAACTGGATATAGTATCCCAGCAGCAATAGGAATACCTATTACATTGTATATAAAAGCCCAAAAGAGATTTTGCCGGATACCTTTCACTGTTTTGGTAGACAGTTTAAGGGCTTTCGGGATCGACTCCAGATCAGAAGTGATCAGCGTCATTTTGGCCACGTCCATAGCTATGTCCGATCCGTGCCCCATAGCAATACTCACGTTTGCCTGTGCAAGCGCCTGGGAATCATTGATCCCATCACCCACCATCGCCACCACCTTTCCTTTGGATTGCAGTTCTTTTACAAAATCAGCTTTATCAGAGGGTAATACTTCTCCCCTAAAATCAGTCAGACCAACCTGTGCGGCTACTGCCCATGCAGTTTGGTTGTTATCTCCCGTGAGCATATAAACCTCTACACCTAGTTTTTTCAATTTCTCAACAGCCGATCTGGATGTCGCCTTTATCTTATCAGCTATTGCCAAAACTGCCAGCACCTCTACATCATCTGAAAAGAAAACCACGGTTTTTGCTTCCTTTTGCCACTCACCTTCTTTTTGCTGGATGTGCTGCGGGATATTTATTTGATATTCCTGCATCAGTTTTCCATTACCGATATAGTATGTCTTACCTGCAGTATCGGAGGCCTTCACCCCCTTTCCGGTGAGGCTGTCAAAGTCCTTTAATGTTTCCCGTTGAACACCTTTTTCTTTTAGCTTTTTCACTACCGCATCGGCCAGTGGATGCTCAGACTGTGTCTCCAGAGCAAGCAGCACAGCCGCATGATAGGCTTCATGTGCCTTCTCCGACCAATACAGATTGGTAACGGTAGGTTTACCTTCTGTGATGGTGCCGGTTTTGTCCAATACAATAGCATTAACCTTATGGCCAAGTTCCAAGCTCTCAGCATCTTTGATCAGGATATTGTTTTCTGCTCCTTTTCCTACTCCTACCATAATGGCCGTAGGGGTAGCAAGTCCCAAAGCACAGGGACAGGCAATCACCAACACTGCTACCGAGGTCAACAGGGCATGGGTGAATGCATCATCCCCGCCCACCGTCATCCATACGATAAAGGTAAAGATGGAAATCCCCATCACCACCGGCACAAATATCCCGGCGATCTTGTCCACGAGCTTCTGCACCGGAGCTTTGCTGCCCTGGGCTTCCTGCACCATTTTGATGATCTGTGAAAGCAGGGTTTCTCCTCCTACTTTCTCGGCCTCAAACTGGAAGCTCCCTTTCTGGTTAACGGTGCCGGCAAATACTTTATCCCCTTTGATTTTAGCCACCGGTACCGGTTCACCAGTGATCATGCTTTCATCTATATAGGAACTACCGGACAAAACTGCCCCATCCACCGGAATTTTCTCTCCCGGGCGTACCAAAATCGTATTTCCTTTTTGGACCGACGCAATCGGGATTTCCAGCTCTTCGCCGTTAATAATGGCTCTAAAGGTTTTGGGCTGCAGTCCCATCAACTTTTTAATCGCGGATGAAGTATTTGACTTGGCTTTTTCTTCCAACAGCTTCCCTAAAGAAATGAAGGTAATGATAACAGTAGCCGCCTCGTAGTACACATGTGGATGAATACCTCGGGCGTGCCAGAAATCTGGAAAAAGAGTATTGAGCAAACTGAAAACAAAGGCAATACCTGTACTTAATGCCACCAAGGTATCCATATTCGCCTTACCGTGTTTGGCTTGCTTAAAGGCATTAATAAAGAAGTTTTTGCCGAAATAAAACAGGATGGGGATGGTAAGTAGCAACGAAATCCATTGTCCCGGCATCCAGTTCATATAAAACATGCCCAAAATAAATACTGGAAATGTCAAAAGCGCAGACCAAATGGTTCGATTACGCACCTCCAGATAGTGTTGGCGCTGTCTTTCTTCCTGAGCCTGAGAAGGGTCTTCCTCATCGATGATAAGGTCATAACCGACACTTCGCAGGGCATTTTGCAAATCAAGCGGACTAACAGATGGATCATGTTCTACCAATACGGAGTTGGAAGCAAAATTCACACTGGCTTGGGAGACCCCATCGATATGGGATAAAATGGACTCCACACTTGAAGCACAGGACGCACAGGTCATTCCAGTCACTGGAAATGATTCCTTCTTTACGGTTTTTCTTGGTGCAACGATTGTATCCATGAGAATAAAATTCTTTGTTTGTATGATACAAATGTCACAACAATTGACTTAAAATATGTTACAGTATTTTGGGGTACATTTTTAAGATTTTGCTTAAATACTATCCAAATCTCGATGCCCCGGTTGATGCATGCTTTTAAACTGGGTAGGAGTCATCCCTGTTTCCTTTTTAAACTGAGTGGATAGGTAAGCTGTACTGCTGTAATTCATCAAAAAGGCAATTTCAGACAGGGTCAACTCATCATAAAAAAGCAATTCCTTTACTTTCTCAATTTTCTGCAAGGCTATAAACTTCTCTATGGTAACCCCCTCTACGGAGGAGAAAAAACGGCTCAAATAAGAATAGTCATGGTTTAGCTTATCTGAAAGAAAGGTGGAGAAATTTTCTTTCAGTGGCTCTTTATTATAATGGATTTGTTCAACAATCAATGTTTTGATGCGGGAAATAAGACTGGACCGTCCTTCTTCCAGCAATTCAAAACCAATTTTTTTTAATTGCCCGGCGAGCTTATTTCTTATTTCAGTCCCTAATTCATCTGATAAGGTTACCTGTCCTAATGCTACCTCCTGGGCTTCAATCTGCAAATCTTCCAAAATTTCCTTCACTGCCAGGATACAACGGTGGCACACCATGTTCTTAATATGGATTGTTACTTTTTTCATTAATCTCAAGATTTATATCGTGTATTATGTGTTATAACCTGTTAATTAAACTTCAATCTCAACAACTGTGCGTTGGCAGCACAAACAATGGTGCTAAGGCTCATCAACGCAGCACCTATGGCCGGATTTATCATGATCCCCTCAGAAAATAACACTCCTGCGGCCAAGGGAATGGCAATCACATTGTAGCCTGTTGCCCATATAAGGTTCTGAACCATTTTATTATAGGTTGCCCTTCCAAATATGATCAGACGACTGATATCCTCAGGACTGCTTTCAGTAAGAATAATGTCTGCCGTTTCAGCGGCTACATCTGTACCGGATCCCACGGCAATCCCAATATCCGCTTTGGCCAATGCAGGTGCATCATTTACCCCATCACCGGTCATCGCTACGTATTCTCCCTTGGACTGTAGTTTCTCAATAAGTTCTGACTTTTGATGCGGCAGTACTTGGCTGAAGTAGCCATCAAGTCCGAGTTCATCAGCCACTGCTTTGGCGGTTTGTTCATTATCCCCAGTAGCCATCAATACCTTAATGCCCTGTTCCTTGAGCAATGCGATGGCCCCTTTACTTTCCTTTCTAATTTGATCAGCCAAAGCAATAAATCCTATCAGTTCTCCTTCCTTAAGGACAAATACGATAGTCTCGATTTGGTCAGTCATAGCTCCTTCAGGCAAGTCAAGACCTTGATCCTCCAGATATCCCGGACTGACGATCTGATAAATCACACCTCCAACCCTGGCACTTACCCCTCTTCCTTTTGTGGCACTGAAGTCTGAGGTCTGGGGAAGTTTGAGACCACGGTTCTTGCTTTCTTTCACAATACCTTTAGCTATGGGATGTTCCGAATGCTGTTCAATTGCTGCAACAGTTGATAACAGTTCATTCTGGGGCAGGCCGTACAAGCTTTCAATCCTGTTTACACCAAAATTACCTTCTGTCAGGGTTCCGGTTTTATCGAACACAATGGCAGAGATTTTTCGGCTGTTCTCAAAAGCTGTCCGGTTTCGTACCAACAAGCCGTTTTTGGCCGATAAGGCCGTCGAGATCGAAACCACCAGAGGTACAGCAAGACCCAGGGCATGCGGGCAGGTGATGATCATTACGGTAACCATTCGTTCAAGGGCAAAATCCACGCCCTGTGAACTAAAAAAAGACCATGCGATAAAAGTGACTATTCCCACACCTATGGCAATATAGGCCAACCAGCTTGCTGCTCTATTGGCAAGATTTTGCGTTTTTGACTTGGTTTGTTGGGCTTCTTCCACCAGTCTGATCACTTTGCTAAGATAGCTGTCCTCACCGGAGGATTTTACTTCCACTTTGAGGCTGCCATCCCCATTGATTGCCCCGCCTATCACCTCATCCCCTTTAAATTTTTGCACGGGTTTGCTCTCTCCTGTAAGCGCGCTTTGGTCCAAATCACTTTCTCCGTCTATAATTTTACCATCAGCCGGAACTTTCTCTCCAGGCTTGATCAATATGATATCTCCTTTATTCAGCTCACTGATTTTTACATCATGCATTGTGTCCCCGTCCAATTTGTGGGCCTCAGAAGGCATCAGTTCTGCCAGTTTCTCAAGGGCCTTTGAAGCCCCCATTACCGAGCGCATTTCCAGCCAGTGTCCCAGCAGCATAATATCAATCAAGGTGACCAGTTCCCAATAAAAAACCATTCCTTTAAGGCCAAATACCACCACCGTGCTGTATGTCCAGGCCACTGTAATGGCTATAGCGATCAAGGTCATCATCCCTGGTCCTCCTTCAGAAAGTTCCTCTTTGAGTCCCTTGAGGAATGGCCATCCCCCGTAGAAAAATATAAAGCTGGACAAACCAGCCGCTACATAGACCATTCCGGGAAAAGTGAATGAAAACCCAAAAAAATGCTGGATCATTTCCGAAAAAACCAATACTGGAATCGAAAGGGCACAATTGATATAAAAACGCTTCTTAAAGTCGCTTATCATGTGCTTATGATGATCATGGTGACCGGTATGATGGTGATGGTCAGACGAATGCTCCATTGCTTCCTGTCCACTTGGGTGGTGATCACTATGATGATGTTTGTGGCCTTTCATAGTTTTACAGTATTATCATTTTGATAAAAATTCCAGTCACAAGCCAAGCATAACAAACAAAAGCTAACCATTTGAGTATTTTCTCCAACATTGGGCTTTTCGGTGCCATCTCCTTATGGTATTTAACGTCTCTTCCTTTATAAAAACCGAAGTAGATCAAAATTCCGGACACTATAAAAAATGCAATATTTAGGAAGAAGGTGTAGTCAATCTTAAAATGATCGCTCTCGGTAATGCTTTTTCCCGAACTATCCGGTAAGAAGTCTAAAAAGCTGAAGCCATAGTGCAAGAGTAAGGCTGTGACAATAAGTGAAGTAAACAATAGAAAGAGTATGAACAATGACATCTTCCACCCATAGTACTTGGCATTGATCCTGAGTACCGGGAAGACGATGAGGTCGCTAAAAATAAAGGCCATGACTCCTGCAAAGCTTACTCCCTTGCCAAACAACAATGCCGCCAATGGAATGTTTCCCATGGAGCCTATAAAGGTTAGAAACGCAGCTACAGGTCCCACAATGACATGTTCCAGAAGGGTAAAAAAACCAAAAGTGTTTTGGCCTTCACCAGTATTAATAAAAAGTGTCTGAAAAAAGCTGTCCGGTACAAAAGCCGAAACAATGCCCGCAATCGTAAAGCCCAAGGTCACGTCTTTCCATACCATCTTCCACTCCATGGCATATTGTTTGCCTACTTTTGCCCAGTTTTTTTTGGATTGGACCTTTTCCTTAAAGGAGGATGATTCCGCCTGCTTGTCAGAGGAGCTGTCGAGGTTCTTCCTTGCCTTTTCAATTAGCCCGTTGGGCTTGATCAGGCGAATCAGCAACCAACTGCAAAGGATCAACAAAATCCCTCCGACATACTCTCCGACTACAAATTGCCAGCCCAGGAAAATCGATATGATAATTCCCAGCTCAATCACCAAGTTGGTCGACGCCAATAAAAAAGCAATAGAAGAAGCAAAACTTGCTCCCTTCTGGAAAAGGGATTTGGAGGTGGCCAATGCGGAGAAACTGCACGAACTGCTGATAAAACCGAAGAAGGTACCTAACAGTATACTTTTAGCCTTGGCATCGCCCATGGTTTCCTGCATACGCTTCTCTGTAACAAAGATTTGTATAAATGAACTTACAGCATAACCTAGGATAAAAGCCCACAGTACCATCCAGAAAAAACCGGTACTGGTATACGCCGCTTCACCCCATTGTTTTAGAAAGTTGTCCATATTGATTTTATTTAGTGTTAAAATCTGACAGATAGTCCGCCTCCCCCACCAAAGCGGTTATCATAACCGGCCATCAATGAAAAATTTTTGGATAACAGGAATTCTCCGCCTGCATTCCAAACAATTTCCTGAGTATAGTTAGTATTACCTTCCAGGGTATTGACCCAACCCGCATCAAATTGGTATTCATAATAACCAAAAACGGAAAACCTGGGGAAGAGCATCAAAGATCGTCCGATTCCAATTCTTGGTCTTAATTCATTGTCAATTCTAATATCGACATCAAACATATACGGAGTAAACCATCGGATACCGGCTACTGCTGTGGTATTGATATCATCCAAACTATTTTGAGTGGTATTTTCAACATTTACTCCCCCAAATACACGCAGATAGTCATACATATAATATTCATAAGAAAACTCTGCTTCAAAGTTTTTATTCCAACCATACTCTATTGCCAGATTAAATTGGTTGCGAATGTTTGAGGATACTATATTAAATGCACCGGTATGGGTAGCGAGGTCTGCCATTCCCCAATTATAAAATTTATTGGTTTCATGCACCAGGTTAGAAACAGGATAGGGCTCCATTCTCTTATCTCTTGGGGTATCATAGCTCACCACTCGTGCCATACCTCCCATCATATGATAAAGGATGTGGCAATGAAAAAACCAGTCTCCATATTCATTACCATAGAATTCGATGGTTACTTTTTGCATTGGGGGCACATTAACAGTGTGTTTCAAAGGTGAGTAGTCTCCATTCTCATTAATTACCCTGAAAAAATGCCCATGCAGGTGCATGGGATGGTGCATCATGGTGAGGTTGTTGAAAGTAATTCTCGTTACTTCACCCTCATTAATTTTAATCTTGTCTGTTTCAGCAAGGGGGATTCCGTTTAAGCTCCATACATATCGACTCATATTTCCTGTCAGGTTCAGCAAAATATCTCGTACCGGAATATCCTCATTATAGGTGGTTTTATCCGGAGATTTCAAATAGTCATAATTGTACTCAGAAAACATATCCATCCCTTCCATTTGCATTTTGGAACCGTCATCTTTACTCTTAGCTTTCTTTCCCTGCATCTCCATACCAGCCATATTTTTATTTTGGGTATTACCATGTTCTTCATGCTTCATATCCATGTTATGATGTTCAGTCATCCCTGAGTCGCTCTGGTTCATATCCATTCCGCTCATTAATTCATCCATCTGCATTCCCCACCTTTTCATCATTTTCTCCGGCTCATCTTTTTTTGGCCTAAACTTTAATGCAGGTGCCCCCATCCTCATATCCATTTTTGACATCTGCATCATCATACCAATTTTATCTGGGCGGGGCACTGGCGGTGCCGAAAGGACATCACCGTTTCCTAAAAAAGCCGATGCAGTCCCTGATCCATCCTGGGCTGTAATCCGGAATTCCATCTTACTTTTTTTTGGAATAGTAACAATAAAATCATAAGTCTCTGCTATAGCAATAAAGGTTTTGTTATGTTCGATAGGTACCACATTTAAGCCATCTGCAGACACTATTGTAGGGTTTCCTCCTCCAAAGGTCATCCAAAATGAGGTAGAAGCTGCCCCATTTATAATCCGCAGCCTAACTTTTTCACCGGATTTGAAATCCGGGTAATCTTGCCTCTTTTCCCCATTTACAAGGAATGTAGGGTAATAAATATCGGCAATATCAGCGCCCTCCATTCTTTGTCGCCAAAACTCGAGCTGTGCACCCAGTGCACCCCGTGCAATAACCTGATTAAGGGGTGTGGCCGTTCCTTTTCTCCAGTTGTACCATTCAGTACCTCTTTTTAAAAACCGTAGTACGTCCATGGGTTTTTCATTGGTCCAATCCGAAAGGACCATCACCAATTCTTTATCATATTCAAGCACTTTTTCTTTCGGTTCGATCACGATAGAACCGTAAACGCCACTTTGTTCCTGTAGCATGGTATGTGAATGATACCAATAAGTGCCTGATTGTTTGATCGGAAATTCATATTTCAGGGTTTTCCCAGGTTGAATAGGCGGTGTGGTGAGATAAGGAACACCGTCATAAAAATTGGGAAGCAACAGCCCATGCCAATGAACAGAAGTTTCTTCCCTCATCTCATTCTTTACGTAAATTACTGCATATTCCCCTTCTGTAAAACGTAAGGTAGGGCCCGGAATCCCTCCATCAATGGTCATCCCCATCACCTCCTTCCCTGCTTTACTTACTTTTTCTTCCCTCAGGGTGATGGTATACTCTCTGACAGGTAGGTTTTGTGAGTTTCCTTCTACAGACTTCTCCATAAGGCTTTGTCCCCTGACAGAGAAGAATGAAATAGTTATGAAAAATAAAATAATATATGGTTTAATCGCATAGCTATTCATCATTGGTTGCTTTTAAGGTGGAAGTTTCAAAGGCTAATTTAAACTACATCTATGCTGTTCTTTCCAATCTGATCTAGCACTAAGATCCTTTACTAAAATAGTATAACTGACTATTTACCATTATGCACATTTAAGGTACTAAATCCCCTTGATGAAATTGTCCGATTTTTTCTAAATCAGTTAAACAGGTGATGATGGATTCAAACTTAGGGGATATGGTGAACCAACTTTACAAATTATTTTTTTTGGTTTTCAGGGCTGTGTACATTCCCACAGCCCTGAGTATAATTTATTCATCTTCAAGCACGGCTGTCTCGATGGAACCGATCTGAATCTTACCCTTGCCGTCAACCATTATCCCCACAAACCCATTGGCCATTTTATCACCATGTCCATGAGTAACGGTCTTTTCATCAACATAACCTTTAAAATGGGTTCCTGCTGCCGTTACCTTTAGCGACATCCAGTCATTGCCGGAATCAAAGTCACCTTCATCAAATACATCTTCCTGCCCGTTTACCACTCTTCCCAGTTTCATGTTTTGGCCTTTTATGGCTATAAAATCATAACTGGTAAGGTCTTTGGCATGATGTATCAAGCTGATGGTACCTGTAAAGTCAAGCTTTTTCAATTTTACGATCATGCCCACATTCCCATATTGATTATGGAAAACAAAGGCAGCTGGCGTGCCATCGGAATCTAGTTCAAGAACCTGTTCACCATCAACTTCTTTTACAACCGGATTGATATTTTCCAAATTTCCTGTAATAAAATGAAAGTCTGATTTTATAAGATCTATTCCATTTCCACTTGGGGTCCAGGTCTTATTTTGTCCCATTTTCATTTCAGCATGAGTACCATGACCATTACCTGATGTTTCCCCATGTGAATGTGTCTCTTCTTTTTGATGATGACCCTTTTCCTTCATTTCTAAGTGTTCCTGTCCCTCAGCCTCGGCTTGTTCACTTTTTTTATCCTGTGAACAAGATGTAATGCCTATCATTACCGAAAGCAAGGCGCCTGAAAAAAATAATCTTGTATTATTATTCATGACTTTAAATTTTTGTTTGTTTAATTTTATTTTTTAGTTCCTACACCATATTTATATACCAGTTTGCCTCCAAGATCCGCAGTTTTAGTCACCATACCCATACCTGCCAATCCCAGTATGAAAAGAAGAACAGCCAACCACCTGTTCCTGTCCCTCTGTATCCAAAAAAGAACAAGACGGATTATCGCATAAGCCGAAAGAAAGTAAAAAGTATACCTCCCCCAATCAGAATGGTTTCCTGCAGTTATTTCTCCCTGCATGGGTACAGAAACCATATCTATCGCCTGTGTTCCACTTAGATAAGCCGCAAAACCTCCTAGTGCTCCCATAGTATATAAAGTGACCGTCATATTCCTGATCCAGCTTTTGGAGCAGAATAATAAAATCAGGTCAGCAATGACGGCCACAGACCACAACACTATCGGGAAATGGATGATCATTGGATGAATGTTGGGTGCCCATTCGGGCCACAAAACCTCCATAGTTTCTTATTTGATCGTTTCCTTCACACTCCCACATTTCAGCATTTTATCGCCAAAATATGGATTCTTGATTTCCCTTTGGCTTGATAGCCAATAAGCACCGGTATTTCCATTGGCCATCGGGCAGTAATCCAGGTATACCTCACCCTTTGAAGGAGCATTTGCTTTAACCAAAACGGCCATTTCTTTACTCAATGAGGCAAAGGCTTTCCGTTGGTCATCGAGATTGGAAGCTGAGGCTATTTTACCTGCTTCCTCCTGCACTGTTTTCGCATCCTTTACAGATTCTAAAGACTGTTTAAGCTTCTCCGCAGCCTTTTGGACTTCTCCGGACTGTGACGCTACTAGAGCATCTTTAAGGGCTATATAATGGCTATAGGTACTTCCCACCTCTTTGTTTTTAAACACAGGTTCTATGTGTTGGGCCATTTTTTTCTTATCTCCATGATTGCTATGGTCATGTTGTGCATAAACCCCAAGGCTGATTAAAGCCATTACCGCTACCAGCAGCGCTTTTTTACTCATTACATTTTTCATTTTGTTGATTTTTATAGGTTAAACATTTGTAGTAGGGCTATACCGACCACTATAAGGATTACTATTCCCCATATGATCCGAAAAGCCCATATTTTTAATTTTGAGGGAGGATTTTCATCCCCCGTTTTGCAACATTCCTTCATTTGATGGTTGATTTCACCTCACCACAAGTGAGCATGGCCTCTCCGAAATACGGATTGCGAATCTCCTTTTCGGTGCTGAGCCAAGTGGCTCCTCTATTATTGTCAGCCATGGGACAGAACTGGACATGGAGCGTTTTCTCAAAGGGATTAAAAGCCCTGGTCAAATCAATCATCCCCTCAGACACCTGTTGAAATGCTTTACGCACGGCCACTAAGTCTTTCATGTGCGGTACATGTTGTATAGCATTTTTTAAATTACCGCTATAGTTCATCCAGGCATTATGTGATTCTCCGGTAAATACGGACATGTTTACTGCATCTAGTTTTCCTTTCAACTCATTCGCAGCGTTCTGCGCCCCAGACAAATTATCAGCCACTAGTGCCTCTTTAAAATTCAGGTATGGTTCATAAAGGGGTTTTAGCGCATCTTTGGCCTTTTGGTTGATTGCTATCGGTTTAACTTCTTTTTGCTTCCCAGGTACTGAGCTTGAAGAAGAAGCCAGCATCTCCATGTCTCCCTGCCCGTCCGGCAAGTGGGCGTGATTGTGCCCGGTCATGGTGGGACCGCCTTCAGGATTCATCATGCTGGGTTTCCCCACTAGCTGCGCAGCTGCGTCTATACTGAAGGTACCATTCACGGCTATTTCCTCCCCTTCTTGTAGTCCACTCTCCACTATAAAGCTGTCGCCTAAACCAGGTCCCAACATTACCTCCCGCATGATAAAATTCACGCCACTTCCAGAAGTGTTTTTCACGTATACCACAGAACGCTTCCCCGTCCACATAACGGCGGTTTTCGGAATGACAACAGTGTTTGCCTTATTAGGCAGCATTGCTTCCACTGTCCCTGATACAAACATTTCAGGTTTTAGTTGATTGTCATTGTTGCGCACTTCCACCCGCGCCTTTGCTACCCTGGTCTTTGGATCAATTACAGGATCTAAAAAGCTTATCTTGCCTTCAAACGTTTGGCCCGGCAATGATTGAACGGTAAACCGCACCTGATCTCCCTTACTTATCCAAGACATTTCCGACTCGTACACATCAAACAGCACCCATACACGGGATAAATTGGCAATCTCATAAACAGACTCTCCTCGTTTGATGTAGTCACCCACGTTGACATTTTTATTCAACACATACCCTGAAATGTCTGCTGTGATGGGAAAATCATCGGAAGGACTTCCCCTTTCTAATATTTTATCTATCTGACCGTCCGAAAGCTTCCAGTTTTTAAGTTTTGTCCGAGCCGATTTAAATAATTGTGGCTGCGTCTCTTTGATCTTCTGCGCTTCAAACAATTCTTCCTGGGCAGTCACTAATTCGGGGGAATAGATATAGGCAATTACCTGCCCCTTATTCACATATTCACCTGTGAAGCTGACATTGAGCCGTTCAATCCTCCCTGAAATATGACTGGATTGAGAAGAAACTAGCCGCTCATCTTCCTGCACCTTACCGTTCAGTCTAACTGTTTTCACCGGATCCATGGTACCTACTGCGACAGTTGTAATATTTGCCAGTTGCATGGCTGTGGGTGACATGCTGATGGCCATAGGATCAAGTACCTCATTTTGATCTTCTTCCAATGGGATCAAGTCCATTCCGCAAATGGGGCAATCCCCAGGTTCGCTCTGTTTGATCTGAGGATGCATGGAACAGGTCCATACCGTTTCCCCAGCTTCCTCCGCAGTGTGTTGGTGTTCCTTATCCATATTGTTTTCAGACGAACCTCCAAAAATAAGCCAGCCGAGCAGCACTCCCGCCACCAGGGTGGACAGTGCAATGAGTATTATTCTTTTATCCGTATTCATCTTAGTAGTTTTTTGCAGTTAAGTAATGTAGTTTGGCCAAGGCAATGTGAAACTGGATTTCTGCCGTAGCTTTCATCTTTTCATATTTGAGCAGCTGCTGTTGCATACGCAGCACTTCTTCAAATTCCTTTCCTGAATTACCATAAGCGGTAAAAAGCAGGTTGAGGGCTTGATTGGTTTCCTGAATTTGCTGACCGTATAAGGCAAGTAATTCTTGTTGCTGTTGCATCTCAAACCAGGCCATATCATAGCCAGAAGTAAGTGTATTGGCATAGTCTTCCCTTTGGAGTGCATAGCTCTTTTGTATGAGCTTCGCCTCTTTCACCGCTGCTTTGTATTTACCTCTGAAAAGGGGAATGCTTACAGATACCATCGGCATTAGGGCATTTTTGCCATTGTCGCGTGGAGCAGCCATGCCAGAAGCCAGATCGGTACGCTCTCCGATCATTACATAATCCAGTCCTAACCCGAATTTTGGAAGCCCTTGCTTATGTGCTACCTCTTCACTTGCCTCACTGGATGCAATTTTTAAATCCAGTTCTTCCAATACAGGGTTGTTCAACAGCAAAGAGTCCTTCCTGAAGGTTGTTGGTAAAGGTTGAATTATAAGGGAATCCCGGACAGTAATCAATGCATCTTCCTTTCTGTTAAGCAGTTTATTAAACCTTGTCACCAGCGGTTTTTCCTTATCATCCAGAATACTCAGATTGGTCACGGCATCTTTCAACATGATATCCACTCTTAGCACATCGACCATAGTACCCGTACCATTTTCAAATTTCTTGTTGGCAATGATCTTATAGGATTCCAGAATTTTTATATTCTCACGTTCAATCTCTTTCCATTGATTGAGTTCATAAAGCGGATAATAGGCTGCCTCCACCTGATAATACAACAGGTTCCTGGCATCCAGAAAAGACTGGTATTTAGCTTCAGCCATCAAAGCTGCAGCATTACCCTGTGCTTTCAATGTACCAAACCAGGGAAATATCTGTGTTAAAGAAAACCTGGCCCTTTGAGGTCCCACCCTGGTTTCCACAGGCGATATGAAATAGCCAAAAGAGAAACTAGGATCAGACAAGGTATTTACCTGCTCCACTTTCTGGATGGCTGCTTCAAAAGCCGCGTATTTTGCCTGTAGACCAGGATTATTCTTGGCCGCTATTTCAAAATAATCCTCAGGAGCCTGTGCAAAGCCTATTCCGCTCCCGAGAAATAGAAGGATGAGGACATTTATAATTACTTTCATGATCGTGTCTTTTTTATTTTCCTTTCTTCTCTCATGCTGTAAAGCACTGGAACAATGAAAATACTCACCAGGGCAAACGCCATTCCTCCAAATGAAGGGATGGCCATTGGAATCATAATATCTGAACCACGTCCCGTAGAAGTGAGTACGGGCAGCAGGGCTATCATGGTAGTCGAAACAGTCATCAGGGCCGGACGTATTCTTCTCAAACCAGCTTCCACAACAGCTTCTCTGACTTGGTTCAAATTTTCAGGACGGTTTCTTTCAAAGCTCTGGTCCAAATAGGTGGCAATAAGTACCCCATCGTCCGTAGCGATGCCAAAAAGAGCTATAAAGCCCACCCAAACGGCCACACTCAAGTTGATGGTGTGCATCTGAAAGAGGTCTCGCATATTAGTGCCGAACAGGGAAAAGTTGACAAACCAGTCTTGTCCATATAACCAAAGCATAATAAATCCGCCACTAAAAGCCATCGCAATACCGGAAAATACCATTAGGGAAGTAGAAACCGATTTAAACTGGAAATAGAGTATGAGAAAGACAATCCCCAGAACCAATGGCACAATGATAGAAAGCCTTTTTTCTGCCCTTACCTGATTTTCATAGCTTCCGGAAAACTTATAGCTGATTCCTGCGGGAACAACTAGGTCCCCTTCATCTATACTCGCCTGAATAGCCGCCTGTGCGTCATTGACTACCCCAACTTCAGAATACCCATCTCTTTTATCAAACAGTACATAACCTACCAAAAAGGTCTCTTCACTCTTTATCGCCTGTGGTCCGCGTACATATTCAAAGTCCACTACTTGACTGATCGGTATTTGCGCCCCAGTTGGTGTAGGCAACAGGATTTTACCCAGTGATTCGGGATCGTCCCGAAGCTCCCTGGGATAGCGGACTCTGACTGGAAAGCGCTCACGCCCTTCTACCGTAGAAGTAATTTTCATCCCCCCTATGGCCGTTTCAACGGTCTGTTGTACGTCTTCAACATTCAATCCATAGCGTGAAATCTCATCCCGGTTAATATTTAAATGAAGATAAGGCTTACCCACAATCCGGTCTGCAAATGCAGCTTCTGCCTTTACAGAAGGAACATTTTTGAGTATTTCTTCCAACCGAAGCCCAAAATCCTCAATGGTTTTAAGATCGGGACCGTATACTTTGATCCCCATTGGAGCACGCATGCCTGTTTGAAGCATGACCAGTCTGGTTTCAATGGGTTGTAGTTTAGGCGCAGAAGTAACTCCCGGTATTTTGGTAACCTTCACAATTTCATTCCAAATGTCATCAGGGGATTTTATCTGAGGCCTCCAGTTTCGGAAATAATTCCCATTATCATCAGGTATAAGTTCCTCCACGGTAATCCCCCGGTCTATAGCCTCATCATTAGTAAGACTATCGCCGCTATCAAGGATAAAACGGTCTTCCTTATCCACTTTAAACCTTACCCGGTGCCCTTTTGCATTGAGCATATACTCCGGTTTATAATTGATGATATTTTCATACATTGAAATAGGTGCAGGATCCAGGGCAGACTCTACACGTCCAAGTTTTCCCACCGTGAGGTCCACCTCAGGAATATTAGTCAGCAACATATCCAGCTGTCCTACGACCTTGCGGTTAAATTCTACACCGGAATGCGGCATGGAGGTTGGCATTAGCAGAAAACTTCCTTCATCAAGGGAAGGCATAAACTCCTTTCCTACACCAGGGAAGCTATGCGTTAAGCCTGACCAGATTTTGGTGGTCTTAATATCCCAGCCTAAAGCATCAAACCCTTTTGCGGCAAAACCAAAAACCGCATGAAAACCCAACCATATATTGGCCCCTACCAGTATCAGGAAGGAAGGTATTAATAGAAACTTGACTTTATTGTCCAAACACCATTTCAGAATTACTTTATAGTAATATTCCAAAACAGAAAAGGAGCCTAAAATAAGTCCTAGCAGAAGGCCCACAAAAATTACATTAAGCAACAGACTTTTACCTGCTCCAAGTGGCAGCCAATATCTGGCCAGTAACCAGGTTATTCCCAGCACGGCAATGATAAGATCCGCTTTTCGGACAATTTTCACATACCATTTTCCAGAATCCTTGTGCGTTTCATGGTACTTGTTTTTTAGGATACCGGACAGGCCATAAAGGGCCAGTACAATGCCTCCCCAATAGTGGCCAAGTATAATGGCTAGAACCCCGATCAGCATTAATCCTATATTTACACCTCTTGCTAGGGCCTTGTTCTTTATCCTGGCCCCAAAAAACCAATGTGCGAGTGTTGGCAATATGATCAATGAAACGATCAAGGCAGCAATCAGGGCAAATGTTTTGGTAAAGGCCAAAGGACCGAATAATTTCCCCTCCGCTGCCTGCATGGTAAATACCGGAATAAAACTCACTATCGTGGTAGATACCGCCGTAAGTATTGCAGTAGCGACTTCTGCAGAACCATTATAAATGGTCTCCTTGAGTTGTTGGCCAGGGGGGGCCTCATCCATATGTTTGATGATGTTTTCGGATAGAATTATTCCCAAATCCACCATGGTGCCAATAGCAATGGCAATCCCCGATAATGCTACAATATTGGCATCTACCCCAAAATACCGCATGGCAATAAATACCATCAACACGGCAATAGGCAGAATACTTGAAATAAGCAATGAAGCCCGCAGGTTGTAAACCATCACGATAACTACAAGAATGGAGATAAGAATTTCCAATGACAGGGCTTCTTCCAAAGTTCCCAATGTTTCATAGATGAGTTCTGAACGGTCGTAAAAGGGTACGATGGTTAGCTGGCTCTCCCTTCCGTCTGCCAACGTTTTTTTCGGCAGTCCGGGAGCAATTTCCTTAATCTTATCCTTTACATTATTAATGACTTCCAATGGATTTGCACCGTAACGGGCTACCACAACGCCCCCCACTACTTCGGCACCATCTTTATCCAACAGCCCTCTTCGGGTGGCAGGTCCTAAAGTAGCTACACCGACATCCTTTATCCTTATGGGCACATTATCCTGCACCGCCACCACGGCTTTTTCCAGGTCTTCTACCTGCTTGATGTAACCTAGTCCCCTAACCAGGTACTCAGCCTGATTGATCTCAATGGTTTTGGCCCCTACATCCTTATTGGACCGCTGTACCGCCTGCATAACTTTATGCAAGGGTATTTCATAAGCCTTAAGCGCGTCAGGGTTGACATCTATTTGGTATTCCTGCACAAAGCCGCCTATAGATGCCACTTCTGAGACTCCCTCAGTTGCATTCAGTCCGTACTTGACGTAGAAGTCCTGTACAGTACGGATTTCGTGTAAATCCCAGCCTCCGGTAGGATTTCCTTCTTTATCACGGCCCTCTATCGTGTACCAGTACACCTGTCCCAAGGCCGTAGCATCGGGCCCCAGAGCCGGTTGTACCCCCTCAGGCAACAGGCCTGAAGGAAGGGCATTGAGCTTTTCAAGAATACGTGAACGGGACCAATAAAACTCTACATCTTCATTGAAAATGATGAAAATGCTGGAAAAGCCGAATATAGAAGAACTTCGGATGGATTTCACCCCTGGAATTCCTAGCAGGTAAGTCGTCAGAGGATAAGAAATCTGATCTTCAATGTCCTGCGGAGACCGACCCTGCCACTGGGTGAAGACAATCTGCTGGTTTTCACCAATATCCGGTATAGCATCTACTGGTACCGGATCAGATGGCAAGGTCCCCATCTTCCAGCCAAACGGAGCGGTAACGATACCCCAAACTATAAATCCTGACAATATAAGAACGGTAACTAACTTGTTATCAAGGAAGTACCTAATGATTTTATTTAGCATAATTCGATTTTTTTAAGGAATAAGCTCCCAAAAATTATTAACCCCTCAAATAGGGGCCTTAGCATTAAGGTTATCCCTAATGCACCACAAAAACCAAATTATGCGATTTAAATTAGAAAGGACTGAAACATGACCTGACGGTCCGGCTTCAACAAAGGAGGGGAATAATTGTTGTAAACGGTAGAGTGATCCTGAAAAAAAGGATCAATACCTAAATAACTGTAAACAAAAGGGATAAAAAAATCAACATTGATCGAATTAAGGGACGTCTTGCTAAATATGGCTTCATCAGATTCGATAGAAGTGTAATGGTTATCACAGCACTTGTCTTTAATAACCGTCCTCTCCGCAAATGAGGCATCAGTATTATCCAGTTCTGCATAATTCATGCCGCAATCCAACTCCCCATTTCCAAGCATCAGGGCAGATTTAACCGCAATTCCACAACATAGATGGGTGGCCCAAGTAACCCCAATGTTACTCAAAAGCATCACAATCAGTAAGAATATGGAAACTGCTTTTTTCACCTAATTACCGTTAAGAAAATAGTTAGTTTAATTTCTTCCCACAATTATCCAAAATTTCGGACTGATTACACTTATAGAATTTTGGTTTAATATTATAAGTTTTTGTACTAACATCAAAGAAGCCTGACCAATAAATGGGAAAAAATCACATAATTTCCTCTATTCGAGCCTCCCACGTACCACTTAATTCTCTGTCTGATTTATCCTTAATTAAAAGCCTGGCTTTTATTATTCCAGGATTTAAAGACCTGATTATTTCCCGGGTAGTATCAGAGGTAACTTGGAAGGTTTCGTCATTGACCTTTATTTGCCAAGTGCCTTCACTCTTGCACAGCTCACCGGTTAAAACTACCTCAGCCCTGCGAGCAGAAAATCCATTATTCTTTACTTCTTCCTGAATCTTTTGCAATGTCAGCTTATTATCCGGTGATAGCGTGAGGTAGGCTTTCCCATCATTGAGGCTTACTTTTATGCTTCCCAGTCCACCCATTTTCTTGAGCCCACGTTCCAGGCCATAGGCGCAAGGGGCACAATCCATTCCAAATACCTCCTGATCTACTTTGACCAGCTGTGCCATTGCACTGCCAAAGCTGAAAATGCTTATTACTAATATAATTCCTATCTTTTTCATATTTCTTTTTATTAAATGTTACAACCAATAACTTATATTCATTGAAAGCCTATATCGCTCTTGAGGGCCTTGCACGATATCCTGATAGACCGGAAATAAAGCCCCGAAGGATATTCCCCAGGCACCATAAAGACCAAGAAAGGAAGGCCCAAGCATTACTTTCTTTCCTCTTTGATCAATGGGAGAAATCTGGCCCGCATTCACGCTTGCACCCGGAAACTCAGCCAGCGATTCCACAAATACCCTCCAGTCGGGTTTTGGATAGTCTCCCATGAATATGTTGGGACGATAGCCAACCACCAGACTCGCATAAGGCAAATCGCCCAACTGGTCATTTGACTCTTCTAAGTAATATTGATAGCCGCCACCTACCCATGCGTACCAGGTACGGGAAGCATACCCGGTAGAGATAGCCCCATGCAGGGAGTTGCTTACATTGATACCTCCCCTTGTATCCTCAGTGGGTGTAGAAACACTTAATATGGCAGTAGATTCAAATCTTTTCCCCACGCCAAATGCATTGGAAAAAAAACGATACCAGACCGAAGCTTCAATATCCCCATTGGCGGGCATGTTGCTGTTTCCTCTAGTTCTGGGTGCTTCTGAAAGCCGGTTGATCATTGTCGGGGTAGTGATGTTTAACTGTAGGTCTTCTGTAACGCCATAAGACCAAATATACCTGAGCATGAAAGACTGATCATCTTTAGTGGCCAGACTCATGGCAGCAGCATTAAAATCTACTCCTCCCTTGGCTAAGATTGGCGTTTGTAGTCCGAAGAGTGGCCCATGTCCTTGAGCGTAGGTTTTTGAAAGTGCCATCATGGCAACTATTATAATTATTATCGTTTGTTTCATCTTTACTTTTTAAATTGCTAAAAATTGTTGAAGTGGAAGCAGCAAGTAAGCAGAGAATAAGCCAACTACGTAAAGCCCAAAAGATATCCAAAGGATAACCTTACTCCACCGGGCGGCTGTATTGCAGGCCGTTTCATTTCCGTATTCATCTATTTCGCAAGCCTGATCTTGCTTACGTCCATAGAACAACCAGAAATTGAACCCTATTAGTAATCCTGCACCCAAAAATGTCCAATGTTTATACTTACTTAACCAAATCAGTGCGGGAAAATCTGATACCAACCCGGCCACAACCGCCCCCATACCCACAGCTACAAGCAATGATGGTAAGGCACAGCACAACAAGGTAGATACCGAAGTAAACAAGGACGCTATGCTGACGAAATCGTCTTTTAGCTTTATCAATTTTTGCATGATTAACTCTTAAAGTTCTTTGCTACTAAGCTTATTTCTTATCTGTTTTCTTTTTGACCTTAAACCCCCGGTCTTCAATAAGGGCAATAATGTCCTTTTCAGAAATTACCCTACTGTCATACCTGATTACTGATGAACTTGTATCAAAGAGGGTCTCACTGCTAAGAATACCTTTCTGTTTTTTGAGCATATTATCAATGCCATTGGCACATCCTGACTGGCAACTCATGCCTTCTACTTTCAATTCAAGCCTGGTAGTGTTTTTTTCTATTTGTTCCATTTTCGGTGCTTTTTCTTTTTCCTGTGACTGTGCCCTTGCTCCATTAGCAATGAGTAAGGCTCCTAAAGAAAACGTAAATACTAAAACTGTTTTCTTGATCATTTTTCTCATGATTTAACTCCTTTTTAAATTCATTCTCAAAAGTAGATTTATGAGGGGGGTGGTCTCCTAGGCCTTTTTGAAATATTTTTTTGATCTGAGTCTCTGGACCAAAGAAGTAGAACACTAGCCAGAATGATAATATTTTTCATAACATATTGGCCTTCCATTGTCAGTATAAAAGGAAACTTGGCAAACATTAAATCAGGAAAAATAAAAAAGGTAAGCATGGTACCCAGCATGTGCAGAAATAGCAAGATCAATACAGGTTTTAAAAAACTTCCTATAATCAATAATATACCAAGGAGACTTTCAAAAACTGCCAGCACAATGGTACATGCAGGTGGAGAAATTACATGGAATGTAAGGGCACAAATGGTGTCAGCAGCCAGGCTTTCTGCAGGACTTACCCTGGGGAAAAATTTAACTACGCCAAACCAGAAGAATATTGCTCCAATACTGATTCGGAGAATAGTATTGGTGCTATTCCTCAGGTTTCCTGGCAATATATCCGATAGTAGTTTCATTTTTCAGCTTTAAACATCCGAATGGCAAACAGCATCATCAAACCCTGCAGTGCTGCGAATATCAAAAATGCGTTTTCCAAACCAATCGCTATGACTTCTCCAAATATGAGGCTCTCAATTCCAAAACCTGTAAACAGGGCAAAGACATTTAGTCCCATTGCTTGCCCTCCATATTTTTTGCCCCCTAACTCGGTTACAATTCCGGCAAAGAGAGGTTGGGTGAGGTCATATCCTAATGAAATCACTGTAACAGCAATGGCTGCCAATATTACTGATATATTGGTAGCCAATAGAGCAGTGGCCAAAGCCGCAATGCCTAGCCCAGGTATAATAAGCCGAAACCGGCCCCACCTATCTGCAGCCCTTCCGATACTGGAACCAAAAAGAAATCCCGGAACCCCATAGCCCAGAATAGCCAAACCAATACCTATTTCTCCTAAGTTATATTTTACAGAGAAATAGTATCCAAGCCAGGTGTAGATGCCTGAATGGAATATTCCATTCCAAAAAACAAAACTGTAAGTTTTTGCCCCTCTTGACATTGAAAGCAGATGGAAGAATTTTGAAAAAACCTGCCGTACATTTGGTTTATTTAATTCAGGTTTTTGGGATTTAAAATCAATTTGGAATGAGATAAACCATAATATTATGGCCCCTAAGATTGCAATCCCTAAGAAAAGCATCCGCCATCCGATAAAGGGCTCCAGCATAACTCCTGCGGTAGAACCTAGCGCCATACCCCCTTCCATAGCTGCAAATAGCAAACCTAGTGGTTTACCTCTCTCATGGGGCTCATACAAATCCCCAACCAGCGCCAGCGCCATGGGGATAACTCCGCTTGCACCAAGGCCAGTAAAAAGTCTGAGCATAATCAATTGTGAAGATGTTTGGGCCAAAGCAGTAAGTGCTGTCAACAGTATAAATGCCAGTAGTGAAAACCGAATTATCCGCATCCTTCCAAAACGATCAGAAAGAACCCCATAAAAAAGAATGGAAATACCATAGGTAATCATATAAGCAGGAATGACCAGCCCTATGTATTGCTCCGTTACCCCAAATACTTCTGACAGCTTGGGGATCAAAGGGGGCTATCATATAGGCCTGAAAAAATATCAAAGAAGCAGCTAATGCCAGCAACCAGAATGCTTTTGATCTGTAAATTTGTTTCATTAAATCTTTTTAGTCTAAAGACTGTCTAAAGATATAAAAGGTCAATTCTGCCTCGCATAATTGACCTTTTATAAAATAATCTAAATTATTATGCAGCCATTTTAGCGCAACTTTCTGCGCAAGCTTTGCATTTCTCTGCACACTGCTTGCACACCTCACTGTCAAACTTGCTGCACTCTTCTGCACAGGCTTTACAGAGATCGGCACAAATGGCGCAAACCCTGTTTACATAATCCGACTGAGATGCCAGCATTTGGACACAAGCGGTACAAAGGGCAATGCAATCCAGACAAAGCTGATGGCATTTTTTCATATCGGGTTCACCCATATGCTGGTCCAGACAGATGCGCGCAGCGGTGATACAAGCATTACACTCGTCAATACATTGTTGAATTTCGTTGTTCAATGGTTTCATAACTTTGTTGGTTTAAAAGCTTTCCCTGCAGGCACGGCTACAGAGAAAATTTTATGAATAAGCCGTGCCTTATTGTTTTATCCCTGGCCGATACCCGCTTTGATCAGTTCTTCTTTGGTTATACCCTGATCCTGGCAACAGTCCAGCAATTTGCCATTGACTGCTATGGCCGGCACTTTTTTAATCTGGTATTCTTTCAGTTTGCTCAGACAGGTTTTGTCTTCACATTGCTTTTCCAGATCATAGACTGTTATTTCACATTGATCACAGGCTAAGTCTTTTACCATACTGACCACCGGATCACAAACTGGGCAATTAGACGTAAATATTTCTACTTGTCTTTTCATAAATTCCTCCTTTTGAATTGTTCTGTAAAATGATTTGAGATTCTTTCCGGATAAGAACAATTCAAAGGTAAGCTAAGGGAGGGGGTGGTCGGCAAGAGTAAGAAGCCAGAAAATTTGATTTATTTTTCCGGAGATAGGTAAAGTGCTGGTGAAAAATGGAAGTTTTACCAGATCATACTGAAGGTAAATCCGGCACTTGCAATATAGAGCAACGGCTTATGAGTCGATATTTGCATTGCCTATTCGTTTCTTTAGCTCGGCTATTTCCTTCATTTTTTGAGTAAGGCTATCCAGTTCCAGGATAGGAAACTGCTGGCGGATAAATTCGATACGTTCTTCATTCCCGCAATTACCCGGGCAGGCTTCAACGGTTTCTGAAATCTTAATGGCAAGAGCTTTCCGGTAAGCTTCATCCAATAATAAATAATGGGCTTTGTCCAACCCTTTTTGTGCTGCTTTGAACTGTAGCAAAATTTTTTCCGGATCTTTTCCTTCATCCAACATTTTTATCAAGCCATCCACCTGGCCTTTGATGCTCTGTAAGCGTGTCTTTATATCTTTTGTTAGGTCTTTGGGTATCATAATTTTTCACATTTTATTAAAGCTACGTTTCTGCACGGGGTGGTGAACAACGAATTGTTTATGTTTTTGAATTCAATTAAACCATAGACCCGATATCCGAACCCATAGAGGGATTGGAATAGACCATGTTCCTTATGTCAGCTACTTTGAGTTTTCCTCGAATAGCCATCGCAAAAAGATTGATCATTTCTTCCGCATGCGGGCCGATGATATGAGCGCCTAAAATGTGGCCATCTTTATGCGAAATCACTTTGTAGGCATAAGTGGATTCATTAATCCGTTTGGCATTATACCAGTTGGAGGCAGAAGCACTTTTTACCTGGTATTCTACATCTAACTCCTTTGCCTGCTTTTCTGTCATACCTACTGCTGCTAAAGTGGGTAGGGTGAATACTGCACTAGGCATTTCTGTATAGTCAGGCACTTTAGAATTTCCTCTGATAATGTTAGCCGCCACAGCATGTCCTTCCATTACGGCTACAGGCGTGAGGTTTAGCCCATTACTATTAGCTGCATCACCTGCTGCATATACTGTAGGGTTACTCTCACTTTGCAGATATTCATTTACCTCAATGCCTTTTTTGTTGTAAGCAATACTGGCTTTTTCCAGATTCATTCCATCCAACTCTGGTACTCGGCCTGCCGCATTTACTAAAAGGTCAGTGTGATGTGTTTGCTCACCATTTGAAGATTTTGTGAAGACTATAAACTGATCACCATCTTTTTCAATACCAATTACCTCAGTTTCAACATGTAAGAGAATACCTAAATCTTTGGTGGCCTTAACAAGATGTTTTACGATATGCTCATCAAAATTTTCCAGTGGACGCGCACCACGATGGAAGATAGTAATCTTACTGCCCGCTCGAGCAGCAAGGTGGGCAAACTCCATCGCAATATAACCACCTCCAACAAAAGTGATATGTTCAGGAAGCTTTTCCAAGTTTAGAAAATCGGTACTGTCGATGGGCAAATCTCCACCGGTAATATCAAGAGTCACTGGTCTGGCACCTGTGGCAATCACGATTTTACCACCTTCCAGTAGATCATTCCCAATACGGACAGTGTTTTCAGATTCGAAGCTGGCTACTCCGTGGTACTTCTTCACACCTGCTTTTTCATATCCTTTCTCAACGCCTTTGGGCATTTTAGAAACAAAATCGTTTTTGTAAGCCATTAAGTCTTCCCAATTAATCGAAATATCCCCTGAGATGCCTATTCCGCTCATTTTATCAGCTCTACCAATGATTTCGGCCGCTCCCACCAGAATTTTCTTAGGATCACAACCACGAAGGGCACAAGTTCCACCATAAGGTCGTGAGTCGGTGATAGCTGTTTTTAATCCTTTCTTAGCACATTTATTGGCGATGGTCATTCCAGCCATACCGGATCCGATGACGATGATATCATATTTTTTCATGAGCAGCAACTATTTTTTCCACCTTCCTGAATCGGAGGACAGGCGACTGTCCCATAAGAGCAATACACACAGCAATCACCATCTTTGGGCTTGATTACTTCTTGGCAATTTTCACACTCGTAGAAGTACTGGCATGCATCCTTAGGCATGGTCTCTTCTTTTTGATGCCCACAGTTTGGACATGTAATAGTTGATTGTAAAATGATTTCTTTCTCCATTTCAATATTAAATAAGGTCAATTTGTAACTTTCTGAAACTACAAAAAGTGAACTGTTGAATTGTCTCAAAGGGAGTTTTATGATTAACCGATTTGCATTTTAATTTCTCAAAAAACCTCTGAAGAAGAGCTGTCATAGTTGATTCTGAGTATTGTTTGATTTTAATCCCACTGCACTTCTGTGGGCCTTCTTCTGAAAAGGTGCCCAGCATGAGTATTCCTTCTGACTTTATACTTCTTTGGGCATTTTCTAAATAGGTTTCAATTTCTTGTTCTTCAGTTAGAAAATGGAAGGCCGCACGATCATGCCAGAAGTCATATTGTTCTGTTGCTACAAAAGTTTCCGCATCTGCCACTAGCCATTTCACTTTATTGGCACGATTACCAAGTCTTTGCCTTGCTCGCTTAAGTGCTGATTCAGAAATATCGAGAACAGTAATGTTCAGATACCCCAAGTCAATCAGATGATCTACCAGTAAACTGTCCCCTCCACCAACATCTATGATTTTAGTATGTTTAGGTATATTAAACTGCTTTAAGAAACTCAAAGAGGTTTTAGGGGTTGGTTGATACCAGCTTACTTCTTCTAATCGTTTTGATTGATAAATGTTCTCCCAATGTTTTTGCCTGTCAAAACTTCCCATTATTCCTGAATTTTGTTTTCTACTACTTTGTATCCGGTCTTATTGATCGCTTCTACGATTTTGTCTTTTCGTACTTGGCTTGGATCATACTTTACTATGGTATTACCCTTTTCGTATGATGCTTTCACCTCTTCAACTCCATCAAGTTCGCCTACTGCATGGGTTATATGGGATTCACAACCCGAACAGGTCATTCCTTTTACAGATAGTTCTATGGTATTAAAAGTAGTAGATTGAAACAGTGCGTTTTCAGCATTCCAGTCACTTACTTTGGATTCAGTGACCGTATATCCCGTGCTGTTAATTGCCTCAATAATTTTGTTTACATCAACTAATGATGCATTGTATTTTACTTGTGCATTAGCGTTTTTATGCGACGCAGTCGTTTCTAAAACTCCATTCAGACCTGATACTGCATGTTTAACGTGCTCTTCACAGCCTGTGCAGGTCATGCCCTTGAGCTTAAAGTCAGCTAATTTGATTTGGGTCTGATCCTGATCAGCTACAACTCCTGAACTGGTGCTGTTGGGATAGAATATATGTGAATAGGAAGGGAATGCGAGCGTAAGAGTAGCAAACACTGTAACTATTCCCAAAAACTTTTTTGACTGCCAGAACGATGGTTTTTGGTCATCCTCACAGGCACAAGCAATTTCTTCAGCTGTTCTGGATCTGAGTTTTTGATACCAGGCGAAAGCTAACACCCCAATTGTCAGCACAATTAAGTACGGCCTGAAAGGCTCCATCCAGGATAAGGTGGAGGCAATGCCACTAATTCCGGCTAGAAACGAAATTACTGGCGTGATGCAACATAGCGAAGCTACAATAGCAGCCAGCAATCCGGCACTTGCGCTCTTGGTAGAAAAATCTGCCTGTTTGGAATGTTGGTTACTGGTATTCATGACACTGTAGATTTTTGATCTGTCGATACGAGGCTGTCTAAAATTGGAGTAATTACTTTCAAATTTTCCATTTTAAGTGAATAGAATATGGTTTGTCCTACTTTTTCACTCACCACTAGTCCGCCCTCACGCAGCTTTTTCAAATGCTGAGAAATTGCAGGTACAGTCATCTCTAAAATGTCACTCAGGTCACAAGGACATAGCTTGGATTCCTTGTGGAGTAGATAAAGGATTTTAAGCCGGATTTCATTGCCCGACAGGCTCAATGCCTTAGCTACCATAGTTATTGATGGCGCTACTCCGGTAATTTCTACTTTGCACTGTTTGATCTGCTCAACGTCTGCGAAAACCCGGATACATGATTTATTCATAACTGTTCTTATTTAAGCAACTACTTAAATAACGAAGATGGATATTAAAAGTTTAAAACATAGATGATTTCCATCTGTTTCGTTAGAAAGTTCCATCTACATACTATACATAGCCCAAAGAAATCACAAACAACTACTTTATACTACAATTTTTTTTTTAAGCAATACTAATTACATATCAATAACCAGTACTGTCCCATTAAAATCTAAAACAGTTCTTTGAAACGTCTGAAATAGAGTTAGTTGCAGGGGTTTCTAAAGCGAACGGACTTGAAACTATAGCTTTGTATCAGTTTAACCTGATGGTATATGTTTCAAGATAAATACGTTTTCGCCCAATTGATCTCATTTCTTAATCGGAGTAAGTTCATTCGTATCGTCGCCAGGTATAATGGCGACAAATATGTGAAGCATTTCAACTGTTGGAATCAACTACTGTGCATGATGTTCGGCCAGCTCTCCAATCGTGAAAGTCTAAGAGATTTGATCGCCACTCTTGATGCACATCATTCCAAATGCTATCATTTAGGGGTGGGGAAGAACGTCTCCAAATCGTCTTTGGCAAGAGCCAATCAGGACAGGGACTATCCTTTTATACTTACTTGAAAAAGGAAAAATCTCAAGGAAAGAGGCTGCTCTCTTATTGGTAGTTAAAAAACACAAAAACCTACGAAATTCTCACTGAAATGGTGAGGCAAAACCTTATCAAAAAACAGGGAAAAGGAAGAGCCACTTACTACAAACTATAGTGGCTCCTCTCCAAATTCCCCTAAAACTATAAGCTTCTCCATCACTTCTATTTCTTCCATAAAAGAGTTCGATCCACGTACCGCCAGCTCCAGCTGACGGGACGATCAACAATTATTCCCAGTAATGATTTCATCAGAAAGTTTCAAAAATCATCCCCAAATCTCCCACAAACTGGTTCGAGAAAAGTGCCGGGCGGTCAACAACTCAGTATTACAAATAGAATTATTCAATCATCATCAAAACAATACTTTTCCAAATCCTCATAAAATTGGTTCGAGAAAAGTTTATGACGGCCCACTGAAAATCAGCCACTTACGATCAAAAATTGTAAGTGGCTTTTTTATTTGCAAAATATTTGCAAAAAATCACCTCTAATATAGAATTGTTAAAAATCAAACATTGGATAAATAGACACATACTATAACCAAGTGATTATTAGAACTATACAACACTAATAAAATTAGAATTTCTTCTTAACCCCACGATCTTTATAGTTTCGTGATGAGGTAAAAACAACTCCTCCGATCCTGCTCAATTTCTGTTTTGACACTATCCAATTTTCAATTTCATCTCTGATAAAATATAATTTGCCAGCTTTTTTGTAATAGGGGATTATTCCTTTAGACACATAACTGTAGATGGTTTGTCTTTTCAAATCCAGTAAATCGCATATACCTTCTAGCGTTAATATTTGCTCTTTAGGTTTGAGGTAAATACCGGATTCCCTTAAGATTTCAAGTATCTCATTATTTTGTTCAAGCAATTGGCCAATAGCATCTGGTAAGTCTTCGAATTTAAGGTTCATGGCTGTTTATTTATTTTTTGTAAATTGAAGTGTAATCTTAAATAGTTCCTTTTGAAAATATTCACCAGTAGGGCCTATCTCAGGTTAAATATTTTCAGGTTAATAATAAAGATGATGTGTCATGAATGATCACAATGAAATCAGAATTGGGACATGAATCCCAATATAGATTTAATAAAAAAAGGGCTTAAAGCCCTCCATCATCTGCAAAGGAATAATACCCTTCGGGGGTTAAGATGATATGGTCAAGTACCGGAAGTTCCAAGAGTTTTCCAGCCTTCACCATTTTTTCGGTCAAGCGTTTATCCTGTTCACTGGGCTTCATACTTCCCGAGGGATGGTTATGGGCAATTATCATGGCAGATGCTGACGATTTCAAGGCAGCTCCGAATATCACTTTTAAATCCACTACGGTTCCCGCGGTTCCTCCGGATGAGGCATTGATTATCCCAAGTACTCGGTTTGCCCTATTAAGGAGTATGACTTTAAATTCCTCTATAAAAGCTATTTTCGATTCATCCCAATTGGCCCTTAAAATCCTATTGGCTGTCAGGGAAGAGACGATTTGGGGCTTTTCAGAAACTTTGGAATTTGGACGATAGCTCAGTACGATTTCAGCTACTTGGTTGGAAACGATGTCTTTGTTCTTGGTATCCATAACATTTCGATTTAATGGTTAGAAATTAATTATGGTACCATCCCAGCTTGAGGGCAATCAAGGCCAAGTGGCAACGGAATAAATGAGTGCTATGCGGGCAGAACAGTGTTTATGCCGGACACTCTTGGCCGCTACAGCAGCCCGAAAGCTAAATTGTGACATGATTAATGAAAAGGAAAACAACAATTATGAATAATCAAAAAGGACGCCTGTAGATCGTACAAAGCGCCCTTTAGAAAAATATTATTTATCACCATACTTAAACCCTCGCCCCTTTCCCCTTCTTGGGGTCCTTAGGAACGTTCTTCATTTCGGGGCTTGCTGTTTATTATTTGTAGAACCTATGTCTAAGTTGGCTTGGGTAGCATTTCCTCATACTTCCTATAAAAACTATAAAGCAGAATTGGCAAATTAATAAACAGAACCATATTAAAACATGGCCCTGTCTTTTAAAAACACCAATCTGTTCCCCCCATCATCAGTTAAGTTTTACCTTCTATTGTTGACCACCTCCAGGTATTCTCTTAAAAACCGCTCATCATTCGCGTCACTGTCTCCATAATAATCTCTCAATTCCTTCAATTTTTTGTGCATCATTTCTTGGACTTCAGCATAGGCTGGATCATTATAAAGATTGTTTAGTTCTTGAGGGTCCTTCTCTAAATCATAAAGTTCCCACTCGTCTATATCGTAATAAAAATGCATGAGTTTATATCTTTCTGTAGCCACTCCGTAATGCCTTTTTACCATATGGACAGAAGGATATTCATAATAGGTATAATAAATGGCATCACGCCAGTTTTCCTCATTACCCTGGACAAGATCCCTAAATGATTCTCCCTGCATTTCCTTTGGGATCTCTATACCTGCATAGTCTAAAAAGGTTGGGGCAAAATCCAAATTCTGAACAAGTCGGTCCACCTTTGTTCCCGCTTTGATTTCTTTTGGATATTTCACCAATAGCGGTGTTCTAAATGATTGTTCATACATAAAACGCTTATCGAACCAGCCATGTTCACCCAAATAAAAACCCTGATCAGAGGTATATACAATAATGGTATTTTCATCGAGTCCTTCTGCTTCCAAATAATCAAGCAATTCTCCTACTCCATCATCTACGGACTGTATGGTTCTTAGATAATCCTTTATATACCGGTTAAATTTCCAAAGACCAATTTCTTCAGCTTCTTGCTCATTGAGACCTTGCTTCTCACCTTGACGGTAAGCCTTTTTGAAAGCTTCATTTTTAGGGTCATAGGCATTATTCCAAGCTTTTAACTGTTCAGGGGAAAACCTTGCCAATTCGCGATGAAAGCCCGTGCTATCCCCTTCAGGCGATACGACCATTTTAAAATCATGCCCCCAGCGCGCATGCCCATCGATTTCCATTTCCTGCTCTTTCGCGGCAGATCCTCTCCCAGCATAGTTGGTTTTATCATCATTATAGGTGGAAGGTGGAGTAAATGTTTTATCATCAAATAAGGTCAAATACTCTGGCGCGGGTTTCCAATTACGATGAGGGGCTTTTTGATGGTACATCAATAGAAAAGGTTTTTTCTGATCCCTACCATTCTTCAACCAATCCAATGCACTATCTGTTGTAATATCGGTTACATATCCATCAAAGCGCTTCCTTTCTCCGTTTACAATAAAATCAGGATTATAATAGTGTCCTTGTCCGGGTAATACCATTGAATAGTCAAATCCTTGCGGTAAGCCATCCAAATGGATTTTCCCTATCAAAGCTGTCTGGTAACCACTTGACTGCAGCAGTTTGGCAAAATTATCTTGGTCCCAATCAAATGGTTGAACATTATCTACTTTTCCATTGACAAAACTATGCTTACCTGTCAGGATAACCGCCCTGCTGGGTGCACAAATGGAATTTGTCACATACGCTCGGTTAAAGATTGCCCCTTCATTAGCTATCCTATCTATATTTGGGGTCTCATTCAAATTATGTCCATAGGCACTGATTGCCTGATAAGCATGATCGTCACTCATAATAAAAATTATATTGGGTGGTCTTTTATCTGCAGACTCTTCTGTTTTTTCGCATGCGAACATAAAGCTGATCAACAACAATATGCCCAAAAATCCGTTTTGTATTCTCATAATTATAGGGTATTAAATCCTTAAATAAATTATTCAATCCTTCCAGAAACTCTTCTGTTTTTACCTTCCATTCCTAATAAATCATCTCCCAAGTCTTGTCTGGCCTTCTTTGCTATCTCCATCAATTCGTCGACTTTCTCTGGATAAAGCATTTCAAAATTATACCTTTCTCCAGGATCATTTTGAAGGTCATACAAACTAAGTGGAATATCATTCATCCCTGTCTTTCCTGGTACTCCATTCTTTCCAGGCAAAAACTCTTGATAAGTTCTGCTGCTGTGAGGTAAAATCAATTTCCAGTTACCTTTCCTCACTGCTTGTAAAGAATTTTTATTGTAGTAGTAATAAAATTCACTTCTTGGAACTACTTTTTTATTTCCCTTCAACAGTTCCAATATGCTTACACCATCAATCTTCTTAGTGGGCAGTTCAGCTCCAATTATTTCAGCTATGGTAGGTAAAATATCAATAGTGGAAACCAACTTATTGGAAACTCCCCCCTCTTTGATCACTTTTGGCCATTTCATAATACAGGGCACTCGGTGACCGCCCTCAAAGGATGTAGCCTTTCCTTCTCGTAGTCCAAAGGCACTGCCGGCATGGTGTCCAAAGTTTAGCCATGGACCATTATCCGAAGTAAAAACGATAAGGGTATTCTCTGATATACCGGTTTCATCAAGCGCTTTAACTATTTCTCCTACCGACCAATCAATTTCCATCATGACGTCACCATAAATCCCTTGATCACTCTTACCTTTAAACTTATCCGATACTGCCAAGGGTACATGTGGCATAGAATGTGACAATACTAATAGAAAAGGTGAAGTCGCATTTTCATGGATAAACCTCACCGATTGTTCCGTATATATAGAAGTCAGTTTTTCCTGATCTTCTAGATTCTCAACTGTACTCCATACCGTATCCATAGCCATTAGGGGTAATTCGGGATAGCTGGCTTTCCGAGCATGGGTTTCTTCTGTGGCCAATTTCATATCATAGGTCCATTTCCACATATCATTGGAATATGGTAAACCCACAAATTCGTCAAAACCTTGTTTTGTAGGGAAAAAAGGTTTTCGATTGCCTAAATGCCATTTACCAAAGAGGGCTGTTTTATAGTTCCCCTTTCTTTTAACCAGCTCCGCTATGGTTTCTTCATCGGGGTTCAAACCAATTTTAGAATGAGGGTTTAAAGCGCCGCTAATTCCTATTCGATTGGGGTAACAACCAGTCATTAAGCCAGCCCTTGAAGCACTACAAATTGGTTGAGCGACTACAAAATCGGTGAATCTCATACCTTGCATTGCCAATTGGTCTAAATTAGGTGTCATATACCCTTTTGCACCATAACTTGACAAATCCCCGTACCCCATATCATCCATAAATATGATGACTATATTGGGAGTCTTGTAAGCGTCCTGGGCATATACTTTTGAAAAGATGCCCACCAAGTTCAAAATTACAAGGAATGATATCCCTTTATTTTTGATTCTATCCATTTCTAAGAATTAAAAAAGACAATCCATTTCTATAATAAAACAGGTAGTACTCTGTTTATTCATTTTTATGGATTGCCTTTTTCTATGAATTAATACCCGTCATTTTGATCAATTGCCGGATTCAAATCTACTTCCCTCTGAGGAATAGGCATCAGAACCATATAATCTTTTAAATTCTGCGCAATTTCCACCTTATTGGATTCAGCTACTGAGGCTTCATATGCGGCATGCGCTTTCATAGTTTCCACAAACCTTCCCGTCCGGACCAAATCAAACCATCTATGTCCTTCCATGGCCAATTCCAATCGTCTCTCTTCCCAAATGGCCTGGCGTACTTCCTCTTGGTTTAATCCCATAAAATTAAAATCCATGGAATTAAAAGCCCTTTCTCTAATCCTATTGAGTTGGGTCAATGCCAAAGCTGTCTTTCCCTGTTCATTCAGTGCTTCTGCATACATCAAAATGGCATCGGCATATCGGATTACATGCATATTTGCATCACTGTTTGCGGGATTATTTTCTCCTTCTTCCCAATATTTTGTAAAAAGCGGAATAGAAGAAGTATGTACAGATCCATCCTTTAAACTCACGAAGTCGGTGGTGAAAGTAGCTGCTTTTCTTTCGTCTTCTTCCTGAAACCTATCATAGAGATCACGAGTAGGTATATCCGCTTCATTGGAATTGGTCAATCCCAAAACACCAAAACCGCCAGGCAATGAATATTTAGGCCCTTGGAGGATCATTGCTGAATTACCATTTCCAGGTGGGTCCATAAATTCTATAGAAAACACCATTTCCCAGCCGTTTTCAGTTGCAGGATTCCAATTATCCGCAAAGTTATCATGCAACCCATATCCGTACTCCTGTTCATTATTGATAACTTCTGCCAGTTTTTCTTCAGCTTTTCCAAATTCCTTCATGGTCAGGTAAACTTTCCCCAATAATATCTTGGCTGCACCTTTGGTCGCCCTTCCAATATCCTTATCCGTATAGCTACTGGGCAATGTAAGTTCAGCATCACTCAAATCTTGGACAATCTGTTCATAGACTTCACTTTCAGAAGCACGAGGTCCCAATGCATCTTCTACAGATTCAAGTTTTAGAATCAAAGGAACACCCCCATGGAATCTCACGAGGTTAAAATAATACAGGGCCCGTAAAAACTTAGCTTCACCAACCAATCGATCACGTATCACTTCATCCATATCAATTGCTGGAATATTGATGATGGCTGTATTCGCACGAGCAATTCCTGAATAATTCCTTTGCCACATTTCCCTAACGAACTGGTTTTCCGAAGTGTGTCTTAAATACTCCAGGTTTTGTAAAAATTGGTTTGGCATCCCTAAACCGTTTTTCTCATCATCTGTGGGCAAAGCATTTAGAAGGAAAATATGCCTTTCATAAATACTGTATAGTTGCTGATATACAGCAGTAACAGCGGCCTCTGCATCTGATTGCCCACTATAGAAATTGTCAATAACATACCTATCACTGGGTTCTTCCTTAAGGAAGTCAGTACAAGCACCAAGGAAAAATGTAGTTAAACAGATGGATAATATATATTTAATTTTCATGGCCATTCTTATTTAATATTCAGTTTAACACCTAACATGATCGTTCTAGACTGTGGATATCCTCCAAAATCTTCTCCCATTTCCAGATTGGAAGCCCCCCTATAACTTACCTCAGGATCATAACCAGAATATCCTGTAAAGGTGAGTAGGTTTTGCCCAGTCACATAAACCTTCATTCCTTGCAATACTTTGGATGTTAACCCCGGAAAAGTATAGGCGAAGGTCAATGTTTTTAACTTCAGGTAAGACCCGTCCTCTATATAGGCATCACTGAATACTGCAGAACGGTTAGTCGTCGCTTTAGGATAAATATTACTTGGGTTTTCAGGTGTCCATCTATTGACCAAATCTGCATATACATTTTGTCCTCCTGATGGAAGTTCCAGTTCCATCGCATTGTAATTGAAAATATCATTACCGTATGAATACTGGAGGAACATATTCAATTCAAAACCTTTATAGAATAATGTATTGGTCAATCCACCAAAAAAATCCGGATTGGGATCACCTATAATCCTTCTATCGTAAGTAGCATTGACCAATCCATCAGGGCTGCCTTCCGAACCTCCCAAATCCATATATCTTCGTCCACCTATCCAATGGGTTGGACTAACCGGTCCGGCATTCAGCTCTTCCTGGTTTTGAAAAATACCATCAAACACATATCCATAAAAAAGTCCAATAGGTTGTCCTACTATCAATCTATGTACTGAACCTGTTTTCAAATGGCCATCTCCCCCGCCAACATCTTTATAGTCTTCTCCCCCGAGTTCGATCACTTTGTTTCTGTTAAAAGAAATATTAAACCCAGAAGACCATCTAAAATCCGGGCGGGAAATGATTTCTCCATCTATTGCCAGCTCGACACCTTTATTTTCAACACTACCAATATTCTGTAGTGAGGAAGCAAAACCTGATACAAACGGAACAGCTACATTATATATTAAATTGGTAGTTTTTTTGTAATAATAATCAGTAGTAAACCTCAACCTCTCATCAAAAAAACCGAAGTCCAAGCCAAAATCAAATTGAGAGGTTTTCTCCCATTTTAGGTCAGGATTTGGAATTTTATTGGGGTAAAAACCTGTGGCGAGTGTCCTTCCAAAAGTATAAGTCGTATTGGTCAAGGTTGGAAGTGAATTATATAGTCCAATTTCCTGGTTACCGGTAAAACCATAACTCACCCTTGCCTTTAGGTTAGAAAACACATTCCAGTCCTTGACAAAGTCTTCCTCTATTAATCTCCACGCAAAGGCCCCTGAAGGGAAAAAAGCATATTTGTTGTTATTACCAAATCTAGAAGATCCATCTATTCTGGCATTCAATGATATCAGGTACTTTTCATGTATGTTATAATTGATTCTACCCAAATAGGACATTAAACTCCATTCAGTACTGGAAGAACTAGGCTGATTATATATTGCCCCTGCACCAAGAGCATTCTCCTCCAGGACATTGTTTACAAAATCCTGGGACGAAGCCCCGAGACCTTCAAACTTGTTTTTTTGAAAAGTAATTCCTCCCAAAACAGACAACTGATGACCTTCTTTAAGGCTTGTATTCCATGTAAGGGTATTCTCGTTCAGCCAATTGGTCGTATAACCACCGTTAACTGAAGCACTGGCTACGCCTCCAGATTGAAAAATATTGGAAGGGATAAAGGTATCAAACTTGGTATTGACCAAATCGGTACCCACAGAAACTTTGGCAGTAAGATCAGGTACAAATTCCCATTGGGCAAACATATTGCCTAACACCCTGAGCATTTGGTTCTCCCTTACCTGTTCATCTGCAGTGGCAATTGGATTGGCATAAATTATACCCGGACTGTTCACTTGGGTGTATTCACCTAAAGATTCATTTTCATATATGGGTAAAACTGGATTAAACTTCATGGCTGAAGAAACGACGCCTGCAGCCCCTCCCGCATCAGTTTGAACAGCATTTGAGTTGGTTTTGCTTATATTCAGACTTGTTCCCACTTTGAAATTATCCTTAATATTTCTGTTTAAGTTAACCCTTGCAGAATAACGCTGAAAGCCAGAATTCCTAATTACACCCTGCTGATCAAAATAATTTCCAGATACCGAATAATTGGTCTTTTTGTCCCCTCCGGTAAATGTCAGTTGGTAGTTTTGAATAGGCGCTGACCTGAATAGTTCATCCTGCCAATCCGTGCCCTTTGGATTTTGTCGTAACTCTTCCATTTTCGCCGCATCATATACTGGGCTCAAGCCATCATTTTGGTAGGCTTCATTGACCAACTCAGCATATTGGAGTCCATTCATTACATCAATTTGCCTGACCACATTCTGTACACCATAATAGGCGTCAAAAATAATTTGGTCTCTTCCTTCCTTTCCACTTTTTGTGGTAATCAAAACCACTCCATTAGCTGCTCTGGCACCATATATTGCTGTAGCTGAAGCATCCTTCAGGATTTCAATTGATTCAATATCAGCGGGGTTTATGGATGAAAGCCCACTTACTTTTGCATTCCCACCTGTTTGACCAAAGCCACCGCCATTATATATTGGAAATCCATCAATTACATAAAGGGGTTCATTTCCACCTTGCAATGAACTAGAGCCCCTGATCCTAATAGATGCTACAGCACCGGGCATCCCTGATGTTTGGGTAACCATAACCCCTGATGCCCTTCCTACCAAACCTTGGTCAATGGAGGTAATGGGTGTTTCCTGCAATTCTTCAGCTTTGACAGATGATACAGCACCCGTCAAATCACTTTTCTTTACACTTCCATATCCAACCACTACTACTTCTTCCAGTGATTGCAGGTCAGGAGCCAAAAGAATCTGCAAATTGGTTTCATTGCCTACTACAATTTCCTGTTTCTCATATCCCACAAAACTCACTGTAATGACTGCACCTTCTTTTACGTCAAGAGTAAATTTCCCATCGATATCGGTAACAGTCCCATTGGAAGTTCCTTTCTCCAAAATAGTAACACCTGGAATAGGTTGATTATCGTCTCCGGATACTACCTGTCCCTTAACCACCTTTCTAACTTCAGAAAGGATTTCATTTACATTTTTGGATTGGTTTGATGCTTTACTTACATGGATATTGTCATTTATTCTAACAAATTTCAAATTGGTTTGATTGGATATTTCCTGTAGGACATTAAACAGAGGCTCTTTTTCAACCTTTAAGTTCACCTTTAATTTCTTCACATTTAAAAAACGCTCGTTAAAGGTAAACCGAAGATTAGTCTGGGCCTCCAGCTTTGTAAAAACCTCATTTAAGGGCATATTTTGATAAACCGCAGAGGTCCGTATTACATGAATACTTTTTCTTTGGGCATTTCCAGGATGGGCAAGTATTACGGCTGTAAAAAACAGCTGAAAAACAAAGCCCAATACGAAATATTTGGATAGCATAATGATTTGCCTAAGTATCGTTTTTTCCATACTTTGTAATGATTTTGAGTTAGTAATGCTTAAAATTAGCCTTTGACTGATTTGGCGATCCTCAAAGGCATCGATGAGGCAGAAAAGAGGTTTTCTGCCTCTTTTTTAACTAGAATTATCAATGATACTTTTCATAAGATAGATTTATTTTGGGTTTTCAATTAATATGGTTTTATCTTCTATTCTAAAAGTGAAATTTGAGGTAATGCTAATTCCTTCCAATACATTTTCAAGGCTTTCATTGTGGTAAACCCCCGAATAGGACCAACCTTCTTCCATTTCCTTCCTATTGATGATTTTTACTCCAAACCAAGTCTCCAATTTTTCTTTTACCTCATCATAATTGTCCTCTTTGAATACCAAGTATTTGTTCTTCCAACCTGTGGTTTCCAATAAATCAAAGCTGGATTTATAAAAATTACCTGACTCATCGATCTCCAGCTTTTCTTGGGGAGATAAAATAATTTTAGTCCCTAGGTCATTTTCAACTGCTACCTTTCCAGAGACAAGCGCTACTGACAGTCCCTCTTTGTTTTTCACATTAAAAGTGGTTCCCATGACCCTTACCCTAGTATTATCTGCCTGAACAACAAAAGGTCGTACCTTACTTTCTTTCACATCGAAAAATGCTTCTCCCTTTAACTTCACCAGCCTTAAGGAATCAGAAAACTCCACTGGAAAAACCAAAGAGCTTTCTGCGTTCAAATAAACCTTGGTTCCATCAGGCAGGAGAACTTTTGACTTTTGGCCACATGGGTTGCTTTTAGTTATCAAATTTGGAGTATCAATTTGTTCACTTTTATTTCCATTAAAATTATTGTATCCCCAAAAAATACAGCCTAATACCAAAACAGCAGCTACCAACTTATTCCAGAATCTCCACTTTACTAATTTAGACGGGTCATTGTAAGGTTCAGTATGCTTATCCAGTTTAATATTTTCATACATATCCAAATAAATATCATCAGGTATTTCATATTGCTTCTTATAGTCTACCAATTTGATTATTTGGCTTGCCTTAAATACCTCTTCTCTTTTCTCTGGGTGTTCTACCAACCATTTTACCCAAAAGTGATTGGTTTCATGAGTTGGGTTATTTACCCAATTGATGAAAAATTCATCTTGGAGAAAATCAATTATATTGAATTCACTGTACTTCATATTTCCCTTTCTATGCCTTGAATATAAAATGGGCAAAAATCACAAAATCTTCGACCTCAGGTTCTCCAATCCTCTATAAATCAAATTCCTAGCATACTTAATATCCTTAAACCCCATTATTTCAGTGATATCCTTATAGCTTAGGCCTTCCTTATAAAGAAGCAGTAATGCTTCCCTTTGTCGGGCAGGAAGTTTTTCCATGGCCAATTCAAGTTGTTCTAATCGTTCATTTGTTAATTCTTCCCTAATCAATTTAGTCTCATGGGATACTTCTATTGGAAACTTGCAGGATGAATATTCTAGAGAATCTATGCTCACATTATTCTTCTTCTCATACATCTTTATGAGCTCACGATATAGTATGGTATACAGGTATCCTCGAATATTATTTACTTTAGATAATTTGGCTCTTTTTCTTCTGATATTGATAAAGAGAATTTGAATACAATCCTTTACTATTCCCTCATCACTAACCAAATGGACTCCATAATTATACATACCGGGAACAAACATCCTGTAGATATAGTTAAATGCTTCCTCATCCCCCTGCTTGAAAGCCTCCCAAATTTCCACATCGGACACTTTGGAGAAATTCGCCATATCATTTTTTTGATCAGCAGTTTTTGGGACTACATGAATTTTCTGGGAACTGTAGTTATTTTGGGGTTTTTCCATAAATGAAACAATTAAACTAGTCCTTCAATATAAAGAGGTAATAAACCTACAAAAAACCCTCACTTTATTTTATATTTTTTCCATTATATAAAATTTAACAACAACAACACCCATTTCAAAAAGAACAATATATCCAGCATGTAATTGTGAAAATTTCAATCCATACCTATGAAAAAAAATATCTTTCAATATTCTGAACAATAAATTTCAATAAGACAAAAGTTATTTATAAGGTAATATCCTTTGATTTTTTAAAAAGAATATAAAAGTAGCTAATGTTTATGCCGTAAGCTCTTGGCCGTTTCAGCTGGCTGAAAGCTAACTTGTAACATGATTAATGAATAATTCTAAAACAATATAAACTCTACGCTATGCGATGATTAAACGGTATTACTATAGCGTATTTAAATACCGTAGTTTGATTGATATAAAAACTAAACCACTATGCACTAGAAGTGCATAGGTTTGTTCAAGAATGAAATTCTGATACTTACTCCAGGATAAAATTATCCTGATCGTCAGTATTCGAGATGTCTCGATGGTGTTCTAAATACTCCTCAACCATCTTATCTGTTATATTGCCTGTACTCCAAGCACCATAACCAATAGCCCAAAAATGGCGACCCCAATAGCGTTTGCTTAATTCTGGATAATCCGATTGAAGACGTCGTGAAGTTCGACCTTTCATACGCTTTACCAAGTCGCTTATCGAATGTTTCGGGCTATATTCAATATGCATGTGAACATGATCATTACTTATTACGCCCTGAAGAATCCTAACATCTTCTGCATCACATATTTGTTTCAGCAAATCCCTACAGCGCCGTTGAACATCTCCTCGTAGTACAGGATAACGATACTTGGTAACCCAAACTATGTGGACTGTCAACCAACTCACTGTATGGTTTCCTCGACGATTGATTGATCCCATTTTCCAATATTGAAAAATTTATCCTAAACTGAAAGTCTTGCACTGAAAGTGCATAGTTTTCACTAGCGATTGAGACCAATAAAAAAAACCTATTAAAGCTTAAAAAGATCATCCTTCAATTTTGGGATGTGACGATTAATAATTGCCCATACAATAGTGTTGTCAATACTATCATACGCATGAATCAATCTGTTTCTAAATCCAACCATTTGATGATCATGTTCCAATCGAACTCCTATTTTTCTAAGTTGATTGATTGCTTCACCAATAATAGATAGCTGCCTTTCAATGGCACTTTGAGTTTTCAGATCAGCTTCATAATCATAATAGTTATCTATCCCCTCCATGAATTGATCGATTTTATCAATTGCCAAGAAAATGTCAGACAAATACTTTTTCGCCTGTTCGGTCATAAATTAACTGCTTCGATTGTTCTATTGATTTTCTCAAGACTGGGTTTTTTACGGATTGGTCAGTAAGAAGATCAACTTTTCGATCAAAAAATCCCTCCAATGTATCCCATAGGGAAAGAAGGAGTTCCCCTTTTTCCAAAGGGTCAGAAGTGATTATTTCCACCAGAAAATCAATGTCACTTGTTTTCTCATTGAACCTGTCTGATATAGCCGAGCCAAAGGCATAAAGTTGATCTACCTTATGTTCTTTACATATCTTTTTGAATTCATCAATGTGTCCAGCTATTTGTACTTCCATCCGCATAAATCAAAAATAAGGATTTTTTTAATTATACGAGGAAGAAGTAGGGTTGTTTAGCCAAGCCTCTACTAACATCAAACCATTATTGATCTATCTTATCCAATATTATTACTGGTCTCAATAATTAAAGTCAGAAAAAGAATGAGGCTGAAAAATCAGCCCCAATCACCTAATAATTTAAACCCTCGCCCCTTTCCCTTTCTTTGGTTCCTTAGGAACATTCTTCATTTTGGGGCCCTGGTTCTTTTTTGCCTGCTGGCCTTCCTTCACCTCCTTTCCCTGTTCTTTGTCCATCATCAGATCCTTGGTCTTCACCATTTTCAATTCCGTATCATATACATTGACCGATTTGAACTTGGGGTTGGCTGAGACATACATGATTTCCTCCTTACCACCTTTTTCCATGGTCACAGGATAAACATTTCCTTTTTCAAATGCTTTCACCAACCACTCGGATTTGGTGGAATCCTGGAGTTCTTTTATAGGCAGTTTGGACAAAGCCTCCTTGCTATCGAAGCCATAATTCTCGTGATAGGAGTCAATCTTAAAATTATTGTTCTTGTCCTTTTCCTTGAAATCCAGCTGCATCCATGCCTGGTAAGGTTCATTATTGGCATTGAGCATTCCCTTTTTTACTGCCCTCCCCTCCAAAAGATTGAAGGCCTCCTTGGCCGTTACCGATTGATTATTGTAAAAGGTATGCTCTTTCGGGGTTATATCTGGATTGGCATTGTGCAGGGACGCATCATATTTGTTGAGAAAATACCTTTCAGAGGTATTTGACTTTCTGAAATGAAGGTTAAAGTCCATCTTCTTGCCATCAATCTCCATGGTATGCGGCAATTCAAAAGCATCTTTTTTAGCCTTAATCTGTTTTTCAAGCGCCTCATTCAAGGCCGTGTCAAAGCCTGTATATTTCAGCTTTTCCTTGAGGTAATCTAAATTTTCCTGATCCATAGTTTATGGTTGTTTAGTTTGAACATTGGTTAAATTCCTGACTTTTTGTATATCCTTCGCCCTGATATTCAGGCTAAGGTCCCTGTCCCCGTTTTTCTCCCTGACAAGTACCTGAAAATACTTTTTGTCCGATATCGTAAACCTTGGAAAGGCTACTATGAGCTTTTTCGCCTCATGGCCATTTATTTCCTTTTCAGCTTCCCAGTCAAGCCATGCCGGTTCCAGAAAATGTTCCCTGACCGAGGCATGTTTAGCCTGCTTTTTATCCTTGACCACAAATTCAAGTTCATCCGGCACAAAGGCCAATGGGGATTTATTCTTTATTGCCAGCTTAAAAAAAAGTAAGCCTTCGGCCTGAAAAACCCCTTCCAACTTGACTTTGATGCTGTGTTGGTTGGAGGACCTGCTCAAAAATCCCTTCGCCTCCAATACCTGTTGACCAAAGCCCATCAACATCTCGGCATCCACTACATCGTCCTTTAATACCAATGCCTTATGGGACAGTTCTGCCTGCCCGAACATATTAATGGAACTTTCGGCCAATGCTTCTGAATAACTTACCTTTAAATGGTACAGCCGAGCATCAGCAGTCACCACATGGAGGTTGGTGGTCACAAACTGGCGCTTTCCTGTCTTCAGCAATAATAAATTGGGCGCTTTTTCTTCCACCTTGGCAAGGATCTTTCCATGCCCCCTGTCCACACTCAGTACCTTGGCGGGAAATACCAGGGCAGTGGTATGGTCCCAGCCTACTTTGACCGGATAGGCAGGAATAAAAGCTGCTTTCGTTAGGGGCCTCGCCTTGAACACCGGTTCCTGTGCCACCAGGTCCAATACCAAAAAGCAGTTCAGCACGAAAATCAATACAATTCCTTTTTTCATCTTTATCGGCTTTTATATGATAGATTGGTTGACAAGTAAAATGGGGTGGCCAGCCTTTAGGGTGACTTTGATGGATTTGCTTTTTTTACGGAACAGTCCTTTTGCTGCAGATATCCCGGCAGAGGCCATCTGTTCCTCCATGCTAATTCCTCCGTTCAAACTGGGCATACCTGTAATCAGGGCATCCCCTGCCCCTTCCTTGATTTCCTGTTGGAGGCTTCCACTGATCGGTATGCCGGGCATGCCGTCCAGGTCAAAAGCTTCCAGTTCCACTGGTAGGATATGTTTTCCCGAACGTATGGCCGAAATGGACAGACTGACCCTGTTGGCATCCTGGCTGGCCTTGCCGTAGAGAACAGCACCCTTTTTTAATTCCATTCCGTTGACCGTGACCGTTTCCAATAATCTGATCTTGACCCTTCCAGATCCTTTCAGGCTGAGCGTCTCCGCTATTTCAGCAGCTATGGCCTCTTTTACTGGATGCTCCATTATAGCAGTTTCTTCCAGTCCATAAAAGCTATTTTGACCGCTATGGATTTCCTTGACAGCAGGTTTGGCCTCATTGGAAGCGTTTACCTGAAACCGGGGCTTTGCCAATGCTTTTTCCTTAAACCTGCTCCTTACCCTCTCAGGGTGCTGGCATCCAAAATTTTATCCAGCATCCCCTCAAGTTGCTCCAGTTCAGGATCAGGACCACTGGGATGCATCCTGTCCATCAGCTCCTCCAGTTGTTTTACATCCTGGGAGATATCCACACTTGGCTGCCTTTTGGAAAGTACTTGGGTGCTGGCCCTTACCTTACTTGGTTCGGGTTCCGGACGACTAAGTTCTCCCTGCAATTGCTCCAATTTGTCCAAAAGAAGGGTTTCTTTCTCCTGCAATCCTGCACCCTTGCCATCTAATCCCAAGGGAAGTTGAAGGGATTGGGTTTCCTCCTCCGGTTTATCCTGCCTGTAGGGATCCATCCGGATCAGTTCCCTTTGCCTTTTGGCTTCCTTCTCCCGCAGCTGGTAAAGCTCCATTTTGTTCAGGGTCCTTTCTTCCAATTGTGCCTGCGGCAGCTCAGTATTCAATTGAAGTTTTTGCCTTGGTCCCGCTGTGGACCACTCCTGTTTGGCCCATGAGAATGCCAGAATGAAAGGCAGTACAAAGAGGGGCAGTACGAGTAAAATAATGCGATGTTTAGTGTTGATCGTTTTCATATTTTTTTGTTTTGGAGTTATATGATAATGAATCTGCCAGGGACCATAATTCATCCGGTCCCCTGTCCATGGTAATGGCCATGGTTTCGATCTTACTGCCCTGATAGGCCTGGACAAGTAGGGTTTCCGACCAGCTGAGCAGTAGCACGAACCAGGTGATGATCCTGATTTTAGGGGGCAGTCTCCCCTCCCAGGTATTCAGAACCCCTGCAATAGTTTTGGGCAGTCCCAAAAGGAATTGGGCATACACCCGGTATTGGCGGTGTACCCTTGGTACGTTTAATATTGCTTTCATCTTTTTTCTATTTTGATATCCCTGTTTTCAAGTGTTTCCCATTGCTCGACCAGGAATCCGTGGGGATTGTTGATGGACCTGGCCACTTCCCTCAGTTGCCCTTTGGTAACTAGGCTCCGGGTCAACTTGGAGGTGGGGCGGGTAATGGTTTGCCTGCCATAAAACCAAAAGCTGTAAGGTCTTTGGGCCATATCAAGGGCGATGCTGTCCACGCTCAGCTCCTGATGGATATTCCCTGTAACCAAGCGGTTATAATAGCCCTGTTCCTTGAGTACCTGATAGGCCGACTGAACAGAGCCATCACCCAGATAAAAGGCCTTCCCTAATTGTTCATTTATCTGCTCCTCATCGGGAGAGAGGGAAAAGAAATGGCTGTGGAAGCGAATTACATGCTCCCTGGCCTCTATTTTGATATTGGACTTTCTATCAGAGGCCACTGCTTCCAGTACCTTTCCATCCATCAGGATATACACCCTTTCTGCAGCCTGCTGTTGGAACCTATAGGAGAGCCAGATACTTCCCAGTGCCATTGCGATAGCCCCAAGCGACAGGACCAGGCTAAAGCGCTTCACATGTTGGAAGGCCGTTTCGATATTGGTAAAGTAGTTGAACATATCAGATCAAGGATTTGGCGGCAGTGGCGGGAGCTTTGGTCACCATGCTGCTGGTTTTGTGCAATAGCGTATCCCTCCCCGCGGCATAGACAATATAATTGGCCACCGAGGGGACAGTAAAATAACCGATAATGGCAATGACCAGAAAGATCAAATAGGCCGTATCGGTGGATGAGAAAAAGGTCTTGCCCGCATTCTCCACTTGTCCAATATCGATTCTGATCATCTCCTCCTGGATGCGCCCAATAATGGCCCCAAAAATATTGGCCACGGGCAGCCACATGTACACATTGATGTACCTTGCCAGCCATGATTTCAGGCTATGCTGGAAACCATCGAATACCGAGAGTCCAAAAACTATGGGGCCCAGTATGGACAGGATGATCAGGTAGAACACCCTGATGGTATTGATACATAGGGCCGCAGCTTGGTAAAGGACTTCCAGTACCTCGCTCATCCATTTTTTGATGGAATTGGAGAAATTGAACGAGGCCTTTTCCATGGCAAACTGTATATCATTGCCGAGGCCCTCCCAGAAGCCTTCCTCTGTTCCCTCAGGATGGGTATATTCATACCAGCCTTCACGGTCACCGCTACCGCTTTCCCCCACATACATTTCCCAGTATTCAGTGGCCTCAATGGCCCTTTGTTTTTCTGCCAACAGCCGGTCGATGGCCACATTGGAATTCTTCACCATATTGCCAGTATGGCTGGCCAGTGGGCTCAGCACCCCGTTCATAACATCAAGCACAAAGGGGAAAAGCAAGATGGCCATACCCAGGGCAAAAGGCCGTAATAAGGGATAAAAGTCAATCGACTCCGCCCTTGCAATATGGCCCCATACCCTACTGGCGATATAGAAAATGGCTGCAAAACCGGCAATGCCCCTGCCCACGCCGATCAGGTCGGAGGCCAAGGGGATCATTTCGGCATAGAGCTCTTCCAATACCTCATGCAAGCCTCCGGCTCCACCACTGATTCCTTGGGCCGAGGCCGAAAGGGAAACCAACATGGCAAGAATCAATAGCCAATACCTCATGGCTGAAGGTTTTTTAGGGTATTGTTTGCTCCATGCGCCCGTTTACGTTGGAGGTTGAGTACCGCGGCCTCATTATTGAAAACCCGCAGGAATACATAGCGGTCCTTGATATCATCAAAGATCCGGTCAATGGCCGCCATCCTTTCCTCATCGCTCATCTGCAGCTTTCCGCCCGTGATGACCAGTAGCAGTTCCTCCATGTTCCTGGCACTCATATCAAGCAGGTTCCTATAGACCAGGGCCAAGTACTCAATTTCCTCCCTGTTAAAGTTGCCCCTTGCCATAAATTGCCGGTTGGCCCTTTGGTACTCCTCTAAAATGATCTTTTGGTAGTGGATGATTTGGCCTACTTTATGGTACCTTTTGACTACTGGACTGACAGCCGAAAGTCCATCGATAAAAGCCTTGTGCAGTGAGAAGTTACCGGATGCTACATCCCTGACCATATTATAGCCCTTGCTCAGGGTCTGATATCCCTTGTACATATCATTGAGTATCTGTTTGAACTGGCTGAGCTTTTCAACATTGAGCAGCAACTGGGCAGATTCTCCTACTTGAGCTTTGCTCAAATTGGGACCCAAAAACAAAAGCCCCAGTAGCAGAAATTTTAAACCTTGTTTTTTCATGGTGTATGCAGTTTATAAAGTGATTGGATCGTTTTGGTATCCCTTGCTTCCCAGGCCCTATGACGGAGCAGTTGATAATTCTCCTGGTTAAAGGCCCTTATAAACCCGTTGAGCTCCTGCAACCTTAAATAGACATCATCGATGATGGCCAGCCGCTCCGCCTCATCCAATTTCAGTCCCGGTTGTAGTGCCACGGACATCAGTTCCTCCAAAAGATCGGAGGCAATGGACAATGCGTGCTCAAATACCTTGTCCAGGTAAAGTCTTTCCCCATTTTTGATGCCTTCATGGGCAGCGAACAGTTTCCGGGAAGTCTTGATATTTTTCACCAACCTTATCTGCAGGTCAATGAATTGGGGAATCCTTTCATACTTGGCCACATCTGGACTGACCCTTGCCAGTCCCCTGAAGAAATCACCGTGCAAACGAAACTCCCCGTCCTTGAGCTGATGGACCGTATTCCATCCCCAACGCAGGGTTTCATAGCCTTCCTTGGCATAGCCAATATACAGCTGAAGGCCTACCACCTGCTTGGCCAGGTACTCTTTGGCGGTCTTTTTTTGGCTGAACCACTCCTTAAAGGTTTGGCCATGAACATCCAGCATGGCCATCAGCAATAGGAGCAACAGGCTAATCCTTTTCATGGTGAATATCATTTAAGGTTTTGATTTCCCCTTTGGCATAGGACCGCTGCCTGCTGATCAAAAGGTTCCGTTCATTGAAGCGCATCAGGTCCGTCAGGTTAAAGCGCACTTTCTTTTCCACCCTGTCGATGATCATCAGCCGTTCGCCATCACTCATCTTGAGTTGGAAAGCATTGATGGCCCCGGTCACTTCCTCCAGGTTCTGCACTGAATGATCAAGGATGCCCAGGTAGACTTTTTCCATCCACTGCAGCTCCTTTTGGCTGAAGTTCCCACTGCGCACAATGATTCCCCAGGCCTTTTGGTATTCGGTTACCAGACGCCCCTGCATTTTTGCGATGTCTCTGACTTTTTGGTATTGGGTCAGGACACTTTTCACCTTCCAGAGTCCCTCGTAATAGTCCCCGTAAAGCTCCTTTTGTCTTTCAGCCCAATCTGAGATCTCCTCCAGCTTGAGCTTGTTCAGGGTGTTTTCCAGTACCTTTTGGGCATTCTGCAGCCAGATGGTATTGTTCTGTAGCCTTTGGATCTTAAGGTCGATGGCCACAATGGCCTTTTTCACCCCTTGCCTGATGATCTCCAATATATAGGCCGGCACTGCCGCATCCGTGCGGGGCATTTGGGGAGCCCCAAAACACAGCAGTCCGGCCAGTAATCCTATTTTCAGTACTTTTGTCCTTTTCATATAGTATCTCCTTTCATTTCGGCGGCCATGGCAGCAATGCCTTTTTCAAGGTTTCCACCCATGGCCTTTGCCATCTCGTTTACCTTCATTTTCTCGGTCTGTTCCGTGGTATAGCTGAGGTATTCCTCTGGGGACACCTCGGTCCTGTATACCTTGCTTACCGGCCCAAGGCCAATAAAGACCTCTTTGTACTTCCTGCCTGGTTCATTGGCCTTGTTGATGGACATGATCTGCATGGTTTCCTTATCGGTCAGGCCCAGCAGTTCCCTGATCCCGTCAAACTTGTTACGGTACTTGGACTGATCCAGAAGTATCTTGCAGTCAGAATTATTGATAATGGCCTGTTTGATTACAGGGCTGGAGATGATGTCCTCTACCTCTTGGGTGACCACCACTGCCTCCCCAAAAAACTTCCTGACCGTTTTAAAGAGGTACTTTATATATTCCGCCATGCCCTCCTTGGCAATTGCCTTCCATGCTTCCTCAATCAGGATCATCTTGCGCACCCCTTTAAGTTTCCGCATCTTGGAAATAAAGATCTCCATGATGATCAGGGTCACTACCGGAAACAGTATGGGATGGTCCTTGATATTGTCCAGTTCAAAGACAATAAAGCCTTGCTCCAGCAGGTCCAGGTTTTCACGGGCATTGAGCAGGTAGTCAAATTCCCCGCCCCTGTAATAGGGCCTGAGCACATAAAGGAAATTGTCGATATCAAAGTCCTTTTCCTTTACCCCCTTTCCTTTTAGGTCAGCCTTGAACTCTTTCGAGCAGAATTCAAAAAAGCTGTCAAAACAAGGGAAATCGTCTTTCCCAAGGCTTTCATAATATGTCCCCAGGGCATTGGAAATGGCCACATATTCACTGCGCGTGAAGGTCTCGTCATCCTTTTTCCAAAGGGCCAGCAGCAAGGTCTTGATGCTTTCCTTCTTTTCTGTATCCAATGGCCTTCCCCCCAGATAAAAGGGATTGAAACGGATGGGATTATTTTCCTCATAGGTAAAATAATAACCGCCGACCAGATCGCAGAGCCCTTTATAGGAATGTCCCACATCGATCAACACCACATGTGCCCCTTGGGCGTGATAACTCCGCACCATATGATTGGTAAAGAAACTCTTGCCACTTCCTGATGGGCCCAGGATAAACTTGTTTCGATTGGTAATCCAGCCCCTTTTCATCGGTTCATCCGACAAGTCCACATTAACGGGTCTTCCTGTCTGCCTATCTCCCAGGCGGATGCCAAAGGGGGAAGGACTGGAGATATAGCCCGTTTCCATATTGAATAGGCAGGCGGATTGCTTTCCGAAAGTCAAGAAGGTTTCATTGGAGGGCAGTGCACCGGCATTGCCGGGTATTCCTGCCCAAAACAGCTGCGGAGCGCTGAGGCTTTCTTCCTTGGCCACCGCATCCAATTTGGAAAATGCCGCCCCCACCTTATTGCGAATCTCCCTGATGGCCTCTGGGCGATCCGTCCAGCACAGCAGGTTAAAATGCGCCCTGACCGGAAGGCTTCCCTCCTTGATGCTTTCATTCAGGTAATCCTGAATGGCCTGGAATGAATGTTGGTTTTCCCTGCTGTAATTGGCAAGGCTCTGCATCCTCAGGGCATTGCTTTCCAGCTTTTTGAATACCTCCTGTTTGTTTTCAATAAATACATACTGGTTATAGATATGGTCCAGGGGCAGTAACTGTCCCAATGGGGCAGCCTGTCCGATGGCAAAGGGATGCTTGTCCGAGCTATAGGTCTCAAAGGCCGTTTGGTCGGCAATGGTATTGGGAAGCCTGTCGAGCTCACATAGGGTAAAGAGCTGCACTTCATTTGGACCAATGGTCAGTCTGGGTTTTATTCCTATATCCCTGACCCATGGCCTTTTTCCTTGGGGATTTAGAAAAAGGTATCTTTCCAAAATCCCGGGCTGATGGACATTTCCCAAGAAATCTTCGCTCAGTACTTTCTGGATTTCCATGCCCGCGTCCGACAGAAGGTGGCAGAATTGGCCCAGCACATTTTCAAAGGCCTCCAGTCTTTTTTCATCCAATAAATCCCTGGACAGCAGATGGGGCGCAATCAGGTTGGAGGACGCTGCATCCAATGGCCGCTTTCCTTTTTTGGGCATGGTAACATAGACAAAACAGCGGTGCGCCAGGTAGGGCCTTTCATGGAAGAACAGCTGACTGCTCCTGTCAAGAAAGCTGCTTTCCTCTTTCCCGATCAATCCATCAAAACCCATTCTTGTAAACCAGTCCTGTTTATGGAGCACCCATCCTTCCGGCAGGAGCTTTATGGCCTTTGACCAGGTGGACTGAAGCGATGAGTAGCCCTGCCCATCAAGGGTAAATATCTCGGGAAGCAGGATTTCAAATCCTGCCGTGACATCCCCTGAAGCGGAAATCAGAAAATCCTTTTCCACCTTTCGGATGGGAAAGATACCGGCCATTTCTTTTTCCAATATCCTATCCATTTTCCTTCTGTTTTAGCTTTCTGACAAATCCCCGGTCACGCACCTTGATGCCCATGGGCAGTTTGTGCCGGGCAAGACGCTTTTTTAGGCCATACCGTCCATATTTCCTGTTCAGTTTGAAGACTGTTTCAAACAGCAGGTAGCCCATAAATCCACATGCGGTCCCGGAAAGCCAAAAGGAAATGCCCAATACGTAGCTGATGGCAAACAGCAGCAGTAACACTACCAGACCGACGCCCAGGTAAAGGATATACTGCGCCTGAAGTCCCTTAAAGGAAATGGGCCGGTTTACCCCTTTGTTGATGGTATAATGTTTTCCTGCCATATCAGCCGAAGAAACTGGTCAGTACTGTGGCCACGATGACCAAAAACACACAGCTTCCGAACCAGGCCGCTGCCACCTTTCCCGTATCCGGCTCCCCGGAATTCCACTTGTTGAACACTTTTACCGCGCCGATCAGCCCTACAATGGCCCCGATGGCATACATCAGGTTGACTCCGGACTGAAAGTAACTTCGCACCTTGGTCGTGGCTTCCATGATTCCGGCATTACCATCCTGGCCCATTACCGATAGGGAAAGACCTAGCAGCAAGGCACAAAGCAGGAGCTTTTTGAATTGCTTGTTGAACATATTAAGAGGGTTTAGATGATGAGGACTCCCTTTCCACCGCACGGCAGAAGGGTTGTTTTAAAAGCAAATCCAATTGGATATGGGATGGGATGAGCAGTCGTCCCTGATTGAATTGGGGAGACCCTAAACTTTGGTATACGTGGGCGTATTCCTGGAAGGCTTTGCAGAATTCCGAATTGGAAGGCTCCCCTTTCCGACCTTTGGTTTTGCTGATCTTTTTCCAACAAGCGTACAGTAAAGCGGGACCAAAGACTAAGGCCAGCACAATGCAATAGTAAAGGGCAAGAAAAATACCTACTGTCCTCCAAAATTCAGTACTGCTGATAAACCCATCGATCATATCCTTTTTGGTTTGATGATGCATCAAATCTCAAAAAGGCAGCAATAAAAAATTCACAAGTTGTACCCTACATGGGACAAAAAATCACGTCTCTAATTTTTAAAAAAAATACATTGGTCATAAAAAAAGTAGCTAACAAAACGACCATTTATAGGAGTAAACCATCTTATTTAAATTCACAAACAGCCAGTTCTGCATATAAAATGGAGTAATGACTTGCCTATCCTCTTTTGACCAAGAATATCAAGTAAAGCACATAACATAAAAGAAAAAAAAGACCATGCCAGTGATTGACTTTGGATTCACGTCCAAATATTACCGCAAGTAACAGTAAGGTGCTTGAGAATACCACTACTAATATATCCATGTTGGACACTACTGTAAAAGGCAAGGGCTGAATCAACGCACTAAGTCCCAAAATCCATAAAATGTTAAAAATATTGGAACCTACTACATTGCCAACTGCAATATCCGCTTGGCCTTTTTTAGCTGCCACAGCAGAAGTCACCAGTTCGGGAAGGGATGTACCCACGGCCACTACAGTTAGGCCAATGAATGTTTCACTTAGTCCCATAAGAGTGGCAATTTCCACGGCACCATCCACCACCCATTTACCCCCTAGGAAAAGTGCCAATACACCACCTATTATATATATAACTGATTTAGCTCTTGGCAATAATTCCATAGTAGCATCTGAAGATGCCATATCCATTTGGCCACTTTTGGATTTAGAAACCGCATAGATATAGGCCATGAAAAGGCCAAAGAAAAAAAGCAGGATACCGCCATCAGCACGACTCAATGATAGCCCTGGAATATCCAGAAAAAGATTGGCATTGGCAAGAAATCCCACCATAAACGTAGCCGCCAAAGATATTGGGATTTCTGTATAATAAATACTTCTTTGTATCGGCAAGGGTTTGATCAAGGCCGCCACGCCAAGAATCAAAAGTACATTGGCAATATTACTTCCAAAGACATTTCCCACGGCAAGTTCTGAACTCCCACTAAAACTTGCCAGTAAGTTTACTATCAGTTCAGGCATGCTGGTTCCAAAGGAAACAATGGTAAGCCCGATAACCAATTCAGGAATTTGAAATTCTTTTGCAATGGAAGAAGAGCCATCCACTAGAAAATCCGCACCTTTTATCAAAAGGGCCAAGCCTATCACAAATAATAAATAAACCATACCAATAAGGTGCTAAAATTTAACCGAAAAACTGCCGCAAAACTAGCAAGAATCAGTGAAGAACTTACGTTCAGTAGCCTAAAAAGAAAATAGAAACTGTTAATAATTTTACAATGTTTATTCTCACATCCCTTCCGCCTGCTCCATATAGCTTTCCAATTTCTCTTTCAAGCTGTCCAAAAACACCGTTCTGCCCTTTTTCCGTAAGCGTATTTCCTGGAATATGCGGTAGACATCCCCTATTTGCACCCCAAACATTTTTTCCAGGCTTTCTGCAAGCGACTTAAGCTCTGCCTGTCCATTATTGAATACCCCGGCTACCTTAAGGGCATATAGCAATTCCACCAGCTGTACCTTCTGCCCTGTCCACTGGATCAAGGGACGGTCATTTAGGTGTATTGGATTATTGTCTTTCTCCAGGAACCTTTCTATTTCCTTTTTCAAGCGTTCATAGGCGAGAAACTTCGCAAAGCGGTAGCTGCCTATCGTTTCAAAGCGGGTATCCATATGGATAATAGAGCGATGGGTGATAAAAGGAATTTCCTGAACATTGCGCAAAAAAAGCCAGTGGTCCAGAGTGGATTTTTCCAGACGGAAGTAACTGTATAAAAAGTGGTGTTTCCTGAAATGCTTTTTGATCACCGTCAGCTGTTGCTGCAATTCCACCCTTCTGTTCTCATCATTGTTCAGCAAACTATTTTGGATGAGGAAGCATTCACGAAAAAATATCTGATGTGCCTCAAACCTCGGCTTTGTTTCCTTAAAAAAGGCGATTTCACTTTCCTTGTCATCAAAACCCATTTCCAAGATATAAGCTTTTAACTCGGACATAAAGCGGTTAACCGTAGTAAAGCCTACTTCTCCTTCCTTTATGGGAGGATATCGGGAATCCTGAATTTTTCTGATTTGGGCCATCATCTCCTCATACTTGGTATTACAAAATTCTTTCATGTTCATGGTATTCCGTTTTTTATTTAAAAAATGATTTTGGTAGAAACATAAATTTATCGGAACTGAACGTTAGAATTTCGAGTATATAATGACAAATACGGTGAAGTATGATCAATTACTGCTGAAGTAGAACCCTATGCTGGCGAATTATTATGCCCAGTTGGGACTGTTGTTTGGAGCTTCACCACTCAGGGAATATTTTTCAATCTAAACTGGATATTTTGTGGCTAGAATTCAATACCCATTCAATGATGTTTATTTCAGGATATCACTGTCTGCAGCCTATGCCTTATTTCTATGCATACAAAAGGCTTTCTTAAGTGGATATATCGGCCTTCATTACTCAGAAGCATTAATAAATTTCTGCCTTTATACCCTGCTTTGCTTTCTCCTTATGGAGCTCATATTAAGGGTAACCTTACATCTCGACAAGGTCAGTGATTGGCGGTCAAGACCCTTTACCAGAACATTCAGTCAATTATTCCTGGGGCTGGCCTGTCCTCTTTTGCTAGAACTCTACCTGGCCAAGCTGGTCCGGGCCTATTTCCCCAATATTCTCCTGGACAAAGGAGGATTTTCTTATCCACAAATAAGCATATTTGTTCTTTTGGTCAACCTGTATTATACCTGCCTCTACCTCATAGGCCTGAAGACAAGTAATCAATTAAGCGAAAGAAAGGCCAGAAATATTTTGGTGGTTCATTCTGGGCATAAAAACATCCCCTTACAACAATCAAAAATCAGTCATATTCTCCGTGTAGGGGAATTGGTGCAGGTAATAACTTTGGACCAAGAAAAATATACCTGCAATTATAGCTTGGATGAACTGGAAGAGTTATTGGGAAATCAGGATTTCTTTAGGGCCAACCGTCAAACTATTGTCAATTATTATGCCTGCAGACATTTTGAACCTGCTGAGTATGGAAAATTAAAACTGGAACTAATTCCAAAATCTCCCCAGCCAATAACTATCAGTCAGAAAAGGGTAAAAACATTTAGAAAATGGATCAATCAGTGAGCCGCAAATCAATTTCCTATACCTACAATGAACAGAAACAAGAAACTATCTACCCTTTCCCCCTTCCATATCCGCCAAATAAAATTTGGACGTTCCCTAGATGTTCTCTCTATATATCCTCTTTATTCCCTCTCAAATCCCCGTCCTAAACATCGACATTGCTTCTCCAATAAACTATATCCGTTGTCCTGACAGCTGAGCTACGCCACCGCGCACAGCTGCAGGGCTACCTAAACTTGAGTCTCCTACTCAGCTATTTCCTTCCATCTCAAGACGCAATACTCATAGCTCCCCCCCACCTGCGGTTTCACTTCTCCCTAGTATCTTTCTACCATATACCTAGGGGATGTCTTGGGGATACCTTGTCTTCAGGCAAATTCTTTCTTGGAAATATTCTGCATTCAAATTATGCTATCACAACTTAAAAGCTGTAATCCCCCATATTCATAGAGAAAAACGGGAAAAGCTTTCACCTTAATTACACCTTTCACAGTACCACTCGTTCAACTGTGCATTCAGAATCACTTGCCAAAGGTTAGGCCGAGTTCTCCAGAAAAGTTTACATGCTTTGGAAGGATTGACCGTTCCGGCCATCGTAATGCCTAGTTTTTACTTCATTGCTTTTTAATTCAGTTTTAGTTTCATCATTATGTCAGTTTGTTCATCATTTCCCAATTTGAAAATATGCTGGTCAAATGCTACAAATCCATTTTTCTCATAAAATCTAATTGCTCTTGGGTTTTGTTCCCAAACACCCAACCAAACATAATCTAGTTTTTTTTCTTTGGCTAATTCAATTGCTTTGTCGTAAAGAATTTGTCCGACTTTTTTTCCGTGAAATTCTTTAAGGACATAGATCCGTTCAATTTCGAGTGCGTTTTCATCCTTTATTTCGGTTTGTGATTGTCCTATATTCACTTTTAAATATCCAATCACCTTGTCGTCAAGTTCTGCAAAATAGAATTCAGCGCCTTGGTCCTTCAGTTCCGATGTGAGTTTTTCAGTCGAAAACCCGTTCTCCAGATATTCTTTCATATCCTCTTCACTGTTTTCAGAAGAGAATGTCTCGGCAAAAGTCAACTTTCCGATTTCTTTTAGTTTTCCAATGTCTTGAATATTTACTTTTTTAATTTCCATTTATGCTTCCTATCGTTTTTTCAGCTTTTGACTAACGTAATAAAAATAGGTTAAATATGGAATGTTTAAAGTCCCAAATTATCATTTGTAAGCCCGATTTCATCTATTTGCTTCTTTATCCTCTAGTAATAAGCCCCATCTTGGCAAGAAAATATTCTGAACGGTAAGACCTGTCGATCTATCACACCGTTAGAACAGAAATTTGCTCTGGAAATTTGGTATGGCTTGAACCGAAAGGACTGGCACTGTTTGTCCAAAAAAGGAGGGGACAATTCAAACCGTTATATTCAAAAAAACACCAAATAAAATTTGGACGTTCCCTAGACGTTCCCACTACGTCTCCTCGATGTTCCCTCTATATCTCCTCTTCACTCCCTCTCATCCCCCCCTTTCCTTCGCTCACCCCCTGCCCCCCTGAAGGGAGAATCCCACCACAAACGTCATTGCGAACGTAGTGAAGCAATCCCATATCCAATAGACAATACGCTTTGCTGCGGCTTCCCTTCTCCCTAACATCTTTCTACCATATACCTAGGGGATGTCTTAGGGATACCTTGTCTTCAGGTAAATTATTTCTTGGAAATATTAGATGTTTTAACAATCTCGAAACAATTATTAAATCCGGACATGGGAATTACAAATTCCAAGGATATTAGGATGAAGAAGCATCCTTCACACAGTCTACTGTTATAGTTAAATTTAAATTAGCCTTTAACGAGTCGTCTCATTATTTTTCAGGAAATCAATCCGCAATTATCTGATTTTACAGATCAATTCCTTATTCTGTTCATTATCTCCCTGCTTTTAACAGTATCATATATTATCTTTAAAAATCGTATCTCGTCCGATTGGTCAAATTCGATTATATCTACCACATCAAAATCAGCGACCTCGTCATTTTTCAATGTCCATTTGTAATTAAAGTACAAGGCGATGCTATTGGAGACCTTCTCTTCAAAAACTCCCTTTAGCTCCAAAACTGAATGGGTAGTATCAGAAAGCAAGGCTTTGTAAAATTCAGAAGCTTTCATTTTTCCATACAATGGGGACTCTACTGTACCCTTTTCGGCAAATAATGAAATGATTTTATCTGAATCTCCTTTTTCCAAAAATTCGATATATTGATGAGCTATTTTAATTCTGTTTTCCATTTTTTAAAGTTCAATTTAATCCTGTCCTGCCTATTGCCCAATTTCCCGACAGCTTCCAATGGAACAGGCTCTATTGTCCATTGTATTGTTTTGGTGTCAGACCTGTCACCTTTTTAAAGGTCTTGGTCAGATGACTGGTATCAGTAAATCCAAATTCCAGGGCTATTTCCTTTAATTTCACTCCCCCTACTGCCAAGCGCTTTTTTATCAGCGACACACGGTATTGATCAAGATAACTTTGGTAGGAAATATTAAAGTGTCTCTTGAAGTAATTGCTAAAATAGGTGGTGGAAATGTTGAATTTGTTGGACACTTTACTGACCCCAAGTTTATTTCTATCGTAGATATTTTCATGTATATAGGAAAGCAATTTTTCAAAGTTTACCCCATTCATACTTTGGTTTAGGTTTCTTTCCCTTAAAATCTCTCGAATCATCCCAAAAATACTCAGTAGCTGGTAGTAAACAATCGGGGAATTGCTTGCATCCAGGGAACTGGCATATGCCACCAGATTATGTACTGTTGACTTCAAGATGTTGTCACATGGTGGTTTGATACAAATCTTTACCTCTTTCAGCCATTTCATTTCCATTAGGATTTCCGGAGATCCCACACGGAATTCATCAGGTGCCAAATGCTGCTTGCTTTCAAAATAGGACTCAGTAAACTTAATATAAATAAAGTGTGTGGGCTCATCGATCTGAAAAGAATGATAATCCCCAGGAGCGATCAGAAATAGATTTCCCCTTTCGTATGGCACAACATCCTCATTGAATAAATGTTTTCCTTCACCGGAATTGATATATACCATTTCATAATAGCTGTGGGAATGATGAGAACAACTGAAGCTAGACTCCTCTACCTCCTCAATAATCAAAGGGTCAAACTGTTTTAATATGGCCATGGTCAGCTATTTTATCAATCAATTTGTTTCGAGCTAATAAAATTTACCTTTCAATGATTTATTGTCTTTAAACCACATGCCTCCCAAGGAGAGCAAGCGAATAGGATAGGACTTGGTCTTACTATTCGCTTGTTACCTCGACAGGAAAATCAACTACTACAATTTAGTAGTCACAAAACCTCGTGACTGTTTTCATATTTGGGATAATCAATATATCCCTCTGGAGAATTCCCATAATATAAATCCCTTTTGCCCTCTGCCAATGGATAGTTATGTTTAAAACGCTCCACCAGATCTGGATTTGCTATCAATGGACGGCCAAATGCGGCAAGATCAATCAGGTTCTTTTCGATCATTGCAAATGCCCTCTCTTTGGTTAAAAATCCTGCAAAAATGATATTTCCACTATACCATTTTCTGAATTTTTTGATGAAATCATAATGTTCCCTATATAAATCACCTTGGTCATGTAGATGAATATAGGCAATTCCTCTTTTTGATAGTTCACTGGCAAGATACTGATAGGTATCTTCAATTTCATCAAATATTGCCATATCATGCTGGGTACCAAATGGAGAAAACCGAATGCCCACCCTATCAGACCCAATCACAGTAGCTATCGCATCTACTACCTCCAAAGCAAAACGTGCCCGTTTCTCAATGGAACCACCATAAGCATCTTTACGTAGATTCGTGCACGGGTTTAAGAACTGGTCAATGAGATATCCATTGGCAGCATGAATTTCAATCCCGTCAAAACCGGCTTCCATAGCATTTTTTGCAGCTGCAACATAATCCTTGACAATTTCACTAATTTCCGCAGTTTCCAATGCACGAGGTACGGATACCTGCACCCTACCTTCCTCACCATCTTCTATTCCCCATGCTGTGCTGTTCTTTGCCTGTATTGCCGAAGGTGCCACAGGGTCAAAATGGTTAGGTTGATTAGAAATATGGGCTACCCTTCCCACATGCCAAAGTTGGGTGAATATTTTCCCTCCCTCTTCATGAACGGCATTCGTTACCTTTTTCCAGCTTTGGGTCTGTGCCGCATTGTATAGGCCAGGCACGTAAAGGTACCCCATGGATGATGCAGAAACAGAGGTTCCTTCTGTAATGATCAGTCCGACAGATGCCCTTTGTTGGTAATATTCAGCGTTCATGTCTGTCATTATACCATTGCTTGATCGTGTACGGGTCATTGGTGCCATTACAATCCTATTGGATAATTCCAGTTTTCCTAACTTAAAGTTATTGAATATCATAGTCCTTTGTTTTATTTTTTCACAAAGGTATTTGGACTAAAACCCAATTAAAGGTAAATAGATTTCATTTTTAGGTATAATTATTTCAAATATCATAATACCCTACATAGGGTATTCAACCAATCAAAACACGCTTCAAAAAGTACCACGTTTTCCAAAAATTTAGCTAAAAGTAAACGTATAGTATACTAGGGGTATACTAGGTATGGGAACATCCATAGGGGGACGAGCGTAAAGAAATCAGTCAGTGACTGTTTTAGCGAGTAGCCAGCTTGCAGGGCGGCCCCTCTCTTTTACCTCCAAAACCACCAAATAAAATTTGGACGTTCCCTAGACGTTCCCACGACGTCTCCTCGATGTTCCCTCTATGTCTCCTCTTTCCTACTACCAGCTTACAAGATGATAATTCGTCCGGAATAACGAGGATTAATGTCCCTAGAATAGTTGGTAATGGTACTTAACTCATCCTTTCGGGATAGATAATTATGACAGCTAGATGCTTAGATTAAGTTCATGTGATAGTTGAAAGTTTCAACAAATTTATTCCTTCTGGGAATAATATTTTAAAGTTTTAAGGAAAAAGCCCTTTTAGTTGAATACAAGGCTCTTAAGTGGATAATCAAAGATAGTAAGGTAATGATTTGGTAACGGTGTTTATTGCTTTGCTTTTCAACACGTTTCCGTCAGCCCATAGCAAATATACCCATTTTAATTACTGTAGATGCAAATCATATCCACCCCTTTTCCAACCCCAACTTTACCAACTGTATAACCGAGTTAGTGCCTGTTTTCTTAAAAATATTTTTACGGTGGGTAGCTACCGTATGCGGGCTTATACCTAGTGTTTCGGCAATATCTGCTGACTGACATTCATCTACCAATAGTCGGAAAACCTGTATTTCCCTTTTACTGAGAATACTTTTGTGTGGAATCAGTGCCTGAACAGGGTGTATGTCAATATATGAAGGTTCGCCCTCCAATCCCATTATGGACAGCACCATCTTGTTGCTTTGTTTCAGGTCGGTAATATCCGTGAATATACAGAAGGTCCGCAGTACCGCCCCACCATCATCACTTTGGATAACTGCTACCTGTTGTAAAAGCCTTTTTATCATACCGTCTTTGCAACGAATGCGGAAATCATAGCGGGTTTTGTACTTAAACACTTTCTCGGGTGACAGACTTTGCCAGAACTGGGTAATGGTCGCTTCAAAATTCAAGTATTGCTGTATATCGTCCGGATGAATAGTTTCTAAAAATTTTTGCGAGTTAAATTCCTCTGTTGAATAGCCCAGCAATTTGGTGACGGACTCGTTCATATGCTCAATTCTAAATTCTGGCGGACTGAAGACAAAGTAACAATAATCGCCCACCTGAAAAAGGTTAAGCATTTTTTTGTAGATTTCTATCTCTATCTGTAATTCTTCGGGCTTTTTATGCTGTCCGATTTCTTTCCAGATATGTCCTGCCTTTTTTAGTATGAGTTTATCCATCTACTGTTCGGTTTTCATCGTTTAGGGAGTTTCAAGTTACAAAAAACGAGAAAAAACTTATAAAATTATCCAAAACAATACCCTATGGAGGGTATTGTTCTGTCTTTGAAAAATGCTGAACTTACGCCCGTAACCACTTATATGGATAAAACAAATATAAGATACAGAGGACTATGAACACAAAAAACCTTATAATACCCCTTACAGTACTCCTACTTTGCTTTGCGGGCAGCGTGGCTTTCGGGCAACATACACAAACCCACAAGGTTAATTTTTCCGATATAGACGGCTTTTCGGGTGAAGTGAACTTTACATCTTCCCGTCATAGTTTTGGGACAACATTAAAGGGGAAAGGTACTACACTTGTTCTAAAAAACTATCGTTGCACACCCGAAGAAAAAGAAGCGTTGAAAAAAGCAGGGATAGATTTTTGGGGATACTCCGGTTATAGTCCTAAAACATTTGGCGTATATGTAGAAGGAAGAGCTTATGTTAATATGGTTAGAGGGTATTCTTTTAATCGTTACGCCAAAAGCCCAAAGATACTGCACTTAAACAACGGTTTGGGCGATGAGGTTTCTTTTGATTTTGACGAAGACACAAAAGAATATGAAACGGAATGGAAAAAAACACGTCCTGATAAAGTCCTTTGGTTAGAAGAGGGCGGCTTTAGTGCAGACAAAGTTACAGAGCTATATCTTTCCGACCTGAAAAACGAAATAGACCGCATACTCTACGCTGCCAAAAAGGAAAAACAAAAAGAGGAACAAGAAAAGGCAGAACAAAAAATGCAGGAAACCGAAGCCAAAGAATCAGAGACCTCTTCGGACGGTAGTGGCGGTTCTTCCGACAACAGTGCTGTAAAAGAAGAAAAAAGCGATAACAACTATACGGACACGGAACCAAAGGAAAGTGGTAGAAAAGGTGCCCAAACCGTTTACTATCCCAAAACCAACCGCCAGCTCTACGACGAGCTGAAAGCATTGACCGATGCCACCCCAGCTCTGCTCAACGACCCGAATGTTCGCTCCCAATTAAGAAATTACAAAGCCTTTGCCGATAGAGACGGGAGGAATATACAAGCACTTAAAACTTCGCAAATGATAAGTGGAGGACGCTATAACCCAGCAGTTTCAAATTATCTTAACCAAACATTGGCGACCAATGCCGAAATCGCCAATGTAGAGATGGGAGTAGGAGCAGCAGTAGATGCCGCAACCGAACTGATAAATAATATTGTCGAAGCCAATAATAGAAAAGAGCAGGAAAGGGTGGCGGAAATACAACGGGCCAATCAAAATTTTGATGCAAAGGCCAAGGCTTTAGACAATTATAGAGTACAATTAGCCAAAAACAGGCAAGAATTTGAAGAATCCATTAAAACAAAGATTATCGAAAATTATGACAGTCGTTATCACGAATCCATTGGCAAATCATTCTCCAAAGGATTTACGGTATTAAATGGAATTATACGCTACGAAACAGAAGTCCCTGTTCGTTCCAATGACCCTACAAAAAAGCCCTACTTTGAGAAAAAAACCAGGCATGTAGGCTCCTATGTCGACAAATCGGTTGAGGGGGGATATTTCTACCATCTGTATGTTGTAAAGAAGGGAGGAAAGTATGGTATATTAAATGATTATGCAGAGCCGATCTACCTTCCTCAATTTGATGACATAAAAGCTCTTTCGTTAACCAAAAAAGATTATTCGGAGAACCGTTACTCGCTTAAAGACCTTTCTCCTCGTTTTTTGGTTAAAATTAACGATAAATGGGGAGAGGTCTTGTCGGATGGCTCAGTTTCCGAGGAGATTAAATATGATGGCATCTGGTATTGTCCCAATTATCAAATAATACTGAAGCTGGGAGATAAATGGACCATAAAGCCTATCGGCAGGAACAATAACGAAGAAGGCAGAAATTTTACGACATCCCAGATAAAGGAAAAGTTTGACATAGAGCTTATCCCTATATATATGGGATATAGGGGGAACATGAACAGTCCTTTCTCAAGCTCACCCAGACAAATGGTAGAAAATGTCTTAACGCTTGATGGAAAAGAACATACATTAATGTTATATACCTCTGATAAGGACATTTTTCCGGTTAAAAAAGAGTTGGGTGTAATATACGCAAGACATAGTCTTATCGGTGAAGACGGTACTAATGTTTGGATATTTCCTTTTAAGGATGATTGGTATCAAATTTCCTTCAAGGAAGTAAACTTTGATGAGTATACAGATTATCATCTCAAAAAAATGCCTGATGAATTTCTTTCTCCTATAGCTAGTGGAAGCACCTATCTTAAAAATTATCATGATATAAGGTGGGGAGTGATAAACCAGAATGGAGAACTGGTAATTCCAATCGAAAACAAGTCTCTGGAACTTTATGATAAGCTAGGCTTTAGAACAGAACAAGGTTATTATGACAACGACGGTGTTTTTTTTACAAGTGAGGAAATGTTCTTGGAAGGTTTTTTAAAAAAAGAGAATCCTTCGTTAAATGATGAAGAACCTGAAATGCTGAATAATGCATTTTCTTTAATAACTATCAACAACAAAAAAGGGATTGTAGATGCAAGGAACAATATAGTTGTTCCCATAAAATATGATGAAATTGGAACCAAGTTCAATGAAGAAAATATGACTTGGTTTAGGGATGGAAATCATTATGGAATGGCAGATGTTTTTGGAGGAGAAGTATTTCGCATAGAATTGCCATCCGAAAAGAAACCTGAAAACATTGACGACTTTTATTTTTTGGGAGGTTTATATTTTTCTGGTAATGACAGTAAGAGTTTCATTGAATTAAAAGGAAATACCATAGCTATACACAATACAGCCATCTTAGGTTTGAGACCTACCGATTTTAACGAAGAGAATGTAGATGTAGAAGTGGCAAGGTATTTTTATTCTAAAATTCCATCAACAAGTATCTGGTATGATTTGGCACAGATGCGGCTTAAATATCTATAGTAATTACATTTTGAAGAACTTGCCAAAGAGTACAAAGTAAAACCCATTATGTGATAATTAAAAGAGTAAAATTTTAAAAACTTAATTATGACAACAAAAATACAAAATATACTTACAGTACTCCTACTTTGCATTGCAAACCTTACGGTTTTCGGGCAACAAACACAAACCCACAAAGTTGATTTTTCCGATATAGACGGCTTTTCGGGTGAAGTGAACTTTACCTCTTCCCGTCATAGTTTTGGGACAACATTAAAGGGGAAAGGTACTTCACTTGTTCTAAAAAACTATCGTTGCACACCCGAAGAAAAAGAAGCGTTGAAAAAAGCAGGGATAGATTTTTGGCGATACTCCGGTTATAGTCCTAAAACATTTGGCGTATATGTAGAAGGAAGAGCTTATGTTAATATGGTTAGAGGGTATTCTTTTAATCGTTACGCCAAAAGCCCAAAGATACTGCACTTAAACAACGGTTTGGGCGATGAGGTTTCTTTTGATTTTGACGAAGACACAAAAGAATATGAAACGGAATGGAAAAAAACACATCCTAATAAAGTCCTTTGGTTAGAAGAGGGAGGCTTTAGTGCAGACAAAGTTACAGAGCTATACCTTTCCGACCTGAAAAACGAAATAGACCGCATACTCTACACTGCCAAAAAAGAGAAAGAAAAAGAGGAACAAGCCAAAAAAGAAGCCGATGAAAAACAAAAGCAGGTAACTGATTTGCTTTCCGAAGCACAAAAAGCATTGTGGAGCGGCGATTTGGAAAAAGCCAAACCCCTTTTGGACAAGGCTTATAAATTAGACCCCTCAAACCAAACTGTGCAAAAGCTTTCTGGGGAATATGCCCAAAAGAAAGACGAAAAAGCCAAAAAAGAATTAGACGACAAAATCGCCGAAGGCAAAAGAGAGCGGGAAACCTCTGCAGGCAATACACAGAATACCAACAATTCGTACAGGCATAACAACGTATCTGCAACCCAACAAAAAATAGCGACGATAGACAAAGCACATAGTGAGTTTAACAACACCATTGACCAAGCGTTTGAATCATCTCGGCAAAAGACAAAGGAAGCCCAGCAAAAATCCAGAGATTATTGGGAAGGAATGGAAGGCAGAGTAGCAGCACTAACAGAAGAATACTCAGAAAAGTACAGAAAGGAAGAAGAAGAATTCAATGCAAAAGAAGAACAAGTAAAACAAGAGTACCATAAACGAGAGCAGGAAAGAAAACAGCTGGCAGAAATAGCCCTAAAAAATAGAGAAGAAAGTAAATATGATTATACTGGTGAGTTTACAGACGATGGGGTAGCAGTAGTAATGGTTAAAGTTGGTGTTAATTACGGTAAATATGGATTAATAGATAAAACAGGGCAAGAAATTGTTCCTCCAAAATATGATTATATGGATGAGTTTTCAAAAGACGGTTTAGCTGTTGTAAAAATAGGAAGCTACCCTAATGAAAAATGTGGCTTCATTGATAAAACCGGCAGAGAAATAACGCCGTTGAAATATGATATTGCATCTTCATTTTCTGAAGGAATGGCTATGGTTGGTTCGAGGAATTTAGATAATAAGAATAATAAGGTGGGATTTATAGATACAACCGGAAAAGTGAAAATTGCCTTTAAATACCACTGGGCAAAATCTTTTTCAGAAGGATTGGCAGTGGTACTGGTTGATGATAAGGGATCGGGGTTTATAAACAAAGAGGGACAGTTTGTAATTTCACCAATATACGACCTTGCCCATTCCTTTTCTAACGGCAAAGCAAAAGTAGAGCTTGATGGTAGAGAATTTTATATTGACAAAACCGGTAAAGAAGTTAAATAGTAAAACTTAAATAGTTATGAGAACAAAACTACAAAATATACTTACAGTGCTCCTACTTTGCTTGGCGAACCTAACGGTTTTTGGGCAGTCGTCAACCAAAGCGGAATTTACCGTTGATGTGAAGCCTACTGGAAACGGCTGGGAAGTAACTTCTCAAAAGTTTGAGGTAGTTGTTATTCCAGCATACGAGCGAAGTGGGGCGAAATATACACCAAAAGGTAGTACTGTAAACGTAATTCCGGTTAGTGAAAATAAACAGAATTTGGTGAAGCAAATCCGGTACAACGGACAGACTATAAACGTTCCACCAGACTATAAAAACACTATCAATGCCAATGCCTCCTTTTTTAGCGGCTCTATCCGCTCGATGACCATTACTGTGAGCATCAATGGAAGTTCCTATACGAAAGAGTTGGAAATATATGGGAACCGCAAATTTGATATTTCCATTAATGTTCCTGCAGGTGAAAAGCCGAATTTTGCGATTGGCGGTTTTCAGGTTCTTGATGTGAAGTTTGATGATAAAAAGGTAAAAGCTGTTGTGGACGGAATAAATGTTTTTAATTCCGCAAAAGACGAAAAAGCCAAAAAAGAATTAGACGACAAAATTGCCGAAGGCAAAAAAGAGCGGGAAACGTCAAACGACCGCACACAAAATACCAACAATTCATACAGGTATAACAACGTATCTGCAACCCAGCAAAAAATAGCAACGATAGACAATGCACATAGTGAATTTAATAAAGCCATTGACCAAGTTTCCGAATCCTTAAGAAAAGAGTCACGAGAACACCAACAAAAATCTGCGGATTATTGGGATAAGACATTGGCGGCTGGTAAAGCAGAAGAAGAAAAGTGGAAAGCTGCAAGAGAACAAATTACAAGAGAAAAAAGAGATAGAGAAAGAAAAGCAGATGAAACAGCTAATCGTCGGGATGGTATAATGAGTGAAACGCTTGCTCAAAGGAAATCAGGAGAGTACGATTTTATAGGAAATTTTTCAAAAGAAGGATTAGCGAGAGTCCTTATTACAGCTTATGATAATCAAACTAATATGAATTTTTCTAAATTCGGGTTTGTTGATAAAACAGGTAAAGAAATAATTCCCCTAAAATACGATGGTGCTGAGGATTTTTCCGAAGGTTTAGCATTGGTATATATTGGTTATGGTCTAGACAATATTAAAATTGGCTTTATAGATAAATCGGGAAAAGAAGTAATTCCTTTACAATATAATTGGGCTTATTCATTTTCGGAAGGATTGGCTCCTGTGAAATTGAACCGTAAATGGGGATTTATAGACAAAACAAGGAAAGAAGTCATTCCTTTTAAATATGATGATGCTTATCCTTTTTCTGAAGGCTTGGCTTATGTCGGAAACGACGAAGGTAATTACGGTTTTATAGATAAAACAGGAAAGGTTGTAATTCCTTTCAAGTATAGTTATATTAAAGATAACTCTTTTTCTGAAGGAATGGCGGTTGTAAGACTCTATTCTTATTCTGTAAGAACTGACAAACATACTGAAAAGTATGGTTTTGTAGACAAGACAGGGCAGGAAGTAGTACCCTTAGAATATGATTTTGCCGAACCTTTTAAAGGTGGAAAAGCCAAAGTGAAACTTGATGGTAAAGAATTTTATATTGATAAGAAAGAGATAGAGGAAAAACAGCAGGAAAAAATACGTTCTCAAATTGCACAAGGTATAGCACCCGACCAATACGATGAAATGGGCAAGTTTTCAAAAGAAGGTTTGGCTTATGTAAGCGTTAGTGGAAAGTTTGGTTTTATAGATAAAAACGGTAAGGAAATCATTCCACCGAAATATGATGCTGTTAGTCCTTTTTCCGAATATTTAGACGGCTTATCTGTGGTAATGCTAAACGAAAAAATAGGTTCTATTGACCCTACGGGAAAAGAGGTTATTCCCCTAAAATATGAAAGCTTTCATTCCTCAAATGGTTTAGCTATCATGAAATTCAATAATAAAATGGGTATTATAGATAAAACAGGAAAGGAAATTACGCCTTTCAAATATGAAGGTATTGGTGAGTTTTCAGATGGTCTGGCTCCTGTGGTATTAAATGGAAAATATGGATTTATAGATAAAACAGGAAAGGAAGCTATACCTTTAAAATTTGACGGAATTGGTCATGAAGGTTTCTCCGAAGGTTTGTCTCAAATTGCTCTTTCCAATAAATGGGGATATATTGATAAATCTGGCAAAGAAGTGATTCCTGTAAGGTATGAGTTTGCTGGTTCTTTTTCAGAAGGAATGGCTGCTGTCAAAATGGATGGTAAATGGGGATTTATAGACAATACAGGGAAAGTAATCATTGAAATTCGATATGACATGGCAAACTCTTTTTCTGAAGGGCTTGCACTTGTAAATATGGGTGGAACGTGGGAATTTGACGAAAGTAGCTACGATTTCCAACCAGCACAAGATCAATTGGGAAAATATGGCTTTGTAAATAATGCCGGAACTGAAATTATTCAATTAAAATATGACTTTGCATGGGCTTTTAATGATGGATTGGCTATGGTAGTATCTAATCAAAAATGGGGATTCATAGGTAAATCTGGCGAAGAAGTAGTTCCATTAAAATATGATAGAGTAGAAACTTTTCAAGATGGTTTAGCAATGGTAATGCTTGATAATAAAGTTGGTTTTGTAGACCAAACAGGCAAAGAAGTAATCCCTTTAATTTACGATGGTGCAGAACCTTTTTATAACGGTAGCGGAAAAACCACAGTAAAGCTCAATGATAGAGTTTTTTATATAGACAAATCCGGAAAAGAAGTTCGAGAGTAAACTTTAAAACTAAAAATATGAAAGGAAAACTAATCTTATATATTACCACTACTGTTTCTGGTGCCGTTGTGCTGGGCTCAGGAAACTATTGAAGTGGAAAAAGTGGGTAAAAAAGAAATTGCAGAGGCAAAAGCGAAAGGTGAGGAAATTATTTATGAAAAACCATTTAATAAATTAGAAAATAATCAGCCAAAAAAAGGTAAAGGTATTCGAAAATTGATCCACCTGCCCATGTTTGTTGTATAACGGGGGGAGTGTTAGCTAAACTCTGTCCTTTCCTTTCCCTGGGGCTAGCCCCAGGGAAAGGAAATTTCCACTAAATAATCAGGTTTCCGTATTGATATCCAACCGGAGCCTCCCTTCAAATTTAATGGCCAGCTGCTGGACTGTCAAGCTCCAGTTCTGTAAAGGGGTCGTCCATTTTTTCTCGATCCGCTGTGTGGCCAGATAGACCAGCTTTAGAAGTGCCATGTCACTGGTAAATGCCCCTTTGGTCTTGGTGACCTTTCTGACCTGCCGATGGAAGCCTTCCACAGCATTGGTGGTATAGATCAGCTTCCTGATGGGCGGTGTATAGGCAAAGAAGGCACTCAGTCTCTCCCAGTTGTCGTTCCAGGAACGGATCACTATGGGGTATTTCTTCCCCCACTTTTCTTCCAGGTCCAGTAGTGCCGACTCGGCCAGGTCCTTTGTCCCGCCTTATAGATCTTCTTCAGGTCACCGGCAAACTCCTTTTGGTTTTTGCTGGCCACGTACTTCAGGCTGTTCCGGATCTGGTGGACCACGCAGAGCTGGATCTCTGCTTTCGGGAAAACCGACCCGATCGCCTCGGGAAAGCCCTTAAGGTTATCGGTACAGGCGATCAGGATATCCTGTACTCCACGGTGCTGCAGGTCGCTGAGCACCTGTAGCCAGAAATTCGCCCCCTCGCTTTCGGAAAGGTACATGCCCAGTACCTCCTTCTTCCCTTCACGGTTGATCCCCAGTACATTGTACAGGGCCTTATGGCGTACCTTCCCTTCCTCACGTACCTTGAAGTGCATCGCGTCAAGCCATACGATACAATAAACCTCTTCCAAAGGCCTGTTCTGCCATTCCTTGACCTTCGGGACAACACGGTCGGTAATATCGCTTATCACCTGCGTGGAGACCTCGGTATCGTACATGTCCTTAATGTACCCGGAGATGTCCCGTAAGCTGCTGCCCAGCCCGTACATCCCAATGATCTGCTTCTCAAGGTTGTCGGCAAGGATACGCTGGCGCTTCTCGACGATCTTCGGTTCAAAGCTGCTGTGCCGGTCCTGTGGGGTATCGATCTCCACTTCGCCCAGGTTGCTCTTCACCCGCTTGCTGCCCTTGCCGTTACGTTTGTTGCCAGCACTGCGGCCCGCATCCCCGTCCCGAAGATGGGCATCCATCTCCGCCTGGAGGGCTTCCTCCAAGAACTCCTTTAACATCAGCGACAGGGCACCGTCCTTGCCGAAAAGGGACTCTCCTGATAAAAACTGGTCCAGTACTTTCTTCTTAAATGCTGATTCTTGTTCTTCTCTCATACCTCTATCTTATAAACTTTAATTGATTTTCAAAGTCTCAGACAGAGTTTAGATTACAGTCTCTAAAGGTATTCGAAAATTGATCCACCTGCCCATGTTTGTTGTATAACGGGCAATATGCCCCCTTTTCTTAATTCATGGAATAGTTCCGGTTCGTTTATTCCCATCACAACAACCTACCCCACAACCACTTGCGTTATTTTAATTTTAACCTGTGTACCCTTAAAAGCGTATTCGTAGTGTACCGTAGCAGAGCCATAATTGTCATTTGAAACGGAAAAGGTGCCATTGCCTGAATGTGTAGCACCTTGTTCCCGGCCAAATACTTGTATCCCCACCATCCCCATCAAAAGGAAGTAGATGTTTTAATTCTCTCCCCTTATGACAAGGTAGAAAAAGCCTTTTTCGTCTTTTATGCTTTGAGATGAATAGTCCAGTTGAGAGCCCCATTTTAATCCCAATGTACCTTTCCCCCTCTTTATTGTAGAGGATTTTCCAAAGAAAACACCATACTCTTCTTTATTCAAAGCCCCCTGAAAAGCTGGTGACATCGATTTGAAATCAATGGCTAAACCCAATTCATTTGGGCTGCTCATACCATCCTCATTTGGTCTGTTAAATGTGGTACAAGGATATTTATAATATTCATACACATAGTAATTTTGATATTGGAAGCCTTTTCGTTTATTACCCCCTATAATTTTTTTTATAGTATCTACCCGCTGTTTATGCCCACCTCTCAATGCATACTCTAACTCTGATTCCGTGATAACATCAAATATTTTATTGGTTTTCCCATTTAATAAGCTTATAAAATCCATGACTTGGTCAAAGGTCAAAGCATATGGGCTTTGACCTACTGGATAACCAGTCTTGAGATCTAATAAAACGGTAAGATCTCCTAATTTACCATGGTTGATATAAACTGATATTCTTCCTTCATTGAGATAATTTACCCAGTAACTATTATCATTTGACATTATTGCCCATAAAACTGCTGCTGTTATTGGTTGATTAATAACCTGATAATCGTAGTCCATTTCGATTATTCTCTGGTCTACTTTAGGATCATAATTATGAAGCTCGGCCGTGCGTAAAATTTCCACGTCTGACAGCCTATGTGGGAAATATCTTTTCACGAAATAGGGATTTCTATATAGGTTTCCTTTCTTTACTTCAATTAAGTTATTGCAAAAAGCTTGGACAATTACTTCTTTGGCTTTGGACTCGTTGTGTTTCTGTTTACTCACAGTTGTATTCCATTCCTGTGAAGTTGATGGAAGACTTTTAAGATACTGACTTATCTCATAAATCTTTTTGTATTTATCTTCCAAGCCCTCAATATCATAATTGGATAAATAGAATTCGCATTCATTTCTTAAACCATTGGCCGTCTCAAATCCTTTATAAATTTTGTCATATCGATAAATTCCTACTACAAAATGGCTTTTGGCTAGAATTTTTAAATAGAGGGTCTTGGGATTTTTCAACCCTTTTTGTTCCAGCTCTTCGAGTTTGGCAATACAATCGAAATATTTATAATTCTCGTAGTCTTTCTCAGCCTCTTCAAATTTGAGTTTGTCTATGGTACCCTGTGCCTGTGCGGCGATACTGCCGCAAACAAAAAGGAAAAACAATACGATACTTTTAAATGTATATCTCATTGATTTTTATTCTTTAATCGGGTTGCCCCAATAATCCAATTTAATCTCTTTCTTTTCTTGTTGCTGCATTTGTGTTTTTTGCGGGCTTGTGGCGTTTATCCTTTTTACCGGATTTCCCCAATAGTCCAAAGTTTGTTGTTTGTTGCCGGAAGTGTTTTGCTGCTGTACTTTGGTATTTTTGCCAGGGTATGAAATGTCTTTTATTCTAACCCCTGTGCTTGTCATGCTAATTCTAAAGTTGTTTAAAGCCCCCTGTGCTTCCTTCTCCGAAGTATAATAACCATGTATGTACTCTGAATATTCACTAAGTTTACTTATTTCCTCTTGTATGGTCGTTTTCATAGGCCAAGTTCCGTCAGGGTACTGCCCTATGGCAAATACGTTGGAAAGATAAATATATGGTGACTCTTCACTGAAGTCGTAAGCACCCGTATAAACAAAATAAAACAACATGTTACTGTTTACCTTTGTAGCAGAAGCGGGAAGTTCTCCCATAGGGAAATGTTTGAGCACATTTTTTCTGCTTTCAGCAAGGTTGTTTTTCCTTTTTATTTCTGCTAATCGTGCATCACGCTCAATCCGTTCCCGTTCATTCCGTTCTTTTTCCTCCCTAATCATCCTTTCTCTACCCGTTTCTTCTCTTTCTCCATCTTCTTCTTCGACAGCCCCCTTGTTTTGGTACAATTGGTTAAATTGTTTACTTATGTTGTTGTAATTTTGCCTTTCAGGTGTGTTATTAAGGTTGTTGTAAGAATTATTTTGCCTGTTTCTGTTTAGTGTATTTAGATGGTAAGAATTGGCATTATTTCCCCGTATATTATTATTGCCCTGGTTGTTTATTGAATTGGAATTATCAGTGATCCTGTTATTGTTTTGTTGAGTATTCACCTTTTTGGAATAGGCATCACGTAGCCATTCAACGTCTTCTTTCCAATAGCCGATAGATACAACATTTATTGCCGTACAATTTATACTAATTTGGTCTATACCAGCTTTGATCATTCTATCGATGCTTTCGCTGCCCAAATCTTCTATATAAGGATTTGACATAACATCGTTGTACATTACAACAGTTTGTGAAAAATTATTCGTGCTGCCGCTTATGCTACTTTTTGAACCACCATCTATCCATAATCCCCTGCTAAAGTTATGCCCGTAATATCCCGGTGGGAACATTGGGTGGCTAGTCGTTAGTCCCTTTCCGTTATAGGTATATCTGATGACCGATCCATCTGGCATAGTTACTTCTACATTATCAATAATAAGTTGTCCTTTTGCATAATATTGTACAAGATAAGGTGTACCTGTTTTTTCATAATCTTCGCCATATTGCCTGTAATCAGAAAAATATGCAAAACTACCTGTTACACTTCCTACCTTTAAATGGGGAATAGAATTGAGTGAGGATTTCACAACAGTAGCGATATTGTCTGTACCAATGATATTGATGTCACGTACTTTGACATTATTTTGGCCATATCCTGCTATAACTATAAAAATTGCCGCAATAAACATGATGATATTTTTCTTATTCATAGAATTACATTTATGTATCCATAATTAAATGTCCTTATAAAAACCCAAGCATAAGAATTCATTAAACTTGCCTTTAAAATGAAGGCTCCTCCTTACCCATACCTACCATCCCTTATAATCAGTCTAGTACTACTGCCAGGTCTTTAGATTCGATCCAACTCCTTTTCGATCACAAAAACTTCCTTGAAATTATCAAAGGCAATAATATAATATGCTATCATACCACCACCTACTATCTTGACGGTGCCCTTATTGCCTTCTTTTAGGACTGTCTCTCCAAATGTCAAATCCCTAATGGTCCTTACCCTATCACCAACTTTAAATTTCATATCCCTTATTTTTATTCCGTGTTTAACTGCTTCTTATAAACCGCATATGCCTTTTTGATGACCAATATGGCTCTTTTCTTTTCCTCATTATCGGCATCATCACCGTTAATGATAAGACTTTGGCTCCTAAGCACTGCCATAAATGCAGCAGTTTCCCGTTGAAACGCTCTCTCTTCCTCATTCAGCTGCTGGCTTTTCAGTTCATTATCCAGCTCACTTGTCAAATCCAATGACTCTTCCTCAGGGACAGTCCCCGTAATTTCCCCTTGAGAAGTATTGCTTATGGGTATCCCTGAAGCATAGGTGAGGTATTTGATCCCTTGATTAAGTACTTTAAATGATGTTTTGATCGATTCGCCAGCATCCATCCGGACTCCCTTCACGGTAAAAGATCCAGGAGACTCCATCTTGACGGCAATATCCGCATTGCCAAAGAAAGTCCTAACAGCAGTTTTGTTGTACCTTGCTTTTACCCCGTCACTTTTGGATTCATAATCAGGGTCCCGGATATCCACATTGGTTTTGTACTTCCTCCAGTATTTCCCGGGAGCTTTGGCGATCAAAGAAGCATATCTATCCGATGAAATTGAGCCCCCAAAAGAGGTGCTCAGGTTTTTAGCAAGAACCTTTTCATAATCAAATTTTTCTATCACCTTACTGATTTCCCTCTCATCTAAATCCAGTCCTGCTTGGCCGTTGGCCTCGAGAATATTTTTTAAGTCCCTCAAAAAACTGCTTTCGACTAAACCGGCATAATCCCTTAAATAACTTTCTGCTTCTATTTCCAAGGCTTTAACTTTTGTGAAGTCAGCCTTTTCATCGCCTACCTCTCCTTTGTCCAACTCTACCAATGCCTCATAATAAGCCTGATGGGCTTCAGACAAGGCGCTTTTAAAAGCATCGACATATCCCTGGAGAAAATACGTCCTGTTTTCTTTGGCAATAACATCTTTTCCCACTTCAGAAATCAGCACATTCAGCCTTTTTTCCACATCATTGACGATTTTATTACTTCCGGTTACTCCTAAATTATGCTCCAGCCTAGCTTTGGTTTCACTAACCTGGTGCTGTTTGTATTCCAGCGATTCTTTAAATTCCAAATGGTCAAACACATCCACCGTCATCCTCATACTGGAGTAACATGAAGTCATCAAAACCACGGCGATCAGAACAATGAACGAATTGATAATATATTTCATGATCATAAGTTTTAAATTAAAAAATGATTCTTATCGGAGCCGTATGTTTCTGGAATAGCCTAAAAAAAGCTCAATATAGGCTTTGGAGTTTTCCAAATTTGCTGTGTCAAGATTTAAAATAATCTCATCTCCCAAATTCTGCATATGCACCTTTTGGTCAAGAAGGCTTTCCTCCTGGGCACTCAACTTGGCCTGCTCCCTTACTATTTCCTTGTTGGCAAGTTTGGCCACCATTTCCAAGACCCTTTCATTCTCTGCATAGCCTCCGATCTGCTCGGCTACGATATCGGAATTCGTTGACAGCAAAAAGAGCATCTTTTTGTTGCTCAGAGACTCCTCATTTTGGCCTGGATCAAGCTTTGTTAAAGGCTTATCCACCACTTTAGCAGAATCGGGTCTGGCTATTTCACCGAAATAATAGTCCACGGCATTTTCATCAAATGCTCCCGACATATACCGGGAACTGGACAGGAACGCTAGCTGCTTGATTTTTAGCCTATAATAATTCTCTCCCTGCTTAAAATAGTGGAGTTCCTTCGAAGACTGGCAGCTCAACATAATTATGGCAAGCAATAAAAGTATATATCTCATTTTCTTTTCGTTTACTAAAAATAACCAAAGCATTCCTTACAAAAAATACCCATTTCAGGGTATTTTGCAAAGTACCAATACGATCGAAAAATATAATTAATATCCCTAATTCCTTATGATGAGGCTTTTTCTTGGGTTTAAAACTCATTACAAACCCTATTGACAATTCATGTTTCCTTCAAAACCAAAGAATCCCCAAAACAAATAAAACATCCCACATAGAAGTAACGAGCCTGAAAAAATCAGTCAGTAACTGTTTTTAGCGAATAGCCAGCTTGCAGGGCAGCCCCTATCGTTTAAGAGGTGATTCCCCCTTCCATGTCTACAAAATAAAATCAGGATATTCCCTAAACATTTCCACCATCCGGCCCCTCATTACTACTACCCGTTTTCAGGAATTGGCATCGAAGCTGTCCTCCCGTTTGCGTGGGACGGATCCTAACCGTCTTCACCATTAGATATCTTTAACTGCGCTAACCGGACCGATAACAGGAGTCTGAACTGGCTTAGCTATTCCGTAAATTACCAATACACCTGAACCTCCTCCCCATGTTGAAAAGGCGGGATCCGGTTTCGCTTCCATTACAGTTTGGGGCAGGTTCCAGTTATTGGCACACCATATATTCCCTGCCTGATCAACGACCACATCAGTCAGCATCTGAATACTGCCGGAACAAATGGTGTGAATCACATCTCCTGTATTAAACGCTTCCGTACGCCCGCTCGGTGAAGCTCCGGTCATGAATGATACTCCTCTGCCCATAAAGTTGGCCACCCAAACATCATCATTTCCATCAACTGATACCCCCCAGGGTGCATTCAGTTCACCATCTCCATAACCCTTCAAATTAGACCCATGAGTGCTTTTATCAACCATGTCCTTTGGATCGGCATCAGAGGGAACCATAAAAACAGAACCGGTTTTATGGTTCCGTCCTACGGTTTGTTCAAGGTGAGGATAGCCAAGGGCAAATCCTTCAATTATAGAGACGCCGTCTGTAGGAGTTGTAGAAGGAAAGTCTGGGCTTGTATTACAGGCTACCCAACAATTCCCTTTAGAATCAAGGGCCACACCACGTCCCCCACCTGCAAGGATAAAACGTTCCACCGGTGTGTTTTTTTCAGAAGGAGAATAGCGTACCAAGGATTTACCATTCGTATTACTGATCCAGACCCGATTAGCATCATCTATCGAAACTGCAAATGGCGCAGAAAGAGCGTCGTTAAGATCCTTATCCACCACAACCCTACCTCTGGAAAGATCCCCTTCAGGGAAATGAAGCATCTTATTGGATGAGGTCGCTACAATCCAGATATCACCATTCGGTGCTACCCCAATGCCTTGCAGCCCCCCGATTTCATTTAAGGCTTCCCCCAGGTCTGCAGGAACCTTGTCAACTACAGGAGCACCGTCTTCCAGCCGGTATGCACCAATTGCCCCGTTAAAACTCGTCACCCAACAGGTATCATCTTTGGTGACTGCCGTTCCCCAGCCTGCGCCGTCCACCCCCATTCCCGTGTAACCGGTAACTGGCGGGGACAGCAATCGACCGGTCGAATCAAGCTTGACCAGCCCTCCTCCTATACCTTGATAAACGCCATTTTGTGCCCCTGGCATCCAGTTCAATCCGGTCCACAAATTCCCCTCTTCATCCAAAGAGAGCTTTCCGGGTGCACAGATTCCACCTTGGCCAAAAGCCAAAATCATAGCAAAATCTGCAGGGGCAAAACTTAAATAAGGTACAAAAGGAGAACTCCTTCGGCTGACGGGGACCTTACTGTTGGGCTTTGCAGGGAAACCATCTTTTGGCTGTGGGTAGGCCTTATCAAAAAGATGATATAAATCTGCTGGATGTGCCCAGGGAGATTGGGCAATACCTATCATCGCTTCTGCAGTATTCTCTGGCCGCTTACCAGCTAACGGTGTGGCGTATTCTAAAAATTCATCCTGCCAGTCAGATCCCTCTATCTGTACCGTACCATAAGCGGTAATTAGTGCTGAAAGTGTATTCAACCGTGCCAGTGTCTCATTCTGTGTGATGTTGAATGGGTCCATTAACACATCACCCCAGGAGCCCGTGACAGGATTGACAAGATTGGGGGTGTTTTTGGCAGCGATCGTAACTCCATGTAGATTTCCCGACAACTGAAGTCCGTTAAAAAACTGGGCACAGGTAAAAGCGGAGGCCACTGTGGTCAGCTCATTCACCACTACCCCATTCTTTGCTATATCCTCCCGAAAATTAGGCGAAAGTACAGACAGCATTACCACTTTAGCATCATCCAGTTCTGCGGTAATATAGAGGATAACACCATCTGATTCAACAGTAGCTTTTATGGTAAATTCACCTTTCATTTCTGCTGTCACAATATATTCCCCGATCGAAGCTTTATTATTCGCCTCCCACAATTTAACGGATGCAGTAATATCACTGGAATGGTTAAATGATAAACTTCCTTTAACAGTAATTTGATAAGACATGGCTTTGATTTTAAAAGTTATTTTCGATTCAAAAATTATTTAATCCTTAAAGTAAAGAATACTGTATCTTTTTCCGGTTGCGATTTTGTACTTCATTGCCTAAAACAGCTCGGACATACCCAAATACCTACTTAAAATACACAATCCCTTCGGTCAAAATCTTGTTTTCTAAAAATACAAAAAATTCTAGTTTTAGCACAAAACTCTACCTTTTTGTCAAATGCTAGGTATTCCATGTATAGTTAATATATCCAAAAAGTTGGCCGGTTCTCCGACATCCCTCTATTTGCCCTCTTTTCTACAACCAGTAACCCTAGATTATTATTCGTTCAGCACTGCAGAAATCACAAATACCAAGATTATTAGGATGAACATACATGCTTCATTCATTAAGGTGGAACCTGCCCTTTTTTAGGGTATATTACCCTTAAAAACCTCTTCAAAAAGTACCACCTTTTCTTAGATTTTAGCCAAAAGTAAACGTATAGTATACTAGAGGTATACTAGGCATGGGAGCATCCATAGGGGGACGAGCGTAAAGAAAACAGTCAGTGACTATTTTTAGCGAGTAGCCAGCTTGCAGGGCAGGCACTCTCGTTTAAGAGGTAATTACTATGCTAAGCAACAATAACCAACTATTCAGTTAAAACTTTATTGCTTATATTTGAGTTAAACTTTTACGATATGGTGGACTTAATAAAAAACAACCAGCAGGCACTGATCGCTTTGTGCAAAAAGTACGAAATAAAAACCATGCATATTTTTGGATCAGCTTCTACTGATCAATTTAATGAATCAAGTGATATAGACATATTAATTGCTTTTAAAGAATTACCCTTCGAAAAATACACAGATAATTACTTTGGTCTTCATGAAGAGCTAGAATATCTATTCTCCAGAAAAGTCGACCTGATTACAGAAAGGTCACTCAGCAATCCATACTTTATTGAGGGAGTGGAAAAAACTAAGCAGCTTCTATATGCAGCATAATGTCAAAAAATACCTTTTGGATATTGCTACCTCCATCGAAACCATCAATGAGCTTCTTGGTGATCAAAGGGATTTCAAAGCATATGAATCCAATAAACTTTTGCGAAGGGCAGTAGAGCGGGAACTGAATTATATACTTCTAGAATATTAGGGGAATGAGGCATACCTCACATAGTCGAGAGCTCCTTTATCGTCTAGCTAAGTTGGATACTATTGAAAGTCTTGTGTAAAGAAATCAATCGATTTCCAAGCATGCGATTTCTTCTTGATCATCGGATAATATAAAATCAGTAATCACAGATTGCATGCTAATCATTTTTTCTGCTATGCTTTTGGTCGTGGTATTGCCCATTCTCAACCATATGATCTTGGGTGGGTGACCTTTTATATTTGCCAGTTCATAAAAGTCCGCATCAAAAGTGATAATTGTATAATCATTTTCTTTTGCGTATTCCCATATTTTCAAATCACTGGCATTTTCCAAGCCTAGCAACCGCACCTGTTTGACTTCTGGATAATTATCTTTTAACAGGTTAACTATCCGGAAAGAAACATTTTGGTCAAACAATACTTTCATCAAGCCACCCTGATTTTATGCTCCCTGTCAGCAGCATAGGCAAGACAGGCTTGAATCTGTTCCTTCTTTATTTCGGGAAAATCTTCCAGTATCTCTTCATAGGTCATCCCATTGGCTAGCCAGCTAAGTACATCATAAACAGCTATTCTGCTTCCTTTTATTACGGCCTTTCCAAAACGGATATTTGGATCTATGGTGATATAGGCTTTATAATCGATCATTTATATATGCTTTTTTAGAAAGATACGAAAAAACTATTTTAGGGTTAAATATTTATCTGGCATAAGCTTAATACTACAATTTCCTTAACGAGGCATGGGAGCATCCATAGGAGGGACGAGTGTAAAGAAAACAGTCAGTGACTGTTTTTAGCGAGTAGCCAGCTTGCAGGGCAGACCCTACCCTTTTCCCCTCTAAAACCACCAAATAAAATTATATGTGTATCCGTTTTACTGCACGTATGGGTAAGTGCCCGCAATAACGAGCCTTTCAAAGAGTCCTTTGCCAAAATATCTTCGGTTCAATCTGTAAACAAACTCATTTAAATAGTTCTGTAAATATTTATAAGTTATCATGTGATATACCCCCAACAGGGTTCTTTTAAGATTACTGATTGCTTTGTGTACCCATTTTAAGGTGTCGTTTACGGACTCCTTTCCCGATGGAACGGCCAAATGGGTGGCCACCACTTCCTCTATTTTCGAGTAGGCCGTGTTCTTGTCTGTAAACAGTACCACATCCCCTACGGTATTGGCCCGGATAAAGGCATTGACACTCTCGCAGTCCACTTTGTCCATGACCCTCATTTTGAAATAGCCACAGCGCTTTGTTTTCTGCCCGGAATCCAGGTCTTCCAAGGGTACCGATTCGGCCGCCACCGCTACTGCGGTCTGTTTCTGGCTGCCTTTTCCACGTTTAAGCTGACCCAAGATCTGGTTCTCCTGTACGGTTTCCATATAACACTCGTCATATTCAATCATGTCACTGAGGATATAAAGCTCATCTCGTTGTCCCATGGCTGACCGTATCCTGTGCATCAGACGGAAAGTGGTCTCATATCGGCTAAGCCCCAGTTGCCGCTGGAGCTCAAGGCAGGAAAACCCTTTCTTGGTCGCCGACATAAACAGCATGGCCAATAGCCAGATACGGAGCGGAAGCTTGCTGTTTTCCATTACCGTCCCTGATTTAAGAGAAGAACGTCTCCGACAACTGCTGCATTCGAAAAACCTGCCGTTGGCAAACCAATAGTGTCGGGTTATCTTCTCACTGTTTTTGCACCGTATACCGCTTTTCTCACGGTATTTCTTGATGTATTGTTCACAACTTTCCTCATCTGGGAAATGGCCCGTAAATTCTATAAGGTTCATAGCTTTTCTTGTTTTTATGCAAGAAAACAACTATCCTGATACCTTGAAATTTAATGACACGTATTGTCATATTTTATTACGTGCACTCTTACGGATACACATATAAAATTAAGACCTTCCCATACCCTCCAAAGTTAGTTAATAGTTTATCATTTCATCCCTGCCTGACCACTTGCATATAGATTTTGTTAACTGTAATTTTTAGAAATTAATCCCAAATAAATGGTCGCTCTACTCCCATTCCTCTCAGGTACGAAATTAATTGCCCCGCGTGGACAGATTCATGATAACCTATTCGTAATAAATATTGTCCGAGTGGTTTTAATTCCCCATTACCGGGATGAATAATTTTAGTGTCAATAAGCTCTTTGTCTGAAAACTTCTGTACACTATTTAGAAATATTTCTCGATGCGGTTTGGCAAATTCAAGCTCATCCTCAACACTCTGAAATGGCCTATTCTCACAAGGAGTGCTGTAGGTTGACATATCACCATTATTAATGATAATATTCCAACCGTAGTCAGCTTCCAGGACGTGCCTAACCATTTCAATTGCAGTCATGGCATTTTCATCAGGTTTCCAGTTATAATGACTTTTGGGGAGTCCCTGCCAGAGTGCTATGCTTCTGCGCCTTATTTCTTTAAAATTTAAAATGATTAATTCAGTTTGAGTCATTATATAATATCGAAAAGTGTATTTTATTTTTTCTTAAACTTGATTATTACTCGCTTCCGTTGGACCTAATACTTCATTTATATCTTGGATGGACACTGGGCCTCTACTAGACATCCGAGCATCCATATGAGCCTGCTACCAAACCACCAATTAAAATTGGGACGTTCCCTAGACGTTTCCACGACGTCTCCTCGGCGTTCCCTCTATGTCTCCTCTTTACTACTACTTACTCACGAGAACTAAATTCGTTCTACATAACGTGAATTACAAATTCCCAGGATATTATGGGCATTGGCTAATTCAGCTAGTCTCAACTATTCATCAACTTGCTGAATATAATGCGGGAATTACATCTTTAAAAAAATGAGGCAGATGGTCTTTTTTAATTAGTTTCCCCTTTTGAAACGAAACACAATATTGGGGAGTCCTATTATAAAATGAACTGTTGAACAAATGTAGGTTGTCAAAAAATTCGAAATGCTTGTTTAAATTGGCATATCCCTCTCTGAATCTTTTCTCTATCTCAGCATCAGGAACATAATGTCCATTATTTTCCACTCTTATGGCCACCCTTCTCTTTGCTTCAGCAATTGAATCCAAGCAGAAATAGATCATATTCACCTCATAATGATTCTTTTTAAAGACTGCTGGCCAATGTAATGGAGTAGAGTTGAAATTAGTTTCATAAGAAAATGATTGACGCCGGTCTATTGCCTCTTGGATTTGTTTTTCCAACTCCCCAAAAGCCATATTATGCGCCATCGTTTCTTGAAATTCAGTAGGGATTAGCGATTGGTAAATGCGCAAATAATGTTTGTCATAATCAAACACTTCTACCGCATCAGGAGATAAAACTTGTGAAAAAGAAGATTTGCCAGCTCCATTACATCCAGCAATTACTAAAAGTTGAGGCATGAATTATTTAAATTGAGGAGCTATTTGAGGATGTTTGTTTTGGATTCCCATAGCCACGTTATTTTCATATACCTTAATTTCCTTCCTTATTTTAGGCATTTGTGACTTCATCTTACGTTTGAAGTTTTCTATCTGTCTAGTGATATCGTCTTTCTTTTCCTTCATATTACAAAGTTAGTGAATTTCACGAAAAGTGTTTAAACATTCCCAATCATTACTAATCAGCTATTTATAACACAATGAGATAAAGTTTGGACCTTCCCTAGACATTCCAACTACACCTTCCCTTTATTACCTCCTTTTCCCTGAAGAAACGAAATACTCATCGAAATTCCATTAATTGGCCTTTGGAGCATTCGGTTTTGGGACAGTTGACGGGGGCGTTAAAAAAATGAGTTAGCTCGCGAAGTGGGCGAGCTAGATCCACTCATTTTTAGCCAACAGCAAGTGGCACAAAATTAAATTGAGGCAATTGAATTGTTATCGGTAACCAAATTTTCTCAATTTGGATATCTTGCCCGCCGTGGCGGGAGGCTCCACGGGCCAGTCCCGATAGCTATCGGGATTTGGTTCTTTTCATCAATAGCCTGTCCCGAAAGCTTTCGGGAGAAATGCAGAGCATTCATGAAGACCATTAAAACTATTCTATCCCTGAATAAAAGAACATAAGATAACCACGAAATAAAATTTGGACGTTCCCTAGACGTCCCCACGACGCCTCCTCAATGTTCCCTCTATGTCTCCTCTTTACTACTACTTAGTACTTCCCTTGTAGACACTTAGGGGTTGTCTTGGGGATACCTTGCCTTCAGGTAAATTATTTCTTGGAAATATTATATACATTAATAAACTTGCGACAACTATAAAATCAGGAAACACGAATTACAAATTCCAACGATAGTACGATAGAGTAACATACTCCATCCAGACCAGGGTTAACTGTTATTTTTTATCCTTTTAATTTTTTCATCCGCGTAACCACAATACCATTTGATTGGACAATCTTTTTTAAACTGTATATAAATACTGATTAATGAATCTTTATCTGTTTTGCCCATTAGCTCAATTTCAGAAAGTTTTCTGTTCCATATTTTGTTAGTCCGACGCATTGAATCAATAGTTTCTTTCGGATTGTATATTTGTTTGGGAAATCCCAAATCCTCAATTATTTGAAGAATCATTTTTGGGTCATAATCAAATTTCTCATTAGTCTCATTTAATAAATCGGTATACTCTCCAAGAATATTCAATCTTTGAAATGACGATTCAGCAGCATCTAAATTATTTATTGCCCGGTCTACCCAGGTAAAAGATGCTGAATAGTTATTAATATGTCTGTTGCATCTGATTAAAAGTCCGATAATATGGAAATAAAGAAATGGAGCATCTTCAGGATTTAGATTTTCTATCGCCTTTCTAAAAAATGGAATTGCCGATTCATATTGTTGAGCCTCCCAGTAAATAAATCCGATTTCATTGTTATATCTGGTTTTAAAGACCCTGCTGTCAAATGATGATTTAATGGTTCGAGTATAATCCTTGATTAAATTTATTTTTTGTTCAAATTGTTCAGCACCAAAATCCCTGACCAGTTTGAGCACGATTTCTCTAGGTAAAAACTCTCTATTGAATTGTTCTTTCATTTTTATTTCATTTGAAAGGTAACGAGTCTATAAACATTGCGAATATCCCTCTTCTAAAACTAAACAATCCCCAAAATAAATAAAATACCCCACATAGGGTATATCTTCCATAAAACCCTCCCCAAAAAGTACCATAGTTTCTAAGAATTTAGCCAAAAGTAAACGTATAGTATACTAGAGGTATACTAGGCATGGGAGCATCCATAGGGGGACGAGCGTAAAGAAAACAGTCAGTGACTATTTTTAGCGAGTAGCCAGCTTGCAAGGCAGGCACTCTCGTTTAAGAGGTAATTACTATGCTAAGCAACAATAACCAACTATTCAGTTAAAACTTTATTGCTTATATTTGAGTTAAACTTTTACGATATGGTGGACTTAATAAAAAACAACCAGCAGGCACTGATCGCTTTGTGCAAAAAGTACGAAATAAAAACCATGCATATTTTTGGATCAGCTTCTACTGATCAATTTAATGAATCAAGTGATATAGACATATTAATTGCTTTTAAAGAATTACCCTTCGAAAAATACACAGATAATTACTTTGGTCTTCATGAAGAGCTAGAATATCTATTCTCCAGAAAAGTCGACCTGATTACAGAAAGGTCACTCAGCAATCCATACTTTATTGAGGGAGTGGAAAAAACTAAGCAGCTTCTATATGCAGCATAATGTCAAAAAATACCTTTTGGATATTGCTACCTCCATCGAAACCATCAATGAGTTTCTTGGTGATCAAAGGGATTTCAAAGCATATGAATCCAATAAACTTTTGCGAAGGGCAGTAGAGCGGGAAATGGAAATAATAGGAGAAGCTACCAACCGTCTATTAAAAATCCAACCGGACATCGAAATTTCTGATGCCAGGAGAATAGTCAATCTTAGAAATTGGGTAATCCATGCTTATGAGACAATGTGGACGATATCATTATTTGGGGGATCATTTCCAAAGACCTTCCACTTCTCCATCAACAAGTAAAAAAATTAATCGATAACTGATAAGGCTAGCTCTTCAATCAACTATCCCAAGCCACTACCCTTTCTTCCTTCAAAAACCACCAAATAAAATTTGGACGTTCCCTAGACGTTCCCACGACGTCTCCTCGATGTCCCCTCTATGTTTCCTCTTTACTCCCTCTAAAGCTCCTTCCCCAAACCTCGTCATTGCGATCCCGGTTGACCGGGAGAAGCCCGCCTTCCGGAGGGCAGGCAATCTCATCTCCAATAAACAATCTGTTGTCCTGCCAGCTGAGCTACGCCACGGCGCACAGGTGCAGGACCACCTAAAACTGAGTCTCTGACTCAGCTACTTTTATCCTTCATTCCAATGCAATCTCATCTCCAACAGTCAACACACACTTTACGCCCTTACCGAACTACCCACCCTCCCAATTCACAATTCCTCAATTCCCCGATTCGACAGCCTGGCTGCCGCAAGGCAGGTTCAACAATTAACCGATTAAACTTCCCTCTCCCCCCATCTCCCTAGCATCTTTCTACCATCTACTTAGGGGATGTCTTGGGGATACGTTACCCTCAGGTAAATTAATTCTTTGAAATGTTATATTTTTTTCTACAACCTAGAGACAACTATGAAATCCAGAAATAGGAATATAAAAAATTCCCAGGATAAAAGGTTGAAGTGGCATACTCATACCCAATCAGAGATTCTCTTTTAATAAATATCCTATCATGGTCGGTATCATGGTCGGGATCATGATCGGTCAACGTTCATGGGCGCCGAAGGATAACTGCAAAGTTATGATTATCTTCAAATTCAGATGCTTTCCAACCCTCTTTCAGCAGTATAAGCATGCCTTTTCGATATGCCGGTGCCAAAGCTTTCGATAGCTATGATATGGAACCTACACTTGACTTAAAACCAACTGCGGATAAGAATTGTAAGACTCCTTTAATTCGGGTCATATCCAATTTTTAAAGAGGTCAGTAATAAAAAAAAGTCTGTGCCATTTTAAGCACAGACCTTTACAAATATCCTTTTGATAGTTCCATTCTGCTCCACCGCTTTTACTTTTATTTTCAGTGGCCACTTACTTCTATGAAATACCTTCGAGTGTATACGCTTAATATAACCGACTTCCTTGTCTCCTTTTAGAACCTTTACCGCAAAGCTGTCTCGAGGATTTTTAGGTTCTAATTGATAGGTCAATTCATCTCCAGTCTTAACTGTATTTGGTTCAAGTTTAAGTTTGCTTAAGCTTGCTAAATCAGTAAGGAAGCGTAAATCCTTTATCGGGTTGTATTCTGCCAAAAACTCAAAATTATCAGTAGGATTCAAACCTTGGGTATGGGCCAACATATAATATTTGTCTTCTTTATACTTAGGGTCTATTTCCCAAAAATCATAGAAGTCCTTTATATCAGCCCTTTCAGATTTCATGATCCGCTGCCCAAAGGATTCCAATACTCCCTGCTTATACTCCTTTTTGACATCAGGAAATTCCGTATAAGGGGAGAAACCATCCTTTGCAGCTTTTTCAACCTCCTCTTTCAAGTACCTAAAAGACACACCCTCAGTAGCATTTCTCTTCAAAACACCTACTATGTATCGCCTTTTTCCTTGCCCTTCTCTCCAGGTTAAATAAATATGCCCGATTTCTCTCATTTATTGGATTGGTATATCGCTTCAAGTTTTCTGAACCGCAAAATTAGTAATTTAATAATCATCTCTTTCCTATCTGTAGGTAATATTTTTGGATTGCCCATTTTGACAAGTTCTTGATCAATATTATTAACAATTTGTTCTATTTTCTTTTTATCAAATCGCTTGACCATTTCTTCCAATGACTTTAAAACCATAGGTTTCAATTCCTCATCCTCCAAAATAGATGTCACCAACTCAAAATGGTTAACTTTTTTTCCTTCCCAATGTATTTCAGATTTTCCTTTATCGATGTACTTGTTTAATGCTTTGTCATCTCTTAATAAGATGCTAACCTTTTCATCCAATAATTCCCTCCCAAAACAACAACCACTGTCATAAATCTGTGCAAAACGAGTTTCCTTTGGTAACATTAATTGAGCATGTTCAACTTCCTTCCTAATCTTACCTTTCTTGGTATAAAAAAAATTATAGATTTTTTTATAAATATATGGATATGCTTTAAACTGATCTTTTTCATAATCCTTTCGTACTTCGGATAAGGTTTTTGTCATCATTGAATGCTCATTAATAACAGCCCAATTTTCCTGATGGCGATCACTATTCCCTATCAGGGCGTCAAAAACAATAATATTGATAATATTCTGTGTGTATTGGGGAAGATCAAATGAAGAAAGGGCCTTAATGATTAAATCAAAATTATATCGGCTTCTAGTGTTGGAATCCTCTGGCTTAAAGGTATGATCAAAGGCTTGTAGATATTTTCCCCCCTCCACTAATTCCTCTGATTCTGGGTCTATCATTGATTTAGAAATACAACCTACCACCTCATTTCTAAGGGCAATATGGTAAGGCAATACATCAAAGCCCAAAAACTCCCCTACTTCGTAAGCAATGATCTCGGACCAAAATTCATGTTGATAGTCCATTTTACCCTTCCTATAGGACTGTTTGAAATAATAAATCGTCCCATCTTCCGGATTTTGGTAGATCTTCTTATCCCTAGTACCACCCGTATTCCACCATAGCTGTTCACTCCAAGAATCTATTTCATATAACTTTGCCATTACAAAAATTCAATCATTCAAAAAATTATTGCTTCCCATACCCCACTTCTGGCTCAGCAGCAACATTAAGATTATAAACGCTTTCCTCCGCATCCCTTACTGTAACCTGTCCATTCATTAGCATAGGTAAAAGCCAGTCTCGTAAAGTGATTAGTTCTTTATTCTCAAAAGATCTATTTATTATCATATTATATAGTCCATCAGCTACATCATAATAATTCAATAAAATATTGTTAGGGGGCAGTACAATTGGTGATTTGTCAATTGTACCTTTATTAATATGTGGCTGTTGTGCCCCTGTTCGTAAGGACATATAACGAGGTATCTCGTTTTTTAAATATGGGTAAATAAACGACGATTTGTAAATTTCAGATTCATATATCCCTACTACTGATTGGTTTGCACAGGCTTTTATAGCTAAAATAGAAGGCCTTAAGTGACGAGTTATTGAAATGACACATGTTCCAATTGGCATTAAAGTAGTTGCAGAGTTGTTTACTCCATCAATTGATATATGTTCTTCTGCTTCAATGATTGGAAAATTAGCTATCTCACCAGAACTTAGCCACGGAATATCTCCTACCCAAAACGAATCCACTTTTGTTGAAGGGGTTCCTCCTAATTCTGTTTTTAGAAATTTTCCGATTTTACTCACCTCCCACCCCTCAGGAATCTCCCGCTTTAGTTCCTGGTTATAGACCATTTTTCCACCGGAGGATTTATAAGGTTTTCCTGTCAGTTCTGGCTTGCCAATGGACTTGGCATATTCTTCAGAAATGGGGAAATCAAACTGTACAAACCAGTAATCGTACAAGGTCTTGGCCATCTGTTCCAACTCTGCATTGATGCGGTTGTTAAGGTCTATTTTGACATCCATCACCTTTAATAAGGAACTGATCAATAATTGATCCTTTTCTTCTGGAAGGGTAAATTTGAATGAATTAAGAATTTCTCTTGTTAAATTAGGGAATGTAGATCCACTCGTTGATTTTAATAAAGAACTTAAATTTAATTGTATCAGATATTTAAGAAAATGTGTGTAATCCTCACCTTTAATGTGCCGGATTGAAGCTAGCCCTCTTCCCAATGCATATTTTCGATCTGCCAAATTCATTCTACCTGTAGTCGAACCTCTTACACAAAATAGAATATCTCCTTTTTTGGAAAATTTATTGCCCTTTATTGTGAATTGATTAGGAATTGGATAATGTATTCCAAATTCTGTAGGCCCATTTAATAATGGAACACCATTTCTATCCTTATTGCAATACTCTCCTTTTGGAGATTGCCCCATTATTATTTCCGCAATCTCAAATAATGATTTCCTATTCATATTCCGCTCTCTCTAGGTAACTCAATATTTCATTACCTAATTTATCTGACTCAGCAAAAAGCCGACTTAAATTGCTTTTAAAGTCCTTCATTTTGGCCTCAAACTCCTCATGGGTGATATCCACATATACGATCTTTACTTCGAAGTACTGGCCTGCACTAAAGCTGTAATTTTTGGCTTTGATCTCCTCATAGGTAACTACCACAGAAAAATCATCCACTGCCTCTTTCTGATTAAAGGTCTTGATAATCTTATCTTCTTCCTGCTCGGTCAGTACCGTTTTTTGGTTTTTGCCATCCTTGATGGTTTCTCCCAAATTGGATGCATCGATCAGCACCACCTCTTCCTTATTGCTATCATCGATAAAGAGTATAGAAACATTGGTGCCTGTATTGGCAAAGATATTACTCGGCATGCTTACTACTCCTGCCAGCATCTTTTGTTCCACCAAACGCTCCCTGATTTTCTTATCGATCCCACTTTGGGCCGTAATAAATCCAGTAGGCACCACCACAGCTGCTTTCCCTCCTTTATTCAGACTGTACATAATATGCTGAATAAATAAAGGATAGATAGCCATCTTATCCTTGGCCTTTTTGGGCACTTTGGCAATCCCTGCAAAAAAGCGTTCATGGTTTTCCTTGGTATCTAAATCTTCCCGGATGTCTGAGAAGTCCAGCTTAAAGGGAGGATTAGACACGATATAATCAAACTTGGCCAGGTTTCCATTTTCATCCTTATGATAAGGATCAAGTAGGGTATTACCCTTAATGATATTTTGAATGGAATGTACCAGGTTATTCAGGATTAGGTTCAGGCGCAATAGACTGGAAGACTTTTGGGAAATATCCTGGGAATAAATGGTGCATCGATCCTCCCCAATGGCATGGGCAATGTTCATCAGTAAGGTCCCGGACCCCGCACTGGGATCATAGCAGGTCTTATTTTTCAATTGACCTTGCTCTTCCTCCGGTACCATAATGGCTGCCATGATCTTGGCTACCGCATGGGGTGTAAAGTATTCTGCATATTTTCCCCCACTATTGCTATTGTAATCCTTGATCAGGTACTCAAAGATCGTTGCGTAGAAATCAAACTTCTGATTAAAGATATGTTCAAAGCTAAAACCTGTCAACTTATTGATCAGGGCCCTACAGAAATCATCCCGCTGTGAAGTATCAGAAATGTATTCACTTAGCCGATCAAATAAGGTGACCTTGGCTCCTCCAGCTGTTTTCACGGAAAATATATCCGTATTGGAAATAGCAATATCCCTTAAAGTATCATCAAAGGTCTTGGCAAAGTCTGCTTGGGCCTGAATCTTAAACAAATGGGAAATAAAGTGATGAGGCCTAAGTTTGGCGGTAGCTGCATCCAACTGCAATAAGAGCATCTCATAATCATCTTCCGAAAAGTCACTAACTACCTGCTCCCAGTTTTCCGATTTCGCCAATGATTCATCGATTTGCTTCAGTTCATAGGCGAACTTGTCATTCATAAATTTGTAAAGAAATACCTGGGTAATGATCTTAAACTCATTCCCATCATTTCCTAGGCCATATTGGGCACAAACAGCCTTTAGGCTATCAATTAATTCCTTGGTTTTGTTTTGAAAATCTATGGATGTCATGCACTTACTCCGTTAAACTCATTCATATATTCTTTTACTACCAGTCCATTGATGTACTTGGTAGAGGCAGCGTCTAGCTTGATTTTTTGTTCTTTGACAAATTTATTGATCACCATCTTGACCATCATCTGGTCAAAATAACTTTCATTATTCAGGATGCGGGTATTTTGCAATACCGTTTCATCTGCTTCCGCTTTGATCAATTGTAATGCATCAAACAATTGGCTTTCCTTTTGAGTAATCCCTCCTTTTTCCTTGATCCGCTTATGGATACGGGCATATTTCTCGTCCTTTTGATATTTGGACTTTAGCAAATTATTTTCTCTGTTCAGTTCTTTGATCCGCTCGTGGATTTTCCTCAGGCTATCGATATTGACCTTCATCTCCTCCTGGTTTACCTCGCTGAGCTTTTTACTTTTGAACAAACGTTCCAGCTCTTCCTTAAGTGAAATAAAGTAAGGGTCCTTCTTGTCAAAGTTCCTTTCCAAGGCTTCACGAGTGGTACGCAAGGTGGTTTTAAGTTCATCTGCCAGTACCAGTTCTTCTTCCCCTACCTTGGTAAACATAAAGACCATATCCTCCAAGGCTGCATTTAGCAGGTTTGAAGTATCCGCTTCATTTTCCAGATTCTCCTTTTGATGAAGCAAGTCCAAATGATTCTGAGCTTCCCTGTACAATAAGTTCAACTTTTGGAAATCGACCTTTTCCAAGAGGTCATAATGTCCAAATAATCGGATCAGGTTATAGAGGCTTCGGGCATCTGACAAGGATTTGGTAATTTCCTGCATCTGCTTGATGTCGCTGATCTGGCTAATCTGCTGTGAAAATACCTCGGCATTATCTGTGTCAAATCGAAATAACAACTCCCTGATATCGCCTATTTCTTCCTCTATCTCCTCTTTGGATTTGAAGAGATTGGAATAATGCTCCATTTCATCTCCTAGCTCATCCTGTAGCTCATCAAAATAAGCTCTATTCGTAGCGTCAAACTCAGCACGGATATCGGCAAAGTCCACCACATAACCATAACGGAAGTCCTTATACGTCCGGTTTACCCTGGTCAGTGTTTGAAGCAAATTATGCCTTTTGATAACCCTGCCTAGATAAAGCTTTTTCAGGCGCTTGGCATCAAAGCCCGTCAGTAGCATATTATAAACAAACAGAATATCAATCTTTCCGGCCTTATATTCCTCTACCAAATCTTTGCGCTCCTCTTTATCACCAATATCATGAAGAATTAGCGCAGCAGTCCGCACCTTTGATTTTTGTTTATTAGATTTTTTATACGGTCCTTCATCTTCTGCTGCCTCTGCTCTTTCCACCTTTTCGATCTCTTTAGGGGCATACTTTTCCTCAAAGATCTGGTACATTTCCTTGGCCTGCTCGGAACTGTCGCAAACCACCATGGCCCCTACACTATCATCATTAAAGGTGATCCTACTGTTCTGGAAGTCCTCAATGATGTATTCCAGCATAGGCTCCACGAACTTTCGGTGTGCAAAAATAAGTCTTTTATCCACATCTCCCTTCAAAACTTCCACCTCTTTCAAGGCTTCTTCCAGCACCATCTTATAGTTAGTGGATATCTCTTCACGGATCAAGCGCAAAGTATAACCATCGGCTATGGAAGCATTGTAATAATACTTATGGATATAGCCTCCAAACAAGGCTTTGGAATTATAGTCAGTCCCCAGGAGTGGCGTACCAGTCAAGCCAATTTTCACGGCATTACCATCTGACTCCTTCAGATTGGCCAAGAAGCTTCCTTTGGGATTATAGCTGCGATGAACCTCGTCTAAGAAGTAAACCCTTTGGATATTGATATCATAATCATTTTTTGAAATCACCTGGGGATCATCCTTGAACTTCTGGATATTGACCACAGTAATTTCCGGTTTGCCTGAGTGATTATGTATAGCAGTGGTCTTTTTGATCTCTCTGGCAAACTCCTCCCTTGAATTCACACTGTGTACGATCAAGCCACGACTTGAAAACTCCCTCTTAGCCTGAATCAATAGATCCAAACGATCTACGATAAAATAGAACTTGGGTACCACCGATTTCCGCTGATAGTAATCGGTCAAATGCTTGACATTATAATAGGTCAAGGCAGTTTTCCCGCTCCCTTGAGTATGCCAGATAATGCCCTTTTTAATCCCTTCATCCAGTTTATTAGCAATGGCTTTTGTCGCAAAAATCTGAGGGTAGCGCATCACATGCTTTTCCAAACCTCTGCTCTCCTTGACATAGGCAATGGAATACCGAAGCATAAAAGCTAAGCGCTCTTTGCTGAAAAGCGAAGTAGATAGTCTATTGGTAGGTGTATTCGGGTTTTTATTGGTTTGGAATTCAGGGTTGTGCTTGATGATAACCAGGTTGTTATCCTTTAAGATAAAATTCTCTATTTCCTCATTTTCAGTAAGCAAAAGGTTGTCAATGTCAAATTCTTCCTCCTCTCTGAAGTAGTTAAAGATGGGTTTGCTATAAGAGGGTGAAGCATAAAAAGCCCCTTGAATAGGTTCCGGTGATTCATCATCATATTCCATATTATTGGAAAAGACCATCAGCTGGGTGATGTTGACAAAACGCCTAAATTTCTTATTACCAAAACGACTATTGATCCTATTTCTTTCTGCAATGATCCCCTCCCTATTATTGGGCTTCTTGACTTCGATAAATACCAGCGGCATACCATTAATCAGCAATGTGATATCAGGTCTAAACTCATCATCACCGTTTTTGCAGGGAAGTTCCGTGACCACATTAAAGGTATTATTATCAAAATTCTCAAAATCGATCAGCTTGATCCCAGATCTAGCGGTTAGCTTCTCATAAAATGCCTTGCCAAGATCCTCGTTATCCAAGCTCAAAAGGGTATCCTGCAAATAACGACTTATTTCTTCCTCATCGGATTCTGGATTGATCTTACTTACGCCCTCCTTAAAAATCTCAGGAAAAATATTCGTATTGATATCCCATCTGCAATCCTTCAATGATAAATAATTGTAGCCCAGTCGGGTAAGATGGATCAATGAAGGGATCTTAACTCTTGAATCCTCGTTAAACTTCATTTACTAGTTGTTGGTAAAAAATGTGAATTTCGAATATACAATTTTTAGGAAAAATATGCTCGGATTTAAAGAGGAAAAGCATGGTCATTTAAAAATGTAATTTTCACTCACCCCACCCCAGGGCTACTTCCATTCGCTGCTCCGGTACCACCAAGTCAAAAAGCCGATGCAAAAGAATGACCAAAAGTGCCAATGGAAAGTGTTTTCAGCATGGAGGTTAGCAAATAGGTAGTCAAATGAACATATCCTCTACTTGTCATTTTAGCAATTTATCCGGAAACGGGAATTACAAATTCCCAGGATAATAGGGTGAAGTGGCATACTTCACCCAGTCACCACCAAAGGCTATACTACACCCGGTAGGGGCTGTGACTACGCCTAGCGGGGAATTTCTTTGATATGTGCGGAGGTCAGTTCACAGTTCTTGGCCCCTAGGTTTTTGCGCAGCTTCGCAAAGCGCTGGGAAGCATCGATAAGAATGACCTTTCCCTGTCGCTCCTTAGGCTTATGATTGGTAAGCAACCAGATATAGGTGGTGATGCCCGTATTGTAGAAAAGGTTATTGGGCAGCTGGATAATACCCTCCAATAAATCATTTTCAATGATATAGCGGCGGATATTGCTTTCCCCACTTCCTGCATCCCCGGTAAATAGACTGGAACCATTATGAACCGAAGCAATTCTAGAGCCCAAAGGGCTTTGGCGAAGCGGTTTCATCTTACTGACCATTTCCATCAAAAACAGCAGCTGCCCATCAGAAGACCTTGGCGTAGCATCTACCTCGGCAGTATTTCCCCAATAATCGGTTAATGGCAGAATAAACCGGGGATCAATAATATCTTTTCCGTCTTTGATATTTTTCAGATCAGAATTCCAGGACTTGCCATAAGGCGGATTGGAAAGCATAAAATCAAAGGTGGTCCCGGCAAACTCATCAGTGGACAGGGTCGAACCTACCCGGATGTTTTTGGGATCATTGCCCTTGATCATCATATCCGATTTACAGATGGCATAGGTCTCGTCATTGATTTCCTTGCCATAGAGATAGACATCCCCGATGGCTCGGATTTCGCCTTCCTCATCCTTAATGAAATTTTGGGATTCGGTCAGCATACCTCCTGATCCACAGGCCGGGTCATAGATGGTCATGACCTGGGGTAAATTGTTTTTAATAGGCTCAAAAACAATATGCGTCATCAGGTCAATCACCTCACGGGGCGTAAAGTGCTCCCCGGCCTCCTCATTATTTTCCTCGTTAAATTTCCTGATCAGCTCCTCAAAGACATAGCCCATACCCAAATTGCTAAGTGGTGGCAACTTACGTCCATCAGGATCTTCTTTATCAAAAGGGGTCAGGTTGATATAAGGTGAGGTAAACTTTTCCAAGACATCCAGCAAGACATCTTTGCTGGCCATATGCCTGATTTGGCTTTTCAGCTTAAACTTCTCAATAATCTCCTTGACATTGGGGCTAAAGCCATTTAAATATTCCTCAAAATTGGCCTGCAGGATCTGCTGGCTATTGGTAGCCGTCTGGTACAGCCGCATCAAGGTCCATTCGCTGGTATTATAAAACACATAGCCACTGGCATCGATCAGTCCACCTTCATCCCATTCGGTAAAACCCGCCTCATCCCGCTGGAAGGCCAACTCCTCCATTACCGCCTCCTTGGTAGGTTCCAAGAGGGCATCCAGTCTTCTCAGCACCACCATGGGCAGGATCACATCCCGGTACTTCCCACGAACATAGACATCTCTCAAACAATCATCGGCAATGGACCAGATAAAGGAAACTAATTTATTATGTACGGCAGTATTCATATAAATGGTATCAACTATATATTAATGAATGCCCTTTACCAGAAGTCATCATGACATTACCCATTATTTTCCAAATAGGAGTGATCCATATAGCTCCAAAATCATTTAACAATTTTATAAGACCTTGTTTATGAGTATACTCCAATGTAAAGTGGAAAAATGGGCAAGACATCAAACAACAAACGCTTTCAGTTCAAAAAGACTCCCTTGGTAAAAGCTGTCACAAGATGCCCAAAATTATACAAACAGGCAATGAAAATGTTAATGGTCCGGTAAATTTGGGTGTTTCTAGGGAAAGTAAAAAGCTGATCTCATCCCGAAATCAGCTTTTAGTATTTGGGTAATACATCCATAAATTAGCTAGTATGGCAGGCATTACTGCAAGTCTTGCAACCATTAGCGGTTGGGTAGATTTGCCTTGCTTTAGCTACGGCTGTGCCACAACCATAGTGTTCTCCAAGATACTGGTAGTCGGAAGGAAAATACCGACATCCTTCCCTGTGCACCTCATGATCACCATTAGTTTGTTGACGGTTGTTTACTACGTACTTTTCCATGTCACTTAATTTTTAAAGTTTAAAACATTAATTTTCAATAAGGTAGCTAAAAAAAAGGTTGAAAATAAAATAGTGACATAGGTTGTCGTACTTCTGTCTTTACAAATTCTCAGGATATTAAGGCGAAGTAGCATACTTCGCCTAGAGAGGATGAAGAGGCATCCTTTATCCACTAGGAAAAAAAGCTTTCCCCATAATTACCCCTTTCCCAGCACCACTCGTTCAACACTGCATTCATGCCTGCCCGCCATTGGAGGGTTCGGCCGTTCCGGCCATACGAATGCTTAGTTATTATGGTGTCGATTTTTCATTTTTCGTTCAGTTTTTTTGTTTAGAAATCAGATTGTCCAATTCCAAATATTTCTCTTTCATTAAACTCAAGGCAAAGGCTCCGGCAGAAGCACTGAAAACAGAATAGTCAAAGGCTCCTTTTATTCCACTTGAGAAAGTCATTGAGAGTGCAAATACTAACAATAGGAATCCACTCAATTTTGCGAACAGTTCCGTTTTAAAACCGATTATCAAGAAAAATGCAAAGATAATTTCGGCAACGGTTGCTAAAGTTCCTATTGGCGGAATTATCGAATCTGGGAACCAGGGATTTATTAATTTTGTGTAATTCAAGAAATTTTCCCAGTTTCCCCAAACAGAAACTTCTTTATCCCAGATTCCAAATCTGTCCGCTACTGCTGATAGAAATCCGATTGATATTGCGAAGCGCAAAAAAAGTTTGATTATTTTATTGTTCATTTTTAGTGTATTTCAGTATTGTTTTTTTAAATGCACCACAACTTGTTTATCTATAAACCGAAGGTTTACTAAGCGCGTTGCCTGCGTTAGCTTGGAATACCTGAGGTCAATTTTATTAATGGGTCATCCACAAACAATTCTAGTTTTTTAATGCCATACCCCTCTATCCAAAAAAGTGCTACCCTATTATAACTTGTGAAATATTTCACATCGACCAAAAGATCGAATTCCTAAACCTACTAAATCCCCTTAAACAAAAAAATACTCCACAGGGAGTATTTTTACCAAGCCCACAAAAAAAGCCCTCCAAAAGAAGGGCTCAAACACATATATCTGTGCCCAAATAGACAAAGACAGGAACATTGCAACTATAATAAGGAATAGGAATTTGCTCCACCTACTGATAATTTGTAGTTGTCTGCTATTGGGACACCCATGATGACTGCCAAATACCGCAATCATTGTTTTTTTCTAACTTGCTTTCGGCTAAGCAACTCTATGGAAAAGCAGGGGAAAATCCCCTGCCATAACTAAATTAAACAATTATACCCCCACTTCATCGGCAAGCACCCTTTCACTCATTAGTTTACCGCTTACCTTGTCCTTAAGCTCAATTTTTGAATTGGAATAATAACCTATCTCTATATCCTCGGTGGATTGAATTGAATTTGAGATCCCCCCTGATGACATGACACCCCCTATGCCCAAACTAAAAAAATGGTGCCCCTTATAGGTTGGATTATAGTTGATGGCCGTACTACCGATCAAATAGGCGTTATAGCGAATTCTAACCTTCATCACTCCCCTGCTAGCCGAAAGTTCTGCCAAAACAGATTCTCCAGGGTCTAGCTGAACGCTTACACCTGAAGTCGATCCTACCGTAATAGATTTGGACTCCTGTCCTCCAGTACCCCATGATTGACTATAGGACAGAGAAGTCTCTCCTTTCACTCCTGTTCCCAAAAATTCCACTCCATAAGTGATTTTCTGACCCACTGAAAGGGAGCCTCCTACACTCCAATTTGAACTTGTGGTATTATTGACAGATTCAGAGATGGCTACATTGAAGGTTCCCTTTTTGCTGCTCTCATTGGTGAATTCCTGGGTTTTTACAATTACTGGCTCTGAAGTAATACCAAGTATTTCGGCACTTTGAACAACCAATACCATATTGACCTGGGGCCAACTGTAGGTTTTGTACAGGTCTCCCCATGGAGTGGGACTGTGGAGATAGGCATCATTTGGTGACTTGCCAAAGTAGGCTTTGACGGCATCCTTGAGCTGCTTGTCGCCCAACCTGAACGTTGTCCTTTCTTCATCTGTAATAACATGCTGAACGGTTCCGCTTGCGTTTACACTACAAACAGATTTGTCCTGCCCTGCAATAATGCTGATACTGATTCCCATGATGTTAAAAATTTAAGAGTTAAAAATAAATTGGTGTTGCCTACTCGATTTTAGGGATTTTCGGCTTGGTCCCCTCATACAAAATTGCCAATGGCCTTTCAATCAAAGTAGCCATTGACCGCACAACAAACTTTATTGTTGTGTTCAAAAACAACCGGCCAGTAGAATTTGTCCGTACCCATAGCTCTTCAAAAGTTAGAAGACCTCCATCACCTTTCCCGCTTGAGTGTGGTTTATGACAAAGGGGATAAATGGTTCTTTTTCTTTTCGTTGGGATAAAACTCCGAAATATTCCCCTTATAAAACAGCGTATAATTTACTGATTGACTTTTCAGGTAGAAATACCCTATAACCTCAAAATAGCCTGGCCCAATGGCCTTGACTTAACGGATATAAAGACCATCAACAATAGTCCAATATTTCCTAGCCTTAAGAAATTAAGCTAAAAGTTCCTGTATACCTAACACCAGTATACTGCTTTACGTTATCTATTAACCGAATCCCACATAAAAACAGATATAATGAAACAGTTTTTTAAAGAATTATTGGAGTATAGCCATCATTACAACCAAAAGTTATCAGATATTTTCGCTGATCAACCAGACAATACACCTGAAAAAGCAGTTAAGTTATTTAATCATCTTTTGAATGCTCATCAAATTTGGAACAACAGAATTAATGCTGAACAACCAGCCTTTGGGGTTTGGGAATTGCATGACACGAAAGACTTAAAGCGCATTGACAAGATAAATCACGAACATACTTTGAAAATTCTTGGCAAATTTGACTTAAACGAGAATTGTACCTACAAAAACACAAGAGGTGAAATATTCGAAAACAGTATCCAGAACATTTGTTTCCACATCATTAACCATTCGACTTATCATAGGGGACAAATTGCGTCTGAATTTAGGCTACATGGACTAGAACCTTTAGTTACGGACTACATTCATTACAAGCGATAATATAGCATAATGGACCAACCATATTGTTTAAATATCCTGCTCCTATCCTGATGTAATAATATCCTACTTTTATTATACTCCACTCTTAAAGAACTTTATAAAATAAGCTGAATATGACTTATTCATTGGTCATATTCAAATGCATGGAAACAGTCTTGTCCAAAAAGCTGCCATCACAGTCCAGTTATTAGGAAAATACTTGCTTCCAACTCTCAATCTCCCTATTGCAATGGATTTTATTTTCTTCTAAAAATCAGCAATAATGATCTTTTTCATGCCCATCATCTTTTTAAATGCTCCTGGTCTTTTGTTGAGCTCCTCCCAATCTTCAGGGCAAACTTGCCAGCTCAAACCATACTTGTCCTTTAACCAACCACAGACACTCTCTTCACCACCATTAGCCGTCAGCGTCTCCCAATAATAATCAATTTCGTCCTGGTCTTTACAAGTGATCATGAACGATACGGATTCATTAAACTTAAACAGTGGTCCCGCATTGATACCTATAAATTTCATTCCCAATATTTCAAATTCCACCGTAAGTACCTTACCAGCAAAGTCTTTTTGAAATTCTGCTAAACCTTCTTCAGCTGTTTTTGGATAATAGGTGATATTTGAAATTTTCCCATCAGGAAAAATGGCTACATAATATTCTGCAGCTTCCTTTGCGTTTTTATCAAACCATAAATTCGGAATAATTTTACTTTTTACCATATCATGTTCTTTTGTATTCATTCGTATATTCTTTCTGAAATCAGTAGATCAAATTAATCACCAACCAGAAAAGATAGGCCTTAAGAAACATCTTTACTCCAAGGCATATTAATGGCAATTATAACAGCAGCCCCTAATATTAGAAACCTGCTTACATGCCAAACCATACTCATCAACTACCCAACTGACACAATATAAATGAATTATTTATTCTTAACTATGCCTTCTGTGGTTCATAATAGAGAATCATGGCACCACCATTAAAAGTTTTAGTCTTGAGGAGCTTAAAAACAATCCTGTCCTCTATGCCCTCAAATAATGGTAAACCTTTTCCCTCAACAACTGGATAGATACAAAGCTGGAATTCATCGATTAAATTCAGTTTTAATAGCTGTACGATTAAACTACGACTACCAACAAAAATATCTTTACCTGCCCCTTGTTTGAGCACCAAAACTTCCTCTTTTAACCCACGCTGTGCGATTGTAGCACTTTCCCATACTACATTTTTGATGGTATCAGAAAAGACTATTTTCGGGATTTTGTCTATGGCTAGCGCAAAATCATTCATTGATTTCTCTTCAGAAGGATTTTCTAGGAGACTCCGCCAAAACTCCATAAGCTGATACGTAGTCCTGCCATATAAGATGGCATCTCCCTCACCTAATAATTGCGTATAATGCTGATGTATTTCTTTATCAGGTAAGCCAGCAGTATGATCGCAAAATCCATCAAGGGTCATATTTAATACAGCAACTAACTTTCTCATAGTATATTTATCCTTACTGCCATTTCTAAACTGGAATACCCAAGTTTTACCTCTATCCAAATATATCATTTTTAGGCTTTCAAAAAAACGCAAGGACTTGTCTGAATACGGTAAATTGAAATCACTAAAACGGAGCCTTAAGTTGATGCCAAAACATGAAGTAGGGTACTCAATAGCTTATCCAAAACACTGTCCAGAGGAAAATATAGCTGCAAAAAAAAGCCATTGCAGCCTGTTAATAACGGATCAGTCCTAAAAGTTGGGGATCAAGCAATATTTCTTGGGGGGGTGAATAATTTCAAACTTAAATTTGTCTATCCTTGTCAGATTAAGCCCAACTCCATCTCAACAGAAACTACTAAGACAAAAGGGTGGAGCGCCATACTCCACCCTTTTGGGACAAACAGTTACCTCATATAGTTAAAAAAGCTCTTCACAATAAAAACCATGATATTGTATGGCTTTTAAAACTGTATCGGCTTGGACCATTGGAGACTCGACCCGAAGAATATGGTCGCAATCCTCCAAATCAAAGTTCCAACGGCCATTTTGAGCCACCAACCGGTTTAATGTGGCCTGCACTATTGCTACCTCCTTATTTTTTGTAATGGAAGTCTTAAATACCAAAACTGTCTTCATTCCAAATGATTTGGATCAACGCTCATAAAAGAACGGAGGTTCAACACCTAAAGCACGTAAATAGACATATCCTTGTCCCCGATGATGGATTTCATTATCTATAAAATAGAAGATGGAAGACCAAACAGTCCCCTCATATTGCCCAAAGGCTTTAATGCTTTGTTTAAACTGCTCAGGCCTTACCTGCGCCCAATAAGTGTTGATTTCAGCTGTAGCTTCATCCCAAAGTTCAAGAATTTTTGACTTTTGATTGCCGTGATCAACTTCTTCAACCAAGCTACTGATCTCCCCAGTAGCTATTTCCTTAATGCCTGGACCTGCTATGGCCAAAAGCTCCATTACCATATCAGCAAAACTACGCATGCCACCTATAGTGTAATTAAAAAAAGCTTCTTCAGGAAAAGCTTCAATAACCCTTCGGGTTAATCCCCGGTGACCTTGCCAATGGGCCAATAGATCAGATGGTGTAATAACCGGCGCTAATAATGTGTTTGTTCTTGATTCCATAACTGTAGTTTTTTTGTTTCAATCAAAATTATAATGGGCAGGTGACAGCTTTGTGTCAGCAGGAAAAAATAAATCCTAAAAAAATCCCTTAACTAAACGACATTGATATTCCGGGTTAAAGGTATCAACTGCCCCTGAGCCCAGTTATACTTGGCAGTTAGACAGGCTTCTGACCACTTAAGCAAAGGATTTGTGCTTATTGCCATCAGCAGATTTAGTAAACATCTCTTGACATGCCCCTGTCACCTGCTCTAGGCTTCTTTGCACCTCATATGCACTGAAGTCATCATGTTGAAGTCAATATTTAAAACATACTTTCGCCTGAAATCCTATCTTTGGGAAATAGCTTATGGTATTATGGGACTAGATACGGTAAAACGTTTTGACAGAATTGTAGCGATCCTTATTCAGCTACAGTCTAAAAACATAGTTAAGGCACAAGAATTGGCTGACCGATTTGAAGTGAGCCTGCGCACGATTTATCGAGATATACGGACGCTTGAAGCCTCCGGTGTACCCATTATAAGTGAGGCAGGAGTTGGCTATTCCATTATGGAAGGATACCGTTTACCGCCCGTTATGTTTACCCGAGAAGAAGCGGGAAGTTTTGTGGCTGCCGAAAAACTGATGCAGAAATTCGTGGACAAATCCTTGGGCAATTACTACGAATCCGCCATGATAAAGCTGAAATCTGTTTTGCGCGGTCGAGAAAAAGATTGGATTTCTGCCCTGGAATCACAAATCTTGGTTGACCCTACCAATAAATTGTTTAATGACAGTTTACCCAATGCCCTTGAAACCTTGTTTGAAAGTATCGCTGAAAAAAGACAGGTATTTCTAAAATACCAAGCCTTAAATAGCGAATCACCTTCCGAACGTTTAGTTGAACCAGTAGGGATATATCATGAATCAGGCTTTTGGTATGTATTGGCTTTTTGTCATTTGAGAAACGATTATAGGCAGTTCAGGACCGATAGGATGCAGGCCATTAGATCTACCCCACATAATTTTACCAGAGAACACATTTCCTTGGATGAATACCGCAGCCAGCATGAAGATATACCAAAAACTAAAGTAGTGATCACCATTGATAAAAGTGTAGTACGCTATATAAACAATAGTAAAATGCAATATGGTTTTGTCTCCGAGAAAGTCAAAGGAAACCAAGTGGAAATGACATTCATGACACCCTATATCAAACACGGTTTTTCGAGATGGTATATTGTTTTTTCAGATTATGCCAAAATAATTGAACCTGAAAGTTTAAAGCTTCAGGTAAAAGCAATTTTAGAAAAGGCCATTACCAAGTTATGATGCCCTTCTGACCATTTACACCACCTTTATCTTCCAAAACCACCAGATAAAATCCGGTCTTTCCCACTCTATCTCCTCTTTACCACTACCGGCTATTGGGTTTATACCTCCTTAGGCTTAACTAAAAATTGCCTGGACATCTAAGTGATTGCTCCACATCAATGAGGTGAAATGGAAAAATAGTAGCAAAGACCAAGCTCACCAATAAGAAAGCCCAAACCTCTTAATACAGTTGACCCCAATAATGGAGCTTTTCTATATTATGAGGGCTGAGCCACTTACCAAGCTGCCAGAAAACATATAGTTATTTTTGCGTCTATTTATTCAGTTGGCGCTTTTGACATATCCATATGGAATACCTCCCAAGTGTGCCCGTCAAAATCTTCAATTGTCCGCTGTTGCATAAAACCATAATCCCTTAATTCATTTGGTTCAATCCCCCCTGCCTTTAAACCGTTTTCCAGGATTTCATTCATTTCACTTACACTATCGACAGATAATGAAAAAAGCCCTGCTATATTCGCTTTGGTGTCGGCTATCGGTTTGGTAATAAAGCCTGAAAACTTTTCATGTTCCATTAACATTACAAAAATGGTGTCGCTCCACACCATACATTTTGTGGTGTCGTCTGAAAATTGAGGATTGTTGGTAAATCCCAATGCTGTGTAAAACCCCATGGATTTGTCCACATCTTTTACCGCTAAATTGATGAAGATCTGTTTTACCATTTTATTTCTATTTTAAATTCATTGCTTGAATGTTGTTTTTGTAATAGTAGGATAGTGCAAGAATGCCCAAGAATACCAAGGGCATGAGCATATACCCTAAGTTTTTATCGACAAAAGCATGGCTAATGAATGCAAAAATTAAATTAAATGAAAGTCCTGCATAAGCCCACTCTTTTAGCTTTTCAGGTGTTTTGGGGAAAGTGATTGCAATAACCCCAAGGACTTTTGCTATGACCAATGCGTAAGCAAAATAATCAGGATACCCCAAAGCTTTTGTTCCAACAGTCATATACTCCGGTGCAAAAATCCAAGTACTCAACGGCATAACACCTTCCCAAAGTGCTATGATAATAATGGCCGTCCAAAAAATGATTGCTTTCTTTTTCATTGTCTTAATGTTTATGAGTGGATAATATTTCCGCCAAATGATCTAATGTTGCCGTAAACCCCTCTTTGAAGCCCATTTGTATGTGCATTTCAAGATCTTCAAGTTTCTCGTGTTTAATGGAAATTTCCACTGTTGTAATACTTTGTTTTTCACTAAAGTCCAGGTTCCACTTTGCAGAGGGAAATTGTTCGTTGATGTTTTCATCCTTGTCAGCAAAAGCATCCTTGAATTGGAAATTGTCCTTTGGGGAAATTGAAGTAAAGTCCTGAATGGACCAATGTTCCTCTCCTTCAGGGCTAACCATAGCATAAAATCTTCGCCCACCTTCTTCAAAGTTCATATACTTTGTTCTTGATTTCCAAGGCTGTGGTGCCCACCATCGGTCAAGGAGCTCCTGTTTTGTAAAAGCATCCCAAACCATAGCTTGTGCTGCATCAAATTCCCGGTTTACGAAAACGGTACTTGTTTTTTTATCAACAGTAAAGTCAAATAGCAAATTGCTTTTCATATCATATGTCTTTAAGTGTTAGTAGTAATTCATCAAGATTTCCTAATGCCATTGTAAGACCTTCCTTAAAGCCCATTGCAATCATTTGTTCTATGTCTTCCAATTTTTCGTGTTTTAAGGTGATGACTACCATTGTAATCCCACTTTTTTGTGTGAAACTGTTCGTCCATAAGGAACGTGGTTTAGTGGTATTTTCAATTCCGTCCTCATCACAAAAGGCATCTAGCCAAGACAGTATTTTCTTTGGTTCAATGGCTTTATAATCAGCTTTGCACCACATTTTTTCACCTTCTGGGCTTACCATTGCATAAAGCCACATTCCACCTACTCTAAGATCCAATGATTTTGTTTCAATGTGATATGGTCTAGGTGCCCACCATTCATTTAATAATTCAGGTATTGTCCACGCATCCCATACCAATCCGAGATTAGCATCAAATTCACGTTTTATGTGAATGGTATTGGTTTCTCTATCTACAGTAAAATCAAATAGCAAACTACTCTTCATTTTTTTTGCTTTTTAGTGTTGATAATAAATTGTCAAGTTGGTCAAAACGATTTTCCCATATTTTTCTGAACTGTTCCAACCATCTATCTATTTCCTTCATTTTTTCAATTTTCAGTGCATAGTAGATTTCTCTCCCTTGTTGCTTGGCTTCTACAAGCTCACATTCGTTTAAAATTTGAATATGCTTTGAAATCGTTGGCCTTGCTGCATCAAAGTTTTCAGCAATAGTTCCTGCGGTCATAGCTTGTGAGGTAAGCAAAACTAAAATTGCTCGTCTTGTAGGGTCGGAAATAGCTTGAAATATGTCTCTTCTTAATTTCATTACGTAGTTATTTGACTACAAATTAAATGAAGTTATTTGGCTACGCAAGTATTTATCCTTTTTTCTCTGAAAATTATTGTTTAGGTCTTATGGATTGATATTTCCCACACCGCTCATAAATTGCCCTCTAGCAGGGATTAGACGTACATTGTATAGTCGTCACCTAGTGTAGTACTTATCCAAAAAATCCTCTCACTATATGGCAAAACCAATATATAATTGCTTGTACTTATTTACTATCCCTTATATATAATACTAAAAAACACACCACATAAGCTATCTCAAACCCGCCTCAAGAATAGCACATTTCCTAAAAACATATCCCAAAAAACGTCCCCTTAACGAGGCGTAGTATAGTACTGGGAGTTTCCATAGCCAAACCTTTTTTAAAAAAATACACCAAATAAAATTTGGACGTTCCCTAGATGTTCCCACGATGTCTCCTTGATGTTCCCTGTATATCTCCTCTTTGTTCCCACTTCCGAAGGTGTTTTTAGGTAACAATTAGAACTTCCCACATCATAACAAAAGCCATTAACTAAGCACTAAATAATTCCGCCAATACCCACAGCTAAATTCCATTTATTCCAATTACGAGAACTTTGCCAATGTTTTAAACATTGGCAAAGTTAACTCATTTTCAATTCCACATTGGTGCGATTAAAGGCAGAACAAACCTCTTAAACAGTTGAAAACATGATTTAACCATTACCCCTCCGTCCTTACTACCCCAACAATTAACCAGTTAACCCTTAACCATTCCCAAATCCCAAATCCCAATTCTCCAATCCCTCAGCTCAACAGTTCAACAACCCCACATCAAAGCCATACCAAAGCTGGGGCAAAGCTGCATCAAAGCTAGGGTAAAGCTGGGTTTAGCCCTCTTTTCAGTTAAAAAACATCCGAAAAAGGTTGAACACCCTAACCTACAATTTGGAACCAAAATAACCAGACATTTTCAATTCCCGCCCCCTAAACACTTAACTAATTAACCCTTAACCACTTCCCATTCCCCACCCCCAAACAATTAACCAGTTAACCATTAACCATTCCTAAATTCCCCATTCCTAAATTCCCCATTCCCAATTCTCCAATCCCTCAGCTCAACAGTTCAACAACCCCACATCAAAGCCACATCAAAGCTGGGGCAAAGCTGCATCAAAGCTAGGGTAAAGCTGGGTTTAGCCCTCTTTTCAGTTAAAAAACATCCGAAAAAGGTTGAACACCCTAACCTACAATTTGGAACCAAAATAACCAGACATTTTCAATTCCCGCCCCCTAAACACTTAACTAATTAACCCTTAACCACTTCCCATTCCCCACCCCCAAACAATTAACCAGTTAACCATTAACCATATTCTCCATTCCCGATTCTCCAATCCCTCAATTCGACAGTTCATCAGTTCGACAGTTCAACAATTCATCAATCCCCCCTACTTCCCGCTCAATCATTCACCCTGATCAAGGGGCGATTGGGCTTGGCCATTCCGGCTCCCAAATAAAAGCCTGTATGGGCAGGTTGGTTATAACCCACATTTTGCCATGCTATACTCAAGCGATAAACAGGATCATGCATCAAGGTATAAAAACGGAATTCGGTAGGAACAGTGCTGCTAAAGATACGCAACTCACTACCATCCGCAGTCCTCCCGATTAATTCTTCCCGCCAATCTCCCAAGATATCTGCACATAAGGCGGGATTGGACTTAGTACCGTTATTTTTGGCCATCCGGTAGTCCTCACCCGTAAAAATCCTTACCGAACGCTCATTTTCAAAATCCCACTTATCAATATCCACACCATTAAGGATCTCACGTAGCAAATCACCATCCCACCAAATCCCCATATTGCAGGACCGAGGTTTATGGGCCGAAATCATTTCACCTTTTACATTCCACAATCCGCTTAGCCCCTCTCCAGAAGCCCAGCATTCATAACCTTGATAGCGTGGATCTATATCAATGGCCAATCCGCGCCCCACATCTGGAGAAGGATAAGACCAAATAATTTCTCCTGTAGCCGCATCCCTAAGGTTCGCTCCATGCTCATGTCTTACATGCTCATGAATACCAAATACCTCCATCCCAGGACGCTCAGGGTCAATATCCGATAGGTGCAGCGCATCTCCATGTCCCAAGCCTGTCGTGTATAGACCAGATCCATCATCATCGATGGCCATGGCCCCAAATACAATTTCATCTTTCCCATCTTCATCTATATCTCCCACCGATAAGCTATGGTAACCTTGGCCTCCGTAAGGCTTATGCGCAGGATCTCCATCCTCACTGTCAAATGTCCATACTTCAGACAATTCTCCGTCCCGCCAATTCCAGGCAGCCAAAACCGTCCTGGTATAGTATCCACGAGTCATGATCAAACTGGGCCGTTCTCCATCGAGGTAGGCTATACCTGCTAAAAACCGATCCATACGATTGCCATAACCATCACCCCATAAGGACTTCAATTCTTCAGTACTTGGATTTAATTTCCCAGGATATCTGGGAGGAATATAATCTGTAGTGGCCAGTGCTTTGCCACTAAGCCCATCAAAAATGGTCAAGTACTCCGGTCCTTGCAGGATATAACCATCTTCATTGCGCCAATCAGCATTTGGGTCACCTATCACGGTCCCCATACCATCCACGCTGCCATCAGCTGTCTTGCAGGCCACTTCTGCCCTTCCATCCCCATCCAGATCATAAACCATAAACTGAGTATAATGGGCACCATCCCTGATATTCTTACCCAAATTGATTTCCCAAAGCATCTCCCCTTCCAGGGTATAAGCCTGAAGGATAGGAGGATCTGTCAAACCCTTATGGGAATTGTCATGGGTTTTCCCCGCTTGGTGAATGATGATTTCATATTGGCCATCTCCATTGAGATCGCCAACCGAAGCATCATTGGGCATATACCCTGTCGGTGTTTGCAGTGGAATGGAGAGGTAATTTTTATCCCAAGCAGCCTTGGAACCTGATCCTTGCTGTTCCTTGCCATCAAGGACCGCCTTTACCTCATAGCTTAGCCCTTTTTCAGTCGCTGACTGGTCCAAAAAACTGCTGGCTTTGTCCAGTGGACTTGCATTGAGCTTCGTCTTATCTCCAGAGTCAGAAATCCGGTATAAGTTAAAACAGATATCCTCTGGATCGGTCCCAAGCACTCGCCAGCTCACAAAATTCCCCCCACCTTCTTCAGCAGGAATAGCCACGAGCCCCCTGTCCAATGCTTCCATTTGACGTGCTTGTTGGGCTAAGGTAAAAAATGGGTAAGTATTTAAGGTTAATAGAACGACAATGCCTAAGACCTTGCCATTGCTCCAAATGTGGGTTAACATGATTTATTGTTCTTTTTAAATTGAATTTTCTTCAGACCAATCTGACAATGCAGCCCTGTCAGGTTTTGAAAACCTGAGAAGGCTTTATGTCCCCCTCTTTACTCCTCCCAATGAAATGGCAAAAACCAATCTCCACTCATTAACTTTGACCTGACGCCTGCAGCCCTGGAAACAGCTTCAGGATTATTGGACTGGGACATCTTGGCATATACCCTGTCGGCCAATACAGATGGATCTCTTCTCATCGCTATCCTCAGCAGCTGTGGCCAACGGTGCCCTTCAAATGCCAACTCCTGGGCCATTTCATCGATGATCAAATCTTCTGTCCAATCTTTTTCTTCTTGCACAAACTCAACCTCTTCAGGAAGTTCCTTAGGCGGCAGGTAAGCTCTTCCCCTGATCCCGATATGACGGTACCAGCTTCCCCTATACCTAGGAAAATCACCTTGCCTTCCATCAAAATCATATGGATGAGGATAAAATAGGGTGTTCATGATTTCTGTCACATCGTCCCCGGAAAAGCCTTCTGGTCTATATGCTCCAGGTATTCCTTGATTGACTATGGCCCTGGATAACTTACTGATATCTTCCAGGTTATCCCTGTTGGCTGCTTCTGCAAATTTCAAATGAATGGAGGCTGCCCGTTCGAGCATCCATTTGCCCTCTTCTTCCAATGGCCCTGTAATCGGATCATAATTGACCGTGTATTTACCCACTTCTGGTTGGGGGCTTTCCATATTTTCTGTCGATAGCACTCCCCTTGCATCAAACTCAAAATTGTTAAACTGAACCTCACTGTTCCATAAGTCCATCACGGATTGGGAAGGCTTCAACTGGTATTCGCCTTCTCCTGAATTGGCAAACAGCCTGATAAATGGGTACTTAGGGGCAAAGTCACTGCCGAAATGCATGGCCCAAACCCAAACTTGTTTTTCGTACCTTTCATTGGAGGCAATGCCAAAGATATGTTTCCAGCCCGCTGAAGGACTATTGATCAATGACCTAATATCATTTTCTTTATCATACCTGACATCAAAATCACCAGCACCTCCCCAACCTATACGGAGGTTATTGTAAAATTCCCCACTTGCAGCAAAGTCCCTGGTAGCAGTCTCCATAATATAGCGGTACATCTCAGCTGCCTGGGTATAGCTCCCCTGCCACAAATACAAATCTCCCAAAAGCACCCGCTTGGGCACAAAATACCGATCAATGCCATAACCATTGGAAGTGCCTACCAATCCAATATTGGAAGGATACCGGTCCAAATAAGGTACGTTTTCCATAAATTCGACCAATTCATCAATCAAATCAGGAAAGTTCAACTTTGGAAATAACAAGGGATTATTCACATCCTCTATGCTTTCTAAACTTTTGGTCACATAAGGTACGGCCCCAAAATGAATTCCCAATTGTAGATAAACCCAAGAACGTACCGCTCCAATATCAGAATACCGCTGATTAAACTGCTCTTCGGTCAGCCTGTTTTCATCCCGCATCTTCTTTAGCCCCTCCAGCACATCATTACAGTTTAAGATGACCCTATAAAAAGGCTTGGGATCTGCATATTTATTATGATCAGAAGCTACCACACTATGGTTACTAAGATCCATCAGGTCTTGCTCTGCCATCATGGTAGGCTCCATCAAATCCGCCCGCACCTCATTGAGTACCACATACTGCTCAGCCAATCCCATCAGCTGACCATACACTCCCATGACAGCCACATCTGCATCCAATTCATTTTGGTAATATTGTTCCTTTTCCAATTCTGCAGTTGGCTCCACCTCCAGCATGTCAGAACAGGAAAAAAATCCTGCTCCAAACACTGCCGCCATTATATAGCTATTGAATAAACCTTTTATCGATTTCATATTCTGGGCTGTTAAGATTCTTGTTAACTTTTGCATGATTACAATCCGATTTTAAGTCCCAAGAGTACACTGCTGAACTGTGGAAGTAATCCCATATCCACACCTTGACCAAATATGCTTCTGGTATAACTGAACTCAGGATCATAGCCCAAGTAATCCGTCAAGGTAAACAGGTTCTGTCCAGCGGCATAAACATTGACATTTTTGATAATCTTTCCGTCCACCGGGATATCATAGCTGATATTCACTGTTTTTAGCCTCAAATAGGAACCATCTTCTATCCATCGATCAGAAAAACGACTGTTTCCTGCCGGATCACCATAAGCCAACCTCGGCATATCAGTTGCCTGGCCTTCTGCTCTCCATCGGTTCCTTACACTGATCAATTGGTTTTCGTATCCTGACATGCTTTCCAACTGTTGCCTTTGATAATTATAAATATCATTTCCATAAGAGAAAGTAAAGGCAGCATCAAAAGTAAAACGCTTATAGCTGGCATGGGCAGTAAAGGCCCCGAAGAAATCAGGATTGGGATCCCCGATGATGGTCTTATCCATTTCATCTATGACCTTGTCCCCATTCTGGTCTACAAACATCACATCTCCTGCACCAAAAAACACTTGCTCTCCATCTACCCCTATAGTACTCAGCCCCGCTGATGCTGCAGCTTCTGAACTACTATAAACACCCGCTGTCTGATAACCATAAAATACATTGGCAGCTTCTCCCACAGTGGTGAGGGTCTCCCCACCTGCTACAGGTGTTACCCGCTGATCATAAGGAAGCGCCTTGATTTCATTGAGGTATTTTCCTACTTGAAGTCCAAGCTCTAATTTCACTTCCCTGTCCAATACCCGGGAACTAAGTCCTAGATCGATACCGCTATTCACCATTTCTCCGTCATTTGCCAAGTAGTAATCCAGTCCAGTGACCGTTCTCAATGGCTGATAGGTCAGCATATTGGAAATGGTGTTTTGATAAACATCCACACTTAGGCCAAAAACACGGTTGGCAGTGGCAAGATCAAATCCTGCATTGAGCTTACGATTGCTTTCCCACTGGATTTCCTTATTGGCCAGGTTTGAACGCACCAAACCTTGTACAGCTATTACATTCGCCCCCTTGTATAACTGGTATTGTTGATAGTTACCAATTCCGTCATTCCCGGTTTGGCTATAGCTCAAGCGCAGCTTTAAAAGGTCCAGACGGCTATTGGCCATAAAATCCTCCGAAGAAAGCAACCAAGCTCCTTGAACAGATGGAAATACCCCAAACTGATGTCCAAACAGACTTATTCCGTCCTGAGCAGCTGTTCCAAAACGGGAAGAGCCATCCACAGCCACTTTCACATCCAAGAAATATTTGCTGAGGTAATCATAGCTGGCATCCAAATAATAGCTCATCCAAATCCACTCACCTACATTTCCATAATTTTGGTTCAGGGAAACAACACCTGAGCCCAGTGTAATAAAGTCATCAGTACCTGAGTTAAAGGCCAAACCGGTATCTTCCTCCAAATTGCTTTTGTTATATCGGAAGCCCAGCCCCACATTCAAGTGATGCTGATAACCATAGGTATTGTTATAATCAAAACGCGTATCACTATAGGTACTGAACAACCTTTGGATCTGTCCACCTATCCTGTTCTTGACGATGGCATTTCCAGAAATTTCTTCTTCCACACCCAGATCAGGCACAAAGAAAGATTCCCTGTTTTGGTCAATGGTCAGGCCAAAAAGACTTTGAAGGCTGAATTGATCATTGAATTGATACTTCGCATTATAAGAACCAAAGAAACGGAAGCGCCTGTTCTGTCCCTGCATGTTTTCGATGATCGACCTGGGATTACTGATCCCCAAAGAATCGGAATCACTTAGGTTGGGCGACTTCTTACCTGCTTCATCATATATATTCGCGGCCAAAAATGGTGATTTGACCAAACCCAAATTCAGGGGACTGATATCTTCTACCCCATAACCATATTGGTACATATCATTCAGTGCATATGAAAAAGCCATATTCGTACCCGCCGTAAACTTCTCTGTAATCTGGAAATCACCATTGAAGCGCACATTGGAGCGGGAGAATGTTTCACCATCCATAACAGTCCGGCTTTTCAAATGTCCCATAGAAAGGGAATAGGTAGCAATATTGTCCCCACCAGAAACCTTGATAAAATAATTCTGGTCGTAGCTGCTACGCATCACCTGATTTTGCCATTGGGTATTATTATGATAATTATAATATCCCAATGTATCCGGCATATCATTCATATAACGGTGTGCCAAAACCTCATTGGTACTAAGTCCACTACTGGACAGCATCTCTGAAAAATAAGGCCGGTACTCATCTGCTTCCATAACAGGAAGACTTTGGGGCCTGATATTTACCCCTCCATAGGTATGAAAATCAATTCTTGTGGTAAGGTCTTTGGCCCTAGCTGTAGTGATCATAATCACCCCATTGGCTCCCTTGGTGCCATAGATGGAACCACCATCTTTGATAAATGTCACCTTATCGATGTCCTTGATATCAATAAAAGACAGGGGATTAGAAGTAAAGCCATTCAAAATGGAACCTTCATACTGGTTCATATCATAGATCATTCCATCCACCACCACCAATGGCTGTGTTTCGGCATTTAAGGAAGCCAATCCACGTATAAAGGTATTGGCCCCAACCCCTAATGCGCCTGATCTCCTGATCATATTCACACCAGCTGCTTGTCCCTGAAGTGCCGTCTCGGGACTGTTCGCTTTTCCCCTCCAAGCATCGGTCAGGTCTATGGCGTTTACTGATCCGGTAATATGCTCGCTCAATCTGCTATCATAAGGCAATTGGGCATAATTCCCTCCTGCCTTTGCCAATTCCAAATCACTCAGTTCAATATCCAAACTACTCCTGCCATTCAAAGGGATTTCCTTCACTATAAGGTCCCCAAAATTGATTTGGATAGTAGTACTAAATGAAGGTACCATCAGCTCAAACTCCCCGTTGGAGTTGGAAAAGGTAGCTGATAGGTCTTTATAGGCTATACCAATTCCTTCTAGCGGTTCCCCGGTTCTTTTGGATATCACCTTACCGTTGATTTGCTCAGCTAGGTACATGGATTTTTGATTGGGCTGCACTTTTACTTCCTGCACTTCCTCAACTTCTTGGGCAAATAATGCTCCTGCAAAGCCCATTTGAAGTGCCAGGGCAGCGGTACAAAATTTCTGTATATTTTTTCGCTTCATCGATTTCTAATTTTGGGTTTATTCAAATACTGGAACCAAGCGTAAATAATCCAAAACCAAGGAATTCCAGTCATTATTGGAATTGGCTTCTGCCTTAAGGATCACTTTAAGCTGTCCATAGTGCTGCACTTCATGTTCCCCAATAAATACTTCGGATAGGTCATTGATCCCTACCATTTTATTCCCATATGGAAGATTGCTTACTGAATCTATCGCAATGCTTTGCCAATTATTTCTTGGGATATAATTATCATTATTTGCCCTCCAATAGATCTTGTACTTGGTGGAATGGGCCTGAGGGACATTATAGGTCACATGGTAGGAAGGAGTACTGTGATTAATCACCAACAGGTCCCTTTTATTCGAAGCCCAACTTCTGGCCCTTACATTCACCGGCCCGGAACTGCCCGAAATGTCATCATAAAACTCTCCTTCTATTTTGATTTCAGGTACTTTGTCTGACCATTTATAGGAAAAATCATCCATCACATACACAACACCATTCGATGCGTTGATTTTTCTAAGCACATGCTCCGCATCGAAGGCCACTTTTACACTATCCACTGACAATAGGGTATCCGGTACATTATCATAATAGGCCGTGATGGAAAGTAAATCCTTTGCTAAACCGACTTTGAAGGCTTTGGACATAAAATCCTCCGGCATGGTATCCTTAAAATAAGGTTTCATTTCTCCCTTATAAGCCTCAAAAGCAGATTCATCCAACATGATCAAGGTATAAGTAGAATCCTCCACGCTTAAATCAGCTATTTCATACCGATAATAATTACTCGTCTCCATGCTGATAGGATCGGTCTCTGACATTTCCATGATCAGTTGGCTGACCGGATTATCACTTTCTTCCTGCACGATTTCCCAAACATTCTTTTTTGGGACCATATAACTATCCACCTTATAAAGCACACCATTCTTTGCTAAGCGGTCAGCATACTCAAAACCAGCAGATTCATCCACAGAACGGATACCGGTTTCGCTCAATAAGCTGATCTTACCATTGAGCATCTTTACCCTAATAGGTTCTTCTGCTGCCTGATAAGACAACCTCTCCTGGTATCCAATATGATTCCCAACAAAAAGCCTCAGCATATCATCATCTCCCGAAATGCTTTCAGGAAGTTCTTCTAATGCGGCGTTGGATGGGGCCCATACCGTGTAAGAGCCCGATGCCAACTGCTTATCCAATCCGGATTTTTCAAGTAAAGAGGCAAAGCTGCTCAAATCTGCATCTGAGTAGATCATTTGCACCAAATTATTGTTCAAGTCCTGCGGAGCGTCATTATGCGCTGCCCATTGGTCCTCACAGGAAAACAGACCAAGGGCAAACAGACCAAGCAGGTAATTTTTATATTTTCTAATCATCTTCATTGCTATTTGAATTATACGATTTTAGGTAAAATATCTTGGGACCTTAATCTTCCTGATAAACCAAGGAACCATCAAAGGAGAACTTAGGCCAAAGCTGCTCATCTCCCTCTGGGACAAAATGGATCATATCCAACCACATTCCTTCCCTGCCCACATTGATGCGATCAAACCTGATCACATGTTCTCCTGTGGTTTCCACATCTATCACCCCGACTAACCTACCTAACCAATTTCGGTTAAAGGTCCCTGCAGATAATTACTGCTTAAATCCTCTGGCTTCTGCTTCAGCCTCATCATTGATACCATCTGGATAGCGTTCCCTGGTATTCAATAATCTCGCTCCTGGGATATCCTCTCCATCAAAAGTGATCTTCATTTCACCGCCTTCACCATGATACCTGTAGCAAAACCACAGTTTATACCGACCTTTCACCAAAACCGGCGTAGTGATCTCTGCCCAAGAAAGCCTATTGGAGGCGACTCCTATTTTCATATAATCACCATTTACCCATTCCAGCGTGTTTAATCCTGGTGGTCTGTAGTCTACCAGTAAATCCACATAATTTCCTCCCCAAGTCATACGAGACAATTCACCTAATTTGAAGGTATAACTAGGTGCTCCAGCTACTCGGAAATACTGGGTAAGTTGTCTTATCTCAGGTTGATCGGCCACATCCCAATACACTGCCGTTGGGGCCCTTAACTTGATCGCAAAATGATCTCCTACACTATGTACCACCCCATTGGTCACGGAATTATCACTCTCCGAACGGATAATGGGAGAACCAGGCTCATGCACCCCAAAAAACACATCATCATTGACCAGGACATCAGTCCCCGCCAGTTTGATGGTCACCACCTCTTGCGGTGCTTTGGTCTCATGGGCGGTAGCCGTCACCAAATCAGCAATATATTTGATATTTGGAAGGATATGATAGGCCATAAAAAGGTTCAGGCTATCACTGGGATTGCTGGGCTCACCAAGATGGGAATAGCGGTTTTTCAAAGCATCATAGCTATCATAACCTGCTGCTGCCAATACCTCATCGGATTCCGCCAATACCGTATACCATACTCCCTCCGTTTCTTCGTTGACCACATCATACCAGCCAGTTTCCTTCAGGGCTTGCGCAAAAATGGAATAGGATTGATTGTCCTCTAGCCACACAGCAGCCGTCTTCGTCGGTGGTGATAATACATTGTCAATGGCATGCATGATCCCATTTCCCAATTTGATATTGCTCTGCAATATATTGGCCTGGCGGTTTACCCGTATTGAGGTCTGCCCATCCACATATTCAGCTCCGGTTACCAGGTATTTTCCATATTCGGTAGGAATAGGCAACTTACCATCGGTAAAATTGGCGGTGGAAATGGTGTCCTTCAAAAGATGGTAACGCACAATGTCCTTTGCCTCTTCTTCGGTCAAAGACGCCAAACTCAAACTGTTCTCACTGAGATATGTATCAACAGCCTCATTATTGGGAGCAAAGAAAGTATAAAGCCCATAAGCCCCTAAATAGCCTTCTGTATTCGATATTTCCAGGATACGGGAAAGACTCGAATATTGATCAGGGTTTTGCCTTAGATACCCACTGATATTCGCATCATCGGTGATATTTATATTACTGGGCTCTTCAAAATCACAACTGCCCAAGCTCAGCAATAAAAGACCGACCATATAATAGGCCATGCCTTTGCTCCATATCGATGTTATATTAAAAACTTTCATCTTCTCTTTGGATTATTTTAGGTAATAAGGGTTTTGGACCAGATTAGGATTGGAGTTTAACTCCAAATTATACACCGGCAGATAATGGCTACGCGTGTCCCGCAACTGGTTCAAAATGGTATTCAAATTGGTCTCAGGAGCATTGGTAATAGCCGCCTGTAACATCAAATCCAAGTTTTCATAATTGTTCATCTTGGATACCCTTAACAAGTCAAACCAACGCTTGCCCTCAAAAGCCAACTCCCTGGCCCGCTCCCTTAAGACATAGCGCACGATATCATTGGCAGCGGAAGCCACCGGACTTTCTTCTGTTGCAGGGATCGCTCCGCCCCTTTCACGAATCTCAGCCACAATTTCCAAGGCTTCTTCGCCCCGGCCAATTTGGGACAGTGCTTCTGCCTTCATAAGCATGACATCCGCCAAACGGTAAATGATCCAGTTGGCATAGGATGCTGTTGCCTCACGTCGTGAACTCGTTCCCGTACCTATATATTTCCAGATTTCCCCACTGCTCTTTAGCGATGCATCAACACTACGCGCATCAATATCCTCAGGGAAGTCTATACTAAAACCATAAATCTCCTCTATAACTGATGGGTATGCCAAAAAGCGTCTTCCCTGTACAGTGCTGAACATCCCATAGAATGGATTGTTCTGTGGAGCCTCATACTGGATTTCCAAAATACTCTCCGTAGAATTTCCTTCTACAAACAATTCCCTGAACCAATTTTCTTGCGCTACCAGTGCATACGGTCCTGCCAATACCTTATCAGCAGCCACCACCGCCTCTTCATAATTTTCCATCCATAGATGGACATCTGCTTGCAAGGCGTAAACAGCATATTTGGTCATGCGTCCCTTACTGGCAGCAATGGACTCATGCTCCTCATAAATATCCATTTCTGCCAATTCCAAATCCTCCAGAATCTGAGCCAAAACATCCGCTGCCGGCGACTTGGGATGGGTAAGTTCATCTTCATCACTGTCTATGGCCGCTGTGACCAAAGGGACATCTCCAAATGTCCTTACCAGATAGAAATACATCAAGGCCCTTAAAGCCCTCGCTTCGGCAACATAGTTATTCAAATCTGCCACTTGGAAAGTTTCATCCGTATCCAATGCCGCCGGACCATTTTCAATCAAATTATTACATAAGTTGATCGTTCCATAAAATGAACTCCAATCTGCTATGGGATTGGTTGACTGGATATTTCCAAAAATCACCTGGGTGTCATTGAAACTCGCGCCTGAATTCAGGCCCACCATATATCCTCGTAGCTCCCCCCAAAGAAACATCTGTTCCGGTATATGGTCGCCTCTGTAATTACCATTCAAAGAGGCGTAAGCCCCAATCAGTGCAGAACGCACCTGCTCCTTGGTCTTCCAAAAATCCTGTTTGACCACCCCATTCACTGGACGCAGGTCCAACCAACTGTCACAGGAAGTGCCTGTCATGACCAACAGCATCAATAGTGTATATGATATATATTTTTTAAGCATCATCATCTCTTTTATATTCTCTAATTAGAACCTCGCATTGATACCCAATGTCACCGTTTGTGTAGGCGGAGTACGTGCATTGTCATATCCAATCTGGAACAAGCGATTGGCATTGGAACTCGTCAAGCCCACCTCTGGATCCTGTCCGGTATAATTGGTCAGGGTAAACAGGTTTTCTGTAGTCACATAAAAACTCATATCCTTCAAATTGATCTTTTCCAAGAACTTATCCGGAGCAGTATAGCGCACCGTCAGGGTCCTGAACCTCAAGAATGAACCATCCTCTACATAGCGGTCAGAACCTAGCCAGTTATAACCTGTTCTGATCAGCGCCCTCGGCATATCCGTTTCATCCCCAGGTCTTCTCCATCGCTTTAAAACAGCCGAATTTTGGTTTTCATAACCGTACATATTTTCGGTCAGCATCTTGGTACTATTGACGATGTCTACCCCATAACGGAAGTTAAAATAGCCTGAAACCTGCCAGTTTTTATAGCTCACCCTTGGTCCAAAGCCTCCGGTCAATTTCGGATTGGCATCCCCTAACCAAACTATATCCCTATAATCAATATTTCCATCATGGTTGATGTCTTCGTACATGGCATCCCCTGGCTGGAATTCATAGGCAATAGTCGGGTAATTGAACATCATGCGAACCACATCCCCATTAGGACCGATGATGGCATTGCCATTGGCATCCCTGGCAACAGTGGCCTCACCATCTTTATATACACCTTTGTACTTGAACCCATAGAATGAACCCAAGGGATTGCCTTCTTGTATGGTCACAAAATAACTCCCATTCGAATTCATGGCTTCTAGATTATCGGTCTGGTAGAGTTCGGATATTTCCTGTACCACGTTTTCATTTCTGGCAATGTTAAAATCAAAATTGATCCTCAGATCACCGGATCGGTAAGGCGTGGTAAACACAGAAAGCTCCCAACCGCGGTTATCCATCGTTCCTATATTCATATCCACTGCTGAAAAACCCGTGGAGCTTGGAATCCTTAGATTATTTAGGAATAAGTCTTTGGTACGCTTACGGTACACATCCAGTCCTATCACAATTTTGCTTTGCAAAACTTCTAGGTTCAAACCAAAATTGGTCTGCTGTACCGTCTCCCATTTGTAATTGGTCAATTCCAGGTTTTCAGGTACCACACCTGTTTCTCCATTATAATTCCAACCCAAACTGGAGAAAGTGCTGAAGTGCCTGTAATTATCTCGAGGGGTATTGCCGCTCTCTCCATAACTGGCCCTTAAGCTAAACTCATCCATCCAACTCAGGTCTTGCATAAATGGCTCTCCCGAAATCCTCCATCTTGCTGAAACACTCGGGAAGGTGCCAAAACGGTGGTTTTTACCAAACTTCGAACTACCATCTCTTCTAATAGAAGCATTAAAAATATAGCGATCTAAAAGGCCATATTGCACATTGGCCAACATCCCTATGGACCTGGATTGATCAGTAGAAGAATTCAAGTTGATATTATCTGTTCTGCTCACAGCAGAAGGGTCCTGCAAGAAAGATGAAGCGGAATTGGTGGTTCCTACATAAAGCCCATCACCCCTACTTTCATATGTCGTGAACATCAATAAGCCCATCAAACTATGATCCTCGCCTAGATCAGGCGTATAGTACAGTTTACTAAAGGTCTGTGTGATCAAATTATCTGAAAAGTTATTGGAAGCCCTGTTGACATTGGCATTGTTCAGGGGAAGCCCTGTAGCTATTTGCGGCAAGAAGTCCTCCGAACGGTTATTGATAATATCAAAGGCCACATCAGACTGGAACATCAGGTCCTCCCGAATATGGTACTGCAAGGTGAATTTCGGAATGATCCGGTTACTCTGCGTAACATTGGAAGCTTCCAAAGCCATCGCTAAAGGATTATAGGTTCCGGAAAAAGCTCCTTGAATATTGAATTCCGGAGAGAAATAGTTAGGCGTCAGGTTACCATATACATCATATTCATATACCGACATATTGGGCATTTTTTCATAAGCCACTGACCTTAGATTATTTCTCCAATTCCTTTCTGTAGTAGACTTAGTGTAAGCCAGGTCTGTTAAAATCTTGATTTTATCAGAAACCAGGTAATCCAAACTTACTCGTGTAGCAAAACGATCGAAGGAAGTTCCTTTGGTAGTTCCCACAGAGCCGTTTTTATTCACAGATACACGGTAGCGGGTCTTTTCTCCACCACCAGAGAGGGCAATATTATGGTCAGTCATATGCCCCAGTTGCGTGATCTGGTCAATCCAATCTGTATTATTGCTATAATTATAGAAGTAATATGGGTCTTTGGGATCATAGGAAAACTCCTTATTGGCATTAATATTCAAGGGCACCCCAAAGCTGTTCATGTATCCCTCTGCTATCAAGGTAGAATACTGGTCACCATTCAACATGGGAATTTGTTCGGGTTGTTTTGTTACCGATCCCCTAAAGCTGTAGGTAATGGTAGGCTTTCCTTTCGCTCCCCTTTTGGTGGTGATCACCAGCACACCATTGGAACCCCTGGTTCCCCAAAGGGCCGTGGCGGCTGCATCCCTCAATACCGTAATGGACTCGATATCTGAAGGAGCCACATTCAATAGCTGTGCATATTCCTGCTCATTGGCGTTGGCAAAGTCAAAATTGGAGGTTTCTGTCTGAAAAGGAATACCATCCACCACAATCAAAGGCTCAGAAGAACCATTGATAGAGGATGTACCACGGATACGAATAGACATACCCGCTCCAGGATCACCGGAATTGGAAACAATGTCCACACCAGCCATCCTTCCTTGCAGCGCTTGGTCAATGGAAAGGGCAGACATTTCTTTCAGTAATTCAGCATCCACCCTTGTCGCGGAGGAGGTCAGGTCTCTTTCATCGATCTGCATCATTCCTTGATCAATGAACTTTTCAGCCGTAACCTCTGCCACATCCAACTCGGATACATTAAACTCCATTTGGAAATTAATCTCTGAGCGGCCATCTATGGGAACTGTAATGGTTTTATAGCCTATAAAGGATACCCTTATCCTGTTTTGCTTGCTCTTTACCCTGAGGGAATAATTTCCGTTTATATCGGTAGCTACCCCTCTTAAGGTCCTGTTTTCACTATCCACTTCCACTACAGTAGCACCTATAATGGAAGAATTATCATCTTTGTCCAGGATCTGTCCTTTGACTATCTCCAGGGTTTGGGCCTGTTGCTGGCCACTCACCCCTGTGCTTATCAAGGTCAGCCCCATGACAAACCACAAAAGTTTCTTGGTAAAATTTTGCATAAGAAATATTTTGGTTTTTGGGCTTAGTTCGTTTCTAATACTCGGTCAATGGAATGCAGCACACAATAGCTGCCCAAAACATTGCTATCAGGAATAATGACATTGGCCACATTGCCTTTTTCATCCGTCACCGTCATGGTATAGGGTGCTTGGAAACCATTAGCACTGTTATCAATAACTACTTCTTTGATTTCTCCTTCCACTGTGGCATACACCGTTGGGAAATCCTCGCCATTTTCGCTGACGATCTTTTTGCCATCGGGTACAATAATATTACGCGGCACAAAATGGTATTTGATAAAAGCGGCTATCTTCTCCCTTTCACCTGCATCGCCGGTACGTGGATCTGCCGGCAAAACACCATCTAAGATCGCTTGGTCTATCGCATCGTTGGAAGGAATCAAAGCGGTAAAAAACTGTCCAATCGCCACCCCTTCTATGGCCAAAGAATTGGCATTATAAACGGATGAATTTTCCAGATATTCAGCAAAACGATCAAATTGGGGATTTTCAAAAATCAATTCTGGAATGACTTTTTGAGTATAACTCAACAGGCCTTCAGTATAAAATGCTGGACCATTGACGGCTTCATAAGTCTCATCTCCTTTGACCATGACACGCTCTCCCGAATCCACATTGCCCGAGGCAAAGAACTCACCGTTTTCGTACCTTATATACTCTCCACCAAAGGTTTCCAAAATACCCGAGCCTGATAGGTCTGCCAGTTCTTCCGGACTGTTTAATTTGATGATGCTCAATTCAACCATTCTTATCAATCGCTCATATGCCTGAGCTGATTCCCCATTATAGGTCCAAGGATTCCTGGCGCCTGGATCATACTCAAAACCTGCATCATTGAGCTGTTGATTGGACATGAGTAGCATGCCAAAGTTTTGCCCAGGATCGGAAATGGTAAAGCGGTAATTATTGAGCAATTCCCTCATGATACTATACTGTGGATCCAAGTAAGGGCGGCTATATACCGTAAAAAAGAAATTTCCTTCCTGTACCTTATCTGTTCCGTAAAACAAACCATTGCTTAGGATTTTACGCTCTGCAAGATCTGCCACCGGATCAAAACGGGCCGATTCATTCAAAGTATTGGTGATCAAATCAAACTGACTGGGCCAAAGCGCAGCTTGCCACATATGCATGTTGACAAAATCATAGATGATCTGATCGGGAACATTTTCCAAACTCCCATAATATTCCAATAAAACATCATCCAAAAACTGCTGTAAGGCCTCATTACGTGGTGCAAAAAGCGTCCAACTGTCTGCCTGGGCATCATTTCCTCCATTGAGAAAGTTTTCATTATTGGGCGCAAAGGCATAGGAACCTGTATAGGCTTTGACATGCACCGGACCGGAAAGGTCATATACTGGACCATAGCGATCGGTAAGCTCTGGATAAGCCGCAGCATTATAACTTACTGCCGTATTGTTTTCCCGCGTTCTAAAACTCATCTCCAATATGGAGCGGAACAGACTGTATTCCGGTTTTTCAGCCAAATAATCAGCAATATTCGGCATGGGTTGGATTACCCTATCCACTGTATGGATATAACCATTTTCTGCAATGATATTGGATTGTACCACATTGGCATTGGCCACTTGGGCACCAGAATAAGGCCGCTCATAAAAACCTTCTATATCCGCAGCACTGATCATCGTACGATCCAAATAATGCTGCATGAAATAAGGCAGGTACTTATTATTATTGTCGTCCAGGTTATACGTTTCGAAGCCATTACGATTGGCCGCCACTACATCCAGTTGCTCACCTTCTACCTCTTCCTTATAAACACCCTTATAATAAGCGGTCTTCCTTCTAAAAGAAGCAGACAAGGTATCATTGCCCGGACCGGTCTGGTAATAGGCCAGGTCTCTCAGGTTATAGGCATTATAAACCAGGGAATAAGAGATGATCTCAGAAGCTTTTTCCTCTGAAATATCCTCTACACCATTGATATTGTTTTGTTGGAAGTAAAGCTCAAAGGCTTCATCATTGGGAGCAAAAGCTGTCCAGTATCCGGCTGAACTTAAAGTCTGCTTATACCCGGCTTTTTCCACTAGCGCCAAATAATGGTCAAAGTTCCCTTTGAACCGCACCGAATCAGAGAGGACCTGATATATAGGCCCCTCCAAACCCTCCGGCCTGGCGTAATACTCATCAAACTCTTCCTTACATCCTATAAGAAATACCCCCGACAAGCAAAAACATGCAAAAAGCAGTTTAGTAAAGTTGTTCATAGATTATTGAGGTTTTGTTAATCAACACTGAGTCCTTTTATGAAAAGCCCTTTCTTTTGGCCAATAAGATGCTGCGAATCCCTCTGACCAATTAGAAATATTTTTTCAAAAATGGATTTATACGAAATTTATAAAACTCGATCCCTAATAGTGTTATGGCTTATACTGGTAGCAGATCAGTATTTTTGAATTTCTTAAAAAATACTGATTACTAAATTATGACATATTCTTAGTAAAAGTAACCTAATATTAATTGTAATAAATACACCTAAAACAAGGCTTATAATAACCACTAAATCGATTATTCATGCTATTCTTTCTTTGCAAATCCCCTCCCCATATCCTCACTAAACAGGGCTATTTTCAGACCACATCGGAAATTTTCTAGCTATACGGGTAAATTTATTTCCTAAGGACAACTGTATATCCAAGTCAAGTCTTTTCCGCCACAGCGCTACAATCTTTCTAGACCTTTCTAGTGGGGCTGACCGGTTAAATTGTGGCATTCATATATCTAATAAGGGAAAAAACTAATCGATAGCCGTCTTATTGTTCATATAAAACATTACGCAAGGACAGGCACACTGCCCGTTCAATTAAACAAAAGCACAATCAACACTATACTAATTTTTCCTTAGCACTCATCCTTTAACCCGTTTTATGCATTAGGAATCGTTATGAGAACTGAAACTACAAGAAAATCAGGCTGTTTGGAGATTGAATCATAGCATCGCTATGGTGAACCTGTCTACCGCCAGGTAGAATCGAAAACAGCAGCGAAGCGACTGATTTTAAAGTAGTTTCAGGTCGCAATAGATAGGCTAATGCATAATGCGGGTTTAATTCATATAAAACTTATGGGTAAAAAGAAATTAGTTCTATTTTCGCTACTGACTTATCAATCAACTTAGAGGATCATGTCCCGGATTTCTATCTTTTCTCTTATATTTCAGCTGCTATTGGTATTTTTCATTGCGGAAAAGGGACATGCTCAATATAGGCCCCTAAAATTCGAACAGCTGGACGTCAATGATGGCCTGCCCCAAAATGCAGTTTATGCTATCACCAAAGACAAATATGGCTATATATGGTTGGGCACCTGGGGAGGAGCCGTAAGGTACGATGGCTATGATATTAAGGTCTTTCGGGCCAATGGAAATGACAGCACAGCCCTTAGGGATAATAGGATCAGCGCCATAGCCACCGATGCCTTGGGAAAGGTATGGATTCAGGTTGAACCCAAAACAACCATCTATCAATACAATTACGAAAAAGAAAACTTTAAGGCTTTTCCCATCGAACAAGCGCCAGATCTTATTCAACAAAAAATCAGGGCTCGCTATAGTTACCATACCAAATATGAGGAAAATGAAGAATACAAATGGCAGACTTCTTCAAACGGACTGATCCAAGTTCATAAACAGCACAATGACACCCTCATTTACCATCCGGATCCTATGGACCCCCAGTCACTTTCTGATGAAATCACAAAATACCTCTATTTGGATGACCAGGAGCATCTTTGGATAGGCACCCAATCCGGCGGACTGAACCACACTGACCTCAATACCAAACCTTTTATCAATTACCATAAGGGACAGGCTGGACAAGGCCTGTTGGACAATGTGGTCAGGGCCATTTGTACCGATCAGCAAGGAAGGATATGGGTAGGTTCAGAAAACCTCGGAATCACCCTAATAGACAACGTCAGCTCAAAACCTACTTATACCTATATCGGCCAAAACAAGCTCAATGACTTACAAATCCGTACTTTGTTTTGCGATAGTAAGGGCTTGGTTTGGATAGGCACCAAAAATGGGCTGGTCTATTATGATCCCCAAAAAGACACTTTTTTCCATGCTTCAAAAACAGATTGCAGTATTGGGGTTTTTGCCATTGAAGAAGACCAAAATGGACATATATGGGTTGGCTCCTTTTATGGGCTGTCCCGCTATGACAAAGAAAATGACCGCTTTCATTGTTATGACAGTTCGCTGGGACTTGCTGGAAAGCAAATCATGGACCTAATGATCGATCAGGAAAACAACCTCTGGATAGCAACAGAAGAGGGTGGAATGAGCAGGATGGCCTTAGGTACCGGTTCAATAGAAGATAAAGAATTTGACATTACCAATTATACACATACCGAACAAGTCCAAGCAGGTCCGCTCAGCAATCGGACCTATTCCCTCACAGAAGATCACGAAGGCAGAATTTGGCTGGCTACAGATGCGGGAATAAGCGTACTTGATCCTAACAGCAAGCAATTCCAGCACTTCACCCGTCAAAATGGCCTGACGGACGAATTGATCTTGGCCTTGGCCTTTGATGCTAAGGAAGCTGTCTGGGCCAGTCATACCAAAGGACTGAGCAAAATCAACACCACTACTGGGGAAATCCAGAACTTTAACCTATTCGATGGCCTTCAGGGCAATGAATTCAAGCAAAGTGCCGTTTTCCGTGATAGTAAGAGCTCAAAACTCTTTTTTGGCGGTTCCAATGGCCTCACCTCATTTGTTCCCGAACAAATAAAGACCAATCCCTTTGCACCAAAAGTAATCCTGACCAACTTGAATGTGATGCATGAAGATGTTCACCCAGGTACCAAAATCAATGACAGAGCCATATTGGAAAATGCGCTCCTCACCACCGATGAAATAACCCTTACGTGGTGGGACAAAACATTCAGGTTGGAATTTGCCGCCTTGCACTATGCCAACCCACTCAGCAATAAATACAAATACAAGCTGGAAGGATTCGATTCGGACTGGATCTATACAGATGCTTCAAGAAGGATGGCCTCCTACTCCAACCTCCCTGCCGGAAATTATGTTTTTAAGGTATTTGGTGCCAATAGTGATGGTGTATGGAGCGATATTCCTGCCAGCCTGCGCATTAAAGTGCTCCCCCCTTGGTGGCTGAGCTGGTGGGCCATTACTATATATGTTTTGGTCTTGCTACTCATGGGCTGGTTTATTTTCCGCTACCTCAATGCCAAAATCCTACATAGAAAAAGTGAGGCCATCCACCAAGCCAAGCTCCACTTCTTCACCGAGATTTCCCATGAGTTCAGAACTCCCCTGACACTGATCATCGATCCCCTCGAAAGACTCTTAAAAGAAAGGCCCAAAAAGCAAATTGCCGAACAATACTATCAGCTGATGCACAGCAATGCCAAACAGCTGCTGATCCTGATTAACCAGCTGCTGGATTTTAGAAAGTTGGAATCCGGCCACCTCAAATTGGCATTGCAGCAGGCAGATATCATAGCCTTTGTACGGGGCCTTGGCAGCTCATTTGAAGAAATGGCCAAAAGGCGCGGCATTGACTTCAGAATAATAACTTCAGCTGAGCAGTTTATCATGGACTTTGATACCGATAAGCTCACCATGATCCTGAATAACCTCCTTTCCAATGCCTTCAAATTCACGCCTGATCAGGGACAAATCATCCTCAAAGTAGCCCCAACATCCCTACCCAAAGAAGGAATTACCATCCTTGTACAGGACAATGGACAGGGCATCCCCAAAGAAGATCAGGAAAAAATATTCGGGATATTCTATCAAAGTGCCCATAATAAAAAGCAGCATAAAGGGTCAGGTATTGGACTCAGCCTGAGCAAAGAATTGGTGGAGCTGCACGATGGAAAAATTGAAGTTGAAAGTACTGTAGGAAAAGGTACCAGCTTCTCTGTATTTTTACCACGACAACTTGATGCCTCGGAATTTTCCCAGATAACCGACCAGGAAAGCAGCTTAGTAGGCCCCCCAACCACAGTTCTGGATACCGACCCCAACCTTCCTGAAGCTGCTGATGCAGAAACTCCTTTGATCCTGGTGGTTGATGACCACACGGACATTCGGACTTATGTGGAAATGAGCTTCAATAAGGAATACCGTATCCTTACGGCTACCAATGGTTTAGAAGGCCTTGCCCTTGCCATAGACCATATTCCCGACTTGATCATCAGTGATGTAATGATGCCTGATATGAATGGCCTCCAACTCTGCAAGCAACTAAAAACAGATGAACGAACCAGTCATATTCCCATCATCCTGCTCACTGCACGCCAATCCCCTGAATCCAAGACGGAGGGTTATGAAACCGGTGCCGATGCCTATGTGACCAAGCCTTTTAATACCACCGTTTTGAGGGCTCAAGTAAAAAACCTTATGGAACAAAGACGTCGCTTACGCGAATTATTTTCCAAGGGAACATCCATCGAACTCAAAAAGATTGCGATTAACTCCGCCGATGAGAAATTTCTACAAAAAACCAGGGACATGATAGAAAGTAATTTGGAAACCGAAAACCTGGATATCGATTCCTTGGCTGCTCAGCTCAATATGAGCCGACCACAATTTTACAGGAAAATCAAGGCCTTGACGAACAAATCCGCTGCAGATTTTGTCACCACTTTTCGCATGAACAAGGCTGCAGAGTATTTATTGTCCAGGGACCATAATATTACCGAAACAGCCTATAAGGTGGGCTATACTGTGCCCAATAATTTTTCCAGGGCTTTTAGTAAACACTTTGGCTGCTCTCCTAGCCAATATATCAAGGAATCCAAAAACAGGAATAATTAGCACAGACTTCTCTTGCTAATTGGATGACCTGATCATTCCATGCCTCTTGAATGCCTTTTCAATCCAGATTATGAGTTAGGTTTCGTCATAAGGACTGAAATTGATAGAAAATCAGGCTGTTTGGAAAATGAATCGTAGCACAGCTACGGTGAACCTGTCTACCGCCAGGTAGAGTTGAAAACAGCAGCGAAGGAACTGATTTTAAAGTAGTTTCAGGTCGTAATACTTGTGCGCCGCGGCGTAGATAGGCTAATGTATATTTCGGGTTCAATATTATTATCTGTCCCCAATATAAGTTTGATAAAAGCAGATAATCCAGACGATCCTCCCTATAAAGCAAAAAACCAATCGTCCCCATTTGAGAACGACTGGTTTCACTAACAAATCCCTATCTTTCAATAGTATAACTATATCCTGATTCCTCCTACAGCTGTACTAACCTTAGGATCTCCTCAAAATATACAGTTTTCGCTTCATCAGTAAGCTGCCAATAATAGGAAACACCTCCCTCATCGGCACCAAAACCAAAGTAGGTCCTCGGTCCAGCTGCCGATTCGCCCGCTCCTGCATAAAACTCTGTACCCGCATCAAAGCGAACATATAACATAGCTCCTGCCCCAGGATCACCTCCTGCCGCCGCTGCACTCTCTGCCAATACTTCTCCATTGGTAACCGTGGCCGTGTAAAGGATATTGATTGGCGTATTGATCCATGCAAGCATATTATCCTCCGTAAGCGTAACCTCATCAAAAGCCGCATCGTCTGTTTCTAATATTTGGGCACTAATAACCTCTCCTCCCCCTGGATTGTAGGCCACTGGATTACCGTCATTATTGAACCAGTTCAGGCGATTGTTTCTTGCTGCCCATTGTGAGTTCAGAATCAAGGGCGCTGTCAGCGAATTCCAAGCGGTTTTATCATTTCCATCAAAGTCGGAAGAATTACCACTCCGGCCAATGATGATCAAATCAGCAGCATTGAGCATATCAATATCCTCTTGAGCTGCTGTGCTTAAGGTGCTATTATAATAAGTGCTGACATTAAAGCCCTTTGCCCGTAACCATTCTATCTGCGCATCATCATTGGCATCATCGGTAATAAACATAATCGAATATAAAGAGGTATCCACAGGCTCTTCAACTGTAACCTCTTGACTGCTCACCACTACTTCTCCCTCTTCACTGCTGGCCGTTAATACCACCGTATAAGTACCTTCCGAAGCATAAGTATAACTTGGGCTTGCTTCCGTTGAGCTATTGCCATCGCCAAAATCCCATGAATAGCTGATCACATTCTCTGAGTTATTGATAAAGTTAACGGTAAGTCCATCGTCATCAAAAGTATACGCTGCCACTGGAGGACCTACCACGGTCAGCTCTTGGCTGGTCTGAACCGTCGTTCCACCCTGTGCGGTACTGTTCAATACCACTGTATAGGTGCCTGCTGCCTCATAAGTATGCATGGGATGCTCTTCTGTGGAACTGTTCCCATCACCAAAATCCCATGAATAGCTCACTGCATTCTCTGATGCATTGGTAAAGCTGACGGCCAAATATTCCTTTTCAAAAGTATAAGCAGCCTTTAAATTTTCTACTATGGTGATATCTTCATCCGCTTCTACAATTTGCCCATTGGCTCCCTTTGCTGTTAATACCACGGTATAAACTCCCGCATATTCATAGGTATGGCTCGGGCTTTCTTCCGTAGAAGTATTGCCATCACCAAAATTCCAAGAATAAGAGATAACGTTTTCAGAAGAATTGGTAAATACCGCATTCAGCTCATTGGTGGCCGTGGTAAAACCTGCGGTAGGTTCGGCAGGTTCCATTTCTTCCTCTGTACAAGCAGGAACAAACAGGGTCAATAAGGACAGGATCATTAAGCCCCATAAATTTCCGTAATTTTTTTTCATAATGATTATTTCGGGTTTCATTTCTTTAAAATGGATATAAAACCAAATTATGGTAAAATTAAATCAAAACCGTTATGGACTGTTCTGAGGCCCTTAAACTTATGAAAGGAAGGAAGTAAACAAAGGCAACTACTGCTTTGGATGGGATGGCTTGGTACATTTCAAAATAAACAAGCATCACCAGCTTCACCCTATGGACAAAAATAAATTCAGTTACACAAGCCATTGAAGATAGACAACCATGACATTACAGCATTGTTAGTTGCGCAGTTTTATTTACTTTTCTCCAAAATAGCGGCTTACAGCTAAGGATAGCAGAGCTTGTAAGTCCCAATTTTTACCCATTAAAATCAACAATAACTCATGAAAAATTGCCTTTTATCTTTCTTCCTCTTGTTTATCTTTAACTTTGCAGCTTTGGCCCAACAGGAGGTATTTCCAGACGGAACAGCCATTCCGGAATGGTTTAGTGAAACAAAACCTACAGATATCCACCAACTTGGAAAACATTATTTAATTACAGATTATGGTGTTAAGCAGGACAGTAACCTTGTCCAAACGGATAAAATCCAAGCCATAATTGATCTGGCGCATAAAGAAGGTGGTGGAGTCATCATTATCCCAAAAGGAACCTTCCTAAGCGGTTCCATATTTTTCAAACCCGGAACACACCTGCATTTAGAAAAAGATGCCGTGCTCAAAGGAAGTGATGATATCAGCCATTTCAAATTGCTGGACACCCGAATTGAAGGCCAAAACAGAAAATACTTTGCTGCCTTGGTCAATGCAGATGGTTTGGATGGATTTACCATATCTGGAAAAGGCACCCTTAATGGCAATGGCTTACGCTTTTGGCGTTCATTTTGGCTCAGGAGAAAATGGAATCCAGACTGTACAAATCTCGACGAAATGCGTCCTCGCTTGCTATTTATTTCCAACAGTAAAAACATCCAGGTATCTGGCATCCGCTTGATCAACTCGCCTTTTTGGACCTCCCACTACTACAAGTGTGAAAATGTGAAAATATTGGACTTGTATATCTTCGCTCCTCATGAGCCAAAGCATGAGAAAGCCCCCAGTTCAGATGCCATTGACTTGGATGTCTGCAAAAATGTGCTGGTAAAGAATTGCTACATGTCTGTCAATGATGATGCCATTGCCCTTAAGGGGGGAAAAGGCCCCAATGCTGATAAGGACCACAATAATGGTGGCAATTATAATATCATAGTCGAAGATTGTGAATTCGGCTATTGCCATAGCGCCCTCACCTGTGGCAGTGAATCCATCCATAACCGAAATATCATCCTTAGGAGAACAAAAGTGTCCCACGCTACTAGGTTATTGTGGTTGAAAATGCGACCTGATACCCCCCAACATTATGAGCATATTCTGGTAGAAGATATTAAAGGAAATGCCAAAAACATGCTGTTTATCAAACCCTGGACACAGTTTTTTGATCTGAAAGGTGAAGAGGGCATCCGCAGCTCTTCTGCCAATAATATCACTTTCCATAATATTGATCTGGAATGTGAACTGATATTTAATACTCGGGATTCCGATCAGTATCAGGTATCTGATCTACATTTAAAAAATATGAAACTTTCTACGCCAAAAGAACAGGATGTTCATTTGGACTATATCAATGGGCTTGAATTCAGTAACCTCAGTATCAATGGAAAGAAAATCGCCAGGTAACCGCACCTATAATATACTTAAACTGTCTGTCTTCAAAATCAAAAACACTTTATAAACAGTAAAGTGTTCTTCGCCTTCACCCAATACCAAAATGAGAAGCTTGCTTAACCCAATAAGTAGGCTTCTCTTTTTCTATTTCGATAATCACATTTTCTGTATATGTCGAGACAGAAGGCTGCTAACCCATAACCACTTTGGCTAGCATGTATTTTTCTGAAAACCTTATTTTGCAATTCCGCTATTTCACCAAACTTACCAGTATGATACCATACAGTTTTCAGCTATAATGGCAGTACTTTAATGCTGAATAATAATTTATAATACTGAAACCATACTAACTTTCGGCTAAAAGAAATTAAGGGATATCCTTCTGTCCCAACCTAGTTCATAGGTCCAAAAAGATCTACTTTCTTAATACTACCAATTAAGAAAGTACGGGATTTCGACTAATCCCTGATAATCATGAATATGTATCGTTAGAAAAAAAAACCACCAACCGTTATAGGTACCGCTTTCAAGTAATGACAGTAAATCTATTAACCAAGCAATTAAAAAATTAAGTAGAATGAAAAAAACATTTACCCCAATAGCCTATATGCTATCCTTAAGCTTATTGGTCTCCTGCAGTGAAGACACAGATGATATTAAAGCCAATGATCCCATAGCAAGTTTCACATTTGCGCCTGAGGATGGAGGGAAAATAAAGTTTGATGCAGAGGCCAGTCATGCCAATATTTACTTTTGGGATTTTGGTGATGGATATAATTCTACGGATGAGGATCCCGTACACAATTATGAAAAAGAAGGTGATTATAATGTAAAACTAATGGTTTACGGGACAGATGGAACCAAGCCGGCAGAAGTAAATGAAACCCTTAGTGTAAGCATCGTTAACGATCCCATAGCTGACTTTATCTATGAAGCGGAAGAATTGAAAATCAACTTTATGGTAAAATCCAGTTATGCCAATGCTTATCTTTGGGACTTTGGAGACGGTAATACTTCTACAGAAGAAAATCCCGTCCATACCTATGATGCTGAAGGAGAGTACACCGTAAAACTGACAGTTTCCGGAGAGGAAGGCACTAGCCCTGTAATCCTTACCAAAACTGTAACAGCTATGAAACTCCGGGTATTTGCACCCATTAGCGTAGAGAATGCAGATTTCTCACTTCCCGGAGATCAAAAATATAAAAATTGGTCCAATGTCCCTGGTTGGAACACCGATACCCAAGCTACCGACTCAGGTGTGGAAGCGGATAATACTGGAAATTATCATGGTTTCATCAAGACAAGTGACCCCAATGTCTATAATCTACTGGATCATGTAATCACAAGGACAGATGAAGAATTTAAACTGACCATGACCGCTTCAAATTCATGGAATGGACAAGATTTTACGGTTATCATATACTATGACTCAGGTGATGGTATTAGAAATGTATTGGGATCACAAACAACGGCTATCGCAGCTGGTGAAACTGCTGCCATTGATTTCACTGCAATAGCCAATGAACAAGCTGTTGGTGCCAAGGTGGGGATTGAGTTCGGAGCCACCGCACCTAGTAGTGCGGGTTGGTTTGCATTTGATGATGTGGCGGTCCAGGCCAAATAAACCTCAGCTCAATAATATTAATGTAAAAATGGGTGGCTTAATGCTTACCCATTTTTTTTGTTCATTTGCCAAGGTTCTTGTTTTTAAATTTATTGCACAAATCACCAAACCATCATCAAAAAAAACACAATCACCTAAAAACAAAACACTTACACAAAACCAACACATTAAGACTGTCCAAAAATGATAGTTTTTAGAACGCTTTGGATAGGTGTAATGACCTAAATTTCATCAACTTTATGACTAAGGTTTAGATATTAATCTAGGCTTAGGGTTAATAAATATTAGTAAGGTCTCCATGGTCGTTAAGGAAATTAATCAGACCAAATTCTTTTAAAATGTTTAAAGGAATTTGATCCGGTCGATGCCTACCATGGGGATTTTATTTTTTAATCCCATTGAGAAATGCTGATAAATTGAGAATTAACAGTCTTCAACTCCTTTCTTTAGGTCATTTGACAAGACGTCTAACATACAGATACAGTCAGATAAACACCTTTCAAAACCAAGTGTATTACCATATATCAGTGTGCATCATTTTTATCTGTGGTCAATAATTTTTATACACGGATAAACATTGATCAACGCAGGTGTTTTAGCACATTTCAATTAATTCAGCATTGAACGACTACAGTATAGGTCTGAATTATTTAAAAGAAGCATTTTAAGAGTTGCCACCAGAAATTTTGATTGATCCAATAAATTGAGGATCATGCAGAAAAATTGAAGATTAACAGCCTTCAATGTCCTGCTTTAGGTCATTCAAAAAGCACCTAACATACAGACGCAGTCAGATAAACACCTTTTAAAACCAAGCGTATAACCATATATCAGTGTGCATCATTTTTATCTGTGGTCAATAATTTTTATACACGGATAAACATAGATCAACACAGATGTTTTACCACATTTCAATTAATTCAGCATTGAACGACTACAGTATAGGTCTGATTTTTTTAAAAGAAGCATTTTAAGAGTTGCCACAGAAATTTTGATTGACCTTATATTTCCCTGCACATGTTTTTGCCCCAACAGATCCATCGAAACGACCCAAATATGCTTACTCTTCAAATTTCTACGATACAATTGGTAATGGCCTAAAACCACAAATATTAATCCTTCAATGTACAGTTGATCCCCAATTCCAATCCCCTTAATTCCGCTAAACCTTTTAGCCTTCCTATTGCCGAATAGCCGGGATTGGTAGCCTTTCCTATATCATCCAATAGTTCATGACCATGATCAGGCCTAAAGGGAATCCTTTGCTTCCTCTTTTTATTGAGTGTCACCAATAAAGTCATGATTGCTGGCATATCCACATCTCCATCCAAATGGTCGGATTCATAAAAATTGCCCATCGCATCCTTTTTGATATTCCTAAGATGGGCGAAATACACTCTTTCTCCTACAGCCTTCAAAATTTCCACTAAGTCATTATGGCCTCCTGCACCAAGAGAACCGGTACAAAAGCAAATTCCATTAAAGGACTGATCAACTTCTGCTAGAATATATTCCAAATCTTCTTTGGAAGAAGCGATTCGTGGCAAACCCAATATTGGGAAAGGAGGATCATCTGGATGTATGGTCATCTGTATTCCTTCTTCCAGACAAAGCTCGGCTATACTTTCCAGAAAATACACCAAGTTTTCCCTCAAACCAGCTTTTCCGATTTTCTTGTAAATTTCAATACTCTGCTTTAAATCCTCTAAACTGACCCCACCTTCTGTGGGTACCCCCATTAGGATGACAGCAGAAAGTTCCTCTAAACGCTCTTTGGACATCTTTTCATAGCGCTCTTCCACCTGATTTAAAACTGAAGCTTGATAAAAGGAACTGGCTTCTGCTCGCTTCAAGACTTTGGTATCAAAAACAGCCAAATCCACCCAATCAAAATACAGCGCTTTGGCACCATTATCCAAAGTAATCCTCAGGTCTGTCCGTGTCCAATCCAAGACTGGCATAAAATTATAACAAACTGTTTTGATGCCACAGGAAGAAAGGTTCCGCAAAGTTTTACGGTAATTTTCCAAATAAAAACCCGCATGCTCATTCCTGGTTTTTATGGCCTCATGGACAGGAACGCTTTCCACCACTGACCATTCCAGCCCTGCTTGGGCTATCATTGCTTTCCTTTCTTTAATCAACTCAAGCGGCCAAACATCCCCGTGAGGAATTTGATGCAAGGCTGTAACGACTCCTGAAGCCCCTGCTTGCCTGATATCACTAAGTGTGACGGGATCCTCTGGCCCGTACCATCTCCATGTTTGAATCAATCCCATTTTATATATTCATTGATGGTCTTTAAGACCGTATATTTTGGTTCTTCTTTAACTTTACTTTTTTAACCCGCATTATGCATTAGCCTATCTATTACGACCTGAAACTACTTTAAAATCAGTCGCTTCGCTGCTGTTTTCGATTTCACCATAGCGATGCTATGATTCAATCTCCAAACAGCCTGATTTTCTTGTAGTTTCAGTTCTCATAACGATTCCTAATGCATAATGCGGGTTTAATATTTGACACCACTTATCTTAGCCTGATTCCTCATCTCAATTTTCCTAGCGTAAAAATGTATTCGCCCAATAAACTTCCTCTACTAAACCCCACTAAATGAACTAAAACCACCATCTACAGGAAGAATTACGCCCGTGATAAAGGAGGCTGCCTCGGAGCACAAAAATTGTACGGCACCATTTAACTCATCGATATGTCCAAAACGCTTCATGGGCGTTCGGGCCAATACCTTCTTACTGCGATCGGTATAAGAACCATCAGGATGGATCAATACTTTTCGATTTTGCTCTCCTATAAAAAAACCAGGCGCAATCGCATTTACCCTCACTTTTTCTCCAAATTTCAATGCCATTTCCATGGCCATCCATTGGGTAAAGTTATTGATTCCGGTCTTGGCCGCCGAATAGCCCATTACACGACTTATCGCAGAATAAGTCGCCATGGAGGATATATTGATGATACTCCCTTCCCCTCCTTCGGCTATAGCTTTCCCAAAAACCAAACTGGGAACTATAGTTCCATCTAAATTGAGGTCTATTACCTTTTTGTGCTCAGCTACATCAATGTCAAAGACGGTCTGGTCCTCATTCACATTGGCCTCCGCCATATTTCCCCCAGCCACATTGATCAGCACCTGAATAGATCCCCATTTTTGTATTACTGCGTCACGGACTTTATGAAGCCTGCTCTTGTCCAACACATCACAAGAAAAACCAATCAGATCCCCCTGCTTGCCCAAGGTGTCAAGGACACTGTTTAGCTTGTCTTGATTACGTCCGAGGATCACTACCTTCGCGCCTGCCTCAAGCAAAGATTTTGCGATATTACTTCCCAAGACGCCAGTCCCCCCGGTTATGACGATGACTTTATCTACTACTTCAAACATTGATTTATCTATTATTGATTTTTGTTTCCCTTGCTCCAAAATAACCTGAAGACTGACCTGCTTTGATAAGCTCTATTTTATCCAATACCACTCCTGGATCCACCATGGTGATTTTTAAACTATGCTTCCCTGAAAATGGAAGATGGATCTCCGTCTCCACATAATTAACAGCTCTAAGCACATTGCTATTCCATTCACGGTTATGCTCATCCATCACTTCCTGGAGCGAGGCATCCATAAGAATTGGACTTCCACCATCTATGCTTACGGCAAACCTGAGCCTATAATCCCCATTAATTGGCTGCGACGGCAAACAATGCATCCTCAGGGTAAACTCACCAGTAGATTCGTTGATAAATTCATACTTCAAAGCTGGAGCATGCTCTTCTCGGCCAAGCAGTGAACCAGAGGATACAGGGAAAGTGCCTACTGCATCACTTTGTCTCCCTAAACCCTGTATCAGTTTCCATTCAGCCCCTTCAGTAGGAAGTACTTCACTAAAATGCTCCACCTCCATCGAAACTATGCCATTATCTTCCACAAATACTTGCTGCCTATCCCTTAAATCCAACTGCTTGGCTTGTACCTTAATGGAATAGTTTTCCTCGTCCAAACTGATATTGATCAATGAGCTGCTTTCCTGTCCCATAGGGAAAAGTGACCAGTCCACTGAAACCCATATGCGCTCTTCTGAAGATGTTTCTCCTTCTTTGGCGGAAATTTTAATCCATGGATCGTTGGATTGGGCTGTCCAGCTAATGGCCTCCTGCCCCGTGCTAAAAACATCTATAAAATATTCCCGGTCAGTGGAGGAAATAAAGCTGGGCAAAGTAACTTCCTGACCTGGAGCAATCGGTCTGAAAAAGCCTTCAGGAACGATTCCTCCGCCTCCTTTTTTAGAAGGTTTTGTCATGGAGCCTGTTTCAGGCATGCTATAAACAGGAAGCTTCCTTGGATTATAAGTCATCATATAAGACCACTTCCCGCCATTTTGTTGATGATAGCGCTGGGTAATTTCCTTAATTTGCTCAAATGCTTCCTTTGACTTGTCCGCATAGATTTGAGCACTGGCCCGCCCTTGCTCGGCATAAGCACGGCTCTTATAGGCGTATAGCAGCTTTTTATTCATATTGGCCGCCCCTAATACTTTATAACCCACCAACTGATAAAATGCATCCTTTAAATGCTCAGGTAATTTCTTTTGTAAGGTTGCTACCTGTTCTTCCAACAGAATATAGGCATCTAAACGCTGCTGCACTTCATCGCCCTGATCAAAAAGGGAAAGCTCAGGATCTTGTATGGGTGTATTAGGATAGATAGTTGACCATCCCATATGTTCTGGTTTCCTTGAAAAGCCCAACTGGAAATAGCGGGCAAGTATTTCCCCAATTTCCCCCGAATAGCTTTTTCCAAATTGCTCTTCGGCAAAGCGTGAATAATAACTATTAAGATCTTCTGCTGAAAATTGGTCTGGATCCCATGCCATTTCCAGAAAAAAGTTCATTCCAATTTCATTGGGCTTAATATCACCGACATTTACGATCCAGATGTCCTTGGCATTGCTGTGATAAGCCTTGTTCATCTCCTCCCAAATAAGTGCTACTGGAATGGATTCCAACCATAAGAAATCATGAGGTCTTCCCCAATAGGAAATATGGTAATAGACTCCTGCTCCACCTGATCGTTGCTGCTCATAGTTATTGGACAGCTGACGGATATAGCCATGGTTGTCATCAGGCCAGACAAGTGTGATATCTTCTGGGATCTTGGCACCTTCACTGTATATTTCTAAAACTTCCTTATAAGGAACAAATGCCTGTGGTATCCCTGTGACCTTTTTTTTCAAGGTATTCTGAAGCATTTTCCTTTGATCACCGATAATGGTCTCCAGCATATCCACTTTTTCCTCTGCAGTAAAGTCCCCCTGCATTCCGGAATCATGGATCCCACGCATCCCAAGGGTCACTATATAGCGGTCCTCATCATCCAGCTCTTCAATACGCTCCTGCCAATATTCCTTTACCATATCGCGATTACTGGCATAATTGTACTCCCCATATCTATCATGGTCCCATTCCCCTACATTATTTCTCAACATGGGTTCTGCATGGGAAGTCCCCACAAAAATCTGGTACTTTGCAGCCATTTCCTTATTGCCATCTATGGAATAGAAAGCTTTGGTTGAAGGATGCATGGCTGGCCAAATAGCATTGGCACGCAATCGCAACAGGAGCTGAAAGATTTTTTCATAGGTTTTGGGGCCTATATCTCCTGTCTCCGGCTCAAAGGTCTTGGCTGCCCAAGGCTGCAATCCCCAGTCTTCATCGTTTAGAAAAATCCCCCTAAACTTCACCTTTGGTGCATCTTGTACCAATAGCTCCTTAGGAATTTCAAAGATCTCTTTCTTTTCAGGAACAACATCTGCCCACCATACCCAAGGCGAAACTCCCACCATCCTGGATAATTCTAGCAAACCATAAGCGGTCGCCCTGCTATCACTTCCTGCAATTACCAGTACCTGTCTCCCCTTCCAATTTATATTTTTAATCAAATAGGTCTCCCACTGACTTTTAAGGGAAGAAAGGTCAACAAGCCCCTTTTCTTCCATTGCTGAAATCACCCAGCTTTTACCGACTGTTCCTGCCACCACATTGGTATTTTGTAATATTTCAGAAGTCAGGTCAAGTTGGGCATCAAAAACAGTTTTAATATCCCCTTGGAGCATAGCGAATGCCGCATGGACCACTTCACTTTCTCCTGGATCAAGTAACACGGAGCTATGACCATTCTTTTCAAACAAGACACTTTTCTTTTCTTCAAGGGTAAATTTATGGATGGCCAAATCCCTTTCCTGCTTATCATACACAACATCCTTGGGCACCTTAGCCTCCTCAAAGGTCAGAAGACTTTCCTTAAGTGGCTGTTTAAAAGCAAAGCTCCTCTCCACGACCAACAAAAACAGGATAGTGATAAGAAACAAAAAACTGCATACGGATTTCATGCTAATCATAGTTCAGGTTTATTTTTAGGCATTTCTATTGATCTCAAAATGGGCTTTATTTGTTTCCACTATTCTAATCTTTTCTACAGGAGAACAAAGCTCTTTCGCATTTACAGGACCTTCCTCTTCACAATCAATATTCAGCATTTTCCATCAATCCTGCATACTGGTTTATGGGGCATACACCATTGGGATATCCTGCTTTTCCCACTATCTCCACTCACAATACCAGCATTACAAACCTGAAAATAAATTTCAATTTATGCAATCGGTTTCATTTTTATTTTAAGAATTAACAAAAAATATTCTAATCTGCAAATAAGCTAAAACGATCAATTTTCAGCTCTAATAAGCAAATCAAGCCCTTCACCTATCCCCTAAAAGCAGGTGCATATAAAATAGTATTAACTAAAAAATTTAAATATATTATGAAATAAATGAAACCGTTTTCATTATCATATGCTAATTTTATACCATGATAATGTACTGCCTAAACAGGGCTTTAATAACTTTGACATTGGGCACTTATTTAATACTTAATACCGGTCTGATCTAGTAATCATTAAAATGCAAAAAGACCTGAAATAAAAAAGAGAAGGGCTACTCACCAAAGGCATAATTAAGATGAGCAAAGAAATAACAATTTATGATATAGCCAAAGAAACAGGGGTCTCCCCTGCTACTGTGAGCAGGGCATTGAACAAACACCCCGCAGTAAAGGAAAAGACCAAGAAAAAGATTTATGAGGCCGCAGATAAATTAGGCTATCGTTCCAATATCTTCGCCTCCAACCTCCGTAGCAAATCCACACATAATATTGGTGTAATCGTCCCTAGGCTCAACAGTCCCTTCCAATCTTCCGTGCTTGCGGGAATGGAAAAAGTGGCCAATGAAGCTGGTTTCAACCTGATCATTAGCCAGTCCCTTGAATCTGAAGATAAAGAAAAGTCCAATGCCAAATCGATGTATAATAGCCGTGTAGATGGCTTACTGGTGTCCTTGGCCAGCAGCACCAAAGAAATAGCCCATTTCAAACCATTCCTCCAAAAGGGCACCCCTGTGATCTTCTTTGATCGCGTGGCAGAAGAAAGCAATATGACCGGAGTAATGATAGACAATTCGAAAGCAGCTTATCATGCCGTTAAACATCTGATTGATCAAGGCTGCAAGAACATTGTGCATGTTTTGGGCAATCCTCAGATAAATGTATATGCCGACAGACTAAAGGGCTATAAATATGCTTTGATGGACAATGGCATAGCCTTCGAGGAGGATAATATCATTATATCTGATCTGAACGAAACCGCAGGTATAGACATTTCCCGAAAAATCCTTTCTATGAATCCCTTACCAGATGGGCTCTTTGTATCCAATGACAGCTGTGCCGCAAGCTGCCTGATCCAACTTAAAAAAGCTGGCGTAAAAATCCCAAAGGACATGGCCGTGGTGGGCTTTAATAATGACACCGTCTCCAGGCTAATAGCCCCTAATCTCACCACTATCAACTACCCCGGCTACGAAATGGGGGAAATAGCCATGAAAAACCTGATTACCCGACTAAATGAAACCGGAGACGATGTTTTACAAAATACCAATACAATCACCTTAAAGGCAGACCTTATCATCAGGGATTCTTCATTAAGAAAGAAAAACAGAAATAACATCCATCATTAGAAGCTTACCACAACAGACAGCTCAACCAAGCATTCATCCAATGGTCAGAAGCCCCTCCCGGAGCCTTTTCTGCTAACCCTTCACCACATTCTCCCCTACCACTTCTCCCTGATCGTTGAGCATTTTGATATACAACCTTTCAAGATTGGCATCCAACTGGATCAAAGTCCTGCTACCAGTCTTAGGACCACCTCCTATAATGATTGGATAATTATGTTCGGCATTGGCCTTATGAATTCCATAACGGTGGGTATGGCCTGAGATCACCATATCGATCCGATGCTTTTCAAAAATGGGAGAAAACACCTCCCTGCAATGGGTGGTTCCATGCCAGTCGCCAGAATGATAAGGAGGAATATGCATTAAGACAACTTTATATTTACAGGTGCTGTAAGCACTGTTTTCCAACTCATTTTCCAGCCATGCAGCCTGCTGTTCTCTGAAAGCATCAAAATCAACCATTCCATGATAAGCCTCATGATCATCTTCCTTATCCTCTCCTGAATCCAAAACTATAAAATGTACAGGTCCTTGTCTGAAAGAAAAATAGTACTCATTTCCTTCGTAATCAAAATAATCTTTAAATTGCCTCGCATACCTTCCTCTCGTTTCATGATTTCCCCTAATCATTATAAAGGGCTTTTCACTGGCAAACAAACTTGTACATGGCCTTATCAGATGGTCTATCAACTGCTGTTCGTCTGACTGGTAATCAAACATATCTCCGTTCAGCGCAACAAAATCATAATGAAAGTCCTTGTTCAATCCTAACAATTCTCCAAATGAATAGGGTCGGTCATGAATATCGTTCAAGATAATACATGAGACAGCTTCACCAGTTGCTGCAGGAGTGCTAAAATGATATACTTCTCCTTGAATCTCCTCTCCAAATTGTTGGTCATAGGGTTCAAACTTGATCAATGGCTTGGAAACAACCCGGTACTGATAATTTGTATTGGGCTTCAGGCCTTTCAGTTGAACTTTATTCAAACGGTTATTGGCCTGGATAAATCCATCTATCTTTGTAAATGCCTTTTTATCACAACTTTCTTCACCATACTGTACCCAACTCAAGGAATTCTCTTGGGTGATAAACATGATACTTACCCCATCTTCTTTCAAATTTTGAAGATAGGGTGCTGAATAATTTTCAGTCCGAATGGCTTCATTTTTGGACAGTTCAAAACTGGCTGAAGCAGGCGTTGCAACCCCGAATATGGCTGCTTTCCCAAGACCATTGATGAACTTTCTCCTACTTTTATTGGCACTTTTTTTCATGATCTTAATCCTGTTTTAAATTAAATGTGGCTACAACTGGGAAGTGATCCGATTCTCTGTCGGCCCAATCGAAAACACCATAGTTTTCTACTCTAAGTCTATTTATACCCTTGTAAAAAATATAATCGATGGTCCGGTTTGGCTTGGAGGTGGAAAAGGTATGCTGACTACAGTTATTGTTCTTACATCCAAGAACGAGGGTCTGCTTTATGATAGAAATGGTTTCTGAATCTGGCACAGCATTAAAATCACCACCCAGAATCATAGGTCCGTCAAATTGCTTCACGATATCATTCAACTCATGTGCCTGTTTCAACCTGTTTTGTTCATTACCTAAATGGTCCAAATGAGTACTGGCAAAATAAAGTCCCTGCCCCTCTATAGCTACCTTGATGACAGCCACGGAACGCTGCTCTCCTCCCAATAAGGGATCCACACCCATATTAAATGCGTGCTTGGATTCAATAGGGAATTTTGACAGTATCGCATCTCCATATTCACCACTTCCCAAATCCATTGCCTTGGCAAAGAAATATTCCATCCCACACATTTCCCCTAATTCCTTGGCAATATCTACCTCTTTACCGTTCCTCTCTGTAAACCGGTCCACTTCTTGTAACGCTACCAAATCAGGATTTGACTCCTTTATTACCGCCGCTAATGCAGCCAAATCAGGAATCCCTCCCTGCCTTGCCCCATAAATATTGTAAGACATGGTTTTGATTTTCAGACCATTGGTCTTTGGCTTGTCCGGGACTACAGCCTCTTCTGCACTACATGCTGCCAGCATTAAGATTATTAAAACCTTGGTCACCCAAGGTTTTAATAATCTACTTATCTTTCTTCCTGTTTCTTTCATCATCTATGATTGCTACAAATAACATAACCTTATGGAGCAAATCCGCCCCATACGGCATTAGGCCTAGAAAGCTTCAATCTCTGCTATATGCGTTCTATAAACATCCTGATGACTTGCCTTGACGGTAATCTTAAAATACCTGGCTTCCAAAACTTCAGGAAAGTAAATGGTGTTGGATGCTGTATTTTCCAAAACATAATCCAAGGTTCCTGTCCAGTGCTCTCCATCTGTACTCACTTCCACATATATGTCCCTTGGATTGCCATTTCCCCCAATTTGATTGGTCCTCCCAAAGAGCTCAAGTCCATGAATGGGCTTTGTCTCATTCATATCAATGACAATATAATGAGGATGGCCTGGCCTGTTCCCGTTCTCATCCCTCCTCCATTGGCTGTGCCAAAAAGTATCCAAACTTCCATCAATGGCATGATGAGCACGCCCACCTGTAGTTGGACCATCATTCTCATCAGATGAAACATCCATTATTGTCCAGTTTTCTTGGGAAAATTTGGTAAAAGGATTCTCTTCATACCTGCCTGTAACAAGTAGGTAAACAGTTTTAAGATCCTCATTAATTTGTGCTTGTCCATCCACTTCAGAAATAGAAACAGGAAGTATATGGGGCCTAAGACCGGTAAATCTTAAAGGGTTAAACTTAATAATTGCATTCCCACTGCTATTTTCCCCTTTAAGGATAGTCAGCACATCATTTTCCAATTCGTAGCTATCCTCGGGCATTAACGGATAGTTGGTTCCATTATTTTCATTATACTCAGCAGCGAGCTGGGGTTCTACAAGTAATTTTACCTGCAAGTCATTTTGAGGCAATGTCAGCCCTCCATAACCAACCCCCAAAGGAATAGGGAACCACTCATCTTTTACAGCAACCGTAAAACCAACTGGATTTTCGACAGCAGCACTGATATAAACCTTAGAATAATCACTACTATTGGGCACCTCTAAATCCTCTATTTCGCAAGCAGAAAGCAAGCACATGAGGCCCAAAAACCAATTATTTTTAAATTTTGAATTCATTTTTCTCATGTTTTCTATTACCATCCTGGATTTTGGACACAATTTGGATTTCGTTCAATTTCTGCTTGGGGAATTGGAAACAAATAAAAAGCCTTCCTAAATATCCTGTTTTCAAAAATCGTCCTTTGGAAAAATGCCGGATCAGTAGCAAAATTTCCTGCATTGACATTCATTCCCCAAAAAGGCCCCGCATCGGTTTCTTCAGCAATCTTCCACCTCCTAGTATCGAAGTACCTCAAATGCTCCATGGCCAATTCAATTCGCCTTTCCCTCCAAATCCGTTCTCTCATACCACTCTGCCCATTGTCAGATAAATGGCCGGGAATTCCTCCCCTTTCCCGTATCAAATTCAAATAGGCCAAGACCGCTGTATTTCCAGGATCATATTCATTTAATGCCTCCACATAGTTCAAAAGAATTTCCGCATAACGGTACATCACATGTGGCCTTGAAACATATTTGGATTCACGGGGATTACTGTCTGGATGTACATTTTTTCTAAACAAATAACCTGTCTCTGAATAATCATGAGAACCTCCTTTCCCTGACTCGCCATTATACCATAATTCTATTTCCCTTACGCCCAGACTAGATGAAGTGTTGATCCAATCGCTACCACTATATGTAACTGAGGCATAAAAACGAGGCTCTCTCCCCACATACATATTAAAAGTATTTGCTTTGGTATACCCCTCAGCTTCTTCACTAAAACCATCTTCTGTATAACCTGAAGCAGTGTTGATTATTGGGGTACCATCATTTTGATAGCCCAATACAGGTACTTGTCCATTGGCCATATGATAGGTATCCACTAATTTTTGAGTAGGCCCCATACTGGCATAACCGTTGGCCAGGCGCGGAGTAAGTGACCTTTCATAATTGGAAAGGGAATTACTGTTTCTGGAAAGAATCCATTCAGCGTTCCAAGGTTTCAAAAAGAGATTCCTGTATGACAGCAAAGGATCCAATTCTCCATTTGAATCATATTCTTTGTACAATGACAATACGCCCAAATCAATAATTTCTTTTGCCGCATCTGCTGCCCGCTTCCACTTGGACGCATCATATTGGGTGTTCATCAAGCTGGTACCATCCTGATTTTTGAAGTCATTATAATCACCATTACCATTAAACAAAGGGCTGGCCGCATAAAGTAGCATCCTACTTTTCACTGCCATGCACATTAATTTGGTCGCTCTCCCATAATCCTGGTCAGGCTGATCGGTATAGTGCAAGGGCAAATCTTCCGCTGCCATATCCAACTCATCGACAATATAATCAACACACTGGTCAAAAGGGGTACGGGCAGCTTGCATCAGCGGATCCTCTGTGGACAGATCAGGATCAATAACATCCTCTCCCAGAATAATCACCGGACCATATTGTTTAAGAAGCTCAAAATAAAAATAAGCCCTTAAAAACCTCGCTTCTGCCTTATATTGAATGATAAGTGCTGGTCCTGCCCTATCCTGAAGTATCTGCTCATTACCATCTATATTATTCAGAAAAGTCGTCGCAGACCTTATTCCCTTATAATAATGATTCCAGAACACCCAATAATTGGAAGCGGCACTCCAGTTTCCCAAATTTACACGAAATGGATTGTTTTTCTGGGACACATCAATATCATCAGAAATCACATCCCATGGCGTATTGTTCGTTCTATGGGCTTCATCCCTAAGATAATTGTATACATTGGCCAAATAGGATTCCGATAAGTCTTTTCTATTAAAAACTTCTTCCAAAGTCATGATATCATCCGGGACCTGGTCCAAAAAATCTTCATTACATCCCTGTATGAAAACCATCAGAAAAGCCATAACCCAAGAAAACTTATACTTATTCATGCTTATAAATTCTTTATTGCTATTCATCGTAATTGCGGTTAGAATTTTAAATCAATTCCCAAGGTATAACTGGAAACATTTGGATACCTGGCACCTCTTCCATCCCCTAACTCTACATCCCAAAAATCAAATGGACTCCAGGTCAGCACATTATAGCCCGTCAAAAACAAACTTGCATTATCTAGCTTCAGCCGATCAACAAACGTTTTGGGAAGATTATAAGTCAATTGCACATTTTTTAATCGTAGGTATTTACCGTTTTTTAACCACCAACTACTGGTAGCATAGTTACTATTGGGGCTTCCATCTGACAAACGTGGATAAAAAACATCTTGACGGGGATCTTCCACAGTCCACCTGTCCTCAATATTGCTCAATAAATTGCCCCTGCTCATAGAAACCATAAATGGCATAAACCCTTCTCCATTCATAAAAATATCTACATTCCCTACACCTTGGAAAAGTGAAGAAAGGGTGAAATTCCCATAACCCAAGGTCAGACCAAAACCATAAACGATTTCAGGAACTGTTCCGTATCCGATGGGAATCCTATCGAAGTCATTGATCAAACCATCTCCGTTAACATCCTGAAACTTAATATCCCCCGCTTGCACCAATCCAGGATGCACAGGGCCGTTATTGATCTCTTCTTCGCTTTCAAAAAGTCCTAAAGCATTATATCCAAAACGCTGCCCTACCTTCCTGTTCTTTTGGTCTAACCATGGATAAGTCGGATCAGGTTTATCATTTTCAATGACCTTGTTTCTGCTAAAGGTGAAATTACCCAGTGCTTTTAAATGGAATTTTTTAAAACGTTTGGAAAAGGTCAAAGAAGCATCTATCCCTTTATTCTCTATTATTCCCAAGTTGCCATATGGTGCACTTTGTAAACCAACATAAGCTGGAACAGCTTCCCTGTTCAGAAAAATCCCCTCACGTAGCTCTTTGAAATAATCAACCTGCAAGTTCAGGTCATTGCCTAGGCTATACAAATCAACACCTATATTGGTTTTGGTTGCGGTTTCCCAAGTAACATCTACACCATAATCCCCAATATCATAGCCCCCATAATTATTGTTCCGCTCCTTTCCATAAGAATATCCGCCTGTTTGATCAATGGTCGTCAGATAAGCAAAACGCCTCCCCACTATCTGACTGTTACCCACTTTGCCATGGCTAAAACGGAACTTAAGCATGGGAATCACGTCTTTCAACGGCTCAAAAAAACTTTCCTCACTCGCTACCCATCCTAAGCCCATCGCTGGGAAGAATCCGAAACGGTTCTCAGGATTGAAATTTTCCGATCCGTTATAACCAAAATTCAATTCCAAGAAGTACTTGTCGGCATAACCATAGGTACCACGACCGGAAATCCCCAAATACCGATAGGGCAATGAACTGTTAAAATCTCCGGCTTGGGAATTTAACTTATCACTTTTATTGAACAATAACATTCCTGTTACCTCATGCTTATCGTCAAAATATCGATCGTATTTTAAAGCAGCTTCCCAGTACAAGGTCCTTTCGCCGGAACTGTTCCTAGAAAAACTTAAATACCGCTCTCCTCTATAGGTTTCCTCATATAACATATTACCGTCTTCATCCCTCCCTGTTGCCAAAAAAGTATCCGGCCTCTTCGTCCTTCTCATACTGGTATAATTATATACATCAAAAGAAAACATGGCAGTAGCTGACAAACCCTTTATGGCTGGAATTTCCTGTGTGACTCTTAAATTGGAAAACAACTGATTTCTCCACTGGTTAGCATATCCCGTAGCAGTAAGGTGCCCCCAGGGATTAGCCAAACTCCCTTGTCTTTGATCGGCTATAGCACCATTTTCGTAGACAACAGGATGCACCACAGGAGTCATATAAAAAGCATTTTCAAAAATGGTCGCTTGCCCAGAACCGGGATAATTGGCATTGGCAAGATAACCTTGTATCCCTAAATCTACCTTGGTGGTATTGGAGGCTTTAATACCCAAATTGGCCGTCAAATTATATCTCTTAAAACCTATTTGATTGTTATAGTTAGCAGCTTCTCCTTGTTTATATAAGCCTATTTCATCAAAATAACTGGTTCCTACATAGAAAGTAGTATTCTCTGATCCTCCACTTATATTGAGATTGGCCCTTCTTTGATGTCCAAAATCATTGAACAGCTCATCCATCCAATTTACATTGGGGTACAGATAGGGATCTGTTCCATCTGCGGTCATCTGAATGACATCCTCGCTGTATATGGGTACTCCGCCTCGGTTACTAATCGCCTCATTGGACATACGCATATAGGTAGGTCCATCAGCAAACTCTGGTAACTTGGTGAATTTGGTCAGTCCTTCATAATAGCGAAAAGAAAATTTCGGCTTGCCTACAGCTCCGCTTTTTGTCTTAATAATGATCACACCATTTGCTCCCCGTACACCATAAACTGCCGTCGCAGAAGCATCTTTCAACACCGTGAAGCTCTCAATATCTTCAGGATCTACATTGGCCATAACTCTAGGAACTCCATCTACCAAAATAAGTGGTTTGCTTAAACTTTGGCTAAAAGTAGAAATCCCCCGGATCCAAATATCTGAATCATCAAAACCAGGTTCGCCCGTTCTTTGGACCCCAACCACCCCAGAAAGTCTGCCGGCAAGCGAATTCGTCAGGTTACCTGAGGGAATCTGCAAATCCTGCGCCTCTACGGTAGACTGCGCACCTACCAAACTGACTTTTCTTTGGGTACCAAAACCTACCACCACCACTTCATCAAGGGAAGTTTCATCCGCTTCCAATCGGATATCGATCTTGGATTGACTTTTAACGGTCACCTTTTGGGTTTTAAATCCCAAATACCCAAAAACCAATACAGCTCCTTCATCTACACTGATGATATAATTACCGTCCACATCTGTTATTGTTCCTTTGGTGGTCCCTTCTACCGACACAGATGCTCCAGGAAGGCTTTCTCCTTCCTTTGTACTCACCTTGCCTGTCACAGTAACTTCTTTCCGGATGGCCGCTTTCAATTGCTTTTTCCTACTGAGGCCAATAGAATTATTGACATGTTTGAATGCATAATCTGATTGGTCTGAAACACGCTCCAATAGGCGCTTTAAATTAATTTTCCCCGGATTTACTGCTATGGAGGTCCTCAGATCAAGATCTCCCCTATAGGAAAAATAAAATTCCGACTGGTCTTCAACTATTTTAATTAATTCTAAAATCGTATAATGATGATCTTTTATATTAATCATCGTCTCTTCGATTTCTTGGGCCCTAAGGTTTCCCGCTAAACTAAGCGAAACACTGAAACCTATCATTAAAGCCAAACAAAGCATTCTCGTTGTTATCCGCATAAGCAGGATAATTAGGTTTTTTTTCATAATTTAGACTTGTTCTTGAGTTAAAGTAATGTCCTTAATTGCTTTAGCCATGATTTGGTAGGGCTGTTGCAGCAGCTCTACCTATTCACATGCTTCCGAAATAATTTTTACAGTTGCATCATTGATTTCATATTTTATTGGGATTGAAAAACTTATTACTTCCAGAAGTTCACTGAGTTTGAGATTACTATAGGTTCCTGTGAGCAAGCATGTATTTTCGGGGCTTACTTTCAGATCAATTTTTACCCCATACCAATTTCCTATTTTGCTCGCTACTTCATCCAAATCATCATTATAAAAGACCAATTTATTCTCCATCCATCCGAATACTTCCAACGGATTTTTAATTACCGAATGTCCTAGCGTATTTTCTACCAGCAGGGCTTGCTCACCTTGCTGTAAAACCACCTCATCCTTTATTCCATATGCCACTTGTACCCGTCCAGATTTTACCGCAACTGCTTCTTGCCCACCAGGCAGCGCATCTATTACAAATGAGGTTCCCAATACGGTAGTCTTAAGGCTTTCTGTGCTAATGGTAAAAGGTGAAGCTTCATTCCTTTTCACTTCAAAAAATGCCCTTCCTATTAGCTTTACATTTCTCTGTCCTTCAAAATTATCAGCTACAAGCAGCTGAGTATGACCATCTAAGACCACCTTGCTTCCATCACTGAGTAATACTGACTTTCGTTCACCTTTACCTGTACTATATTCTATATAGGATAAATCATTGGCTCCCTTGGGAAGAATATAAAACAATACTGAAATCGTTGCAGCCAACAATACCACAGATGCGGCAATTTTACGCCATAAAAAACGAGGTGAATTGATCCTAGCTTTATTATTTTCGATCTTTTCCAAGGTTTCCTGATAAAATTTCATTTTGAAATCTTCCTTCGACAGATCACTATAAACCACAGGAAGCACTTCCTCAAAGGAAGTATACCACTGATCCAGAATCATCTTCTCTTCAGCTGTTAACTTTCCTTGAAGCGCTTTATCTATCAGCATTTTTAATTCACGAGGATGAGGTCTCTCTTCTTTCATATATAGGTAAGTGAGAAAAATTAAAAATCACTACCTCCATTTTAGATGAATTATAGGTTAAAAGGCATGGTTCAAGCTTAACAAATTATTAACAATTAGCATCAATCATTGCATTTCCCTTAACCTAACACTTAAAAAGAACCAGCAATAAAATAATAAACTACAAAAAATTAAAATTTCAATATATTTTATTTTTTTGGTGAAAAACATAAAATTATAAGACACAACATCAAGTATTTAACAAAACATCAAGGTGTTTCTATCCAGTTTTCTGAAATAATAAGCTGAAATGATCTACCGCCATCAATTTGTATAATCAAACAAAGACGCACTGCATAGAGGAAAATGCAGTTTTTTAACAATTGGTCTCACTACTCCAATAGCCCCATTAAAAACAAAATAACAACAGGACTATAATCTTTCAGTTCCGTCCTAAGGGTGGAAAGTGTCTTATGAAGATTATTGAAAATAGTCTGCTCAGAAAGGTTAAGTTTTTCTGCTATTTCCTGACTACTCAAACCATCATAGCGACTCATCCTAAAAATAAGCTGCTGTCTTTCTGGTAATTTGTCCAAAGCAATCTCAAGAGTGTCAAGCAATTCATTAAAAGCAAGGTGATTATCAGTATCACTATGCTGAAAAGCCCTACTGATATCAAATTCCTCAAGCATCCTATTTTGTTGATAAACCTTTAGGACATGGTATTTTACCGCGGTATGAAGGTAGGATTTCAAGCTGCTTTTAATTTCCAAACTATGTCTACGATTCCAAATATCTGCCAGTATCTCCTGTACGATATCCTTGCTGAGATCTTGGGATTTTATTCTTTTTAAGGCAGCAGCAAACAATGATTCCCAGAAGTGCTCAAATAGTACACGAAATGCCATAGCATCGTTGTTCTTTATCCTATCTAATATTTCCTTATCGCTGCTGTAAGTATACATCCAAAAATTTTTAACCAAATTAAATTAATCATTTCACCTTAATTAACATGATCATTGTTATCATTTTATTAAAAAAAACATCTGAATCACCTACTAAATCATTACACTTTGAAATTTAATTCCATAAAAACATCAACCAAAACCTATAATATAGACTATTTTAGGACATATTCCCATGTATAAGTCCTAAAACAAATATTGTTAATCTCTTAAAATTAACACGAAAGATCCCACATAATCCAACCTCTCCCCCTACCTCAAAGTAGTACCAAAGCTAGGGCAAAGCTATATCAAAGCTAGGGTAAAGCTGGGTTTGGGCTATAAAATCTTCAGTTTTTCTTATTTATCACCTATTTTATAAGGCTAAGCTTCTCCCTCCCCCCCTTATTGCATTCCCATTCCTGACTCAGCTCATACCCCCATACTGTATTCCTATTTCAATTTTTCATGATGATACTGATCATCATTCAAGGCAATTGGCATCATTTGAACTGAACTATAATCAAACTAGATTGAATAGATCAACACAGACTTAAGCCAGAACGCTATCCATGTCAGCTCCCCCAAATTCATATTGTATCCATTTTAAGGATATCTCCAACAAGGACATTCAAAAGGTAGGCGGCAAAAACGCTTCCCTTGGAGAGATGACCCAAAAGCTTCAGCCGCTGGGTATCCATATCCCGGAAGGCTTCGCCATCACTGCTGATGCCTATTGGGAATTTATACACTTCAATCAGCTCCTCGCTCCCCTGAATGAACAATTGCAAAAGCTAGACTTGGAACAGTTAAGCAACTTGGCAGAAATCGGTAGCCAATGCAGAAAAATCATCGCCGCTGGGCATTTTCCACAAGAAATCAGTTCAACCATCCACCTGGCTTTTAACCAACTGAACCATAAAGGGCTGAGTTTTGCTGTTCGCAGCAGTGCCACAGCCGAAGACCTTCCGACAGCCAGTTTTGCAGGACAGCATGATAGCTTTCTGCACATTACTGACTTTCAAAAACTCATCGCAGCAATCCAAGCATGCTATGTCTCTCTATTTAATGACCATGCCATCAAATACCGCATAGACCATGGTTTTGACCATATGAAGGTAGCCCTCTCCGTGGGGGTCCAAAAAATGGTCAGGTCCGACCTATCCGCCGCAGGCGTAGCCTTTACCCTGGAACCGGAGACGGGATTTGATCAAATAGTTTATATTACCGCGGCCTATGGACTGGGTGAAAATATCGTGCAGGGTGCCGTAAATCCTGATGAATTTTATCTGTTCAAACCATTCTTGGCGCAAAACAAGGCTAAGCTGCTTTTTAAAAAATTGGGGCTAAAACAAAACAAGATGGTTTATGCAGAAGAAGGTCCAAAGCCTATCAAAAACATCCCTTGTACCGATATAGAAAGGAATAACTACTCCTTGACGGATACAGAAGTAAAAAAGCTGGCCATGGATTGTCATCAAATAGAACAACACTATGGCATGCCCATGGACATAGAATGGGCAAAAGATGGCAATACAGGAACCATCTATATTGTACAGGCACGGCCGGAAACCATCCATTCCCAAAAGGACAAAGACCAATTGCATGAAATCGAATACCAAATAAAAGCCAAGCCAAAGCCATTATGTTCCGGCACGGCAGTGGGCAGGGCGATCATCTCAGGACGGGTCTGCCTGGTCAACAGCTTGGCGGACGAGGCCAAAGTCCAACAAGGTGATATCATCGTAGCAGACATTACCAGTCCAGACTGGAATTCCTTATTGCGCAAAGCAGTGAGCATTGTGACCAATAAAGGGGGAAGAACCAGCCATGCTTCCATTGTGGCCAGGGAACTGGGCATTCATGCGGTGGTGGGCACCCAAAATGCCACGGAAATATTAAAAGACGGACAGATAATCACCGTTTCCTGCGTAGAGGGAGAAACAGGCCATATCTATAATGGAAAAATCAGCTGGGAAGAAAAAGCCCTCACCATTCCCCGACAACTAAGTACAAATACCGAGGCCAAGTTTATTTTGGCCAATCCCTTTCAGGCCTTCCGCTTAGCGAATTATCCCAATTTGGGTGTGGGCCTATTAAGGATGGAATTTATCATAGCCGATGTCATTGGTATTCACCCCATGGCCTTGGCGCGATATGACCAACTTCCTGCTGGTCCTGAAAAAACAGCAATTGAGCGAAAAACGGCACTTTTCAAAGACAAAAAACACTATTTCACTACTAACCTTTCCCAACACCTGGCTTTGGTGGCCGCAGCCTTTTACCCCAAAGAGGTCATCGTACGCATGAGTGATTTCAAAAGTAATGAATATGCCCAGCTACTCGGTGGCAGCACTTTTGAACCCTTGGAAGAAAATCCCATGCTGGGCTTCAGGGGAGCTTCCAAGTATTACCACGAAAATTATAAAGCTGGATTTGCACTGGAATGTGAAGCCATTAGAATCCTGAGGGACGAAATGGACATGACCAATATCAAAATCATGATCCCTTTTTGCAGAACCCCCGAAGAAGGCAAGAAAGTCTTGAATACCATGAAAGAATTTGGCTTGGAAAGAGGCAAAAATGGCCTTGAAATATATGTTATGGCCGAGCTTCCCTGTAATGCGGTGCTTGCCGAAGACTTTGCCGATTTATTCGATGGTTTTTCCATTGGCTCCAATGATCTGACCCAACTTGTACTTGGCGTGGATAGGGATTCCACCATCATCCACCATTTATTCGATGAAAGAAATCCCGCAGTAAAAAAAATGATTTCCCAGTTGATACAGACCGCACATGCTAAGGGAATAAAGGTGGGGCTGTGTGGACAGGCTCCCAGTGATTACCCAGCCTTCACCCAATTTCTTGTCACGGAAGGAATAGACAGTATTTCTTTCAATGCTGATGCCCTCTTAACGGGCATTGAAAATATCAGCAAAGCGGAAAAGCTACTAAGTAAGCCTTCCTTGAACAGACCACCTTTGTTAAAGCGATAATACCTCCTTACATCCAACCCCTTGAAATATGAACAAGATTTTAGTTCCTTATGATTTTTCTACACCCGCTAAATATGCATTCCGATTTGCGGTGGATATTGCCGAAAAAAGTGGTGGAGAAGTGATATTACTTCATATCATTTACGCCTCTCCTATGTATGAAACCATGTACGTCAAAGGTCTTGGCAACAGTATGGATTTTGACATTATCCAAGAGATGCAGCAATCTGTCCATACAGAAATGCTAAAGCTCTTGGACAATACACCTCTTCCTAATATCAGTACAAAGGTCTTGACAACCCATAATAATATATCCGCTAGTCTATTGGAAAAAATAATCGCTTGGAACATTGACCTTGTCTTGATGGGGACAACAGGCATTAAGGGTTTTGATGGGCTTGTTTTTGGTTCGGTCACTGCAAAAATAGTGCGCAAATCCAGCGTTCCTGTATTGGCCTTGCATAAGGAGACAAAGGTAGCTGCCATCAAGAACATCCTGCTCCCATCCAACCTGGAACATGGACAAGAAAAATTCATCGAAAAACTCAAATCAGTTCAAGCATTTTTCGGTGCAAAACTCCATTTATTGCTGATCAATACACCTGTACATTTCCAGCCAGAAGAAGAAGGAAAAAAGGAACTAGGCAATTTTATCGAACGGCACCAATTGCAAAATTGTCAACCCCATTTCACTTCACATTGGACAGAGGAAAAGGGAATCATCCAATTTCAAAAATCCCATAATATAGACCTTATCACCATGTCCACCCATGGCAGGACCGGTATAAGTCATGCGTTTTATGGAAGTATCACAGAGGATGTGGTCAATCATTCCCTATGTCCTATTTGGACCTTTCGCATCCATAAAACCGATAAAAAGACAGGATAGCAATCATTATTTTTCTTTCCTGCTCCATCTTTGTTTGAATTTGGTCCACAAAGTCTCCTTCTGGCGGAATTCAGGCATTTCATTGCCCAGCAAATACCCAAATGGACGCAAGGATGCTATATGGTCAAATACAATCTTGATGACCCCCATCAATGGTATAAAGAGCATTACCCCGGAAATCCCCCAGGTCCAACCACCCAAAATAATCGCCAGGATGACCGCCAATGGATTGAGTTTTATCTTCATCCCCACCACCATAGGGGTAATCAGGTTGTTCTCTATCAATTGGATGCCCCATAGCAGCAAAAGTGTAAGCAGCGGATAAATGATCGAATCAGTGATCAACAAAACATAAACCACCGAAATCAGAGAAGAGAGAAACACCCCTATATAGGGGATCAAATTAAATATGGACACAAACAAAGCAAAAAACAAAAAGTATTTAACCCCCAATAGATAAAAAACCACACTGGCCATGACAAATACAATGATCGTTACCAGAGACAAGCCTATCAAATAGTTTTTGATCAGGCCACTGGCTTCAACGATCCAGCTCCGATCCCCAAAACCTTTTTCCGCATGGCTCATTTGAAGCTTTCGCAAAAACTCCATAAAAAACTCCTGGTAATACATAAAAAAGAAAACCAATACCGGCATGATCCCCAAGGTCATGATGGTCTCTACCGAATCCATCAAAAAACTACTGATGGTCTTGGTATTCACCAGGCTGGATAGCTGCTTATCCAAATCAGCTACTGTCACTTGTACGCCCAAAACATCTAATTTATCCTGGACATAAACCAAGTATTGCTCCAGCTTATTTCCTATGGCAGGGCTACTCTTTAATAAGCCCACCAGCTGGTTGGCCAGTACATATATCACGACCACAACAAGCAATGTCGTCAAGAGAATACTTACTATAATGGCAATTTGTCTTGGAATCCCCTTTTCTTCCATCCAGTCACATACCGGCAATAAAGCAATGGCCAAAAGTGCGGACCAAGCCACAGGAATAAAAATAAATGAGGCTGTTTTCAAAACCACAAATATCAAGCATAGGGCAATCAAAAAATAGGTAAAGGATTGCAGTATGGATAAATTACGGTTCATGAAAAGCTTTTTGGGTTAATACTTAATAGCTAACTTTTCCAGTCTGATCAAATATATGCCCAAAAAATCATAGAAAACAATAAATCCCCGGGCAATATAGGGGATTTATTACTGAAATACTTTTAGTAATCATTTACAATTAATGCTCAAAACTCCTTTAACACCAGCTTTGCCAAAACGGGGAAATGATCTGAGGCATAAGTTTCATCGATCACCTGATGGGATGACACATCAAAATCCTTAGAGGATTTATAGATGATATAATCAATGATCTTTCTTGGATTATTTGTAGAAGCGGTATTGGCGCAGCCTGTTTTACAGCTCCGTTCAAAATACCTGTCAAAATGAAGTATGGCCGGGCTGCTGGGAACGGCATTAAAATCACCCACTACAATTGCGGGAATTTCATTATCCGTAGATTCATCAAAATATTTGGTGATAAATTTTGCTTGCGCTAAGCCATTGGACTCACTCGTAAAATCCATATGGGTATTTCCAAAATAAAGCTTTGATTCTTCAGTAAGACTTACCGTTACCAAAGAAAGGGTACGCTGTTCAGTTCCCTCTTCTTTAGGTAGCTTGATCGTCTTTTCATTTGATATAGGATACTTGGACAAAATGGCTGTTCCATATTCACCTCCCCTATAATCAATACCCTTGGAGAAATAAAAATAATCAAAACCAGTCATCTCGGCCAATTTTTTTGCCATATGCAAATCTGTTCCGGACCGCTCGGTATACACATCGACTTCCTGCAAACCCACAATATCAGCATTGCTCTCTTTGATTACCTTGGCCACGGCATCCAAGTCAATCAAATCAGGCTTGGATGGTGGATTGGAATGGTGGATATTATAGGACAATACGGTGATTTCCTTTGTGCTTTTTGGTTTTTCTATTTCTGGTGTAGGCTGCTCACCTTCTTTGCAGGAAAGTAAGCCCAACCAGATAGATAATAGGATATAAATGAATTTCATTTTTCTTATGGATTATTTTTTGTGTAAATAGAATTAGTCATCTATGGAAAGCTTCTAATATGGAGTCAAAACAAGCTATTTGAAACTTTCAAAAACGGGTTAAATGGCCCAAGCCAATTAACCTACTTTTATTTATTGATTGGCCAGTTGTTCAAGAACCCTATTCGGGTAGTTACTGATAATTCCGTCCACTCCCAATTCAATCATTTTGGCGATATCAGCTTCTTCATCTACTGTCCAAGTTACCAGCTTCATTCCTGCACTTTTGCATTTTTTTAATAATGCTTCATTTACCATCGTGTACAAGGGACTATACACTTCAGGCACAAAATCCAACTTGGACATATAGGTTTCAAAATCCTTTTTATAAACAGCCAAATACGACAATTTCACATCAGGATATTTCTTATGAAGATAGTTTAAACACCTGGGATCTCCTGACTGGATTACCAAGCGGCCTTTCAGGTTTTTGCTTAATAAAACATCCATCACCTTGTCTGTATATTCCTCATAGGGATAAACGAGTCCATTCTCTTCTTTTAGCTTACTTGATTTTATTTCGATATTGTAGCATATAGGTTCCAAACTGTTTTCTTGGATGAAATTCTCCACTGAATCAATCACATCAGAGGCCAGTGGAATGCTTGTTTTAAACCTTTTTTTATCTGGAAACCTATCATAATACTTACTGCCGATGTCATATTCCTTTATATCAGCGTAATTCATTTTGCAGAAAATCAACCTTTTGGCCTCTTCTTCCGGTATTTCTTCTCCTTGAGTACCTAAGGTATATTTTGGATTAATATGGGCATCATGCGCTAAGATGACCTTTCCGTCCTTTGATATTTGGAGATCGAACTCCAAGGTATTTACTCCTAATTTGACAGCTTCAATCATCGCCTCCAAGGTGTTTTGGGGCATCAATCCTGCAGCTCCCCTGTGGCCTTCTACTTTGGTTTTTTGAGGCTGTGGGCCATATGTTTCTTGTCGTGCCAATAAAGGATGTAAACCAAATACCAGTGTCGCAAACAAAATTAGTTGTGGTCCTCTCATATAAGTTTGATGATTTTTGAGGTATAGATTGAGATAATAGTAGCTAGAGTTTGAAGTAAAAAATCCTTGAAAAGAATCCTATAACTGATTTTAAAAAAGGGCCCAAAAAGCATGACTATTTGGGCCCAAATTCAATTATACAAAACAAGTAAAATTAATAACCAGGATTTTGTTTCAATCCAGGATTAACTTTTAAACTACTTTCATGGTATGGCCATAAATACTGGTGCTGGGCAAAAGACCTATCCTCGATTTTTAAGGAAACCAATTGTCCATCGACTTTTCTTGTATGCCCCAAAGCTGGTTGGTTCAATACCTCTTCGGCGATCCTCCAACGGATAATATCATCATATCTACGGCCTTCTGCAGCCAATTCTATCCTTCTTTCATTTCTGATCAGCTCAACCCACTCGTTTTGGCTAAACGCGCTGTATTCAGGAAGGGTCACATCTGCTTCGGACATGTCCAGACCAGCGCGTTCTCTCAATTGGTTAATGCAGTCCTTGGCCAATGCATCCACATCATTCATCATGATCTTAGCTTCTGCATAGGTCAATAATACTTCTGCATACCTCAAAAGCGGAAATTCCATATTACTGCCATTTTTGAAAGCATCATCATCAGAGACGAACTTACGGAACCAATAACCTGAACCACTTGCACGGTTTTTTTCATAAAACATGGTAGATTCAGGGTTATAAACATCAATAGGTTCTCCATAGAATTCATCCCCATGCCCCATAATACTGAATGCATACCTTGGATCCCTGTTCAAATTAGGATCAAGTTCGTATTCCTCCTTCGTATGATAAGGACAATCATCAATGGCATTGCCTTGTAAAGTCCAATAACTGTCTACCAGGGATTTCAACGGCACAACATAAGATTGGCCATAACCAGTTCTAAAATGGGGACCTAAATGTGGAAATGCATAGGTGCTACCACTGTAACTTTCTCTATTTTGATGAAGGATCACCTCATCATTTTTATCGGAAGCCTCATATTGGAACAATTCCCCATAAACCGGATGCAATGAATATTCTTTGCTGTCTATAATTTCTTTGGCCAACCTTGCTGCTAACTCGTAACGCTCAAAATACAAGGCATAACGCATGACGATAGCCTTCATAGAAAGTTGGTTAAACATGTATTTATTGGAAGAATAAGTTCCCACAGGAAGCTTATTGGCGATTTCTTCTCCTAGAGGAAAGATGGTATTCAATACTTCTTCTTTGGGGGTAACAGGCTGTCTGGCTTCATCCAAATCAGCAGGTTCAAGAACGAAGGGAACATCCCCCCATCTCGAGGTCAAAATAAAATAATGCCAAACACGGATACCCTGAAGGATATTAGAATATCTTTCTCTTACGGCTTCATCTTCCACATAAGGCACACCTACCTTGTCTATAAACGTATTCAACCTTCCTAAGTGCTTCATATGCAAACTATAATAATATTCCACTACCCTGGAATTGGCATTCAAATTACCATTGGCAATGACCTGATGGTGGTCTCCGCTAAGTCGGGCATAAGCATTGTCAGATCGTCCATCCTGCATATAAATCAACAACCTACGATCGCTATTGTGAGTAAAAACATCTCTATAACTACTGTAAACTACTCGACGTAGGTCCTCTTCATCATTATAAAATTCATCAAATGATGTAGCCGTTGGATCGGTCTTGTCCAAGAAGTTCTCGCAGCCCATAAGGGACATACATGCTAGAATTAATATTATCGTTAATTTTCTCATTGCTCACTATTGATTTAAAGTATGGTGAATTTCACGCCAAGACTATATGTAGCCATTCTTGGATAGCTTCCATTTCCTCCATTGTCTTCAGGCTCCAATCCTTCCCAGTTGGTAAAAGTGAATGCATCTTGTGCATTGATGTACATGCGTAAGTTTTGTACACCTTTGATTGGTTTTGGAATCGTATAGCCCAATTGCAAGGTCTTGATTCTGAAATAAGAAGCATCACTTAACCATATATCACTTAAATTGGCATTTGGACTTGTCCCTGTCCATACTCTAGGAAATCTACTGTTAGGGGTTTCTGGTGTCCATCTATTATCCATATAATATTGTCTTGGGGTTCCAAGAGCATTGGTATTCCCGTCCATGATGACTGGATATCCCTCAAGACCATTTACCCTTCCCAGTCTTTTGCCAACTCCTTGGCCCAAGAAACTGAAATCCCAGTTCTTAAACCTTAAATTCATATTTACCGAATAGTTCATATGAGGAAAAGGATCACCTAGATATACCCTATCGTTCTCATTGATGATACCGTCATTGTTTTGATCTATATAGCGGATATCACCTGGAAGGGTGTTAGGTAGCTTGGCTTCTGTGGAATTTATCTCTTCTTCTGTTTGAAAATAACCATCACTTTCATAACCATAATAATTATTGATGGAACTTCCATTATACCAGATTTTATCTATATCTCCTTTAAAGACCAAAGTATCCGATTCATTATAGCCCGCTTTGAGGATTTTGTTTTTATTGTCAAACAACATACCACCAATGCTGTACTCAAAATCCCCTACTTTATCACTCCAATTGGCTGATACTTCCCAACCCTTGTTTTCCACTTCACCGATATTTACAGAAGTTTCTAAATAATAGGATCCAGTAAGAGGTGGTACTGGAAAATTCCCATACACAAGGTCTGTAGAGAGCTTATTGTAAAGCTCTCCTGTAAACATCAGCCTGTTCTTCAATAAGCTTACATCTAGGCCAATATTGCTTTGTGTTTGGTTTTCCCAAGTAAAGCTAGGATTAGGTACCCTCATGGTCCATCCCCAGGTATTTACATCTTCCTGCCATAAATAAGGGTCCACGTTTTCGTTCCCTACTTTACCATAGGACATCCTCAACTTGATATTATTGACAATACCTCTTTCATTAAGATCTCTAAAGAAGCTTTCATTGTGCATGTTCCAGGCAACTGCTGCTGAAGGGAAGAATCCCCAACGATAGCCAGGAGCAAACTTGGAACTACCATCCCTTCTTGCTGTCACTTCCAATAAGTAACGCTCATCAAAAGAATAGTTCACTTTGGTATAAAAAGAAGCCTTGGCAATCTCCCTATAGTCCGTATAGACATGGTTCATGATCTCAGAACCGGCTATCAAATAAATTTTGTCCTTTTCCTTTCTTAACTTACTCTCATAGTTGATATTACCCCTAGCAGTAAACTGGCTGACACTTACTCCTTGGGAAGCACCTACGGCATTGGCCCAAGTAGTAGTTGGCCTTCCTTCTTCATCGTAGAATTTAAAAGTCTCTCTTTTATATTTATTTGCAGACTTATTGATCATATAGGATACATTGCCGCTTAAGTGCAAGTTGTCATTGATATGATACTTTGGTCTCAGGTTAATGGTGCTCCTGTCATACAAGTTATTATAGAGCCCTCCATGGTGGATACTGGCTACAGGGTTTCTGTCATCATATAAGGCATAATGCTCTGGAAGATCAGAATCATAAAATACTGCCTGGGTAGGGTTCATTCTCCAAGCATCAGTATATAGGCCATGACCGTTTGTATTGGCATAAAGTCTGTCTACTTGTAACCTTCTTGCATAAAAATCAGCCAAAAGCACAAACTTATCATTGATATTGATATTGGTATTGAAACGGGCAGAAAATCTTTCACTTCCTTCATTGATATTCAAGCCATTCTCCTTTAAGTATGCCAGCATTAAGTTGAAGGTACCTACACCACCTCCTCCTGAGATATTGGAAGAAACATTATAGGAATGTGCCTTCCTCTCCATGATCTCTTCTAACCAATTGGTATTGGGCAATTCACCCTGCTCACTCAAAGCGATATCTTCATCTGTATAAAGTAAGCTCTGGCCCTGAATCGTTCTGGCTTCATTATTAAGCCTCATATAATCAGCTGAATTCACAAAGTCAGGCATCATAATAGGATCATTGACCGCCGTCCAAGCGTGCATATCTACCTTGAACTTACCCGTAGTACCTCTTTTGGTTTCGATGATGATTACCCCATTGGCTCCCCTAGAACCGTACATAGAGGCTGAAGCGGCATCTTTTAGCACACTGATGCTCTTGATTTGGTTGGGATCAAGGTCTGTTAAGCTTTGCTCCATACCATCCACAATGACCAATGGAGAAGCACTTTGAAGTGTTGCAATACCACGAATATTGATACTTCCCGGTGTACCGCCAGGAATATTGGAAGCTTGCATCATCGTCACACCTGGAATAGTCCCACTGAATACTTCCTGCAATTTTCCAAGAGGACGGTTTACCGCTCTTTCCATATCCAAATCAGAAACAGCTGATGCTACGTGCTTCTTCTCTACTGCACTATAACCAAAAACAACCACCTCATCCAAAGACGCACTTTCTTCCTGTAACACCATATTGATAGTCGAGCGGTTGTTTACCGATATCTCTTGGTCACTAAAACCAAGCATGCTAAATATCAATATGGCATTATTATCCGCTTTTAAGGAGAATTTCCCATCCAAATCCGCTACCGTACCTATATTGGTTCCTTTAACCAATACTGTCGCCCCCGGAAGTGGCTGACCTGCTTGATCACGGATGGTTCCGGTAATCAATATCTTATCTAAAACTGCAGTTTTGCCCTCTTCAAGCTTCACTGAAATGCTATTATTAAGTTGCTGAAACTTCAAAGGGTGGGTTTTGGCCAGGATATCCAAAAGTTCCGCCACAGTAATTTGCCGCTTGGCCAAGCTAAATTTCAAATCACTTTCTATGATACGCTCATCATAGAGAAATACAAAGTCAGTCATCGCCTCGACTTGCTCGAACACCGATTCCAAACTGGCATTTTTTGCCTCAAATTCTATACTGATCTCTTTGGGATTTTGGCCTTGAACGACATTCGCCAAGGATAGCTGCATACTCAATAACTGCAGTCCCAAAAGTAGGGACAACAGCTTTGTCTTGCGCAGCAATTGTTTTGTAATAGTATTAAACATAAATTCAAAGGTTAATTAAGTTAATTTTAAGGTTTAATTTACTGGTACTTAAAATGCTTGTTAGCAGTGGTAAGCCAATTTTCGACCCCTGGCTTACCGCTTTTTTTTAAGCGCAGGATTCTTCTGGATTTGGTATTAATTCATAGGCATCTCATTTTTTGTTGGAAGCTATTTTTATAGTACCATTGGAAGTTTTTTCCCAATGAATGTCTTTGATAAACTGGATTTGATTTAAAAGATTGGACAAACTGTCCTTTTTGAATTTTCCTGATACGGTCTGCATGGCCGTGGCCTGATCTTCAAAAATGATCCGAACATCATAATTCCGCTCAATAATCCGCCCCACTTCCTCCAATGAGATATTGTTCAAATAAAAAATCCCCCTTCTCCAGGCCAATACCCTGTCCATATCCACTGCATGCTTAGACAATGCATTATTTCCATCCAGCTGTGCTTCTTGATGGGCAAGCAGGGTCACCTTTTCTCCTTTTGATATGCTTTCCACCAGCACCTTCCCTTCCAGCACACTGACCCTAGGAAGTTCATTCTTATAGGCATTTACGTTAAAGGAGGTCCCCAGCACACTGGTATTCAGTTTCTCAGCATAAACTTTAAAAGGCCTTTTGGCATCCTTGGCCACTTCAAAATAAACTTCACCAGTCACCTTTACTTCTCTGCTTGATTTGCCAAAGTGTTTGGGGTAAGATATACTGGAAAGGGCATTCAAAAAGACCTTACTGCCATCTTGTAGGCTAAGTTCTAAGACCTCTCCTGTGGCGGTTTGCTGAGTCACCCAGTTTTTTTCAGTATCATCTACTACAGTAGAATAAATCCAATACCCGGCCAGTAACAAAACTGTCACCGTAGCCGCATACTTCCATAGACCAATAGAATGGGAGCTGGCTTTCGGCACATCTGTATGGGCAGGCTTGGCTTGCTCCTGAATACGACTAAAAATCTCTCTCTTGACATTTCCCAGATCTTCCTCTGCCAAGTCATATTTAGATGTACTCAGCTGTTCAAACCATTTATCTATGATTTGATTTTCATCCTCGGATGTCTTTCCCTCAAGGTATTTTTTTAGAAGCTGATCAAATTCTCTTTCGCTCATCATTCGCGTGTCATTTGATCTATAGTAGAAGAAGAGATGCGCTGCACCTATGAAAAAATATAAAAAATCAGAATTTTAATAATTAGTTAACAAACAAAACCTATACTTAACACTGAAAATCACAAAATACCCAAAATAAACATCATGGCCACACCCAAATCGGCTGATTTTCTTAAATGGTTTAATGCCTTATTTAATTGGTTTTCAACGGTACTCTTTGAAATCCCCAACCTATTGGCGATTTCCTGATTGGACAAATGCTGGTACCTGCTCAAAGTAAAAATTTCCCTACACCTGGAGGGCAGTTCAACCAGCCGACTATCAATTTGATGATGAAGCTCTTCAAAATAAATCTTTTCTTCTACATCATTGCTTAAGTGAAGGACTTCATTAAAATGTGCTATGAACTTTTTCTGTAAATCTTGTCTCCTGATATGTTCTACAAAACGGTATTTCGTTGCTTGATAAAGATAAGCATATGGATTCTTGATGGATAAAGACTGTCTTCTGTTCCATAAGTCCAAAAATATCTCCTGTACAAAGTCCTTGCTCAGCTCCTCATCCCCTGTTACCCTAACACTCAATTTGAAAAGCTTCTCCCAATATTTATTGTATAGGTGCTCAAAAGCCTCCCAAGAGCCTTCTTTCATTGCTGCTATTTCATAACAATCTTCGCTGAGTTCCTTTTCGTAAATTTGGGACATATCCTAAGTATCTAACTTTTAGAAAACGTTTACAAAAGTCTAAGAATTATCAAGAAAAATTGAAAAACATATATTATGCTTTCTTTAACAATTCTCTACAATCATAAACCCAAAAATATTTTAATTAAACAAATATTCAATCATCAATAACGAACTTTAATAGTTTATTCTCCTTGCTTTGTAATATATTCAAAATTTATCATTTAATAAAAGTAATTAATACAAAATTTAGCATAACATTGCTATCTGAAATAAATTTACCTTCAACAAGTTTATTTTTTTCATTTTATACTTAACCTATACAGCTAATTTGATCATTTTCTTTTATGCCCATATACCGACCAATGCCAAAGACAATCAACCGGAGCAGAAAACTGGCTGCATATGGGTATCAGCTATCTAAAATTATATGATTATGAATAAGAAAAATCTCTTCAATTACATTTTAGTTGTTTTCACTACTTTCCTCTTTACAGCAGGCATTCATCAGGACACAAATGCAGCTACTACTCCCCCTAATATCATCATCTTTTTCACCGATGACCAAGGCTATGCAGATGTGGGCAGTTACGGCGCTGAAGGCTATGAAACGCCCAACTTTGATGAATTAGCTGCCAATGGCATCAGATTCACCGATTTTTATGTACCTGCTACGGTATGTACCCCCTCCAGGGCTGGACTATTGACTGGTCGCTATCCCAAAAGAAGTGATCTCCACGAAGCAGTCCTATTTCCTTATTCTGAAGGAGGATTAGCCCCTGAAGAATATACCATGGCTGAAATGCTCAAAGCCAGTGGTTACACCACTTCCTGCATTGGCAAATGGCACTTGGGACACAAAGAAGTGTATATGCCCAATAACCAAGGCTTTGATGAATTTTATGGCGTGCCCTATTCCAATGATATGGATGGATACTATTATAAAAATAATGATTTCCAATCTCCCCCACTTCCTTTTTACAGAAATACTGAATTGATAGAAGAAGGTCCTGACCAGCACTACCTGACCAAAAGATATACTGAGGAAACTATTCGACAAATACAGGGTCGCGGAGAAAAGCCTTTCTTTATTTACCTGGCTCATAATATGCCGCATAAGCCATTATATGCCTCACCAGAATTTGAGGGAAAAAGCGGTAAAGGGATATATGCAGATGTGATCATGGAATTGGATTGGAGCATGGGAGAAATCGTTAAAACCTTAAAAGAAGAAGGTATTTATGATAACACCATCATTATTTTCACGTCCGATAATGGTCCACAAGTAGGTTCTGCCAAACCCCTAAGAGGCAAAAAAGCCCAAACATGGGAAGGCGGTCAACGTGTACCAGGAATCATATCCTGGCCAGCAGCGATCCCCGCAGGTATCGAAAGCCATCAGTTTGTAAGCACCATGGACCTCTTTCCTACCCTCGCCCATATTGCTGGGGCCAAAATCCCCGAAGACTTGAAAATGGATGGAATGGACATCAGCAAACACCTGTATAAACCTAATAAAACTACACTTCCGGAACGTCCTCTATATTACTTTGCAAGGAATGGAAAAGTGGAAGCTGTCAGGCTTGGAAAATGGAAGTTACATATAGAAAAATCCATTGGCTGGAATCAGCAAGATAATGGCACTTTCACAGTATCCCTTTATAATCTGGATGAGGATATTTCTGAAGAAAGCAATGTGGCAGATAAATACCCTGATATGGTCAAAAAGCTGACAAGCATGATAAAAGCGGCTGAAGAAGACATCTCCTGAGCTATTATATTTCATTTCAATAACCAGAATAAAAACGCCCGACATCAAGGTATCGGGCGCTTTTATTTATTCCAGTGAGGAAGTATTATCCTTCCTTATTCTACAATTACCTCATCCACATATAACCATGCCTTTCCTCCGGAATTAAAATGCGGATGCGGACAAACCCCAATATTCGCAGCGTCGATCCTGATATACCTTGCGGCTTCCGACATGCTGTCCAGTACATAATCTTTCTTATAAATCTCCATGGCAAAGGGAGAGATATTATACTTCACGGTTCCCCCCAATTTAAAATCTTTACCATCCTTCGATAAATGGAAATTGACTGAATCAGGTACAAAAATCGATTCATATACATTCTTCAAAAAACCCACAGAAATCCTTTCAAGCGCCACTTCCTCACCTAAATCTATCGTCACATCAAAATCGCGGCCTTCAAATCCCAACCATTCACCAGAACGATGGTCAAGCCCCCCTCTATCATAATCCATAAGACTTTCTGCTGTCAAGCCCCTGTGCTCATTATCCCATGGTTCTTTGAGTGTAAGCCCTGCATTTTTCTTCACCTTGGTCACCAACTGAGTACCCACCGGACTGTCTGCATAGCCCTTTTTCTTGGCCAATGTTTTGATGAGCTTAGTCTCATCAATGCTGATCTCATGCTCATACACTGAAGAACTTTCATCAGGCATGGAGCCATCCAATGTATAATAAATGGTCGCTCCAGGGGTGCTGTTTTCCAGTTGAAAGGTATAAGTATCACTGAATAAATAGATGTCCTCATGGTCTGTATGGATACTTTTTACGTGTACTTCTTCCAGTGAAGCAGAAGCTTTTCCTTCAATCTTAAAAACATAGGCTTGATGGGAAGCATGCGGCAAAGCGTTTTTTATACTTGCCGGGGTTGCTATCCTTAACACCCCATCATCAAAATGCCAGTTCAGGGCCTTGTCCGAGCCCAACAATTGTATACTCGCCTCCTTTGCAGGTATCACTTTGGTCAATTCCAAGGCTTCTTCCGGCCAAGATAAACATAGGGCATAAACGGTCTTGCCATCTTTGCTTCTGGTATAATAAACCTGTTCATTTTCACTGAAATAGTCAAAACTTCTCGTTTTATAGATTCCCTCTCCATTAATATCCAACCATTCCCCTATTTCCTTCATACTTGCCCTCGCAGCCTCAGGGATCTCCCCACTGGCAGGTGGGCCGACATCCAAAAGCAAATTTCCTCCTTTGGCTACCACCTCAATCAGTACATCAATGATCTCTTTAGAAGGTTTAAAGACATCATTGATCCTATGGGACCATCCTTCTCCCAAAGACATACATAATTCCCAAGGCTTTGGAAGAGGTTTCTCAGGAAGATGGTGCCTTCCTTCAGGGGACATATAGTTTTCATGCCTGCCTCCTGCAAGTCGGTCAACCACGATCAGGCCTGGTTGGTGCTTTCTGGTCATACTGGCTATCCTATCCATATCTATATCCTGATTGGCCACAGGCAGCACCTGTGCCCCATCCAGCCACAAAATATCAATGGGCCCATATCCTGTCATTAACTCTTCTATCTGCTTATAAGTATAATCCTTAAAGCGCTTCCACTTTTCCGGATATTCCCTGGGGTCATAATTCACACTGTGGTCGGTAACCGGGAAATCTGGTGACCAGTAATTTTCATTATGCCAATCTGGTTTGGAAAAATAGGTTCCTACACTGATTCCCTTGTCCCTGAATGCCTCAAACAAAACTTTGGTAACATTGGCATTTTCATTGGAATGGAAAGGACAAGCTGCCCCAGTAGTGCTAAAATCCGTTTGCTGGGTATCAAACAGACAAAAGCCGTCATGGTGCTTGGTCACCATCACAAAGTATTTCATCCCTGCTGAACTGGCCGCGTTGGCCCATTGCTCAGGATCGAATTGCTCAGGATTAAAGGTCTCATTAAGCCTGTAATAATCCTTAAAATACCTGTCAAAATCCCGATCTCGCTCAGCAAAGGCTGGCCCAATCTCCCTAGTGCCTTCAAAATTCTTGATTAAAGGCCAAGAAGCTACCGCTCCCCATTGGCTGTAAATCCCCCAATGCACAAAAAAACCAAACTTTTGATCCTGCCATTGCTCCAGCTTTTCCAATACCAAAGGATCTGTTTCAAGCTCCGTAGGATCAAAATTCATGGAAGCATTATCCTTTGTGGCTCCTTGCTCTTTTTGTTCTTGACATCCAAACAGGCCCAATATAAAAACTGCCATTGCAGCCAATATGCCCTGCTGATTCTTAATAGATAAACTCATTTGATCTTAATAAAATATAATAAATTATCTTTTTCAGGTTAATTTGGGAATTGCCAAGAGGGAAATCGTTTTTAAGGTATCAGTGTATAGATATCAGCCTTAGCGGACCTGTCTAAGCACCAGCTAGAGTCGAAAGCTAAACGTAGGACCTCAACTCAGCTCGTTCTACCCCTTATTAGCCATTAAATCACAACATTGGCCTAAAGGCAATTTCCCTGGAATTGCCAACCGCTTTGAAATCATTATATGGGCCTATCTACTGGTGATCCATCAAAAATGATTTTTTAGCTATTACTACACCTTATGCCTTTGGTCTCTCCAAGTTGGAATCGACAAATTTCGTCTGACCTCCCTAAACTCACCATTCAAATTTAGACCAAAAGCACTAAACAAACCCAGTGTAAGTGAATTTAATTCGAATTATTCGATAATATTTGACCATTTAAAAGAAATGAACAGCCTGCTCCATCAACAAAAAGCACATCAAGTAGAGTGATATCAAGACAATCATAGGGAGAGGAGGCCCTAAATACACTTAAGCCTACGGAATTAGAGGCCTTTGCACCCAAATGATAGAAAATTACGTTAATCATTTCAACATCAAATCCTTAATCAAATCATACTGTGATAAATTTCAAAAATATAACCCTTGCTGGAAGCGGCGTATTGGGTTACCAAATCGCATTTCAGTCTGCTTTTCACGGCTATAATGTTACCGTGTATGATATCTCTGATAAAGTATTGGAAAAAGCAAAAGGCAAATTTGAAGGCTTAAAAGCGGCCTATAAAAGAGACCTGAAGGCCACGGAAGAGCAACTGCAAGCCACCTATGAGAATTTAAACTACCAATCAAACCTTGCCGAAGCAGTTAAGGACGCAGACCTGATGATAGAGGCCATTCCTGAAAATCCCAAAATCAAAATTGAGTTTTATGAAAAGCTGGCCAAAGTGGCACCTGAAAAAACGGTGTTTGCCACCAATTCTTCTACCCTGCTTCCCAGCCAATTTGCGGCTCATACAGGAAGACCATCAAAATTTTTGGCCTTGCATTTTGCCAATGAAATCTGGAAACATAATACCGCAGAAGTGATGGGACATTCGCAAACAGATCCGGAGGTTTTCCAGGCCATAGTAGACATTGATAAAACATGGATGAAAGGTACCGGAGCTCCTTTAGGACCTGTGGCCATTCTGGATATTATCGGCATTACAACCATGTATAATATCAATAAAAACATCGCTGAACAAACCCAGGATCCTTTGATGAACAATATTTTGGAATACCTACAGGACAACTTTATCAAGAAAAATAAATTGGGTGTATCCACTGGGGAAGGATTTTATTCCTACCCCAATCCCAACTATCAAAAAGCTGATTTCTTGAAATAACCCTTAAATTAGCCAATAAGAGGCTGTCTCATAATCAAAGCTCAGCAAAGTTGAACAAATAATATTTTCTGATTATCCGCAATGATGCCAGTAACCTTAAATCCTTTGCTTAAGTGGTCGGGAGTTTGAAGACTGAAGACCGAAGCAGTTGATGTTTTAATTAAAACGAACATTTCGATTCGCTTTTAACTTTTACTGGTGCAATTGCGGATATACATTTAATATTTCACCTCAAATGAATGATCAGCAGTGGATCGGTATTGAATAATTTGTGTCTAGATTAACAGACTAGCTAAGTACCGGTCGAATGTCGATTAGCAATTCATTATTGTCCTGAAATCTGAAGAATCTTTGGTCTACGAATCCTGAACATTCCTTTTGAGACAGCCTCTTATAATATTAACTCTAGTTTGCCCTATAAATCCATGTCAAACATTCATTGCTAGCCCCTTTAAGATAAGACCTGAATTGCAAAGGCCGCCCCCCCCTTCTTGATGGAGGCTGCCACAGCCCCTTGCCAATACAGCTCATTTAAGTCTACCAATGACCTAGAATACATATTGGCTCAGCTGGATGTTTTTTATCATCTCCAACTAAATAACATTCGCGATTCTTATCAATCCTTAGTGATATAGAATATACCTTTAACAGCCCTTTCACTCCCATCAGTGGGTACATTCACAATATCATCTTCATCATAGCCCTTCACATACAAGGTACTGGAACCTCCCCCATCAAGATTAAGGATATCATCACAGCCTAGCGCATCGCAAAAGAACTGAACCTCATCCAGGCTCATACCCGCGGCATTTTCAGACCTTCCTCCAATAACAATCAACAATAGGTGACCATTATTAAAGGCAATTACAGAGCGAGGGTGTCTCTTGAGAACAAAAGGAGTGCCTGACAGGTCTACCATCTTTTCATTATCCATGAGCAGCGGACCAGAGGTAAGGGCATGGTCGGCCTTCCCTGCAATCCCCTTTTCCTTCTCCCTGGACCAACCTGTGATATCCACCTGATTATTAAAAACCACCACGGCCCCAGTGCCCCTTGTCTCAAATTCGGCGGAGTCAGTTCTTGCAAGTACTTTTCCATCAACCATCACCAAATGACGGCTATCTCCCAGTGGTTCTGCATGATTCCTAAAGAAAGACCCATTTATGGCAGCAATGGCATCATTTGCTTTGGCTTGCACAGAGGTCTTTTCCATATAATCTGCCATTCCAACCAAATAATTTACTTTAGCCTTGGCCGTATCTATTTCCAACATAAATATTTCCTGTGGAGCATCAAATAGCCGCATACTGGCAGTCTTGACCCTCATGCCTTTGGCTACCTTTTTGGTTTCCCATTCTACGCTTTGAATCTTTTCTTTGTCTGCCTCATTCCACTTGACAGTGGATACTTGTTGTGCAGTGACGCCACTACTTATTAGCATCAACAATAGGTATATTCTCATCATCATTCTAGTCCTGATTAAAATTTTAATAATTCATTTCTACATTCCTGACTATGCATTTTAAGTCTATAATTAGGCAATGTATATTTCGGGTAAAACAAGGGGAAGCCCAAAATACTGACTTCCCCCTTTTCAATTTAACTTTTAAGCAATCGGCCAAAATCAAGCCATCTATTTGAATCCCTCTTTTGGCTTATTTTTCCACGATTTTTCTGATCCTGTGATTTCCTAAGTCGGCCACATATATCGCTCCGTCCAATATTTCCACATCCGTAGGACTATTAAATTGAGCTACTGCACTTGGACCATCCAAAAAGCCGCGAACAGTACCACTGACAGTCGACACTTCTCCTTCCCTTATCATTCTAATTTTATGATTGGTCAGGTCTGCCACAACAATTTCTCCGGACACTCCCACCGCTACGCCATACGGGTTATTAAACTGGGCTTCCTCTGCCAATCCATCGATGGAGCCTTGGCTACTACCTGCAACTGTACTCACCTCACCGGTACCCAAGTTGATTTTTCGTATCAAATGATTGAGCCGGTCAGCGACAATGATATTACCTTCATTGTCCATATCCAAGCCCGAAGGATTGCTGAACATTGCTGCTGACCAGTCCCCATCCTGATAACCCTTTTCACCATTACCAGCCACCGTACTCACTGTTCCATCCTTATCAATTTTACGGATCCTATGGTTGATATTGTCGGCCACATATATTACCCCGTTCTCATCCACAGTAACATCTATAGGTTGGTTAAACTGTGCAGTAGTGCCTGGGCCATCTTGATATCCAGCAGTGCCTGTACCGGCCAATGTACTCACATTTCCATCCACATCAATTTTTCTTACCGCATGATTGTTTCGGTCAGCCACATAAATATTCCCCTCTTTGTCCACACAGGACCTCCATGGGTAATCCAATGTGGCAGTGGCAACCGGACCATTTTGAAAACCATTATTACCATTTCCAAGAATAGTACTTACGTTTCCCTCTAAATCCAGCTTTCTAATCGCATTATTTGTACGGTCAGTAACGATAAGGTAGCCAGCAGGATGTGTAGCTATTCCTTCTGGATTCCTAAAAAAGGCATTTGTACCTTGACCATCAGTCAAGCCGTAATCGCTGCTACCCGCTAATGAGATGACTTTGTACGCTGCCGGAGCTTGGATAAAATTAAATGCGAGATCGGCTCCCGCAGCCGGTTCCCCACTAACACTCACGGTCAAATTGACCTGTCCTTCACCTTCAGGTACCACCACCTGCAATTGCTCAGTACTGGCTTCCAAAACGGTGGCTGGACTTCCATTGAACAGGACTTCATTATTTTCCCGCAAGGACGAAAAGCCCCTACCTAATATGATGACCGCATCCTTGGCATAGCCCTCTTGAGGATTCATCGTATATACAAAGGCTCCTTGGCTCACTTTCGGAGAAGTATCCTCTTCGGTACAAGACCAAAAAACAGTGTTCAATATGGCTAAAAATAGAATATTGATATATTTCATGATTTTTAATGCTTTAGTGGGTTGAATATTAGTTTTCATTTACCAAAATAGCCCAGCCATTGGCTACCGCTCTAGGACTGCCATCTGAAGGCTTATTTCTGACATGAAATACATCTGACAAGCTATGCAAAGTGACAAATGTAGAAGAACCACCTCCATCTATATTGGTAGCATCCTTTACCCCTAATGCCTTGAATATTTCTGCAAGTTCCGACAAAGCCAAACCATTGGAATAATCAAAATCCCGTCCATCCACTACAATGAAATATACTTCTTGATTATCGGTGAGCCCTACGCCCGTCCTAGGATGAATATCTGTGCTACTGATCGGTGCCAAATCATAATCTTTCACCAGAATATCTCCAGCACCAAGACCAAACTGCAGCTCTTCTTTGTATTGCTCAAAATCTTCTGAGAGACCAATCACCGGCTTGCCGTTTTTATCCACTCCGAAGAATGACGCCAATAATGCAGATGATTTAATTACTTCACCATCAAGCACCACTATTCCTCTTGGCACACCGGTACTAGTATTGAAAAAATCGGCATTGACCGCCCCAACGACCTTTTTTCCGGGCACTTCCATATAAGTCATCATCTCCGGAATAGCTTGCATACCATAAGCCTTACTTCCATAAGGCATTAAGGCGTTCAGCTCCACTCCATCCTCTTTTAGGTCTACTTTGAAAACAAACATCCTCATGGACAAACCTTTCATGGACAAATAATGAATATCGGTCTCTTCCACACCTGGAGCTACCATAAAAGTGCTATCCCAAAACACATTGCTCACCAAGCTTGTACTGTCCATTAAGCGTTGGGTGATGGCCGAAAGCTCTTCCTCTATTATGGAAGGCTGCACATCCTCATTTTCGCAGCTGACCGTTATCATGGACAATACTGCCAGCAGGAACAAGGAATAATAATATTTTATATTTTTAGTCATCCTTTTCTAAAGTTTGTGATTAATAACCAGGGTTTTGAACAAGCTTCTCGTTCAGCATCAATTCGGTTTCAGGAATAGGCAATAAGGTTTCCCTTTCTTGAATCCCTATTTCCGTTATGGCTTTGCCTGTCCTTACCAAATCCACCCATCTAAATCCTTCTGCAAACAGTTCCCTGCGACGTTCTTCCAATACCAAATCAAGGTATTGGTCTTCTGAAGAAGCAGTAACAGGACCTAATCCCCTCGCTGCTCTCAACTCATTCAACCGATCCAACCCGGCCAAGCCTTGCCCCTCTGCGCTGATCAGGTACATTTCGGCGAGTCTACTCACATTCAATTGATCAGTACCTGTTTGTCCACTAGGGTATTTATTGACCACATCAAGTCCTTCATAGATGTCTACAGAGACGTCCGTCCTATTGTCTTCTGCGGTAAATATATCCATGGCCCAAGGGTTTGGTTTGAACACGTAGGAACCGCTTTGGGGATGGGCATAAGTATAGAACCAAGTGCTTAAGTTGATACTTGACTCAATGGTCAGGTTGACAAAAGCAAATATCAACTCGGAATTAGCCTGTCTCCGGAATATTTTCTCGAAACTATCCAGCTTAAAATAGGGCTTGGCAATCAGTTCTTCTGCCAAAGCAGCAGCCGCTGAATTTTTACCCTGCTGCAATTTCACCCTTGCCATCATGGCCATGGCGGCATCTTTGGAGACATAATGGTAATCACCTCCCAAATCAGCCGAGAAATCGGGAGCATACTGCACGGCATATTCCAAATCCTCTTCTATAAATGCATACACTTCCTCCAGCGTGTTTCTAGGAAGTTTTTCCATGGTGTTTTCCCTCATTATGGGCACTCCACCATATTTGGAGACCAAATTATAATAAATATAGGCCCTGAAATAGTGGGAAACACCTCGTACTTGGTTGAGTTCTGGAGAATCAGATAAGCTTTCCAAACTTTCAAGCAAGGTGTTTACTTGGTACAAGGCCTCGTAATACCCAATCCAAATATTTTTGGGATAGGCATGCTCAGGTCTCAAGATATTGCTGATAAAAGCATTGGTACCACCACCATTTACCGAACCTGCTGAGTTGAGATCACCTCCCAAGAGATCCCCCATAATATAAGATTCCCTTCCCGGATCATTTTGCACAGATTGGTAAACACCTATAAGGAAGGACTGAGCATCCTCTTCTGAAAGTTCAGATTCCGAAGAAACCGCAGATCTTGGATATAAGTCCAACTGGTTACTACAGGATGTGGCCAAAAACAAAGCCACTATAAATATGGATAAATTAAACTTCATGATTGCTTTCATTTAAATGTTAGAAAGTAATGTTTAGGCCTAAACGCAAGGTTCTAGGCTGAGGCAGGTTCATATTATCATCCCCCATAAATCGCGCATCGTAATTTTTGGAGACCTCAGGATCCAAACCGGAATACTTGGTGAGAATCAATAGGTTTTCACCCTGCACATATAATCTGCAATGCGACATATCCAATTTGGACAATAAAGTTTTTGGCAAGGTATAGCCCAAACTCAATGTACGAAGTCGGATAAAAGAGCCATCTTCCAAAAACCTGGATGAATTATAGAGATTATAACTATTCCCATGGATCGCCCTAGGCACTTCATTGCTGCTTCCTGGACCAGTCCATCTCTCCAACGCCACTTCTTCCCTAAATCCTTGCTTACCATAGCCTATCCTATCTGTGGTCAATCTCCAGTTGGCGTATATCTCTGCACCCTTGGAGTAGGTCAAAAAAGCCGATAAATCAAAATTTCTGTATTTTAAGGTATTGGACCAACCACCATAAAAATCAGGATTGGAAGTACCAATAATTTGACGGTCATCTACATTAATGATCCCATCGTCATTTACATCTTCGTAGATTACATCACCAGCACGAACGCCTTGATCATATAAGGTTTGAGGTACTTCTTCGTCGTACTGGTAAATGCCCAGCATTTTATACATATAAAAACTGCCCACTTCCTGGCCCACTTGCAGGGTGCGGTTGGCACCGATCAACAGGGCCTCGTCTCCCAACAAAGACGTCAATTCATTATCTATGAATGAGATATTGAAGTCTGATTGCCACTGAAGCTCACCAAAACGGTTATTATAAGCCAACATCAATTCAAGGCCACGGTTTTGCATGCTCCCAATATTACTGGTAATGCTGCTAAATCCAGAGGTCGCATGGATGGGCATACTGTACAGGAGGTTTTCGGTATTCTTGATAAAATAATCAGCAGTAAGGTTAAATTTGCCCTCCAAGAAGCCTGCATCTAGGCCTATATCAAACTGCTTGGCTGTTTCCCATGTCAAATTGGAATTCCCAAAAGTGGATATAGCCAAACCACTATTCCCATTATAGTTGGCACCACCGCTCATCAGGGCTTGATAAGCATAACTGCCAATGCCATCTTGGTTACCCGTGGCCCCATAACTGGCCCGAAGTTTCAAATCCGTCTTGTTCAAATTCCAAAATGGTTCATCAGATACATTCCAACCCGCAGAGACTGAAGGGAAAGAACCATATCGCTTTTCAGGTGAAAATCTGGATGAGCCATCAGCTCTTAGGGAAAGTGAAAGCATATATTTATCAGCATAGCTCAGATTGGCCCTACTGTAATAAGATTCCAAGGCACTCTCTCCAAAACCTGAAGTGGCATTGGCAATCTCACTGGCCACTGATATCACATCAAAAGAAGCTGAAGGAAAACCCCTGCCATCGATATAATTGGTACTTGAAGTTACTTTCTGATAAGAATGGCCCACTAAGGCATTGATGCTCAGCTTTCCAAAATCATGATCATAATAAAGGGTATTTTCTATCAAACCATTGGTCAACATCCTTCGCTCATCCAAAACCCTTCCTTGACCAGCGCCATATGGGTGGACATCTGTATAGTGAAGGTAGTCTTCCGTATAGCTGGCATCCATCCCAAAGCTATTCTTCAAATGTAAGGATGGACTAAATTGAATATCTGCAAAAGCATTGCCCAACATCCTGTAATTGTCCAATTTGGTCTTTTGCTCATTAAGGATCTGGACATTGTTATGGTATACCAACTCTTCAGTTCCCCCCACATAATAATCTCCATTGGGCTTGAAAGGCCTATCATAGGGACGCTGTCCCATACTTCTGAGGAAAATAGAAGATCCATAATCGCCGTTGGGAATTCTATGATTCCTGGAAAAACTTAAATTCGTGTTTACCCCTACTTTTAACCAGTCTGTCGCTTGGTGGCTTACATTTACCTTACCGTTATACTTTTTGTACTCATTGGTTTCGATTACCCCTTGCTGATCCAAAAATCCTCCTGATATAAATAATTTGGTCTTTTTGGTTCCAGTGCTAAATGACATGTTTACATTCGATACCAAGGCATTTCTGGTCACCCAATCCAACCAATCCGTTGAAGGCATGCCAGGATATGGATTTTCCAGGTATTCCACGAAGTTGCCATCTCCTGGTTGATAGCCATATTGTTGGTTGAAATTGTATTTGGCTTCATTTTGTACTTCCAAATAGAGATCGGTTTCTGCCATTTTCAGCTTATCTACATTTGGAAGGTACTGAACACCGAAGTTGGAGTTTATGGAAAAACTGGACTGTCCTTCCTTACCAGATTTTGTAGTGATAATAACCACCCCATTGGTAGCTCTGGAACCATATATCGCTGCAGAAGCCGCATCTTTAAGCACTTCTATTGATTCTATATCGGCTGGATTGAGCTGGGACAAAGGGTTCATTCCCTCACCTAGATTGAACAAGGCAGCATTGCTATTGACCAAGGGAATTCCGTCTACCACATATAATGGCTCATTTTCACCACTCAAAGAACCAATCCCCCTGATACTGACTCTTAGGGCACTGCCAGGAGTACCTCCACCGGCGCCCACATATACACCAGGCATACGGCCTTGCATCAGTTGATCTGGTCCCTGAACTTGTCTGAAATTTTCTTCTGTAGGTTTAAAGTCTGCGATGGCACTGGTTACCTTCTTTCTTTCCTGTTGACCATAACCTATGATCACTACTTCTGAAAGAGCTGTCTCAGTTGGCGTCAAGGCAACCTCAATGACAGATTGGTTGCTGATGGTTACTTCTTTTGGATTATAGCCGATATAACTGATCACCAAAACGGATCCTTCGGGAATATCTTTAAGACTAAACTTTCCGTCCAAATCCGTAATGGTTCCCTTAGAAGCTCCCTTCAACCTAATAGTGGCCCCAGGAAGGATTTCTCCATCCACACTTGTAACTGTTCCGGTAATATCTATATTTTCCAGTCCTGCAACTCCTCTTTTTTGGATCACCACAAAATCATCCACGACCTTATAAGAAAGCGGCTGTTGGGCGAAAAGTGCATTTAAAGCATCTTCCAGTTTAACATTTTGGAGACTGATGCTTACTGGCATGGCAGTCTTGATAATTTCATCCGAATAGACAAAACTTATATCCGTCTGAGCTTCAATCATGCTTAAGACCTCAGTGAATTGCTTTTCATAAACATCTACAGTAAGATCTTGGGAATGTACTTTGGCATTTACCTGAAAAACCAGGGCAATACTTAAAATAAAAGTCCATTTCATAGCCAAAAGGTAATTTGGTGGAGCGAAGGAAAGCCTGTCCCTTCCTTGTCCCAAGTGGGTAAATTTCATAACTTTACAGTTTAGAAGTTGATCGATAAAATTTTAATTGTGATGAATTGAATGGCGTTGATCAGCCAAGCCAGTGGTTTTCCGAGGACCACTGGTTTTTTTAGTCCTTTTCTGTTACATAGAGTATCCCATTTTTAAATTCAAAATCAATTCCGCCAGAAAGCTCCAACACTTCTATCACTTTGGATAGTGGAGTATCCATATCTATAGCGGCATTAAAATGCCGCATAGGAATGCTCCCTTTTGCATCCACTTTGATATTGTACCAGCGCTCCAACTGACGGAGAATTTCATCCAACCTGGTGCTTTGGAATAAAAAATATCCCTCTTTCCAAGCGATTACCTCTTTGGTAGAGACCTGTGAAACCAAAAGCTGCTGGCCGGAAATCACCTGATCCCCAGGAACCAACATTTTCTTTTGACCATTATGCGCTACTTCTACTTTTCCTTCCAGCAAAGTCGTCTTGGTAGCGACTTCATTTTTATATGCCTTGATATTGAAATGCGTTCCCAAAACCTTGACCTTGGTTCCATTTGCGTCCACTGTAAAAGGTGATCGGGGATTGTGGGCGACCTCGAAATAAGCCTCTCCATCAAGGCTTACTTCCCGTTTGTCCTTTTCAAATGCTGATGGAAAACTTAATGAAGAGGCACTGTTTAACCATACCTTTGTTCCATCTTGAAGTTCCACGCTGTACTTGCCGCCAATGGGAACGATGATCTTAGAAATTTTTTCGGGTACGAATTGGGGTGCTGCCGCTAAACTAATGGCCACAAAATCCTTTCTTTTGCTGACCTGCATCCCTGCGATTTTCCTATCGTTTCCTTCTTCCAAATCCTCCAAGGCGATTTCCTCTCCATTGGGCAATACCAAAATGGCCTTGTCCTCACCTGGCGAAACATCTGTGATGACAGCCTTATCCTTATTGCTTCCATTGAAAACTGACTTTTGGATAGATTGGAAGGTAATCCATGCAGATATAAACAAAGCCAAAACCGCTGCTACTGATGCCATCCTCTTGAACCATAAATGATGGATTACCGGCACTTGCTTTCTGTAAGAAATTCTGGATTGAAGTTGTTGAAAAGACTTGTCGGTATCGATTCGCTCCAACTTGCGCAATTCACCATCAATGAAGCCATCTGAAACCAGTTTATCATAAAATATCTTATGTTCGGGATCTTCCAGAAGCCATTTATCCAATGCTGTTTTTTCCTTGGCAGAGAGTTCCTCTGCTAACTCCTTATGGATCAGTTTGGCATAAAAGTGATATAAATTGTCTTTATTCATTCCAATGTCTTTACCTTATTACATTGGAATTGCAAAATGGGGTGAAAGAAAATTAAGGTTTTTTCAAAAAATACCTCAAATTAACACTGTCTTTACATTCTTAACCATTAATTAATATAACAAAAGTCATAAACACTTCAGGATTAAGCCTTAACCTCAGCAGCTTTAAACTTCTTTGCTTTTGGGTCTTTACTGTATTCACCGTAACACCTAAGATCTCCGCCACTTCCTTATTGTTCTTCCCTTCTAAATAGGCCAACTCCGCAACAGTCCTGCATCCTTCTGGAAGGCTTTCCATTGCTTCATATACCATACCTACAAGTTCTGATTGGATAAGGTGATGCAAAACTGTAGTATCTTGTACCGGTTCCTGTAAATCCCCTGATTTATCCATTAGCTTTTGTTGGCCTTTTAGGGCATTGATACTTTGGTTTTTTACAGCCTTGTACAGATAATTCCTAATATAATCTTCTTCTCTATAAAAATTGGAGGCCGGCCACTGCGAAATATGTATAAAAACCTCTTGGACCAAATCATCAGCGAGCGATTGATCTCCCACAATCTGCATGGAAAAATAAACCAATTTCTTATGATAAGTATAAAATAACTCCTTCAATGAATCAGCAGGTGATTTAGTATCAGCAGGAAGAATTTTATGATTCTTATTATCGTCCATTATTTTATTTTTCTATATATCGAGGTAAAAATGATCAGCATAAATCCTATAATGATCAATTCTACTTGTAAAATTAATCAGCGATTTTCCAAACGGTTTCAAAACCGTGTTATCAATTTATTAAAATAGGTCTATTAGTCCATCACCTAAACTTCCCATGGTCATCACACAGCCCCTTGCTCAAAAAGACAAAAAGTAAACCAGCTTAAAAAATATTTATTGGATTTAATTCTTGCCTATCACAGGATATTTTTCACTGTCCTAAAATAAACAATATTAATGAATTACAAATCCATGTTGACAAAATCAGGACATATTCTGCCATATGAAACAATTATGTCTCCGCCCCCGGCTATAAAAAACTGTCAATCCTTTGGGTTTATTCAAATATTTAACCCGAAATATGCATTAGCTTATCTATTACGGACTGAAAATGCTATAAAATCAGTCGCTTTGCTGCTGTTTTCGACTTCACCATAGCGGTGCTATGCCTCAGTCTCCAAACAGCCTGATTTTCTTGCATTTTCAGCCCTCACTACGATTGCTAATGCATAATCCGGGTTTAAGGAATGATTTTGGTCCTCTTAAACGCCTCAGGGAATATTTCCGGCTCAATATTCCAAATTGAGGGTAAGATATAATAGCACAATAAGCTGATCAATAGAATAGAAAAAATATTCATCCAGAAACCAGCCTTAACCATGTCTGGAATTTTCAAATAGCCTGAACCAAACACCACGGCATTTGGTGGAGTGGCCACAGGAAGCATAAATGCACAAGAGGCAGCAACAGTTACTGGAACCATCAACATAAATGGATGTGCATTAAAAGACATGGCCAATGGCGCCAATACCGGCAAAATCATGGCTGTGGTGGCCAAATTGGAAGTGATTTCTGTAAGAAAATTGACCATGGCGACCAAAATCAATATCATCAGTATCATGGACATGCCATTCATCTGTCCCATCTTTCCGGCAATCCACTCCGCAAGACCTGTAATACCAAAACCCTTGGCCAAAGCCATTCCTCCACCAAAAAGTAAAATAATGCCCCATGGGAGTTTTACAGCCTCTTCCCAATTGATCAGTTTTCTCTTCCCGCTTTTACTTGGCAAAACAAACAAAGTAATGGCAGCCATCAATGCAATCACGGCATCGTCAATACCCGGAAGCAACCTTTGGATAAAGGACCTTAGTATCCATGCCGCTGCTGTTAAGGCAAATATGATCAGCACCCATTTTTCTTCAAAACTTATTTTGCCCAAGGCCTTCAACATTTTATTGATCTCCTGTTTTCCCCCTGGAAAATCCACCTTTTTACAGTCGAACGCATAAGTGGTCAGGTATTTCCAACAAATGATCAGCAATAGCATGCTTAAAGGAAAACCAAATTTCATCCAATCAAGAAAGCTCAGTTTCACATCATATAATTCTTCTATAATCCCTGCCAGTACCAAATTGGGGGGCGTGCCGATCAATGTGGCAAAACCGCCAATAGAAGCACTGTAGGCAATCGCCAACATTAAAGCTTTGCCCACCTCTTTTTCCCTGTTATCAGGATAGATATCACTCACTTTTGCAAATTGATTGACAATGGCCATCCCTATGGGCAGCATCATCACAGCAGTGGCTGTATTGGAGATCCACATGGACAAGAAGGCCGTCGCAAGCATAAAACCCATCATAATACTGTTCATATTGGAACCGATCAGGGAAATGATGATCAGGGCAATACGTTGGTGTAAGCCCCACCTTTCAATGGCCAGGGCCAAGATAAACCCTCCCATATAAAGAAAAATATACTTATGACCATATGCCTCGGTAGTAATACCGATTTCTACCGCTCCCGTTATTGGAAATAAAACAATAGGAAGTAATGCCGTCACAGCTATGGGGACTGCTTCCGCTATCCACCAAATGGCCATCCATAGCGTCACCGCTAACACCTTCAAAGCCTCCTCACTCATGCCACTTGGAGGATCCAACAAAATCAACCCGATAAAAACCATTGGGCCTAGAATAAGTGACCACTTTTTACTGAAAGTTTTTCCCATTATTCCTGCTCCATAGTTTTAACAAGCACCTTATCTACCAACTGATGGATAAATTCAGCCTCACCTTCAGGAATAATAGCCAAAAAGATTTCCTCACCATCCTGATCCACCCAAGAAAGCCTTCCCGACAAACCTTGGCTCGCTTTGCCACTCAGTATCCTATAAAAAACACAGGCTGTAAGATAAGTCCCTATCTGAGAGGGATGGCTTCCGTCGGGATCAAACAAACTTAAATCTGGACGTAATATCCTTGCCTGCCCCCATACTTCTCCCACAGGGGCCAAATCCACTCCTGTGCTTTTGGCCAAATCACGGTATCCTGTAGAAACGGCCTCTTGCATTAAGGGATTCCAGTTCCTGGCCCAGGTCATATAAAGCAATGGTTTCGCCCCCTTTGCTTTCACCAGCTCTATGAACTTTTTACCATAATCCTCAAATTCCACAGGATCATTAATGGTGCTCTTGCTGTGGTTTTGAAGGACAACCACATCCCATTCCCCTTCTGAAATCATTTTCTTTGATTCCAAGCCACGCTCACCCTCCCAATGTTGCTTGAGTGTGGCGCCGCCCAAAGTTGATTTTCGTGTAATAATGGACATCCCCTGATCCGCTGCAAGAGCACTTACCATTTGAGGTAAATTCCAAAAATAAGTATAGCTGTTTCCTACAAACAACACCCTCAATGTCTCCTTCTCCTGACCTAAAACATTCAGGGAAAGCAATAAGGCCAATAATAAAAGATTGGACTTCAGATAATTGAATTTCAACATAAGTACTTTTTTAGTTTTTGTTCATCAAAATAAAACATCACCTACCAAGATAATCCTGATCCATTATTCATGTTTGATAAAGCATAGTTATTGGCCCGGATTAAGGCCTCCACATAATAATAATCCGCATAGACCAAAGGGACATCTACTTCAGCGTCATGAGGCTTTGAGCCTACACTATGGTCCAAAAGAAAAGGTAATTCCTCTCCTTTCATGCGGTAGGTTGAGGAAGACAAATGCTTCAGAATGGTATTTGCTGCCTGCCAATATCTCCTAGTCTGTTCCTGACGGCTATAGGTGGAGAGTTCCAATAATGCAGCAGCGATCACAGCGGCTGCGGAAGCATCCCGCGGTGTATTTGGGATCTTGGGATCATCAAAATCCCAATAGGGAATTTTATCCTTAGGCAGCCTTGGATGATCGAGAATAAATCTAGCGACCTTCTGTGCCTGCTCGAAAAATACCGGATCAGCGGTCTCCCTATAGCACATGGTATAACCATACAATGCCCAAGCCTGACCCCTCGACCAGCTGGAGTTTTTTCCATATCCCTGATGGGTAGTTTTCAGTCTGGGCATTCCGGATATGGTATCATAATCGACCACATGGTAACTGGAATAATCCGCTCTAAAATGATTTTTGAGTGTAGTATATGCATGTGCTTTTGCCACTTGATAATAACTCGAATCCCCTGTAAAGCGTGTGGCAGCAAACAATATTTCCAAATTCATCATATTGTCTATGATGACAGGATATTGCCAAGTTTCCTGGTTAAAGTCCCATGAACGAATACAAGCTATCTTTGGGTCAAACCTCCCCATCAATGTGTTAGCCGTTTGTACGATGATATTTCTATCGCTCTCCTTTTCTTGGACTTTATAGGCATTGCCAAAGCTGCAATATACCTTAAACCCCGTATCATGCGTATGCCCATCATATTTTTCCTTTTCTATAAAGGCTGTCCAAGTCCTGGCTGCGGACAAGAGTGCCGGGTTTCCTGAATATCCGTACAGGTACCAAAGCGTGCCCGGGAAAAAACCGCTAGTCCAATCCCTGGAGCCCACTCCTGCCAAGTCGCCTTGTGCCCTTAATGAGCGGGGAATCATGGTAGAATCCACTTCCAAAAGCTCTAATTTCCCTGCCATCTCTAAAACGATCCTATCCAACTCTCTCGCATATGGATTCTTTTCAGTCATTTGTGCATTTGTGCGCAAAGGCAGCATCCACAAGGACAGTACAAAGATCAATAGGCCAATGGATGATACGACCTTGACAGGATAGGCTAACATGGATATTACTGGTTGACTATTCATTAAGATATTTCTATTTATATATTTTATTCTGTAGATACTTTCCAACTATCCGTTCTAAATGGACTGGCGGGTAAATGCACACTATTGTACAGATTGAGTGCTCCGGGATTATCTGCCCAAGCATACCTTACGGCCTGGGGTCGGACTACATACTGGCTACTGACCAAAATGGTTGAATCAGATTCAAGGACTGCCTTGGCCCAATAAAACTGTTTATCCTTGCCAGCGATGGCAAAACCTCTCAGCTCCTTATCATTCTTTCCAGTCTTCATCCCATCACCAATATTTGAAAAGACTAAACGCAGCTTATCTCCCAAAACTTCCTGTCGGGAATAGGTTGGACCTGTACTCAATATATCATGGTGATATGTCTTTGAAAGGGCCTCTAAGGCCAATCTTCGTCCCACCTCCTGTTTGTTTTTGGGATGTATATTGTCTGCTTCCCCCAGATCGATGGCCACGGCCATTCCCGTATGAGGTATTTTTAAGGCGGCCATTTGGGATTCCCGTACTTCTGCCCAGGTACTTTCACCGGGACTTGCTTGTTCAGCCCTGTAATTGGCCAGTTGAACAAAGTAAAAAGGAAAATCACCTTGTCCCCAGTGTACTCTCCAATCCTTGATCATGGCGGGAAACATCTCCCTGTAAGCATATGCCCTTGTAGCGTTGCTTTCTCCTTGATACCAAATAGCACCTTTGATACTAAAGGGAATTAGCGGTTTTATCATCCCATTAAAGAGTGTGGTCGGAAAATTATTTGGATGGATATTCTTGGGAGCAATGGGCAAATCCACAGTTCCAATATTCATCTCCCACTCTCCTGATAAGTCCAACTTTTTATTTTCCAATGCCAAATTCATCTGTTGGGGAGTGCCTTTAAAACCACCGGTCCAACCTTTGTCTTTTACCCTTACTATGATGGTATTAAGTCCTTCATTCAGTACTCCTTGTTTGATTTTATAAGACCTCAGGGGATCGGTTCCGATCATCGATCCTACAAGTTGTCCATTCACATAGGTAAAATCTTCCTCATCTATTCTTCCTAAGGAAATTTCAGCATCCTGATTTGCTTCATTTTCTGAAAGATAAAGGGTCTTCTTGAACCAAATAACCCCATCTGTATTTGGGACATCTAAACGTTCAAATACTTCGGGCAAAACCACAGTACTACTATTTTCCCATTCAATTTCAGGATTGGACCAATTTTCCTGCAAGCCCAGGTCCAGTGAGTCGATGGCCTGTACCCAACTATCTGTGGCCAATGAAGCTATTGAGGCCATTTCCTTTAAATTGATGGTATCATATGCCGCAATTGTAGCCCTATGCGAAGGGAATTCACCTAACATGACTGCGCTGGTCCAGGCCTCCACATTGGTACCGCCCCAATTACTGCTGATCAAACCAATGGGCACATCCAGTTCCTGTTGCAATTCTCTACCAAAAAAATACCCCACTGCTGAAAAATTCTTAATGGTCTCCGGAGAGCATACCTTCCATGCTACGCTATCAGGCAAAGATTCAGAGGGGGATTGCTCCATTTGATGCGGTACATCAAACAGTCTTATTTGGCCATAATTGGCCTGACGGATTTCTTCACTGGCATTTCCGACCCTTTCGAGTGGCCACTCCATATTGGACTGACCGGAGCAAATCCACACATCCCCAAGCCACACATCCTCCAATCTCAGTGTACTATCCGCAAGCACCTCTAATTGATAAGGTCCGCCCTTCTTCTGGGCAGGCAGCTCTACTAGCCAAGTGCTATCTTCTCCTGCTTCGGAACTCGCCGTAAAACTATTCAGCTTTACCGTCACCACTGTTCCTGGAAGAGCCTTTCCCCATATGGGAATGGGCTGTTCCCTTTGCAGTACCATATGATCTGAAAACAGACTATGCAATGTTAGACTCGCAGGCCTATCCCCACAGGCCATCATAGTCCATACCGCTAGTAGACAAAAAAAACTCGACAAATGTTTTCTTTTCATCTGATGATAATTTTTATGGTAGTTAGCCAGAGGTGAATTCCTTCTAAGTCCCCACCTCTGGCTAATTTGGATTATTTTACCTTCAATTTGCCCATGATCAAATGATCCTCACTTTCCGTCACCACAGAAAGGTGATAGACAAATAGTTTTTTATTGGCTGCATTGGATTGGGAAAGATCCCAATGGATTTCATGGTATCCCGACTCTACTTGCCCTTGATCCAATCGATCAATTTCATTTCCATTTAAGTCATAGATGACCAAAAGCACCTGAGATGTTTCGCTTATTTCATAACCTATGCTTACTTCATATTCAAATGGATTTGGATAAACTTTCACCTTAGGCTTTTTGCCTGTCTTGACTTTTTTATCTTTATTTTCACTACTTGTCGTATCCCCTAAGGACTCCTCCACTACATACGAAGCATAAATGGAATAAAGGGCATCTCCCTGACTCCCGCTGCCAAACTGCTCAGGCATTCCACCTGTCCAGTTGTCACCCGAATCAAAACGCCCGGGGCTACCAGATTCATAATAGATCGATGTCGGACTTTCATACACCCAAGCCAGCCAGATGGTCTCTCCGGCCCCCACACTGATAGCAGACTCCAGCAATACCTCCTGCCAACCATCAGTTTGACTGACAGGGGTAAGTGGAGTTATGGCAATCCTATTGGTCGGTATACTATCTCCTTCATACACTGCCAAAATCATGTTTCCAGTTCCTGCCCTATGGTACATGGTTACACTTTCTATCTTACCATTTTCAGGCATGGTATAAGGCACTGCCCTTCTGTTGGCATTATTGGTGGCACTGGCCAAACGACTGGTAATTCCCACAGTATTGAGCAGGGAATCAGGTGACTCCACTGTGAAATTGACCAGCTCAGAGAACACCTCATTAGAAGAGCTATCCATAGCGGAAGCATATACACTATAGACACCAGGGAAAATATCCTGCCATGTAAAAGTATAGGGGGCAGTATAAACAGCCTGCAATGGAACGCTATCTTGATAAAAGGTCACCTGGGACAGGCCTTCCATATTAAACACCTCCGCTGTCATTTCAATAGCTGCTGGTGCGTCATATACAGCCCCATCCAAAGGACTGATCAGGTTCACAGCAGGAGCTGCGTCCGGAATATAAGAGGCATAAATGGAATAAACAGCATTTCCCTGGGTGCCTGAACCAAATTCCTCAGGCATGCCACCACTCCATGTTTTTCCAGAATCAAAGCGTCCAGGACTTCCTGATTCATAATAAATGACCGTTGCATTTTCATATACCCAGGCCAACCATACCGTTTCTCCAGCATTTACGCTTATGGGAGTTTCTAACATCACTTTCTGCCATCCATCCACTTGATTTACAGCGGTAAGGGGTGTAATCGCAATTCTGTTGGTCGGCACACTGTCTCCTTCATAAACTGCCAACAGCATATTACCGTTACCCGCCAAATGATACATACTGATGCTTTCTATTGTTCCATTTTCAGGCATGGTATACGGTACTGCTCTTCTATTGATATAATTGGTCGCACTGGCCAGACGATCGGTAATTCCAATTGTGTTGAGCAAGGAATCGGGAGATTCCACCGTGAAATTTACTATCTCGGAAGCTACTTCATTGGAAGCACTGTCCGTGGCCACAGCATAAAGACTATATGCTCCAGGAGAAACATCTGCCCAATTAAAGGTATACGGTCCAGACTGGAGTGTTTGTAAAGGTAGACTGTCCTGAAAGAAAGTCAGCTCCGACAGTCCCTCAATATTGAGCACTTCTGCCGTCACTTCAATATCTGCAGGTGCTGAAAAAACCGCTCCTTCTGCCGGACTAGTAAGATTAACATAAGGGGTTGAAGTGGGTACATAAGAAGCATAAAGGGAATACATGGCTGTTCCCTGAGTGCCACTTCCAAACAAAGCAGGCATTCCCCCTGTCCAAGCGATATTGGAATCAAATCGACCAGGGCTTCCCTTATCATAGCGAATCCCTGGGTTACTTTCATACAACCAAGCCAACCATACCGTTTCTCCAGCACTGACTTCCACACTGTCCAAAAGGCCAATGGTCTGCCAACCTTCCACATTGTCCACAGGAGTCACCGGTGTAATGGCCAACAAACTATCTGGGGCCGAGGTGCCATTATAAATGGCCAAAATCATTCCGCCACTGCCTGCATTATGGTACATGGACATACTCTCTATCCTTCCATCCTCAGGCATCACAAAAGGTTGCGCTCTTCTTTTATTATTGGTGGTATTGATTCCCAACACATCGGTAATACCTACTGTACCCGGAACCAAGTCCTTCTCTGTGATGGTAACCATGCTGGTATCTGAATATGCAACCGCCCCTTCATTATCTTGTACTGTTGCGCTAAGTGAATAAGTACCTGCACTAACATTTACCCAATCCACCGTAAAAGGAGAACCATTTGCACTTCCCACCAAATTGCCATCCACGAAAAAATTCACTTGTGTTACTTCCCCATCAAGATCGTTGGCAGATGCCAATAATTCTACCAGGGCCAATCCAGGGTTAATTTCCAGTATTCCTGCTGATGGATTTGTCAGTTCAATACTTGGGGGGATATTTTCAGGATCCAATGAGGCAAAAATAGAATAAACCTTATTTTCTTCTGTAGTGGCACCAAAAGTCAGAGGCATTCCACTTTGCCAAGAACCTGATGAATGATGGACTCCAGGGCTTCCCGACTGGTAATGAATCCCCGGATTATTTTCAAAATTCCAAGCTAACCATATCTTTTGCCCCAAGTTGACTTCCACTAAACTGTCCAAAGGAAGGTGCTGCCAACCAGCAGTTGCATTGACGGCTGTAATGGCTGTATTGCTCAATAAATTAGTAGGAGCCACTTCCCCTTCATAGACCCCCAGTAACATATTTCCTGTTCCTCCTTCATGATAAATAGAAATTTCGTTGATGGCACCTGGCTGTGTTACCTCCACAGGAATAGCACTTCTGTTACTTGCCGTGCTGATCATTGGATAAATGGCTGTATTGCCCAAAGCAATGTCTCCATCATTGACGATTACAGAACAGGTAGCTGTCTTACTACCGTCTGTACTGACCACTGAAATGATCCCTTGCCCCAAGCCTATGGCCCTTAGCAAACCATTTTCATCCACCGTCACTACATTGGTGTTTGATGAGCTCCAGGTCACCGACCGGTCATTGGCCATTAAGGGCAAAACCTGATCCACTAGCTGTTGTTTATCCCCCACTTCCATCAATACCGAAGTTAAATCCAAAAGGACTGTATCAACTGAAAAAGCAGGAGCGCTGTACCAATTTTGTGGCACATTCGGGTTTGGTCCAGGATCCTGATCCAGAATGGTCAATGCCGAATTGTAGAGCGTATTGATACCATTATCATAAGTATTGTTATTGTAAACGTAGGTGTCAAAGCCCAAACTTTTAAAAGAATTGCCATATAGCCCTCGTTCTTCACAATTAAAAACGGTATTTCCGATGATATAACATCCAGATCCCCCGAACATGATCCCATTATTGGAGCTTCGCTCTTCATAACCTCCTGCCACATTATAGATGATATTGTTTTCCACCCAGGTATCGCGCCACTCATCCAAACGGTAATCATTGGTAATGGAAACTGAAGCAGCTTCCACGGTCACCGCCGCTTGGTTATACTGTGTAGCCGTTCCAGGTGCAATATCATACATGACATTATCCCTGACCGTCACATGGAAGCTCTCTCCCTTGATATTGATGGCCTCACCATTGCCGCAATGATGAAGTTCATTGTTTTCTATCCAAATATTTTCACAGTTATCCGGAAAGGTCGTGTAGGCATAATTGCCTGTGCCCACATAGATGCCTTCTCCATATTGGGAGTTTCTTAATCCAGTATTATAAATATGATTCCCAATAATATCCACATATGAACAGCTGTAATGAACATGTATGCCTGCCTGACCTGGTCCACTGATATCGTTGTTGAGGATCATAATATGGTCACTTCCCTCTAGAACTATTCCGTTTAGTCCTCCTCGAACAAAGACACCTTGCAACACTATATAACTGCTATTAATAATCTTAAAAGCCGTACCAGTATTGGTTACCGTTTCGAAAATCACTTCTCCGGTTCCATCAGATTTGATAATCAGGGGCGCATTTTCTGTGAATTGTCGGTTTTGTATCAACACTTTACTGTAAGTACCTGGGCTGAATACCAGTTCGTCTCCACCATTTGCGTTTTGAATAATGGCGGCCACATCATCTCCAGGGTTTACCTGGATCACATTGGCCAATACAGCTTGTGCACTGGCCAAAAGCAAGCACAGCACCAAATAAATTGGGATATATATTTGTCGAGATAAAAGCATGGAATTTTGGGTTTGGTTTAATTTTGATTGATGGGGAAAAGCACAAAATCCCCCATTTCCTCGGGTTTCTCTTTTCAAAAACCACATAGGATCATAGGTAAGGTTATAGCCTTCCCGTTCGCCTTAGAAAAAGGACGTATTACGCTTTGATAAATGGTTCCTAGAGGCACAGCCTCCAGGAACACATCAACCGTTTAGCCTAAAAAGAATTACCATCCGGGGTTGTTCGAATTGATATTGATATTATTATCAATTTCTTCCTGTGGTATAGGGAACAAAGGATCCAAATTAAGTTTTCCAATAGGATGATCGTATTTAAGCAGCGAATTATCAGGTAAAAAGTCTGAATAAAAATGCCGCTTCACCTTGGTACCATCACCAAAAACATCATCAATTTCACCCCATCTGATCAGATCAAAAAGGCGCAATCCTTCAAAAGCCAGTTCTACCCTTCTCTCATGGCGAACCACTTCTACCAGATCACCACTGTTTACCGGAGGCATGTTTACCGAGGGTCTAGCCCTTACCTTGTTTACCCAAGTATAGGCTTCTGCATCACCCTGTTCTGCGAGGGCTTCTGCCAAAATCAGGTAAAGTTCAGACATTCTCATCACAGGAACATCCTGACCGGACCAGCGGACATTTGCCAAATTAATGACTGTCCTGATCATCTTTCTAACATTCATGCCCGATGGAGACCAACGGTAATCATACTCCACCATATCTCCTGCTGAATACACCACATCCCATCTAAGCGTATCCCCATTCTCATCCAATTTTTGGTGTCTATAGGAAAAGTCTTCACCTGGATATATCTTATAATCATCACCAGGAGCAAAAATGGTATATTCCCTTCTGGGATCGCCTGCTTCAAAGGCGTCATAAAGATCCCGCTGAGGCAAAGCATAGCCCCAACCATCCCCGTCAATGGCCGTCTTAAGTTCTGCAGGCAGGTCCCTGGTCAATCTTTGAACCGCATGGTTTCCACCGTGGAATTCATCGTTTTCCACAAATCCCCAATACCACAATAACTCAGGATTACTGTCCCCTTCATTTTCAAGGGCCCAGATAGCCTCGAAGTCATCCATCAAATGCTTACCAGCTGCTTCTGCAATTTCTATGGCTTCCCTGGCGGCAGCTTCTGCATTGATCCAATCTCCTAAAATCAAATAGGTTTTGGCCAGCATGGCGGCTGCAATGGGCTTTGAAGGAGCTCCTGGAAAAATCGGTTGGTTCTTCAGGTTTTCTTTGGCAAAAGTAAAATCTGCAATTACTTGCGCCAGCACCTCATCCTTGGGTGATCTGGGCAAATGGAAATCATCAAAACTACCCGCCAAATCCAAATACAAAGGCACATCCCCATATAACATGGTTAAAAATTGATAAGAATAGGCCCTATAAAAAGCTGCTTCTCCCAAATAAGGTGCCTGCTGCTCAGGCGTAAAACTTTCGTCTGTAGATTGTGGAATATTGGCTAGGGCAAAGTTAGCCGCATTGATACACACATAAGGGTATCTCCACCAGCTTTTGACATTTTCATGGGTAGGTGTAATGTTCCATTCTTCAAGCGCTATGGAAGCCGCTCTCACTGGACGCCAGTAGCCATCATCCGTAAGGGCATCCAGATGGATCGTCATATCTCTATAAAGCATATTGGCATTACCTCTGTGCCAAGGTTCATAACAGGCATTGACCGCCGCTCTAGCAGATTCCGGACCTACAAAGAAATTGGCTGAATTAGGTCTATCCAAAGGATATCTGTTCAGAAATTCCTCTTCATTACAGCTGGACATTAGCATGATCAAAGAAAAGAAACTCGCTATATATTTAATATTTTTTATTGAATTCATGGTTTAACTCTTTTGGGTTTAAAATGCTGCTTTTATACCTAGTGTAAGCGTTCTGGGGATAGGTACCCCAGTAACGAAGGCATTCAAACCAGATCCGGTGGCAGTGGCATTTCCTACTTCTGGATTATGGTTTTTGGTAAAAGTATGGGCATTTTGCACACTGAAGTAAACACCCAAATTGTCAATTTGAGCTTTTGAGATCAACGCTGTAGGCAAATCATAGCTCAAGGTAATGTTCTGAATTCGCAGATAAGAGGCATTTTCCAGCCAAAAATCCGAAAACTGTTCATTTCCACCAGAACCATTTTTGTTCAAAAGCGGAAAGGTTCCATCAGGGTTTTTAGTAGGGTGATAACGGTCATAAAGTCTAACATCTTCATTTTGGGCAAAACTGGTCATCAACTGAAACAAGTCAGTGGACTGGCCCGGTCCAAAATATTCATCAGAACCATGCGAGCCTTGTAACTGAATGGATAAACTAAGGTTCTTATAACCTCCGGAAATCACCCCTCCGTAAAAAAATTCAGGGTACCTGCTTCCAATGATGGTTCTGTCGGCTTCATTCACCACACCATCAGGTTCGCCTGTCAAATTTCCCTCTGCATCATACCCATTGATATCCATCAGGGCGATGTCTCCTACTTTTTTGGTGGGGAAGCTCCCTCCAGCATATTTGTCCAATTCGCTTTCCTCACGGATAAGTCCATCTGACTTATAGCCAAAAAATGAATGGGCCGGTGCTCCTACCTTATGTTTATAACTGATCCTACTACTGCCCAAATTGATTTCTTCCCTACCTGCCAAATCAGTCACCTCATTTTTAATTTTGGACAGGTTAAAGCTGACATCATAAAACCAATCTGAATTGCCTCCTCTTGCTCCCAAAACCACTTCAAAACCTTTGTTTCTTACATTGCCCCCATTGATCACCGGAAAGCCGGACAATCCAGATGAGCGAGGAATGGGCTCTGCAAAAAGCATATCAAAGGTGTTTTCAATAAAGTAATCGAGAGAACCATAAAAACGTCCGTTGATTACACTGGCATCAACACCGAGGTTAGCCTTATTGGCTGACTCCCAAGTCACGTCCCTGTTGACCGCTGAGGTCATCGTATAACCCAAAGCAGGTTGATTATTCGATACGGCTCGTTCACTGGTAAGTGCGGCACTGGTCCCATATATTCCGATGGAGTTTACATTACCCAAGGAACCATAACTGGCCCGCAACTTCAATTCTTCCAATACAGCACTGTTTTCCAAAAAAGCCTCTTCAGAAATCTTCCAAGCAATAGAACCTGAAGGAAAAACTCCCCATCTATTATCCTCCGTAAGTCTGGAAGTACCATCTCTACGGATAGTACCGGTAAAAAGGTATTTGTCCTTGAAGGAATAATTCAGCCTTCCAAACATGGATACCAAAGCCCAGTCCCTGAAAAAGTTACTATTGATCTGGCTAGTAGGATCTCCTGCATCCAAATACCGGATGTCATTATTAATCGTACCAGTACGCTGAGCTGAAAGGGTTTCTGCAGAATTTTCTTCTCTGGAATAGCCCAACAAAAAGTTAAAAGCATGGTCCTTGACATCAAGTTTGTACTTTAACAAGTAGTCATTGCTCCAATAAACATTTTCATAGGATTCCTTATAAACGGTATTGACATTAGTACCTCCCCATCCATACTCTGGAGGCACACCTGGAACAAAATCAGATTGTTTTTTCCCCGAATAGTTAAGACTTCCCCTTACAGTAAACTCAAGGTTTTTCACCGGAGAAACGGTGATATAAAGGTTTCCCTGTAATCCCTTCCAAATGGCTTCCTGGCTGCTATTTTGTGCCTCCCATATTGGATTGGCAAAGAAGTGCTCCAATCCGGGATTGTGAATGATCCCCCAGTCTCCATCTTCCTCCTTATTTCTTGTAAGTGGCACCTTGGTTAGTGCTTTTCTATAGTAGGTTTGGTCTCCCAGCACCTTATTAGAGCTAATGTTCAGGGAATTACCGAATTTGAACCAATCTCGGATCTTGTGATCGGTATTGATTCTGAAAGTATATTTCTTTTGTCCAGTACCAATTACCATCCCATCCTGATCTACTAAATTGGCAGACACAAAATAATTGGAACGCTCAGAACCTCCTGCTACCGATACATCATATGATTGTATACCGCCCTGTTGTAGCATCAGGTCTTTCCAGTTGGTATCGACGCCTTCATAATAAGCCAAATCACTTTGCTCCCAATCCAAAGGGATATTGGAGTTCTCATAAGACTCTGTCCAAAGCTCCAAAAACTGGTCTGCATTCAACAGTTCATGCTTCAAGTTACTCTCATTGCTTATTCCCCAATAAGCATTAAAGGTAATTTGAGGTTCAACATTTACTCTTCCTCTTTTGGTGGTGACCAAAATAACGCCATTGGCCGCTCTGGCCCCATAGATGGCTGAAGCAGAGGCATCCTTTAGTACAGAAATTGACTCAATATTATTTTGGTTGATATTTTCTATACCATTAGTGATCACACCGTCCACTACATAAATGGGTGATGAACCGCTCCCGTTTCCGGTATTGATCGAACCGATTCCCCTGACCGTCACATTAAAGCCAGATCCAGGCAGACCTGATCCACTTGAAATGGATACACCGGCGGCCCTACCCTGAATGGCATTTAATGGCGAGGTACCCGCTATTTTATCAAAGTTTTCGGTATCCACAGTACTCACTGCTCCGGTCAAGTCACTTTTTTTGACACTACCATAACCGATGACCACCACTTCATCCAAAGCCTCAACATCAGGCAAAAGGGTAATATTAATTTCTTCCTGCCCGGCTACATTTACTTGTTTGCTGACAAATCCCAAGAAGCTGATTTCCAAGATAGCATCAGAAGGAACGGATAAACTATAATCACCATTTACATCTGTTACTGTACCTTTGGAAGTACCTTTTATCAGTACATTCGCACCCGGCAGTCCTTCCCCGTTTTCATCGGTCACGCGACCTTTCACCAGAATAGGGTCCCTAGCGGTCTGAAAACTTTCATTTGGAGGTGCTTCACCTTCTTTTTTAAAAACAATGGTCTTATCCCTCAAAACATAGCTATAGCCATAAGGAACTATTAATTTGTTAAAAATGGTGCTCAAGGTGGCATTCTGAACATTGATGCTCATATTGGGGAGCCCTTCAAACAAATCACTGGGGTACAAAACTTTGTACTTACTCTTTTTTTTGATTTCCTTGAGAATGCTCTCAAAGGATTCATTTTGGACATTGAGGTCCATGGTCAAGGTCTGTGAAAAAACATTGGCCGAAACCTCCATACTCGCGACTGCTAACAGCAACATCGTCAACAAGAAGGTTTGGAAATATTTTTTCCGGATTTTTTTGGGTATTATTGTATCCTTGTTAAACATAAATTTTAATTGTAAAAGGTTAAACATTTATTTAAACAAACTCAAGGAGTGTTGGGAGCACTCCTTTTTTTATTTCACGGTTACTACATTTTTATCTAATTTAAATTCTACAATTCCTGAAGCTTCCAACATTTTCAAAAACTCTGAAATGTCATCATATCTGGCGATTTCCCCTGTAAACTTTTTTGTCCTAATAGCCTGATTTTCATATTCCACTTTTATGTCATACCATCTCGATAGCCTACCGAGCAGTTCGTGCAGTTCCATATTATCAAAATGCATAATGCCGTCCTTCCAGGCGATAAAGTTTTCGACCTCCACCGTTCTTTTTTCGATCATGCCCGTAGCTTTGGTCAAGCTACTTTGTTCGTTGGGTTGAAGTATCAGTTGCTCGCCTGAAGCTGGCTGTATGGCCACACTACCTTCTATCAAGGTGGTTAAAATCCTATCCTCGTCCTTATAAGAAGTGACATTAAAGGATGTACCTAAAACGCGTAATTCCTGAGATTGGGAATGGAGAATAAAGGGGCGGTTTGCATCCTTTGCCACTTCAAAATAAGCCTCACCGGAAAATTCAACTTCCCTGATTTGGTCTGCAAATTTTGAAGGATACTTAATTACAGACTCTGAATTTAGCCATACCTTAGTTCCATCTGCCAATTCCAAATTGAAAGATTCTCCTCTTGGAATGACCAGAATGTTCATGGCCGACTTGCCCTTTGTATTACCTTTGCTTTCATATTCAATCTTATTTCCAAGTGCAGAAACTGCTGCTTCCTCATCATCGATGGAAAAGACACTGTCCTTGTCAAAGTTGATTTGTTCGCCTCCCGATGTAAAAAGCTGCACACTTCCTGTATTCTTGGACAGCTCTGTCAAAAGCTCTTCATCAGGCAGTTGGGAAGAACTGAAATTGTCAATACTTAACCATAAAATGGTCCCGGAAAAAATAAGTAGCAGGATTACGGCTGCATATCTCCAAATTTTGAAATCTCTCTCTTTCTTAAAAGTTATTCCGCTTTTTAAATTTGCTAATGCATCATCTTTAAGTAGCAGCCTGGGATCTCTTCCCGATTTATAATATTCCAAGGTTCTGGCATAATATTCCGCATGCTTGCTGTCTGATGCTATCCATTCCTGAAGTTCATTTTCTTCAGCATTAGACAGTTGCCCATGTATTTTTTTCCAAATGAGAAGGTAATCTATCATTTTATTGTCCTTTATCACTTAAATGACATGAGACTTAAAAAAAAGGGTGACAAAAAATATATTTTTTTTCGGCCAAATGACACACTAATCATTTATATAAGTTTATTTCTTCCCACTTTATAGCCTGAATTTATGACTAGCGCATATTATTAAGCCACTTGATAGTATGTAAAAGAGGTACTAAAAAGTAGTGATTGGAAGTAGTAACAAGGTAAAGGAATTGGGCTAAATAATTATCAGAAGAAAAATATAGAAAACAATTTAGGGTTCATTTCATTCCTCAACTTGGATTTACCCCGCTTCAATTGTGTTTTTACAGTATTTTCAGAAAGGTTAAGTGTTTCTGCTATTTCTGCTATTTTTTGGCCTTTGAAGTATTTCAATACAATGATTTCCCTTGCCTGTACTGGCAGATTATTTATGGCCATTAATAATTCTTCTTCAAGTACACTTTTATCGATTTCTTCTTCCCTTGATAGATGCACCAACATGGCCTCTATATATAGGATTTTGTGCTTATCATAGACATCAATACTTTTCAACTTGTTCAAACACCTGTTCTTTACTGCAGTATAAAAAAATCCGTCCAGTGTACCTTTCAATTGAAAACTATCCAGATTCTCCCAAAAATGTATAAAGAGATTCTGAACAAGATCTTCTGCCTCGCCGGAATCCAACAGAAAAGTAAATGCGTAATTTACCAGGTCTTCGTAATATCTATGATATAAATGATCAAAGCCCTCCTCTGTTTTCTTCTTTAAATTCGATATGGTAAGATTTTCGATTTGTCCCAAAATTCACTCAATAAGCAACCATTGATCAAAACAAACATTAACACCAAATATCATAAAAAACACTTTTAACAACACAAATAACTATATGTTTTTAATTTTAAAAAATAAATTATCCCATAAATGTAAAAAGTTTAAATAAAATTAACCAATAATATTCCTATGAAATCTCTTTTCATACACCTGAGGAAATACAATAAAAAAATAGAATATAATTAAGCTACAGAATAAAAACCATCACTATATCTAATTAAAAATCAGATATTTGTATATTCACTGTAAGCAAAATTTCCTCTATTATGAAAAAACTAATAATGTTCCTCCCTGCTTTATTTGCTTTACTCATTTGCACCCCACCTCTGCTTGCCCAAGAAAGTGAGGTAAGCAAAAATGAAATTTTAGGTGCAATGAACAGCTTCGAAGGTTTGGACCTGAGTTCAGACAAAAAAGATAAGCTGAAAGCAACCAACAAAAACGCGGTTGATGATTTATTTGAAATCGCAAAAGGTAATGATTCCCCAGAAGAAAAGACCAAAAAGTTCATGAGGGTCAAAGAAGATAACAGCAAAATTTTTAAGGATATCCTGGGTGAAGACAAGTTCAAGAAGTACCAAAAATCAGTCAAAAAGAAATTGAGGCCCTTCAAAAGAAAAGCCAAGCTCATTGGTTTCCTGATTTAGTATTTAGGAGCAGCTGAAACCATTATTCACCTTGGATCTTGTAGGTGAGAGACCGATCCCAGCAAAGTAGTTGATGTTTTATGCACTGCTATGATCATGGTAGCTTCCTGTACATTGACCTAAAACAATATAGATAGAAACACGGGTTAAACACGGGATATATACGGCATTGCTAGGGGTTAAATACGCGTTAAAGCTGAACGTTAAAAAACGTTACATTTATCAAATTTTGTGAAAACCAATCAAACTAACCGATTCGAATACTTACTTTCCAGACCACTTTTCCTCCAACCAACTTACCAAGCGTAAATCGTACCTGTTTTCTGTCTCATTCCCATACAATTCCTCCATCAAGGTGATGTCTTTCTTGATCATTTCTTGTGGAATGCCCAACATATCTATACTGTTCAGGGCTTGGACCCTTGCAAACAAATAAGGCGATTTGAGTCCTTGCTTTAAATATTTGAGGCCCTCATTATAAAAACCCAGCCCATAAAGACATTCGGAAAGTGTTACTGTCACCTCATCCGACTCATCTGGGAGCAATTGTATAATTTCTAAAGACTTAGGAGCGGCTTGTTCCCCCAAAATCAACATCCCCATGGCCCCCCAATAACGGATAACACTATCATCGCTGTTAAGGAAATCCATTAATTGATCGATGTTTTCGATGTTTCCTCGTGCGGCTATTTGCGCAACTTCCATCCAAACCTTCCATTGGTCCGGAACCGTCCTCATATAATCATAATGGCTGCCACCAATGGTATTTCTTCTGTTTCTCTCTGCTTCAGGAATCAAGCCTGTATCCCCAATGCGAAGACTCCAGTTGATAGCTTCTTCCCGCATCTCCTTTAATACCTCTGCATAGGCTGGATTCTCAGCAAGATTATTTATTTCCCAGGGGTCAATTTCCGTATTATACAATTCTTCAACAGGCTTTTTATTCCAGAATGCAGCCTGCATTTCATCACATTTACCATCTAAATATGCTTTTTCCCAAGAGCGCATGGAGGGGGCTTTCCAAAGGTAGTTTAAGTGCTGTCCATAAATCCTATGTGGCATATAATTCATGATATACCTGAATCCTTTGGAACGAACTGCCCTGCTCATATCATATCGCTCATCCATCCGTCCTCTGAACATAAAAGCATATGATGATTCCTCCGTTTTTTGGCTTCCTAAAAAGGCCTTTCCTTGCATCCATTTGGGAATTTGTTGATTGGTCAAGCTCATCATGGTGGGCGCCAGGTCCACAAAACTCACCAGACGGTCCACCTGATCCCCTATTTCTTTCGAGGGAAACAAATATTGATATTTCTTGGGTATTCTGATGATCATGGGTACCCTAGTACCACTTTCATAGACATAGCGCTTGCTTCTTCCCAAAACCCCACCATGGTCTCCAAAATAAACAACAATGGTATTTTCAGCTAGACCTGATCGCTCCAGCTCTTCCAATTTCTCACCAAGCCACTTATCCATATCCTCTATTTTGTCATAATATTGGGCCCAATCGTGCCTCATTTCAGGTGTATCCGGATGATATGGAGGCAAATTCACCTGGGAAGGATCATGCCTTAACTTTTCTTTGGGGATGGATTGGTGAATACTACTTTCATGACTGATATTACAATTAAACACTGCGAAAAAAGGTTGTCCCTCAGCCCTGTTTTTGTAATGGGCCTTTGTGGAGCTTTCATCCCAAATCCCTCTTGTTTGGCTTTTGGCTATATTATAATCCTCTTTGGAATTATTGGTGCAATAATACCCCGCTTCCCTTAAGAGTTCCGGGAGCATTTTAATCATATTTGACTTGGGGTAATTGCTCCTCATATGCTGATGCCCTCCTGAATTGGCATACACACCTGTAATGATGGTATTTCGGGCTGGGGCACACACCGGTGCATTGGCATAGGCATGTGTATATAAAAAACCTTCACTGGCCAATTTGTCCATATTTGGTGTAGTCGCAAATTCATCGCCATAGCATCCTGCAAAGGGGCTATTATCCTCACTACTTAACCATAAAATATTGGGTAACTCTTTTGCTGTAAGCATTGAAGCAAAGAGCATAAAAATCAAAAATACTGTCAAATACCTGGTCGGAAAAATCCCTCTAATATCCATATAAAGTCAATATTGTCTAATGATGAAGTGGTCGGAAGCCTGTCTAACTACCTGGTAGAACTGAAGATTGAAGCAAGTATTGTTTTAGTTTAAACAATCGTTCAGCATCTCTTTTAATCTTAACTGCCACAACTGCTGATATACATAAAATCAAATATGCTTCAATATTCTGAAAACTTACATCATAAGCAAACATTACTCATCTTTGAATACTTGCATCCTCACTCAAACACCAAATGTACCCAAGTCCCTTTTCCAAATTTACTATGAACGTCGATTTTAGCTTGAATGGCTTCCGCGGCCTTCTTTACGATGGATAAGCCTAAGCCATTACCATTTACTTCTTTATGCTCCAAGGGTTGTGATCTAAAAAAGGGATTGAAGATGACGGGCAGATCTTCCTCCCTGATACCTATTCCCTCATCTTTGATATAACAATGACACTGCCCAGCCACATACTGAAGTTTAATATCAATCTTGCCCCTATCATGGCTATATTTGATGGCATTATTGATCAGGTTATCCAGCATTAAATTGCCATAATAGTAAGGAACCAAAAAGTCTCCTGATTGATCTGAAGTCAGGGAAATACTGATTTTCTTTTGCCTTATTTGACTTTGGTACCTACCCAAAATCTCATCTACCAATACGGCAATTGCAACCTTTCCCTGTCCTTTAATGGCCTGATTCAAATCATTCCTGGCCAGGAACAATAGCTGTTCCACTATTTTTGACATCCGGTCTACTTCTTGAAGGCTATCATAAATCTTCTCTTCATAATCCTCAATATTCCGTTTCTTTCTGACCAGGACCTCCAAGGTTCCCCTCAGCGCGGCCAAAGGCGTTCTCAGTTCATGGGAGGCATCTGAAGTAAACTGTTTTTCCCGCTCAAGTGCCGCCCCTATCCTATCCAAAAGCCCGTTAATGGAGGTGGACAGTTCAAATAATTCATCTTTATTATTGGGCAATGGCACCCTTTCTGCCAAATTGTTTTTGGTTATGCTATTGGTAGTAGAGATAATGCTAGCTATAGGCGCAATGCTCTTTCCTGCAAGGTACCTGGATATAAGAAACAACACCCATATTGAAACAGGAAACAATATCAGTAAAGTTTTCATCAAATTTGACAATACCATGATAGAAGCCTCCAAGGGAACTGCTGCGACAATATACCCTTTCAATTGCCCTTCTTTTTGAATACCAATATGCACTTGCCTGATCGGCCTGTTATTTAGTCTGGTGTCATAATGGTGCCCCAAAGAGACCTGCTGCTGCATATCCAAATGATCTTCCTTTAAGTTGGGAGACTTATCCATCACCTGTCCATCCAAGCCCATTAGCTGCAAAAAAACCGGATTGATCTGCACTTCTTTATGCTCAATTTCCTCCCATTCTTTCTTATGGGTAAAGTAGATGGTGTCTCCCTCAACGGCTATTTCCAATAAGTGCTTGTTCGCTTCAAAGGTCAGGTCCTGATCAAGGCTTTCATAAACAGTTTTCTGAACAATAAAGTAAATAAAGCCGAAAGCCAATACACTCACCGCGGAGGTAGCTATCAGGTAATAAAAGGCAATCCTATTTTTGAAGTTGAGCTTCATATTTCCTTCGCTATATACCCTACGCCTCGAATGGTTTGGATATAATTCTCTCCTTCCTCCAAATTGAGTTTTTTTCGCAGTGCATTGATATACACATCTATCACTCCTGAGTTATAGTCAAAATTGATATCCCATACCTGCTCTATAATCTGTGTCCTACGGCAGACTTTCCCCTTATTCCTCAGTAAGTATTCCAAAAGCGCAAATTCCTTCTGGGTCAGGTAGACCACTTCCCCATTTTTAAATACTTGATGTGTTCCGATATCCATATGGATATTGCCCACAGAAAATTTTTCATGCTCTCCACTGACCGGTCTTAACTGGACTTTTACCCTTTCCAATAATTCTTCAAAGTGAAAGGGCTTTTTGATATAATCATTTGCGCCAGCTTGAAGTCCAAAAATCACATCAGTCACTTCATCCTTTGCAGTAAGAAAGATGATGGGGGTTTTGCTGTTATGTTTCCTAAATGACCTACAGACCTCTATACCACTTATAGACGGAATCATCCAGTCCAGCAGGATAATATTATAATCATTGGAAAGGGCCATGTCCAGGCCCTGAGCACCATCAGTTGCAGATTCTACCAGATATCCCTCCTCTTCAAAGCCTTGCTTTAAGAATCTCACAATACCTGGCTCATCTTCTATAATCAGTAAATTCATGGGCTATTTCCATTTTTATTTAACTGGAACTATTTCTTCTTGTTGAACAGCACCTTCACTATTGATTTACTTTAAGTCCATCATGTTTATAGAGGTAAGATGCCAATTGATAATACGCAATGGTTTCATCAAGATAATCAATATCCACGGGCAATTTTTCCAATTTAAATGTTTGATCATCCCACTGGTAAAAATTGCTTTTCCTCTGATCATCCAATACCAATAGCTTATCTCTTTTCAACAGACCAAGTTTTCTATAATTTCCAATAAAAGCTCTCTCTTCTTCTGGCTTAAGCTCCAATACATTTAGTCCAAACAGATTGCTATTATACTCCCAACCCATCATTCCGAATACAGTGGGAAAAACATCAATTTGTGAACACAGCTTATCTATCTTCATAGGTTCATATCCTGGAAGGTTATAAACCAAAGCAGGAATACGGTAATTCTCAATATTTAATTCCCACTTTCCTGCACTGCTCGCACAGTGATCAGCCATCACAATAAAAACTGTATTTTTGAACCAAGGTTTTTTGGAAGCTTTTTGGATAAAATCATGAATAGCAAAATCAGTATACTTCACAGCAGCAGACCTTGAACCTTGGGGCAAGTCTATTCTTCCCTCTGGAAAAGTATAAGGCCTGTGATTGGAAGTAGTCATCACAAAATTGAAGAAAGGTTTGTCCGATGATTTTCTCTGATCAGCATGCTCAATGACCTGCTTAAAAAGATCTTCATCACTGATCCCCCAAGCATTTTCAAAATTAACTTCTTCATCTGAAATCAATTCTCTGGAAGTCTTTATTTCATATTCTGGTATATAGCCCCTTCCCCTATCTATTATATTGAATCCATTACCGCTGAAAAAAGCATTCATATTGTCAAAATAACCATCCCCTCCATAATAAAAATAACTCTCATAGCCCTTTTCCTTGAAAACCTCATTAATGGTAAACAAACCTGCATTTTTTGGTCTTTTAACAATACTCCTCCCAGGTGTAGGAGGAATAGACAGGCTTATGGCTTCCATTCCACGCACTGTCCTTGTTCCGGTAGCAAAAAGGTTGTTGAAAAATATACTTCTCCCAGCCAAACTATCCAAATGAGGCGTCAGTCCCTCATTATTCCCAAAAGTCTTCATAAAGCTCGCGCTTAAACTCTCCACACATATGAGGATGATATTGGGTCGGATCTCTTTCTCAGTATCATTGATGACTTTTCTAAACACTCCATTATCTGCTAAAAACTCAACTTTTGATTGAGCCAATTTTTTCCTGACAATATCATTGGCCGATTCAAGGGTTTTAGAAGCATAAAAAGCATCATATTCCATTTCATTGTTTCTGAAAGCCGCAAAAAAAGAATATATCCCTGCCTTGCTGATCTCGTTATTGTAGCGGTTTGAGGACCATTCGGCATCCTGATTATCAACAAAAAAGGAAAAAAGAAAAAATGATACTAATACTATGACGGCCATTATCCCCCGATTAGCAATAGTTGTCTTTTCACTAAAAGTCGCTCTAAACAATTGTATTTTACTGAAACAAAATACTGTTAAACCTACCAAAACCAATATTCCACTTATTAATAAAGGTATAGGATAAGATTCATTTATATTATCAATCACCTCATAAGTATAAATAAGATAATCTACCGCAATGAAGTTAAATCTGGTCTGAAACTCTTCCCAAAAGGTCAATTCCGCAAAGAATGAAAAGTAAATTATTAATAGGTTCACTATTAGCCCTATATAGGTCAATATCTTATCCAACAAACTACCAATAAGCTTCTCGGGAAGCGAGATCAGGTAAAAGGCATAAACTATCAGGAAAAATGAAACAGTTCCAAAATCATAAAACATCCCTATTAAAATAGTTTTTATGACAGCGATAATGGATGAATCCACTTCATTCCCTGCCCATAAAAACAAAAGCACTCTTAATACAAATGAGAGTAGCAGAAATAGCCCTGTAAATCCTATGAAAACAGAAAACCTGCTAGAAATTAACCTTTTTTTATTCATCGTGTTTTTATCAACTGGTTTTACAAATATTGAAGCTTATAAATGCTACCTGTAACTCTGGAGAAACGAATTGGGATTAATTAGATATATTATTTCCTTAGTCGGAAGCCTCTAAAAGCTAAGCTCTTACTTCTCTCAGGTAAAGTTTGTTCCTTTCTCCAATAGCTCTCCCCAAAGTTTTCGGAAAAAAAGCTAAGTGTTCATATAAAACAACCCCGTACCTTAAGAGAAGATCAGAAACAATAAGAACTTTACAATGTTTGGTTACGTGCAACATTGCGAATGCACCAAGTAATTAATTATGTCTTTCTTAAACTTAGCCTAAAGACAAATCCAGTAAATTTGATAAAAACTCAGTAATATTTACTCGTTTTTCTTGTTTTTAATTCTATTTAAGTAATTAGTTCATTTATTCATCCTTAAAAGAAAGCTCACCATAAGTTAATAACCACCATTAACGTGTGCTCTCAACCACAGCAATAAAACACTGTAAAACTGACTGTTAGAACACAAAACCAACAATCAACAGCCTAATAAACGACCTATATAATTCGTTTCTAATTTTTTACAGTCCCTCCGCTGATATTTTTCAGTTGATTTACCTTAAATCCTATTCTTTAATCAAATTAAAGGCCCCCTTTGTCAAAAACACGGAGCCTTCCTTAAAATCCCCCGCATTTTTCACTGCTATATAGCCAGCTTCTTTTTGTCCAGGAATCACCAATTTCTCCATGAACTTAGTTTCCCCATTGGATTCGGCCATTTGAAGCAGCACAAAATACTTCTCCCCCTTTTGAACAATAGCTGTTTCCGGCAAGGCTTTTTCATCAATAGCATCTATTTGGACCTTGGCTTCTGCATACATACCTGGAACAAAATTCCGATAAGCTTCCTCATCATCAAGGTGTACATGCACCGCTATGCTCCGGTCCTCTTCGGATACCGCCTTACCCACTAAATGCACCTTACCGGTATATAGCTGACCAGGATTGTCCTGTAATGAGAATCCAACTGCCTGTCCTTCCTTGATCTTCCAAGCATCCTTTTCAAACACATTTAATTCTAAATGGAGATGATCATTATCAATGATGGTCAATGCCACATCAGACGAATTCAAGTATTTTCCTTTCTCTGTTGAAATGGAAGTGATATATCCTGAAATGGGAGCTTTTATATTGATCGTGGAAGTAATACTGCTTCCCTCTAACTGCTCTGCATTTAGCCCCATAAGTGCCATGCGCTTAGCCAATGCCTCATATCGGGATTTCATCAGCAAATAGTCTGCTTCTGCTTTAAGGTATTTCTTTTCGGAGCTCACCTTTGTTTTTACCAGCTCTATTTGGCGCTCAAAATCAGCCTTTAAATAAGCTATTTGACTTTTTGTTTCCAGGTACTCTTGCTGTAAAGCAATAAATTCAGGATTTTCGAGACTAAACAACACTTGACCTTTCTGTACTTTTTGGCCGGGCAAGAGTTTCAGTTCCTTCACAAAGCCACCAAAATAAGCACTGACAACTACCTTATTTTCTGGTGGAACATCCAACATTCCATTGGCCTTCACGGTTTGATAAAACGGTTTCTCAACGAATCCTGAAATCTCAAAATCATTGGCCTTCAGCTGTGCTTCTGTCAATAATAATTCATTGGATTGCAATCCTAATTCCGCTCCTTCTTCTTCTAGCCCTACTTTATCGGCATTGCCGCAAGCTGCCATTAAAAAAGCCCCCGTTAATAGGCAAATCCCAGCAACAATATATCTTGAAATTTTTCTCATAATCTATTTATAATAAGTAATTGGCTTCCAGCAATACCAAATTATACTGCCATAGGTTTTCCAAATAATTGATCTCAATATTTCTTGCATTTTCCAGCAACTGGATATACTGCAAAAAATTAATTTCTCCATTGCTATAGGCAAGTTGTGCATTTTTGATCAGCCCAAGTGATAAGCTCCTGCCTTCCTCTTGGTAATAATTGATGGCTTTTTTGAATTTAGAAATTTCCTGTTCCAAACCTTGGTACTTGGCTTCCAGTTGGATCTCATAATTTTCTTGTTGCTCGGTTGCTGCCAGCATTGCTGTTTTGGCCGCTTTAATTTCGGCTCTTTGGGCACCAAACCAAAGTGGTACAGCTATTCCCGCCTGAAAACCTTTATATACTTTTGATTCCTTATACTGATTACTTCCCTGAAAAAGGGAGAATTGTAAGTCAGGTAGAAGCTTTTGTTTTTCAAGCTTAAATTCATTTTCCTTGGATAAAACCAATTGCTGATGGAATTCCAAACCTGGATGGTTAGTATAAGTCTCAGGACTTTGCAACATGCTCAAACTGTCCATTGATACGGTAAAATATTCATCTCCTTGAATCCAGCTATTAAGCACAATCAAGGCCTGGCGAAAATTGTCTTTGCTCTGCTCCATCAAGACAGTGATTTCCCTGGACTTACTTTCTGCTGTCAACTTTTCCAACATATTGGACTCTCCATATTCAAAGCGACTTTGCGCGGCTTGTTCGAATTGGGCATAGAGACTATCCAAATAATTATAATTACGTATTAATTGCTTATAATAGACTGCCGTATAATAGGCTTTTGAAATCTCCTGCTTCACCCTGTACTCATCAAGTTGGTAGCTTTTTTCCTGTAGATAATACCGGCTTTTTCTCCATTTGGATTGTGCGCCATAAACTGTCGGAAACTTGAGGCTTTGATCCACTCCCCATACTTTAAGGGGATGGCCATTTTCTGCAATATTGTTTTCATCAAATTGATAATACAGCACTGGTTTGTCCAAATCCCAAGCGGCGCCTTTCAACTGTTCCTGTGCTTCCAGCTCATACCTGGCAGCTTTCAGTTCACTGTTATTGCTTATGGAAAGGTCAATGGCCTCATCCAGGCTAATGGCAGTTTCTTGAGCAAAGGAGGTAGGGAATATCCCCATCACCACTCCGACAATCAATAGCATTTTCACCATTTTTTTTGTAGAAAGCTTGAGTGGTCTATTGTTTTCTGTAAACAAAGTATAAAGAACAGGAACCACCAAGAGTGTCAACAATGTGGCTGAAACCAAGCCACCAACCACCACGGTAGCCAGTGGCCTTTGCACTTCTGCCCCGGCAGATTGGGAAATGGCCATGGGCAAGAATCCCAATGCCGCAGCAGAGGCGGTCAGTAGCACTGGCCTTAGTCTTTTTCGAGTTCCGATCATAACTGCCTTGTGGACATTTTTTATCCCATTTGCACGCAACTCTTTAAATTCTTCTATTAGCACGATTCCATTGAGCACTGCTATACCAAAAAGCGCAATAAAGCCTACTCCCGCAGAAATACTAAATGGCAAATCCCTGAGATATAACAGAAATATTCCGCCTACCGCTGCCAGCGGAATGGCACTGTATATGATCAGGGCTTCTTTCACCGAATTAAAGGCAAAATAAAGCATCAAAAATATGAGCAATAAGGCAATGGGCACCGCGATCATCAACCTTTCTTTGGCGGTACGGAGATTTTCAAACTGACCACCGTAAGTTACATTATAGCCACTTGGCAAATCAACCTGTTTGTCTATAATTTCCTGTACATCCTTTACCACTGATTCCAAATCCCGGTTTCTCACATTAACCCCTATTACAATCCTTCTCTTGGTATCGTCTCTGGAAATCTTCGCCGGACCGGTGGTATAAGCTATATTGGCAAATTCACTCAAAGGCAAACTCTTACCATTGGGAAGTTGAACAGAAGCCGTTTGGATATCCTCCAAACTTTGTCGTTTGGACTGATCGAACCTTAAGACCAAATCGAACTGTTTTTCTCCTTCAAATACCATCCCGGCAGGAAGTCCCGCAAAGCCCATACTTATCAAATCATTCAAATCCGATACATTTAATCCATATTTGGCAATTTTAGCCCTATCGTATTTTACAGTCATCTGGGGAAGCCCTGCCGTCTTCTCTACGATAATATCAGAAGCCCCTTCCACATCTTTTATGGCTTCTTCCACTTCCAGGGCTTTTTCATAAAGGATATCCAAATCCTCACCAAAAATCTTGATGGCCAAATCTGCCCTGACTCCAGTGATCAATTCATTGAAACGCATTTCTATGGGTTGGGTAAATTCAAAATCTATCCCTGGTAAAATGGCCAGTTTGGCCTTAAAGGCTTCTGCCAACTCGTCTTTACTTTCTGCATTGACCCATTCATCCTTTGGTCGTAATTTGATAATTACGTCGCTTTCTTCCATGCTCATTGGGTCTGTGGGTACTTCTGCTGCTCCAATACGGCTGACCACTTGATCTACTTCAGGAAATTCCAACAGTATCTTTTCCATTTTGGTAGTCGTTTCTATGGTCTTTTCCAGTGAAGTCCCTGTCTTAAGCACTGGTTGGATGACAAAATCCCCCTCATCCAAAGTAGGGACAAACTCTCCTCCCATCCGACTGAAAATAAAAACACTGGTGATCAGCAATACACCTGATGCAGCCAGTACCATCTTTTTGTTTCTTAAAGCAAACAATACAGTTGGTCGGTAAAAAGAGTACACCCAGTTGATGAACTTCTGGGAAAAGCCTGGTTTAGTAGATGCACTAGGCTTAATAAACATAGAGGCCATAACTGGGACGTATGTAAAACATAATAACATCGCTCCAATCAAGGCATAGCAAAACACCAGGGCCATAGGCCGGAACATCTTTCCTTCCACATTGACCAAGGAAAGGATGGGAATAAAAACGATGATGATGATTAACTGTCCAAACACCGCGGAATGCATCATCTTTGATGCTCCCTTATAGGTGATTTGGTCTATTTTAGCCTGCCGATCCTTTCCTTCCAATTGGCTCAGAGCTATATTTTGGGAGGTAATTTGATAAGCGATAAATTCAACAATGATGACCGCGCCATCAATGATGATCCCAAAATCTATGGCACCTAAACTCATGAGGTTGGCATCCACTCCGGTCAAATACATCAAAGACAGCGCAAAAAGCAAACAAAGTGGTATAACAGAAGCTACTACCAAACCGGATCGCAAATTTCCCAAAAGCAAAACCACCACAAACACTACGATAAGACAACCCAAAATCAAGTTTTCTGCAATCGTAAAAGTCGTTTTGTCTATTAGATCACTTCTTTCCAAAAATGGATTGATCACAATTCCTGGAGGAAGAGAAGATTTTATTTCTTCTACTCTTTGGTTCACCGCATTGATCACAGCCTGTGAATCAGCGCCCTTTAGCATCATCACTTGACCCAACACTTTTTCACCTTCTCCATTCCCGGTGATGGCGCCAAAACGATTGGCATGGCCAAACTGTACCTTTGCTATATCACTGATATAAATGGGCACACCATTCCTGTTTTCAATGACGATATTTTCAATATCTTCTAAACTTCCAACCAGTCCCTCACCACGCACAAAATAACTTTCTTCGGTTTTTTCTATATAGGACCCACCGGCAATGCTGTTGTTCTTTTCCAAAACCGAATAAACATCACGCAATGGTATTTTCATTGCCCTCAATTTCGATGGGTCCACAGCCACTTCATATTGCTTTAGGTAGCCCCCCCATGTGTTGACCTCCACCACTCCTGGAATCCCTGAGAGCTGTCTCCTTATCAACCAATCTTGAATAGTCCGTATATCTGTGATGGAATATTGATCTTCATATCCTGGTTCCACATCAATGATGTATTGATAAATTTCTCCCAAACCAGTAGAGATGGGCCCCATAAAAGGCACTCCAAAACCATTGGGGATCCTTTCTTCAGCACTTTTCAGTTTTTCAGCTATTAACTGTCTTGGCAGATAAGTCCCCGCCTTGTCCTCAAATACCACCGTCACTACGGAAAGCCCGAATTTAGAAATTGACCTGATCTCTTTCACATTGGGGAGATTGGCCATTTCCAATTCTACTGGATAGGTCAAAAACTTTTCCACATCTTCAGTGGCCAAGTTCTTAGAAGTAGTAATGATTTGTACTTGATTATTGGTGATATCGGGTACCGCTCCCAAAGGGATATGGGACAAGGAATAAACTCCAAAACCAATAATCCCCAAGGTCAACAGTAAAATTATCAGCTTATGATTTAAGCTATATTGAATAAGCTTCTGCAGCATCAAGAAAATATTTTTGTTACGTGTCAAAAATATTATCTCTAACTAAAGCCTATCTTAGAGAAATCTTAAGATTTCCTTAAAATCCAAAGGAATGTATAAATGAAGCCATATTTAGGAATATACATTAAGCTTTATTCCTCATATCATAAAGTTTTATTTCTTACACATCATTAAATTAGACCAAATGCACTATATTTAGAAAACATTTAAAAAGTTTCATTAACTAACGCATATATATGAAAAGTTTACCTTTACTTATTTTTTATTTATTGTTAATTTCTTGTTCCCTGCCGGAAAAAGAGACAATAAACATCCACAAAGACCTACAGCCATATAACCTTAATTTCAGTTATATCCCTACTACCTGGGATGAGGGACTTCCACTGGGCAATGGGGAAATTGGTGCATTGGTTTGGCAAAACCAGGACAAATTACGCATGTCATTGGACCATGTAGACCTTTGGGATTTGAGAAAAATGGAAAATCTGGATGGAGAAGAATATAAATTCTCTTGGGTAAAGGAACAATGGGAAAAAGATGAATATAAAAAGGTACAAGAACTATTCGATGTCCCTTATAACCGTGCACCGGCACCATCCAAGATCCGGGGAGCAGCCTTGGAATTTGCCACCGAAAAGCTGGGTAAAGTAACCAGTAGCCGCTTGGACATTGCAAGTGCCACAGTAAAGATAGAATGGAGTTCCGGAGCTACTTTAAGCACCTTTGTCCATGCTGACCGTCCCATAGGCTGGTTCAAACTGGAAGGAAAGGATGTCAAAGATTTAATCCCTAATATGATTGCTCCTACCTATAACTTGGAGTCGGAATCAAAAAAAGATCAACCTATTGCAAGAAATGACCTCAGAAGACTAGGCTATCCTCAAGGAACAATAATGCAATCACCTTCTGAAATTGTCTATATACAACCTGGATGGGATGGTTTTGAATATCAAATTACCGTTAGATGGGAAAATACTTCCAATGGAATAGAAGGCTGTTGGTCGATTACTACCAATTTAACCAACAATGAAAAAGATGCAAAAAAAATAACAACAGAGGCCATTGCAGAAGGTTTTGACGCATCCATTCCCAGCCATCTTGACTGGTGGGCAAAGTACTGGAACAAATCAAGCCTTCAGGTGCCTGATAGCATTCTTCAAAAACAATGGTACTTGGAACAATATAAATTTGGCGCAGCTGCTAGAGAAAACACACCTCCAATATCCCTACAAGCGGTATGGACTGCGGACAATGGCAAGCTACCACCTTGGAAAGGTGATTTTCACCACGACCTTAATACCCAGTTAAGCTATTGGCCGAGTTATACTTCCAACCATTTGGATCTGGCCAAAGGTTATTTAAACTGGTTATGGGAAAATTATCCCACCTTCAAAACCTATACAGAGACCTATTTTGAAACCAATGGCATAAACGTTCCTGGAGTAGGCACCTTGACCGGAGCCCCAATGGGTGGCTGGATCCAATATGCATTTGGCCCAACTGTATCGGCCTGGCTATCCCATCATTTCTACCTCCACTGGAGGTACAGCATGGATAGGGAATTTCTAAAAGAAGAAGCTTACCCATGGTTCAAAGAAGTGGCGATCTACTTAGATGAAATTTCGGAAAAAACCGAAGATGGAAAGAGAAAGCTCCCTATCAGTGCTTCGCCAGAAATGCACAATAATAGCCGCAGGGCATGGTTTGGTGAAACTACCAATTTTGACTTGGCCAATATCCGATTTGCCTATACCAAGGCCGCTGAATTGGCCAGAGAACTTGGCCTTGACAATGAAGCTAAAAAATGGGAAGCTATCTTGGCCGAATGGCCGGACTATGCTATCGATGAAACAGGGATGATGGTGGCACCTGGAGAAGCACTTAACTCTTCTCATCGTCATTTCTCTCACTTAATGGCCATTCACCCGCTAAGCATGATCAACTGGTCAGATGGTGACAAAGCCCAAACCATCATCAAGAATACTTTAGAAAACCTAAAGACTGTTGGATCTTCTGCCTGGGTAGGCTATTCCTTCAGCTGGCTCGGCAATTTACAGGCAAGGGCCTTAGATGGTGAAGGCGCTGCAGAAACATTGAAGATTTTCGCCAGCAGCTTCTGTTTGCCTAATAGCTTCCATGTCAACGGCGACCAATCCGGCAAAGGCTATTCTAATTTAAACTACCGTCCGTTTACCCTTGAGGGTAACTTTGCATTTGCCGCGGGACTACAGGAAATGTTGTTACAAAGCCATGAAGACTTTATCCGTCTTTTCCCGGCCATTCCAAAAGATTGGGAAAAAGCCTCTTTTAATGGATTCTTGGCACAAGGTAATTTTGAAATTAGTGCAGAAAAAATAAATCATGATGAAATACAGGCTGTCATCAACTCACCAAAAGGCGGAACCTTAAAAATCATCAACCCATTTGGAGAAGATTGCAAAGTAAATGGACAAGCCCTAACCAAAGGGAATGTATTCTCCAAAGCCATGAAAGTCAATGAAAGCCTGGAATTGACCTTTAAAAAATAAATTGATTTAAGCTTATAAAAGAGCTTTTCCCCAGTAATTTATAATTAGGGAAAAGCTCTTTTTTTTCTTTAAACAGGGATTTTTGAAACAAAATAGTCTTTAATTCATTCTATAGACTTTAAGATTTAATCCTCTACTATTCCTGAATCCATCACAAGATAGCCATACCTGTTTTCACTACGTGCAAATTCTGACAAATTGGTTTTCAAAGAATTGCTTAACTCCCCTGAGTTGCTCACAAGTTCCAAATATTCCAACAGCTGATTCTTAGACATTTTATTTAAATACTTGGAGAGCTCTTCCAAACTATGCGAATAAACAAGGGCAACTTCCTTCAAGCTTTGAAGCAAATAAAACCTTGAATTGACATCCAAAAGCCCATACAAACTGCAGACCTTTGCCTGGAAATCCAAGTCATTCCAAAGTGGGCTAGGCACCTTTTGTAATATTGTTTTCCTTAAAAGGGGATTACCTTGCTTCAAGCCAATGATCAAAAAGGGGATATTTTCCGAAAGCTCATCTACGCTTAACTGATCTACCGCAAAAATTCGATAGCTGTCTCGATCGGAGTTCATCATTTCAATGGCAAGTTCTTTAGTATACGACTTTTTAGTTTGCTCATTGAGCAGGTTTTGTATTTCCCCTTTATGTGCAATATGCCAAAGCGTATAAGAGGTATAAAGTGCCCCCTTTACCACCTCTTCTTTTATTTCCAAAGCAGTGGCACCTGTAGTACCATCAATTACATCAGAAGGCCTCAAAATCTTCTTATCGATTAGCTCATCCTTTCTTTTGAACTTTAAGATAGTTCCATCATTCATGAGCAATTCATGTAATTTTATATAATCCTCCTTTTCAAATGGTTCATGGTCAAATTTGGTCAGAGGATGGCCTGCGAGTGTGTCATAACCAATATAATTACCTGTCAAATCCCAAAACAACTTGATATGCAATAATTCACATATTTTATCTTCACATACTGCAGTAGCAAATTCAGAACTATAAAAAGCAGGAATTCCATGAAAATTGTACAATTCAATATTAATTGGTTCAATATAATCGTCTTCCGAATAACTCCCTATAGAGATACCATCATAATTTTCTTGGCTTTTTAAGGTTAGTTCCATAAAAAGAGGTTTAAAAAGTTCTTTCCCCTCAAAACCCAATAAGAGCAAAAAGGGGAAAGTAAAAAGCATTAATTTTCTATAATAGCACTTCACTTTTGCTTTTCTATTAACTCTAAATATTCGTCCAAATGATCCTCATAAACAGACCTAGGATCACATTGGTATTTGGCACAAATGGCAGCAGCAAAGCCCACTGCAGCCCCCATTTGACCAGTAGTCCTCATTACCCTTGGACCTCCTAAGCCGATATGAGAACAGCTGAAATTACGCCCTGCCATAAATAGGTTACTGATATTTTTGGAATATAAGCTTCTATAAGGGATATAATACATTGGTGTTCTGTAAAATATGGCCTCTGACAGAAAATCAGGTTTTGAAGCATCTTTTAGATTTTGTTGGTAATGCACGTCCACTTCCCTTTCTTCCATTACCACAGCATCAGAAAACTTTCTTTGCTCCGTTACATCATTAAAAGTAAAAATATAATCTCCTACCAACCTTCTGGACTCTCTTTTCCCAACTAAATAAGAAATCCACTCAAATTTAAGTTTTTCCATGCCTGGCAACTCCTTTTGATTGGCAAAGGATCCATAGATAGCTTTTAGCATATGATCCCTGATTTCTTCTGCATCCTCTATTTGGTGATAATCCAAACGGGAAAGCTCCCACTTCCATGTACCAGCTTTTGCTTCATGTCCCATAGCTACTTCTTCTGCCCAAGGTACTTTAGGGAATTCATAAGCTTTATCCGCTTGATAAGTTCTCCAAAGCACAGATGAACCCATTACGAATCCATCTGCTTTATTGGGAGACCACAACTCTCCCCATTCTTCATAAGCCTCACCATATTGATCTACAGCTTCCCTACCGTAGGAAAACTCTGCACCAGCCCAATAGCCTATCCAGCCATCTCCTGTTGAATCGACAAAACGAGGTGCCTTGAAACGGATTCTTTTTCCTGCTGAGGTGTGCCTTGCATCTACCGCTGTAATGGTATTTCCCTCGGCCAAAGCATCATAAGCTCTCCAATTGGTGTATAGCGCTATATTCTTATATTTTGATATATTTTGATGACGCTTATCTTCATCCCTATAAGCTTCTGGCGAGCCATTTGGATAATGTTCCGTATCCAGCATTTTGAGGATTCTTTCAAAATTGCCATAAATCCCTAATGTATGCACGCGAATTTCACTACTGGCATTTCCGCCCAATACAGGTCTATCATGAATCAGAGCAACTTCCAGACCTTGCTCCGCTGCGGCAATGGCTGCTGCACAACCGGCAATTCCACCTCCAACTACCACCAAATCATATTCTTCCACTACAGCTGGCTGGTCACTTTCACCTTTGGCACTTTTCCTCCATTCAGCCAAGGACTTTCCAGCTCTAGGGGGAACATCGTCCCTTGATTGAGAAAAATAAATGGCATCACATCTTCCATCAAAGCCTGTCAAATCAATTAACTCTAGCTCAACAGTCTTTTTCTTTAATTCAGCCATACCTACATACTCCCAACCCCAACCTGCTTGGGTTCCTAATTCACTTGACAGTACATTACCATTTACAGCCAATTGAAACCTTCCTGGAGCTTTCCAGTCCCCTGGAGCCCAGTTCTTACTCCTTACCCAAATATGGTATGCCCCTTTATCCTTGATTTTAAAGCTCGTAGAGGCATTTGACACGGGCTCCCCCATGCCATGTGCTAGCAAATAGGGAGATCCCATTTGTTCGACAAACTGCGGGTCTACCAACCAATCCCCTAAATCATCAAAGCTTTCCGCTTCTATCAAAACACCATTTTGCCGGCCATATCCAGTAGTTATAGCCAACAAAGTAAAAATTACTGCAAAGAGATATTGCTTCATCATAATCTATTTTGGATATATTGTTTATTTATAATCTAACCAGCTGGTAGCCTTGCAATCCTGATCAACGCTAAATCGAATCCATCTTACTTGGAAATCATCAGGGAACACATATTCCAGCTTCTCCCCTGGCTTTACTTCAAAAGTCTTATATTCCATCCACGGACCATGTCCAATAGGTTCTACTTCTACAGTAAAGTTAACAGGTTGAGCTGCATCATGAGACAATGTCATTGACTTCTTATCATAAAACCCTATCAAATATGGATCAGAACTTTCATTAGCCTGAACCTTAGTGTTTTTCCATGGTCCTCCTTGCCCCATAGGCTTGCCCAACTCCCATAAATCATCAATTACTCCTGCCCATACTGCAGCTTTTCCGTCTTCAGAAACAATCACGTGTTCTGAATTCCCAATTTCAGGATCAATCCCGGTCATCACCAATAATCCCCTATAAGAGGCATAATCATACACTGCCAAATTATGGGAAGATACAGGCCTTACCTTTGCAAAACCATCTGCATTTTCGGCTGGTAATTCATAGAATGTTCCATGTAAATTCATCAGATCTCTCTCTGTAGCTACTTCTCTGGCAATCCGCTGAATACCATTATTGGTAAGCTTATCAAACTGAGCATCTCCCAAAGGGAATCTCCATCTTCGACCCAAGTCGTCAATTACCAGCACAGAACTTTCTTCAACACTTACCACCTCTTTAGGAATGGCAAATTTATTTTCGATGAAATCAGATGTTTTCGGATCTTCCTTTTTCAGCAAGTTCATATTTCCATCCAATTCATAATAAGCTGTTTTTTGAAATTTCCCCTGCTCAACATTTCCTGCCAAAATCCCCAAACTTCTTCTATTATCTCCTAAACCATAAAGCAGTCCTGCATTATAACTTTCTTCCTCAATACTGGCCATCCCCTCAAACATTCCTTTATCAGACCTGTCAAATCGACTGTTGTCTGTGTAAGTAAAAAACACCGTTCCTTTAGTTGATTTATCAGCTATTACCCTAATCCATTCCCCTTTTTCCTCTTTTTCAAATGAAACATCCACAGAGCTATTTGCTGGGACTTCCACTTCTTTAAGATCTTGCCATTCTCCATTACCACTGATATCAACCTGAAAAGTAAGATTGACAGAGGATGTTCCATTATTATCAACCCATGCTATACGTTGGTCCCAACCTGCGAATAAAAATGGATCTGATGCTTCTCCTGCTTTAATATTTTCATTGATATAAAGTGATCCCTCAGCTGTATTTGGTCCCAACTGATCTGGCTTGTCCATGCTTGTAAACCAAAGATTGGAATTGGACTGGCCTGGACCTTCAATGCTTCCTTTGACGTTTCTTTTGTTCAAAAACTCTTTTTGGGCAGAGTCATCACAACCAAACACCAACTGATCGTTCCATCTGGTGTAATCGCCTATAACCTTCAAATAGGCTGACCTGGGTCTTATCCCTTTAGTATTTCCAACGCTAAATGTTTTAGGGAAATCCCAAAATAAACCGTGCATAGTCATTAGGTAATCAGGATCATTTTGAGTTCCTATATCTCTAATTCTTGGCCATTCTGTATTCCATCCATGTGCCCCATCGTAAGAATGTGAAGCCTTCGGAAGTCTAAAAAACTCCCAACCTTTCTTATTGTCCCTTACACCAAGTAAAACAGATCTGTGATCCCATCCTGTAGCCCAAATAGGATCTGTTTCCGGATTTGAATTACCATAAATCCCTCCAGGACCGGTAATTTCGACAAATTGGTTTCTTCGCACCAATTTCCAGTTCTTTCCATCCCACTCTGCCAAGGCCCCTGCTTCAATATCAAATTGTCTTTTGGCCTCCGGCACATCTTCCCCATTATTGGAAAAGACCATTACACCCTGCCCAGAATACAAGCCCTTTCCATGCGCTCCTGGTAGCAAGGGACTAAACTGCGGTTCCTCGCCCTTTCTCCTCACCTGATTACCATCCACATATAGTTCTTTTACCTCTAAACTCTCCACATCCACTTCATAAAATCCTTCTTCCATGGTTCCATAGTAGATTTTATTTTCTGGATCTGTCAGGTGTCGAGCATTTCCAGTATGCCTTCCAGGCATTTTATCATAAGATATCACCCTTGGCTTTCCCTCCTCATCTATTGCATAAGGACCAATAAACAGCTGCTTACTTTCTTCATGAATCATCCTATTGGCAGGTGTTCCTCCTATACTTTCCTTATGGACAATCTGTTCCAATCCAGGGGTCACTTCATATAGTTTATCCGAAGATCCATAAGGCATATGGGGTCCATAAGTGATCACCCAAAGCCCACCGGCCCATGGAACCACCGCCCCTGTACCACACTCTCCTTCATCATTATAATAAGCCAAATGAGGGTAAATACCGCTGAATTGCCTGAATGATGCCCCTCTATTTTGTTTGTCCTCATTGGATTGGCATCCTATATTGGCAATCAAACAAAAAAATAATGTAACAACTATTAGATTTCTATAATTCATATTCTTATGGGGTTATGTCAAATTGTATTAAATCAAACCAAGCTTCATTCCATCCAAATCATCTTGACTTAATGAGAAAAACAAAAGCATTCAATAGAAATAGCCCTGTTTTTTCAGGAAGGCTTCTGTATCCCTAAGAGTGTGGAAATAAGCCTCTCCCACACCCTTACGGTAATAAAAGATGGGGTGGCCGGCTCCCCTATAAACTTTTAGCTTTCCTTTGATACCAAATGCTTTCAATTGGTCTATGTATTTCTCTGCATTATTGACGGACAAATAAGGGTCTTCACTTCCCAATAAAATAAGACTAGGCGGAGCTTCTTGATCCAAACAGTACAGGGGAGAGATTGCTTTGTAATTTGCTTTCATCTCATCAGAACCATATCCCCCAGGTGCGTTGTCTATTACCGGATAATAAAGGATATTCAGATTTGGCCGGGAACTTATCACCAGATTTTCCCCTGCTTTATCATAACCATCAACCGTAGCAGTGGCAGCAGCCAGATATCCTCCTGCTGAGGCACCGGCCACCGCTATTTTATCGGCATCTATTCCCAACTCTTCCGCGTTTTCCCTCACCCAACGGACCGCAGACTTGGCATCACTGATACAATCAAAGATGGTGGACTTATCCAGATAATCGATGCGATAGTCTGCACTGATGGCCACAAAACCTTTTTCGGCAAAATGCGCACATTCTCTATAAAATTGTAGGGGAGATCCCACCTTCCATCCTCCACCAAAGAAAAACAGGATACAGGGCTTCTTCTTTTCTATATTGCCTGGTTTCTTAGTAAAAATATGAAGTTTTAAATCCCTGTTTTCCACCTCCTTATAGGTAACCAAAGTTGGCTTCAATGACCATTTGGGAGCTTTTAAAACCTCTCTCAGGGCATTGAACCAATTCTTTGCCATTATTTCAGCCCCGGCCTTATTGGGATGTACCTTATCCGTTACAGTATGCTCTTTCCATAAAAATCCAGTTGCCTGGTCCACTAAGTAAAGGCCGTCATACTGCTCTTCCAATGTCTTTACCATGGAAGCAGTGGCAGCATTAAGCGATGGCAGATAGGCATATTTTGGAAGCTTACCACTTTCAATGACCTGAGCCACCATAATAATGGCATCTGGATTTATCCTCTTAATTTTATGGATAATGGTACTTTGCGCTTCAATGATCTGGGCTATCGGTTTTTCTTCAGAAAAATGGTTATGTCCACTGTGCAGCAATACAATGTCAGCAGGATATTGATGGTAAATACTATCAATCTGCTGCGCCAGAAACTCCGTAGTTTTCCCTCCAAAACCTGCATGGGCTATCCCTCCTATTCTGGAGGGGCTGTTATTTGGGCCAATAAACTCAACCTGATAGCCTTCCGTAAAAAGCTGCTCCCATAAGGGGTATAAGTAAGAGGAAAAGGAACTTCCTCCCTCGGTAATGGAATCCCCCAAAGGCAATAAAGTATAACTCCTTTTGGCTTTAGCACTGGGAACAATTGCTTTTTTACCGGTTTGTGCCAAGCTGCTGTACCCCAGCAGAACAAGTACAAGAAAAAAGACAAGCATGAGGCTATGCATTAATGACTTTGGGCAAGTTTTATCTATGGTAACTTCCATTTCCTCTTATTGGACAGTTAGGCTGTTTTCGGATTGCATAAAACCATAGCCATAAGAGGCTGTTAATTTTCCACCCTTACGGACAGGAAGTTTTTGATCACCAATCTTCAGCATCCCTTTTTTGATCCTAAGATTTGTTTTGAGTTCATCCATATATGGATCATGTTCAGTCACAGTGACCACAATGCTTTGCCCCTGCTCATTGGTCAATCTTACAGCTGCTGTTTCACGCTTTTCCTGATGGAAATTAACAGGGGCTTTTAGGGAGACAATGATTTGGTTCTTTTGCTGCAAAAGGTTTACACTGCTGTAATACTTTGCCAAATAGGCCATGCTAAGATTATAAGCGGTATTGAACTGCACCCATCCTTCCGTCCACCCTAAATTCCCAACTTCCGGATGGTTAGGATAATGGAAAGATTTTGGGGAGCCATCAAAGACGAATTTGACTTCCTCCAATAAGCCAATCCCCCCCTTGTGCATGCTGTACCAACCTTTGTCCACTCCTTCTATTTCTTCCGGCCCATTGTATGAAAAATGTCTTCCTGTGGGGTTTCTACCAAATGCATTATCAAAGTGCGACCAAACCAATATTTCCAGTTCAGCAATCAGTTCATTGTCTTCCAATATAGACATAGCAGAAAGCGCCGCTGCCGGAAACCCCAATACATTGCCTGTTTCATTCCAACTTGGCGGTGTCCATTCCTTTTCGCTGTATTTTCTAAAATCCCAGTAATTGTCTGATCTTGCCAGTGCCACTTTTGCCCATTCTTCCACCTTTTTGTGTAATCCTTTCGGGGCCCTGTCGGGATATTCATGGTAAAAATAGGCAAAGGCTCGCATGGTCACATGTTCGGACATCCGCTGGCCCTTTGTCACCATCGGATCCTGCCAATCCAAGTACTCGATCAGCCATTCCATTTGCTGATAGGCAGCATGGAAATATTTATCGGCATCTTGCTCCCCCTGATCTTTTGCCACTTCGTACATCATCAGATTAGGTATCACGGAATAACCCGGAGGCATTTCCCCTTTTGTTGTGCCTATGGAAGTTTTTAGAGACAGAAGATTATGGTCGGTACTTTGATCGTATTTTGTAGTGGAATAATCTCCCACTTCACTTTTAGTCCACTTTTCTTTCAGATAGTCATAGACGACTTCGAAATTCTGTCTGGGCAACCACCCCTCTAAGTATGGCCAAGCGTAAAGAAAATAGGCCAGTTCGCACTTCTGCATTTCATGTTCCAATTGCTGGGAAATTTTCACATCTGCATCCCAATGGATCAGCTGGACAAGATCCGGGGTATTTTCGTCATAGGGAAGCAGCTTCCCCCATTTGCCCAGGTACTTATCATCAAAGTCACTGTTGGGGACATACCGAATGGTCTGTTCCATATCTTTAAACACAGAGGGATTGGCCAAGAACATGGTAACCAAACTTTGCTCCGCCCAATTAAAAAAATCACCATCTCTCCAGGCCCAGGACAAAGGCCGTATTTGATCCGTAGTGCCCACATAATGCCTGGCTCCGATCATAAAATCCACCATGTTTCGATAACTGATACGCTCCAGCCAATTGATCCCGATTCTAAACGGATAGGAACGTTCCTCTGCGGACTCAATATAGAACTCTTCGCTTGAACGAGGTTCAAAATCGGTAATATCCCCTATCCCAGCATTAATTTCTCCACTATAAAGTACCTTGTCGTCGCTGTTGCTTTTGACATGAAACCTTGTTCCTTCTTCAGCAGAGGGCATGGAAAACCGTTTTGTCCGATGAAGGTTATAGCCACTTTGGTTGACCAAAATTCTTGGTACCTCTTCCACTGAACTGTCCACATACTCTTGCCCATAAATTTCAATCTCTGAAATGACTGCTTCACTTTTTTCTTCCGTATACAAGCGGATGCGGTCAGCCAAAATGGGCTTTTCAGGATTTACGCGAACCGTAAATGCATCATTTTCAGTCACGTTTTTGATATCTCTCCATTGACCATTATGCATCACTTGGATTTTAAAAGAAGTTAATGGAGTCTGAAAACTGTCAAACGCCACCATTAAAGTACTTATTTCAGTAGCTCCGGGCAGTCTGACCATGATCCATGAGGCCTCCTCATTTCCACTTATTTTCCATCCGTTTCCAGACGCTTTAAGTCCATCTATTACTTGACTTACTTGCTCCCCTTCTTCGTCGGTACTTGCTTCAACCTCCCCCAATACGGCTAGATTGTTTTGTTGGCAAAATGTAGCAGTGGCTCCACCAACAAACACCACGAACGTTAATATGAATGTCTTTACTTTATACATTTATTCAGTTGCTTGGATTTGATATGACTTTCCTTTTTCGATTTCAAAATAATACGCTTTCATCTCTTCGTCCCAAGTAAGCTTTCCCGTGGTATTTTCGTTGGTAGTCAAGCTAAATGACCTGCTGCCCGCTTTGGGAGTATGAACGGTAGCTTCAGATAGGCCATCCGGAAAAACAAAGCGATAGGATTCTCCTTTAAAATTCAAGGGAAAATAATAGCAATACAGTGCTTGATCTTTACGTAATACTAGGCAGTCTTTTCCTCCTATAAAAAGCGGCACTTTCTCATCCGGGAAAGGATAATTGGTATAGGTTTTTCCCCCATCCAGCACCTTTTTGGTTTCCCAATCCATCCATTTTCCCTTGGGCAGGTACACATCCCTTTTGCTGGCCTCGGCGTAATCATTGCCGAAAAGTGGTGTAGCCAAAAGGGATTCACCGATCAGCCAACTGTATTGTCTCTTGGTATTATTTGCCAGATCATAGGTATTGCTATCATCAGGGAATGCCAAAGGAAGTGGGGTCATGGCAAAGGGGAATCCTGTTTCATATCCCCTGACCACCTCACTATAAATATAAGGCACCAAGGAGTAATGAGCATCAACGGCTTTTTTAACCACATTTTCATATCCTCCATTATCCAAATGCCAAGGCCCATAGCCCATGGACATGACCGGCATCACGGCCGCCAACATGGCATTCCTCACAAAATACCGCTTTTGATCTTCGGTCAAGGGACTTTTCAGGTACTTCCCTGCCACAATATCCGGATACACGTTCCCGACACCACTATAAGCATAACTTAGGGCATTAATGGGAGTTCTGTCCTGGTCAAAACCGTATTTGGTATCTTCTAAGCGCAACACATCTCCAGGAACACCATAAGCCGAATTTCTCACCATGACAAGCTGCTCTCGATCCATCAGCACCTCGTTTACTTTGTTTTGTTTGGCATCATTTCCCAACAAAACCCCATCTTGGAGCATCAGATCTTCTTTAATCCCATCTACTCCCCAAAGTGAATATTTATTGACAAACCAATCCACGGCATCAGGCTTGTCGGTGTCCAGCAAATAGGTCTTTCCTTGCGGAAAATTCACATCAAAAACCTGTGCTTTGCCTTCCGGATTTTTGATGAAATAGCCATTTTTCAATCCTTCCAAAACATATTTGCCATCATTTTCAGGAGAATAATTGCCTCCATCTGCAGGTAAAGCCTTAAAATTGATCCGGCTTCCCAGTAGCAGTTTGATATCTCTTTCTTTAAAAAAGCCCTTGAGCCCTTCCACCTGCGGATATCGGGGATTGGGCAGACCGTCTTCCCGTTTTTCTGCCGGAATGCTGTCCCAAATTCCAAAAGCCGTGGTACTGCCCTCTTTGGGGCTTCTCCGCTCCCCTTTCCAAAAACCACTACCTACCACAGCCCATTTTATCGGAAAGCCTTTCTCAAGGTATTTATTGATATCCTCCTGAACGGACGATTGATAGGTATTCCAGCCCAAAGCACCAAAAGCTTCATAACCCAGTTCGAAGAAATCAAACTTGGGCTTTTTGGAAGGATACCCGTTGTTTTCCCTGACCTGGGAGTAGGTTTTATAAATGGTGTCCATCTCCCCAAAGAAAAAATAGGCATTGAATTCTTTTTCTTTGGACAGGCCCATCTTATTTTCCTGTTGATTGATGGTGACACTTTTTTCCCCTTTCCCAAAGACCACCTGAGCTAAACCGTGAGCTGGAAATACGGCAAAGGTGGAAACAAACCGGTAGTGGTTCCAATTATGGGATTTTGTCTTGTCATTGATAAAATGTTCATTGCTATAACCGAAAATATTGGTTTTCCCCTCATATCCACCGTAATCGCCCAAACCATATACCGGGGACATACTGGCACTTCGTATCGCTGCATTTACTTTTTGGGAAGGGTCGGCATCCCATATCTTGATATGGAGATAATGGTCCGAAAGTACAATCCTACCGTGAAGCACCAAACCGGCTCCATTTTTCACCTTTACGTCAAGCTGGTCTTCCCCGGTTTTATGGCTTTCAAGAAGATGGGCATCACTCACCTTTTGTCCCACCTCTCCGATCAGTATTCCGGAAATCGGGTGTTTGCGCAAAACTTCTTTTCTGTCCTGATCCAAAATCCAAAAAGAGCCATTGGAAGGGTCTATTTTAAAGCTATGGTTGTTATTTTCAAGCCCAAGTATATCCTTCTGAACACCTTGGGCCAAGCTGGAATGTGCAGATCCAGACAGGATTACAATACCACAAAACAACAGCGGTAAGGTACTTTTACATTTAAGGAATGAAAAGCAGCCCACTATAGCTTTTGATGGATGCTGGAATAGTTTTCTACAATTAAGAAAGGTCATTTTAAGTACTCGTTTATTGGGCAATAAGTCCAAACAGCGCTGCAGGCACATCCTTTGAAGGATGGTCTAGCTCAATCGTCAGTTGATCCAATTCCAAACCGTCAAATCTTATGGTATTCACCGTCTGATGGTTATCCTCCTTTTGGTAAAGGATTTCTCCACGTTTATCTAAAATACGATAGCTTTTTACACAAAATGGGATTTCACTTTCCGGATGGCCCATTAAAGTAGATTCCATGGGATGGTCATAGTCCGTGTCAAAAAACAATTTCAGTTCTTTGATACTTTGTTTTTCTTTCCATGCAATTTGAAGCGTGGGGTTTGCATCATTCAAAGAGGCCACCCAGGCATTTACTTTGGTCGTAGGCCTAAACACTCCCGGGAGTATATTGATGGCCCCGAATGGTTTGAGGGGAACTTCCAGTTCAAAAGCCAGATTATGCCCCTTCGGTCTTCTCTCCGGTACCCAAAATTCGAACTGATCTATGCCGATGTTTTCAGGCGGGGATTGCAGGCTACTTGTAGCCACCGATTTATTGTATTTATTGGAAATGGACAAAACACCGGTCAGGCGGCTATTGCTGCACTTTACTTCCAAAACATCATTTGCCATCAGGCAGACGAATAAGTACTGGGATGTGGTATTTTCATAGTCAAAATCCAACGTCACACATTGTTCTCCCGCTACCAACTGTACCTGTTGCTTTGCGATCACCTCATCGGGGGTAAAATTGCCTGCCTTGCTGCTTTTACGTAATTCCACCTCTAACACCGTCGCCTGTGAAGCCCTGACACGGAAATTCATGGCCGGAATCTTAATTTGCTCGAAAGGGAGCAATTGTCCAATGGAAAACTCCAGCGGCTTCCATGGCCCATCAAAGGGCAATCCTTTCAATGCATACTCACTGCTTACAGTAAGGTGTGCACTGCTGAGCACATTTCTCTCATTGCCCAATGGCTTATTGGGGATATAATGCCCTGTGGCCAATAGACTGTCCTGAAGTGAGGAAAGGTGATCTTTGGGAATAATTTCATGTGGTAATATGCTCTTTTCCCGACATATCTTTGCAGCCATCCCCAGGGCTTGCCCATTATGGGCACAGGTGGCCATCACCCTGGTAGACCCAAAAGCTACATGGCTGGCACTAAGCAGTCTTCCCCCGAGAAAAAGGTTTTTGATGTTTCGGCTGTACATGCTTCGGAAAGGGATTTGATATACCCCCTTTGAATGCCATTGGGTACAGCCAGGATTTTGGCTATACACACCGTCTGCAGGATGCAGGTCCAGCGCCCAGCCACCAAATGAAACGGCATCAAAATGCTCCCGCTGCTCCACTACATCCCTTTGTGTCATGATATAGTCCCCTTCAAACCTCCTGCTTTCCCGCTTACCAGGTACTGTACCCACCCACTCCAAAGTCAGGTTTTCCACCCCATCATACTCACCAGAATTCTTCACATGGTTCCATATCCCGTAGACAATGCGCCATAATTCCCACTTGATCTCCTCACTGGCCAGGATAGTATTACTCCTCCCACCATACTCCACCCACCACAAACGGCAACCATCTTCCCTTAGGTTAAAGGTTTTAAACCTTGGCAACTCGGTGATATCCTTTTTTGCAAAACTCGGCGCCATGTATTTCACTGGCCTACCCACATCTTTGGTGTAGAAATAGATGGAGTGGCCCAACAGTTCACCATAACTGGCATCCGGGGCAAACAATTCTCCAAACTCCTCTTTGATTTCTGCTCCCATTCTAAAGGCTGCTCCGGCCAGAAACCCCAACAGCCCATCCCCGGTAGCATCCACATACAAAGGTGCTCTTAGGACATATTCCGTAGAGTTTTGGCTACAGAAAGCACGGATAAAATCAATCTGGTCCCCTTCTTTCTTTTCAAGCTCATGAACACAGGTGTTGAGTAAAAGGGTGATATTATTTTCCTCGGTGACTTTTTCCAAAAGAATAGTATCCAAAATAATTGGATTGCCTTCAGGGTTGCGGTAAAGGTTTTCGACCAATATTTCATCGATGACCCCACCTTCCCTTGCCCAACGGTTGTTGTTGCCCATGTGTGAGGTTGCGCCCAAAATCCACAGCCGCACTTCAGATGAAGCATTTCCCCCCAAAACAGGCCTATCCTGGACCAAACAGACCTTGAGTCCTTCCCTTGCGGCGGTAATAGCACAGCATGTTCCTGCCAAACCACCACCTGCAATGACCAAATCAGGTTCCATGTTTACCCGATGCGTATTTCTTTTTTCTTTGGAAGCAGTACCTATCTCCATTTTATGATTCATATTGTTTTTTTAACACTCGATTTTTGTATTTTTTTTACCCTGCTCAGTCCCACTCCCAATGTGATGATAAAAGTCCCCATGATGGCTAAATATATGGCCGCATGTGCTGCCCAAACCGTGAGTACCAAAAGCACCAGACCTATGGAATACAGGGCAATGGAGATCACTTTGAGGCCGTACATGTTTTGCTCACTGCTGGGATCACTTTCCTCCTTATTGCCGGAGCTCAGTTCTGGGATCACCGATGAAGCCTGTCCCACTATCAGGGCATAAACTTCGTAGCCGGCCAAAAGTATCACCGGGAGCAAAATCCCCAAAAGCATCTCTTCGCTCCTGTCCAAGGAAAAATCCATCGCCCAAGGCGTCACAAACTTGAAAAACAAATTGATGATTAAACTGACGAGGGTTATTTGCAAAATGGAAGCTCCAGTAAGGCGCTTGGAAAACAAGGACCATATCGCCGGACCATACAAAGCCCCGGCGGTCACGGCTCCTATGCTTAAAACCACCTCCACTATTCCCCCGGCCATAGGTACCAAAAAGGCAATCATGATGGTACCTGCCCCAAAGAGCAAGGTGGAAAGACGGGCAAAACCCATTAATTTTTTCTCGGAAAGATGTGGCCTCAAGGGCTTATAAACATCATTGGTCAATACGGCTGCCGCCAGGTTCAAAGAAGTATTGACCGAGCTGGCCGTGGCAAAGATCATCCCTCCTAGCATCAGCCCCAGCATCCCCACGGGTAGTACTTCTTTGCACATCAATAAATAGGCTCCTTCAGACTCCAATCCGCTCAGGGAGGGGTCAAGGATTTTATATACCATTGGAGGAAGCATCCAGATGAGGGGACTGATCAGGTATAATCCTCCAAAGAGATAGCCAACCTTACTGGCTGATTTTGAATTTTTAGTCGTGGTATACCGCTGTACATAGGCCCAGTTCCCGCCAATAAATACCAGGTTATAAAAACAAAAGGCGAAAATAAACAAGGGAGTGTATTCACCATTGAACACCTGAAAAAAGCCATCCGGAGCTTTGGAAATCAAGGTATCGATTCCATTGATCTCATCCAATGACAAAGGGATGACAATCAATACCGCCGAAGTCAGTATGACAAACTGTAAAACATCTGTAACCACCACTGCCCATAAGCCTCCCACTGCTGTATAAACCATGATTATCCCTCCCAAAATCAATATGGAATGGTAGATATCCAAGCCTGTACTTACATTGACAATTTTAGCCACTGGGTACAAAAATGCCCCTGTATAGCCCAAAGAGATAAATAAAAACAGGTAAGTGTAGTACTTTTGTACTTTTTCACCAAATCTCTTTGTCAGATATTCTGCTACGGTCAAAACACCTGTTTTTCTCCACTTCGGAGCAATAAAATATCCTACCAAAAAGCCACTTAGGCACATCATCATCTGGATGGTGATGGCCACCAAACCGTATTCATATGCAATGGAGCCCCATACAACAAAGGTACCTGCCGAAAAGAAGCTCATAAACAGCGATAGACCATTGATGCCCCAGGGTACTTCCCCTCCGGCAGCAAAAAAGGATTTCATATCTCCCCCCCGCTTTCCAAAGGACAGCCCCACCATTAAAATGATCAGGGTGAAAACAATTATCGTTATATAATCGAGGTACTCCATTTGTACGCTTTTATAGGTCAGTTTAAAGGTTGAATAATGGTCAATACTATGGCAGAAGTAGCAGCCCAAATGATCCGTAAAACCAAATTTGGGCTGCCGTTTTTTTAAGGTTTAATAGCCTGGATTTTGTTCCAAGTTTTTATTGATCAAAATCTCCTTTGTAGGAATAGGCCATAAATACTGTCTGGAGGCATCAAAACTCCTTATGGCCAAGCGCTTGACCAAACCGGCCTCATACATAGGGGACAGATCTGCCAAACCGTTTTCATCAATTTCAGGAGTCATAGGGAAAAACCACAGGTTTTGATCTACCACCTTTGCCTTCAAATCTGCCACATCTAGCAGGCCGTAGATATTCTGATTAAGGGCCTTCTCAGCTATTCTCCACCTGATAATATCACTATACCTGATATCTTCAAAGGCCAATTCCATTCTTCTCTCCATTTTAATCGTCCTTCTCAACTCACTTTGATCGGTTGAAGTAACTGCAGGATAAGCATTGATATTGCTTGGATCCACTTTGTAGGACCTTGCACGTACCCTGTTGATCGCATCATAGACAGACTGATCGATTTCATTCAGTTCGATTTTTGCCTCAGCATACATCAAAAGCACATCCGCATATCGCATCAATATCCTATCGTTCTCTGCATTGAAATTGGGTAACCAATCCTCATCAACCCCTTTTTGCAGAAGCAATCCATTAAAGGAGGCATAAGCTGCCACTGACTTGGTGTCATTGTTGGCCTGCCTGGACCCCGTATTATAATTCATAACCGTCAGGGAATCAGGATGGGGTTGGTAGGTAAAATTAAGGTGAACGGACTGAAACTCCACAATGGTAGAAGCACATCTGGGATCCCTGTTTTCGAAAGGATTATGGGGATCATACAAAGGCGATTCATCTATAGGGAGGCCATCGGTACAGAGGAAGGCTGAAAACAAATCCCAAGAGGGAGCCTGAGCGCCACCCCATCCACCGGCATTTCTGGGCAGAAAGTCCCTGACATACCACGTTTCATTCAGCTCTCTGGATCTCGGAATGGCAAAAATAACTTCAGCGGGATTTCTGGTCCTGGTAAGAAACAGTTCATCAAAATCAGGATAGAGTTCATAAACCCCTAAATCCATACAGGCTTTGGCTGCTTCCTTGGCAATCGCCCAATCCCCCATTTGCAGGGCAAACCTAGCTTTCATGGCGTATGCAGCTCCCTGTGTGGCCTTTTTGTTTTCACTGGAACCATAGGAATCAGGAAGTTTTTGGGATGCTATATCGAAATCACTGTAAACAGCTTCTTTTACCTCATTTTTAGCTGTTCTGGACAAATCGAAAACCTCATCCAGACTCAGCACATCTGTTGAATAAACCACATCACCAAAAAGGAAAACAAGCTCTGCATACTTTTGGGCCCTGACAAACCGGGCATTTCCTTCAAACTCGTCAATCGTCTGCTGGGGTACGGTGCCCTGAACCTTATCTAAATTGGCCAAAACGGTATTGGCCCGGGCGATGACTTTATAGGTATTGGCCCAAATAGAGGTTATTGTTCCCCATTCACCATTGATAGTCGCATTGGTGATGGGAGTGAGTGCCTCTCTCCGGGTATAATCATCAGTCCACTCGTCACTTAAAGATGGCCAAAAAACCGACCTGTAAAAATCGTTTACCGACATTTCAATTTCGGTCTCATTGGAATACCAAGCCTCACTTGATCCTTCCGATAGAGGATTCAAGTCCAGATCAGCACAGGCTGAAAAACCCAATAGACCGAAGAGATATATAATTTTAGTTGTTTTCATGGTGGTCAAAATTAAAATTGAATGTTTGCTCCTAATACAAAAGAAGACGTGATAGGATAGCCAGTCAGGGAAACCTCAGGATCCCAACCTTTAGGATAATTGTTTATCGTAAAGACATCACTGGCATTGAAATAAACGCGCATGTTTTTCACACCTACTCTCCCCGTTACCTCGGTTGGAAGCGTATAGCCAAGCGAAATATTCTTCAATCTCATATATCCTCCGTTGATAAACCAAAAATCTGACATGGCAAAATTGTTACTTTCACTGTTTCTGGATAACCTGGGATAGCGAGCATCAGCATTTTGTTCTACAGTGTTATACATGCTCCAATAATTTCCTTCAATGATTTTCGGAATATTGCCCCAGTTTTCGGGTAATGGCTGAACCATCAGCCCGGACATCCTGGAGTTCTGCTTACCTACCCCTTGGATGACCAGTCCAAAATCAAATTGCTTATAATCAAGACGGATATTCCCTCCGTACATGTACCTTGGCAAACTTCCTCCCAGCAAAACCCTATCGTACTCTGGAGAGATCTTTCCATCAGGTTCTCCATTTGGACCACTGATATCTTTATATTTTACGTCGCCTGGTTTTACGGAACTGTTGAGAACCGGTGAATTGTCCACCTCTTCTTGTGTTTGAAAAAGACCCTCTGAAACATAGCCGTACCATTCACTGAACTGGCTTCCTTCCATTCTCACCTGACTGCCCAGGAACTGGATTCCTCCCAAATCTCCCATGGTGGATACAAAATCGGAAACATTTAGCCCTATGGAATATCCCAGCTCTCCGATATCATCACTCCAGCTAAGATCCAGTTCCCAACCATTGGTGTACATTTCTCCGGTATTTTGGTCAGGATTGTCAAAACCGATATAATCGGGAATTTCCAGAGGCAAAAGCATCCCTTTTGTCGTTTTCTTGAAATACTCCCCTGATAGCATCAACCGGTAATTGAAAAAGTTGGCATCCACTCCAATATTATATGAAACCGTCTTCTCCCAGCTGATATCAGGAATGGCGTATTGCCATTGAGCTGCAGATTGGGCAGACACCACATTGCTTCCCTGATGGAACAGTGGGTTGGCAAAGCCGATAGAGGCCTGGTAAGGGTAATTACCTATTCTCTCGTTCCCAAGGGTACCATAAGAAGCCCTCAATTTCAAGAAGGATATGGTTTCATTATCTTTTAAAAAGCCCTCTTCAGAAAGTGCCCAACCTGCAGAAAAAGAAGGGAAAGATCCCCATCTATACGCTTTGGCGAACCTTGATGAGCCATCGTAGCGGATATTTCCTTGTAGAAAATATTTTTCTGCGTAGTTATAGGTAAGTCTACCAAAATAGGAATTGTAGGCATTTTCATAGGCGTTTCCTCCGTTGTTCCGGAAATCGAGCGGTCCTAGATCCAAATAAGGAAAATTGTCCAAGGTATACTGCCCTCTTGAAGCACTTAAGCTTTCATACCTTGCAGTAAAACTTTCGTTACCCACTAAGATATTCAAAGCATGCTTGCCAAACTTCTTGTCATAATTAGCCAGAAACTGCGTGGTTACCTGGGTATTGTCATTCCGTGATTCAGAAAGTCCGGTAGAGGCAGCCCACTGCAAGGTGCCCAAATAGACAGTAGGGTCATCATAGGCATAGTAAGGAACCCTTTTCTGAAAATTCTTGCCCTTGTAAAAATTAAAATTCGGTGAAAGAACCGCCTTCAGCTGAAGTCCATCAACCACTTCATAACTTGCAGCCAGTCTACCGCCAATCTGGTTTTCCCAGCTTTTTCTGAATCCACCATATTTGAGCTGTCCATAGATATTGTGGCCGCTTTTTCCTTCTCCTACCCTTCCATCGCTCCATTCTGCAGCAAAGACAGGCGCAGATATCCACATGTTATAAATTGGATCCATACTTGGTAGGTTTTGAACTTCTCTCCTAAAAAAGATATCTGCTGTTACGCCCAACTTATCGGTGATTTTCCCATCGGTATTGATCCGAGAGGTGATCCGTTCAAAATCCCTGCCCATGTACAATGCGCCGAACTTATCGTAAACCACCGAGGCCTTGGTCTTGATAGCATCTCCACCACCGGCTATATTGATGGAATGATGCTGCCGAGGAGCCTGTTTCTTCAAAATCAAATCCACCCAATCGGTAATCGGATATAGGTCAGGATTTTCCGAATTGAGCTGAAGGTAATTTTCAACCTGCTCCTGGGTGTACATTGGATATTCATTCGCATTGTTCCCGTTATCGTTCCATCTCAGTTCATTCACTACCTCCATATAACGGGTGATATCCACATATTCCGGCACAGTGGTCGGAACTTCAGCTCCGTATTCCACATTATAGGTAAGGCTGAGGTCGCCCTTTTTTGCCCTTTTGGTGGTGACCACAATCACCCCTGCAGCAGCCCTGGCACCATAAATGGAGGCCGATGCCGCATCTTTAAGCACAGAAATACTTTCTATGTCATTCGAATTGATATCATCGATGCTGTTGACTGGAACCCCATCCATGATGATCAACGGGTTGCTGTTCCCGATGGTGGTGATCCCCCTGATGCGGATACTGGCAGAGGCCCCCGGAGCATTATTGTTTCTGGTTACCATGACCCCTGGCACTGCCCCTTGAAGGGCCTGGGAAATCTGGGACGTCTTCCTTTGGGCAATATCCCGACCCGAAACGGTTGCTACAGCGCCTGTAAGGTCGCTCTTTTTTTGAGTTCCATATCCGACCACCACTACCTCTTCCAAGGCCGATAATTTTTCCGAAAGGGTGATGTTGAGTTGTGTCTTATTGCCTACTGGCACTTCCTGAGATTCGAAACCGATAAAGGAAAACACCAAAACAGGATTGGGATTGCTATCTGGTATAGTGATTTTATACTCGCCTTCCATATCCGTGATGATTCCCGTCGAAGTACCCTTTAAAAGTACACCTGCACCCGGAAGGGGCTGGCCTGACTCATCAGTGATTTTTCCGGTTACCGTCTTTTCTGCCGTTTGGAAAAACTCGGAAGACTCGGAGAGCTCCCTACCATTGGCTGCATAAGAGAGTACCTGAAACCAGCATATCATCAGTGCGCATGCTGAGAGCTTCAGTAATTTTTGCTCCATTAGATTGGTTATTTTGGTTAAAACTGGGTTACTAAAATTGTTCCTTAGAATCAATTTCATTCACAATATACCCCACAACTCAGTATTAAATTAGCGATTTTTCAATATTTTTTTCATTTTTACACCGTAACCGTTACCGATAACGGTTACATTTACGAATTCAGCAACAAACCCATTGTTTTACAACAAAATCAACAGACTTAATTTTCGTTATTTTATCAGCAAAAAGCGAATAATCGTATTTTCTTATTATTTTCCCTTATCTAGTTTCAGCAAAATATTATATTTAATGGGCTCTTTAACATGATAACAGTTGAAGACCATTAACAATATTCCACCTCAAAGGCTTCTTCAACCATGAGTAAAAAAGTAACCACTATCAGAGACATTGCATATCGCCTAAATGTCTCTGTAGCTACTGTTTCCAGGGCTCTTCGAGATTCTACAGAAATAAAAAGAGAAACCAAACAAGCGGTTTTGGAGATGGCCAAAGAAATGGATTACCATCCCAACCTATTGGCCAGTAGTCTTAGCAGCAAAAAATCCAAGATACTAGGGGTGGTGGTACCTACCATAAACAGGCAATTTTGGTCCAATTCCATTTCAGGAATAGAAAGTGTAGCCTATCACCATGGCTATAAGGTAATGATTTTTCAGTCGGCAGAATCAGTAAAAAAAGAAATAGAGATTGTTGAGACATTGGCCAATAGTCGAGTTGACGGGATTTTGATTGCACTCTCAAAAGAAACAATAAACTACAATCATATTAATAACATATTGAAACGAGGAATTCCAGTACTTCAGTTTGAGCGATCAAGTACTGACCTCGATACCCAGAAGGTAATAACAGATGATTTTAATGGGGCTTTTGAACTCGTTCAACATTTAATTGATTCAGGCAAAAAAAATATAGCCTATTTGGGAGGGCCAATCTCTTTAGGGGTTTGTAAACAACGTTTGAAGGGGTTTCAGCAAGCACTTCAGCAAAACAATGTCACCGATAAAGAAAATTTAATTATTACTATTGATAGTTTTGATTATCAATCAGCTGAAAAAGCACTCAGGAAATTTTGGTCTTTAGAGAAAAAACCAGACGCAATTTTTTGTTTTGCCGATATTTTAGCCATTGGTGTCATGGCAGCTGCTAAAAAATTAAATATTAGCATTCCACAAGAACTTGCTATAGTAGGTTTTGGAAACGATGATATTGGAAGATTTGTTACCCCCTCGCTAACCACAATGGCTCAACCTTCTTTCGAAATGGGAAAATTAGCAGCTGAACTTATCATGAATGAAATTAACGATGAAGAAAAATACTGCTCCAGACGTGAAGAAATAATTCGACCACAATTAATCATAAGAGAAAGCTCTTAATAATATTATTCTATTGAAAGAAACAAAACTAGCAAAAGGTAGAAACCATTTACAAAATATTCCTTCAACTATTTATTATGATAATTCCTTTGAAATTTTGATGGACTTATCCCTACTATTTTACTAAACAAACGCGAAAAATAAGCATAATCCTCATAACCCAGATCTTCAGCTATCAAAGCCAGACTTGTCTTGGAATGACTTAATAACCTTTTGGCCTCAAGTATTACTCGGTCAATTATCAATTCTGAGGGAGACTTTCCTATAGCCTCCTTGGTCAACCTGTTGAGATGCCTTGATGTTAAGTGCATCATATCAGCATAGCTCCCAACAGATTTTTCATTTTTATAATTAGCTTCTATCAATAATTCCAATTCCCTGAGATGTACAGAATAGGTTCGTGCCTTTGATAATTTAGCTACTGTATTTTTTAAGTACAGCCTGCTTAACTCAATATAAATCAGGTTTAATAGTGAAATGATTTTGGATTTTTTGAGGTAATCCTCCTCTTTATTGGCCAAATAAACACTTTGAAACAAATCGGAAATATAATCTATCTCTCCTAGCTTAAGAGACAATTTTGAGGGATTCAATAAAGAGTAAAAAAAGGGAAAATCATAAATGGTATTATCGGTAAAAGCAGCATCAAAGAATTCTTTCGAATGGAAAAATATATATCCATCAGTATCCTTCGACAACTCCCAATGATGAGATTGACCAGGATTTAACATGAAAACAGTACCAGGCTCTATAGGGTACTGCTCAAAGTCAATTTCATGTGACCCTTTCCCCTTTGTAAATAGGACTGTAAGAAAAAAATCATGCTTATGGGGTACAGTTATCTCATCCTTATGAAGAGTCAAATGATCCTTAAAAGTATTACAATAGAAATCAGGCAAAACCTCTTTTTCAAATTTATCTAGGTGCAATACATTAAGTAAGCTCATACACTTATGTCCTATTTATCCAAATACCTGCAACATATATATCATATACGACACACCAATACTAGTTAATTTTGTTCAAAAATATACTATCCCAATTATGATCAGCAATATCTTAAAGAAAAAATGTCCTGTATGTCAAAAAGGAGAAGTATTTGAAAATACCGGTTTGCTGGGTTTCTTCTTCATCCCAAAAATGCATCAACACTGCCCAAATTGCCAGCACCGATTTGAAAAGGAACCCGGGTTTTTCTTTGGGGCTATGTACGTCAGTTATGCGCTATGTGTATTAGAAGCTGCTATTTCTTTTCTTCTCTATCTGACCCTAGGAATCAATGACAAATATCTTATTTACTTACTAATTGCACCAATAATTTTGCTATGGTCATTTAATTATAAAATGTCCAGGGTAATTTGGATGCATATTATATAATCCCCTTGTCAAATATCAATGGTAAGAAAAAGGGGAAACTGTTGCTTCCCCTTTTTCTTTTACAAAGTCATTTTTGCTTTAAACAATAAATATTAGCTGTTATAGGCCGTAGACACTGTATCCGCACCTTCTCCCGTCCAATTGGTATGGAAGAACTCACCTCTTGGCTTATCAATACGCTCATATGTGTGCGCTCCAAAATAATCTCTCTGTGCTTGTAGTAAATTGGCAGGCAGCCGCTCTGATTTGAAGCCGTCAAAATAACACAATGCTGAAGCAATGGTAGGTACTGGAATACCGTTCATTACTGCGGTAGCACAAACATTCCTCCAACCCTGCTGAGCCGCCTCTACTTTCTCCTTAAAGAAAGAATCCAATAATAAATGAGGGAGATCTGGTGATTTGTCAAAGGCCTTTTTGATGTCTCCCAAAAAGGCTGAACGAATGATGCAACCACCTCGCCACATCAAGGCAATATCACCATAGTTCAACTCCCAGTTATAAGCCTTAGATGCTTCCATCAACAAATTATAGCCTTGGGCATAAGAAATGATCTTTGCCCCATACAATGCCATTTTAAGGTCATCCAACATTTTGGCTTTATCGCCATCAAAGTTCACTTCTGTTGGCTTAAATACCTTAGAAGCTTGGACTCTTAGGTCTTTCTGAGCAGATAGGAAACGAGAGAAAACTGATTCCGCGATCAAAGTCAAAGGAACTCCTAAGTGCATCGCATCAATACCAGTCCACTTACCTGTGCCCTTTTGCCCCGCTGTATCCAAGATTTTCTCTACCATAGGCTCACCGTCAGTGTCCTTATAAGCCATGATATCTGCAGTAATCTCTATCAAATAAGAATCCAATTCCTCCTCATTCCACTTCTTAAATGTGGCATGCATCTCATCATAGGACATTTTAAGCACATCCTTCATAAACTGATAAGCTTCATTGATGATTTGCATATCTCCATACTCGATGCCATTATGGATCATTTTCACATAGTGGCCCGCACCATCTGCACCTACCCAATCACAACAAGGGACCCCTCCATCCACTTTTGCAGAAATAGCCTGAAAGATCTCTTTTACCTCAGGCCATGCCTCTTTGCTTCCTCCGGGCATCATGGATGGACCACGCAATGCTCCGATTTCTCCACCAGAAACCCCCGTACCAATGAACTTAAATCCTTTGCTCTCTACATACTTGGTTCTTCTAATGGTGTCTTCATAATAAGAATTACCTCCATCTATTATAATATCACCAGGTTCTAAATGAGGAATTATCTGATCAATAAAATGGTCAACAGGATCTCCTGCTTTCACTAGCATCATTACTTTTCGAGGTGTTTCCAATGACTCGACAAGCTGTTTTATAGAATGGGTACCTATAAACTTTTTCCCTGCTCCTCTTCCTTCAATAAATTTATCTACCTTTTCTGTAGAACGGTTAAATACAGCTACTGTAAAACCCTTGCTCTCCATATTTAAGACCAAGTTTTCACCCATTACCGCCAATCCTATCAGCCCGATATCTGCTAAATCCTTCATATTTATGTTGTTAGTTATTTATTAGTTCCCTATCAATTGAAAAACCCAATTCCAGGGAAATTATTTAGGTTTTTGGGAGCGTTAAAGATAATAAACCCTTAGCATTATTTCATCAATAAAACATTTGCCTTTGTGCTATTTCCAAAAAAGTCAAAGGGCAAAAGCCCTTTTATGAACATAATCTTATACTAAAATGACTTAAAACAGTTTTTTATACCTATCCCCATTCAAGTCCAATCACAAAAAATAATTTAAGGATTCACCCAGGACCTTGAAGGCCTGAAAACTTTTCCTTTTCCCTGCAAATAACGCTTCCTTGATAGTTTAAAATCATTTAAGTGATGACTGAAGAAAGCTATTTCAATTTTTCCATTTGACGTCGCCAGCTTTTCCTTTAGTTGAGACGTCCCATAGTTTTTAATAAAATATTTCAAACTTGGTTCCTTCAGATCCAATTCGTCAATCCACCTATAAATAGACTTGAGCGTTTCTTTGGATTGATTTTTCTTGGCTGCATGCAAGAACAAATCCCAATAATACCTTTCCGAATGCAAGTAAGCCTGCTGCCTAGTCCTGTTCCAGTTGATCAAGTTCCTGGTTATTTTTACAACAAAGAATACCAGCACAAACAGTATTACACACAAGATCAGCAATTGCTTCCAAGAAAAACCTAGCCATGTAAAAGGCTTTTTTTCCACTGTATCCATCAGCAGCTGTGCTTCCTGAGAAGCAAGGGAGTCTTTAATCGTTGTCAAAATCCCCATGTTTGGGTTGGCCTTGACCTCAATTTTCACCGATTTTAGGGTTCTTTTGTAAAGTTTATCCTGATAAGGATTGTACCAATGAAAAACCATTTCTGGAATCGTAATCTCTCCCTCCTTCTCAAAAAGATATTTCATTGCCTCAGTGCGAGAAGCACTGATGGATGTCTTCCCCTTATTATCATTTAAGCTGGTTCTATCGGGATATAGTCCCAAGCCTGGAACAGTATCCCAATTAATGGGCGGTATCAATCTGGACATGGTTCCTGAGGCTGTTCTTACTATTTTGCGCTCAAGAACGTCCCCCACCTTTACATCATTGAGGCTCCCACTCCAACTTCCATCCACAGTCAAACCACCTGCCACTAACCAATCATTTGTTTCAAAACCAGGAGGAACAGGTTTTACCTTGATCAGTTTTTGCTCAGTTTGCAATTCCATTTTTACCCCCTTATAATCACCCTCGGGAGGGGTTTCAACAGAAATATCAAGACTTGGAAAAACGATATTCTCTTCTTTATAAGGGAATACATGATATATCAGCTCCACATTCGAATAGGTCATACCATTTTTACTAATGGAACCACTCACGGGTCTAAAATAGGTCGTAAAAGCTCCATTTACCTGAAGATTTCCCAAATCAATGCCACGGGTAAACCAAGTAGAGGTATACACCTTGATGCCCACAGTGACCGGTTGGCCTACATAAACAGTCGATTGGTTTAAATGAACTTCTGCCCATACCTGTTGGCCCTTACTGGGCAAGGACAATAGAAGTCCAAGACATATTCCATAAACTATCAATATGTATTTAATAAGCCTTTTCATCAGCACTCGGCTTTACCTTTCCGTTTTTTAACTGGTATTCAAATTTTCTTTTCATAAATAAGGCAGGATCATCATCCACCTTCTGCAGCAATACTTTTTGATTATTAGTTTCTTGTTGGTGAGCGCCAATATCATCTGGAACTTCTTCCAGCTCTTTTGCTTTCCTCACATCTGTATTGACTGTTTCGGATAATCTTTCCTCCTTCATATCCTCCTCGGTGGCTTCCTGTCCACCTCCTCCCAAATCTTCCATACTGTCATTTTCTTGGGTATTGTCTGCAGTACCGTTTTCTGCTTCTTGTGCCTCCTGAGGATCTACTTCACTTGTACCCGACATCATTTTGCTCATGGCTTCCATATTGGCAATTGCCTGCTCCATATTCGGGTCCATTTCGGTGGCCAAACCAAATGCAGCCCAAGCTGCTGTCAAGTCTCCATTCTTATAATAGGCTAGGCCTAAGTTATAAGCTCCTTCTGCTGTAGTATCTTTGGCAAAGGCCTGAATCGCTTCAGTATATTTTCCCGATTTAAAATAGGCTACACCCTTTCTCATGGGATCATTGTATTTTTCGGCGGCCTTCTCAAATTCCCCCTTATTGCTGAGCAATTGACCTTGATAATCGGCCGTAAACCACAGGTCATCAAAGCTATTTACCTTTCCACAAGAAGAAAAAGTAATCAAAAGCAAAGCATAGAGCACCCATCCTTTTCGAAACCACATTAGAAAAATCAAAATCATCGGTATGATCAGCAATAGTCCTCTATCCTGCCATTGATCAGCTTTTTCTTCGGGCTTTTCTGTAAAGATCAAATTAGCTCTTACCTTCTTTGAGATAGCCTCTACATCACTATCGTCCAAGGTCAAGGGCGTTACTGTTACCTTTTCCAGGGAATTGAATTTTTGGACAATTTGGCGATTCATTACAGAAACCACCTCTTTTCCATTTACTTTTAAATTCCCTCTTCCTGAAGGGGAAGGCACGGCAGCCCCCATTGGGGTATTGTATACCAGTATTTCTAGCAGATTACCTGAAGTACTGGCCAACCTTTGGATTTCATCAAATTCCTGATCCTCAAAATCATCGGACATGATCAAAATTGTCCCTGGAGCTGAAGTAACTTTAATGATGGAGTCAGCCAAGGCCAAAGCTGCCCCTAAATCAGATCCTTGAACGGGCATGATGGAGGGAGACAGACCTTCCAAATGACTTCTGATAATATCATAATCCCTTGTCAAAGGAACCACTGTATGGGCAGTACCCGAAAAAGCCAGCAATGAGACCCTCGCTTGAGGGTTTTGGTCCAAAAAGTCATTGATTTTAAACTTGGCCCTTTCAAGCCTATTGGGCTGCATATCTTCCGCCATCATGCTCTGGGACAAATCCAAACAAATCACCAAAGGCGTTTCCAATTCCTGGCCGGGCACTTCTACCTTTTTCCAAGTAGGTCCTGCCATTGCCAAGCTCCCCAAACAAAACCCTAAAAAAAGTAAACTGTGCATGAGGATTTTCATCCGCTCAGTCCCCTTTTGAATAACATAGGCCCTCAGATGAGGAGCAATGACTTTTTTCCATTTCACCCCACTCTTAATACTCAGGATGCCCCAAATAAAGAAAACTAATGCCGGTACTATCGTCCATAACCATTGAGGCCTAAGGAAATGAAAAACTTCCACATCAATCGGTAAAACCTCATCAAACATAAGCATCCTTTCTTTGCATTCTTTTTATGGTGCTGCCCATATTACCTACCAGCATCCCAAGTAGCATCAGCGCCAAGGCTATGCCAAGTGGGTAGATATATAGTAATGTTTCGGGTCTGTTTTCCTCCTCCTCATATTCTATCGGCTCCAACTTGTTCAGTTCTTCATAAATTTCGTTTAACCGCTCCGTATCAATGGCCCTAAAATATTGTCCGCCGGTCATTTCGGCAATTTCTTTCAAGGTGTCCTCATCCAGGTCACTCTGATTACTAAAAGGATCTCCGATACCGATGGTGTAAATAATGATAGAATCTCTCCTCGCCATATCTGCTGCATCAAGGGGCAAAATATCAGTCCCAGCATCTACACCATCTGTCAGTAGTAGCATGACCTTGGTTTCAATGGTATCTTTTTCAAAAAGTGTAGCTCCTTTTGAAATAGCTTTGCCAATGTTGGTCATTTGCCCAGCCATTCCTACATCAGCTTCCTCTAGCAATTGATCTACAGTTTGTAGATCTGGGGTAAAAGGAGCCTGAATATAAGCACTGGAGCCAAAAAATAACAAGCCCATCCTATCTCCCTTTCTTTGTGCTATAAAATCATGCATCACTGCTTTGACCGCATCCCATCGGCGAACTTTTTCTCCATCTATCATCCAATCATCAGTGGCCATACTGAACGAAATATCAGCGGCAATCAAGAAACTCCGGGAGGTCTTTACTTTCAATTCAGGCTTCCCCACCAATTGTGGGGAAGACAGGGCAGCCAATAGCAAACACCAAATCAATATCAGGTAAAACCAAGAAACAATTCCTTTCCTTTGGACCATTGCGGCCTTTCGTGGCTTTTGACCTGTTTGATCCAGCAATTTAGGATAGGTGGGCAAATTAATAGAAGAACTTTTTATCCGGATAGGCGGTAGCAGCCAATACACCAAAAGCGGAACCGGCAGCAGGTACAAAGCCCATATATTTCCTATTTCAAAGTTGTCTGGCATGCGTTTTCACCCATTTTTCTGCGTTGACCATAAGCTTTCTTTTCCCCTCATTGCTCAAGAGCACATTTCTATACAAGGCTGTCAAAAGCTCCTCTTCCCTATCCAAAAAATTCACTTGCTTTCCTGTTTTTTCCAAAAAAGCTAACCAATCATGATCATAGAGTCCCCCCACCCTTCTACGACCAAAGGCTTTTATAGCTGTATTTTTTAATACTACAAAAACCTCCGTCGTAAGCTGTTCTTCCTCTGCTACCCTTTTGATCCTATCCAATGCCTCTCTTCTATATTTATTCTTCCAATACCTTCTGAGACCAAAATAACCCAGTATCAAAGTCACCAACAGTAAGAGCAAACCAAGCCCCCACCATCCTATGGTTTCAAAGCTGAAATCCACTGCCGCAGGTTCATAAAGTTCAGCCCCATGTAATAATTGAGCTACGGCGGTGGTATCATTTGTGGGCAAGCTATCCAATTGCAATACATTCCTCATTTACCTGTCCCTTTAAAAATCTCTTTTAACTGCACATCTACGGGTGCCACTGTATTGATACTGAAGAGGGGAACTCTATGTCTTTTCATTTCCCCTTTAAACTTAGTAAAATCAGTTTTAAACCGATTTTGTAGGTCATCCCTTGTATTCTTTTTTTTCCCATCGATAGCCACTTGACTATGATTATCTCCTGCTACAAATTTGATATGGGGGATTTCCCATTCCATAGGACCAGTTACTTTAGCCAATAAAACATCATTGTGCTGGGCTATTTGTGTGATAAACTTTGTCAGTTGTGGAGAATACCTCAAAAAATCACTGATAACCACCACCAAAAAATCATGGGTCACCATATTTCTTACTTTTTTGATCGTTTCTTGTAGTGCCTCCTCAAACATTACCGGTGCAGAATCGGCCAATTCATGATTCCGGCTAACGATCATTTCAAAAAACCTCAAGATATTTTTTCTGTCTCTCTTAGGGAAAATAATGTCTACTCCATTATCTGCAAAAATTACTCTCCCGACCCTGTCACCTTGTTTTAAAACCCTAAAGGCCACCATTGCGGCCAATCGGGCTGCCACGACGGATTTAGTGTATTGCTGTGAGCCAAACAGCATGGATTTGGATTGGTCGACGATTATTAATGCTGGCTTTTCTTTTTCTTCTGTAAATACCCGTGTATGCGTCTGATGGGTACGGGCAGTTACTTTCCAATCAATATTCCGGATATCATCACCGTTCACATAATTTCGCACTTCCTCAAAATCCAAACCCCTTCCTCTTAATTTGGAAGCATGTTTTCCCCCCAATATACTGTTGACTTTTTGCTTTCTGGCCAATAAACTAAAATGCATGGCAAGATGCTCCATCCCTAGAAGCTCCTTTAGGGAAATAAATACATCTTTTGGAAAGGTCTCTTTTGACTTAGCCATTCACTCCAATTTTTATGCAACTACAGCTACCTCTTTCAGTACAGTCTCCAGCACATTATCCGCGGTAATGCCATCTGCATTGGCCTCATAACTCAGGATCAGGCGATGGCGAAGACAGTCATGGACTACTGCCCTGATGTCCTCCGGAGAAACAAAGTCCCTTCCCTCCATCCAGGCATGTGTTCTGCATGCCCGGTCAATGGCTATACTTCCCCTAGGACTGGCACCAAAGTCTATCCAAGTAGCTAATTCTTCGCTGTACTTTTTAGGATAGCGCGTTGCCGAAATGATGTCTACAATGTACTTTTCCATATTTTCGGAAATGGTCACTGCTGCAATTTCTTTTCTGGCTTCGAAAATTATTTCCGGGGATAAAGGTGTGCTTTCCTGTTCTTTCTGTTTTTTTTGCTCGGAGCGATTTAAGCGCAAAATCTCCAATTCAGCTGAGTCAGATGGATAATCAATCATGACATGCATCAAAAATCTATCCATCTGGGCTTCAGGAAGCGGATAGGTTCCTTCCTGTTCTACAGGGTTCTGTGTAGCCATAACCATAAAAAGCGGATCCATCGGATAGGTCTTTCCTGCTACTGAAACCTGTCTTTCTTCCATCGCTTCCAACAAGGCTAATTGTACCTTTGCAGGGGCCCTGTTGATCTCATCTGCTAGGATCAGGTTACTAAAAATAGGTCCTTGCTGAAAAATAAACTTCTCCTTTGATTCAGGTTGATAAATTTCTGTCCCCGTCACATCTGAGGGAAGCAAGTCTGGGGTAAACTGAATCCTACTTAATCCACACTCAAGCGCTTTTGCCAAGGATTTAATGGCCCGGGTTTTAGCCAATCCTGGCAATCCTTCCAACAACATATTTCCATCCGCCAACAAAACCAATATCAGGCGGTGAATCAATTCGTCTTGGCCAATGATTGATGATGACATTTGTTGGTGTAGTTGCTGAATACGCTCTAAATTACTCATAAACCCTTTTCTTTAATTGATCTATAGGTTACTCTCTCCTTATTTTTTATTATAGGGATAAATCACTTTCCAGTCTTTGGCCATGTCCACCACCAACCAATTGTATTTTTCTGCATCATCCAGCCCCTTATCCAATTTCCCAATATGAGATTCACGATCATAGGCATATTCTCTGACAGAATCAGTATGATGAATATACATTCCGAATCTTTTGCCATGACCTGTGGAAGTATATTGAAGCATTTCATAATCGCCATCACTATTTCCTGCAGCAAATACAGGCCGCTTTCCTATATTTCTAGAGATTCCCACTGGCTTGCCTGCTTTATCATCATTAAAATATAACTCAGGCAACTTATTCAATACAGGCTTTTCTCCTTCCATTTCATAGGACAAGCCTCCTACAGATCCGACAATTTGATAAGGAGGAATTCCATAAGCTTCCTCCGCCCATGCCCTCATAAAATCTATTCCTCCGCCAGAAACGATAAACGTTTTGAAACCATTGGCCTGCAAATAGTCCAATAATTCAAGCATGGGCTGAAAAACCATCTCATTATAGTGCTTTCCTGTATCAGGATGTGTGGCAGTTTTCATCCATGTTTTGACCCTTTGGTCAAACTCTTCTGTGGTCATTCCTGTGTGGCTGGCCTTTAGCAAAGCCAATAAGGACTCTTCTCCCCCTGCCAAAAAACCTTGTACATCACCTTCCAAAAGAGGCTTAAACAGTCCCTTATCGGTCCATTCCGGATGATCAGGAGCCATTCTTTTGATTTCATCAATGGCAAAGGCCAATTGGAAATACATGGGTTGTTCGGTCCAAAGGGTTCCATCATTATCAAAAACAGCGATCCTATCTGATTCTGGTATATAATCCAAGGACAAAGAATCTGTTACCTGTTCTACCCATTCCATAATTCTCTTTCGAGGTTTCATTTCCCAGGAAGATAATAGCATGGTTGCCCCACTGATATTACCTTCATTGTGCTCTAAAGTAGTATCAATCTCTTCCTGTTGGGGACCTGAACACGCAAAGCAAATATATCCCAGTGAAATATAAAGAATGAATATCTTATTCATAGAAATATAGATTATCGTTAAAAAAAGTGAATATCCATATAACTGGACATTCACTCAACTTAACCTTCACATTTTAACATTAATTTCTAGGAGGTGCGGTCATTTGCTGAACTACCTTATCTATGGATAAAGAAGACCCTGTTTGAGGAGGGAAATCTTTAAATGTAGCCAGGAACTGAGCAGCATATTGCTGAGCAGGTACAAAAAGCCACATATTTTCTGCATACCACCTTACATACATTCGGGAATCAGGTGATACTTCGTAAGGATCAGCCCGAAGGTTGATTACATATGGCCAACTTGGTGATTTTCTATAGGCCTCAGTTATATCTCCTTCCATAATGGTAAAGTGCAATTTCCAATTACCATAACGAATCGCATTCATATTCGCACCAGCATCAAAATAGAATATTTCCTTTCGGGGAGACTCTTCCACTTCACCTTTGAAATATGGCATCATATTGTAACCATCCAGGTGTTGCTTAAATGTCTTGCCATTTGCCTGATACCCATTCAATACTTTCTCCTTGATATTAGGTTCTCCCGCAGCTGCCAATAAGGTTGGCATCATGTCTTCATGAGAAAAAACATCATTGTAAACCGTGCCTGGCTTGATCACTCCAGGCCAACGAATGGCTGTAGGTACGCGAAAACCTCCTTCCCATGTCGTACCTTTCTCACCTCTGAATGGAGTAGAACCACCATCAGGCCAAGTCGCTTTCTCTGCACCATTATCAGTAGAATACATGACAATGGTATTATCAGCAATGCCTAATTCATCAAGTAAGTCCAATAAACGACCTACCGCTAAATCGTGCTCTACCATAGCATCAGGATATAGACCAATACCTGTCTTACCATCACTTTCCGGCTTCAAGTGTGTCCAAACGTGGCACCGTGTTGAATTCATCCATACAAAGAAAGGCTTACCATCTTCATGTGCTTTTTTGATAAATTCAACTGCAGCATTCTCAAACTCATCATCCACCGTTTCCATTCGTTGTCTGGTCAACGGTCCCGTATCTTCCACTTTACCGTCCGCTGTACTATGAATCACACCACGAGGACCAAACTTTTTACGAAACTCTGCATCCTTTGGATAATAATACCCTTCTAGCTCTTCTTCAGCATTCAAGTGATAAAGGTTACCAAAGAACTCGTCAAAACCATGGTTGGTAGGAAGGTGTTCATCCTGATCTCCCAAATGGTTCTTACCAAATTGACCAGTAGCATATCCTTGTGGCTTAAGCAAGTCAGCAATGGTAGGCTGAGTTTCTTTGACACCATGCTTAGAACCAGGCATTCCTATGGTCAATAAACCCGTTCTAAAAGGATGCTGGCCTAAGATAAATGCTGCTCGCCCAGCCGTACAAGATTGCTGACCGTACCAATCAGTAAATGAAGCACCTTCATTTGCTATTCGATCGATATTGGGTGTTTTATACCCCATCATTCCGTTGTTATTGAAACTAACATTCGACCAGCCAATATCATCTCCCCAAATCACCAAGATATTGGGTTTGTCTTGGGCGCTTAATGCCCCAAAAACCAGGGAAAATAAAATTATTAGTGTTGTTTTTTTCATAGTATTAGTGTTTATGAATTCTCATATAAATAATTTTATTTAAGCCTCTCTTCTATCTATTTGAAAAATCAAATACCACTATGTCTACTCACATTAATAATTATTCCAACATTAATTTCCTTTTTGACCTGCTGTTAAAGATTCCATCACTTCGTCCAAGTTAAAGGAAGCAGGTTTTTGTCTTGGAGGGTATTCCTGAAATGAGGAAATCATCTTGCCTGCTATGGCTTGGGATGCACCGCCTGCAAATTGTACAATACCTTCCATCCATTCATAATAACTATTGGCGTTGTGTTGAGCACGCTCAAATGGATCCATCCTAAGGTCAAATATCAAAGGAATTCTCAACTGAACGAATGGGTACATCCATACTCCAAACTTGGAAGACTGCTGTTCCATGAATACCAATTTCCAACGATCATAGCGCATGGCCACCAATTGTCCGTCATCATTCCAATAGAAAAACTCCCTTCGTGGCCAATTAGTAGCTCCATACTGATCTTTGCTCACTTCTTTTTTTCCAGTCAGGAAGGGCAATATATTATAACCATCCAAGTGAACCTTATAGGTCATGTCCCCAATTTGGTAACCATCCATTAATTTTTCTTTGATTTGGTCGTCCCCAACAGCAGCCATCAAAGTAGGTAACCAATCGTTTCCAGCTACAATTTCATTAAAGACTGAGCCTGCAGGGATTTTACCTGGCCATTTAATAATACAAGGCAATCTGTAGCCACCTTCCCAGTTGGTATTTTTCTCTCCTCTGAATGGCGTGACTCCACCATCAGGCCACATATTAAAATGTGGTCCATTATCAGTTGTGTAGATAATAATGGTATTGTCATCTACCCCTAACTCTTCCAATTTATCCAGTAATTGGCCGATCTGGTCATCGTGCTGCACCATACCATCTGCATATTCACTTAAGCCAGTTTTGCCCTCATACTCCTCTGGTACATGGGTCACATAGTGCATTCTAGTGGTATTGAACCATACAAAAAACGGTTTGTCGGCATCAACCTGACGATCAATAAAATCAGTAGTTGCATTCAGTACTTCCTGGTCAATCGTCTCCATTCTCTTTTTGGTCAATGGGCCAGTATCTTCTACGCTGCCATCGGCAGAACTCTTTATAACTCCTCTAGGTCCGAATTTCTTCCTAAATTCTGGGTTCTTGGGATAATAAGAATTCTCTGGCGTTTCTTCTGCATTCAAATGGTACAGGTTCCCGAAAAACTCATCAAAACCATGGTTGGTAGGCAAAAATTCATCAAGGTCTCCTAAGTGGTTTTTTCCAAATTGCCCTGTAGCATATCCCAAAGGCTTTAGTAATTCTGCCAATGTAGGATCTTCAGGTTGTATACCTAAAGTAGCTCCTGGAATCCCCACCTTAGTCATCCCTGTCCTAACAGGCATTTGTCCTGTAATAAATGCGGCCCTTCCTGCTGTGCAGGATTGTTCTGCATAATAATCAGTAAATGTAGCTCCTCCTGCTGCCAATTTATCAATATTGGGCGTGCTATAGCCCATCATTCCTCTGTTATTGTAACTCAGGTTCCAATATCCAATGTCATCTCCCATGATGACAAGAATGTTTGGCTTTTCTTGACTGTAGACTGAGCCTAGAAGTAGTGTTAATAAAATTACAAGTGAAATCTTTTTCATGCTGGCGTCATTAATATAAAACAAAGTATTATGCTGTAAAATCTATTGCAGATTTAGGTGTTTTGATTTGCTAACCGTCCAAAACTATCGCCTCGGACATTTTATCTGCGGAACAAAATCAAATCCTACTAAAAATACTCTGCAATTGATCGGGAATGGGTAATTACCCTATAATCGCTGCCAACATTTCGTAAATATTGGCAAAATCAAACAATAATAACCATAACAGAAATCAATTGATCGTGAATAACACAACAAAAACTTGCTTTAATCAAATACTATTTTTATCCATGCATATGCTACAGTTCAAGAAGTTCCATGCCGCTATATAATGACAAAGAAATAAAAGGACCGTCCCATAACATGGATTTCTCTGTGTATTTAAAGTCTCTTGCGGAAAAACGCCATAAATAATTGGATCAAGAAGCAAATCAAGCCATTTTAAAAGTCCATAAAAGCAGTAAAATGACGATGATATCAACATAGCCATCCAGAATATTTGACTCCTTTTGCCAAAATCATACAAGACTTCAAGGTGCTATAATCTTCCCTCTTAATTCCTTAACAAAATAACAATTGATGGTCTAACTATTCATCACACAATCTATACACAAGCGTCCCCATCGGCAAGCCAGCTTTATTGACTAAATTGGCAGGGCCAAAGGGAGCAAAGCCATAAAGCACCTTGTGGACAAAAAAGTTATTAGGAACTTGTAAAAGCACCTTATTTCCTACAATTTCTCCTTCCAATATCAATCTCTTTCCCCGAAAATCCATTACTGCAAATCCCAAGACCGCAGTTCTTCCATCTTTGGTTCTTAGTCCTTCATCATTTTGGAAGGATAAAGCCAGCATATCCCCTTCTTTCACCACCTTATTCAATTCCGGCCCATCAGCCAGCAAATCTGCCCCATAAGTATTTACTAATGCTTGCAAAGCCAACCTTCTGCCTACTTCTTCTTTGGCTTTTGGATGAACATCCAATGAGTCGCCCAAATCCAAGCTTACTGCCATTCCAGTATTGGGGACGTTCTGACTCAATGCATATTGCATAGACCTAAAATAAGGCCATGATGGTCTTGACATTCCTGGCAGCTGTACATAATAAACAGGAAACGCTGAATTATTCCATTTCTCCCGATAGCTCTTGACCATTGTTCGAAAAAGTCTTGCGTAAAGATCTGCATTATGGGCATTACTTTCTCCTTGGTACCATACAAGCCCTTTAAAACCAAATGGCATGATTGGCTGTAAACCAGCATCATAAATATATGCTGGCTCATAAGGATGGCGTTGCTGCTTATCAAGCTTATTGGATATGTTCACTGCTGCCCTCTCCCTCACCCAAGGCATGATAAAATCTGAAGTTTCCCAATTATCCAACATATCCACTAGCAGGTCATCCTGTTCCAAAGTTATCCTATCTATAAATGCCTCTATGGGAGCTCCTCCCAACGCCAGCTGTACCAAACCTATGGGCACCGCGGTTTCCTCTTGGAGGATTTTACCAAAATGATAGGCAACAGCCGAAAAATCAGGTCTATCTGCATTCCATTTCCCTTCAAAATATGTCAGTTCATTTACCTTATGTAGCGCTAAACTGTCCCAAGCCCGATTGTCAGTTTCTCTAAACGGCTTCAACTGAAACAGGTGCAAATTCTTATTGCTTTCCTGCTTACGTTCTTCCTCCCAAGAAAAAGATGATTTTAAGGGAAAAGCCATATTGGACTGCCCCATACATAACCAAACATCACCTATCCAAACTTCAGAAAAGTGTAAGGTTTGATTTGCTTGCTGTACCTTCAGTTCATAAGGGCCTCCTACAGGCATATCCTCCAGGTAAACTATCCATTTGCCATCTTGATCTACAAAAACTTCCTTGGTTTTTTCTTGAAACTTAACCGTCACAATCTTATCTGGATCCCCTTTACCAAAAATAGCAGTACTGTCTCCACGTTGCAGTACCATACCATTTGCAAAAATCGATGGCATTTCCAGCCCTCCAAAGTCCTTTTTCAAATAGGAATGCACCAAGTCTGCCATCATCTTTGCACCAGCCATATTTGGATGGATATTATCAGGGAATAGATCTGGGCGCGTAACAAACGGCTGATATAGATCCATTAATTGCACATTGTTGGCTTTTGCTAGCCATTGGATTTTTTGTCGAATTTCATAGTGCCATTCTCGCGTACCTGACTTGAACCTTGGATGTCCACTAAATATAGGGCTCAAACTGGCTATATGAATTTCAATCTTTGGATTTACACTTCTCAAAGTATCGATCAACTGTGAATAATCCCCTTCAAAATCTAATTGATAATTGGGCCAGTTCCTTGGATCAGTATCATTCAACCCCAAATGAATCACAGCTATATCAGGTTCGAATGATAAGGCCTCAGCATATTGATCAGTTAAATGGTAGGGATTATGTCCATTTCTAAGTAAAGTGGCACCGCTATGTCCAAAATTCTTTACAGTATAAGCTTCCCCTAGCAGCTTTTGCAATTGGGCAGGATAAGAATTCTGCTCTCTATCTTTAATTCCTGCTCCATAGGTTACCGAATTGCCAATACATGCTACCCTTATAGGTCTTTGAGCCAGTGAACAAGGACAGTTAAAACAACTTATAAACAATGTTATTACTAAGAAAAATATTCTTTGCATTATCACCTAATATTTATTTCAAACAGTTTCAACAAAGTCTAAAACAACTCAATTTTCATAAACAAATTATTTATCTAAACCATACCTTGACGATATCATAAGCCTTTCTTTATGTAGGCCTTTACCACTTACCGTTAATTCTATTTCCCCCTCCTCTGTACTAGACTGTACCAATACTACCAACTTCCCGCTGAAAGCTTTCATTGTAGGCAGATGAAACAATTCCAAAGAGGTAGGGTCACCATTACATACTGCTCTGAATTTTCCATTTCCTCTTACTTCAAAATCCAATTGATGCGCCGCTTTTGGACATGGGTTTCCATCTTTATCCACTATAGTTGCGGTAACAAAACTAATATCCTTCCCATCTGCTTGAATGGATTTTCTATCGGCTTGCAGTTGAATATGGTGAGGTTTCCCAGCCGTAACCCTAGTTTGCTCCGCAACAGGATTTCCCTGATCATCAAAAGCAATTACTTTGATGGTGCCAGGCTCATACTTTACATCCATCCACATCAAGCGGTACCGGTGTAATTTAGATTGGTCACTTTTATATTGGACTCCTTGGCTTTTTCCATTGACAAATAATTCAGCACTATTATAGTTGGTATACACAAAAACAGGGGTAACTTCTCCCTCCCGTCCTTCCCAATTCCAGTGGGGTAAAATGTGCAAAGTTTCAGCTTCTGTGTTCCAACGGCTCCTATACAGGTAATAGCGATCTTTTGGCAAGCCTGCCAGATCACTGATGCCAAAATAGGAACTACGCGAAGGCCAGTAAGTATCATATGGTGTAGGCTCTCCCAAATAATCAAATCCCGTCCAAACAAATTCTCCCAAAACCCAAGCTTTATCATCCTGCAGAACAAAATCATCTTCAGGGATATTGGACCAGTTACAATATTCCAAGTCATAAGATGAGCTTTGCCCATCATCATATACTTTACTATGGCCCTTTTCTACCGGAAACTTATAAACTCCTCTTGAACTTACGGTGGAAGCTGTCTCGGATCCAAGAATAAAGCCCTGTGGGAATCGCTCATAGGCTTCTTCATATAAATGGGTACGGTAATTAAGCCCCGGAACATCCAAAATGGCTCCAAAACCACTTTCCATTACCGATTTCACCTGATCCATACCAACGGTTACCGGCCTGGTGGGATCTTCTCTATGAAAAATGTCTTGCAGCCACCTCAGTCTTTTCACTCCTTCACTGCCCCATTGATCAGGAACCTCATTCCCCGCACTCCACATGATGATACTGGGATGATTGCGCGTCGCCTGAACTAAATTCACCACATCCTTTTCAGCCCATTCGTCAAAAAACTTATTATAACCATTTTTTACCTTTGGCTTTTTCCATTCATCAAAACTTTCTGCCAAAAACAATAATCCCATTTCATCACAAAGCTCCAGTTGTTCGATAGATGGCATATTGTGTGCTGACCGGACAGCATTACACCCCATATCTTTAAGAATGGTCAATTGTCTTTTTAAAGCAGCTTTATTGACCGCTGTACCTAATGGTCCAAGGTCATGGTGCAAACAGACTCCTTTGAATTTTACTTTTTCACCGTTTAACTCAAAACCCCTTTCTGCGCTGTAACTAATTTTTCTGATGCCAAACCTGATCGATTCTTTATCTTTGAGCACATCCCCTTGGTAAAGCTCCAATTCTGCAGTATAAAGATAGGGATGATCAATATCCCATAATTGCGGATTTTCCACTGCAATGCTTTGTGCTAGCTCATCCCCAAAACGCTCAGAAAAAGTATTATGTGCTACTTCCGTACCATCCGCATTGATAATTTTGGTTTTAATTATAATGTCCTTTCCCTGTACTTTGGACTTGATGTTTACCTTAGCCAAATCATCACTGATATAAGGCGTGGTGATAGAGTGCCCCCAATGCTGGAAACTTGTCTGATCTTTTAGGATCAGTTGAACTTTTCTGTACAGACCAGCTCCTGGATACCAACGGGAAGAAAATTCCTGGTTTTTAAGCCTAACTGCTACAATATTTTCTCTAGCAGGTCTTATATAATCTGATATGTCAAAATAGAAATAACTGTAACCATAGGGCCTATTTCCTATCTGTTTTCCATTCACAAAAACTTCTGCATTGCTCATGGCACCATCAAAAGTCAGCAACACTTGCTTGCCCAAATCCTCCTCAGAAAGCTCCAACATCGTCCTGTACCAACCTACGCCTGTAAAGGGTAATGCTCCCGTCCTTCCGGTTTTTTCTGTTGCTTCTTTTTCATTGTTCTGCTCAATCCTAACGGTCTGCTTGTCCACTTCCTTGTCAAATGGACCATAAATTGCCCAGTCGTGTGGAACGGTGACAGTTTCCCATTTAGAATCATCAAAGTCAGTCTTGAAAGCATTTATGTTTTCACCCTTGAAAAATCTCCAAGATTCAAGTTGCCTGATTTCTCTTGTTTGGGCATTTGAATAATGGAAACAAAACATAAACAGTAACAGAGCTAAACTATTATATTTCATAGATTTTCACGTATCAGGTTTATAAGCTAGTAAATGTATTTTTATACAGTTAATGCCAAAATAAATCAATTGTGGATTGTTAACAGCTTTCGAAGACATCTTCGAGTCTATTAAATATAAATACTTCCAATTTATTATTTGGTCGGGTGCATACTGGTCGGGCGATCCTTGATATGATATCCGTTCCACCCTTCCCAAGCACCACAACAATAACCAGCTGAAAAACAAATTTTTACATCTTAAAATTAGGACTGAATACTGTTTCCTATTTTTGCTACTTTTCCAAGGTCTTCCATACTTGTAACAAGGCCCTTGGAACATGAAAACATCCTTTCCATTTGCCACCTTTAAGGTCTAGCAACACTTCTCCTCTCCGGTTCAAATAGCCAAACCACTCGCCGTTTTCCTTGTCATAAAACCGGTTCCATGCATATTCATGAACCTTTACAAACCATTTGGCACAGCGCGTATCACCGGTCATTTTATAGCCCTTGGCCAAAGCCACCAAGGTTTCCAAATGTACCCACCAAAGCTTTTGATCCCATTCCAGTTGTTGGAGAGGGTGCCCTTTTGCATCCAAGAAGTAATATATCCCACCAAATTCCCCATCCCATCCATATTCCAATTGCTTAAGCATAACTTCAACTGCTTTGACTGCAAGCTGTTGGCTGCTCCTTCTCTTGGCTATGTCCATCATAAACCACATGGCCTCAATGGCATGACCAGGATTCAACAGTCTCCCTTCAAAACTATCCGAAAAACCATTTTCCATGGTCCTGTTTTCATATACCAGTAAAGTATCATTGTCAAGGAAATTTTCCATTACTTCATTGATACAATGATCTAAAGTTTCTTCTACTTGACTTTTGTTCAGCAGAGATTCGAGCTCCAAGCAAAGATTGCTTAAGATCATGGGCAAAGCAAAATTCTTCAAAGGTCTCGTTCCTGGAAATGCTTTATTATAAATCCCCTTGGGGTTTTCTTGTCGAGAAAGAATCTGATTAAAAATATCCACTGCTCTTTCAGTACATTGCAAATCACCAGAAACCAAACCATATTTCCCAAAAGCCATAGCAGCAAAACAGTCTGAGAAGATATTGTACGGTTGCACTAAAGGTTTACCTTCCCTGGTCAAAGAAAAGTAAAACTGACCATTATGATCACTACCATATCTATCGAGAAAATCAATCCCCAATCGGGAAAGCTCTAACCAATCTTCCCTTGGTTCAACTTTCTGATAAAGAGAAGCAAACATCCAAGCTTGTCTTCCCTGAAGCCAGACAAACTTGTCTGTATCAAAAACCTTTCCCCTCCTGTCCAAACAAGTAAAATACCCACCATTTTTCCTGTCTGGAGAATTTTGCTCCCAAAATGGAATGATATTTTCCAAAAGTGCCTCTTGATAAAACTGACTATAGTGTTCTAATTTATCCTGATCCATTTTATATAATTTTGTTTCGATTGATGATTGAAGGGGTCGTAAAGAAATCCTAAACTTAGGACATAGGAATTCCCCCAGATGTTTTTAACCCAAACACTGGTCAAGAGACTTCCTGCCTTTTTCCCAATCCCCTTGAATAAGGGAAGGTGCTAGCCAATAACTAATTTTAGAAAGTTGGTTTACTTTAGTGCTATTTGAAATATTTCAGGTAATTCCACTTGAAGCCCTTAACTTTTGTGTAGGAATGATTCGGATAGTTGGCGTTTACCGAATCCATTTCTGCTACAAATCGCTGTAAAACTTCGGGTTTTGCCAAAGGGTCATTTGTTTCGATTTGCCAATTCTTCAAAGCCGCTATTAATTCTTCTTTTACCATTTGAAAATCACCTTCATCAATCAAGTTGTTAAACTCATAGGGATCGTTTTGAAGATCATATAACTCAAATTCCGGAGGTTGTTTCCAAGTTGCGTAGGCTGCTTTCACCCTTGGAATTGCATTTTCAAGCTCTGTTTCTTCCACTCCACCAGCAAAATGTTCATTGAGATGATTGGCATAAAATAAATATTTCGGGTTTTCCCTAGTATACAATAAGTTTTGAATCAATTTATACCGCTGATTTCTCACACTTCTCCTCGGATAAAAAAACATAGAGGTAGAACCATTTCCGCCTGCAAATACATAATCTCTCCATTCCCCCTTTATATCAGCTTGCAATAAGGGCATAATAGATTTGCCCGATAGCCCATCAGGCTGTTTCACGCCAGCTATATCCAGAATGGTCGGAAATATATCCACAGAAGAAATCAACTCCTTCCTAACCAAACCAGCGGATTTGGGGGTGAATGGATTTTTTATGATCAAAGGAACTCGCAAACCAGCTTCATAATTGGAACATTTGGCCCTTGAAAACTGAGGACCATGGTCCCCCATGTAGATGATAATGGTATTATCCAATAAATTTTTCTCTGCCATCTTATCCATAAGCATTCCCACGCCTATATCCAATCTGTTCATGCTGTTATAATAATTGGCCGTAAACTCTCTCAACCTTGGACTTTCCAAGCCCATAAAAGGCAAAACCCCATCAATATCATCTGCATCCAAGGGATTTTCTGGAAGCCCATCAACTTGCCTTTGCAAAGGAAAATGAGCATCAGGAAAATTCACCATAAGGAAAAACGGCTTGTCAGGACCTGCTTCTATAAACTCCAGTGCTTTAGAGGTATAATCACCAAGGTTTTTCTTTTCAAAATTTGAGCCCTTTATTTCCTCATAGTCCCAGAAAAAACTAGCGGCGGGGTTCACATGTAGTTTTCCGATAATTCCCGTCTTATAGCCTACCTCCTTCAAATAAGTAGGCAAGGTTTTGAGTGAATCATACATACTGAATTTATGTGTGGCTAGTCCGATCTGTCCATTCTGATGACTATATAAGCCGGTAAACAATGTAGCCCTGGAAGGACTACATACAGAATAAGTGACAAAAGCATGCTCAAATTTCACCCCTTCCTTTGCCAACCGATCAATATGAGGGGTGCTTACATTGGTGTTTCCATAGCAACCCAGTTCAGGCCCATTATCCTCCGATACAATGAATAGAATATTGGGCTTACTGGCCTGAGCAGTGGTCTGTCCATTTTTTCTCTCCTTTGAACATGAAAAAAAGACCAAGGCAATACATAACCATCCACAAGGGATCAACTTACTAAAATTAAAAGGTATCATAAGCCTAACTCTTTAATGGGAATTATCTGAAAGGTCATATGCGCCTGACTACTTTCATAAAGAATTCCTAAATGATCTTCATCAATCACGGTAAGGCAAGAGTAGCCCCAGCCCTTTCCAGCATCCAGCAATAAGCCTTTTGACCAAGTCAAGCCTTGATCACTGCTCTCTTTAATGGTCATATTGTACCTACCATCAGTAACAGCAGGATTAGAAAAGAATAATTTGGGGGCATCTTTCTCTACCCTATTTTCCGGAAAAGTGATCAAACTGGCCATACAAACGGGTTCAGGCAAGGCAGACCTGCTGGAACCATGCTCTTCCCATGTCTTCCCCATATCTTTGGTAATGGATACAGAACGCGCCCCTCCACGGTTATCCCGCATATTAAGCATCAAACTACCATCATTTAATTCCACTACCTGAGCCTCAGTAGTATTGGACTTGGCACCAGTTCCAATCTGCCAGGTTTCTCCTTTATCCTTGCTGTAAATAATGGTGCTGTGGGGCATATCATTTTCATCCTTAAACTGGCCTGCAAAAACCAAAGTACCATCCCTCATGGTGATCCCTTTTCCAGGACCGTTAAACATCAGTTTCCATTCCTTTTTCTTAATCTGCGAGGTTATATTGATAGGCGGGGACCAAGTCTGCCCATCATCTTCGCTTTTCACCAATATCAACTGGCCAGTTTCTTCTGGACTAAAGCCTTCTCCAGAACTGAACCACGCTCTTTCCCCCGGTTTTCCATGTGCCCACAAGGCTGCCACATAGATGGTATTGTCACTATGGTCCACCAATACAGCCGGATCGCCTATTCCGTTTTCTATTTGAGGCTTTCCACCCCATTCCCCCATATCCATAATGATTTTCATAGGCTCCCAGCTTTTTCCACCATCTGTACTTCTACTCATCCCCACATCTATATCTTCCTGAAGATCCACAGAACTATTATATCTAGCATCATAAACAGCGATCAAAGAACCCTTGACCGTAGTTGCCAGTCCTGGAATACGATAAGCAGCTATACCATCATCCCCTGCAGTCCTCAGACTAGTTGCCAATCTAAAAGATCGATTTTCTTCAAAGGGCTGAAGAATAGTCTCGGCCTTCTCAAATGCTACCTTGCTTGGGCTTATATGAAATTGTTCCAATAAAGAAGCTTCCTCTTTGGGCTGAACATTGATCAAGAGCTTGTGGGATCCTGCTGCAAAAACATTGTCCAACTTTATTTTTGCATTCTTGCCCACCTCTACCAATGCAGCCACTGGTGACCGCTGAACAGCTTTCCCTTCACCCGTGACTTCATAAACCAGCAAAGATTCCAAAACATGAGCCCCTTCGATATGGAATGTTAATTCCTTTAACCGCTGTTCTTCCTGCAGGTCAAATGTCAAAGAAACCACATCGTTATTTCTCCCTTTGAGCACTGGGATATAGTGCTGCTCTGCCTGTACCCTAATTTCATTTTCTTGACTTGGATACAAACCGGCGCAGCCTGTCAAAAACATGAACAATAAAAAACCAGCCAATAGGGCACTGTTAATTTCCTTGTGTTTAATCATTATTTTGAATAGTTAATTTCAACTTCACACTTTTTCTAGTTCCTCTTTATGTGACAATTTTTCCTTGCCTAATGTATGAATAGTCAAACCTGTCAAATCCTTCTGATCATCAAATAAATAACTGCATAAATAACTGCATAACATGGCACTTATTAAACCCGTAAGGGCATATAAATGGATACTCAAATCACTTGAATATTTCACCGTAACTTGCACCACCGCACTTAACAAAAGTCCCAACAAAGCCCCTTTTCCATTTACCTTTTTGGAAAGCATCCCAATCAAAAATATACCGCCCAAGCCCCCAGCAAAGAGACCTATGATCATATTAAACTGATCCCAAAGCGATGGCAGACCCAAACTGGCCATAATCAATGCAAAGCCTGTCCCAAACACTCCTACAATAACGGTCACCCATCTCGCAAATCCCAAAGTATTTTTTCCTTGGTTATCTTTTGGGAAAAGCTGCTTATAAAAATCCGTGGTCACCACCGTGGCCACGGAATTCATGCTACTGTCCAAACTGGACATGGCCGCAGCAAAAACCGCCGCGATCAACAACCCAGAAATCCCTTGTGGCAATTGAGTGACAATATAAAAGGGGAATATACTATCCGCATTTTGGACTGCTGGACTAAGTTCTGCCGGGTGCAACTTATAAAACAAATAAAGAGCTGTCCCAATACTAAAGAATATCAAGGCAGATGGAAGGGCCATCAATGCTCCCGTTGCGATGCCATTGGCAGCCGTTTTTTCATCCTTTGTCGTCAGATACCGCTGAATCACAGTCTGATCACTTCCATATTGGACAATATTGGAAGCTATTCCCCCAATAAGCACTACCCAAAAACTTGTCCCCGTAAAGTCAAAGTCCATATCGAAGATCTTGGTTTTGTTATTATCCTGTATCATCGCCCATAAGTCCCCCGGGCTTTCATTGATTTCAACAAATATAAAAGCCAAACAAACCATCGCTCCTCCCAATAGTACGACCACCTGAATCACATCTGTCCATATCACCGCCTCTATTCCTCCTAATACTGTATACAGTACACTTAGTAAGCCCATGATCAAAATACACAGGCTCACATCAATGCCCGTAACTACCGATAGTGCCAATGAAGGCAATAATAGCACTATCCCCAACCTCCCTAATTGCAGACCAATATATATCAGACTTCCCACCAATCGAACCATTCTATTGTATCGCAATTCTAAATATTCATAGGCCGTGGTGATATTCAATCTCCTAAAAAAGGGTAAAAAGATATAAATGATCACCGGAGCCACCATGATAATGGTCATTAGTAGGAAAAATAAAGTCCAATCCGTAGAAAAAGTTTTAGCAGGGATAGCCATGAATGTAATGGCACTTAACTGTGTGCCAAAAATACTGATTCCTGCAGCCCACCATGGCACCCTACCACCAGCTTTAAAGAAATCATCAGTGGAATGCTGCTTACCGGAAATCAAGATTCCCATCAAGACCAAAGCAGCTAAATATATCCCCAAGACGGTATAATTGATCCAACCAAAGGCCGCTTCCTTTTCAAAAGCCACCTTGTGGATTTCCGGCGTTCTAATCCCTGGGGCAATTTCCCCTGAAGGTAGGATCACATCCGTCCCCCATTTTACAGCAGTGGTAGTCACCGGTGTTTTGAACGGCAATTCCCCCATATTTTGCCAGCTGTCCGTCACCGTATGGTACAATAAAACACTTTGATCAAATCCTGAATGGTTTTCTAAAACCGAATCCCTTTGCTCAATTATTTGACTTATAGTCAAGCTATCGGTAGCAGACTTAAGTATTGCTGCATAATGCTCCAGTTGATTAAAGGTTTCTCCCTTTACCCCTCCATAAAATACAATATGACCTGCTCCCTGTGCCGCTGCTGTACCGGCAGAAAAGCTCAATACCTGCCCATTTCCATCCTGCAGCGGACTAATTTTTTTCCATTCTGCCCTGATTGGATCATAACAAAAGGCATTGCTGTATAAGTCACTGATGCCATTTCCCTTCTTATTTCTTCCTCCAAAAAAATAAAAACACTCATATTCTCCATTACTTTGGACGGCTGCCATCGCGTGGGAACGGGCCTCTCCTGGCCAGCTTGTTAGCTGCTCCCATATCAGTTTTTCTTCTTCCAGATCTAAACTCAAAAAAGCGTTAGAAACTTCCTTACCTTCTCCTCCTGCCAAAAAAACCCGATTGCCAATTAAGCCGCCAGCGGCATTACAGAGTGCCAAAGGTAAATCAGGTAAAAACTGGAGTTCAACCTGCCTACTTTCACTATTCCATTTTAATAGAAAAACTTCTTTGAAAACAGAATCTTGATTTTGCCCACCTATACACAAAAGCCCCTCAGGTGTGCTAATACTCGTGCCATAGGCTACGGGCGTTGCCAATTGCAGGTTGATGCCTTTTACCCAACGGTATGTCCCGTTCGATTTCTCCAGCACATGAACTTTTTGTGAATAATACTTGGTCCCTCCCTTCCAGGGTGCTGTACCTGGAAAATTGGCACCACCAGCTAGGATCAATACGTCTTCATGAACTCCTGCAAACATACCAGCTTGACCCAAAGATGGCCCTCCTTCATTTTCTGCTGGTAATTCAGGTAATGTCCCATAGGCAAAACTTCCCAAATTACCATTGGAAAAGCTTTGCCCAAGGACATTTATCCCGCAAAACAAAAAAACTAGAATACAACTTATATAGACACTTGATTTCATGAACAACTAATTAATTGGTCCTTTCAGTTTTGAGCGTTTTTAAGACTAAAAAGTCTTTATACTAAATTCAAAAAAACCTATTCTTTCTAAATCCGATTGTAAACTGCTATAATCCGCCTCAGTCAATTGCTTCACGGGGAGTCTGAATTGACCACAGTTCAACCCGCATAATTTCATAATAGCCTTCCCACAGGCTGCTCCACCGTATTTTCCGAACAGGCTAATCAGGTCTATGGACTTTTCTTGCAGGGATTTGGCCAATACGATGTCTTTCTCATCAAATGCCTTTAATATGCTTTGATACAGAGGCGCCGCATAATTATAAGTACTCCCCACTGCTCCCTGTGCTCCCATTGCCAAACCAGCCAGCATGGTTTCATCCCAACCCCAAAGGATATCGTACTTTCCACCAGCAAACCGGAGACACCTGTTGAATTCCATCAGGTCATTATGCGTATATTTGATACCCACAAAATTAGGAATACGAAGGCCGGCTTCTCTCAAAAATTCCTCCATTGGAAGTTCCACCTTGCTGAGAAGGGGAATGTGATAAAAATAAAAAGCCTGATCAGGAGCTACTGCTGCAATAGGCTCAAAATAATCCACCAATTGCTGTACCGAATTTGGACGCATATAATAGGGAGCGGTAAGTGAAATACCATAAAGTCCCAATTGATGAGCGCTTTCGGCTAGTCTTATGGCTTCAACCTGGTTGGTTCCTCCAAGCATGGCCATTACCTTAAAGTCTCCATTGGAGAATGGTGCCCAAGCAGCCATTAGGGCTAATTTTTCTTCCAAGGTGAGCGCAGCTCCTTCACCAGTAGTTCCTGCAATAAATGCGCCTGCAATTTGATGCTTTAGCAGTGATTTGGCCTGTTGCGGCACCATGCTTGTATTTAGCTGACCATTTTGATCGAATGGTGTGAATGTAGCAGCTACAAGTCCTTTTATTTTATCAAATTTCATAATATTAATCAGGGATTAATGGAGGCTGTCTCAATATATATTAAGTCAATGCAAAGCTCTCTGCCGAAGGAAGGTTCAACGAAGAAGGGATTGACAGTCTCATATACCATGTATGATCCTGCTTCCCATTTCGGCATTACGACATGTTCAATGTCCAAATACTTACAACTTAACACATTTGCGACAGCCTCATGGTATTTAATTTCCGTAACCTGGGTTTTGGGTAATTTTAGAATTTAAACTGATGGTATTGAGCGAAATAGGCCATAATAACAAGTATTGGCTATTTTCCCTTCCTTGTAAAGAAGGAACCAGCTCAAATGCTTTGTCAAAGCGGACCAGGTCCCACCACCTTTTACCTTCAAAAGCCAATTCCAGCAAGCGCTCCTGTAAAATCGCCTCATCATTGGCCTCTTTTCCCATATCCACAAAACGGTGGGCTTCAAAATCATCACCATAGGCACGCTGTCTTACCAAATTGATCTCGGCTGAAGGATCCTGTCCAAGTGCATTTTTTGCCTCTGCAATCATCAACAGCACATCGGCATATCGATAAATCACCACATCATCCAAAAACCTTCTTCCTGAAGCGTCCACATAACCTCTCAGCTTGGTCACCACCCGCGCATAGGATTCCATTTGTCCTCCCTCGCCAGGAGTAGTGATATTCAAAAAAGTGGCATTCTTTCTTTGATCTTCAGCGCTGTAAGCAGATGTGACCAAGGCTGAAGGTCCCCACCTGTTAAGGCCCCCTCCTTGTCCCAAGATCTCCAATACTTCTGAACTCGCATCATTGGGAATTTGTTCATCTGGGATGTACATATTGTTATTATAATTGGTACCAGATTCCAAATCCCTAAAATGTACGGCCATAAGAACCTCATCGTTTCCTTTATTATCATATCGGAAAATATCATCAAAATTCTCCTCTAAGCTAAGTGCTGTTACATCCGCTTCCTCCAAAGCAGTTAAAGCGGTTTGAATGTCAGCATTTCCTCCATCCAATCTCTTGGCTGTCCATAGATAAACATCTCCTTTGAGCGCATTCGCGGCTGGTTTAGACCAACTTGCTTTACCTACTGATAGGGAATTATCAGGATAAAGGGACAAGGCATTATTAAGGTCCTCCTTTATTTGTACAAATACATCTTCTACAGCTGCTCTTTCCCTAAAAGTAGTTTCCGCATCATACCCTTCTGTAGGGGCTGTTACCAATGGCACTGCACCCCATGTCTTGGCCATGGTGAAATAAGCATAAGCCCTCATGGTATAAGCCTCTGCCAACATCCTGTTTTTATCTTCTACTACTGTAAAATCTATTCCAGGCACATACTTGATGATCAGATTGGCATCATGAATTACAGTGTACATCCTTAGCCATTGAGGTCCGGAAAAATTCGGATCCAAAGTATTTTCAAAATACCGCTCCAATCCCTGTGAAGCCTGTAGGCCATAGGAAAGCGTTCCGCTCCGGCTTTCTCCCCACATGAAGAGATTATCTGCTGCCTCATCCCTAAAGCGAACGTACATGCCGTTTAAGGCTCCTTTGGCATTATCCTCCGAAGTCCAGAAACCGGATACCGTAATGATACTAGTCGGAGTCAACTCCAAATTATCTGTACAGGAAGCCGTAGCAAATAAAAGGCCCACTCCTGCTAATCCTGTCATTATTATATTTTTAAGAATTTTCATTGCTTTGCTGTTTGGATTAGAAATTAACATTCACACCGAAAAGAAAACTTCTGGGAATAGGATACCTGCCAGAATCGGTTCCTCCATCTTCAGGGTTCAATCCCGTGTAACTCGTAAAATAATGCAGGTTAGTCCCCGTAAAATAGGTTCTTATATGGCCAATTTTCAGTTTTTCCGTCCACGCTTTGGGAAGATTGTAACTCAGTGTAAGCTCCCTAATCGCCAAATAATCCCCTTTTTCATAGTAAAAAGTATTCCCACGGAAAGAATTGTTCTGCGCCAACTGATCAGCCCAATAATACCTAGCGATATTGGTCACATCACCTTGCTCCTGCCAAGATGTAGTAGTCTCTTCAAGGATACCAATATCACCTTGATATTGGCCATTAAACCTTGCACGAGACTCATGATAAATGGTATGACCCAAAGCAAAGTCTGTACGCAATGTCAATGAAAGGCCTTTGTAATTCAAAGTATTGGTAAAGCCTCCGGTCCATTTTGGATAAATATTTCCGGCATATACTCTGTCACGACTGTCAATGGAATCATTTTGGTCCAAGTCTGCCCAATGGGTATCTCCTCCAAACTTACTTTTATCTGTCCCCGGTATCAAGGCATCATAAGGTGCTTCTGCAGCTTCTTGGTCTGTGGCGTAGATACCTAGCTGTTGATAGGCAAATAGATCACCTAATCTGCCACTTTCCTGCAGTCCACCTTTCCATGTATACTGTCCCAATACAGGATCATAGACCAATACTCCACCAATTCTATTGTTTTCATTGCCATTTTCTGGAAGTTCCACCACCGTATTGATATTATAAGAGGCATTAGTAGAGAGGTTCCAAGAAAAATCTTTGTTTTGGATAATCGCAGCAAAAATCTCCATTTCTACACCTTCATTTCTCAAAGAACCTAAATTGGTCAAGATACTGCTAAAACCAGTTGACTGTGGCAATTCCAAATTGGTCAGCAGGTTATCTGTCAAGCGGTTGTAATAGTCGGCAATCAAGGTCACACGGTCATTGAATAATCCCATGTCTAAACCAAGGTCAAATGTACCCGACCGTTCCCATTTTAGGTCTTGGTTGGCCATTCTGTTATTTTGGATGGCAGCTTGGTCATAATAGCGGTTTCCCACTGAATAAAGTCCTTGGGCGTGAAAATCAGACAGATTACCTATATTTCCATTTACCCCATAGGAAGCACGCAGTTTTAAAGAGGATAACTGTTCTGGCATATTGGACCAAAAGTCTTCCCTGTGCAGGTTCCAACCGGCAGAAACTCCAGGGAAAAATCCCCAATAGTTATTGGCTCCCAAATTGGATGCTCCATCATATCTAGCGGTAAAGGAAAAGAGGTATTTCTTATCAAAATCATAATTCACCCTTCCAAAATATCCAATAATTACCTGCTGACTCAAAGAACTGCTAACAGCTGTAGGTTCTGCTGAAGCATTTAAAGTAGGGACCAGGTCAGAGGCTGCTCCTCTGCCAGAGGCAGACGCGCCATAATCCTTTCTGTCAAAATAAGACCCTCCTAGTTTAAACTGGAAATTATGCAGTCCTATGCCCTTATGATAGCTGAACACTCCGTCAAATTGCTTTTGCCAATAGATCGAGTTGGAACTTGAAGCTTCCCTTGAATCCACAAATTGGGTGGGACCGTTATAGTAGGATTTCTGGAAACTATTATTGGTCGCCTGAACAAAGTACAATGAAGCCATCGGTTCAAAGGTGAAATCCTTAAAGATTTCCCAGTTGGCCCCTCCAGAGAGTGTTGCCCGGTTGGTGACATTCAAGGCCTTTCTCCTATTGAGATGATACATAGGATTTCCCATGCTCCTGTTCCGTCCTGGAGCCAAAGAACCATCTTCATAGTATAACTTGGTCGTAGGCGGCAATCCCAGGGCCCGTTGGAACAATTGATTCTCACTGTACACTTGGTTATCAGAGCTAGAAGAGAAATTCAGCCTACCATACACACCTAGTTTATCATTCACCTGAATATCTCCATTCATTCTGGTGGTAAATCTTTTGAAGTCGGTATTGATGGCCACTCCTTCATTGTCCAAATATCCAACACCAAGATCAAAACGGGCTTTTTCGGAACCACCACTGACATTGATATAATGGTTTTGGCTGATTGCGGTTTGAAATAAGACATCCTGCCAATCCGTCTCAGCGAAAATGATGGTCTTGGAAGGATCCACTGGGTCGGGCATTTGCTGCCAGCCCTCATTGAGCTTGTATTCATTTTCAGCGGTAAGGTATTGGGGGGTGAATGCCGTATTATTGCTCAGGTCATTACCCACACCAAAACCACTGGCCAAATCAAGTCGGAAAAGATGCTCTGGGTGCTTTTCAGCAGTTGCTAAAACCCCTTTCCTATTGAAATAAATATAATCCCTTGCGGAAGCCATATCATAGCGGTTCCACATTTCTGAAGCACTGATATTATAGCGATATGTCACCGAGGTCTTGCCCACTTTACCTGTCTTTGTGGTAATAATAACCACTCCATTGGAACCTCTGGCACCGTATATGGCTGTTGCAGCAGCATCTTTTAACACCTGTAGTGATTCAATATCATCAGGATTAAGATCAGTCATCCCATTTCGAATGACCCCATCTATAATATATAGAGGTGTGGCTCCATCGGGATTGTTGATAGAAGTACCTCCTCGTACAATAATCCTTGGAGCAGCTCCAGGCTGGCCCGTGGTCGTTTGTACCCTTACTCCTGAAACGGTTCCCTGCAAGGCAGAAGCAGCGTTGGCAAAAGGCACATTTTCCAATACCTTCTTATCCAATTTGGCCACTGATGAGGTTAAGGTTTCCCTTGACTGTTCACCATATCCAATGACCAGCACTTCTTCCAATTGCTTTGAATCCGTTTCCATGCTGACAGTTAGTGTAGTTTCATTGGCTATAGTGATATTTTGGGAGACATAACCTATATAGCTAAATACCAGTACCTGTCCCTTATCTGCGGTAATATCAAAATTGCCATCCAAATCCGACACGGTTCCCTTGGTACTACCTTCTACCAAAATATTCACACCGGGAATACTCTCACCAGTATTGGCATCTATCACTGTTCCTTTAATATTTATCTCCTGCGCCATCACATGGCCGGAAAAAAATATCATAAACAGTATCAGCCACTTTTTAATGTAGTTATTCAGATACATATTTTTGGGGTTAAGTTGATTGTTATAAATAAAAACTCTTTTACATATCAAGTAGTCAGCTGTACAGCAAGAAATGATATCAATAACCTTTACAACAAAGCTAGATAATGTATTTACCAAAGAGATAAAGAATCATCCGGATAAAGGGTAAAAATCATCCGATCAGGGATATAAAAGTCCGAAAAGCGGGAAAAAATCGTCCATTTCCTATATTATCCAAATTTGATTCGGAAGATATCAACGGAAAAAATTAGATTAGAATTCTGAATTAATACCCATGATTTTCCCTAATTGTTTCATTGATCAAAAGGCTGTAAGTATTGGCAAAAGGAAAGACTACTGCATAAATTCCTTTATGGCATTACTTTGTATTTTAGTTTCGACATTCTCTCCTAACGCCTGGAATTTACAGGCACAAGGAACTGGACATCCTTTTTATAAATTCACCCACTATACCTCACAGGATGGCTTGCCACAAAATTCCGTTCTGGCCATCATGCAGGACCAAAAAGGATTCTTATGGTTTGGGACCGATGACGGCCTGGCCAAATACGATGGTTACCAATTTACCATTTTTAAACATACCCCTAATAATAATACTAGCCTGAGAAATAATGTGATCAGGGATTTGGTCCAAGATAAACATGGATTCATTTGGATCAGTACGGAGGGTGGTGGCATCAATATATTTGATCCCAAAACCGAAGAATTTTTTCCCCTAAACGAACAGCGTCCAATTCCCGATTTGACTAATTCTGCAAAGACCAATAATCTCATCATCGATAAGAGTGGAAATATATGGGTAAGTACATTATCTGATGGAATCTATAAAATATGCCCTGAAAAACACATTAAAGAAATCACTTTACACAACTATCTTAAAACACTAGAATTCAATTATTTAAATAAGTTTAATTCAAGTATTAATGATAATAAAATTTGGCAAGTTTTTGAAGATAGTAAAGGAAATATTTGGATAGGTACCTATGAGGCAGGTATGCAGGTTTTGGCACCAAATGCAAGCAAATTTATTGAAGTCCCCATTCATCATCAAGGAGAAAAAATCAAATCCATCAAAGCATTTTATGAAGATAGCGAAGGTACCATATGGGTAGGAACAGAGAAGCACGGTGTCTTCAAACGATCAAAAGATGAAGAAATATTTCAACAATTTATTCCTGTGTCCCCTTCCCTATCTCGCAAGATGGTCAAAGAAAACATTACTGGTTTTTTGGAGGATCAGCAAGGGCATCTATGGATTGGGACCCTTGGTGGTGGCCTCTTTGTTTTAGACCAGCAAACAGATAAAATGTTTCATTATGTGGACAATCCCTCCGACCCATATAGCCTAAATGGACGATCTGTCTATAAGCTATTTGAAGATAAAGATGGCAATATATGGATTGGGATGTATTCGGGGGAAGGGCTTAATAAAATCAATCCGAAAGCACAACATTTCGAACATTACCGGCCACAAAGCAATCATCCAGGTAGTCTTTCTGGAAAAATGGTTAAATCCATTTTGAAGGACAGGGAAAGCCATCTTTGGGTGGGAATGTTTAACGGCGGTTTAAATCTAAAAAGAAAGCAAAAAACTGAATTTGAACAAATAGCACTACCGGAATATGGCAGCAATAAACCTGAACAGACCAATGTACAAGTCATCTTTGAAGACCAGAATGGAAAACTGTGGATAGGCACAGATGGTTCCGGACTATACGGCTACCATCCTGCTACAGGAAAATTCAGTACCTATTTATATCAAGAAAATGATCCTACTTCACTAAGCAAAAATGAGGTGTGGGCCATAACAGAAGATCAGGAAGGTCATCTGTGGATTGGGACTGCCAATGGAGGTGGTCTCAATCAATTTGATCCCAAGACAGGAAAATTTAAACACTTTTTATATGAAGCCAATAACCGTAAGACACCAAGTTTTAATGATATAAGATCGCTGCTACTCGACAGGCAAAACAGATTATGGATAGGGACTTATGGAGGTGGCCTGAACCAGTATAATTTCAGCAACGGCCATTTTACCTATTACCAACATGATCAAAACCAAGCCAACAGTATCAGTCACAATATCATCACCAGCATCTATGAAGATAAAAACGGCTATTTATGGATAGGTACTTTTGGGGGAGGCCTCAATAGGATGGACCCTAATACGGGACATTTTTCACATTTTAGGGAAAAAGATGGTCTTCCAAGCGATGTGATCAAGGCTGTATTGGAAGACAATACCGGGCAATTATGGATCAGCACGGTAAAAGGACTTACCCTTTTTAACCCCGAAAAAGGAACTTTCAAAAACTTCACTGCGGATGACGGACTTCAATCTGATGAATTTAATCTCGGGGCTGCCTATAAGGATGAAAACACAGGTAAATTATATTTTGGTGGCACCAATGGATTCAATGCCTTTTTGCCGGATCAAGTAAGACAAACCCAGGTACCTAAGACACCTGAATTAACGCAGTTAAGGGTTTTGAATCACTTGGTCAGCCCAGGAGATACTGTAGAAAACAAAATACTTCTGCAGAAAAGCATCAGTTTCAGTGACAAACTTGTACTAAATGATGTACATAATAGCTTTGAATTGGCTTTTAGTTCATTAGAATTCAATGGGCAGGATAAAATCCAATATGCCTATAAATTGGATGGTTTTGACAATAATTGGATCTATACGGACGCTGATAGAAGGTATGCTCCTTATACCAACCTAAAAGCTGGTGAATATACCTTTAGGCTAAAAACCACTTCAGAAAACAAGCTACAGAGTTCTGAAGAAAGAATATTACAATTGATTGTGCTTCCTCCCTGGTACCAAAGTACTCCGGCCTATTTGGCTTATATCTTACTGGGCATTTTATTAGCTTACATCATTAAATCCATCATTAGTTTCCGAATAAAGTTAAAAAATGATCTACGGTTCGAACGCTTGGAGCATCAAAAACAAGAAGAAATCAACCAACTTAAACTTCGCTTCTTCACCAATATCTCCCATGAGTTAAGGACTCCGCTCATGTTGATCAAAGTCCCCTTGGAGCAGTTATTATCCAGGACGGATATATCTCAGCAAGTACATTTTCAGCTCAATTCCATCCATAATAACGCCTCCAGATTGTTGCGGCTGATCAACCAATTATTGGAATTTAGGAAGCAAGAAACAGGGCATGTAAAACTCGAGGTCCAAGAAATTGATCCGAAGCAATTTTCACAAAATATTTTCACATCATTTGAAGCAATGGCCAAACATAGGAATATTGACTTTAGTTTAAATTGTGCCCCCCATCTTCCTGCAACGGTTTGGTTTGATTTGGATCAAATGGAAAAAGTCTGCTATAACCTGATCTATAATGCTTTTAAATTCACCTCCGATGGAGGAAAAATAGCCATAAATCTGTATAAGGGGTCTTTACCTTTCAAGGAAGAAAACTTAAGCGCATTGGCCCTAGAAGTAGAAGATAATGGCAAGGGAATCCTGGCAGAACATCAGGATAAAATATTCGAAAGATTCTTCCAAGTACAAAATGGAGATGGAAAATTAACTGCGGGTACAGGGATAGGCTTGGCATTGAGCAAAAACATCGTGGAATTCCATCATGGACAAATTTACATGGAAAGTCAGCCTAATAAAAAAACTACTTTTACGGTTTTGATTCCTTGTGGAAAAGCGCATTTTGCTCCACATGATTTTAAGGAATTCCCTAGCCATCAGGAGTCCAAAAACCTACCGATAGAGCAAGAGCTGAATAGCATAGACCGGCACTTACTAAGTTCCCTTGAAAATACAGGCACATCGATTCAACCAGATCCCAGCTTACTGAGCAAAAAACTCTTATTGGTTGAAGACAATGTGGAACTGCTCTCGCTGATGAAAGGAGTGTTGGCCCAACATTTTCAGGTGATCACCGCAAAAAACGGAGAGGAAGGCTTAGAAATGTCCAAGGTGTATCAACCTGACTTTATTATTTCTGATGTTATGATGCCCAAAATGGATGGTGTGGCCATGTGTTCCTTACTCAAACAGGACCTGATGACTAGTCATATTCCAATTATACTGCTTACGGCACGCAGCGCTTACGATTATCAAAGAGAAGGCTATGCTTCCGGGGCTGATGATTACCTCAGTAAGCCCTTCCCATTGGACCTGCTGATATCGAAAGTCCGCAATTTGCTCAACACCAGACAAAGTTTAATCGATACATTTAAACAAAAGCCTGATCTGGAACCTTCGGGCATTGCTGTCTCCAATAAAGATAATGAATGGATGAAAACTGCCATTGAAGTGGTCGAAAATCATATCGATGATGCTGATTTCGATATCGCCGCTTTTGTAAAAGAAATGGGGCTAAGCCGTACCTTATTATTTGAAAAGATCAAAGCCATTACCGGACATACCCCAAATGATTTTATAAACATCATCCGGTTAAAAAGAGCCGCTCAATTATTATTACAAGGAGATTTCAAGGTGGCTGAAATCAGTTATATGGTTGGGTTTAACAATCCCAAATACTTCAGCAAATGCTTCCAAAAACAATTTGGATGCAGTCCATCAAAATATAAAAGCCAAGTACCTTACTAATGGATTTTTCACTGGTTCTAGCGGAGGGCTTGTCATGTGACAAGCCCTCAAATTGTTCTATCCATACTTAAAAATCCAATACCAATCCTATGGAAGGCAGTACAGATCCACTGGAAATAGCAGGAATCTCCTTAAGTGTCCTTGGTTCTGTGATATTTCCTTCATCATCACGATCCAATCCATAAAGTGGTTCGGAAGGAGTATCTTGACCAAAAAGATTTTGGAATTCCAAAAAGGCATTAAAGGTGAAATTATTGAAATTCCACTTTTTGTCCACCCTTAGATCAGTCTGGTTAAATGGATTAAGAAGAATTTCACCTTGCCTGTTATAGTCTTTGATAATAGCAGGATAACTTTCCAAGGTAGCCTCTTCATCCACTGGTGCAATTGGTGTTTTTCCCAAATACCTTATGCGTGTACTAATTTCCCAATTCTTTTCAAACTTATAACCTCCTGTAAAGGTCAACAAAGTCCTATTGTCCCAGGAAGATGGCAGGTAAACATTTTCGTCCAAACCAGTATATTCACTTTTATAAAGTGTCAATGCCAAAATCCCATAAAAATTTCGGGTAAACTTTTTTTGTATAAGTAACTCGGTGCCATAGGTCCTTCCCTTACCTACACTTGCCACTGGTTCATTTCCCAACACTGAAAAATCTCCACCCAAATTGGCCAAGGAAACATTTTTGCTTAAGCTCACTGGATAGTTATCATACTTTTTATAAAAGCCTTCTAAGGTAATCCTTGTGGATGGATTGATCAAATACTCAAATCCTGCCACATAATGATCACTTTGAATATATTGGGTGTTTTTATTGACAAACTTTCCAGCTAGATTTTGGAAGCCCAGAACAGTATAGGGCGGAATTTTATAATATCTACCTATGGAACCGTTAAAACTCCATTTCCGAGCATTATCCAACACGTATCCAAAGGAAAACCGGGGACTCCAAGTCTTATACAGCTTATTTCCTTCATTCATAAAATCATTACCATCCATCCTGAAGCCAGCAGAAAGACTCAATTTTTCTTGAAAAAAATTACGCGTCAGCTGAGCATAAAAACCATAGCGAAAAAAATCCAGCTGAGATTCATAAGCAAAATCGTTCACCAAGTCTACTGAACTGTTTTTATAATCTGCACGCTGAAGGATAGCCCCTGTACTTAATGTCCATGCTCCTATAAACTTGGTCAAATTATACCGAAGCTTGGTCTCCTGTTCCTGAGCATCATTGGTAAGGTATTCCCCTTCTTCATTGGCCACATCTTCAAATTGCCTGAAATTATTATTCAGTATATTATTGCTCAAAGCAGTGGTCATATATCCACTTCCATTTTTGAATCGTCTTTTCCACACCGCACCATGTGTACTTGACCATTGTTTAATAACGGGAAGCTGATCAAGCGTGGCCTGTTGTTCCTCATCGATATCATCAGGTTGATTAATGGCAAAATCATCGATAGAACCTAGTCCAGTAAATATCAAACTATTATACCTATCAATTTCGTGGGAAACTTTATATTGAAAATCCCAATAATCAGGTAAAAAAGGTAATTCCAGTGCTTTGAACAAAACCTGTAAATAAGACCTTCTCACTGAAGCAATAAAAGAAGTCCTTGAATCATCTTTGTCCCCTTTGAATAAAGGCCCTTCCAAAGTCAAAGCAGCCTCACTGCTGCTTACACGAACATTAGAATGAAACTTCCTGTTATTGCCGTTTCTTTGGTCAAATTGCAGGACGCCTGAAAGCACATTATCATAATTGGCCGTAAAAGCACTGGTAGACAGGCTTACGCCTTCAAAAAAGGAGACATTGAGCAAGCCCACAGGACCACCCGCACTACCTTGGGTGGAAAAGTGATTGATATTGGGTATTTCAATGCCATCGAGGTAATACACATTTTCGTTGGGGGCTCCTCCCCTGATGATCACATCATTCCTAAAACCTCCTACAGATCCGGACACACCTGGCAATGCCTGTACCACTTTGGCGATATCATTATTTCCGCCAGGATAAGTTGCTATTTCCTCCAGCGAAAGCCTATTTACTGACAAAGGAGTTTCTTCATCTTTACCAAAGGCATTGGCAACTACCACCACTCCTTCCAATTCACTGACTTCTTCCTCCAGAAAAATGTTCACATCTGGATTTCCCCCTGATCTTACCGCTAAGTTAAAGACTTGTTTTTTGGTAAAACCTATATAGGATGCTTCCAAAGTATAGGTTTTGGGCGGGACCTCATTGATTGTAAAAAAACCATTAATATCTGTCACCGCGCCCAGTTCAGTTCCCAATAGCTTTACAGCCACTCCTATCAGAGGTTCTTGGGTTTTGGCTTCTCTCACATATCCTGCTACTGTTCCACTTGGCTCCTGGCCATGCGTAGGGTAAACCATAGCAAAAAATAATATGACTAAAAAAGTGCTAATCAATAATTTTTTCATGTATCCATCTTTATCTATAATACAAGACAACCCTATAATGGTCTTTATGTTTAAATCACAATAATATATTTTGATTTAATTTCAACTTTATCAAACAATGAAAGTCTTCAACCCCATATACCCTATAGATAACAACCTATATATCAATCGGTTTTGATGATTTTAGATTCATTGAAAAAATTAGGCAAAAATCAATACTTCCTAATTGATCAAAAGGCATTTCAGAAAATAATGCATTGACTAAATTATATTTTGAGATGCATTCAAGTAATTATTTGACTCTTGATCTACATAAAACCAAACTAATGATCTTTGATATTAATAATTTAGTATATCTTCAAAGAAAATTTTGTCGAAGCAAGCCCAGTCCCCATGAACTTATACCATCAGATTTTCAGAAATAATCAGGAATGGATCAATAGCAAAAAAGCCACTGAGGAAGCATTTTTCGAACATCTAGCCAAAGGACAATCCCCTGAATTATTATATATAGGCTGTAGCGACAGTCGGGTTACGGCTGAGGAAATGACCGGAATCCAACCCGGCCAAATGTTTGTTCACAGGAATATAGCTAACCTGGTCCCTAATAATGACAGCAGTTCTGCTTCCGTCATTGAATATGCGGTGACGCACCTTGAAGTCAAACATATAGTGGTGTGTGGGCATTATTCCTGCGGAGGGGTCAAGGCCGCCATGGAGTCCAAAGATTTGGGCTTGTTAAATCCGTGGTTGAGAAATATCCGAGATGTGTACCGCATGCACAGGAATGAGCTTAATTCAATAAAGGATCAAACCGAAAAATATAACCGTTTAGTAGAAATCAATGTCGAAGAACAGTGCCTGAATGTAATCAAAATGGCCTGTGTTCAGAGACATTATCTCAACAGAGGATTTCCTACTGTTCATGGATGGGTATTCGATATACATACCGGTAACCTAATTGATTTAAAGATCGATTTTTTTGAGAAACTCAAGGAGATTCAGGAAATCTACGATCTGGGCATGAAAAACAAATGATCTTACTTGAATTTCAAACTGTATCCAACTTTAGACAAGATTAATTAGACCAAGTCGAAAAGCTGGGGGAAAACTATCTATTTTGGCTTTGATATGCGCTAGTTATTAAATGCCATTTATTTATGGATCCAGCTTGCAAAGCTGGACCAGAAAGGGAGTTTATGAACAAAAAAGAGGGCTAAACCCAGCTTTGCCCCAGCTTTGATATAGCTTTGCCCCAGCTTTGGTATTACTTTGGTATTAGTTTGGGGCAAAGTTGGGCCAAGCCGAAAAACTAGGGAAAAACAGTCTATTTTAGCTTTGATGTGCGCTATTTATTAACCACAGATGGATAAAGATGAACACGGATATTTATTTATTATGTATATCCGCAATTGCACCAGTAAAAGTTAAAAGCGAATCGAAATGTTCGTTTTAATTAAAATATCAACTCCTTCGGTCTTCAGTCTTCAAACTCCCAACCACTTAAGCAAAGGATTTAAGGTTACTGGCATCATTGCGGATAATCAGATTATTTATAATACATCTGAGTTCATACTTTTACGCAATTGACTGTCTAGGCAGGCCTGTGACTTAAACTACGCTTAATCTGGCAAGGGGAGACAAAATTTAAGTTTGAAATTATTCACCCCCAGAAAATATTGCCTGATCCACTTTTAGGACTGATCCGATTAATCTAGAATAAAAAAAGGATCTTTCCTCTATAAGAGAAAAGATCCCCGTCTATAAACCCCAATTTCAATTTTATCCTTTCTATATCTTTTACAAATACCCATATAATTACAATTGCTTTTATAGGCTAGTAAAATTGCAGCGTTTAGTCCGCTACTCTTGCTCGATATATACTCCAAAGAAATACTTAAAATATATGCTACACAAATCTATTTATGCAAAGGTTTGCACATACGCTCCATAATTGGTCTTAATAATTTAAACAAATTATTATTTCGACATATTAGCATCAAATCATAGTAATAAGTCAAAAATCAAGTTTTTACATCATTTTTAAAAAGGCCCCATATGATATCCGGACCTTCCAGTGATCATAAACATTTAAATGTAGGAGAAAATTTATTCTGTAAATTGTATAGCGGTTTCTTCTATCTGGTAAGGCGTGTTTTTTAGCATTTTGATGATTTCGGCTCCTGCCAATAGTACAGGGCCATATCCATGGGCAGCATAGACATTTACAGGCCTGTAATAATAAAATCCGGGGTCAAATCCCATGCCCGTTCCCACGCAAGTTCCTTCTATTTGACCAATATCATTAACTTTAGTAGATACAGCTGTCCAAGCCAATACGGTCAATGGACCGAACACCCTATGGTCCAACCACCCATGATTGATCGCTTTTGCATAACAATAGGCATATATGGCCGTGGCCGAAGTTTCTAAATAACTATCTGGTCTGTCTATCAATTGATGCCAAAAGCCAGCTCCTGACTGGTATTGTGCCAAGCCCTTAGCATGAGCCAAAAAATAGCTCATCATTTTATCATATTTAGGGTGATCCATCGGTAAAACATCCAGTAATTCCACTAGCGTCATGAATGCCCAACCATTGGCCCTTCCCCAATGAAACTGAGGGAAATTTTCTGCTCCTTCCACCCAGCCATGCATATAAATACCTTTGTCCTTATTGAACATCCGTTCCCTAAACAACTCCACCTGCTTGGTCGCCTCATCAAAATATTTTCTATCACCAGTTGCCTTCCCCATCTGCGCTAGTGCAGGAACACTCATAAACAAGTCATCCAACCATAATGTGTTTTTCAATGGTCTGTTCCTCGCCAAAGTACCATCTTCCAAGCGGTACTGCCTATTCATGATAAAACCGATGAAATTATCTACCATGGCCGTGACATCCTCATCCAAGCCTGCATTTCTGGCCTTGATAATGGCGGCACAAAGGGCTCCTGCATCATCTAAAGCATGGGGATGCAAGACCCTATCAATAGGACTGGAATTTTCAGCTGATAGGGATTTCTTAGCGTAATGATTAAATAAAGTGTTTAAAAATTCCAAACGGTCAAAGGTATAATCTCTAAACTTGGCATCTCCTGTAGCCTCAGCCGCAGATAACATACCAGCATAAGTCACCCCCCATTCATAACTTAACAACCTAAAATCTCCTTGAGCCAATCGAACATCACCGTTTGCCTTAGAAATGTTTTGAACAGGAGTCAACCCTTCGCCTTCTACCAGTTTTGCAGGTGTCACTTTGTTCAAATACTCATAAACCCTGCTCAAAGTCCGTTCTGTTTCTTCTTGACCAACCTGACCATAAGGAACAGGATAATCCGGTTTTATTAGGTGTAATGGGGTATTGGTATCGGTGATTTTCTCTTGCGCAGACAGCTTGATAACAGAAAGCACAACTACCAGCCATACAAGAAAGACTTTTCTAATCATCCATAAGCTTACACTATGCTTAAAGTACTTTATATATTTCATGTTTTATTTTTTCTAATCTAAATGAATCAAGACAGGTGCCTTGAAGATGCAAGAGGACAAGACTAGATTTTCCTATTTTTGGACCTCTACCTTCACTTTTGCATCCAGTTGTTTTGCCAACCCTAAAATATATTCTTTAAAATAACCTTGCTCAGTAAACCCTGAATCTGATAATTCCCACGAGGCTACTGCATAATAACTAATCGGCTTATTGTTTTCGACCTTCATTCTCGCTAGGAATGTATCGGTGATTTGCCCAGTTGAAGGAGCTTCCATCCATCCCAAATAAACATTCTTAGGAAGTATCAGTCCCAAGCCCATATACCAGACTTTATCATAGGTCTGCTTATCATGGGTAAATAGCACCACAAAGTCTCCCACTTCTAAAATCCCCAATTCCTTATCTGTCTGGTTATTGACCAAGCCAATAATGGCCTCTTCATCACCTTGCAATCCTGTCATTGTGAAAGTATTCTTAAAAGCATACATTCCCGGCCAAATTTCTGTCTCCTCATGAACCTGATAATTCCGGTCAGTTCCTTCAGGTTTCCAGTCTTTGTAATCATAGTGCATGAGGGAAAAAAGCGGTCCACTTTCTTTTACACTAAAGGTGGTTTCAGATACATTATTGAGACTGTCCTGTTGGGTAACTCCCAGTCTGAGCAGATCTTCTCCTACCTTCAAAGAATATCCTCCCAAACCAAGGGATTTTTCAACAGATAAAATATCCCTGCCCCAATCTTCCATCACATGGTAATTATCCTCTGTTACTCCTTCTTCATTGATCCCTACATTAACCGGAGACATTTCTTTGATCTTTTTGCCAAAAACGTCCTTTGAGTTTCTTCCATCCAAATAATGTCTAAATCCTACTTTATCATTTTCCCATGAAGGGCCATCCGTTTGATAAGGTTGATATCCCATCACTCCGGGCAACATATCTGGGTAAAAGGTGTCTGTCTTTGCAGGTCTCACGGTATCGTTGACTGAGGGTCGAACACCAAATCGAACATAAGTACGCTGGTCTATTTCTGCTGGACTTTCTGCCCAATCAAGTCCTAATTGCTTCTTTTCTCCTGACTTAAGGTCAATTAAAAAAAATAGCTCATCCAAATTCCCATCTCCATCATTATCAATTAATTGGCTAGGGACAATTTGCCCCCGCTCATCGCTGAGCCTTGGAAATTGATTGGAAAGCCCCTCCTCACCCAATTCTTCCAAAGAAACTTTTATTGACTTCTCTGTCAAGTCAATATTTGATAGATTTTCTACTGATAATTGCCTAAGTTTTTCTTGATTTTGCTGACAAGAAAACAGCAAAGCGCCCATTCCGAAAAGTAATACTTGCTTAGTTTGATTCATAAATTTTATTCAAAGGTTAAAGTATGAGTAAATGGTGTTATGCCTGTAAGATACACATGATTTCCTTCAGTTCTTAAAGTTCCGAAATGTACACTGTACTTTTCACCATCCAAATTCCTAATTCTTTCATGCATTTTCACCCCAGGACCAAATGTGATTTTATCCCCACCATTTTCAAAACTTCCACTTCCATTGGGAAGAAAATAGTTTTCCCCATCTGCTGTTTTTTCTACTCCTTTTAATTGGCCATGCTCATCAAAACACAATTCGATCGTAACAGTTACTCCTTCTAGTCCCCCGACATCAAAATGAACATCCACTTTGCCAGCATTTTCCTCAATGGTCACCGTACTTTCTAATGTTTTCACATTGCTCACAGGTCTTTTATCAAAAGCCATTTTGCTCCAAAATCTGTCATTAGTACTTGGCGTATGTGCATAATCTCCTTCCTTATTCCTTTCTTCCTTGGGCAATGGTTGGTAATAAGGCACATCCAACTTTTTATGAAGGATATATTTATTACCTTCTTTTCTTAAACCTTCACTTCTAAAATGTCCCATACTGAAGAAATTGGCAGACATGCGCATATACCATAGTATGGCTTTTCCCTTTCTATAACTAAAAAAATTTGGGCTAACAGATCTCCCAGATGCAATGATCAGTGGCCAGTCTACCCCTCCAAAAATAGTGGCAGTGGTGTCTTCTCTGCGTATCCTTGCCAGGCTGCTGGTTTTGAAAAGCTTCTCAAAATTGGTGGGAACCGATTCTAACTGGGGTAGCTTTTCCTGAAGTAACTCATTATCCATAAAGCTGTAAAGCTCCTCCTCAATGATCAATTCCTCAAAGCCCGGAAAGCCCTCAATCATTTTAACAATCTTCGCAAACTTTCCGTCTTGGTCCAAAATCGCCAAATGCCGGTAATGAAGATACTGTACGATTATACTTCTATGGGAATATTGATCCTGTCTTCTCGAATCAGTGGTGACCAAATCTCCATTTGGTTCCATATAATAATAGGTCATTTCCAAGCTCTTTCTTGGTGCTTCATAAAGCTCGGGTCTATCCAAAATCCTTCCCAGGGTTAAAAAGGCACTATTCTCCACATCGGAATAATTCATGCTGCGTTCAGGATAATGCCCATCTTCATCCATATAAATCCCTTCGTCCAACCAGTCATCAATCCGGTCTATATACCTTTGGTCAGGATACAGCCTATGGATCATCGCCAAAACCTGACAAACTACCCATCTGTGGTTGGGCGTATGTATCCCTCCCACTACAAGCGCTTCACCAGCATCTTGAATAAATGTTTTAATTTTTGCTTTTACCTCATCCAGGGCTTTATCCTTCTTTTGATTTAAAATATATACCCCAGAACAAAGTGGCTTCATGATAAATCCTGTATCTGGCGGGGATTCCAAGTTTCCCGCATTGATGGTACCATCAGGCCTTTGACTTGCAATCAGTTTATCTGTAGTTTCCAACAATGCTGAGATAACATCCTTATCCTCATAGAACTTAGAATCCTTACAACAGTAAGCTGCTGAAAATTTGGCAAAATTATATCCATTGCTTCTTCCTCCATGACGGTTGGCTGCCTCTCCCTTTGTCAACAGCGCATGAACATGATCATCATTGGCTTTGATCATCTCATCCATTAATGCAGCACTATTTAAATTCCTTGCTTTGGAAAAGCCTGGAATACTCATGCCTGGCATGAAGTACAATGCAGTCCCAATTCCAAAAGATTGTTTCAAAAATGTTTTTCGGGTTATATTGTTCATTTTGCTTCTTTCTAAAATACGATGATTAAACTATAAAGATTGAATGTAAAATACGAAAGGAACTTTTTTCCAAAAGAAAAAAGTTCCTAGTTTATAAACCCCAATCTTAATTATATTCTTCGTTTTGCGAAATACTACCGCCACTAACATCTACTTCGCTTTGCGGAATAGGCCTTAAAAGGTGATATGGTTTGATGGCATTGTTTAATGCCGCATGGGGGTTATGGGCCAAAACCCTTTCGATCAGCGTCCCATTTCTTTTCAGTTCCATCCATCTACTGATTTCCCCTCCTAGTTCCTTTGCACTTTCGTCCATTATAAGGTCAATATCCACTTCATCAGTCTCAACCATTTCCTCCAAGCCTGCTCTTAATCTCAAAGCATTGATATGCTCTGCTGCCTTTGCGACATTTCCGCTCTGGAGGTAAGCCTCCGCGGCAATAATCCTAGTTTCTCCAGAACGCATGATCATTGCATCGCGCTCCCCATCAGGATTGATACCTGGATTGGTATAAGGCACACCTGGGTCATCAAATTTCTTAAACATAGGGTAATGCACTTGGGTAATACCATCTGGAACAAAATATAGTGAAGGATTAATGACAGTATAATCTTTACTGGCAATGACTGTTTCTGACCAAGCAGTTTTAGGAAAATAAATACTGGTATCACCAGCCTGTATTACACCATCAGGCCCATCCACTTCAGCAAGCATCAACCTTCTAATGGTAGCAGACTCTCTCTCATCTCCTTCTTCAAATAATGAGAAGTAGTAAGGTGTAGGTGCCGTTCCAAGCCCTCTGTGGTACAAGGTAGAACGGGTCTGTCCAGGATAGACATCATAACTGAATTTAAACAATAAGTGCCTGTTATTTCCTAATCCCCTTGACACAGGATTACTTCCATATAGCAAAGAGAAAATGACCTCTTCATTTCTCTGGTTTTCCTCATCCATCAACAAACTGAAGGTCTCTTCTAATGGATGGTTAGCAATCACCGTTTCAGCGATGGAAGCAGCCTCTGCAAAATCCTGCGAACCACCGAAACTTTTATATCCTTGGGTAAGCAATACCTTCGCTTTTAGGTGTCTCACAGCATCTTTAGTCACACGACCAAATTCATCGGTACTTTCATCCACTGCTCCAAGCGCTTCTTCAATATCCTGAAGGATTTGCAGATATACTTCCTGCTCTGAAGCTCGGGTAAAGTCTGATTGTGCACTTCTTATTTCATTCAAGACCAAAGGCACACCTCCAAAATTTTCTACCAAATGAAAATAAGAAAATGCCCTCAAAAACTTAGCTTCACCTATTCCCCTGTCTTTGGCAGATTGTGATAGTCCCTCTATTTCATCTGCTCGATCTATTGCTGTATTGGCCGCGGCAACAACAGCATAATAATTGGTCCAATAGGTTCTAACAGATCCATTGGCAGGTCTAAGGTTCACATAATCGTTCAATTCACTGATTCCGGAGATAATATCTCCTCTGGTAAACACATCTGTACCTTGGTGATCAAGGTCGTAGAAGGTGGTGGCCAATCTTAGCTTATCATATCCATTTGCCACTAATTGATTAAAAGAAGCAGGATCTTTAAATAACAATTCATCAGTAAGTGATTCCCTGTTTTCTTCATCTAAGAAGCTACTGCATGACTGTAAAGCTAATGTGAAACCAGCAAAAAGGGATAATATCTTATATCTATTCATGATTATCTCAGATTAAAATTTAACATTTAGACCTCCCATAAGGATTCTGGACATATAGGCTGATCCCCAACTATTTCGGGCAGCATTTTCCGGATCCCAGCCTTCATATTGGGTAAAAGTGAATGGATTTTGAGCGGTAAAGTATAACCTAAGACTACCGATTTTAAGTGCCTCCAAAACCGCATTATCAAAATTATAGCCCAAAGTGATATAGCCTACCTTTACAAAAGACACATCGTGATAGGTCAATGCCTCTGCAAAGGGGCCATTATTGCTTGGCTGATACCATTCATTTGAAGGATTGTCTGGGGTCCAATAATTAGTCTTAAGACTGTTAAACCTGGCAGGTGTAGCATCAAATCCACCAGAATGGGAAATATGGAAATAACTTGGCGAAATAGCTCCTTGACTCGTTCTTACAAAAAAAGTAAAGTCCCAGTTTTTGTAGTTGAAAGTATTGGAGATCCCCCCAGTCCAATCAGGCATATTTGCGCCAAGTACAGTTCTGTCATCGGCATCTATTTGACCGTCATTATTGATATCCTTTACTTTTACTTGGCCTGGCTGCTGCCCATAACTTTGCGCCTCCTCGGTTTCATCCAATTGCCAGATCCCATCAAATTTATAAGCATAAATAGAACCTACCGGCTCCCCTACCCTATGAATAAAGGAACCTGCCTGAACACCAAATAATATTTCATTCAAGTCACCGTATAATTTGGTCACCTCATTTTTATTCATGGCAAAGTTCAAGGAAGTAGTCCATTTAAAATCCTTTCCATCGAAATTCACTGAATTTAATCCCAGTTCAATTCCCTTATTGGTCGCCTCACCTACATTTTCAAACACTCCAGTGAAGCCTGTTACCGTCGGCGTAGGCCTAAAGAAGATAATACCAGTGTTTTTCCTGTTATAGATATCCAATGACCCGTAAAGCCTGTTATTGAAGAAACCGAAATCCAAGCCAAAGTTGATTTCTTTGGTCTTTTCCCAAGTCAAATTTTGGTTGGCTAAACTGCTCACAAAAGCTGTTTGAGTCACATTCCCTCCCAAATTAGTAAAACCATTGCCGATCAATGACTGGGACCCTAAAGGCCTAAGTCCTCCGCCAGCACCATTATTTCCAGTCTGCCCATAACTGATGCGTAATTTCAGTTCATCAAAAAGGTTTTGTTGTCCCATAAACCCTTCATCAATCACTCTCCAAGCAAAGGCGGCAGAAGGGAAGAATGCCCACTTATTGTCCTCTGCCAATATGGAAGATCCATCATACCTCCCTGTCAAGGTCAATAGGTATTTGTCCCTAAAGGCATAATTAATCCTACCAGTATATGATTCAAGCGTTTGTTTTGAAAAACCGCTTTCTACATTTCGGATATCGGAACCAGCATCAATATTATAAAACAGATAATCGTCCGTATTGAAATTTCTTCTTTGCATCCTGTAATTCTCATACCGGTCCATAAATAGGGAATAAACAAAGGTGGCATTGATGATGTGATCTTCACTGGCCTCCCATTTATAGTTCACAATATTGTCCCATGTATAAGAAATCCTATTGCCATTGGTCACATCCGCCCGTCTGTTTTCAATATTCCCACTAGTTGATTTGGCATATCTTCCCCGATATTCTCCGTAGCGGTTAAATTCTATATTTGGAGAGAAATTAGAGCTGATCTTAAGGTTTTTGACAGGGGTCACTGCCAAAGAAAGATTACTCAAATAATTTAAGGTCCTTGTTTCTCTGGTAATATTATCAGGTTCAAAAAGTGGATTGGTAATAAAGGTCTCGCCCTCCAATGGAAAAAACTGTGGGTCTCCATTTTCATCATATGGACTACCTGTAGGGCGAAGTCGATAAGCACTTCTTAGACCTTCACGGCTTCCCTCATTTCTGATGGAAAATGAAGCATAATTACTCATGCTTAAACTCACATAATCAGATAATTTACTACTTAAATTACCTCGAATCGTATATCGCTCATAATCTTCCCCTTCAAAGGTCCCTTCATCTTGTGTATAAGCCACACCAATCCCATAAACCGTTTTGCTGTTACCGCCATTTAAACTGAGTGTATGGTTTTGCTGCATCCCGTTGTGCTTGACCAAATCTATCCAGTTTACATAATCATTATTGGCAATGTTTTCCAGTTCATTGGGGCGCATATAATCAGCCAAATCCACATCATCCCTAGACACATCAAAATTTCCTGATGCATAGAAATTTCCAACTACGGCATCCTTGAAATATTCCACAAACTCTTCTCCCTGAAGCATATCTGGAATATTATAAGCTTGTTTTACCCCTATATAGTTGTCATACTGAACGGTCATTTTACCTTCACTACCCTTCTTAGTTTCGATGATTACCACGCCATTACTACCTCTAGAACCGTAGATAGCTGTGGCGGAAGCATCTTTCAGTACATCCATTCTTTCTATATCCGCTGGGTTCAAAAAGGATATATCATTCACAAATATTCCATCCACGACAAATAAAGGGTTTTGACCAGGGTTAAAACCTCCTTGCTCCACTGTTTCATTGGCGTTAATGGTATTGGAACCTCTTATCCGCACATTGAAACCTCCTCCAGGCTTATTATCAGCTGCCTGAATATTGACACCGGCCACTTGGCCTTGCATGGCCTGAAAGGCATTCACCTTATTGGTTTCCTTAATGGATTCACTTCCCATAGAAACAACGGAGCCGGTCAAATCTTTCTTTTTGGTTTCACCGTAACCCACTACAACTACCTCATCCAATTGGGCTACATCTGGTTCTAAAGTGATATTAATCTGGGATTGATTATTGATGGCTACCGACTTGGTGATATAGCCAACAAAGGAAAATGAAAGCTCAGAAGTAGAAGCATCTGGGACACTAATGGAATAGTTACCATCTAAATCCGTTACAGTACCATTAGCAGTACCCTTTACCAATACCGTTACGCCAGGGATCGGTTGTTCATCCTCTCCAGAAATTACTTTGCCGGTGATATTGCTCTGTGCGAAACTGAATTTTGCACAAATGACGAATAAAATCATCATTGTGACTTTCTTCAAATGACCTATCATCATTCCCTTTAGGGACTTATTTAGCCATTTGGTTTTTTGGAGTGAAAATTGGTTCATAAAATGTTATTTTGGATTGAAACAGATAATTTCCCTATGCGATTCACATAGCAGGAAAAACAAACTTTAAACTACTTTAATAGTAATTATTAATATTTGATTCTGCATTTGAAATATTAACAATATTGTTATTCTGTAAATAAAAAGTGTTAAATCGACGTTTACAAAAATATTTGCGCAAACGTTTGCACGGATTAGAAAAAGAAATTTTTAGGGATTTTTAAACAATTATATATGGTCAAAAAACTCATCCGAAAATAAAGTAGCGACTTTCGTAAGACCCAAAAAAGCACTAATTATAGCTATGACCCAACCAACAACCTTAAACCTGAACAATCGAAAGATACACTAATGAAAAACAAAAAAAATCTCACAAAACAACTTGAAAAAGTCAAAAAATAAGAGAACGAAAAAAGGCATAAAATACCCCTTTCTTTACCAAATAGAATCTAGACATTTCCCAACCATATATATATGGTCAAGGTAATGATCACCAAACTAATGGACACGATCCCAGCATACTTCCATTTGTAAAAATTTCCCCCTTCACGATCTTCCGTCACTTCTTTTACCGCCTTGGGCCAGAAATAGGAAATCAAGAACATAATTCCCATGTTCAATAGAAATTCAATTCCCCAAACATGTACAAAGTGAATATTAATATCCAATATAAAAGTCGCTAACACATAAAAGATCAAGCCTGTCACCAAGGCCACCTTGGCAGCAGTTGCAGTAATATTTTTGGTAAAAAACCCTGCAATCATAATCGAAGCAATAGGAATGAAGAATATTCCGTTCAGTTGTTGTAGTAACTGAAATAAACCTTCTGGAGCATTGGCTACCATAGGAGCAGCAACTATAGAAGTCACTGCTAAAAAAGTAGCGGACAGTTTACCTGCAAGCACCAATTTATGTGGACTGGCAGAAGGTTTGATAAGCCGCTTATATATGTCAATGCTGAATATCGTTGATGCGCTGTTCAGTACACTATTGAATGTACTTAACACTGCTCCCATAATTACTGCCGCAAAAACTCCAGTTAAGCCTACTGGCAAAACCTTTTTGACCAATTCAGGATATACCATATCCTGGCTATCAAAATACTGGTTTCCAAAATAGTAATAAGCTATGACACCCGGTAAAACAATTATAAAAGGAACCAGGAGCTTCAGAGCACCTGTGTACAATAGTCCTTTTTGTGCTTCCTTCAGGTTTTTTGCCCCCAAAGCTCGCTGTATGATAGTTTGATTCATACACCAGAAATACAGCTGATTGATGATCAATCCCGTGAATAATGTACTAAACGGCAAAACAGAATCCTTTGCTCCAATGACATTGAACTTCTCCGGGCTATTTTCAAACACTTTTGCCATTCCACTAAAGGGGTTTCCATCACCTATCATAAATAATGCAATCAAAGGCACCAGCAATCCTGCAATCAGCAAACCATAGCCATTAATGGTATCAGACACTGCCACAGCCTTTAAACCACCAAAAATCGCATAAATAGAACCAATTCCTCCCACAACCAATACGGTATACCAAAGTCCTGTTTCCCTGCTTACTCCCAATACTTCGGACACATTAAATAGACTTTCTAAATTAATAGCTCCTGTATAAAGTACAATGGGCAACAAAGTCACAGCAAAAGAAACCAATAAGAATAGAGCCACCATTGAGCGTGTACCTGCATCATACCGGGACTCCAAATATTGAGGAATAGTGGTCAAGCCCATTTTCAGGTATTTAGGCACAAAATAAACTGCAGCAACGATAAGTGCCAATGCAGAAGTAACTTCCCAAGCAATGATCACAAAACCATTTCTATAAGAAGAGCCATTCATTCCTACCAAATGTTCGGTGGAAATATTGGTCATAATCATAGAACCAGCTATGACCACTCCCGTGAGGCTTCTTCCACCTAGAAAATAGCCATCTTCCGTATCCAAATTTTCTTTTCTGGTCTTGCGCCAAGCATAAAATGCCACAAAAAGTGTAAAGGCAACAAATGATAAAACAGAAGTCAACATGAGGCAAACAGGTTTATTTTGGGTGTATTGCTCGGCCTAAAATGACAAAGCAATGATCAATATTTGTCCATCACAAAGGAGGAATTGGTTCAATCAAGAAACCAATGAGATACTTTGAAATAGACTCCAAACACTTATGTATCCCAATAATCAATTAATTTGACCTGAAATAAAAGTGTTACACAATTTATCATTACGCAAAGGTTTGCACAAAATTAATTTTACTAGATTAGTTTAAAAAACCATATTTTCTTTGCTCTTGCACTTTTATCTGCAACTATCTATAGCCTATAAAAATCTGGCAAGGGTTTAGATGATTCCCTTATGACCAATTCGGGCTTTAATATTTCATAACGGTAATCATTATCCTCCACCTCCTTATCCAACTGGTTCATCAATATTTTTGAGGAAAGCATTCCTAGATCATAAACCGGTTGCCATACGGAACTGAGTGAAGGATGAAAATATTTGCTATAGGGCTCATCATCAAAACCAACAATGGAAATGTCCTCAGGTATTCGAAGTCCACGCTCAAAAATCGCTGACATGGCCCCAATGGCCACTGCATCATTAATCGCAAAGATAGCATCGGGAGGATTGGGCAAATCCAAAAGTGCTTTGGCTGCTTCCTCTCCAAATTCCGAGGTAAATCCCCCCACAGTTTGGATAAGCTCTTCCTCAATATCCAAATTATTCCTCTCCAAGGCTTTTAAATAACCTGCTTTTCTATGTTGACTCGTGGTCAAGCTCTCTGGACCAGCAATGTGTGCAAGCCGTCTACAACCTGTTTTTACCAAATAATCCACCGCCTGATAAGCCCCATCAAAATCATCCACCAAAACCTTATCTGCTTCAAAATTGGGACAATCCCTATCAAAAACCACTATGGGAATACCCGAAGCACGTAGCTTTTCCAGATGTCCGTAACTCATTGTTTTGGAAGATGGAGAAATCAAAAAACCATCTACCCTGCCCAAGGAAAGTGTTTCTATCAGTTTTTCCTCTTCTTCAAAAGATTCATTGGATTGGCTAATGATCAATTTATAACCCGCCTCATCCACCATATCCTGTACGCCGTTGATCACCATGGCAAAAAAATAGCTTGTTATTTCTGGCACAATCACCCCTATGGTTTTGGTTTTCTTTTTCAAAAGACTCAAAGCCAACATATTCGGTTGATAATTGAGTTCTCTGGCCAATGACAGCACCTTGTTTTTTGTTTCTAAACTTATGGAAGGATTATCATGCAGGGCCCTTGAAACGGTAGAAGCGGAAATATTTAGGGCTTTGGCAATATCGGTAATGGTGCTGGGTCTCTTTTTCATGCTCACAAGCAATTTAGGAATAAATTCCAATTCCAAAGGATGCATAAATCATTTATTTCTGTGAATTACAGCTGCTGTATTGGGGAATATATTTACAAATGGTACCATAAAACTCCCCAGTTTTTTCCTGTTAAATAAGAAAACAGGTAGGTGCGGATCAAGAAAAAAATCCTAAAAGACATAATAAACAGTCTTGTCATTCATCCCATTGAGACAAAAAAAAGAGCCAGTACAAACTGGCTCCTCCGTGATAAATCTACATCAAAAAATACTTGGTGATTAACTAAAAGCACTACTATAATTAATTTTTAAATTCTCCGTCCTTTAAGAATAGCGCTGATTCTATATTGGCCATAAAGCTAGCATATGTTTCATCATTGCCATCTTCACCATAAGGACCAATTTCGATGGTTCCATCGCCATCACCATCTGAAATGATACTTGGATCTACTCCTTCAAAGAATTTGTCTAGATAAAGTCCAAATACGACTTCTTGGGCACCATCTACTTCTATACCTTGTGGATATAAAATCTTAAAGGTCTCTTCCAAATCGATATACATGGTAGCAGGTGTATCAAACCAATCCCCCTTAACTAGTACCGATTTCCCATACATTTCGTCATCTTCAGGTACATTCATGGCTTTCACTAGATCAAAATCAAGTTTACCATAGATACCATTAGCAGCACTCACACTTCCCAGAGGACTTACCATAACCTCCCCGTCTTCAACTAACTTGATGATTTTTTGTCCATTACTGTTCACATGGACAATAGTTGGTTTTTTACTGTCTTCGCTAGTTGCTCTCAGGTTAAGAAGTACTCTATCCACTGACATGGTAATGTCTGAAATGACCAAATTACCATAACCTAAACTAGTCATTCTAGCATTAGGATCTGAACTGTTGGCCACGGTGGCTGATACAGTCACCTGGCTCTCTTGTGTGTCAGGCATTTCATCATTTTGTGAACATGATGCCACAAATGTGGTGATTGAAAATGCCATCAATAGATGTTTAAAAGTGTTTTTACGCCTCATAGTTGTAAATTTTAGTTGATTTATATAAAACTTGGTTGAACTATTACAATATTGATACCTGATTTTTTCAGGGTTTATTCTTGGACCATTGATTCACTATTTTTTCCATTTAACATCTTCAAACTTTCCCTCGGTCACACTGATACGGAGTCCTTTCTCATCATCTAATGCTTCAAAGGAAAAAATACCTGAAAATGTTTGTGCTTCGTGATCCACTGCTGTTATTTCCAAGGTAATCTCCTTGGTATGGTTGGAACCGGCTTTATAGATACTTTCATCACTCTGAACAGAAGGACGCTCTTCCACTGCTCCCATGGCTCCTACAAAATTCCCAGGACTGCTTTCTAATTCTTCCCATGAATCATAAACATTACCTGCTTGTAATTCTTCAATAGATGATCCACCTATCTTAAATCCCACAGCCTTGGCACCACCATTATCCTGTAATTCAGCGCCATAAACTGTCAAAAGAAAATATTGTTCCTTTTCTATAAGCTCTCCTTTCACTAAATCAAGCATGGATTCATTGTTATCAGCGGCAAAATCTGCTCCATCTAGCTTGCAGGTGATTTTCTCCTCTTTATTATTGATAATATCAATATCAAATTCAGGTATACAGCTTGTTGTACCCAACAAATAAAACACGAATAAACCCGCTGAAAATATGCTATTTCTTCTCATCATTATAAAAATTAATGTTTAAGCCATCTTGTCTAATTCTATTTTCACATTGTAGATTAAAACCACAGTTTATTCTACAGATGACAATCTATACATTACTTTCAATGACACTTTAGGCCCTTATACCTATGATAAAGCCTATTAATAAGTATCTTTATTCCTATCGTTTCATATACCATGCCATCGAGAAATAATAGAATTGAAAAAATGGTTACGAAATAAATAAAGATCGATAAACTGCCCTTAGTCTTTTGCCAATGACCAGGCTATAAAAAAAACTATCATGTGAAATTTTGATTTCTTCTTTATCTTGAGCTAATTAAATGGAGAAATAAAAATTGATATAATCATCGAAATACAGATGATATTTTTCCTGTGAATTATAATATTTAACACATTCACTTGTAGTTATTAAAAAATTTTACCTGAGATTATTTATAAATTGAAATACTTTTTAAATATATTGGAATTTTAAAACCAAAAATATCAACAAAAATGAGCAGATTTTCAGAAGCAAAAGAACTAGTAGAAGCTTTAGAAGCAGATTTCACGAAATTTTATGAGCAAGGTAACAAAGCCGCAGGAACCAGAATCAGAAAAGGAATGCAAGACCTCAAAAACCTAGCTCAAGATGTTAGGAATGAAGTAAGTGCCATTAAAAACGGTGAAAAATAATTATTGCTGAAAAGAGGCTGTCCCAGCATTTATCATTTTGGTCATAGAAGGAGTCTAATACTGCTCTTTATTGAAAGACAATTAATTGGTAGTATCTCCCATTAGATATGGAGACTAAGCTTTGAACCTGATCATCCTGTTAAATCATATATCCAGCACGGACTTATGAGACAGCCTCTTATATCTGTTAAGCAAAGTATTGCAAAACATATCTGGGCTTTTTTCTTTTCACAACTATTACTTTTAAATTAATATTCGTATCCGTAATGGTGCACGGAACCATACAATTTAGGTCATAGTTCTTGGTTCTTTTATTCAGCTATTTCATCCTGATTTTGGAACAAACACGTTATTTATCCGGCAATTTTTACCAAATTAAACTGCTTAGATCTTTTATAATAGCCTATCAGTTCCCCATAGCCTACAATATGATATCTAATGCCTTCTTCTACGTCCAGACGTGAAACATTTTCGTGGTAGAAATATAAAAAATCATCCAAAGCATAAACCCTAAACAAGTATTTATGTAGACCATGATCCGGACAAGGTCCTGTATAACATTTTTGGTTGAAATCATTCAGGCCATATAAACAGTTTTGCTCATTTTCATTTATCATTCCCGTGGCGGGAATATTATAGGCCAGCCAATGAACAGAGCCTGCTGCGGACATTTCTTTGTCTTCCATAATCACCGCTATGGATTTGGTCTTTTTGGGTAAATTGCCTGTCTTCAAGGGAGGGTTGATATTCTTTCCATCACAAGTATAGATGCCAGGAATTCTTTGATCATTCAAAATTTTTGAACATGAAATATTTAGGGCGTGTCTTTTCATGGTTAGCAGGGTTTATAATGGTCAATATGAAATAAAGGTACGCGCTTAAAAAATGTTTTAATATGATGAATATCATGTAATTAACACTTTCTAATTTATACTATTATTTTATATATTCAAATGCTCCCCATGCGTCTTTTATTCCTTTATCGATTTACCTAAAAGCAAAAGACAGAAAATATTTATATAAGTTTACCGAGGTCTTTATTTTATCAATAAATCTCCAAAATACATTATCTGATTATCCGCAATGATGCCAGTAACCTTAAATCCTTTGCTTAAGTGGTCGGGAGTTTGAAGACTGAAGACCGAAGCAGTTGATATTTTAACTAAAACCAACATTTCGATTCGCTTTTAACCTTTACTGGTGCAATTGCGGATATACATAATACATTAATAAAAATGATCAACTTCATTACAACTAAAATCCATTAATCCCCAATATCAGAACTGATCTGTGCCCTATAATGGCGCATTAGATTCCAATATCTCAATAATAAGCCTTCCTCAACCAAGCAGGATGACCTCGATATAAGCTGCTTTGCCCTAAGTCCATGAATTTTGGCCCTAATATTCGCTCTCAAGCATTTATAATAAACAAAAAGCAAATGGTCGTTTACTCCCCGTATCACTGGGGTATGCCTACTGTACGCATCCAAAAAACAATCGGATAAGTCTTCTCTTCCTACTGCTTCCAAATCCATACAAACGAACGCTATTTCGTACAAAACATCAATTTGCCTGAACACATCATTATATTCTATACAATCAAAAATAATAGGCTCATGCTCCAGAAACACATTTCCTAAATGCAAATCACCATGAACATCCCTATAAAAACCATCTTTAATCCTTCCTTGAATATGTCTGGAATGTTGGCGGAGAAAGTGTCCACTCCAATTAGAAAAATCATAAATTTCTTTTTCTGAAATCATGGTATTTGGAATCAGTTCCTCTATATCATCAAAAGTACCCATAGCTTTCTCCAGATCAAATGGTCGTTTGATAATTTGGGCAGTTTGGTGAAACTGGGCGATCCTATCTGCCAATTGCATGATTTGACCGGCATTTAAGTCCTCTTTCATAAGTAAACAATCCATTTTCCTACTTTCATCCAAACGGATCATTTTCACCGCATAATCGACCAACAGGCCCTTTTCTTCTCCTAAAAACCATTTTCCATTATCAAAATACACAGGACATAAGCCCAAATAAATATCCGAATACCGACTATTAAGCTTAATTTCTTTTTGGGCATTTTCTTTTCGTTTATCCAAACTACTGTAATCCAAAAATGAAAGTTTTAGCGGTTTCTTAATCTTAAATGCATAACCATCAGACAAAATCACCCAAGAAATATGGGTTTCTACCAATTCCCCCTCCAGAGGTTTTCCATGAAATTTCCCCTCCTTTGACAATAATAATATTTGATCTTCACTCATATTTCCTTTTTAAAAATTTTCTCGTTTATGTCCCATTCCCTTCCCTGATTCATACATCCCATTCTTATATACCAAATCACTTGAATATCACTGAAGAGCACCTATTATTCCATCATTTGGCTATATCAATTCAAGTGATAACAATCATATTATCCCCATGATAGCCAACATCTTAATTTAAAGAAATTATGGGTATTATCGTCTTATGGAAACGATGGAATATAAAATCCAACTTAAAAAGGAATTGCTGGAAGAATGTAGAAAAAAACAGCAATCCTTGATCGATGATTTTCAGTTTCGGTTACATGAACTCAAAGGAATCAGGGACTTGGATGATGAAGATATCAATAGTGGCAATAGAAGAGCCTTTGATCAATCAGAATATAATTCCCTTTTTCAAGCTTTGGACTTTGCTGAAGCAGAAATGGGAATATTATCTTATCTATCGTCTAAAGATGAAAAGCTATGCGAAGCAATTGAACTTGGTTCGGTAGTGGTCACAAATTTGGCTACATTTTTTGTGTCCGTAAGCATAGAACAATTTTCATCAAATGACATAGATTATCTCGGTATCTCTACACATAGCCCTTTATTCATCGCTATGCGAGGCTTAAAACCCGGAGACCAATTCCAATACGAAGGAAAGGAATACCGCATCAATGATGTATTTTAAAATTGAATGAATCATGATAGGAACATTAACAAACGACCAAATCAGTCATGTACTGTATGGACAGAATATAGGCCGAATTGCCTGTCAAAATCAGGGTAAAATATATATGGTCCCCATTTCTTATGCCTTCGATAAAGGCTATATCTATGGACACTCCAAATTGGGTAAGAAAATTAAAATGATGCGAGAGGAACCGAGAGTATGTTTCCAGGTAGATTCCATCGACAATATGACCAATTGGAGAAGTGTGATCATCTGGGGAGAATATGAAGAGCTATCAGATGAAGGCAGTTATCAGTACGGTATTAAACTCCTCGAAGATAAACTTGCCCCATTTATACCGAGCACTGCAGTTCAATCTCTCCCTGAAAAAGAACATAGCCAACCCGAAATTATGGAAAAAAGTACCCGGCCCATCGTTTTTAGAATTAGAATACTAGAACAAACTGGCAAATATGAAAAACACATCCATTAATGCACCTAATAAGGGATCATTATTGATATTGTATACGGATCAACTTTTCTCGATCCAACATTGCCAATCCCTCTACCCTTATATCTATTAACTTTTCATCCTTAAAATCCGCCAAAGTACGATTGAGGGTTTCAGTAGTCGTCCCTACAATATTGGCAATGTCCTTTCTGGCAATCTTAATGATATATTCGCCTCGATTTCCAGCAGTCTCCTGACTGAGCAGCAGCAGCACACTGGCGACCCTCTGCCTTACAGAATGATAGGCGATTTCCAATAACCGTTTCTCTAGTTCATCTATTCTGCCTGAAAGTAATTTGAAAAACCTTTGGGCTGTCTCCTTGTGGCCATATACCATTGTCAAAAAATCTTCCTTGGAGATAACGTCCAATTCCAGCTCTTCTAGTGCCTCCGCATTTTCCACATAGCTTCCGTTTTCCAGTAATGCCACATATCCCAAAAAATCTCCTGGTCGATGAAAACCGGTTATTAGCTCCTTGCCAAAGGAATTTATTTTGAATGTCTTCACACAACCTTTTCGGATCTGGAAAAGCACATTGGGATGCTGACCTTCCATATATATCAGGTCTTTCTTCCTGAACTTCCTACTTTGTAGTTTTACTGATAAATCCTCTAAATTTAGGTTTACTTCTTTCGAAGTTCCTGCTATTATTTGCTCATCCTTACCTTCCTCTTCTGGGGATAACGAAGCATCTCTCTTTTTCAATCTCATTTCGACCACCTTCAAAAGGTCCAAACCTTCAAAAGGCTTGGTGATATAATCATCTGCCCCTAGGTTCATCCCTTCCCTAAAATCTTTTTTGTCCGCCTTGGCCGTGAGAAAGATAAAAGGTATATCAGCCGTTTTGGGGTCGTGCGATAAAATATGCAACACACTGTACCCATCCAATTCTGGCATCATAATATCACATAAAATCAAATCAGGTGGGGACTTTTGGGCCATCTCCACTCCTGATTTCCCATCCTTTGCCACCTCTACCTGATATTGGGCAAATTGCAAGATACTTGAAATATTTTCAGCCATCTCCATATGGTCTTCTATCAAAAGAATTTTGTGATTCATCATGCTTGTTTTTTGACTTCAAAACAATTTAAGCAGGATTTGATGAACAAATCATGACTTTGGTCAGGTATTGGCTGATGATTCTGGGTTCTTATTCGATTGAATTCCTTGGACTTACCTAATATAATTTAAGCAATCACGGCAAATTAAGCAAGACACAAATAATTCACAGTAAAAGTCGTATGCCTCAAAAAATAAAAATCACATATATTAATCCATAATTACAGCTGGGAAGATTACAAACTAACCTAAAAAATCATTTCCCCACTGTAAAGTCTATATTAATCTGACTGAGGAATGACTTTTACCTCAAGATCATTCACTATAGATTCTATACCTGGAATACTTCTGACCGAATCTTCGATATTGTCCCTATCCATCCATGATTGCACATAGCCTTTTAGGAATAAATTTCCCTCATTGATCTCAATATGCACATAGTTTGGCTCTGCCAAATTGAGGGTGCCCAGCATTTGAGCGACTTGCCTCTTGGTTACTGCATTTTCCATTTTCAAATTATATAACTGATGATACAAATCATGTTTTCTAGCAGTATCAATAAAAAAAGGACCAGTCAATACCTTAATCTTGGAACTGATCCTTTTTCCATTGTTACCAGATTATCACTTATTTAACTTCTATCTTATGAACTGGTTTTGCTGGAGTTTCTTTTACTTTTGGAATGGTGATTTTCAAAACACCCTTATTGTATTTTGCCTCAATTTTTCCTTCATCTATATTTTCAGGCAATGCAAACGACCTGGAAAAAGAATTAAAGGAATATTCCTTTCTGGAAAATTCTTCTTCTTTTACATCCTTTTCCTCTTCCCTTTCTGCGCTGATACATAATGAACCATTTTCTATTTCGATATTGAAGTCTTTTTGCTCCAATCCCGGTGCTGCCAGGTCAATCCTGTATTCTTTTGGTCCCTCTGTGATATTGGCAGTGGGCATATTGATGCCTAATCGGGATGGCATCAAACTGGTATCAAAGTCAAACAGGTCCCTATTGAACCAAGATAAGGGCTGTAATAGGTCGGAGAAAACCGAATGACTTCCATTGTTTTTCTTCAGTGCATGTAACATGACTACCTCCTTGTTTTAATAATTTAATTGTTAAATGATTTTAAGTGTACCTGACAAGTGATTTTTTTATTTTAAAACTTCACCTGCTTTCTGTTTTCCCTCTTGCGCAGCTAGAAATACCCAAAACTGAATAAAGGGGACAGTATCCAAATGCTCCGGTAAATAATAATATACCTCCAAGGATAATCAGTATGGTGCTCCAAAAGCCAATAACAAAACCTCCTGATGCCAGTATGATAAGTACAATAGCTATGGACATCCTGATTCCTCTATCTAATATTCCCATGTTAGATTTCATGATTTTTTTATTGAAGATAGCGCATAATCCACTTTAAGTCAGTGATCAACAACACGGTCAATTGATGATTTTAATCAAAGGGAATGATATGAAAAGTGATCACATTGCTTGTCTTAAAAAATTGGTTCATGTATAATCATGTTGCTCATGTTGCAATGGAACCTGAACTTTGAAGACCGTGCCCTCATCCAGTTTACTCTCGACCTGTATTCGCCCTTTCAATATTTCCACATACCTTTTGACTATACTAAGTCCCAGACCGGTCCCTTCTATATTGGTGGCATTTTTAGCCCTAAAAAACCTGTTGAACAAATGTTTCATGTCCTCCTCGGGAATCCCAATCCCTGAATCTTTTACTTCCAGTTCTAAGTAATTATCCCTACAATATACTTTCAATTCCACCTTACCGTTTTTGTCAGAAAATTTGATCGCATTGGACAGCAAATTAGTGATGATATGCCTTAAACTCTGTTGATCGACTTGCAGTAGAGATTCTAAATCTTTATAATCTACCATAATTTCCTGTCCTTTTTTCTTAATGTTTTCAACGTCCTCCAATACGCCATCGACAAACTCTCTGACATTGGTGTCGCTTAAATGAGGGACAATACGCCCCTCATCCAACTTGCTCAAGGAGAAAAAATCATTGAGAATAGCAGTCATGTTATTGACCGATCTCCTTATCCTTTGTAAGTGGATTCCCTTATCATCTGGATTTCCTTCCTTTACAAAATTTTCCAATAAAAACACAGATGAAAGTATGGTACTTAGAGGGGTACGAAACTCATGGGAAGCCATGGTCATGAACCGGGATTTTAACTCACCCAATTCGCGTTCTTTCTCCAAGGACTTTATTAGTTCCACCTCCATCTTTTTAAATTCCTCATTATTTCCCTCTAAAACCCTCAAAGCATCTTCCAAATCAGCAGTCCTTTCCCTAACCTTTGATTCAAGCACAGCATTTATTTTTTGCAACTGTGTTTCTGCTTGTTTCCTTGCCGTAATGTCTATGATAAAAGCAATTACCTTAGTCCTGTTGTTTTCTCTGAAATAGCCCAAGCTTACCTCCACAGGGAAAGCTACCCCTTCTTTGTCTAGGCCAAAAAGCTCCAAGCCTTCCCCCATTGGTCGATTCTTTGGCGATTTTAAATATTTCCTTCGGGCATATATATGACTTTGGGAATATTTGCCCGGGATCAGAACCTCCACCGGTTTACCCAGCAATGCGGCCTCATCATATTTGAATAATTTCAAGCAATGTTTATTGGCCATTTCTATTTCGCCTGCTTCATTTACCATAAGAATAGCCTCTGAAACATTTTCAAACATAGCAAACAGTCTTTTTCGCTCTTGCTGTATGTTTTGGATTTTCTTTTTGTAATTAAAGTGAAAATAGAGAACCATAAATATCAATATGATCCATGTAAATGCAGGATAAAGGGCGACAGCTTCTAAACCATTTTCCTCATACATCCACAGGTAAGCGATAAAAATCACTGCGCTTGAACTAAGGGCATAAATACCAAAATGACGCTTCTTAGGCGGTATCCATACAGGATAAAGCAGCATCAAAAAGAAAAATGCATACCAAGGTTGCTCAGTTTTTCCAAAAAAGACAATAGCAAGTAGTATCAGTAAATTGAGCATAAGCCCAACTAAAATATGTTGATACCATCTTTTCTTTTCTTTAAACATTTCTTTCCTCTGTGCTGCACAAAAATATAATCAGTTCATATTTTGCACATTAGCCAAAGGAATTTAGCAAAATATATTGAGTAATATATTTTTATATGGGCTAAGAAACAGCTTAATTCGAAAAACAGGACTAATATGCTGCTAAACTGGAAGCTTTTGAATTGATGCCCACCCAAAAGGCGGGCAGATCTGTCTGGACGATATTGGCACCTTTGCTGATCCATGCTGCTGCTTTTTCCTTATCTTTGGATTTATCCAATTCCTGGTCCAAGTCCCCAAGAGAATTGATCCAGATTCTCAGCTGGTATTTATCGGCCATTGTTATGGTCTTGGTACTATAAAAACTGGGATCTATATGAATAACGCTTGGCTTGAACTTTTTGGCCAGTTTCTTGATATCTCCCGCTTTATATGCTCTTGGCATCAATATAGCTTCGGGAATGGATGCTTGTATGGCTGCCAATATTTCCCAATCTGAATCAAAAAATATCAAATCCTCTTCCATCTCCAGTTCTTTGACCACCTCTAATACTGCATCAACCTGATCTGTTTTCATATCCATATCCACCATTATATTACCTTTACAGACCAGCAAGGCCTCTCTCAGAGTAGGGATTTTGGCAGAACTTGGTGTCCCATCAAATTTAAGGTTAAGACTTTTCAGATAATCCCAATTCAACAATTCCACATCTCCAGTTCCTGTGGTAGTCCTGTCCACTGTTTGGTCATGCATGATCAAAGGCATGCCATCTTTGCTTACCCTTATATCAAGTTCTACAATATCTACACCCAAGCGGATAGCTTCCTGAATAGCTCCCAAACTGTTTTCTGGATGGTACCGATGTGCAGCCCTATGCGCTGCCACCATCAATTCATCTGACTTATGAAAACGCTCCTTAATTGCCTCTACTTGGGCCTGACTGGAACATACGATCAAAAACGCAAAAAAAGATAGCGCGAGTCCTCTTAAATTTCTAAGATTGAGCATAACAAAATTATTTTATCACTAGAATTCTTTCCGTTGTTCTTGGTATATGATCGACCAATTTTTTTCTTACAGAGGATTCTTTCACCAAATCAAAAGCATCGAATAGTTCCCCTGTAACTGTAAAAGCTTTAAACGCTAGTTTATCATCACTTACTTCCTCCCAATGAAAAAGTGGGGTGTCATAAGCTCTCCTCTCCATCCAAGGATCATCGCCTATATCGTACATTTATGGTCCACTTACTGAAACCACATACATGGGCCCATCTCCTAAAATTTCATTGCCCCATCATAAAACACCCGCCACGGGCATAGGCATGACCTTGTAATACCAAATCTACATTAAATTCTTCAATAATTGGACGTATAAAGTCCTGCATATCATCATTATTATAATCTGGTTTTACATCGGGCAGCATACGGGCATTATCCTCATGGACCAAACTGCCTTCGTAAAATGTTTCTTGTTGATCAAAAGCAAAAAGTTCACTTTCGCAGCTCATCATCAAAAAAAGACCGAATATTAACAAAATATAATATTTCATAACGGTTTTTTTATGTTATTCAAAAGACTATTACCTATATTTATTGAAGATTTTTTCGATTCACCAAAATATAATTTAAATGGACTATTGGATCATGTTAACAGATAATGAAAATGCTTAAACCTGCTTTCAAATTAACTTTTGTCATTCTTTTCTTATTTTCCATCAAGGCAAAGGCTCAATACCCTGACCAGGCCATTGATAAATACCTCAACAAAGCCACCCCGGAATTCTATGCGGAATGTATCGAAAAAATTGATTTAAAAAACCACACTCAGTATGAATTAACACTTACTTCACAAAGGTGGATGGATTACACTTGGAAACATCGTTTGGTTATCCTTGCCCCTTCAAACATCAATTATGATAAATCCCTGTTATACATTGGTGGCGGAAATCTAGAAGATGGAGAACCCGTAAAAAGTGACCGGGAAAATCAAACCATAGAAAAACTAGAAAAAATAGCCCATAAAAATGCATGTGTGGTAGCTGCTGTTTTTCAGGTTCCTAACCAACCCCTCTTTGACGGAAGAATCGAAGATGAAATCATCTCCCTTACCTTACATCAGTTTCAAGAAACCGGAAATGAAGAATGGCCACTATTATTCCCCATGGTAAAATCAGTCCAAAAAGCCATGGATGTGGTCTCAAAATTCTCCCAATATCAACTGGGGGTTGAAATAAATGATTTTGTCCTCACAGGCCTATCCAAAAGAGGCTGGACGACCTGGCTCACAGGAGTAAAAGACAAAAGGGTCAGTGGGATAGCTCCTATGGTAATTGATGTACTGAATATGGCCAAGAGCTTGCAATACCAAATTGAAATGTGGCAAAATTACAGCCCAGAAATCCAGGACTATGTGGATTTGGGCATCCCTCAACAATCCAATACCCCCGCTGGACAGTCCATCACCAATATGGTTGACCCATTTGCTTACAAACAATTCCTGACCATGCCCAAAATGGTCTTTATGGGCACCAATGATCCTTACTGGCCCATCGATGCAGCAAAAAATTATTGGGATGAGATACCTGGGGACAATAGATTGATCTATATCCCCAATGTAGAACATGGTTTGGGGAACGGTCAGACCGCTTTCCAAAATTTAAGCGCATTCCTTGAATATCAATGCACCGGGGCAATTTTACCTCAACCGGCCTTATCTGTAGAAAAATCAAAAGAGAACGAAATCATCTTAATAAATATAGCTGGAAATAAAAAAGCAGACTATATCGAATTTTGGGAAGCTTCCTCTCTGGAAGATATGGATTTTCGAGAAGAGGTATGGAAATCCAGAAGAATAAAAAATGACCAGATGATCGTTCCTTTACCAAAAACAGGCCAAAAAGCATTTTACCTTGCTTATCATTATACAAGTCCTGAAGGGAAAAGCTATTACCTATCTAGTCAGGTCATCCGCTGTGACCAAAACGGTATTATCCCTTGAGCCAGGTCTTTGTTTCCGGCCACGTATAAAAGAGGTTGTTATAAAAAATCATAGCAAGAAATTGCGGAGGAGCTGTCAATTTCCAAAAACACGGTTAAAGACCAAATCATGAAAGAAAAAGTACCACTGCGAGCACCCTTCAATTGATTGATCTTGTGCCGCTTAATGATATAAGCTACCAATTTTATTGCTTGGATAGCGTTTCCTAAATAGTTTGTATAATTCTCCAACCCAAAGTACGGATGATGAAATCAAAATCAAGCCCAAAAATTCAAGGAAGCCTAAATGAACAAAATCGAATATTCTTTGGAAAAATGGAATTTCAATAATCAACACTTCAACTGCCAAAGACAATATAAAACTTAAATGCACCCATCGATTACTAAAAAAACCAATACTAAAAACAGATCTATCGAGCGATCTCATATTGAACAGGTTAAATAACTGGGTAGTGGACATGGTTACAAATACCGCTGTCCGGACTTTTTCTATGCCTTCATTCATATTCCAAAAATAAATCAATATACACAGTCCCACCATGATAATTGACATCATCAATAGAAATGGGAGCACTTTCTGGTTAAGGATATTTTCATCTTTAGAAATCGGATTTTTTTTCAATTCATCCCCATGGCCTTTTTCGGCGGCCAATGCCAAGTCACCAAATCCATCTGTCACCAAATTGAGCCAAAGAATCTGGATAGCGGTCAAGGGTAAGGGATAGCCTAATAAGATCAAAATAACCATGGTCACTACCTCTGCAAAATTGGTCGTTACCAAAAAGAAGCTGGTATTGCGGGCATTATTAAAGACTATTCTTCCCTCTTCTATCGCACTGACAATCGTACTAAAATTATCATCTACCAAGACCATTTTTGAGGCTTCCCTGGCCACATCGGTTCCCATGATGCCCATAGAAACACCCACATCGGCCTTTTTGAGAGCTGGAGCATCGTTAACCCCATCCCCGGTCATTGCGATCAGTTCCCCTGAATCCTGAAGGCTTTGGGCTATTTTCAGTTTCATCAATGGGCTGAGTCGCGCAAAAACATTCACTTCCTGTATTACCTTTTGAAAATCTCCTTCATCCAATTTTTCCAACTCAGTTTCTGATAAGGCCAAGGTTTCTCCTCCCCTTTGGTCTGTGATCCCCGCAGCCCTTGCAATGGCTGTAGCTGTATTAATATGATCACCTGTGGCCATCACCACCCTTATTCCCGCTGCTTTACATTTTTGGATAGCCTCATGAACCCCAGGCCTAAGTGGGTCTACTATTCCAACGATCCCAACAAATATCAGCTCATCCAATACTTCGGGATTTAGCGCTGTAAACTGGGCTACCTGCCCTTTATACGCGACACCGATTACCCTCATAGCTTCACTGGACCAAATATTGATCTTTTGGTTGATGGAGTTTTTCTCCTCAGTACCGAGATCATCTATGCCTTCACTGCGTAAAACACTATTGGATAATGCTACAATTTTTTCTGCTGCCCCGACTACAAAAAGCTCATTGGACGCATCTACCTCACATAGACTTGCTCTCAACTTATTACTTGAGTTGAAAGGAAAATCCTTAAGTTGCCTGATTGAACCAAATTCATTGGTATCCAGCATCCCGGATTTTTTTGCCAATACCAATAAAGCTCCTTCTGTAGGATCACCTATAATCTCCTCCGCATCTCTTGATCCATTTTCTTTGAAAGCGGCGTTATTACAAATTGCTACTACCTGAATCAGCTTTTTTAGTTGTTGATTGGACATATTACCAGCTCCTTGACTCGAGGTTAAACGCCCTCCTTTAGAAGTCCACCCATCTCCTTCCACCATAAACTCCTCTTGCCCAATCATATATATTTTTCTAGCCGTTAAGGTATTTTGGGTCAAAGTACCAGTTTTGTCCGTGATGATCGATGTTACAGCCCCTAGGGTTTCCACTGAACTTATTTCCCTTATGATGGCATTTCTTTTGACCATCCTATGCGAACCAATGGCCAAAACAATGGAAAGTACAGCCGGTAAGCCTTCAGGTACAGCAGAAACCATCATGGCCAGTGAAACCATCGCTAGATCTCCCAACTCAAAATCACTAAAAAAATAACCTACAAAAAAGAGAAACAGGGTGCCTCCGATTGCTAACATGGCCATTTGGCTGGCCAGCTTATCTGTCTTTTTCTGGAAATTGGTTTTTTCTACTTTTATCTCAGAGATCGTCTGGGCGATTTTCCCCAACTCAGTTTTACTCCCTATTTCAGTTACAACCCCCATTCCAAAACCTGCAGACACAAATGTCCCCTTCCAAAGCATATTATTTCTATCGGGGAGAACAGTACCAGCAGGCAATACACCAATGACTTTCTCCACAGGTATGGACTCCCCAGTCAAAGCTGATTCATTTACCCTTAAACTATTGGATTCAATTATCCGAGCATCCGCCGCAATACTCCCCCCCTCCTCCAAAATCAAAATATCCCCCGGAACCAATTCCCTTGAGGGGATTATTGAAGTCTGACCATGCCTAATTACCCTGGCCTGTGGTACTAACATTTCCCTGAGGGAATGCACCGCTCTTTCAGCCCTGAACTCCTGTACAAATCCAATCAGTGCATTCACCAGAACTACAAATAAAATCACATAGGTATCTATACTATGGCCTGTTAAATAAGATATGGCCGCTGCGATAAGCAAAATAATGACCAGCCAACTTTTAAACTGCTTGAAAAATAAACCTATCAATGAAATCCTTTTCCCTTGAGCAAATTCATTCCAACCATAGATTGCTCTTCGATTTGAAATTTCTTCTTCGGACAGGCCTGAGTACTGGGAGCTGTTCAGTTCCTTTAAAACTTCATCGGTCGAAAGTTGGTGATAATATTTCATATCAGCATTTGCTGTTTATTCCTAAGCAAAATACTGATTTTATCCATTCCATTTTATCACATAATGATCTATCATCCAGCATGTAGACTTAAAACAGGAAGCGCTGTTTTAAATAACACCGTGTCGGTAACGCCTATCTGATAGCTACTGTTTTCTCCCTTATGATCTGAAACAATCGTAATCCAACCTATATTTCTAGACTTACAAAAGTCCACTATTCCATTTTCGACTTGGGGATGATTATATATATGCTGATGTACGGTAAATCCATTGAATTTTTGGGCCAATTCCTCCAATAAAATTTCTGTTTTACTATCTGCCATAAAGTGTTCCGGTGTGTTGATATACAGCAGGTGGAGCGAAGGATGAAAACCATCGAAAAGAGGGATCAACTTATCCAGATTCTCATCAAGTTGGCTATTCAAAGAGGTAGTGATGGCCATTTTCCTCCAAGAATTACCGTCAAGTGCATGCTTCACGGCCAAAACAGGACAAGAGGCTTTCCTGATGACTTTTTGGATATTAGAACCTATAAATTTCTCTCCTTCAGTACCCCTACCATATGCACCGATCACAATCAATTCAATTTCCTCTTTTTGGGCCAATGACAAGATTTCCTCAAAAGGCACTCCTACCTTAATGACTATATCAACAGGAACTTTTCCTATATGATGGCCTTGTACAAAAGCCTCCAATTTTTCTTTTGCCTCCACTTCTTGGTCAATGATATCCTTATATTTGGTCTTTTCATCCGTCGAAAGTTTATCCCATTCCAACATGGTGTTGACCACATTCACCAAACTTAGCCGGGCATCCAGTTTTTCGGCTATTTTTAAAGCACTTAAAAAGGCATTTTCTGAATATTTAGAGAAATCAACAGGAACAAGTATCTTTTTCATGATTATTAGGCATATAATTAGACATTCAAGCCTTAAAAAGTTGATTGAAACTACTATTCTTCATCAACCTTTTTGCTTTAATAATTGCTAATATCAAAAAGTTATGAGAGAGAAAAAATGACCAATTTTGACATTATTGATGACCTTTATCATGCTGCTTCAGTAATGTCTAATTAACAAACGCGTAAATCGGCCTACTAAATATTGATTTCTTATGTCCAGAATTCTTATAAAAAAAATTCCCGGAAATACTCCCGGGAAATTTAACCTTTTCAAACCCTAATTATAACCTATTAAACGATTCTATAACAGCAAATTAGGCAATTTATTAGGACATTTACACTAATTTATTTACCTAAAACCAATACTAAATTTGCCTAAAGCAAAAAAGTGATCAAAATTTGCGCAAATCTATTATCTCTACAAGCTTCACATTAGCCCTTCACCTTATTTTTGATTTGCACTTGGTCGATACTCATAAGATCGCTTGAGTTTTTTATGTATTACTTTCATCATATAAATCCTTTGACATAAGTAAACTTTGAGTCTCAAAAATTAAGATTTCATCTTCGATTAATAACTCAGTAAGCAAAATTAACTGGAAATATTCTCATTGAGTTTGTCCATCAACTCCTTAATTTTTTCAGGCATCTTACTGGATAAATTATTCTTTTCATTAGGATCTTCTTTGATATTATATAGTTCAAAATCCCAAGATCCATCCTTATTGGATCTATGCGGAATTATTTTCCAATCACCATCTGTTAAAGCAAAGCCTCCCGAATAAGTATGATGAACCATTTCCGTCCTTTTAGCAGGCGCTCTTTCATTTTTCAATGAGGATAAAAAACTTATACCGTCACCATTAGGATCCTCAGTACCTAAAACTTCTGATAAGGTAGCATATATATCCATTAAGCTTATCATTCCATTGTTTTGGGTACTTGGTTTAACTTCACTAGGCCATCTTACAATAAAAGGCACCCTATGTCCTCCTTCATTCAAGGAAGCCTTGAAACCTTTTAAATCCCCACAGGAATTATGCCCGTAATTTTTACCATCATCACTGGTCGGAGTTGCACCATTGTCGCTCGAAACAATCAGTATCGTATTCTCAGCAATTCCTAATTCTTCTAACTTTTCCATAATTTGTCCTACTGACCAATCAAACTCATAAACCATATCTCCTCTTTCTCCTGCCTGACTTTTGCCTTTGGCAAAATCAGCAGGGGTACAAGGTCTATGAGGAGCAACTGTTGGAAGGTATAAGAAAAAGGGCTTCCCTAGTGCTGTATTTTCTTCAATAAATTGAAGTGATTTTTCTGTAAGTGTAGGACCTATCTCCGTATCATCCCAGCCTTCAACCATCCAGCCTTCATGTACTTCACTAGCCGAAATCCCTTCTTTGGACGGCTGTCCCTTTTCTCTCCATATTGTAGGCAAACCATAGGTATACCGATTTTCTATAAAAACATGAGGTTCCATATTGTGGCCTCCTCCTGATCCAAAAAAATAGTCAAAACCTAAATCATTTGGCCCACCGTATGAAGGGTTCATAAAATTCACATCACGCGTACCTTTCAATCCTTGTTCATGCCAATCTTTAGCTTGAACATATCCAAATCCCTGATTTTTAAGGAAATTTATTCCTAGATGCCATTTTCCAACCACCGCCGTAGCGTAACCCTGATCTTTAAGCATATCGGCAATGGTCACCTCTGATTTATCGATCAAAGGGTCATTATAGGTGGACCAAAGCACCTCCCGCTTCAAATTTGACCTCCATGCATATTTACCGGTAATAAAACTATACCGTGAAGGGGTGCAAACCGATGAGGCTGTATGAGCATTCATAAACATCATTCCTTCACTTGCCAAACGGTTCATGTTTGGCGTAGGTATTTTAGAATCACTATTATAGCATTGGGGGTCTCCATACCCCATATCATCAGCCATAATAAAGATAACATTGGGTTTTGACTGCTTTTCCTTTTGCGAAAAAGCGTTTATTGAAATCCCAAGAAGCAAAAAGAACAACAAACTTTTTTTCATGTGTAAATTAAAATGATTTTGAAATTTATGGTATTAGTTTAATTAAGAACCTTTTTAAAGACTGTAATATCTTTTTACTAAAACATTTGGAATCATCTATTCCTTGATAATATTCAACAACCCTATCTACTTGCGAACAACAAAAATATGTATAAACCCACTTCTTTATATAAAAGGAGATTCATACATATTTGGACCTTTCATTCTGTAATTAAAAGGCCAGCCTTAATAGTTGGCTGACCTCTTTCCATCAATATCCTGGATTTTGTTCCAGTACTGCTTCAGTGTTACGCTCTATTTCACTTTGAGGAATCGGCCACCTGTTGTGCTTTTCCGAAACGCCATGATTTGCATATTTCCCATTATGCATCGGGTCTCTTTCTTTTACTTTTTCTGCTAGTTTTCCCAAACGCATTAGAGTCAAGAGTCTAGGTGTCTCAAAATGCAACTCTCTTGCCCGTTCATCCAATATATAATCTATATCAACATCCGAAGGTAATACTGGTTCCGCATTTGACCTAGCTCTAATGATGTTAATGTCATTTGCAGCATTTGCCATATCTCCCTTTCCTAGATATGCTTCCGCCCTTAAAAGATAAGTTTCAGCCAGTCGAAATATATAATGATCTCTGTAAGTGAAAGCAGCGCCTCCTGAGACGAGCCCAGTAGATTTATCAAGTATTACTTCATCTGGAAAATTATTAATGGGGGTCGTTTTGGCAAATATGGCGGACCACCACCTACTTAAGGCATTAGGAAAAGAGTTTATTGCACCACTTTCAACAATATTTTGTCCATAGTATTTTGAATCTGGATTATCAGCTTTTATATCCCTTATAATATTATTTGTAGAGTTTCGCACATCATTTTGACTTGAAGACCATACTTCATGTAAAAGATAATCAGTTGCACCCCCCCCCACCATCTCCTCCATTTTGGGAAGTTGGTCCAATAAATAAGGACTTGCCATCTTCATCTTTTAATAAAGGGTAATTGGGAACATATACCCATGTTAGACGATAATCTTGTCCTCCACCTTCTACCAAATATTCATATTGCTTGACCCAGATACTTTCTGTATTTCCACTACTCTTTCGATTTTGATTGCCTCTTCTAAACAAATCCCAATAAACATCTCCTTCCTCATTTTGTCGAGTACCAAATCGTGTTTTCATCAAGGCATAATTGGGATCATCTATTACAGCAGTCGCTTTCTCAATAGCTTTATCATATTCGCCTTTGGAGATATACACTTCTGCTAATAAATGTCTAACTGCAGCCTTCGTTAATCGCCCATCCTCTTCCAATTCGGTCACGTTAGGCAAATTCTCTTCAGCGAAGAGCAAATCACTAACTACCAAGTCCCAAATTTCTTGTTCTGAAGCTCGAACAAAGTCTCTCTTTGGGGCCCGAATTTCCTCAGTAACCAGCGGGACTCCTTTAAACAAAATATTTAAGAAGCGATAATTATAGGCCCTGAAAAACATGGCTTCTGCCTTTAATGCATTTCTAGATGCTTCCGAAGAAAACTGGGTATTCTCACCTTCTATCCTGTTAATAATTACATTGGCATCATAAATATTTGAATAAAATCTTTGCCAATAAGTACTAACCATAGTTGCTTCAGGAATCAATTTATCTTCATAAGAATTGAGCTGATGAGTAACTGAAATGGCGTCATATGCAATATCAGACGTATAAAAAAACGCGTTCCCTAAATACGGGGGCCAAAAGGTGTAAAAAGGCTCTACTTTCTCATACAGTCTTGCTACAGCAGCATTAAACTGATCCTCAGTATTATAAGAATTATTCGCTGAATAAAAATCAAAAGTCTCTTCAGCAAGCCAATCAGATTCATTACATGAAACAGTAACCATCAAGATCAAAGCAAATATATATAGTGTTTTTTTCATAGCTTCTGGAATTAAATATCAAGATTAAGGCCTAGGGTATAGCTTGTCATAACAGGGCGTCCCGGCACAAAACCAACACCTGTTTCAGGATCCCAACCGTCCCACTTCGTAAAAGTGAAAAGATTTTTGCCACTCAAAAAGAGCTTCAAATTTTTCACTCCAATTCTTTCTAAGATAGATTTGTCAAAGGTATAAGACAACGAAACGTCCTGAACCCTAATAAAATTTCGTTGTTGGTGAGGTCCTGCATACTGTCCCAATTGAGAATAGGTATCTGGTCTTCTAAATTTCGCATTAGGATTTTCTGGCATCCAATAATCCCAAGCTCCCTTTGGCGGGTTGGAATAAACTAATTGATCAAGTTTATGCCATGGATTGGTTCCAAAACTTAGATTTGCTTGATAATAATTCTTTCCTCCTTGGATGGAATTAATGAATACATAGAGGTTAAAGTTTTTGTAAGTAAAATTATTTGTTAGCCCAACTCTATATGCAGGGTCTTGATAGCCCAAAATTTTCCGATCATCAGAGGCACTTATTTTTCCATCTCCATTCAAGTCTGCAAGTCGGTAAGTTCCAGGCAAAAACCCACTAGGAATATTACCAGCCTCTTGATCTGCTATTTGCCACATCCCTTCAATTTCATAATTATAATTAACACTTTGAGGCTGGCCTATAAACAATCCATTGGCCACTAAATCATCTTCCTTACCATCTCCATCATTATCGTTAGCACTTCCAAGGATAGAAACTATTTCATTCCTATTCCTTGAATAAACTAAACCGGCTTTCCATTTAAATTTTTCTTGGTTAAGAACGGTTGCATTTAGTCCCAATTCTACTCCCCAGTTATTTACTTTACCAATATTCGTAGCAATAGATGTAAATCCAGTAGCTACCGGCAACTGAACATTGTAAAGAATATCTCTAGTATTGTTATTGTAATATTCTATGTTACCATTGATTCTAGAGCCTATAATACCAAAGTCTATCCCCAAATTGAGACCTGTCGTAGTTTCCCACCCTAATTCATCATTTGCAAGGGTTGTAATCCACTGACCTTGTGTAGCTGAACCTCCATCACCAAAAACCACACTAGGATGTGAATCTACCGTTGACTGCGTCTGATACCTCCCAACACCTCTTCTTCCAGATTTACCATAAGAAGCTCTAAGCTTTAAATAATCTACAGTTGTGGAAAGTCCGCCAAAAAAATCTTCTTCACTAAGAACCCAGCCCAAAGCAACTGATGGAAACACCCCAACTTTATTTTGACTACCAAACCCTGAAAAACCATCTCTTCTTACTGTACCAGTAATCATATATTTGTTTTTAAAGCTATAAAACAATCTGCCCATCATATATAAGCTGGTCTCTTTTTCGTGCCCAGTAGAAATACCGTTCAATGTTGGATCTCCTGCCTGAAGTCTATCATAACCCAACAAATCATTTACAAAATTCTGGGCATTAGTATTAGTGTTAGACACATTTCTTTCCTCTACTCCATATAGGAATGTTGCATCCAACTTATGATCCTCTTCAAATGTCCTTTTATAGGAAACAATATTGTCAAATATCCAATCATAATCTTGGCTATGAAATTTAGAACCAGCTCCCGTATAGCTAGCACCCCAAGGATTAAAAGTAAATTGATCAGTCCTTCTATAGTTCTGGGAAAAATTAAGTCGATATGTTAATCCTTCTAAAAAAGGAAGGCTTACTTCGGCAAAAACTTTTCCAAACAGATTAAATCGCTTATCTGAATTATCTTGTTGAATTTGCAAAAACGGATTCAGGCCTCGGTTATCAGGGGTTAATGCATAATCCCCGTTCTCATCATAAACAGGAGCCCATGGATACATCACAAACGTATCTGATATATTCGGTGAAATTCCTGAATAATCACTGGTGGTTAAGAAAGACTCTAAACCTACACTAAGCCAATTATTTATCTTTCCCTTTAGATTTGCTCGATAATTATATTTTTTAAAAGCTTCATTTTCCATAAAACCTTTAACATCTGTAAATCCTCCTGATAGAAAATAGCTAACCCATTCATCTCCACCTCTAATACTTACATTTTGGTTGTTCGTACTTCCGTTATGGGTCAATGATCCCCACCAATCATTTTCTATTCCAGCAGAATAATTATCAGCAATGGCACCATTTCTAAAATATGGAGTTAAAGTAAAATCAGGATTGCTCTCTAAATAATCAGGCCCAATACGGCTACCATTGTCCCAAAAAACATCATGTAAAAACATATCGAGTTCTTCTCCTTCCATTGGTTCTAGTTTATTGGAAGGAATCTGTAAAGAATAACTAGCACTATAATTAATTACAGGCTTTTTCGACTCTCCTCCTTTTTTTGTTGTAATAAGTATTACACCATTAGAGGCTTGAGATCCATAGATAGCAGTTGAACTGATGTCTTTTAATACATCTATTGATTTTATATCAGCGGTATTGATATCAATAATATTACCTCTATATATCATTCCATCTACAACAATCAATGGTTGATTATCACCTTGGCTACTCGAAATCGTATTTTGCCCCCTTATCGAAAATGAGGGATTTTCTCCAGCTACATCTACAGCTCCAATATTTAGTCCAGGGACAGATCCTTGAAGCCCTTGAAAAGCGGATACATTTCCCATTTGAGTCAAATATTCTACGTTAGCTGAAACAACAGCTCCAGTTAAATCACTTTTCTTTTGTGTTCCATATCCAATTACTACTACTTCATCCATATTTTGGTAGTCTTCTTCCAAACTGACTTCCAGTATAGTTTGACTAGTAATTGAAATTTCCTGAGCCTTGTAACCCACAAAAGAAATGACCAATACAGCTCCTACATCAGGCACTTCAATCGAGAAGTTACCATCTATATCAGTAACGGTCCCCTTGGTAGAATTCTTTACTATTACCGTTGCGCCAGGAATGGGCTGCCCATCGGAATTCGAAAGGACTGTTCCACTTACAGTAAATTCCCTAATGGCATATTCAATTATTTTCTCCTCGGAAGAAGCCTTGCTTACGCTGATATTATTGTTAACCTGCTTAAATCTGAGTTTTTTCTCTCTGGCTATTTCGATCAAAACATCTTCAACGCTTTGCTTCTTCTTCACAAGGCTAATTCTTTCTGATAAAAACGGATCATCTTTATCATAGACAAACACAAAAGGGGTCTTCAATTCCAGTTCCCCAAATAGATCAACAAGCTTCTTGTTATCAAAGCCGACATTGACACTTACTTCTTTCATGCTTTTCACACTTTGGGCATTGGTATCCGTAGCCCATAACATGTTCACAAATAAAATCTGAGTGATTAGCCCAATTATAGAATAGGTAAATCCCATGAGCAATAGTTTTAGTACTCGTTTTTTCATACTTTTAAGTGGTTTATTGTTTAAAACATAGGCAATTAAACTTCTCTTTAACCGTATTGATTGGCGGATCAATACGGTTTCTTTTCTCTCATACGCAGATTTTTTAGTTAAATGTGATGATCAATTTCTTATCTTTTAATTCATATTGAAACCCTTTATTATAAGATACAGCATCAAGAATATTGGATAAATATTCATTCTTAAAAGTTCCTTTTAAATGCCAGGTTTGATTGGGTACGCCATGAATATCTACGCTTACCCCGTACCATCGACTGATTTCCTTTACAAATCCCGAAAGATCCACACCATTAAATATCAGCTCTCCATTTTTCCAATAAATCGCTTTATTAAATGTGTTTGGATCCTTTTCTCTGCTGAACTCACGAAATGCGTCAAGTGACTTGATATAAGTTAGCCCCTTTCCTGGACTCAAAAATAGTTCTTTATCTTGTCCCTCATTTTGATTGATGACCTTGACCGATCCCTCTAGCAAAGCCACACTCGACTGACCTTCTTCCTTAAATGCATGGACATTAAATGCTGTCCCTAACACTTGAATATCAAATTCATTTGTTTTGACAGTAAAAGGCCTTGTTTTGTCAGTAACAATCTCAAAAAATGCTTCGCCCTCTAAATTCACTAAACGACTTGAGTCCGAAAAATTCTCCGGAAAAGAAATTTTGCTGTCTGCATTCAGCCAAACTTTTGATCCATCAGGTAACTGAAATTGAGACTTTTGTCCTAAGGGGTTCATTTTATCAACCATAGCAACTGAAGTAGGCTGAACTACTACTTCTTGTTTACTAAAAAAAATAAGGGACAACACCAAAATAGTCACCAGTGATGCTACTAGTCCATAACTAATCCTTCTTATATTCCATCTTTTAGTTGATTCATTTGGAGCATCTCTCAAATACTTTTCCCAAATCTTACTTTTTTGATCCTCGTGGTTAATTAACTTATGGTCCTCAATGTCATCCTCCCAAAAAGACTGGAGTTTTTCGAATTCATACTGGTTTCTATGATCCTTTTTCAGCCATTCATGCACAGCCTTCTTTTCAGAAGCAGAAGCACTTCCTTGAAAAAATCTGATTAATAAAATTTCTATATCTTGGTTCTTATCCATGAAGTCACATTATCTCGATCAATAATAAAGACAACAGTTCTTCTAAAAACCCGTAATGATTATTTGACTTTTTTTACTTTTTCAAAAAAAATATTTCAATGATGGATATAATACCAAAAAATATCTCAGTCAGTATACCCTAAAACAATAAAGACAGAAACCGCTGATTTGAAACTGAAATCCTGCCCTTATATTCATCATAAAATTGCTGAAGGATAGCCCGTAAATAATCCTCGGGGCAAGCCCACGAGGCATTATTGGTCAATCGAATATTTTTAATTGATAATTGGTCTTCAGTTTTTTATATCCTTTTTCCAGCCCTTGACTCTTTACATAATTAGCGATCTTTTCCTCTGTTCCATGTTGGCCTACCGTATTGACAAAATATCCCTTACCCCAAAACTCCCCTCCCCAGAGCTGTTTTTTCACCTCTGGGCATTCTTTAAACACCTCTCGTGACACTAAACTCTTTATCTTTCTCACTATTTTGGTTATACTATACGTTGGAACCGATTGGATCAGAAAATGTACATGGTCAGCATCTGTACCGATTTCCAGAAATTTAATCTCATATCTTAGTTCTATCTGTTCACACGTCGATGTCAGAACTTTATCAACCTCTTTACTGAACACTACTCGTCTATATTTTGCTGAGCAAACTATATGGTACAGCAAAACTGATACATTATGACTCTTATGGATATACTTACTTTCTTGCGACATCGAGTCACAAGATAGTAAAACGAGGCTAGCCTCGGGGAATTTGACCCTAAGAGATTAAATCTGAAATGGCCAATTTTAAATGAACCTCAACAGTTCTTTCTGATATTTCCAATATCTCAGCCACCTCTTTATAAGACATATTTTCGTCCTTTACCATTTTAAAAACCAACCTTCTTTTTGGTGGCAAGTTTTCAATTACCCGATTAAGTTCCCTTCTTAAATCACTATTGATCATCCTCTTTTCAGGATCTGAAACATCCGGAATAAGATAATCTTGTATATCATCAATACTGATTTTTCCCTTTTCTTTTGAAGAAACCTTAAGCATATTCAGTGCCCGGTTTTTAACCATTTTGAAAAGATATCCTTCAAAATTTTGAATTTGGAGTAAGCCTTCTCTCTTCTGAAGTAGCTGCAAAATCACATCTGAAACCACCTCCTCTGCCATTTGATAATTTGGTAAAAACAATAAGGCTAAATTGATCAGTCTGGTATGGTAATGATCAAAAAAAGTCGCAAATGCTCGCTGATCATTGTCTTCAACAATCTTTCTTAAAATATTATGTGTATCCGTTTTACTGCACGTATGGGTAAGTGCCCGCAATAACGAGCCTTTCAAAGAGTCCTTTGCCAAAATATCTTCGGTTCAATCTGTAAACAAACTCATTTAAATAGTTCTGTAAATATTTATAAGTTATCATGTGATATACCCCCAACAGGGTTCTTTTAAGATTACTGATTGCTTTGTGTACCCATTTTAAGGTGTCGTTTACGGACTCCTTTCCCGATGGAACGGCCAAATGGGTGGCCACCACTTCCTCTATTTTCGAGTAGGCCGTGTTCTTGTCTGTAAACAGTACCACATCCCCTACGGTATTGGCCCGGATAAAGGCATTGACACTCTCGCAGTCCACTTTGTCCATGACCCTCATTTTGAAATAGCCACAGCGCTTTGTTTTCTGCCCGGAATCCAGGTCTTCCAAGGGTACCGATTCGGCCGCCACCGCTACTGCGGTCTGTTTCTGGCTGCCTTTTCCACGTTTAAGCTGACCCAAGATCTGGTTCTCCTGTACGGTTTCCATATAACACTCGTCATATTCAATCATGTCACTGAGGATATAAAGCTCATCTCGTTGTCCCATGGCTGACCGTATCCTGTGCATCAGACGGAAAGTGGTCTCATATCGGCTAAGCCCCAGTTGCCGCTGGAGCTCAAGGCAGGAAAACCCTTTCTTGGTCGCCGACATAAACAGCATGGCCAATAGCCAGATACGGAGCGGAAGCTTGCTGTTTTCCATTACCGTCCCTGATTTAAGAGAAGAACGTCTCCGACAACTGCTGCATTCGAAAAACCTGCCGTTGGCAAACCAATAGTGTCGGGTTATCTTCTCACAGTTTTTGCACCGTATACCGCTTTTCTCACGGTATTTCTTGATGTATTGTTCACAACTTTCCTCATCTGGGAAATGGCCCGTAAATTCTATAAGGTTCATAGCTTTTCTTGTTTTTATGCAAGAAAACAACTATCCTGATACCTTGAAATTTAATGACACGTATTGTCATATTTTATTACGTGCACTCTTACGGATACACATATAAAATATTGTTTAACTTAATTGGATTCATATATCTAGCAATAAATGCTTTTTACAAGCAAGTGGATTATTATGGGCAGGAATACGACTTTCTCTTTGTTGGCAGCCATCTTTATCAAATTTAGCACAAAAGACCTAAAAAACAAGAATCCAGCCTTTTTGAACATTAAAAAACTATTTTTTAGAATAATATGATCCAATATTAAACAAAACACCGTATTTGTCTGTTCATAGATTAGTCACCAATACCAAATCATCAATTACAAATTCTCATTTTAACAATTGATTTAGAAAAAATAGTTTATCATCACCCTATCCCCTTACAGCTATTCCTCTTTGGCAAAAAAAGTATCCCTTTAATCTATATGAAGCATCAGCCCAAAAAGCCGAGAGATCAAGGCCTATTGAAACAACTGCTTTACAATTTCCAGTCAAAATATCAAAGGAGCCCTACTTCCTTTGAATCCTTGGAAATTGCTGAATTGGCAAAATTGCTCTCCAGTCCTAAACAAGCCATAATTGAAGTCAAAATCACCCATTTTGAGCTTGTTAGGTCAGTTATGGATTCCTCAGTCCTTGAATATGGATTATCTGACCTTGATACAAAAATCATAAAATGGGCGGGAATCTATTTCTTGCAGAACCAATATATTTTTATACAGGTCGAGGATCCAGACCAAAAGCCATCCCTTAACATACAAGTTTTAGGAAATGACAGTAGTGCTGTTCCTCTTTTGATACAGCACAAAATAGCTCAGGAATTTTGGCAAGAGTTTGAGTGGCTTTATCATCATACAATTGAAAATTAAGCTATATCATAAATATTACTGCTATCAATCCACCTACTTATCCATTAAAAAAATTTACCTTGTGAACATTAAGCTTTCCTTCACTCCCCTGAAAATTCTGGTCTTTTGTTTCCAAAACAAAGTAAAAAAGCCATCTTGCAATAAAAACATACTTCTAGCTTACTCATTTATCCCATGATGAATAATCTTCCAAAGATCCAAAAATTCCTTCTAAGCAAGCTACCTTTCTTATTCTTGGCCATTTTGATCACGGTAGCATTCCAACAAAAGGAGCCTTGGACAGCCAAGCAAATGTTACCACCTGCTGAACTTGTTCAAAAATTAAAACTTCCCAAAGACAAACAACCCCTTATCATCAGCATCGGCCCCCAAGCGGTCATAAAGAACTCCGTGGATATAGGTGCGGGACAAAACCCCAAGAACATTACTCAACTTAAAGCCTTGGTCAGTAAATTACCTAAGGACAAAGAAATCGTTCTTTATTGTGGTTGCTGCCCACTGACCAAATGTCCCAATGTAAGACCTGCTTTCTCCACCTTGAACGAAATGGGCTTCAAAAACCATCAACTATTGGCCTTACTGACCAATATCAAGGTGGACTGGATCGATAAAGATTATCCCGTAAAGCAATAAATTAAATCTAATTACTGCTATTTACCTGCTGATGGCTATGGACCAATTCCATAATCCTCTTAAAAATATCGGTATTCTCATAAACACCGGTAAATGCGGATGCATGGGCACCATAAGCAAATAAAGGCACCATAATGCCGGTGTGGTCATGCGTACTAAATTCCAACTCAACTTCCCTTTCTGCTATATTTCCCTGAGGTAAAGTCACTCCCCCCGTTTCATGGTCCGCAGTGATCAATACCAAAGTTCCAGGATGGTCATCAGCATATTTTAGCACCTCACCTATCGCTAAATCAAAATCTACTTCCTCTTCCACCACCATTCCAGCGTCATTGATATGGCCTCCTGAATCTATCATGGCCCCTTCGATCAGCAAAAAGAATGGAGCCTGCTTATTATCCAAAAAGCTCAAAGCATTTCTTGTCGCTTCTAACAAGTAGTCCTCTCTACCTTTATTAACTGTTGGCAGGCCCTGATTACTCGCAAAATAACCGATCCTTTCAGCTCCTGAATGTGCAATTTCCCTGATTGATTTGGCCATTGAAAAACCTGATGTTTCCAAAGATTGGATTAAATCCCTTCCATTGGTCACAAAATCATTTTTACCAGCTCCAATAAATAAGCTCAATGGGCTGTTAGCGAGGTCCTCTGCGATACCAAGGGTCATTCCCCTGTCCATTCTATGTGCATAAAAAGAAGATGGAGTAGCGCCTGTCACATGATCAGTAGTGACAATACCACTGTTAAAATTATATTCTTTAAGGATTTCCGGAAGATTTTTAAGTGGTGTTTCATTTACAGAAAAGCCAATGGCCCTGTTATTCACTTTTTCACCCGTGGCCAGCGCTGTGGCTCCAGCGGCCGAATCAGTCGTAAAATCATCAGCTGATTGGGTCTTGACCAAGGCGATATGCTTTAATTGGCTCAGATTCAAAACCCCTCCATTGGCATATACACCTGCAGATATATGCGCCAAACCATTGCCGTCGCCGACCATCATTATAATTTGCTCTATAGGTACTTCCTGTCCATCCACTAGGTATTCGGGCTGGTAAACCGCATGCGGATATTTTGTGATAACTAGGTTTTTATCCAATTTGCTTAGGTACTCGTAAGCCTTATTGGGCTGGTCGGTATTGATATAATCAATGCCTAAATCAAAAAAAGCTTTCCATGCTGTTTTGCTATCCGGCGCCCCCCAAAACCTAATGGGGCGATTGGCATCATGGACAGTTTTGATCAATTCTTTCAACACTTTTTCCTCTTCAGCTACCAATCTGCCCTTTCCATTCCAAACGGAATATTTACTATAGGGCAAACTTACCAAGGCTATTTTATCCCATGGTAAACGCTTGGACAAATCAGTATCCTGATAATCAAACCGTATCAAATCTGAATAATTTTTATAGTCATTTATATCAGGCCTGCTGCCGGAGACCACCACTTGAACACCAGATTTAGCTCCATCCGAAAGAATATCTCTATAATCTTCAAGCACCTTTTCCAATACTTCCATGGTGGCATAAGCTTCTGTTTTGATGTCCACCAAAAGTTGAAAATCCATGGATAGTGGAAGCCCCAAATCTTTTGCCTTTCTGATCGGTGCTAGGTAAAGACTCTCCAATGTTTGGCCGGGCTTTATACTCTCTCTTTCATGGGCTACCATCAATTCTCCATTGACCAACAATACATCCGCTTCTATAGAGGCACAATGACTGGCAAAAGCCGTCCAGAAAGGCACATTTTGTTTGTAATCATTATGAGAATGAAGCTTAAAAAGCTCCTTTTCCTGCGCCAGCAAACTCAATGACAATAAAAAGTAAAAAAAGGTGAAAATAATCCTGATTTTCATATGGGAATAATTTGTGGAATTTTTAGTCAATTATTTTTGAAATCTATTAAACCCGAAATATGCATTAGCTTATCTATTACGGACTGAAAATGCTTTAAAATCAGACGCTTTGCTGCTGTTTTCGACTTCACCATAGCGGTGCTATGCCTCAGTCTCCAAACAGCCTGATTTTCTTGCATTTTTAGTCCTCACTACGATTGCTAATGCATAATCCGGGTTAAACCGAGGAGCATACATAGCTTGGGAAATCAATCCAAATCACCTCCTTAAAGCATTTTCCTATAGCCTTGATGGTATATTCCTATACCAATCTAAACGACTAAATCATAAAATTACGGGTATAAATAGATTGAATTGTCATTGAATAATTGGGGCTTAATGAAAGTACAAAATTATTCACATCATCCACTAAAGAATCCTAATAAAGATTAACAATTGATTAAGTTTCTTTTCCAATAAGAGCAGTATGGTTGTATTTAACCTGTCTTAGCTTAAAAATGTATGTTTATTTAATGGTCAAGATAACGGTTCTTTTATTTTTAGAAAGACTGTAGTAATTCGGAGTCTTGGCTTAACTATTCAAAAATCCCAGTATTTCCCCGCTCCCACAGCGGCATCAATTGCTCCACTATTTCCGGCTTTTGCTGGGCGATATTCACGGTTTCATTGGGATCGTTCTTATGATCATAAAGCTCTATTTTGGGCTCCTGTTCCCTGAAGTATTTACTCAGTCTATATTCAGGTGTCCTTAACGAAATTCCATTTCTAAAATAACCATAGGCTGTATTCCTCCATTCCTCCCAATCAGGGTTTTCCATTAAAGGAACCATGCTTTTTCCATCCAATGGATAGTTGGTTTTCACGCCCATCAAATCCATCAATGTAGGATAAATATCAACGGTACTAACGATTTTCTCAATTTCCTGAGCTTCCACTTTGGGATGCTTTATCATCAAAACGCTTTTCAGCCCCCTTTCAAAAATGGTATGCTTGCCCCAAACCAATTGGTCGCCCAAATGCCAGCCATGATCTCCCCAAACCACTACTACCGTATTCTCATCCAAGCCCAAACGCTCCAGTTCATCCAAAACCTTTCCCACTTGAGCATCCACATAGCTAACAGCTGCCAAATAACCATGACGAAGTTTTCTGGCGTAAGCATCAGATACCTTATGGTCCAAGCCCGCTTTTTCTTCTCCTAAAGCATATTGGTTGAATTCACCACTCTCTAATAAACTGGCTTTGGAGGAATTTTCTGGAACAGCTGCAAATGGCGCCAAGGGAATATCTTCCTCATCATAAAGGTCCCAATATTTTTTGGGAGCGGTAAAAGGTAAGTGCGGCTTGAAAAAGCCTACTCCCAAAAAGAAGGGTTCACCCTCTTTTTGGGATTTAAGCTCTTTTAATTTTTTTATGGCCAAATTAGCTGTCAGACCATCCGGATACCCCTCATCTTCCACATCGGCTGATTCGTAAGGCTTTACCTGCTTGTTCATACCATTTCTATTGTTACCATCTGCATAACCGAAAAAAGCATTGTGACCCGTTCCCCATTTCCCTGCATCCAATAGCATTTCATCCCAACTATGTGGCAATTCTAACTGGTCACTTTTTGGGTCCATATAACCATAGACATAGCCATCTGGATGATGGGAAATCTTGCCGATGCCTACCGTATAATATCCATTTCTCTTCAGCTGGTGTACAAAAGTCTCCGGCAGCTCTCCTTCTGGCTTCCCTGCAATTTTATTTGCTGCCGCTTGATTATTCAAATCTCCCTTATTTTTGGGCAACTGACCAGTCAACAAACTATACCTGGAGGCGCCACAAGTGGGAACGGTAACATAATGATTCATAAACAAACTGCTCTGACCGGCCAATTCATCCAGATGGGGTGAATGCACATAATCCTTTCCATACGCGCCTAATTCGGGTCTTAAGTCATCAATAGCGATGAACAGCACGTTCAAAGGCACTTCCTTCTTCTCTTGACAGGATAGGGTCAAAAGCATGATTAAGCCCAAAAGGACATTTTGCTTGATGAGTTCAAATGGTAAAAAATTCAGTTTTCTCAATTTTGCCGGCATTTGGTTTTATAATGTTCAAAAGTATCCTATAAAAATCATGGTATTATTTTAGTCCACAAAATAAATACCAATTTAAAAAGCACGCTCTCCATCCACCAGCAAAATTTATTTCCCTATAAATGATCCGCTTTCTTGCTAGTAATATAGTTTCTCTCGGATTTCTCGGATGATCACTGATAAACCATCAACAATCCATGCTCAACTGGCCGATTGATGAGCCATTCTTCTTTAGTTAAACGTTTACTGACATCATTGCAGATATAGATATTCTTTCAATTATATCCTGTCTTAACCAGCAAGCATTCAAAGACATCCAAAACCATCTGTAAGTTCATATTTAATTTTCACCCAGCACATTCTTTAATCCCTAATTTCAATGGATATCTTTGTAGCAGTTTTATAGTTTAAATACACATCGGATATGACAGATTGCTATTGTGGATCAGGACGGTCCTTTCAGGATTGCTGCGGACCAATCATTAAATCCAAAGCTGCTCCAACGGCGGAGGCCTTGATGCGATCCAGGTATGCTGCCTATTGTATCGTCGATGCTGGTTATATCCATCAAACTTCACATCCCAAGGTACAGGAGCAATACCAGTTTGAGGATATTCAAAACTGGGCCAAAGAAAATAAATGGACCAAACTGGAAATCATTCATACTGAAAAGGGCCAATCTTCAGATAATGAAGGAATAGTTGAATTTAAGGCACACTTTATCGCTGCTGATGGCAAACTGCATGTTCACCAAGAAAGATCAGTATTTCTAAAGGAAGACGGAAAATGGTTTTACTTGGAGGGTAGCTACCCAAAATCAGCCCCAGTCCAATCCAATAAGGTATCCCGCAATGATCCTTGCCCATGTGGAAGTGGCAAGAAGTTCAAAAAATGTTGTGGCTAACCATTATAGTTCTTTATTTTTAACCCAATCAATTTATTCATCAGGCCATACCCAAGACCTGTTTATCCATTTCCATGAAAGTTTGTATCGCCGAGAAGCCCAGTGTAGCCAAAGAGATAGCCCAAGTCATAGGGGCCAATGCCAGAAAGGATGGATATTTTGAAGGCAATGGCTACCAGGTAACCTGGACCTTTGGACATTTCTGCACCCTTTACCCACCGGAAGATTATGATAGCAGCTGGAAAAGATGGGACCTTTACACCTTGCCCATGTTACCAAAAAGGTTTGAAACAAAGGTCATCGAAGACAGTGGGGTAAAAAAGCAGTTTAAGGTTATCCAACAGTTATTTAAAAAAGCTGAAGTAGTCATCAACTGTGGTGATGCCGGACAAGAAGGAGAACTGATCCAACGATGGGTAATGAAACAGGCCGATTATAAAGGTCCTGTTCAGCGGCTTTGGATTTCATCATTGACTACCGAGTCCATCCAATCAGGCTTTGATAATTTAAAACCTGCAGAGGATTTTGATAACCTTTTCTACGCAGGCAGCTCGAGGGCCATAGGTGACTGGCTTTTGGGCATGAATGCCACAAGGCTTTACACACTCAAATACGGGGGCTATAAGCAGTTATTGTCCATAGGTAGGGTTCAAACCCCTACCCTTGCCATGTTGGTACAAAGACACCATGAAATAGAAAACTTCCAACCAGAACCTTACTGGGAACTTCAGACCCTTTACCGCGAAACCAAGTTCAGCAGCACTGAGGGAAAGTTTTTCAAAAAAGAAGATGGAGAAAAACTGCTAGAACAAGTCAGTGGCAAAGACCTGTTTATTACTGATATTGAGAAAAAGGAAGGCAAAGAATATGCCCCAAAGCTATTTGACCTGACCAGTTTACAAGTTTACTGTAATAATAAATTTGGTTTCACTGCCGACACCACACTTAAACTGGTGCAGAAACTTTATGAAATGAAAGTGGTCACCTATCCCAGGGTGGACACCACCTTTTTGCCCAATGACATGTACCCAAAAGTACCTGGTATTTTAAAAGGACTCGGCAATTATTCCCAATATACATCGCGGCTACTAGGTAAAAAGATCAGAAAATCCCCAAAGGTATTTAATGACAAAAAGGTGACCGATCACCATGCCATCATCCCAACAGGTGAACAAAAGCCATTGCCCAATGCAGAGCAAAAGATCTATGATATTATCGTAAGGCGCTTTATCGCCGTATTTTATCCGGATTGTAAAGTGGCCAAAACTTCTGTAAGCGCAGCCGTAGAAACCGTCACCTTTCAAGCCAAAGGAAAAGAAATCCTAGAGGAAGGTTGGCGAGTACTCTTCCCCAAGGAGTCCAAGAAAAACAAGGAAGATGATGATAAGGAGGACGAAGAAGGCATCTTACCTTCCTTTGATAAAGGAGAACATGGTCCCCATGAACCGTCTTTTACAGAAAAGACCACCAAGCCCCCTAAGCACTATACCGAAGCCTCTCTTTTGCGTGCCATGGAAACCGCCGGTAAGCAGGTGGAAGACGAAGAACTCCGCGACCTGATGAAAGCCAATGGCATCGGCCGCCCCTCCACTAGGGCAAGTATTATAGAAACGCTTTTCAGAAGGAAGTATATAGAAAGAAGAAAAAAGCAGGTGGTTCCCACAGAAATGGGTATTCAGCTGATCGGTACCATCCAAAATGAACTGTTAAAATCAGCAGAACTTACCGGACAGTGGGAAAAGCAATTGAAAGAAATTGAGGAAGGTGAATTCAGCGCCATCAAGTTTATCCATAATATGAAAAAAATGGTGGCTGAGCTGGTACAGGAAGTACGTTTGGAAACAGGCAAACCTAGATTGGCAGCACCAGAAGCAGCACCAAGCAGCCCAAAATCTGCAACAAAAGAAACGGCTACTAAATCCAACGCTACCACAAAAAGTAAAAAAAGCGCCAAAAGCATAGAAGAGGTCATTTGTCCAAAATGTAAGCAAGGCCATATCATCAAAGGAAAATCAGCCTATGGGTGTAGTCATTGGAAATCGGGATGCAATCTCCGCTTGCCTTTCAAGTTCCTAGAAAAAAAACTTACGGACAAGCAAGTCCAAAGACTATTGGAAAAGAAGTCCACTACCAAATTGAAAGGCTTTATGCATAATGGCCAAAAGGTAGATGGTATTATTCAACTAAGAGACGACTTCCAGCTTGAATTTGAATCAAAAGACAGTAAACCAAAAGAAGCTGATACCAATAAAATGCCTTCCTGTCCAAAGTGCAAAAAAGGCAGCATCATCAAAGGAAAGACGGCCTATGGATGTAGTGATTGGAAATCCGGTTGTGATTTCAGGTTTGCCTTTCAGGATATCAAGACCAAGGCCAATGGCCGGCCACTGACCAAAGAACTGGTACTGGAGATTATCAGCAGTTGATTATTTGATAACTTCATCAATCATCTTCAATGCCTGCATCTTTTAAGCATAATAGTATTATTTACAGTCCTCTTTTCCAATTAAACCAAACTGGTATGACGCAAGGAGTGCAGAAAAAAATGAAACACTCTTCATAATAGGAACCCAGCAAATTCCAGGCAAAACACCTTGGCCCCGATTGAGTGATCAGCAGTGGATAAGGATTGGGAATTTGTGATGAGATTAATCCATTCCTTTGGTACGGATCTAATTTCCGCTATCAAATCACTCTTATTCTGAAATCAGCATAAAACTCCTGATAATTACTTTTGAGAAGTCCTACCAGCATCAGACAATTCCTGAGACATTCCTATTTTATCCACAAATCCAACCCTATTTTTAAACATAATTTCTCACAAACAGTTTTTCTAAACCAATAAAACAAAAAGTCCTATCTTGTATCGAAACTAAGCAGTCAAAATTTTCCCAAAATGATTACACCTAAAATACCTTTACCTTCCAACCCATTTAAATTTGTCAAAAAGCAAAAGCAGGAAATCGGCATTTCCCCAGATGAGCTTTTGTTCAGGGGGATAAGAAAATCAGATAAAGTTCATTTAAGGATCATTGATTTTGATGACCAACAATTAGAAGAAAAGTCCATTGAAAACATTGATGAGGCATTTCCCCTCAGCGATACCGCTACGGTGACCTGGCTCAATATAGACGGGCTGCATGAGGCTCAAATCATGGACAAAATCCATAAAGGGCTAAATCTACCCAAACTTGTGCTTTCCAATGTTATGGACACCCAAGCTCGCCCCACAGTCCAAGACCACGAAAACAGCTTGTTTATCTCCCTCAAAATGCTGCAACGTAATCCTGAAACCGATCTGATAACCATTGAAAATCTGAGTATGGTGATTATGGATCATATGTTGATTTCTTTTCAGGAAAAAAAGGGAGATGTATTTGACCCTGTCCGTGAGCGGATTCGAATGAACAGAAAGCGCATCAGAAATTCAGGAACAGATTATCTGGCCTTTACGCTATTGGATATCGTCATAGATAACTATATCTATAACTTGGGCATATTAGGAGAGAAAATAGAAGATCTGGAAGATCGCCTGCTCGTCAACCAAAACAAAAAGACCATCGACCTGATCAATCGCTACAAGCGGGAATTGAACTTTATGAGAAAAAGCATCAAGCCCGCCAAAGAGATGATCTTAGCCCTTGCAAAACTGGATACGGACTTTATCCATGAGGAAAATGAAATCTATTTCAGGGAGCTCCAAGAAAATATCAGCCATGCCAGCGAAACCTCGGACAATTACAGGGAAATGCTATCTGACCAGCTGAATATTTATCACACCACCATCAGCTCCAAGCTTAACGATATCATGAAGTTCCTGACCATTTTCTCTGTTATTTTTATTCCCTTAACATTTATAGCAGGGATATATGGGACCAACTTTGACGTACTTCCAGAACTGCATTACCGCTACAGCTATTATATCATGTGGCTGGTAATGATTGTGATCACCATCGCCATGTTGGTTTATTTCAAAAAGAAAAAATGGTTTTAGATAAGTTCTTATTTCAATGATTCTAATTGAAATTTATTGCTATTTAACTAGCATATAAAAATGTCAGTAAAGTAAAAAAACAAATGGCCATTTGCAGGGTTCGATGATATAGTCGTCTAATAGTTATCATTTATAGCATACAAGAACTGTAAATTATCCATAAAAGTAGAAAGGCTACACCGCATGAATTATTTAGAGACAGAGCTTAAGGATTTACTTAAAAATGATGATACCATTTTCGGTTTTATTAAAGCATCCGCCTTAGATGGAATGTGGTATTGGGATCTAGAAAAACCGGAAAACGAATGGATGGACAACAGGTTTTGGACAACTTTAGGCTACGAACCGGACAGTTTTCCCAAGCAAGCCTTAATTTGGAAGAACTTTATTTTTAAGGAGGATCTAGATCAAATCGATAAAAGCCTCCACAGACATCTGGATGATTCCAATTCCCCCTATGACCAAATCGTCCGTTTCCTCCATAAAGATGGACATACCGTTTGGTTGAGGTGTTGGGGCAAGGTCATAAGGGATGAAAGCGGAAAGCCCATTAGAATGTTTGGTGCCCATATAGACCTCACGGAACTCAAAACAAAAGAGCAAATCCTTGAACATTGTAATACCGTAGCCTCCATTGGGCATTGGCAGTTAAATTTAGAAACGCTAAAACTGAACCTAGGTAAGGTAGCGAAGAAGATCCTACAGATTGAACCTGATTTAAGCCCTGGTTTAAAAACCTGTTTGGACAAACTGGAAAACAGAAATGACCGCCTTTTAATCATCAATAGCAGCAAGGAAGCTCTCAAGGAAAACGTCAGTTTTGAACTGGAACTGCCTATTCTTTATCAGGACGGATCCACCCACTGGATCAAGCTAATTGGAATTCCCCAAACAGGCAATGATAAAATATTGGGATTTTATGGGACCATTCAGGATATCAATGAACAAAAAATTCAAAACTTAAAACTCACCAAAGAAAGGGAAAAACTCAATAATGTCATCAAAGGTACCAATGTAGGCACCTGGGAATGGAATGTCCAAACTGGAGAGGCCATTTGCAATAAAAGGTCCGCCGAGATAATAGGCTATACTTTAGAGGAATTAGCCCCTATTTCCATCAAAACATTGGAAAGTTTTATTCACCCCGATGATTTTAAAAAGCAGCAAAAGAAACTGAAAAAATACTTTTCTGGAAAAAGGGACTTTTATAAGTGTGAATATAGGGTAAGACATAAGGACGGGCATTGGTTATGGATCTTGGACAAAGGCAAGGCCTTTTCTTGGACAGCTGATGACAGGCCCTTACAGATGTTTGGCACCCATCAGGACATCACCTCCAGCAAACAATTAACAGAAAATCAGGGGCTATTCATTAAACACGCCCCATCCGCCCTGGCCATGGTTGACCTTGATTTCAAATATATCGGCACCTCTCAAAAATGGCTGCAGAGCTTCCATATAGAAAAAGATGATATGAATCACCTCAGCCTCCTCGATACTTTTCCAGAAACCAAAGAGAAGCTAAAAGAAATCAGGGAATATTGCACCAAAGGATTAAACCACTCCGAGGAAGCCTATAAGATCAGCAAAGAGGGTAAGGTACAGTGGTTGAGATGGGAAGCAAGCCCCTGGATAAATGACCATGGAAAGGTCGGGGGATTCATCATGTCAGCAGAGGACATCACCCAACAAAAAATAAACGAAGAAAAACTCAAAATCAGTGAACTTTCATTTCTAAGAAACTTTTCCAACGCTGCGATAGGAATGGCACTGGTCAGCCTAGAGGGATACTGGCTGAAAGTCAATAAGAAATTATGCCAAATGATCGGCTATACCACCGAGGAGTTGCTTAAGCTCACCTTTGCCGAAATCACCCATCCAGATGACCTGGAGACCGATTTGGCTTTTTGCGAGGAGCTATTGGCTGGCAAAAGGGAAAACTATCAGATGGAAAAAAGGTATTACCATAAGAACGGCGACATCGTCAACATCATCTTGGCAGTATCCTTATTAAGAGGTATCAATAATAAGCCCATGTACTTTATTTCCCAGATCATTGATATTACAGAGCTAAAGCAAGCACAGCAAAAAATCCAAAGCCTCCTCAACACCACCCAAGAGCAAAACAGTAGGTTACAAAATTTCGCCCATATTGTCTCCCATAACCTTAAATCCCATTCAGGGAACATCGATTTTATGATCGATATTGTTTTGGACGAAAAACCGGATTTGAAAGATCTTCCTACCATCGCCCACTTAAAACAAGCCTCCAAAAACCTCTCAGAAACCATCTACCACCTCAACGAGGTTGCCTTGATCAATACTTCAGTAAAGGAAAACCTAAAATGTATATCTGTCCATGAGGCCATTCATAAGGGAATAGAAAATGTATCGGCCTTGGCCCAATCTGCCCAGGTCAATATCATTAACAAAATAGAAGCAGGTCATGAAATACTTGGTTTGCCAGCTTATCTGGACAGTATTATCCTGAATTTCCTGACCAATGGCATCAGGTACCGTTCTAATGGAAAAGCCGATAAACTGGAAATTAGCAGTCAAGAACAAGGAAATTATATCGTTATCAAATTTGAGGACAATGGATTGGGGATGGATTTGCAGCGCAATGGAAAAGAGCTCTTTGGCATGTACAAAACCTTCCACCGTCATCCAGAATCCAGGGGAATAGGGCTTTTTATCACCAAAAGTCAGGTCGATGCCCTGGGCGGAAAAATAGAAGTCACCAGTGAGGTCAACAAAGGCACAATGTTTAAGGTCTACTTTCAAAAATGTAAATAGCTCAAGGGTATTTTGCTGGCAGCACCAGTTCACAATTTTATACACATTTCTTTACAAAACTGGATTATCTAAACCAATATAGCTCAATAATAATATTTATAATGTATATCCGCAATTGCACCAGTAAAGGTTAAAAGCGAATCGAAATGTTGGTTTTAGTTAAAATATCAACTGCTTCGGTCTTCAGTCTTCAAACTCCCGACCACTTAAGCAAAGGATTTAAGGTTACTGGCATCATTGCGGATAATCAGAATATTTATTATTCAAAAACATTTCACCAACCAACACCCGAGTTCATGGTAAATTTTAGATGATTTTAAGGTATTATTAAAAATAATGGAATAAAATATTATGTTTAAACAAAAACAGCTTATACTTATTTTATATATTTGTTTTACTGGCGGAGCTTAGGGAAAGCTATCAGCCAAAAGGTATTGAAAAGAAATTTAGCGTATTTTCATATAGGCAATAATTTGTTTTTTTCCTTTTACTGTTAGAGATACATATGGATAATGACATGAAAAAAATCAGCAGTCTTTGTATAATAGATGATGACCCCATCTATACTTTTGGATTGAGAAAAATTATCGAATTGGGTGGCTTTGATGTAGAAACCATATTTTATGAAAATGGCAAAGAAGCTTTCGAAAAATTGTCCCAATCCATTGACGAAGGAAAATCCATTCCGGAAATAATTTTGCTGGACATCAATATGCCCATATGGAATGGTTGGAAATTTTTGGATGAATTCACCAAAATAAAGACTTCACAAAAAACCAAAATCTATATCATTTCCAGCTCGATCGACCCCAAAGATCATGAAAAGGCCAAGGAATATGATGTGATTGACAATTTTATTATCAAGCCCATCTCGGTGGAAAATATCAGCCAGCTATTGATTAACTAAGAACAAGTGATTGATTTGATCCTTTGCTTGGCCATTGCACCTTCACGGCCTGCTTTATCTAGCTTCAAAGGACTGCACCTCAGACCAATCACTCCAATTAAGGTGCTGGTCCCTGTACCTTACCCGCCAATAGTATTTTTTCCCTACAGTTAATAGTTTAAATACCTTTTCATCCCTCAGGTCATCCCCCTTCTGTTGGTCTTTATCATAATACCAATTTTCATGTTGCTTCCAAGTATCCATGATAAGATCGGAAAAATCCGGATCTATGCTTATTTGCCAATTTGATGCTGCATGAAAATTTCCCTTTCTATCGCTTTCAAAAGCCCCTGCTCTTAACACCAATCCCTTGGCAGGTGCTCCTTCATTCCTAGGATAAACCGCCTGAGGGACCTTTGGGGCCCAATTCATTTTCCATACCGTAATGGAATCCCTCAATTCATTGTCCCTGGAATGGTATTGATTGCCCCTACTGATCCTTTTCACTGTGAATTTAGGGTCCGCAGGATTGGCATCGACCTCTACCATCACAAAACCATACTCGTCTTGGCTCACTGTAAATTCATCATAATCCCTACTTTCAAACTCACCCCAGTTGTCCAGTGAACCACCCGCGGAAGCCACGTTGATCCATAAGTGCTTATGGTCCTTGGACTGCCCTCTGGAATAAGCATGAGTATGTCCAAAAAAGTGAACACTGGGCTTGCCAGTCTTATCTGTGAATGCCTCCAGCCTTTTGACCACTTCACCACTAAAATCAGATTCTCCGGGAATCCATAATTCCGATTTATGGGGATGGTGCATCTGAGCAAAAACAAAGTCTATTTCAGCCATTCCTTCTGTTTCAGCCAACACCTTATCCAACCATTCCAACTGGGGCTTTGCTCCTCCAATCCCATAACTGATATTTGAATTCAAACCCAAAATACGGGTATTGCCATAATCCTTGAACCACCAGTTTTCTGCATAGGCAGGGGTACCATTTTCCGGTAAACTGAAATACTTAAAATAAAATAGTGATTGATCTTCGTGGTTGCCCAAAACAGGATACACCGGCACTTGGGAAAAAAGCTGTGCTGCAGGCCCAAAGAAATGCTCCTTCCAGTGCTCATATACGCTGCCTCTTCCTACCAGATCTCCGGGAATCAGGACCATGGCCAGGTTTTCAGGGACATTTCCTTCAAACTCTTCTTCCAAATAAGATAGAATTCCTTCATTTACAATTTCGCTGAATTTTCCAGGCTCATTACCGTCAATCTGCATATCACTCATGGCCAACAGGTTAAAGGACTTCCGGTCACTGGAAAATGGTGGTGTCTTAAATTGATATATATCCGACACAGCCTCCCCTGTCCTTACGCGATAATAATATTCTGTCAGTCTTTGTAGCCCCTCCAGTTTCACCTCATGTACCCTTGCTTCCGTAAAATTGATATCAAATGCCTTGCCTACTGTCTGATTGCCCAATTTGGAAGATGTGCCCCACTCCACCATACTTTCTTCCCCAAAATCTGTCTGCCACATGATGGTGATCCCATTTGGCGATGCATTTTGTAGATAAGGTTTGATTTCTATCTGTTGGGCCTTTAGCTGCCCTTGCAAACCCAAAAAAAACATCAGTACACCAAACAAACCCGTTGACTGAGGGAACAAAAATTTCAATCTCATTGTGATCATTTAATTGCGTGGACAAATAATTTCATTATTATCAACCTCGAGACGAAAACCAAACCGCCCTGATGAATAGTAAAGGCAAATTTAGTCTTTTAAACTTCCGGTTTGTTTAAATTAATATTGCCATTATATCAGCTCTATTTTATCAAAAAGGGTTGTTAATTAATCAAAAGGAAACAGTCTAATCTTGTCGAAAAAAAGAAACCACATGAATCTTATAGTTCATGTGGTTTCCTGTTAATTCAATCAATCGATATCCTCCCGGATAATATTATTTCTTCGAAATATATGGGTATGGCACTGGCTTTCCAGTTTCCTTAATGATAGGCATTTGCGCCTTTGTTTTCTTTAAATGCTGTGTCAGCAGTTTGGCCAATTCCTTCGCTTTTTTAGGATTTTGGGCCAATAAATTATTCTCTTCACTGATATCCTCTGGAATATTGAAAAGCTCTAATGATTGGTCCACATGATGGTAGATCAATTTCCAATCACCTTTCCTCACCATACTGTAAGGAGGCTGATCATAAGTATTGGGATAATGCCAAAATAAGGCCCTCTCATGGTTAGCCTCTTCCCCTTTAAGTAAAGGCACAAAGCTTTGTCCATCCACCTCTTTGTCTATGCCCTTAGAAATCCCCGCCATTTGCAGAAAACTTGGGTAGATATCCTCAATGATCAAATAATCATCAATTACACGACCGGGCTGACTCACTCCCGGCCATTTCACGATCATTGGCACCCTGATTCCCCCCTCATAGGGCGTTAATTTATGTCCTCTCAAAGGCAGGTTCCTAGGAGTTTGCTTAGGGCTGCCATTATCCGACATAAAAACGATGATGGTATTATCTTTTACCCCTAGCTTTTCGAGCTGTCCAATGATATCTCCCAAGGATTTATCCATCCCCTCAATCATGGAAGCATAGGTAGCTTGAAACTCACCAAGGCCGGCATCAATGTATTTTTGGTAAAAGCGTTCATCCTTTTCCCAAGGGGCATGTATGGCATAATGGGCCATGTACAGGTAAAAAGGCTTCCCCTTGTCCACTGCTGAGGCAATGGCCTTGTTGGCTTCCAAGGTCAGGGCTTCCGTCAAGAAAATTTCTTTTCCATGGTACTTTTCCAAACCAGGCACATCCCATACAGGGCTGCCTGATCTCCAAACGGAACTAAAATCATGCGTTCCATGATAACTTCCAGGGCCTCCTGCGGCATGTCCGGCGATATTGACATCAAAGCCCAGATTTCGGGGATCCTCTCCGGGGGTATCCTTCGCCCCAAAGTGGGCTTTTCCCACATGGATGGTTTCATAACCTGCCGCTTTTAAAAGCTGCGGAAGGGTACTGTGATAAACGGTTAATTCTTGCCCTTCTCGATCACTTAATCCATTTAAGTTCCACTTCGGAGATTGTAAAACAGGATGATCTTGATCTGGAGATTTATCTTTCCTTAAAGTCCAGGAAGTCACCCGGTGTCTCGCGGCATTCATACCGGTCATTAAGCTGATCCTAGAAGGAGAACAAACCGCCGAGGCATAGGCCTGTGTAAACTTATCTCCTTGACTCGCCAGCTTTTCCATATTGGGAGTATGGTATTGATTATTTAAGGTTGTCTTTTCCGTATAAAAGGGCACAGAGGTGTCTTGCCAGCCCATATCATCCACAAAGAAGAAAACAATATTAGGTACTTTCGATGCCTTTTTACTTTGAGCAAATAACTGCCCAAAACTCCCTAGCATCAACAAAGCCATTATAACTTTGACCGTTCTACTTTTTATAAATATTTCCATGTTAATTTTTAGAATGTATTTCATTTCGCGGGAATTTCACCCGTTAGAATATCAGAAGTTTGCCCATCTGAACTTATCATAACTTGTACCTTGATTTTTCCTCCATTTAAAAGCTTCTCTTTTATAGGAATTTGAATGGTTCTTTTTTCAAAAGGCTCCAACTCAGGAACAATGGTCTTACCTATCTCCTCATATCCATCATCATCAAGGTATTTCACGCTTAGCGTGGATTTCATAGATCTGCTTTGTCCAAAATTCTGCACCTCCACTGAAAGCATATTTTGATCAATCCTAGGTAATTTAGCTGAAAGGGCAGCCTCCAAATAATTTACCCATGGCAACCTAGCAAATCCAAAAAGCAAGTTACCTTCCTTGTCTTTTCCTAGCAGTTTTCCTGCAAAATTATCTTCCTTAAAACCATTTCCTTCTCCTTCAAAGACCAAGATAAGATCTTGACCTGATGGTCTAGATGATTTTAATCTACAACCATGGCCATAATTAACTTCTTCAGAAGCTCCAAAATGCAAAGAGGAAAGATCCATATCTGTCTGCGCATTAAATCCTTCTTCAGACTTCACTAAAACCTCAATACTTTTGGTTTTGGCATTTATCTCTTTTTTATTGAGTATCGTCAACTGTCTCCCAACTGTCAGCGGGATACCTATATTCTTTGAACTGTGTTTATCATTTGGTTTGTCCTCATGCTTCAAATAATCAATCACCGCAAAGTTCGCTTGGACAGCTCTTCCTAGTTCATCCTGAAGAATTTTTATCCTTTCATATTTGAACCAATCTTCCTTGGTCCCATCGGTATATTGGGTAATTCCTGGCATATAAGCTTCTCCGGGATCAGTTTTCCAATTGATACCATCCTTTGACCTGAGATAAAAGGCGATTCTTCCCAACCAATCATTGACAATAAGGTGATATTGAACATGGTCTTTCCAAACTACAGGATCTTCAAAACGACCTTCTACAGGAGGATAAACCCTTTCATTACTGACTTGATTGAAAGTAGAAATCCCATCCTTGCTGAACCATACACCACCTCCCCTACATACCATCAAATAGGAACCATCTTCACGTTGGGCGAAGGTCAAATTGGATAATCCTTCAATAATTGGCCGGTCTCTTGGGTCAAACTCAAATTTATCATAATGCCAAGGGCCATTTAAATTATCGGCGATATAATAACCATCGATTACATAAATGATATAACTGCCCTCCTTGGTTTTGTAGATTTCTGGATTGTGTCCTTTCCCTATGGTATTAATTACCTTAAAGGGTCCTATTGAATTGTCTGCTACGGCATGTACAACGATCGAATTGGGCCATTCCATATGCCCCTTAGGAGCATCTTCCCTCCACCTACAAACAAAAAGGTGATACTTACCATCCTCTGTCTGCATGATATTTCCTCCCCAATAAGACCATTCTCCATCTTCAATACCATTGTCTATATACCTTGGCACGACTCCTTCTTCTCCCCATATTTCATTGACCAATTTTCCAACAGGATCAATAGGCTTAAATAGGTCAAGGAAGCGACCACCTTCCACCAGGTTATTCCATTCTGGAGGTTTTGGTCTTTCCTCTATTTGGGCATTGGCCTTGATACCTGATAGCAGGATCAAAACCATGAATGCCCCAAAAACTTTATTGTTTATTGTCATCATAAAAGGCCTGGTGCTTAGATTTCGGTCAAAATATACTTTTCTCCTTTCTCTGTATCAAAGGACATTACTTTTGCTGCATTACCTGAATTCTCCAGCAGTGTCTTGCCTTTAAGGGTGCTCACCTTCATTCTGGCTGGCACCAATACACTACAGGCTGACCCTGCCAAGGATTCGATAGAGGCCTTTACAATATTTCCATTTTCCCAAGAGAAATCAACCTTAAAGGCTCCTCTGCCCCGCATTCCTTTTACACTACCGTTTTGCCAAGCATCGTCACTAGGCAATGCAGGAATAAGTCGAATGGTTTCATCCTGACCTTGACTTTGGAAAAGCATCTCTGCGATTCCCGCTGCTCCGCCAAAATTACCATCGATTTGGAATGGTGGATGTGCGCAGAATAAATTGGGATAGGTTCCCCCATTGCTCATGACCATCTTGGTGCCATCACCTCCAACAGGCTGCAATAATTTTTTCAGTAATAATAGGGCGTGGTCTCCATCTCCCAATCTGGACCAAAAATTAATTTTCCAAGCACGACTCCAGCCTGTACCACCATCACCCCTCATTTCCAAGGTTTTGATTGCCGCTTTGGCCAATTCGGGAGTATCCCAAGGGGTAATTTCATCATAAGGGTGCAAACCATACAAATGCGAAACATGGCGATGTTTAGGATCTGCATCCTTCCAATCATGCAACCATTCATTGAGATCTCCTTCAGCTCCTATGGTGTTGGGAGCAAGTCTTGAACGTTTTTCGGCTAATTGCTGAGCAAAAGCTTTGTCTACCCCAAGTATTTCAGCCGCTTTGATGGTACTTCCAAAAAGCTCCCTGCTGATTTGCATATCCATCGTCGGTCCCATTACGGTATGACCTCTATAGCCATTGGGCTTCACATAGGTATTTTCTGGAGAATTAGAAGGGGCGGTAACCAAATACTGATTTTCAGGTTCTTCGATCAGCACCGATGACAAAAACTGAGCAGCACCTTTCAACACCGGATAATAAGCGGCCAAAAAAGCCGTGTCCCGGGTAAACCTATAATGTTCCCAAATATGTTCTGACAACCAAGCTCCCCCCGTCATGGTAGATCCCCAACTCGCTCCTTCCCCTGGGGAAGTATACCTCCATGGATTACTGATGACATGAGCCACCCATCCCGGTGCGTTATAGTATGCTTTTGCCGTTTTCTCTCCATGTTCTACCAAATCAGCGGCAAACTGGTGTACAGGTTCTGCCAAATCTCCCAAACCTACTTGCTCGGCCACCCAATAGTTCATTTGTAAGTTTATATCCAAGTGATAATCCCCATTCCAGGGGGCTTGGTATTCAGGTGCCCAGATTCCTTGCAAATTTGCCGGCAATTGGCCAGGCTGAGAAGAAGCAATCATCAAGTACTTGCCGTAATTATAATACAATACTGGCAACTGAGCATCTTCCTTTCCATCAGCATATCTTTGTAACCTTTCAGGAGTACTCAAGCTGTTGACTTCTTCATCCTGATGGTCCAGCACAAAGGTATTTCTCTTAAAATATTCCTGATAGCCATCAATATGGCGTTTTTGTGCCCCTTTTATTTTAAATGCCCTTAGCCTTTCATTCACCACATCTACTGGATTGGCAGCCCTTGTTTTAGGGTCCTCTATATTGAAATCCGTTGCGGCAGCCATAATCAAATAGCAAGTATTGGCGCCTTCCACGACAATTTTACCCTCCTTGCTATTTACATTCCCTCCTTGGGCGACAAGCTTAATTGCCGAGGCAAACTTCATCCCAGGAAGATCCCCATTGGGGAGTTGTCCAGTCATTAGCAGTTGTTCCTGTCCAATCGCTTCAGTACTGGCATTTTCCTTTCTGGTCAGGCCAATGCTAAAGCTGAGTTTTTTCTTTTCAGAGGCGGAAAGTTTGATCAATATCACCTTATCCTCAATACTAGAAAATGCCTCTTGGATATAATCTACACCTTCCCTCGTCCATGTTGTTTGGGCCAGGGCATTTTCTATATCCAATATCCTTGAATAATCAGCATAATCGGCGGTTGTATCCTTCCATGTAATCCAAAGGTCACCAAGGGTCTGGTAACTACCATAACTTACATTGGCCCCCCTACCTCTGCCAGATCCGGGGCCCTTACTGACAAAATTCTTTTGCAAGAGTGCCTCTGCCTCCCTGTTTTTGCCTTCAAGTAATAACTTTTGGATATCATCCAGGTATTCATGGGCATTTTCCCTATCGGCATCCTGCACACCACCTGACCATAAGGATTTTTCATTAAGTACTATGCGGTCCCTATTGGGATTGCCAAAGATCATTCCCCCCAGCTCCCCATTGCCTATAGGCAAGGATTCCAGATAATTACCTGCAGGTTGCTTAAAATAAAGGCTTAAATCCGCTTTTTGCGCCCACAGATTATGTCCTAGTAACACCAAACCTCCCAGAAGTGGAAGGGCTTTTCTAAAAAGCTTTTTCATTCTACTAAAATATATATTCTTTAAAACTGTTCATTACCCCAGGGCTATATAGTCTATTTGCCCTAAATGTAGAAAAGCCTTGGGGATTCCCAAAGCATTTCTATTTAATCTATTGATATTTATTGATAATCGGGATTTTGTTCCAATACCCCTTGGCTAATATCTATTTCTGACTGTGGAATCGGCCAATGAAAAAACTTATCTTCATAATGATAACCGACGATTCCGTCCTCAACATTATTTAGGACTTCTTCTGCAATCCTCCATCTTTTCAGGTCATAAAGCCTTAAACCTTCAAAGGCCAATTCAATCCTTCGTTCATGTCTGATCCGCTCACGCATCTCTTCCTTGGAAAGTCCATCCGGCAATTCTGGCATATCAGATCTGAACCTGACCTCATTGACTGCATCATATACCTCAGAATTGGGACCTGAAAGTTCATTCTCAATTTCTGCAAACATCAATAATACATCAGCATATCTAAGCAGAACCCAATCCTGTTGACTTCTAGTAGAATAACCATATGGAATCAAGCTAGGTGTCAGGAATTTCTTCAAACCAAATGTTGTTGGACCACCATTGGAAGGGGTATGAGTATTTCCATCGCCCCAGTCAACAAAATCTTTAAATACTGTTTTGGCCAATCTGCTATCCCTATTATTAAAGGGTTGCTCTGTATTTGTTAATGGTGATTCTCCATATGGAAGTCCGTCAGTGCATTCATAATCATCCACAAAATTCTGAAGCGGGCTTATCACAAACCAATCACCATACCACTGGTCCATTGCTGTGGCATTATCAGGAGCCAAAAACTTGATCGAGAATATAATTTCCTCATTTCCTTCCTGCGTAGCATCCTTAAATACATCTACATATTCCTCAGACAAATCATAACCTACTCCCATTAGTGAGGTAGCTAATCCCTTGGCAGACTGAAGAATTTCAGCTTTTGCATTCCCATTTTCATCGTAAGCATTGTACATCAGCGCTCTCAATAACAAGCCCTCAGCTGAAGATTTAACGGCATGTCCTCCTCCATCACTAAACGGAACTGCGCTAAGCTTCCCAATGGCTTCATTTAGATCATCAGTTATTTGGTCAAATACAGCTGATTCAGGTTGTTTCTCCTGATGTTGGTTATCTAGATTCAATGGTTCCAGTACAATGGGTACAGCTCCATAAGCTTTGTATAGTTCAAAATAATAATAGGCCCTAAAGAACTTTGCCTCGCCCTCATAAATCCCTCTCTGGTCTACACTAATATCAGTACCTACATAACTGGATAATTGATCCAAGAAAATATTTATCCTTGAGATAGCCTGATAGCTAGACCTATAAATATCGGACACATAGCCACCAGAAGTGGGATTGATATTACCTTGTACAATTTCCCTAGACCCCCAATAATTATGCTGTCCATAACCATTATCGGTCAGCACATCCAAATTAGGTGCTCCGAAGGAGTACATGGAATTTTGAATGGTCCCATATATTGCCGTGAGAGCATTATCAAAGTCAGATTTGGATTTCCAAAACAGATTGGATGATAACTGATCTGTAGGGTTTTTATCAAGGAATCCATCACAGCCCGCCATCAATGTTATCGTCAATATGATTAAAATATGTTGTTTTATCCTTTTCATAATCGCTTAGTTTTTGATTGGGAGAATTAAAGTTGAACCTGAAGGCCAAAAGAATAAATCTTATTCTGTGGATAGTTTACGAAATTTCCATTTCCACCCCTTTCAGGATCTAATCCAGGATAATCAGTGATAGTAAACAAATTATCCCCTGAGAAATAGACCCTCAGTTTGTTAAGCCTTAGCTTATTCAAAATGACTTCATTAAAGCTATATCCTAGCACCAAATTTTTCATTCTCAAATAGCTGGCATCCTGTAGGAAATAGGTAGATGCTCTAGAAATCTTACCACCATCATTCCATCCCCAGTACATCTTAGGCATAGTGGTTGAAGGGTTTTCAGGAGTCCAACGGTTTCTCCAATCCACTGTTGGTACGGCACCTTGCACAAATGGTATTGTTCCCCAATTGTTTACAAAAACATCTCTCTTTTGTACCCCTTGAAAAAAAGCAGAAAAGTCAAATCCCTTATAAGAAGCCCCAAGGTTAAAAGAATATTCAAACTTTGGAAATGGATTCCCTATAACTACTCGGTCATCTGCATTGATTACATTATCACCGTTTTGATCCTTGAACTTCAAATCTCCAGGCGTGGTATTATCATTGAATTGCTTTGGAGAATTGTTAACTTCCTCCTCAGTTTGGAAGATGCCTTCCCATTCCAGCATATAATAGCTGCCCCAAGGTAATCCCTCGCGATAAATATTGTTACCACTGATCTGCTCCGCTCCATATTCTACCAATTTATTTCTGAAGCGGTCTATATAAAAGCCTGCTTCATAAGTCAGTCCTTTCAACCCTCCATCTTTTAAATAATTCCTGTAATTCATACTAAATTCCAAGCCGGTATTTTGCATCACCCCATCATTAATGGTAGGAGGAGTCAATCCCACTACCCCTGCCAATTGAGAATCCCTTAAAATATCTGAAGTCACCTTTCTATACCAATCTACCGTCACACTCAATCCATTGAATATTAACATGTCCAAACCAATATCCGTCACCTTAGTGGTTTCCCATTTGATATTGGCATTGGATAGCCTGGTTTGGGCGACCCCGGTGGACAGGTCTGCATTATCAAACGGATATGCACCTGTGAATAATAATATATCCTGGTAAGGATATAGTCCTATGTTCTGGTTTCCCAATTCACCATAAGAAGCCCTAAGCTTAAGGTCATTTAACCAGTTGATATTTCCATCAGTAATAAATGACTCTTCAGAAACCCTCCATCCTGCAGAGACAGAAGGGAAAGCACCCCACCTAGTATCAGGGCTCAACCTACTGGTCCCGTCATATCGTAGGTTCACTTCTAACAAATAGCGTTCGTCATAATTATATCCTGCACGCCCGAAGAAAGACTGTATGGCCCATGCATTACTGGTTCCAGAAGCATTTTGTACCGCTGGACTACCCGCATTAAGTTCCAATAGTTCATTACTGGAAAAACGCTCTCTATAACCTCTAAGGAATTCGTAATTTTCACTCTCTTGGCTATATCCACCCTGTAAATTTATATGATGCTTTTCACCAATGCTTTTCTCGTAATTCAAGTAAGTAAACAAATTGGTATAGATCTCCTGATAAGCATCGATCATAAGTCCCCTGCCTCCTACATCCAAATCAGTCATAAAATCTCCTGTATGGTAGTTATATAAAGGTACTGCAGGCCTCCAATCTTTACTTTTGAAAAAATCTGCTACCACAGCCCCCTTGGTATACCATTTTAATCCGGGTACCAATTGAAATTCTGTCCAGGCCTGGGCATTCACCGAATGGTCCACTAGGGTATTGAGCACGCCATTTTCAACAATGGCCACAGGATTTTTATTATTGCTTTCAAAAGGAAAAGCCTTATATGCATACCTTCCAGAACCATCAGGTAAGGTGGGCAAATAGGTTGGTGCTTGTGACAAAGTGGACAAGAACATATCCACCCCACCTTGTCGCGGGTTAGATCGGTCTCCCCTTTTTAAAGACAGGTTAGTACCGAATTTGATATTTTCATTCAAAGCGGAATTCAGGTTTACCCTGAAGTTATAGCGCTCATAATCAAAGCCCTTCATCACCCCTTCTTGATTGACATATCCCAGGGACACATTATAAGTGGTCAGTTTCTCGCCCCCATTGAACGACAAATAATGATTTTGCGTCGGTGCAGGGTTAAACATGATGTCCACCCAATCAGCATTGGGATATTTATTCCTATCCGTAGCATTTCTGTACATGTCAATTTGTTCTTGTGTGTACAGGCCAGTAGTGATATTGGTATTCAACTTTGCCTCGTTGAACATTTCCATATATTCTGCAGAATTGGTAATAAATTCCGGCATTCTGGAAGGTGTATTAATCGCATAATTACCATTATAATCTATTCTCAGTCCCCCCTTTGTTCCCTTTTTGGTAGTTACCAAGATCACACCATTGGCAGCCCTAGAACCATAGATTGAAGCTGAAGCGGCGTCCTTAAGGACAGAGACATTCTCTATATCATTTGGAGAGATATCGGATAAACTACCTTCTACACCATCTATTAGGACCAATGGATTAGAACCCGCACCACTGAAAGTACCTTGGCCCCTGATCTGGATCCCAAGGCCTTCATTTCCAGGTTGACCGGAATTTTGCACTACCCTTACACCTGGTAACCTACCCTGTAACATGGAAGCAGCATTGGTTACAGGTCTTCTTGAAAGTACGTCACCATCTACATCTGCCACAGCACCAGTTACATTGATTTTTTTCTGGGTACCAAAGCCTACTACAACCACTTCTTCCAAACCCTGAAGATCCTCTTCCAAGGCTACTTCGATGATCGACTGATTACCAACTCTTATCTCTTGAGGCTTGTATCCCACAAAAGAAAAGATCAGTATTGACTCCTCGTCAGGAACGGTAATAGAAAAAGCCCCGTCAATATCCGTTGCAGTTCCTGTTGTGGTCCCCTTAATGCTTACAGTTGCTCCTGGAATGGCCATGCCATCAACTGCAGAGGTTACCACACCCTTCACTGTTTTATCAAACACTACGTTTTCCACCATAACCTCTTCTTCTTGTTTGGAAACATGGATGGTATTATTGATACTTTTAAAGCGTAATTTGGCATTTCTTGAAAGCTCCTCCAATGCCGATAATAAGGTACCATTTTGAACGGACAAATCTTGCGGAGGCACATTTCCCAGCCTTTGCTTCTCATAGGCAAAGGCATAACCTGTCTTCCTTTCTATTTCCTCAAAAATGGAATAAAGCTCTTGCTGATTGGCATGAATGGTAAGGTACACTTCCTCAATGCTCTTGTCTTGTGAGCTGTTGACCCTAGCAGTCAGGGTATGGCTTAACATTACAAATGCCAGCAAAAATGGCATCCATACCATCCTGCTAAAATTTAAAATTGGTACGTGTTGTTTCATAATCATTCTGGGTTAGTTGAAAATTATGTTATTAATAATCATATGAGTTTACATTATGTATTGTCCTTGGATTTCACCAATACTGTTTGTCCCTGTATTTCGAATTTTATTCCAGCAGAATATTCCATTCCCATCAGAACATTTTTTAGGCTTTGGTCTTCAAACCTCCCTGTATAGTCTCCTTCAAGTGTTACATCCTTTTCAATGACAAAGGAGACATCATACCAGTTGGAGAGCTGTTCAAAAACCTCATCGTACTGCGTATCCTGAAATTTTAGGATCTTTTCTTTCCAGCCCACCAATAATTCATAATCATAGAAATCCTTGCTCATTGCATTGGTTTTCCTGTCATAAAAAATGGCTTCTGTTGGAGTAATATGGCTTTCTATTCCATTGCCCGTGCTCACACGGACCTTCCCTGTTACCACAGCTACATGGAGTTTGTTTTGGCCATCATATGCCTTGATATCGAAAGAGGTTCCTAATACCCTGGTCTCCAATTCCCCACTTTTAACTATAAAGGGCCTTGCTGTATCCCTTTCCACATCAAAAAATGCCTGTCCTTTCAAATCTATTTCTCTAGTATTGCCAAAAGTTTCAGGATAACTTATGCTACTACCTGAATTCAATACCACCTTAGACCCATCAGGAAGCATGACTGTCTTTTTTATGCCTTTTGGGGCTGATTTATATATTGTTGGAATACTCACTGCAATAACCTCTTCCTTTGGTTTGTTGAACCAAATACTGTAAGAAAGCATCATCATTCCCAAAAGAAGAATAGATGCCGCTATAGACCCTCCCCAAGTGAAAATTCCAGGTTTCTTCACAGCATAATATCTGCTACTACCTTCCTCATCACTCTTATGGTTGGCCAGGATAAGTTGATCCAAACCTTTATAGAATCTTTCTTCATCCATTTTATTTTCTTCAACAGGCTTCAGTTTTTTGGCTATCAGTCTGGCATTGTTGAACATTTTTATCTTATCAGGATTGTTCCTGCACCACTTTTCCCAGTACCTGTTGCTATGGTCGTTTGGCTCACTTACCCATTTGATAAAAAATGTATTTTTCAGAAAATCAGATTCGTTCTTTGGCTTGAATTCCATTTATATATCTCTAGATTGAAATCAATTTTACTTTATTGATTACTTAGAGACACACATTCAAAAAGTGACATCGGAAAAAGGGAGATTTTTTTTCGAAAAAAGTAATCTAGGTAAAATCTGCTTAAATGAAATGATTACAAAAGCCCTAATCCATGTGGTTTTTAAGTCAGAATCAGGAAGACTGAGGTGAATAGAAATAACTCTAAATAGAAATTTCAAAGAGTTTTAAAAAGTCAAAGTATATTGAACAATAAAACCAATAGAAAAAGTACGTCTTCATGTTTTTTCAAGACCTCGGACATATTGTTAAGTGCCTTATAAAGTAGATTTCGAGCGGAACGTAAATTGGAAAAATCCATTATCCCAGCAATCTCCTTATAGGAAAGCTGTTCAAAAAAATAGAGTGAAATGATTTCCCTTTGTCTTACAGGTAAGTCATTGCTGATTTTATGAAGAAGCTTTTTTATATCTAAGGTAAAAGGTGTAGTCAAGGCATAGAAATCAGCTTCCACTTCCATTTTAAAACCATCCAACCGCTCATAATCTTCATTGAGTTTTATCTTTCTGTTACGCTTTAAGACCCGTAACAATTTTCTACGATAGGATGAATACAGGTAATTTTTTACGGATTTGATTTCTCCCAATTGGTGCTTTTTAGAGACCATATACAAAAAGACATCTTGGACAATATCATATGCCAAGTCCCGATCATTGGTTATTTGGGTCCCATAATTAAAAAGTTTGTCTGCATAGCGGGTATATATTTCAGCAAGTGCCTCATCTTCTCCCATTTTCACTCGATCCCATAACAATTCATCTGTTAGCGTACCAACAGAATTACCCACAAGGGGTACGATATCCTCCTTATTTGGATTATCCGTATTATCTGAAAACTGCGTATTCAGGCGAAGCATTTTGGGTGTTTTGGGAATTACTATAAAAGGATTCTTGGGTAATATTATGGATAGGAGCTAGCAATATTGTATTATCCACGTCAATCCAATACCCTATGTCAAAATAAATCAACAGCTAAGTAGAACAATATCAAAATTTGTTAAAAGCTTTTTAACGATATTGCAAATCAGGTATGGATATTTGGTAAAATAAAATCAGTAACTAAAAACCTAATTAAAAAATCATGAAAATCTTGCTAATTATGAGCTAGTGAAATGACAATAAAAAAATAGGTAGACATATAAAACACCATATCTCTACCAAAAAAAATATTTAATATTAAATTATATCAATAGCGTCCTAAATAAAAAAATGGGAGGTCTTAATTTTTGCCCAAAATAGTTATTTTGGGTTTGCACCAAAAACTCAGACCTCCCATGGGTAATATTACATTGTTTTCACAAATTATTAAAAAGATAGACCGATCAATTTTCAAGAATTTGGTAAAGAAAAAGCAGACCGATAAGGGCTGCAAGGGATTCGATAGCTGGACACATCTTGTCTCGATGTTGTTCTGCCATTTTGCCAAGAGCACCTCGGTAAGGGACATTTCCAACGGACTCCGGTCTGCCACCGGTAACCTTAACCATCTTGGTATTTCCAGGGCCCCTTCCAAATCAAGTATCAGCTATCAGAACAAACGAAGGGATTCGGACCTGTTCAGGGACCTTTACTATTCCCTGCTGGGAAGTTTAGGACAGCAGGCTTCCATTAAGAGGTCCAAACTCAGGATCAAGGTTCCTGTTTATCTGCTGGATGCCACGGTGATCAGCCTTTGCCTTTCGGTTTTTGACTGGGCCACTTTCCGTACCAAAAAGGGAGCTGTAAAGATGCATACCCTGCTGGAATATGACGGGAAACTCCCTGTTTACGTGAACATTACCGAGGGGAGTGTCGGGGACAATAAAGGGGCTTACGACATCCCCCTGGAAAAAGGGTCGGTGATCGTCGCCGACCGGTATTACAATGACTTTCCCATGCTCAACGTCTGGGACAGCAAAGGGGTGTTCTTCGTGATCAGGCACAAGGGCAACCTTGCTTTCAGTACCGTCGAAGAACGGGAACTGCCCACAACAACCGCTCAACATGTGCTCAAGGACGAAGAAATCGAACTGACAAACCCACAGTCCAAGGCCAAGTACCCCGGGAGGCTCAGAAGAGTGGCCGTGTGGGATGAGGAAAACCAGCAGACCATAGAACTGATCACCAACAACTTTGCATGGGCCGCTCAGACCATTGGGGATCTCTACAAATCACGATGGGAAATTGAGGTGTTTTTTCGGGACATCAAGCAGCTATTGCATATCAAAACTTTTATCGGAACCTCTAAAAATGCGGTAATGATCCAGATATGGACGGCTTTGATCACCATCCTGTTGCTCAAAGTCATGAAGGCTACCGCAAAATTCGGCTGGCACCTGTCCAATCTTGTCGCCTTTATCCGGCTTAATATCTTTGTTAAAATCGAACTGCAGAAATGGCTCGACAGCCCCTTCATGGAACCCGATAAACCACCCCAGAATATAGTACAGGGGGATCTGTTTGCTCAAACTCCTTAATATGTCCCTAATTTGGATTTAAACACTGGATAAAGGGCTTATCAAAAATTATTTAGGACAGCATTGAAATTATATCAATTAATTGGATTCCACATATTTTTTAAAATTGTCCAGGATCGCCTGCCAGCCTGTCTTCTGCATTTCTACTGGATTAGAACTCTCTGGATCGAAGGTTTCCTCTATCAGGCTTGTATCGCCCTCAGTTTTAAAAATCACCCGAACATTTCTACCATCCTCAAGTTCATAAGTGATCAGCTTCTCTTGAACCACATCCAAATAAACACCTGAAAAGTCAAAGCCCATACTACCATCTTTTGCTTCCATTCTAGCGGTAAAAACGCCTCCTTTTTTTAGATCATTGGAAGCATTAGGACAATGCCATTCATCATTGGCCGCATTCCATTTGGTGATGTGTTCTGGTTCGGTCCAATACCGCCAAACTTTTTCTACTGGGGCATGGACAGTGGTTTTTATGGTGATTTTTTCCATCGCTAAGGTTTATTGGTTGTAGCTATGGAATATAATGTTTTTGGTATTTTTAATCAATTTCTTTTCTCGATAAAAATTCGACCCCGTCGGGGTCGTGTTCTGATTATCGCTTTCGATCTAATTATGTTTTTACCCCTTCGGGGTATTGATGGTAACGGGAAAATTTTCAAAATTAAATGCTCTCTGCGCCCGAATACATAAGGAACATATCATCCTAATTGAATTTGAATAATGCATCCTTCGCGGTACAAACTGTATTGAACGTTTCCAATTATCAATAGAATTTTCGACCACGTCGGGGTACTGAGGGTTACGGGAAAATTTTCAAAAATAAATCCTCTCTGCGCCCGAATACATAAGGAACATATCATCCTAATTGAATTTGAATAATGCATCCTTCGCGGTACAAACTGTATTGAACGTTTCCAATTAACAATAGTATTTTCGACCACGTCGGGGTACTGAGGGTAACGGAAAGATTTTTAAAAATAAATGCTCTCTGCGTCCAAATACATAAGGAACATATCATCCTAATTGAATTTGAATAATATATCCTTCGCGGTACAAACTGTATTGAACGTTTCCAATTATCAATAGAATTTTCGACCACGTCGGGGTACTGAGGGTAACGGAATGATTTTCAAAATTAAATCCTCTCTGCGTCCAAATACATAAGGAATATATCATCCTAATTGAATTTGAATAATACATCCTTCGCAGTACAAACTGTATTGAACGTTTACAATTAACAATAGTATTTTCGACCACGTCGGGGTACTGAGGGTAACGGAATGATTTTTAAAAATAAATGCTCTCTGCGCCCGAATACATAAGGAATATATCATCCTAATTGAATTTGAATAATGCATCCTTCACGGTACAAACTGTATTGAACGTTTCCAATTATCAATAGTATTTTCGACCACGTCGGGGTCGCTAGGGGGATATCGTATACCAGGCTAAGCATGTTTTACCCCTTCGGGGTAAGGGCAATAGAGAGGTGGGTAATAAATATATTAAGGGAACTATCGATAAGGCCAATCGCATAGTGCAAAGATTATAATAGTCTCTTACCTGATGGAATATTTGACCTCATTCCGATCAAAAGATCAATCTTCTTTATGAATATAAAAATGTTTCCCCCCTTTAGGGGTATAGACCGTAACATGGCCAATTTTCTTAGAGGAAGTGGGACCATATCTGGATGCAAATGGAGCAAGCATATTTTAACCCTTCTGACTATGACATTAAAAAATATGGTATCAAGAATAGGTTACTCCTGAACAATGATCCCGAAGGGATCAAACATTCTTAACGAGATCGTCTAATCTAAAGTATCCTGCGACTCCAAAGGAGTCGAACATATCCTGTTTCATCTATCAAACTCGGCAAATTAAATAAAAAATAAGGCTGTCTCAAAAATCCACTCCATACGATTGAGGCGATAGCGAAGAGAAGCCTGCCTAAAGGACGGAAGGCAGGCAATCTCAACAGACGCGCAATGGGAGTACTTCGAGATCACTTCGCTTGGCTCGTGATCGCCTGCCCCGCTCTAAATCGAGGACGGATTTAAGACTTATGAAACAGCCTCTTTTGAGTACTTTTTGATGAGGTTTATTTTAACTCCAAAGCTTCAACTTCTGTGTTTTCATTGCCTCTGATCCTGTTATAATCAGCGATCATGGCTTGCAGTTTTTCAGGATTGCTGGCAGCCACATTGTTTTGTTGACCCATATCCTCTTTTAGATTATACAATTGATATTCACTGTCATTGCCCAACTCTATATTTACCTGTCCAGCTACCGCAGGGCCTTTGTATGGAGGAATCATGACCCAATCACCTTGCCTTAGGGCTGTTCTGGTACTTGCTTCCAAGATCAACTCCTCCCTGCCCTTTTGGGATTCACCCATAAAAACATCCAATAGATTTTTGCTATCCAAATCTTTTTGCTCACTGCCCACCAAATCAGCCACTGAATTCAACAAGTCCATCTGACATACCAAGGCATCGGAAACCTGAGGAGCAATCTTATCCTTCCAATAAACCATAAAAGGCACACGGGTACCCGCTTCAAACAAACTGTATTTACCACCTCTGAGTGGACCGGCTGGAGTATGGTCTCCTAATTTCTCTACTGCACCATCATAATAACCATCATTCAATACAGGACCATTATCACTAGAGAACACAATCAAGGTATTTTCCATTAAACCTTCCTCTTCCAAAGTTTTCATAAATTCACCTACGCACCAATCCGCTTCAAGGATCACATCACCCCTTGGTCCCATACCTGACTTTCCTGCAAATCTTGGGTGAGGAGTACGCGGCACATGGGGCTGCTGCAGGGCATAGTATAGGAAAAAAGGCTCATCTTTATGGGCTTTCACATAGTCTTGGGCCTTGGCCAGGAAATGATCGGCCATATCCACATCAGACCACTTGGCTGCTTCTCCGCCTTTCATAAAGCCAATTCTAGGCACGCCATTCACGATGCTGTTATTATGTCCATGGTGCCATCTCATGCTCAGTAATTCCGGATTTTCCTTGCCTGTAGGTTCACCTTCAAAGTTCTTTTTATAGCTTACCTCAATAGGATCGTTTGGATCAAGGTTCACCACATGGCCATCTTCAATATAGACCGTGGGTACCCTATCCTGGGTGGCAGCCAAAATATGGCTATAGTCAAAGCCCACCTCATTAGGGCTGGGGCTGATCTTTTCATTCCAGTTGACATTCCCGGTACCAAGACCTAGGTGCCATTTCCCCACTATCCCCGTGTAATAGCCTTGTTCTTTCAGCATCTTGGGAAGGGTCTCCTGATCCGTGCTGATCAATAAAGGAGCCGTCCCAGGAAGGATTTTGGCATTTTTATTTCTCCAAGGGTACATGCCTGTCAACAGGGCGTAGCGGCTTGGGGTACAAGTTGCCGATGTTGCATAGCCATTGGTAAAGCGAATGCCACCATTGGCCAGCTTGTCCATATGGGGGGTGTTGATTTCAGTAGCCCCATAGGCGCTGATATCCCCATAGCCCAAATCATCCATATAGATAACGATGATATTGGGTTTTGAAGGTGTTGCTGTTGTCGTTTCATTTTGGGTTTTGGTACTACATCCAACAGTGGCCAATATGGCCATAAAGCCAAGTACCATTTGTTTTAAAGGTTTGTATTTCATAAGTGGTTTATTGTTTATTTGTTTTGGTCCTCATTAAAAATAATATTTTCTAATATGATTATCCGTTATTACACCAGTAAACTTATTTCTCACGGATTCCACAGATTTGCACGGAATAAAATATCGTTTCTTTTGACTTTTGTGTTCTTACTGAAAGAATATCTTATTTACAAAATACTGGTGTCTTTACGGATATACAGATTTTCTGAAATCCATAATTTAGTTAGCTTGGCATTAGCGATAGGTAAAACCACCCCAAATATTTTGGCGACTAATGTCGTGAACCTGTATATCCCCTTTACCCCTACCTGGGCAGAAAGACCTGGCGCTCTCCATATGCAGACAGTCTCAAAAATCCACGTCATTGTGATTGCAGCGATAGCGAAAAGAAGTTTGCCTGTCGGAAGGCAGACAAACTCCGGATATGTACAATATGAGTACTTTTAGATGACTTCGTCGCTACTATTGACGTGAATAAAATGTCCCAGATATTCCTCGGGGCAGGCTATGCTGACGATAGAGCCAGTCCCTATTATCGGGAAAGCATCTCTTCTAGTAACAATTAACTAGAGAGATCCTTCCTTTGTCAGGATGACATCGATTTGAAGCTCACGTCATACAACTCTTTTATATTTGAGAAAACGTTGACCTCTCGTATGACGTATTTCAGACTTATAAGACAGCCTGTTTTTCAATTATTGTCTCCTGTATTTGTTCATTCTCTAAATTTTAGGTCTTAGTATTATAGCCGACTTTGTTAATTAAGACATGAACAGATTTAATTTTACCCTTCTTCATTTACCTGAAATAAACATTATCCGGTAACTCAGTTTTTCCAGTATCATTGAAGTTCCAGAATAGGTTCAATTCGGGATCTGTACTTAGTTCCTTATTTGAATAATAAAGCTTGATAGGATGATAGCCCGCCTCTAGGTATACGCTACCTGAAATCGGGCCTTCGGTGGAATAATTTCCATCCAAGACCGCCATATCATGGATGCGCATAAAGACCTTTTGGGCTCCAGCCTCTATAGAAAATTCGTATTTACCGTCACCGGGCACATTGATATATCCTTCAAAAACCTGAAGATGTCTACCAGATGGGACATTGACCGGTGTGAGACTGCTTAGTTTTTGTCCTTTTTTGGCCTTAGCGCTCAGCTGGGGAATCCAAGGGGTATCAAAGCCATAAGTATAAAGGGTCAAGCCAGGCTTTGCCTTCTTGATTTCCATGGCAGGTACCAACTCTTTATCATAAGGCCTGGGCGCTTCAGCATCCGCCATTCTGCTTCTCAATACTACCGCTTTTAATTCACGCTGAAGTCCAGGCATTGCCGCGGCCAAATTCTCGGTCTGCTGGCTATCTGCACTGACATCATAAATTTCAAAATCATCCTCATGGCTTTGGATATTGTACCTTAGCCCAACATGCTTGCCCTTTCGGATCATCTGCATTTGTCCCCGTTTTTTACCTTGATGGTTTTCATCAAATTCTGCATATTTTGGCACTGCTCCATTTTGGAAATATTCCACATAGACAAAGCTTGCTTCCTGCTTCCCCCTATGGGTCAAAGCAGGCAATAATGACACCCCGTCTGTCCTCACCGGCGCTGCTATTCCAGCAGCCTCTGCAAAAGTAGGCAACCAATCATAAGAGATACTTGGGGCATCCACCACGGTATTGTCCTTGATCTGTCCGGGCCAATAGGCAATGGTAGCTGTTCTTAATCCCCCTTCATAGACATCCCTCTTGATCCCGTCAAAATGGGCGAAATTATTAAAGAACTCAGGCGTATAGTCCACATATTCCTTTGGCAGGTAAGATTCCCTGGAAGGGCCATTATCAGAGGTAAAGACTACCAGGGTGTTTTCATCTATTTCCAAGTCCTTCAATAATTGCAGGATATCCCCTACCTGATCATCAATTCTTCTATTGACCGTAGCATAGCGCTTATAGGTATCCGGCCAGGCCACCTCGGGAGTAGAAGGATCTTTGTCATCATCATAGGTGGCATTGGCAAACTCAGGATAAGTAAAAGTATCTACCTCTCCAGAGGCCGTGTTGATCATTTTACCTGGAGTTCCCAGCCATTGCAAGCCACCATTTAGGCCCGCGCCTTCCGGGTAATCCTGGGTGGGCAGCTCCAATACCGCATGGGGTGTATCATAGGAAAGGAACATAAAAAAGGGTTCATCTTCCTTATCCTGATTATGTTCTATAATATACTGCTTGGCTTTGGCCGTAAAAAGGTCTCCCGTATAGCATTTGTCCAGCCCTTGGGCGATCTTATAATTTTCGTATACCTCCTTTTGGCCGCGGTAAACCCCTTCCACGGGATAGTGTTCGTGGCCATCACGGTGGCGGATATAGCCATAGTAATAATCAAATCCTTTTTTTAGTGGATGTGATGGCCAGTCAGGTCCTTCCCCCGGTCCCTGCAAGCCCCATTTGCCGATCAAGGCGGTGGAATAGCCTGCTTCTTTGAGCACATCGGCGATGGTATAATTGTCTCCCAGGTATTTGTCAAACTGATTATCCCTGACATGGGCATGGCCTTGGCTGACGCCCATTAAAATGGATGCCCTGGAAGGCGCACAGACAGGTGCTGCGGTGTAATGATTGGTGAGCATGGCCCCTGCTTCGGCCATCTTGTCCAGTTCCGGGGTCAAGATCCAAGGTTCACTACGGTCTCCAGTAGCCATCCGTTCATTTTGGAAGAATTTGCCCAAGTCCCCATAGCCCAGGTCATCTGTGAGGATAAAGATGATATTCGGCTTCTCTTTGGAAGACTGTTGTGCGCTGAGGCTAAAAGAAAGCAAGAAGCTGCCCATCAGCACCCAGGTAAAAAAGCTTGGTCTTTTATGCATTATAAGTGGGGTTTTATAAATTTATTTTTTTGCTATTTGTTATTTCTATTTATCCGCAATGATTGCAATAGCCAAAGCTCATTTACTTGTAAGGCTGGAAGTTTGAAGAAGGAAGACCGAAGGATTGCCTCAGGCATTGTTCCTATAAATCAAACAATTTTGCAAACCATGATTTTAACACACCCGTATCCTCCAATTTGAAGGATTACCCACAGTTGTTAAGTCTAGTTTAAACCCGCATTATGCATTAGCCTATCTATTGCGACCTGAAACTACTTTAAAATCAGTCGCTTCGCTGCTGTTTTCGATTTCACCATAGCGATGCTATGATTCAATCTCCAAACAGCCTGATTTTCTTGTAGTTTCAGTTCTCATAACGATTCCTAATGCATAAAACGGGTTAAATTAAGAAGCCAATTTATTGAATTTATTTAAATAATCTTGATCATTTTTTATGGTTTTAGCTCATTAGTCAAAAAATAAGAAAGGAAATAATGGTTTTTTTCAAAAGGAAAAGGAATTTATCGGGTGGGGATTTGAGACGGAGATAAGGTATAAAGTATAAGGTACGATGTACGAAGTAGGGTGAATGGGGAGTGGGAAATGAGGAATGGGGAATGAGGAATTAGGAATGGGGAATTAGGAATTAGGAATGGGGAGTGGTTAAGGGTTAATTGGTTAAGTGTTTTGGGGTTCGGGAGTGGGGAATTGTGAATGGTTAAGGGTTAACTGGTTAAGGGTTTGGGGATTCGGGAGTGGGGAATGGTTAAGTGTTTTGGGGTTTGGGGGATGCTCGGAGTAGCTAGTCGCTATTTGGGAGTAAAGATAAAAGAATAAAGAGCAAAAAGAATGGGATAAGTCTCAGCATTCCCATCGCTACCCCCAGCCCCTGAAGGGGAGTCTACCGCACTAAGTCACTATGTAGAAAATATGAGGTTTAAAGTAGGAAGGATGGAGAATGGGGAATTAGGAATGAGGAATGAGGATTGGGGAGTGGTTAAGGGTTAACTGGTTAAGGGTTAAGGGTTTGGGGGGAAGAGGGTTAATGCTTAAATCATGAGACGGCCTTTACTTTTTTGTGTGCGCCGCTGAGGGATAGCATATTACAGGACTGCATGCCGTATTCCTCTTTCAGTCCCTTAAAATGTTGTAAAATCACCTTCAAAAAACTTAAGTTGTCCGAGGTATAGGTTCCAAAATTATGTGGATGCCACCATAAATGATATACCTCCCCTTTCTTGGCTGCCAAGGTCATTTCCTCTGTGATCCGTTGGATCCGGCGATGATTAAAAATAGAAGGCTGTCGATATGGCCTGAGCAATCTGGATGCCGGTATATTGATCATCCCTGAAGCTTCATCGAAAATCTGCTCCTTAGGATAAGATGTCCTGTTGCCCAAGGCATAAAGGGTGTCGCCAGTACGGAAAACCTTCTTGAGCAAGTTGCTCTTTTCGGGAGACTTCCAAAACCAATCGGAAGGATTGCCCCGATAAACCTCAAAGCCCTCTTCTTTACAGATAGCAATACTTTCTGGCCCGTATTGATTTCTAGGGAATACCAAGGAACTAAGACTAAGGCCAAATTTATCCTTTGCTATCTTCTTGGCCATTTTTAAATCCGCCCTAAACTGGGAAAGCTCTTGTCCTTTTTCTTGGGTATAAAAATGAGAAAACGTATGGGAGCCTATTTCCTGGCCAGGACTATTGATGATTCTGGTGATCAGATCCGGAGCAAAAAGACAATTAGGGGCCTCATGCATGTTCTTTGCCGCCCATTCATAGGCGGATAGTTTAATATTGTCATAATTGGGAAAATCTTCCGGCAAATAATCCTTCCATTCATCCCAGCTTTCTGCAAATAACATCCCCACGGTGGCCCAAGTGGCTTCTATTCCAAAATCGGCAAATAAATCCAATATTTTTGGAATGGCCATGCGGGCATTCTGGTAATATTCCCGTTCTGCAGCCAGTGGAAACTTATCGAACCTTCCCCAATGCAATTCAAAATCCAGCGATATGGTAAAAATGGAATTTCTCATCAACAACTAAAAATACACTTTTGCATATAAATATTTACAGTTTATCACGAAAATATTTCAATAAGCCTCAATTATATTCCCATTGGGGAACCTTGGAGGTATTCAATGTTTTAGCAAACCTAGCTAATTAAGTCTATAAAGTGAAATTTAGGAGGAAGAATGGGGAATGAGGATTCGGGAATGGTTAAGGGTTAAGGGTTAATTGGTTGGGGGGTCGGGAATGGGGAATGAGGAATTAGGAATTAGGAATGGAGAATGGTTAAGGGTTAAGGGTTAATTGGTTAAGTGTTTGAGGTTGGGAATGGGGAATGAGGAATTAGGAATGGGGAATGGTTAAGTGTTAATTGACTAAGGGTTAATTGGTTAAGTGTTTGGGGTCGGGAATGGGAAATGAGGAATGGTTAAGGGTTAAGGGTTAACTGGTTAATTGGTTAGGGGGATGCTCAGAGTAGCTAGTCGCTATATGGGAGTAAAGATAAAAGAATAAAGAGCAAAAAGTAAAGACTTAGAATGGGATAAGTCTCAGCATTCCCTTCGCTACCCCCAGCCCCTGAAGGGGAGCCTACCGCACTAAGTCACTATGTAGAAAATATGAGTTTAAAGTAGGAAGGATGGAGAATGGGGATTCGGGAATTGTGAATGGTTAAGGGTTAAGGGTTAACTGGTTAATTGTTTGGGATTGGGCATTGCAAATGGCCTTTTATATGAGTTCCAAATTGCAAATTTGGAACAGCGTGGGAATGGGGAATTATGGGTATAGGGTGGCTGATTGATTGCTAAATGGGTTGAGAAGTTTGTTTGGATTTCTTCTGATACATCCAAGCCATAAACAATATGATCAATAGCATATAAGGGGCTTTCATGCGCATCATGATGCCCAAATTCCCCAGGCTATTGGCATATAAAAGTGATGTCAGGACAAATAAAACAAGTGAATAGCGCAGGAAAAGCGGAATTTTCCTCCAAGCTTGCCATTTGGCTTTGACCAAAAAGAAAAGCAAGAGTACTATCAACAGGGCATTTTCTATGGCCGCGGCCATATACATCAATCCACCTTTTATTTCCCCAACAAAAGGCCTGAACCAATAAGTGATCAATCGCATGGCCAATCCATAATCCTTCACGGGCACTGATGATCCAATGCCCTCCCCACTGAGCATGGCGATCTGTTGCTGGCTGATGGCTATCGGATTAATATTGGGCAAGTCCTTGATACCCGAATACCTATAAATGGCGGGTATGCATAAAACCAATAGAAAGAGCCCTCTCCAAAACAGCTGTTTTTGGGACTTGGAGAGCTTTTTGAAATCCATAAGAAAAAGCAAGACCAAAGCTATTGCCATGATGGCGGCCAAATAGGTCCTGACCATAAAAACACTGGCCAAGCCAATCATGCCCAATGCCCAATACCTTTTTTGACTTCCCCGGGACAAGGCAAAAAGCAGGGCTGACAATCCCCAAAAACAGAGTGCCTCCTTCCCTACTCCAGCGGTCCAAAAATGTATATTGGGCCAATAAAGCAACAGTAAGGCCATTGGCAATCCCCTGAATTGGGGAGCAGCTTGGTAGTGGTAGTACACGGTATGACTCAAATACCTAAAAGCATAATAGCCCAGCAGCCCATACAGCATATTGCCGGTATACCAGGACCAGTTCAGGACCTTGGAGGGAATATAGTTGAGCCAATACATAAATGGATAGCCTACCCCAAAATAATCCCCCCAAGAGCTGGCATGGGGATGGGCCAAAGGACCGATCAGTGCCCAATAACCCTGGCTGTCCCCTCCTTTTTGGCCGATATAATAGCTAAATACCAAGACCATGAGCATATGAAAGACCAAGAGTGCCTGAAGGTGAAACAGGTAAGCTTTGGGCAGGCCTTTTTTCTTGACCATATGCCTATTGTCCGCTATGCAGAGGCCTATCAATAGGATGATAAAAAGGTATTGGAGCATATTTCGTAGGTTAAGAAAAATCTAAGCTAGTAAAAATTTGAGGATAGACATGAGACCTGAGACATGAGATTGGAGATAAAAGTCATGAGTCGTGAGTGGAAATAAGGTACGAGGTGGGAAGGATGATGAATGGGGAATAGGGATTCGGGATTGGGGATTTGGAAATGGAGAGTGGTTAAGGGTTAATTGGTTAATTGTTTGGGGGTTGGGGAATGGGATTGGGGAATGGGGATCGGTTTAGGGTTAATGGTTAATTGGTTGGGGGATTTAGGTTCTCGATTTTTGACATTGGACTATTGACATTCGTCTTTGGCTGTGGACTTTAAGCTTGGCTGGTTATTCCTTAAGGCTCTCGTTGATGACCTTGCTATATTCGGCTATGCTTTTATTGAGGCTAAAATGCGCCAGGGCAAAATCCCTGATCTCCTGACGGTCTACTGTGGATAAGTCCTTCACCCATTCCACGGCCCGCTCTTTTCGGTCCTTTTCGCGGTGGTAATAGAGGTGGACAAATGGCAGTCCTTGCAGTAAAATTTCTGTATCGCCAATCCCAGTACTGGCGATCACCGGAAGGCCCATCAGTAAATACTCCCCCAACTTAATGGGGGCCACTCCCCTCATGCTCCAGGCTGGCAGGCGCAGGGAAAAAGCGATATCTGCCGCTGACAGGTGGGCAGGGATTTCCTGAAAAGGTAGGGATCGGAAGATCAACTTATCCTTTAGGCCCTTTGGTATGGCATGCCCCAAATGCTCTTTATGATTGACCAAAATTAAAAAGCGGCTGTTGGGCTGTTTTGTCTGATACAGTTCAAAAATGCCCAACATCTCCTTCAGGGCGTATTGGGGTCCTAAGCTGCCTGTGTATACCCAGAGTTTCTCGGTCTCCCTTATGCCCAGTGCCTGCCTGACACGTTCCCTATCTTGAGTCGAAAAAGTAAACCGGTCGGCATCCCTTCCGTTGCTTACCCAGTGAAAATCCCTGCGCCGACTCTCCCCTACCTTGGGAATATGGAAGTCTATGGCTTTCTGTGTCCTGCACAAAACCTTATTGGCTTTTTGCAGCATTTGGGTTTCCTGCCTTTTCAGGTATTTATACTGAAAGTCATTGCTTTTTAAGGCCGTAAAATCCAGTCTTTCCTCCAAAGGCAGGCCATCCGCATCGAAGAGCACCTTCACCTCCTTTCTTTTCAATACCCGCCAGAGTCTATTGACCATCATGGCCGGCATGGTGCTCCTAGGCATAAGGAGCTGGAAACCTTCTTGCTTGATCAGCTTTTTGATGATCTTTCGCCCCTTATAAACGGTCCATAAGCTCCCCAGCAGTGGATGGGGTTTCCGACTGATCGGATAATGCCAATAAGCAATGTCCTGTGCTTCAGAGAGGCTTTTTAATTGTTTGATCTTATCCGGGGCAGCCCAGGAAAACTGTAGGATGGCACAGCTTACTATCCCACTTTCCTGCAAGCCCTGAAGTATGGGCAGGAAGAGGCTTTCCAGGTAATTGGTACTGTCACTGTCCCAAGTGATGAAAAGGAGTTTTTTGGGGTGGTGGTTGTTCATTGGTTGATGAGCGTTGAGATTTGAGACTTTAGATTTGAGACTTGAGACTTGAGACTTTAGATTTGAGACTTGAGACTTGAGACTTGAGATAATAGAAGAAAGAGTAAAGAGTAAAGACTATGGATTGAGTAAGTTTTCAGCTTTCGGTATCTGCACCTCCGCTACCCCCAGCCCCTGAAGGGGAGCCTTTCTTCTGGAGATGTGAGATTTGAGATATGAGACTTGAGAAAGGCACGGGGTACCTTGTTGAAAATGGGGCACGCTATCCTTTTGTCACTCTGAGGGTAGCGAAGAGTCTCTTTGCAATATCATTACTAGAAGCGATTCTCTACCTTCGGAAGACAGGTTCGCTTTGCTCTGAATATTAGGTATTAGACCTGAGATAAAAGAATGGAGCTTAAAAGCATTTCTCTATCGCTACCCCCAGCCCCTGAAGGGGAGCCCAACCGCACTCATGATCCTTAGGCGAAACTCATCAACAGGATTTCCTTCCCTCAAGACCCCGAAGGGGAGACTGTCTTCTGGAGATTTGAGATATGAGATTTGAGATAATAGAACAAAGAGTAAAGACTGATGATCGAATAAGTTTTCAGCTTTAGGCATCTGCACCTCCGCTACCCCCAACCCCTGAAGGGGAGCCCAACCGCACTCATGATCCTTAGGCGAAACTCATCAACAGGATTTCCTTCCCTCAAGACCCCGGAGGGGTCAAATATACGTAGACGTCAGGCATCACGTCGTCCCAACGACCCTGAAGGGGTCGAACCTCACACGATAACAGATAAATCATAAAGTAGCACCAATCCAGATTTGGTTTAAAATGAATTTTAGGGGCATTGCAAATGCCCTTTATATTGGTTCCACATTGCAAATGTGGAACAGCGATAATCGATTGTCACTCTGAGTGTAAGGAACCTGTCTGCCTTTGGTAGAGAGTCTCTTTGCAAGATCGCATTATTCTTTACGCTAGCCTGTGCCTCACATATCTGCATATATTCGTTTTCCATGGATTCAATGGGGCATTACAAATGCCCCTTTATAGTGGTTCCACATTGCAAATGTGGAACAGCTTCGACAGCTTCGTTATAAATGTGGAACTTCACTATTAATATTTAAGTAGGATTGGATTTTTTGCCAGTTGTGCTCGAGGGTGTATTTTTCTTCTACCAGTTTTCTGCCTGCTGTGCCCATGATTTGCCGGAGATAAGGGTCTTCCAGAAGGATTTTCAGGTACCGGGTCCATTCCTCGTGGCTGCTGGCCAAAAAGCCATTCACTCCATGCCGGACCACTTCCTTGTTCATGCCAATGGGTGAAGCGATAACGGGCAGCCCACAGGCCATGTACTGGATGAGCTTATAGGCACATTTTCCCTGCTCCCAAGGAGTATCGTTTAGGGGCATGATGCCGATATCCAATTGCTGGATCATAGCTACTTCCTCTTGCTCGGACCAGTAGAGTGTTTTTTCCAGGTCAAACAAGCCTATCCCCTGTCCATTGGCGATAATATGTAGGGTGAAAGCCTCTTCTTTTTTCAGCCCTTCAAAAACCGGCTTTAATTGGTCCAAGTATTTCAGTGTGGTGGGCGAGCCTATCCAACCTATTTTTACGGTTGCATTTTCCTTTACAGGTCCCAGTTGGTACTTATTTAAATCAATGACGGTAGGGAGGTCCATGATATTATGGGCACCGGCTTCTTGTGCCCTTGCGGCCAAGTACTCATTGCCCAACCAAAGTTGATCTGCCCTGGCCATTAGCCGGTCTATTTTGTCCCTTAGTAAGCTTCTGATCCATTTATTCCCATGTAGGTCATAATTATGGAATACGGCATCATCATAATCGAAGATGTATTGGGGACCTTGTTTGAAGGCCCATTTTTCCAAGCCAAAGGGGATAAAGGGAAAGAGTTCTTTTTCTATGATGATATACTCATAATCAGCAGCGTTCCGAAGTATCTTCCAGCGTCTTTTATAACAGGCAAGCACATTACCTTTATCGATGGGGCGCTTTGCATAATGTTCTTCCAGGTATTGTTTATTAAAGAAGGAGGAAAGGGTTACATCAAAACCTGCTGCCTCCCATAAGGGCAGGTACTGAAAGGTCCTTAGCCTGCTGCTGGCTCCCATTCGTGGGTATTTGGGAAGGAAGAGTATTTTGTTTTTTTTGGGCACTTTTTTATAGTAATATTCGACCCCTTCGGGGTCGTGGATGATTGTTATTCCGATCCGTTAGTGATGTTTGACCCCTTCGGGGTCTCGGAAGAACCACAGCGTAGCGCTGAGATAGCACAGAGCTCTCTGAGGTTTAATATAAGTCAAAGGCCTAAAGTTAAAAGCCTAAAGCCAATGGGACTAATTATTGGCATTATCAAATGAGCCGGGTCTAAGGGTAACTACAGCGTAGCGCTGAGATAGCACAGAGGTCACCGAGGTTGATATAAGTCAAAGGCCTAAGGTTAAAGGCCTAAAGCAGATGGGCCTAATTATTTATTTTATCAAATGAGCCGGGCCTAAGGGTAACCACTGAGTATCGCAGAGATAGCACAGAGTCCACTGAGGTTGAGTATAAGTCAAAGGCCTAAGGCCAAAAGCCGATGAGACTCAATATTTACTTTATCAAATGAGCCGGGGCTAAGGGGAACCACAGCGTAGCGCAATGGTAACACAGCGGTCACTGAGGTTGAATATAAGCAAAGGCCTAAGGTTAAAGGCCGAAAGCTGATGGGACTCACTATTTACTTTATCAAATGAGCCGGGGCTAAGGGGAACCACAGCGTAGCGCAGAGGTAGCACAGCGGTCACTGAAGTTGAATATAAGCAAAGGCCTAAGGTTAAAGGCCGAAAGCCGATGGGGCTCACTATTTACTTTATCAAATGAACCAGGTCTAAGGGTAACCACAGCGTAACGCGGAGGTATCACAGCGGTCCCTGGGGTTGAGTATAAGTCAAAGGCCTAAGGTTAAAAGCCTAAAGCCAATGGGATGAATTATTTACTTTATCAAATGAGTCTGAGACCTACCTAAAGGTAGGCAGGCCTGCCTACAGCAGGCGGGCTCAGGGTTTGTGGTACTGGGGCACAGCCCTCAGCACAACGGGTATGCTATGGCATTACCAATGCCCTATTATTTGAGTTTCACATCGCAAATGTGGAACAGCATAAGCCTGATGCCTTCGGCCATTGGCTTTCGGCATTCAGCTTTAGACATTTTCCTCTTTTGCTGCTGCTTTCTGTGCTATGATTTCTTGGCGTTTTTGGTAATAGCGTTGTTTTTCCAAGTGCTTTTGGTAGCGAAGCTTTTTATTGTAGACGATCAGAAATAGAATAAAAAGGACAAAATAGATCATCATCATATTCTTCATGCGCATGATTACCCCTAAGTTTCCTAAACTATTGGCAAAGGCCAAGGTTACGGGAATAAAGGTCACAAAACCCACCTTTAAGAAAACCGGCATATCCCTTAATGCCTCTGGGGTCCAGTTTCTAACAATAAACAAACTTAACCATAGGTACAAAGCATTTTCTATGGAACTTAAGAAAGCCATGATATTATGGGCATCAATAAAAATCGGTCTATACATATAAGTAAAAATCTTTAGAGGTAAAGAATAATTATTCATATCTACTCCAGACCCCACATGACTATCATTCAAATTACCAACTTTTTCACCTGTATAAGCAACTAAACTATCCAATGAAAGATCATCCAACTCAAGTACCTCCATAGTATGAGAACTTAAATAAAAAGTCCCAAACAAAGCTAAAGCACCTAATACAAATTTATATTCCCTTCGAATTTCTGATCCCAATATAATAGCAAAGGCTGTTCCACCAATCAATGCCTGCCCCATATGGGGTCTAGCCATGTACACAAAGAAAAAGGCAATTAGACCTTGCCACCAACGGGAATTGTACTTTTGTACTGCAAACATAAACCAGGCAATGGCCCAAAAGCAAATAGCATCCTTCCCCACTCCTGCAGTCCAAAAATTAAAATTAGCCATATAAAAAATGGCAGGAAATAAAGGGATATTTAAGATCTTATGGTTTAACGGGAAATACTCAGCCGTCAAAATGAAAAGATATCTAATCCCTATAAAACCTAAAAAACCAAATAAAATATTTCCTGTGATATAACTTAATCCAAACACTTTACTAGGGATATAACATAACCATAAAATAAAGGTGGTGCTTTCCCCAAAATATTTCATCCAAGTTTCCTCTCCATGAATCAACACCTGTTGCATTCCCAAACGCCAATAACCTTGCGAATCCCCTCCAAAATTAAGGATATACCAGGTAAAGAATAGGCTAAAAAAGAGGTGGTAAAAAAGGAGGTAGTGGAGGTGGTATTGGTATTTTTGGGGCAGGCCAAATTTTTTGGCCATACTTTGGTTGGTATTGACCAGGGCGATAAGGCATATGATGATAATGATGAGGTCGAGCAAAGTATTTCTTTGACTTTTGTGGTTTTATGTTGGGGTAAATATAGAGATTAATTTGATAGGTCATCCCTATAGAGATAAACTCAATGGCTTCTGTCCCCCCCTCCTAGCCTCCCCCTTTAGGGTGAGGAACCATAATCGTAAACGGAATCAATATGTCTCTCTACAAAGCCTGTCCCGAACTTGATTCGGGAGGGATTTAGGGCGTAATCCCTTTCTCCTTCAATAGCCCCAAATACAAATCCTCTACCTCCTTTACGTACCTTTCTGCGGAATAATGCTTTTTGGCTCTTTCGTAACCGGCATGGCCGAATTGGGTTCTGAGGTCGGGGTGGTCGATGAGGTGTTGGAGCTTGTCGGCCAGGGACTGGGGATTATAGGGTGGGACTAAAAAACCGGTTTCTCCATCCACCACCACATTTTGTAAGCCGCCTACCTTGGTCGCTACCACTGGTAAATGATGCATCATGGCTTCTGCGGCTACTAAGCCAAAGCCTTCCCTTGCAGAGGGGAAACAGGCTATGTCCATGATTTGGTAAAATATTGAGGTATTAAATTGATATCCAGCAAATATTACCTGATTCGAAAGTTTCAATTCATCGACTCTCTCTTTAATCATCTGCATATCGACTCCGTTTCCCACAATTAGTAATTTAATCCTGTTTGATTTTAATAGTGGTAACGCTGACAATAAATCAGATATCCTTTTATGATCATTATTCAATCTTCCTACAAAGCCAATTACTAAATTTCCATCTCCTATCCCAAATTTTAATTTTAATCTAGCGATTTCATTAGAAGCACTTCTTTGAATAGCTTGCACAGCATTATTAATTAAAACTATTTTTTCTTTCGGTTTTATTTTTGCCTCCAAACTTAGATACTCATAAACCTTGGGAGAAATGGCGACAACCTTATCTGACATTTTAGAATATATTTTTAAAAGCCAGTTTGCTTTTGTTGAGCGATTCTGAGGATCGGAAGTTTCTTCTATTATACGTATTGGAACATTCTTTAAAAAACCAGAAATGGCTGTTACACTATTTCCTTCAAATACCCCCCCATGAATAATATGTGGGCGAAAAGATTTAATTAAATTCTGAACTTTTCTATGTACATCTATATCAAATGGCCCTTTCATAGCTCCAACCTGAATGAGTTCTACACCAAGTTTCTGAAATGAATCTGCAATAGGGCCTCCAGCATAGGTACAGGTTATTTTTATTTGAAAACCTCTATGGATTAAATATTTACAAATCATCAAACGTGTCTGTTCCACCCCCCCAGATGCAATAGTTTCGACACAAAAAAGTAGCCTAATACTATTCACTTTAATTATTATATATATCCATCAAGTCGGAGACATGTTTTTCCAAAGAATATTTTTCTTCTACCTCCCTTTTTCCATTTAAACCAATCTCACATAGCTCTTCTAGCGATAATCCCATTATAGAAAGCATTGTAGATAAAAGCTCATTTTCATTACCAGGAGAAACCAGCCAGCCCGATTTACCTGAATAAATCAACTTTGGTGCTACCCCAGCCTTAGTTGAAAGCACTGGAATCCCCAACAACATCGCCTCAGCCAATGCATTGGAAAACCCTTCCGTATGTGAGTTTAATACGAACAGGTCCACATTTAGAATAGCTTCCCAAGGCCTAGTCTTAAACCCAACAAAATCCACTTTATGATCTAGGTTCATTTCATTCACCATTCCCTTAAGATGTTCTTTTTGTGGGCCATCACCAATAATAGTAAGAATGGTTTTAGGATAATATTGTAATATTTTTGAAAAAACAAGAATCAGAGACTCCAAGTTTTTAACTGGTTCTAATCTAGAAACGGTCAAAACCCTAAATATTCCATCATTTGAAAATGCTATTTTTGATTGTATACTTTTGGGAATAGGATTATCTATGATTTTTACCTTTGACATGGAAACCTTGTTTTTTAATACTAAATAATCCGCCACTACTTTAGCATTACAAAGGACATGATTTGAAAACCTATAAATTCCTTGGAACACCTTATTAGCTACCTTACTTTGTCCAGGAATTCCAATTTCTTCAGTAATTATATTTTTAATACCTGCCAATCTACCAGCTATCACTCCATGGAAATTAGCTTCAGCTCCAGAGGTATGGATAACATCAGGCATTTCCTTTCTGAAAAAATTAATCAAGGATAGGATAGTTACCAAACTTGGTATCTTTATATTCTGAGCCAAAACCACTACATTCTTTCCGTTTTCCATAATTTGTTTTTCAGCCTCCCCTCCTTTACCTAATGCACAAAAAATCCATTCATGCTCATCTTGCCAATGAGAAATGTTAATCAGCCTCCTTTCAACTCCTCCATAATCCAATGATGAAACCAAGCGTATTATTTTCATTAGCCGTAGATAACCCTAAAACAAAATTTAAGATAGTTTCTTAACTGTTTCTTAAGAAAAGAAACTTTCACTATTTCCTTCATGAGAACACTAGGAATAAAATAAACTATTTTACCAAGAAAATATTTGTTCCCCTGATGGTTGATAATCCTTCTTATTTCTCGGAAATTTCTGGAATCAAGGTAGTATTGAAAAAGATTAAAATAGATGTATTTGATTTTAAACTGGTTAAAGTCATCCTTACTTTCAATTGATGAGGATCTTAAATATCCATTTCGCCCTATTTCACATAGTAGAGATGAGGATATATCAAACTGAACGTTAGTGGCACTTTTTACATCACCTTGTTCGTAACAAACCAACCGTGCTTTGCAAAATGCAGGACTTCCAAAAGTCAATACAGCCCTAAAAAGCACATCTAGGTCCTCTCCTCTTTTCAGGTATTCTTTGAATCCAATATTCTCATCAAAAAATCGCTTGGATATCACCATAGCAGAGGTAAAAAACAATGTGTTAACAATTGCTTTATCAAAATACCTTTGTATTAAATGAAACTCTTCTCCAGAAAAACTTAGTTCCTTTTGATAAAAACTGTAGCTACTTCCCCAAACTCCTGCTTGGGGAAATCGAGTGATTCCATCTTTGATTACCGTCAAATACATTGGGTGCCAAAGATCATCTGCATCTAAAAAAGCGATATATTCACCTTTTGCTTGTGAAATACCATTATTTCTGGCTACTGATACTCCCTGATTAGCCTGGTGAATCAAAACTACTTTGCTCCCATATCTCTCCTCAACAAGCTGCTCTCCTCCATCGGAAGAACCATCATTCACTACGATGATCTCAAAATCTCTATAGGATTGTTGAAGCACAGACTCAATAGCCCTGCAGATATATGGTGCTTTATTGTATAAAGGGATGATTACTGAAAACAATGGATTAGAAGTGAGATGTTATACATGAGAATTGAGCCCCTGAGTTATCTGGACTAAAAGCACAGACAAGGACAGTCAAGACAAAAACCGCTTCAACCTTATGGCATTTTTAAAGCCCAAGAATTTGGATAAGTTTCGGAATTTTGGTCCCCCTATTCTAACTGGACTATCAAAATGAAACTTTTTAAACTCCATTTCTGCTTCCCTAATTAGTTCAGGGTATTTAGGGTAGGTCACATAAATAAATCTAAGATAATTCTTGGCTAAAGCAATTCTGACTCTGATTGAATCTTCTTTATTTCTTAATTCTCTTTCATAACAACGGTAACTTTCCAATAATGAGGCTGAAGCCATAAATGATTTTTGCTGAGACACATTGGTTACACCAGGTTTTCTGTAATACACCTTTTGGGTAGATTCATATAATATTTTTTCTGCCTGAAGTAATACTCGCATAAAAAATTCACCATCCTGGTTTATTATTAGGGTTTCATCCCATGCACCTGCCCTATCAATTAACTCTCTATGACACAAATAAACAGCAGGCTGCATCATTTCTGCATTGTTATATAAATCCAATAACATTTGTATGGGAATTTCATAATCTTTATAAACACCTAATGACCAATTCTCATAAATAGTATTGCTTTTGACAAATGTGACCCACTCACAAGAGGCCATTGTCATTTTACCCTTGCCCAGAAGTAAATTTACTTGATTTTTTATCTTATTTGATGAAATCAAATCATCTGCATCCAGAAATTGGATGTATTCACCTTTTGCATAGCTAATTCCCTTATTTGTAGCCTTAGATACCCCCGAATTTTCCTGTTCGATTAATACTATTTTTTCAGGGAATTGCTTTGCATATCTTCTTATAATCAACTTTGATCCATCAGTAGATCCATCATCTACTAATATGATCTCAATATTCTGATAAGTCTGAGCTAAAGCTGAATCTATGGTCTGTGACACATAGGCTGCTTTATTATAAACTGGGATAATGATGGATACTAATGGATTCATATTTACGTCATTGCGAGGACGAGGTAGGAGGACGAAGCCCGCCTCCAGGAGGGCAGGCAATCCCATTTTCGGTAGATTAGATTGCTTCGGGTCTCTCTAAAACCTTTTCGAATATATTGAATTATTTATGTCCCTCCCAATGACGGATACGTCACTGCGAGCGACCAAAGGGAGCGTGGCAGTCCCACCATCACTACCGTTTTGTCTCTCCTCCTCTAATCAAATTAAAGTATTCTTTAACTGCACCCCAATTGATGGCATTACAAACTTTAAAGATGGCCCAAGACTCATGAATGGGAACAGTAAAGAATTTCTTTAGTGAGAACCTATACCTCCTTAAAATAAAATTTAGCACATGGGGAGTAAAAGCCCATGTATTCTCCTCAAACCTGCGGGTAAATGCACCACCTAATAGTCTTCTATATTTATTTACCAAGTCCTCTGTATGATACCTGGCTGGATGATGGACAATGATATCCTCTTTATACACAATCTTATATTTGGAGCTGATCTTCCCTGATAAATCTGAATCTCCATTTGATTTTAATGCCGCATTAAAACCTCCAAATTCCTCGATCACATCTTTATAGGAAAACCAGTTGGCTGTAATTGCCTTACCTTCTCTTACATATAAATGAGTGGTAAAACCAGTATGTTTTTCATATTTTTCCGCAGCAGTCAGATTATGTGAATCCCTGAAAAATAAAGGAACTGGCCCTGTCAATATACCTATTTCCCTTTTATCATCATGTTCAAACAAATGATAGGCATTTTCCAACCAATCCCTATCCGGAACACAGTCCGAATCAGTAAACGCCAGGATCCTTCCATTTGCGTATTTGATTCCCGTATTCCTCGCTGCATAAGAACCAGATATGGGTTCATCAATTATTCTAATATTCAAACAATCAGTTAATTCCCTTGGAACTTCCACATCCCCTTCCGGATCATTATTTATTACTAATATTTCTGATCTATAACCATTAATTTTCTGGTGCATCAGTGCCCTTAAGCATAATATCAATCTATTGGTATCCTTGTAAACGGGAATAATTATTGAAAACAAAATAACTTGACTCATTTTAATTTATAATGCTTCATTCCCCAGTTATAAAAGAAAGGAATAAACCAAGCTCTTATGGGATGTATTATAAATTGAAATCCATGTAATAATGCCTTTCTCATAAAATGTGGACGAATCGGGTTTGAAATGGCTCTGGCAATATGATATATCACATACTTTCTCTCAAAATCATATAGTTTATTTAAACCTATATTATCTATGATAACTAACAATAATTTCATTTTAGAAGACCTCGATCTTCCAGTAATTCTATTATTACTATGTCTTCTAGCAATAGAAACAGGCTTATCCAATTCTCCTGAAATGAAACTAAATTTCCTTGAAAATCTCAACCATAATTCAGTATCCTGATGCAAAGTCAATCTTTCATCAAATCCGTTCAATTCCAATAATACCTCCTTTCTAAAAGTATTGGCATTGGTATGCCCAATAATCAAATCTTCTTCCAAACCGAATTGGTAAGTCCTTTTAGTACCCAACTTTTTTTGATAGTCCTCTAGTACAATTTTAATCCCAAACTCCTCTATTTCCCCATTTTGATAAGCAATGGCTGATAAAGAGTAGACAGCATCAAATTTAATTCCATTCTGAAAAATGTCTTTTTCAGAACGGAATCGAAAAGGTTCATACCAATCATCTGCATCTAAGAAAGCAATATATTCAAATGATGCATGCTGAATCCCCAAATTTCGACTTGCTGAAGCTCCTTTATTTTTTCTATTAGAGTGCGTCACAAGAACAGCAGAAGAATATTTAGCAACAATTCTGTTACAAACTTCCAATGAATTATCCTTAGATCCATCTTCCACCAAAATCACTTCCCCCACCTCTGTTAAATGAATAGCTGATTCCACTGCCTCCTCAACAAAAGATGCTGCATTATAAACAGGAATAATTACAGAGACCTTAAATGAATCCCTAGTCAACTTGATAAAATGATTTCATAGATTTAAAAAAAGTTTCTCTTCCACATTGAAAAACAGCTAAATTTCTGATTTTTTGAGGATTAATAAGTACCTCCTTATTTTTAATCTTTATAATAGCTTCAGCCAATGATTGGGGATTTTTTACTGGTACAACCAGACCTGTTTCATGGGTAATACTATCTTCTACTCCACCATTTGCAGTTGTTACAACAGGCAAACCACACATCATCGCCTCCCTTACTGCGATTCCATGAGGCTCCTGAATGGTAGGAGAAACAAAAACATGTGCTCTATTTAACACATCACTTATTTTTGATCTCTCTACAAAAGGTAAAAATGTGCCTTTTTCATATATCCCCAGTTCTTTACTTTTGGTAATAAACATATTATGTTCAGCATTTTTGGAATCTAAATCACCACCTTTTCCAATCATGATGAATTCGACATCATGATTCATCTTTACTACCTCTTTTATAGCTTCTAAAAATGTTATCGCACCTTTTATTGGTAAGGAATTTAAAATAGTTATGATGGTAAACTTCCTGTTTCTTCTACTCAAATCAATTTCATATTTCGTTTCATCCACCAAATTCCAAATTACTTCAGGGTTACATTCGGGTTGATTCATCAATACTTGACGTCTTTCATCATAACTTACTGTTGCTATTTTTGTGGCAGCTTTAAAAGCATCTAGTATCAGTTTAGCCCTCAACCTTGAATAATAATGAAAAACAAAAACCTGATGCTCTATAATCACAAAAGGGATATTATTAATTTTAGAAAGTTCGTGAGCATATATACTTGCATCCATTCCGCTTTGGGCGTGAATAAGGTCTGGAATACCATTTATTTTCACATATGAGTCATATGCTTTCCTGTAAAAATATCTCGCCAATTGGATTCGAAAACGATCTGGTACTCTTCTATTATCCGGAATGATAAATCCATAAGCTATTGGGTTTTGAGGCAAAAATTGACGATCAATCTCTAAATTAGATTTTATAAAACTCAGAAAATAAATCCATAATAATTTCAACAAAGGTGTTGATTGTTTCAAGCCATATAAAACTTTTATATCAATATCCTTATGATGAGAAAGAAAAGCTGCCTGCTCCCTAAAAAAAGACCCTTTTAACGGATTATTAAGGGTTGGGTACCAAGAAGGTATAATTAAACATTTCTTATCCAATACCACCATATTTTTCTATTTCTGCAGCCTTTTCTTTTGGGCTCATTAAATAGTTCAGGTTATTCTGATCAGTATTTTCACCTAGCTTAATGATTGGTTCAATCCCACTATTTTCATTAATCCAATAAAATTTATAATCCTTATCATTGAATAAATTCTCCAATTTCTCTCCTATTTCCTTACTTTGGACCTCCAGAATAATTGTAGGTCTATCCCTCCATAATCTTTCCCCATAACCTAATAGGACTTCATATTCCAAGGTTTCCACATCTATTTTCACCAGATCCACTTTTTCGATGTTTTTATCCTCCAAAAACTGATCTAAGCGACTTACCTTAACCATTATAGATTGTTGTTTTTCCGTCCTCCATTCCTTATTTAAGCTACCATGTGTAGTATTATTTGCCTCGAAGGTTGAGAATCCCGTATTATAAAAAGGAAGACTTCCATTGGAATCAGAAAGAGCTAACTGAATACAATTAACTTGAAAACCATTGACTTCACTGTTTAATTTTAAAACCTTATAAATATTGGGTTGGGGTTCAAAAGCAAAAATTTGCGCATCTGAATTATATGCTTGGGCCAACATTGAAAATATTCCAGTATTAGCTCCTATATCCAGAATAGTCGATGATTTTTTACTCAATTCAGCCCAAATAGACCTTGTTTTCTTTTCCCAATTGATTTTATCAAATCCTTGCCAAAAAATTTCAGTCTCCCAATAAAAGGCATTATTATATAACCAGAATCCGATCCCATCTTTTGTTCTTACCCTAAACTTATCAATAAAGGTTCGTTTCTTTAGGCCTAAAATTGGCTGTAAAGGCTTTAATAATTGATAAACTGGCCGAGCTAAGTTGTGATGATAATATTCCTTTAATTTATTCATTTATGAATCAGATAAGCGCTTGTTTTTTTTTCATACCAACTAAACATACTGACAAATGGAAACCCAGCATAAATCTTATCATTCCTTTCAATAGATTCCTCATAGGTAGCAATATCATATTTACTCTTAATATAATTTCTTTCTAATTTTCTTCTCATCCTGTAACTATAATAATAATAATACCATGCTAGTGAAAAGCTCATCCAGCTATCATACTTTCCAGATTGAGGATAGTAATGTTCTTTGATGATATAATTAAAGACTTGCATATCATAGTTTTGGTCATCGGCTAGATTTTCGAAAATACTTACCATTCTTTTCAGTAATTCTGCGACCTCTTGCTTTCTACCACCAATAGTACCTGGATTAAACACTGGATAGAAAAAAAAGCTTACTGCCATATTATCTAAAAACCTGTCATTAAAGTACTTTAATGCTTTTAAAGTCCATATCCCATTTTTCCATACACGTCTATTTCCTCTTCCAATATTTAATCGCTCGGGATTGGACATAAAAAAAGGTAAAGGGTTTTTATTAATAATCACATCATTGATATCTGTAGTCAATACAAAGCAATTATCAGGGAGCTTTTGTACAAACTCATAAAATACAAAGAAGCGCTCATCATTTAAGGACATCTTTCCCAATTGGCATTTGACAAAACGGATATGCTGTGTCTGATATGTTTCTAAAAATGCTTCGCTCAATTGATCATAAAAGACCACTGCTTTTAGACCATGTTCCTTCACACTTTCATACCAATGCTGGATATATTCAAAGTCATTTTCTTTCTGGAAACCTCCCCTAACTGGGTCTTGCTTAGAAGAAAAATAAGTAGATAGTACGATTAGTTCACCTTCCAAATCTCCTAATATTGGTAAAATGGTCTGAAACTGATTAAGTATCCTCTGCATCCCTATCTCTTTTTATACCACCTATAAATTGGCCCCAGTTTATCTGCCAACAGGTATTTGGAAAAGTCTTTTATAAATGCATCCTGAATTAGGGATGCAGGCTTCTTCATAAGTCTTTTCCAATAACTATATACAGCCATTCTAAAATCCTTGTCATGCAGGTAATCCCATTCATTTTTCCAGCTATGGTTCCATAGATGTACTGTATATGATTTTTCAGTTAAATACGGAAGGTAATCTTCCCCTCTCTTGGTATAGGGCAAAGGATAAAAATATTCCGGTGAGGAGGCTTTGGCTTTTTCTTCTTCACTTAAGCGTATGGTCAAATAATGAGGAATATCCAATGGAGCTTGGTGATCAAATTTTATTTGCTTGTACCCTCCCAACAAATTTCCTATGATAGCATTATTTTTCTCCGCACCGATTATAGCGGCATTAATTTGTCCTTTCTTTTCTTCCCCTAAAAAGAACTTATGATGTCTCAAATCATCTAATGATTTTAGCAATAGCATATCAGTATCCAAATAAATACCACCCTCATGGTAAAGGGCAAACAGCCGGCATACATCAGATACAAAAGCAAACTTATTTAAACGATAAGCTTCCTTAGTAAAATCGCATAACCTTATATCAAAATTGCTCTCATCCCAACGTCTTATCTGATAATCTGGTAAATGCTTTTTCCAGCTTTCTATACAATTCAATTCTAAAGCTGACATCTCACCTTGTCCGAACCAACAATAATGAATGATTTCAGGAATCATATTAGCTTTACTCCTTTCAAAAATCGAATACCTAATATTTTGATACCTTGAAATCTACCCTTAAAAAGATTATTTACAGTTCCAAAATAAAACAGATCCCAAAACTGTTTTGAAGATAACGGAAGGAATAAAAGCATATCATTAAATACATTTCTGAAAAATAATTTTTCAGTCTTATTTACCTTCCCTTTTATCTTTTTAAAATTTTTAAAAATCAATTTATAACTGAGATAACTTATTAGGTATTGGTATTTAGTCTGTAATTTAAAATGGCTATTTGTAATTGATCCTTGAGCCAATCTCCAGTAAACGATAGATTTCTCTTCAAAAATAAACCTAGGATTTTGTAAAAATAATCTTGTAAAAAATTCAGCCTCTTGACCTTTTTTTAAGTTCTCATTAAATAATATATCAAAATTCAATAAATATTCCTTTTTGAATAATGGCTGTGCGGTTTGAATCCAAAAACTACCTTTAATATAATCAAGAGGTAAGTTTCTATTTAAATTTTCATAATCTAACCTTTCAAAGACAGGCAGTTTATAATTATTATCATCAATTTGATGAATATTACTAATAATGAAATCAAATTTATATTGATGATTGAAGAAGGAAGCTACCTTAAAAAACAAAAAGTTTTCATCTAAAACATCATCTGAATCAAACCAATTTATATATTCCCCTTGGGCCATCTCAAAGGCATAATTCCTTGCTGCATTCCCTCCTTTTTTTCGATTATCTGGCCTTTTATAAACTTTAAATCGTTTATCCTTTGCTACATATTCCTCTAAGATTTCCCAGGAGCTATCCGTACTATGATCATCTACAATAATACATTCCCAGTTTTTATAAGTTTGGGCCAATACCGAATCTAAAGATTCCTTTAGATAGGGAGCTTTATTATAGTTGGGTACAAGAATAGATACTAACGGGGTTTTCAATTAAGATAATTGTTTCCTTTTACTTTATTTTTTATTCGGGAATCTTCCACCTGCACCTTTAATGATCTTAAAATGAGAAATGTTTTTATCCATTTTATAAAACTGGAAGCTCTTAAGGCAAAAAAAGAAATAAGTAATTTTCTTTTAAGTTCTTTAAATTCTGCATTTATCATTGGTTCTAGTGGTTTATTAATATCCCCACACTTAATTTTGATATATTTTTCAAACAATTTGACATTTTCATATTTATCCTCATTTATAAAAAGTTGTTCTCTATCGTGATAAATAAATGCAGAAGGGACAACACCAATTTTATATCCATGATATCTTAATCTATGACAATAATTCTCATCCTCACCATAATGAAAAAATATAGGATCAAATCCTCCAATTAATTTTATGATATTTACTGGAATTAACCAAGCTGCTGCATTCACATAGGGTAATGGATAAACATTTTTAAGCTTATTTCCCTTAATTAGGTCTGAAAATAAATTATCACACTTAATTTCAATTATATAATTAGAAAACTTAAGATCGATCCTTTTCCCTTGACCATCCAATTGAATTGGACTTAAAATTGCATATTCTTGATTATTATTAGCAGTATTAATCAATTTCTCAAGTGTGATACTTTCAACCGTTGCATCTTGATTTAATAAAAATACGTAATCATAGTTTTGTTCTATAGCGTATTTCATCCCAATATTATTTGCCTTCCCAAAACCTAAATTCTCTTTATTCCTTATTAAATTAATTTCAGGAAAATTCTCTAAGATAATATCGCAAGTACAATCATTTGAATTATTATCAATTACTATGATTTCAACGGGATATATAGAATTTAAAATTGAAAATATGCAATTTTCAATCCACTTTTCCCCGTTATATGTTACTACTATTGATAAAACCTTTTTCATTTTTTCAAAAAGAAGAAAACTAATATTATTTAATATCAAAAAAACCGTTTAATCCGTCGAATCATTTTTTGAACTATTGGATAACTTCTCAAAATTATTTCAATCTTATTTCTAAAACTAAAATCCCAAAAATGGTTTAATAAATAAAGCCTATTAAGGCTTTTTAGTTCCAATTTAGAATTCGAGGAATTTTTATTACTAGCTTGATTTTTATGCAGCCTAAATCCAATTAAGGTAGAATCTAATATAATAATATCTGAAACCTTTAATATTCTATACCAATATTCGTAATCTAATGATTGATTTAGATTTTCTCGAAAAAATCCTACCTCCTTAATTATTTTTTTTCTAAACATTACTGATGAAGGCTCACCGACTTTATTCTTTGGTTCCTGAAAAAAAAGAGAGGATTTAAAAAGTGAATAAGAAATCCTAAAATTACCAATTTCTGTATTCCTTAATGTTTGTTGTAAATCAGAATAATTTTCAATCCAATTACTATAATATTCAGAATCCCCATCATGACAAATTATCCTTCTTAAGCATCCCACCATACCAACCTCTGCATTTGCATCCAAATAACTAACCATTTGATCAAGGCAATTTGGCTCTAATATATCATCTTGAAATAAAAATTTTATATATTCTCCAGAGACATTTCTCAAACAGTTATTCCAATTTGACCCGATACCTCTTGTATTGTTGAAAAAAATTTTATTCTTTATCCAAGGGTTTTTACGAAGAAATCCCTGAACAATCTTTAATGACGAATCTGTTGATTTGTCATCTGAAATGATAAGTTCGAAATCTTTAAAAGTTTGATTTTTTACTGAAGACAAACATTCACATAAATATTCTTCCCCATTATATATTGGTATACATATAGAAACTTTTACTGAATTCAAGTTGTATATTTATTTGTTTAAAACCTTATTTTTAATTTTACGAAGTATAATTCTAAATCTAAAACTAATACTTGTCTCATAATTTAATTTTATTTTATTGTAGGAGTCTTTCAAGGAATTAAACTCTATTAATTTATTTCCATAATCTTCAAAAAAGGAACTGAGCCAGCTACTATTTCTCAACTCAGAAATGAAGTTATTTTCAAAATTTTCTTTAAGAATTATAATTCCTAAACCATTAGAATGTCTAAAATTGAAATTTAATTTGTACGTCTTTATAAGTTCTTTCCAATACCTATGAACACCAAAATCTTTCCGATAAACTTCAGTATCGTGAAAAAGCACTACTGCATTGCTTTTAAGTTTTGGTAACCATGTTTCAAAATCATTTTTTACCGCATCATAAGTATGTAAGCCATCAATATGAAGGCAATCTATAGACCCATCTTCAAAATCAAAAACAGCTCTATTAAAATCTTTTCTTATTAACTTAACATTGTCAGAATAATTTTCATCAACATATTTTTTTAAATCCTCAAAAATATTTTCATCATAAAAACCTGCATGGTTGTCCCCCTTCCATAAATCAATTGCATAAAGTTTTGCATCAGAATTATATATTCTACAAGCTTCGCAAAATGCAATAAATGAGTTACCCGAATGCGTTCCCAGTTCCACTATCATTTTTGGTTTTGTTTTCTCAATTAAATAAAACGCAAATGGAATATGACCAACCCAATTATATGGAAATACAATTCTATTATTCATAGTTATAATTTAAAAACACTCTTCCATAGTCAATATTTTCCCATTTATAAAAGGTGCTACCATTATCAAAAATTTTAAATGGAGCTAATCCATCTAAATACAAATAAGAATCATATTCATCGTGGATGTTTATTAACCATTTGAAAGAATTTGGAGTTAATAAACCTCCTTTAATAAATACTCTGACTTCGTTTTTCCCAACTTTGATATTAAATGGCTTTATATGAATGGATGATATTTTTACGTCTAAATTATCTTTTAATAGCAAAGCGATTATAACATTAGAAATATTTTTAATAGACTCAAATCGTATATAAATTTGAAAATCCTTGTCATGAGGAATTGAATTATTCATATCATCTTTCCCATCACATGATATTTGAAAGTTTTTTAAATTCAAAAATTCAAAATTATGTTCAGGGATAGATACTTTTAAATTATTCGATAAATAATATTGTAATGAAGACCTAGAACTTCCCAAAAATTTCAAATATCCATCTTGAAGAACTATTCCTGCATTGCATAATGATCGAACAGCTCCCATATTATGACTTACAAATAACACCGTTCTACCTTCATTCTTGCTCACATCCTCCATCTTCCCTAGGCATTTCTTCTGGAATTCAAAATCCCCCACCGCCAATACTTCATCAATCACTAATATTTCTGGTTCCAGATGGGCGGCTACTGAGAAGCCCAAGCGCACCCGCATTCCTGAGGAATAAAACTTGACAGGGGTATCGATATATTTCTCCACTCCGGAAAAATCAATGATTTCGTCCAGCTTATGATCTATCTCCCTTTTGGTCATGCCCAAGATGGTCCCATTCATATAGATATTTTCACGGCCACTGAGCTCTGGATGGAAACCTGTCCCCACTTCCAATAAGGCGGCAATTCGCCCATTGATTTCAATTCTTCCTGAAGTGGGCTCGGTGATCTTAGATAGGATTTTTAGTAAAGTGGACTTTCCAGCGCCATTCTTCCCTATAATCCCCAACACTTCCCCTTCCTTTACTTCAAAAGATACATCTTTCAGTGCCCAATGCACACCTTCTTCCTGATCCTCCTGAAAGCGGCCTAAGTTTTTGATCCGCTGAAAGTTCTGAAATGGATATTTGATGGTATTCACTAACTGCTGCGCTAAGGTATCCGCTTTCTTTTCTTTAAGCCCGATGCGGTAGCGTTTAGAAAGGTTTTCTACTTTGATTACGGTCTTCAAAACTCTTTAATTAAAATTGCTCAAACCATTTCCAATGTCTAACAGAATCATGGGTCTTTCTTAAAAAAACCATTGATGAATTCTTTATATCAAATGAATGTGGATTATGTATTCTTTCAGTAAAAAAATATTTTTTTCTTTTAAAGGGTATTAATTTATAAATCCCCTTTATTAAAGTTAAAAAAGTTTTTTCCCTTAAATTTTCCTTAAAATCAACATCCTCCTTAACAATTCGTTCCAATTTTATGTTGTCAAAATTTAATATATAAGAAATAGCTTTCCTTATACTCGGCCAGTTCGAATCATCTATTGCAATAATCCCTCCTGGTCTTATCATTCTTTCCAAATAGAAAAAATCTAATAATGTATGCTCAAATGTGTGATAACCGTCTATGAGTGCAAAATCATATCGCTTATTGTCATTAAGGAGTTTAGGAAGAACTATCTCCGAATATTCCTGAACAAAAACTATTTTCTTATATCCAGCTTTTTCAATATTGTTTATTCCTACTCCTTTCCAGTCAGATTCTTGAAAGGGATCTATAACAGTATGAAACGCATTTTCTTTATCGTCTAAAGCTTCACAAATAGCTAAAGTAGAGATACCATAAGCACAACCTATTTCAATCGTATTTACAATTAAATCATTTTCCTTAATTATTTGAATAATTGCTTCTATTTCATCTTTGGAAAGTCCAGAATGTATCTTAATCTTTTCTCCAGATGCGCTTTCGGCCATACCTGAATCTAAGACTTCCTTAAAATATTTATTCTTTATCATTATTAATGGCTTATAAAATCATAAGCGTTTTAAGCTCTCAAGACACATAAAACGCTTCTATTTTGCAAAATTGAAATTTGGGATAAAATGACAAATATATAATTTAGAAATTGTGCACCTTGGATTCTAAATTATAGGTAAATAAATCAATCTTTAAATTTATATTAGGCTACATCCGCAAAGACTTTTTCCATTTTTCTGAAGTAGAATAAGCCAAAGGTAAAAAGACCAATTGACACTAAACTTCCCGGCCAGACCCATTCCCAGGGAACTTCTCTGGCCAATAACATGGCCCTGATGCCTTCTATTACCCCCACCATTGGATTAAGTGAATAAACAAACCTCCAAACTTCAGGAACTGCCATAGTACTGTAAACCACTGGAGCAGCATAAAGAAGAAGCTGAACAATAAAACTCAGGGCATATTTCACATCCCTGTATTGTACCGCCATAGCAGACAAGATCATACCAATGCCCAATGAAGTCAGTAAGAGCTGAAGCAATAAAACCGGTAAGAAAATAATTTCCCAACCTGGCAACACTTGAAAATAGATTAAGAGCCCCAGCAGGATTACAAAAGAGATCATAAAGTCCAATAATTTGGAAAATATGGCTGATAGCGGCAGAATCAACCTAGGGAAATACACCTTGGTAATCATGCCTGCATTGGCCACCAAGCTATTGGCGGAGTCCGTCAAGGTTCCGGAAAAATAGCTCCATGGCCATAAAGCCAAGTATGAAAAGAGAATATAAGGCATACCATCCGAATCCACCTTGGCCAAATTCCCAAAAACCACCGTAAACACCAGAGTTGTAAATAGAGGTTGGATAATTGCCCAGCCAATCCCTAAAATGGATTGGGCATACCTGGCCTTAATGCCTCTTACCGTCAGGAAATATAATAGGTCCTTATACCTCCATAATTCATTTAAATCAATTAGCCTCCAACCTTTTGAAGGCTCAATAATATTTAGTTTTGACATTCTTTTTCAGTCCAGATTCAATTTTGACAGCTCCCATAAAGCCATTGACTTATCAAAATAAAGCCCATTGTCATCTGTATTATTTTCTTTAATCACCTTTAAAGGTGTTCCCAAATTAAATGGTGTAATTTCGAGATTTATCGGACGCCATCCACCTGTAGCAATATCACGATTGATTTTCCTAGCTCCGTAAGTGGTGGTCAACAAATACTTGGAACCAGAATTTTTAAAATTTCTTAGTGTCTTATCAATATCTGAAAATGAAAAGTGAACTAAACAATCCCTGCAAAAAATCAAGTCTACCTTTGGGAGTTGGTCCTCAATGATATTACCTTTTTTGAAAATTAACACGGATTCATCTGCATACTCATCACTTAACTTATTGATAACATCTTCAACAATATCCATCCCTGTATATTTAATTCCCTCTCTATCTAAATTTTTCATCCAATTAAAATCTCCACAAGGAGCATCCAACATGCTTTTTATCCTCAACTCCTGATTCAATATATTTAACTTCCGCAGCAGAATTCTGGTATGTTTTATTTCCGATCCCTTTCCTGAAACACTTTCCTTTGATCCCCAAGTATTTTTACCATTAATTTCTTCAAAAATCTCTTTGCTAGAGCCATTTTTCAAGTCAATATTGGGGTAGTATATATATTGGTTTTCTTGTATTTTACCCCTTAGTTTTCTTAGAAAAAACTTTAACCTAATAACAGTTGAATTATTTAATAGACTCATCTTTTCGCTTTCACTATTGATTAATTGGGTTTTTCAAATTACCCTTATGCCTTTAACCCAATCCTTCTTTTTGTTTTAATGAATAGATTATTCATTCTTCCCATCAAATATTTTAAAAAGGAATACAAAAGCATATTCCCTTTAGGGACATTGGGAGCATCTTTTATATGAAATAAGGACAAATCATTTCCAAGCAAAGGCATACCTGAAGGTTTATTTAAAAGATTATTGCCATGGACAATTTGCAACCACATTTTTGGGATAAGCAAATCAATGGATTTGATGGTTTCGGTTATTTCCTGGTGTTGCCTACCGAATATTGAAACATCCATATCATCTGCTGATTGAACTAAAGAAATGAATGGGTTACTGCGCATCTTTTTCAGATGGACGACTCCTGATCGCCTATCCAATATCAATCCTTTAAGCGGGTTTATGGCGAGAGGTAAGTTTTGATATTGGTTTGAAAATTCTTTTTGAATAGCTCCCATAAAATAATCGGCAATCGCATCATCACAGTCCAGTCGGGTAGAAATTATAACATCAGTTTTTTCTAGTTCAACATCCTTGGATATAAAATCAAGAATATCTTTATCCATTTTGCTCCAATGATCACTAAACCTAAATTGAATAATGTGCTTGGTATCCAATGAAGAAATTATTTCCAATTCCTTTTCAGGGGTTCTTGGATCAAAATATACCAACCATGTAAAATTATTGCAGCGCTGATTTATTACACTTGGATAACAATAATCAAAGAAAAGTTGAATTCTCTCTGATAACCATCGCTCGGGATCCATCTTTAAATTATATGGAACCATCTCCAAATACTGGACATTAAACCTAGAAATAAGAAAATGTTTAAACCTCAATTATTTATAAAACCTAAGTTGAACGATTAATATTGGATCCCTCATTATTTTTATTCTTATATATAAAGATAAGGTTATGATAAAAATGAATCGCTGAAATGTTTAGGTCATAATAATTGGGCTTATATGTATGATTTTTATATTCCTCATGGTTTAACCCATCCACTAAGGATTTAAAATAACCCATAATCGTTTCCTTACTATTTCTTTCTTCTAACTCCCCTCCATAATGCTCCCAATAAGAAGTCTGCGTGTCTTCAATTACATAGATACCACCTTCATTTAATTTAGGAAATAGATGATGGAAGGTAAACAATACATGTTCATTGATATGACTTCCATCATCTATTATAATGTCTAAACTTCCTGCCTCATTACAAACTTGATCTAGAAACTTTGCATCCACTTGACTCCCTTGATATATCTTTATTCTAGCCTCTTCATGAGCCGATTTATCGTAAATATCAAATGAAAAAATTAGACCTCTTGAGAAGTATCTTTTCCACATTCTCAAGGAGGATCCACCACTAAATGGTTTGTCATATCCTCCAACCCCAATTTCTAGCAATTTAATTTTCTTATTTCTTAACCTTTGAAAATGAAATTGATAATGGGGAGTATACCAATGCTCCCCCCATTTGTCTGTACCATAAATCTGAGCCAAAAAGGTTAAGTCACTCCCCCTTCCTATACTAACAATTCTTTTTCCTAAGTTTTTAAGTTTCCTCATTTGCTTAGGGGAAGCCTTATTATCCATAAGAGGAATAACCTTTTCACGAAAAAATCTATCTACCTTTATCAAGCTTCTGAATATTATTAAACGTCCTTATCTATATTAACTGCCAAGAAATTAGTTTCTTTTGGTAGAATGCTATCCAATGAAACAACTTGCTTTTTACTATATAATCCAAATACTTTATAATCTATGGAGTTTAAAGTATTAATCATTGTCTCTTGATATTGGAATCCATGCGCTTCAAATATCAAATCAGGGTATTGTTCTTTTAAAAACCTCTCTCCCCCGCAAATCACCTTCTTTTCATACCCCTCAGTATCCAGTTTCACCAAGTCTGGTCTTATGGATTCATTTTTGATAAAATCATCCAATGTATCCACCGTAACTTCCTGAGTATTTAGTCTTTCAAATCGCTGTAACGCTTGGATGTTTCCTCCACTCAAACTTCCCAACCATAACTCAGTCTCTGGAAAGGTAATTTGAGCATGTTCAAATTTATCTCCTAAAGCAATAGCATGCCATTCCCCTTGGACACCATTCACTTTGCATAAAGTATCAAAGAAAGGCTTACATTTTAAATTGGGTTCTATTGATATAGCCCTTATTCCACACGATAAAAACATCAATGAATGAGTACCATAATTCGCTCCAATATCTAAAAAACAGCTTGGAGGATTTTCAGAAGTAATCTTTTCCTCATAATACTCCTTAATTTCATAATCATGACCCAACACTGAAATCGCTGTCTCCCAATCCAACCAAAGCGATTCTGATCTCAAAGGGATTTTGATATCCTTTCCTGCAAATTTCAATATCCAAACTCCATCTATTGTATATTGTTTTCCATCTCTAAAAATTCGACCATATAACGAATGAAATATTGATTTCTCATAATAGCTCATTCTATGGTAAAAGCGATTAAGTTTGGCTCTTTTAGATGGATTAAGAACCGCTTTTTTCACCGCATTTTGTGTAATCTTTCTTAAAAAAGAAAACTTTCCATTTAGCTTAAGAAAAAGCTCAATTGGTCCCATATGTGATTTTTACTTGACTTTTTACTCTAAAATTTTCAAAATATCAGTTAATAATTGTTCATTATAAATTTGAACTCCTTCTTTTTTTAGGTGCAAATTATCAATAAAGAACTTTGATGAATAGTTTAGGCCTGAAATTGCTATCTCATTATAATTTTTATATCCTTCAAGGTTATTGTCTACCACAACATTTTTAATAAATTGATCAACTTCTTTCCTATTCGACGCTGATTGGTACCACTGAGGATTAATTGGAGCGGCAACAAAGAGAATCTTAATATCATTTTTCGAAATAAATTTCACTGCATCATTCAGTGCGTTTAATTGATAATCAATCAATTTATATTCATAATCTTTAATGCTATTGGATTTAAATTCCGATGAAGAGTATTCGACAAAACCACCCTCTATATAAGTTTTATTTTTAATTACTGATACTTCCTGAAAGTCATCAAAATCAGTGAAAATTTGTTTTAGTCCTACATAAACATATGTATTTGTTAATTCATAGCTTTTGGTTGTCAAGAGTAAATTAATCAAATCACCATTAACTCCCTCATTTGAGACTAAATCTATTAAACTTTCCTTACCTGAGTTAGCAATACTGAATCTAGGACTAACATCCCAAACTACTAACTTTGGATTCATATCTTTTAGATATTTGTCTATTAAATATTTAGATTGTATTGCTGTTTGAGCACTTGATCCCAGATTAAATGCTTTAAGGCCTAAATCATCAAATAATCTAACATCAATTCCACGATAAGCCAATGAAGAACCAACAATTAAAATATCAATATCTTTTGTTTGATCAGCTTCTCTCAGCCGGCTCCACATAAAATCGTTCTCCCCTCTTAAATCTCTAATATTTCTAAAAAATCCATAAGGCCTAATTTCACCAATGAAATATGTCACAAATGGATATAATCCAATCAATAAAAGGAATAAAATTAGTCCCTTTCTTAAAAACCTATCCATTAGAATTGAAAATAAATAAAGTCAACAGGCTCACTAAAGACTCCCAAATAAATTACAAAATAGGTGATCGTTACATAAACAGCATACCGCCATCTTTTTCTTGGTAATAGCTGTAACCAACTCCCCTTTTCCCTGCCTACCCACTCCAATACAATAAATAATACCAGCGCCATTCGAAGGTCATAATTGATAAAACCAAAATGCTTAGGCATAAATGGATTGACCACTAGATTTTGAATATAAGCCATAGCATCATTCAATGATTCAGACCTAAAAAATATCCATGCCAGGCATACCAAAGTAAATGTCATTAGTATCTGTAGTGATTCGTTCCAAGTAGGAAGAAGTCTATTTTCAGCAATTGCATCTATATGCTGTCTATTTTTCTTTCTAATGAAAAGTGGAATAAAAAATAAAGCATTCAATCCACCCCAAAATACAAAAGTCCAATTTGCCCCATGCCAAAGTCCTGAGACCAAAAAGACAATAAATATATTGCGAATGCTCAGCCACTTGCCCACTTTAGAACCTCCTAATGGAATATAAACATAATCCCTAAACCAAGTAGAAAGCGAAATATGCCACCTTCGCCAAAATTCAGCTATGTCCCTACTGAAATAAGGTGTCTTAAAGTTTGTCATTAAATCAAAACCCAATAGCTTTCCTACACCAATAGCTATATCGGAATAACCCGAAAAGTCCCCATAAATCTGAAAAGCAAATAATACCGCTCCCATAATCAATTCAAGCCCCGAAGCTGTTGTATAATTTTCAAAAATCGGATTAACAACTATAGCGCAATTATCAGCAATCACCACTTTTTTAAATAATCCCCATAGTATTAATTTGACTCCTTCCGTACCTTGCTCATATACAAAATTTCTCTGCTTAAAAAACTGTGGCAAAAGGTGCTTGGCCCTTTCTATTGGTCCCGCTACCAATTGAGGAAAGAAACTTACATAGGCAAAAAAGGCAATAATATCATTAGTAGGCTTTAGCTTTCCTTTGTAAACGTCAATGGTATAGCTCATGGTCTGGAAAGTATAAAAACTGATACCAACGGGGAGGATAAGTTTCAGAGAATAATCATTCGATTGGAATCCAATAGTATTTATCAAGTCAGTTGCGGATTCCATAAAGAAATTAAAATACTTAAAAAAGCCCAATAAGCCCAGATTGAAAGCTATACTTAGTGTGAGGTATTTCTTTCGGCCTTTGAACCAAGAAAGAAAACTGTTATTCTTAAATGAGATTGCCTGCCTGCCGGGCAGGCAGGCTTCGTCGGTTTTAGAACCATCTCGCAATGACGGTGTAGAGCCCATTTTCAATCCACATAAATAATCCACCCAGGAACTCACTATGATCAGGCTTAGAAAACGCCAATCCCACCAGCCATAAAACACATAACTTGCCAATAGCAAGAATGTATTCTGGGCTTTGAGGTTCTTTTGAAATACTGCCCAGTATAATAAAAACACTATTGGCAGAAAGATTAGGAATTCAAAAGAGTTAAAAAGCATTATTTCTATAAGCTAAGGTTAGTCTTATCGTACTTTTTTGATTAGTGTTGCCCCAATAGGGCTCGAACCTTAGATGTTTGATTGTAGAATTGTTGAACTGAGCTGAAAGCCGAATGACTAAGGCCAAAGGTCAAATGCTGAAGGCTGAAGGCCGAAAGTTGAATGCCTAATGCTAAATGCTGGCTTTGTTCCATTCTCTTTATTCTTTGCTCTTCCTTGCGGCTGGCCTCCCCTTCAGGGGCCGGGGGTGCGGGAAGGGATTCGATGTATGGTTGGTGAAGTGTTGAACTGTCGAATCGTTGGACCTGCCTTGCGGCAGCCAGGTTGTTTAATCGGGTCTAAAACCGTATGCTTTTTCCAATCCCTATCTCCCTTCTCAATTCGTTCTTTGTGCGACCCCTTCGGGGTCGTGAGGGATTGCGTTGGCAAATTCGTCTACGTATGTTTGACCCCTTCGGGGTCTTTGAGGGAGATTTGGTGAAGCGTTATTAGTTATTCGGGATTTGATAATTGTAATTTGTTATTAGTGAACCTGCCTTGCGGCAACCAGGCTGGGCTGAAGGCCGAATGGCTAAGGCTGAAAGTTGAATGCCTAAGGCTAAATGCTGGCTTTGTTCCATTCTCTTTATTCTTTGCTCTTCCTTGCGGCTGGCCTCCCCTTCAGGGGCCGGGGGTGAGCGAAAGCTGAAAGCCGAAGGTCAAATGCTGAAGGCTGAAAGCTCATTCTTTTGTTAATAGAGAATTGTTATTTGGGATTCGATATTTGGTTGGTGAATCGTCGAATCGTTGGATTGTCGAACTGTCAAATTGTTGGACTGCTATTAGAGATTGGATAATTGTGATAGGTGAAGGGTTTAACTGTACTTGAGTCAAAAGCCGAAAGCTGAATGGCGAAGGACAAATACTTGATCTTTTTTCTCCCTTTACCGTATCAATGGCATATTCTTTTGATTTCGGATATATGGTTTTATACCCAAGGACTCGGAATACCGGATTTTTTATCAATATTCACAGATTCACAGGGGATACATCAAGCTATTGATTTCTCTTTTCAATTTTGGTAAGTGATTAATCAAAATTGACCAAATGTTTTCATCAGAAATACCATCATATGCATGGATCACATGATTTCTAAGGCTAATAATGGCTTTGGATTGGGTAATTCTTTTTTCATAAGCGGGATTCCTCTTCAGTATTCTTTTAACAGCTTCCCCTATAATTTCCAAATTTCTTTCTACGGCCCTCTTCAGCATAAGATGTGCCTTATAATCAAAAAAAGTATTTACGTCATACTCCTTGATAAAAGCCTCGATTTCTTCAATGGCAAAAGCCACATCATACAAGCACTTCTCTATCCGATCATCCATAGATCAGTTTCTTATTCTTATCTATAGATCGGATAAGTATTGGGTTTTTAAGTGTTTGAAATTCCATTAAATCCACTTTCCGTTGGAAAAGCACTTCCAATTGATGTTGCAGATGAATATAGTTGTCAAAATAATCTTTAAGTTCTAGCTCCTTAAATTTTACCAAAAGGTCCATGTCTGAGTTTTCGTTGACCTTCCCTTCTGCCATTGACCCAAATAAATATAGCTTATCCACATGGTGTTGTTCACACAATTCCCGAACGGTTTCCTTTATACCACTGTGTTTGCTTGGGTTCTTTGGTATCATATAGCTATCCACTACAGCTTCATTTACATTTGCGCTGCCAAAACCTATGGAATTGTCTTTTGGATAGTTTTTCTTTTTCATGATAGTTTCAATATACGAAAAAGGAGAATTTCTTTGTTATCATTAACTTAAATTTGCTTAGTTGTTGAATCGTTAATGGGGATTGGTGAACTATCGAACCTGCCTTGCGGCAGCCAGGCTGGGCTGAAGGTCGAAAGCTGAAGGCCGAAAGTTGGATGCCTAATGCTGAAAGCCGAATGCTGAAAGCTTAAAGCCGAATGACCAAGGCCGAAAATTGGATGCCTAAGGATGAGGGTTGAAGATCTATGGTCCAAACCAATAGATAAACCGAGCCACCGATTTGTCACCAAATTACCTTTAAGTTCTTATACTTGGGGAAATTTTGATCTTTTGTAATTACTGGAATATCTTCCACTAAGGCTGTAGAAATAATAATTCTATCAAATGGATCTCGATGGATATCATCTAAATCCATCAAGCCTGCAATATGTTCAAATGTTATTTGAATGATTTCAATATCGTTTTGATAAAGGAGTTCAGCTAATTGTTTAAAGTCAGCATCAATTGATAGCTTACCTAATTTAATTTTTATGGCAATTTCCCATAGTGAAGCTATACTAACATAACACCTATTGGTCGTATCCAAAAGTAGGGTCTTTGCATTTTCAGAGATCGCATCATCCCCGGCCAAAAACCACAATAAGGCATGAGTATCTACCAAATATGCCTTTTGCATCACATATAATCATTAAAATCAGCTATTGGAGCATCAAAATCCTTGGAAATTGTGACCTTTCCTTTCAAAATTCCAAACTCCCGCTTTTTGATAGGACGCTTTTGTTTATCTGACTTCATTTTTAAAAACTCCACAAAATCACGCACTTGTTCTTTTAAATTCGCTGGCAAATTATTGATCTGAGTGTATAAACTTAAATTATCCATATCTTGACCCTGTTTGTTCTAAACTAACGAAAAACCTGATGGTTTGGGTTCGATTATTCCCTTTTATTAAAATCTCTTCCAACTTGGTTGAAGGCTAAGGGCCGAAAGCCAAATGACTAAGGCCAAAGGTCAAATGCTGAAGGTTGAAAGCTCGTTCTTTTGTTAATAGTGAATAGTTATTAGGGATTCGATATTTGAAATCACTGCTCTTCTTTAACATCTCTGCCTCGTACGACTGGCCTCCCCTTCAGGGGCCGGGGGTGCGCAGGTGGATTCGATATTTGGTATTGTCGAATTGTCGAATCGTTGGACCTGCCTTGCGGCAGCCAGGTTGTTTAATCGGGTCTAAAACCGTATGCTTTTTCCAATCCCTATCTCCCTTCTCGATTCGTTTTTTGTGCGACCCCTTCAGGGTCGTGAGGGATTGCGTTGGCGAATTTGTCTACGTATGTTTGACCCCTTCGGGGTCTTTGAGGAGGATTAGTGAATCGTTGAATCGGGCTGAAGGTCGAAAGCCTAATGACCAAGGCCGAAAGCTGAATGCTGTCTTTGTTCTATTCTCTTTATTCTTTGTTCTTCCTTGCGGCTGGCCTCCCCTTCAGGGGCCGGGGGTGCGGGAAGGGATTCGATGTATGCTTGGTGAAGTGTTGAACTGTCGAATCGTTGGACCTGCCTTGCGGCAGCCAGGTTGTTTAATCGGGTCTAAAACCGTATGATTTTTCCAATCCCTATCTCCCTTCTCAATTCGTTCTTTGTGCGACCCCTTCAGGGTCGTGAGGGACTGCGTTGGCGAATTTGTCTACGTATGTTTGACCCCTTCGGGGTCTTTGAGGAGGATTAGTGAATCGTTGAATCGGGCTGAAGGCTGAAAGTTGGATGCCGAATGACCAGGGCCTAATGCTGAAAGCCAAAGGACCAAGGCTGAATGCTGAATGCCTTCTAACTAAGGTGATCCATTACTTCTTCCAATCGATCAATTAAGCTGTCAATATCTTCTTCTATAATGGTCCAAACAATTTCAATATCAACACCAAAATATTCATGAATTAACCTATTCCTAAATCCTCTTAATTTGTTCCATTCTATTTGAGGAAATTCAAATTTAAAATCATCGTCTATCCGATTCGCTGCCTCTCCTATAATTTCAAAATTTCTTATAACTGCATCAATCGTTTTTTCATCCTCCTGAAAGCGTTCAAAAGAATATCCAGCAGAATATTTTTTAATTTTTGTTGCGGCATCATGCATATCCTGAATCAATAACAGAATATCCCGTTTAGACATACTTAATATCCTTTTCTATTGCCTTAAAATATTTCTCTTTTAAGCCCTTTTTTGAAACCAAATCCACTTTCAAGCCCAATAGCTTTTCAAATTCCTCTGCAAGATCAATAAATCGACTTCCTATCCTCCCATCAATCTCTACCAATAAATCCACATCACTATAATCCGATTGTTCGTTCCTCGCATAAGAGCCAAATACACCAATAGAAGAAATAGGGTACCTTTTGATAAGGTCACTTTTCTTATTTCTCAAAATCTGAATGATGTCTACCAGCGTTTTCATAAAGCTAAAATAAGCATAAATAGATGAAAGTGGGAAATTGTGTTGGCGAATTCGTCTACGTATGTTTGACCCCTTTGGGGGCTTTGAAGGGGATTGGTGAAGTGTTATTAGTTATTCGGGATTTGATAATTGTAATTTGTTATTAGTGAACCTGCCTTGCGGCAACCAAGCTGGGCTGAACGCCAAAAGCTGAAGGCCTAATGGCTAAGGCCGAAAGTTGGATACCTAAGGATGATGGTTGAAGATCTATGGTCCAAACCCATAGATAAACCGAGCCACCGATTTGTCACCAAATTACTTTTAAGTTCTTATACTTGGGGAAATTTTGATCTTTTGTAATTACTGGAATATCTTCCACTAAGGCTGTAGAAATAATAATTCTATCAAATGGATCTCGATGGATATCATCTAAATCCATCAAGCCTGCAATATGTTCAAATGTTATTTGAATGATTTCAATATCGTTTTGATAAAGGAGTTCAGCTAATTGTTTAAAGTCAGCATCAATTGATAGCTTACCTAATTTAATTTTTATGGCAATTTCCCATAGTGAAGCTATACTAACATAACACCTATTGGTCGTATCCAAAAGTAGGGTCTTTGCATTTTCAGAGATCGCATCATCCCCGGCCAAAAACCACAATAAGGCATGAGTATCTACCAAATATGCCTTTTGCATCACATATAATCATTAAAATCAGCTATTGGAGCATCAAAATCCTTGGAAATTGTGACCTTTCCTTTCAAAATTCCAAACTCCCGCTTTTTGATAGGACGCTTTTGTTTATCTGACTTCATTTTTAAAAACTCCACAAAATCACGCACTTGTTCTTTTAAATTCGCTGGCAAATTATTGATCTGAGTGTATAAACTTAAATTATCCATATCTTGACCCTGTTTGTTCTAAACTAACGAAAAACCTGATGGTTTGGGTTCGATTATTCCCTTTTATTAAAATCTCTTCCAACTTGGTTGAAGGCTAAGGGCCGAAAGCCAAATGACTAAGGCCAAAGGTCAAATGCTGAAGGTTGAAAGCTCGTTCTTTTGTTAATAGTGAATAGTTATTAGGGATTCGATATTTGAAATCACTGCTCTTCTTTAACATCTCTGCCTCGTACGACTGGCCTCCCCTTCAGGGGCCGGGGGTGCGCAGGTGGATTCGATATTTGGTATTGTCGAATTGTCGAATCGTTGGACCTGCCTTGCGGCAGCCAGGTTGTTTAATCGGGTCTAAAACCGTATGCTTTTTCCAATCCCTATCTCCCTTCTCGATTCGTTTTTTGTGCGACCCCTTCAGGGTCGTGAGGGATTGCGTTGGCGAATTTGTCTACGTATGTTTGACCCCTTTGGGGTCTTTGAAGGGGATTGGTGAAGTGTTATTAGTTATTCGGGATTTGATAATTGTAATTTGTTATTAGTGAACCTGCCTTGCGGCAACCAAGCTGGGCTGAAGGCCGAATGGCTAAAGCTGAAGGCCGAAAGTTGAATGCCTAATGCTAAATCTCCTTTCTCACGTCTCAAATCTCACATCAATCAAACACAGCTTCGCCCGGTCGGTCACATCATCCTCTCGATAGCACCTAGCGGGCACGAGTAAAAAAATTACTCATGAGTAACAAATTTACTCGTTTGGGCGACAAATGCAAGGAAGTGGCTGGGGAATTGGACTTAAAATAAGAAATGTTTGTTATATGTTTTGGATATGGAGGGGTTTGTTTACGGGAGATTGTTGTTGAAGTACGAGGAATGAAGTACGAAGTTTGAAGTGAGGGAACCACAGATCGGCACAGATAAACACAGATATTGATTTTTATCAGTCTTGAGTAGGGAGTCTGGAGTATTAAGTATAAAGAATAAAAACCACAGAGGGCACGGAGTTCGCTGAGGGCCCAAAGGGTGAGGTATGAAGTACGAGGTACTTGGGTACGAAGTCGGGAAATTTGAGTCTGGAGACTCAATTTTAATCGTCCCGCAGCTCAGCTGGCGGGACAACCGGGAGTCTGGAGTATTATTAGATAGGTTGTACCAAGTCTCCGACTTGGTACTCGTTAACATTGAGTCTCCGACTCTAATATAAAGAAATGCGGAGTCAGAGACTCCTAGCTATTTGATCCCGCGACAGAGTCGACGGGATAACAGCGTGTGAGGGGTATAAAGTACGAAGTTTGAAGTGAGGGAACCACAGATCAGCACAGATAAACACAGATATTGATTTTTATTAGTCTTGAGTAGGGAGTCTGGAGTATTGAGTAGAAAGAATGAAAACCACAGAGGGCACGGAGTTCGCTGAGGGGCCAAAGGGTGAGGTATGAAGTACAAGGCAGGGGTGCGAAGTCGGGAAATTTGAGTCTGGAGACTCAATTTTCATCGTCCCGCAGTACAACTGGCGGGACAACCGGGCGGGACAACCGGGGTGGTTGGACTATTGAGAAGTGAGAGGAAGTACGAAGTATAAAGTATAAGGTACGAAGTGGGAAGCTTGAATTAGATTGGGGCATTACAAATGCCTATTATCGGTGAGTCTGGATTGCAAATCCAGACTAGCAAAGGAAATAGCTGAGTCTGGAGACTCAAGTATCATCGTCCCGCAGTACAACTGACGGGACAACGGATCATAAAACATTTGCCCAACCCTTGGGAAGGAAGTATTAGATAGGGTTAGCTTTTTTCCCCGGCAATGAAAGGAGGATGCCGAAAATCCTGAAAAAGAGTAGGCAAAAAGCAACCATAAACGTTAAGGGATTTTGATGGTTAAAAATCCCATTTTCAACCATGAATAAATTTTTGAAAAGTTTGCCAGCATTGGCTTTTGCATTGGCTGCCTCTGTAGCTTTTGCTTTTAATATGGCGGATGAAGGTACCTTGAAGCACCAAGATGAAGAGGGTAACTGGATTCCCGTTGAAGGAAGTTATCAATGTGATCAATCAAGTGAGACTTGTACAGCCTTGTTTGATGAAAATGATAATATGATTTCTGGTTCTGAAGTTGAAGGTGAGTTTGTTCAACTATGATTTTGGATTACAGGTGGGGGGGGGCTCCCCCACCTGGTTTTTATTAAATATTCATTTTTTTAATCTCTTGTACTTATTGAACACTTTAGCAATCAAGTCTGTTTTCTAAACTTTATTCTTCATTTCTTTTATTCAGAGATTAGTTTGTTTTTAATTGCCTTCATGAATACTGAGCATTTATCTTAGATGAAAAGAAACGAAGCAAAGAAAAATCAAGACACAGCTAAAGCTTCTTCCCGCAAGGCCAACGCTGGCCCGCAGCTGTGTCGACCCGCCCTCTAGGTTAATAATTATAATTTTTGCACTTATGTGATAGCGGATAATCAAAAATTCATTTTTAGAATTCTTGGGTTGGTTGATTTTTGGGATTGTTATCTGGGGTTTTGTTTTATGCCGCTTAGGGCGATTTCATCGTCGGGGATGGGAAAGGCGTAACGGGAATCGTTTGGTGCTAAGGTATAGTTGCCCTCTTCCAATTGCCGGCTTAAAGTGATCTCTTCGCCTTCTATCAGATTCAGCCTTTTGAGGTCTCCCCATCTTATCCCTCTCATCAGCAGTTCTTTCCTTCTCTCCACCATGATCATTTCCAATAGTGCCGCCCCTGTTTTGTCTGTTTCCTGATACGTACCTTCCTTAAATCGTTTTGACAAAAGCGCGTTGATATAGGTTTTAGCTTCTGAATCATTTCCTAATCGGGCATGGGATTCGGCCAAATTTAAGTACACTTCATCTGTGGCCAGGCCACCAAAAAGATTGACCAAATCAGTATACTGTCCCCTAAATGAATGATAATCGCCCTTGTCCTGAAAGAAGAGTGTAGCCCTGAGGTCATCTTCATGGTAAGCGTTTACCAGTTCCGGATCGACCGAGGCGCCGGAGCTAAAGAAATAGTATGAGTTGAACAGCAATCCACTATGGTATAAAACCTCTTCGAAGTGCCCTATAAAAGGTCTTGAAGGACTGCTATCTACCGAATTATAATCCAATAAGGTGTTTTTTATTACTAGTGCTTGCTCACCAAAATCAATAGCATTCTGAAAATCTCCCATATATAAATATACCCTTGAAAGCATGGCCAAAGCTGCCACACGTGAGGGCCTGGTTTTATGGGGAGAGGTATCCCCTAGTAGCGGAAGGGCATCCACCAAATCAGCTATGATCTGATCCATGGTTTCTTTTAGGTTTGCTCTGCTTACCTCTTTCTTCACATCTGATACCAAGCGGATCGGAAGACCCAAAGTATTTTCCGCGTTTTGAGGATCGTATGCCAAACAAAATTGGCGTGCCAGTCCGAAATAGGCATAAGCCCTATAAAAGAGTGCACTGCCTTTCAAATCTTTCCAGTCGGTCTGCTGTTGTTGATTAGCATCGAACTTTTCGAGTTCATCCAATACCACATTGGCATATAATACCTGCTCGTAAGGAACTTTCCAATCTGAGGTATAGCCACCTTCATAAATGTCCTTTGCCCAGATATAAGTGTTTTTCTGCAAAGGAGTCAGTCTTTGTAATCGACTGGGCAAAAGGAGGACATTATCTGTAGCCGCTTCCCCTAATGCGGGTTCAGAGTTCATTACCTGGGTGGTATTGTCCAAAAGTGACCTCAGTTCGGAGAGGCTTTTGGGAATGATCAGGGCCTTATTGGGCTTTTCATCTAAGAATTCCTCACAGGAAGTCAATAGATGGATGATGCTGATGATCATGATGGTAAGGATGAGTTTTGATATGTTTTTCATTTTTTTTGTATTTAGTCGTTAGTATTGAGTCTTGAGTAGTTAGTATTGAGATTGTTTTTGTTGGCGAGCCGTATCGTATCCGTCATTGCGAAGGAGGACGAAAGAGCCTGTCCCGATCCCCATCGGGAACGACTGTGGCAATCCTGTCTGCCGAAGATGAGATTGCTTCACTTCGCTTCTCTACGTTCGCAATGACGTTTATAGGATTCGAGATTGCCACGTCGCATGGCTCCTCGCAATGACGTAAACATGATATGAGACTGCCGCGGACTCCTTAGGGTCGTCCTCGCAGTGACGTATATAGTGGCAATCCCGTGTTTCGAAGGTGAGACTGCCACACCTCCTGCGCCGGTTCGCAGTGACGTTTTATTTTTTGTTCTTTCTACTAAAAAGAGTCCCGGTTTCCCGTCTGGAAACATTTCCCGTTGATTTTGATGATATTGTGTTTTCACATATGAAGAAATTGCGCGGTAAGGGACTCGATGATAGTAGTCAGATTATAGTATCAAGTAGTTAGATGATTTATGGATGCGAGATTGTTTGGTCTTTATTACTTTGATTAGATTTTAGATTTGAGCCTGCCTGGCTTAAGACAGGACATTAGATTTGAGATTTGATTTCGGTCGCGAGGTCGTATCGTATCCGTCATTGCTGTTATGGTTTCCATGTCAATTAATTACCCCCTAAATCCCCCTTGAGGGGGACTTCTTGATATCGTAACCAAAATCGGTTCTTCCCCCTTCAGGGGGAGGTTAGGTGGGTGTAAATTCTTTCTTCTTTTCTCTTTTTTCCATCTTGCTACTTGATACTTTCATCTTGATACTCAAAAAAGCTCCGCCCACCTGTTTATGTGTAACCCGGTTTATAATTTGTTTAAAATTGAACATTGATTGATTTGGTGGACGAAGCTGTATTTTCATTGCATTTAGTGATTTGATTTGTTTGATTATATAGCGTTTAGTTTGGGAGTCTGGAGGCCTGTCTGCTGCCAGGAAGGCTCCCTTTTAGTTGAGTTCCAAGTCACCGCTTTGCTAGAGACTTGGAACAGCGCGAGATCAAGTATCACCCTGAGCGGAGTCGAAGGGGCCTTCCTACCATTGATGTTCTTTATTGTCATCCCGAGGTATCGAGGGATCTCTTCCAATAACGATTAGGAAAAGAGATCCTTCCTTTGTCAGGATGACATCGAATTGTAGTCTTTGGTAAGGCAATCCCGTGTTCCGAAGAGGAGATTGCTTCACTTCGTTCGCAATGACGGATGGATCGCAATGACGTAGCATTTTAAAAGCTTGCCTTTACTCCTACTGCTATACTCCTTAAGGGTTTGGCTGTACGGAAGTCGGGGTCCAGGGGGTCGTCTTTGGCGGATTTCCATATGATCCCGAGGTTATTGGCGTAGGTGTAGAATTCTGCTCTTTGGAAGGGTAAGGCAGGTAGCCTGCTTTTCTCCAGGGTATAGCTGAACCGAATATCTTGTAAGCGGATATGGTCGGCCTTTTCCACCAGGCTTTCTGAGTAAGCATGGAAATTGTCGCGCTGTGGATCCCTGCTCTCTGGAAGTGAGGGAATCTGTGTCCTTGCTTCATCACTGGGTTCTTGCCAGCGCCTATAGTAATCGGCATGCCCCCCTTGCCCCTGCATGATGGTATTATAGCGTACTGAAGGGCGACGATAGTAATATCCCAAACGGTAAGCGATATTAAAGGAAAGACTGAATCCTTTATAGGCAAAGGTGTTCCTAAGGGCTCCAAAGTGGGTAGGCTTTGCTGATCCGTTATAGATAAGGGTCTCTGGCGAGGCACTGTTAATGATGGCCGTATAGTCTGTGCTTTCCTGACCGTCCAGATAGCCCATAGGATCACCTGTTTCGGAATCGAGGCCAGCCCATGGGAGACTATAAACTGCCAAAAGCGGCCTGCCTGTCATGGGAAAAACGATATTGGTACCTTGGGCCCCTGCTCCCTGGCCCAAGTATTCCAAGACACTGCCTTCTTGCTGATAATCCAGTATTTTTTCATCCACATGGGAGTAGATCAGGTCCGTATTCCACTGGAGTTTTCCGTTCAGATTGCTAGAACGCAGTTGGATGTCCCATCCTTTTGTACGTGTAGCGGCAAAGTTTCCCCTGAATGATTCAATCCCCGTATTGGGAGCAAAGGGCATCTCCCCTATCAGGTCATCTCCGGCTTTTCGGTACCACTCCACTGATCCAGAAATCCTGTCCTCCCAGAGGTCAAACTCCAAGGCTAGATTGAGGATTTTGATCCTTTCCCATTGCAAGTCCGGGTTAGGCGGATTGGTCAAGGTGGAAACGGTAAGACCAGAATAGCGGTCCACGCCGTACACCCTGGCGGTGGTAAAGGCTGTCACGCCTTTGTGCACATTACCGTTTTCCCCGTAGGTGGCCCGCAATCGCATATAGTCTATCCATTTGCTTTTCATAAATGGTGCTGCAGAAAGGACATAGCCAGCGCCCACCGACCAAAGCGGTACAGCCTTTTGGTTGGCATCTACCCCAAAGAGGTTGGAAGCATCTTTTCGGGCACTGGCGGTCAAGGTATATTGCTTTTTGAAGGCATAGGCCAAATTGGCATAATAGGAAATGAAATTGTCCACCGTTCCGGTATTCCCTGTCCCATAGGGGATATTATTGGAGATGGCGTTACGGTAATACTGGGGGAATCTGGAGATATAATCCACGGGATAGTTATTGCCAGTTTCGGGATCGTAACCATAGAGGATATTGGAGAAGCCCTCTGAACGTGCCGACCTGGCCTCATAGCCTGCCAGCATGTCGAGATCATGTTTATCGTTCCAGGTATTGTTATAAGCCAACTGTGCACGTAATGTATGGGAATGACTGGAAAGATCGCCTAGGTCCATGATCCCGCCTCGGGGAATGGGATAGGTCAGTTCCCCCTCATCACCTTGCTGGGTAAAACGGTTCACCAGATTGCGGGCATAATAGGAGGCTTCATCCGCAAAATTACGGGTAGTGCGCAAGTTGGTCCAATACTGGTAACGGAGGCTTGCCTTTAGATTTGAATGCAGTTCAAAAGACAGACCTGTTTGGAGTCTCATGTCCAATTCCTTACGGCGGTTATCAATGAGGTGGATTTCCTCAAGAGGAGCAAAAGACCAGTCCAGCAGTCCTGCCGCTTCTGCATCCCTTTTAAAGCTTTCCCTGAAATCCTCTGTAATGCTCAGGGGATTTCCTGCCTTATCAGCCAATTGGGCATAAGGATAAAGTGGCTGGAGCCCATCAAAGCGCAATGCCTCCGGTCCCGTATTATTGGCCACACGGGTAGCCTGTACGATATAGATCCCATTTTCCCATTGCAACCTGTCCTTTAGAAAACGGGTCTGATGGCGTGCCTGTATGGTAAAGCGTTCCTGGTAGTTTTCCACCAAGTTTTCTTCTTTCCTGTCATAGCCCAAAGAAAGGTAATAGGTCTGTTTTTGGCTACCGCCAGAGAGACTAAGGTTATGCTGCTGTGCCAGACTGGGGCGGTAAAGGTAATCCCTATAATCTCTACGGACATCAAGGGCCTTATAATTCGCTATACGTGCATCAGCCTCTTGAGGAGAGAGCAGCCCATCCCTGGCCGCAATCAAGGTTTCGATGACCGGGGTGAGAGGTTGTTTGTCATTGGCCATTTCTGCACTTTCATAAAATCCCTGCTCAAAGAGCCTTTGCTCCCAGTCCACATAGTCGGCCGTATTCAGGCGGGGCAGGTAAAATGAATCAGGACGTTCTGCCACGGTGAGATTGGTATTAAAGGAAATCCGTGGACTTTGGTCACGACTGCCCTTTTTGGTGGTGATGACGATTACGCCATTTCCTGCTCTTGCTCCCCAGATGGAGGCGGCTGCTGCATCCCTGAGCACGGTAATGGCTTCCACATCATTGGGGTTAATGTTTTCGATAGGCCCATCATAAGGAAAACCGTCCAGGACTATCAGTGGACTAGCATCGGCGAAGATGGTACCACGCCCACGGATGCTGATTCGTTCGGTCTTGGAGCCAACGCGGTTAAAAACCAGTCCGGGAGTGACATCCTCCAAGCGGTCGAGTATATCAGCCCCTACCCTCCTATTGATCAATTGCTTGTCCATTTGGACAAAGGATCCCGTGGCCCTCTCCTTTGGCAGCTCCTGATACCCCGTAGAGACGACTTCCACCGCCTGCAGTTCACTCTGTGAAGGATAAAGTAGGATGTTAAGAGCTTCCGAAATGGGTACTGTAATAGAAAGCTCCTTGGTTTCATAGCCCAAATAGCTCAATACCAAAGTATATTCACCTGCATCAAGATCAATGGAGAAACGACCCTCGGCATCTGTAACCATTCCTTTATTCGAGTCTTTGATCTTGATCGTCGCGCCTGGCAATTCCAATCCAGATTCCCCATCATGGACGGTCCCGTATAGGGAATGGCTTTCCATAGACTGCGCATATAGCCAGTATGGTATAGATAATAAGAAAATCAGTATAAGCTGTTTCATAGTCGTTAGGGGTTATTTTAATAATTCATTGATTTTGCTAATCAGCATTTCCGGGGCACCGTTCAGTCCCCTACTAGTGACCAGGTTTCCATTCTGGTCGATCAGCATCTGTGAGGGTACCGCATTGAGATGGTAATACCTGAAAAAGGGATGTGATAGTCCTTCAAAGTGGGCATTCAGCTGAATGGCGTCTGGGTCACCATATTTTCCTGATGACCTGCCCTGCTGCCATCTCGTTTTGGATTTATCAGCAGAAAGAGAAATCATACAGACCTTTGGATGATCCTTGAAGTGTTTACTCACCTCTTCCAGGCTGTTTTGGTAAAACTTGGAGGAGGCCGTACAGCCCGTAAACCAGGAGTTGAGCAGGACAACCTTCCCTTTAAAATCTCCGATGCTTACTTCATTCCCAAGGCTATCCACCATGGTGAAATGCTGGACGGGCTTCCCTGGGGCGAGCCTTTTATGGAAGGCGGTCAACTGGGACTTTAGGTCTGAATTTTCAATCTTTGAAAGCTGTTCAAGGAATCTTTCTGAGTGCTCCTGTCCTGTGCGGTAAGCCCGATAAAGGTATTTGGCCATAGCCCAGTCCCTTTCATTGCCTTTATGCAGCGCGGTGATTGCCTCCGGTAGGGTACATCCCATCAGTTTTGAATAAAGGCGCGCTTTTTCATACAAAAAGTCCGTATAAGCTTCCGGAAAGGAATTGGCCTCCAAGCTTAGCGCATGGGGCAAGTCCAGTTTCATCAGCTCCTGCAGGATGGATGGGAAAAGCTGGTCATGTCCTTTCCTTTTGGCATAAGTATGGATATTGCTTAAAGTGCGGCAACGGATCCTTATCATCCCGGCAAGGTATTCCCCTTCCAGTCTGGACAGAAAGCGCTGTGATAGATCTCCGCGGTAATTATCCAAAAGACCATTAAGCTTTGACATTAGGTCAATAAGGTCTGTGTCGGTTTTATACTCCCTTAGCATCTTTTCAGGATCGATCAACTCCACCAATACCTTTCTCCCGAAAATGACATCTTGATTGGCTATAAAGTTGGTTTCTGAACTTGGGTCAGCAAATAGCTCCCCTTTGTCATAGGTGAAGATCTTAACGGGGGAATTCAATCGCTCCTGCATCCGTATGCTTTCCCAATCCTTTTGGATCTGGAATTTGAGGGCTGCGGGGCCTGCAAAATATTTGGTGGCCTTGCTTTCATCAATAAACAGCTTGATACTGTCGCCGGGACTGACCAAGTATTCGTCCAGCCAGGTTCTGCCATTGGCAGTGATGCTCAGGTAGGAAGGGCCCGCAATTTTCTGGTGATAATGAAAAGTCTGTTTGCCATAGGCTCCGTTTTTCAAGGTGCCTCTTTCTGGTAGGATTGGGCTAAAAAGGAGATTAGGTGCATCCATTTGTATGTCCACTGGCTTTTCCCAGAGGGAGATTTCAATGGTCTCGACAGCCCTGATGGCCTTAATCTCCCCATACACCACCACCGGAGCCGGAGCAGTTTCCGACCCCTTGGTGGCGGGAGGTGAAGCAACCTGACTATATGTTTTGCTTCCAAAAAGGCATAGGTATGCCAGGAAGCACGTGAACGTTGTTTTTTTCATGCTTAAAATGCGGTTGTGTAGAAAGGGTTGGGACAAGACTCGAAGTCTTGTCAGAAGCTAGATACTAGACGCTAGATACAAGACTGGATTTCGGAGGCGAGGACGCCCTCAAACCCGTCATTGCGAAGGATCCGCGCAAGCGGAGACTGTGGCAATCTCGTATTTACCCCCTAAATCCCCCTGAAGGGGGACTTATCGATCTCGTTAAGGAGATCGGTTCCTCACCCTAAAGGGGGAGGTTAGGTGGGGGTAAATTACCGTCTTAGAGTATATAAATCTCCCCGTCCAATACGTACTCCAAAGCTTTCGGCTTTTGTCTTTCGACCTTTAGCTTCCTTCTTTCTACATTCATTAAGAAATTGATTAAATCCCAGTGCTAATAAAGCACCAGGCCAGGCTGCCCTACCAGACGCGAGGGGCGTCCCCCAGGCGAATGCAACCAACGAAATTGTAGTATGGAGTATATAGTATTGAGTATTGAGCTCGTTTTGCCTATGTACTCCGTTATGTAAAAATTTGATACCGTTTTCTGTTAGCAGTACAATTGGTAATAGCCTCAAAAGATTATTGTTTTACCAATAAACAGAACTTTATCGCAATCGCTAACAAAGCTCATGACTCAAGACTCCTTACTCACTACTCATTTAACAATAGGTTTGATAGTGGTTTATTTATTTACGGTATCGATATATGGGATAAGTATTAGTATCAAGACAAAAATCGAGTCTTGAGACTATCTACTATCATCTTGCGACTTAGATAGGATTCTTCGGTTTGCGGCGGAAGACCAGGTCGAAGATGGTAATACCGGACTGCTGAAGGACAAAAACTGATGATTTCTGTTCCTTACCGGTCGGTCTTTCCATCCAAAGGTCAAACGCTGAAAAATGTTTTGTTATCTGTTCCATAGATATGAGATTAATATGGAACGTCTCCGAAAAATAAGGCATTAGCCAAAAAAGATGGCGTGGCCTTAAACTTCATATCTAAGAGGTACTGGTATACCTTGGAGAATACAGAAGTATAAAGCTCACGCCAATGGCGTGAGCAATTTACACCTATTTGTCTCTTTCTCCAATTTGAAATTACCAGTTTCCTTAGATAGAGACGCACTTATTTAGTGTAAATGCTGTCTAAACTTTTTTATTTACTCCAAATATAATCCTTTTATTTAAATACTCCTAAATAGGAGTATTATATTTTACTAAAGCTCAAGTAATTGCCTTAATGGCAAAGAAAACTGAACTAACCGATAGAGAGCAAAAGCTTTTAAAAGCAATTGGAAACAAAATGACTGAACTACGTCAAAAAGAGAATTACACTAACTATGAGAATTTTGCATTTGACAAAGGAATCAATCGCAGTCAATATGGTAAATATGAAGCTGGCAATGTTGACCTTCGAATTTCAACGCTTCTAAGAGTCATTGAAAAATATGATGGAATGACATTGAAGAAGTTCTTTTCAGAAATTGATTTTGATTAATTTCAATAACAATTACTAAACTTATTGATGGCTAAATTTACTTATCTAACTCACATTCGCGTTGAATACATAAAAAAATACCCCACTTAGTGTATTTTATTTTTATGATCTATACTTAACTTTGAGCGTTTTTCTGAATTGGTATTATAGAGTTAAAACAATTCAGAAAAAGATTTTATTTTTAAAATATAGGATTTAAATAAATTCGGAATAAAATTTATGTGTATCCGTAAGAGTGCACGTAATAAAATATGACAATACGTGTCATTAAATTTCAAGGTATCAGGATAGTTGTTTTCTTGCATAAAAACAAGAAAAGCTATGAACCTTATAGAATTTACGGGCCATTTCCCAGATGAGGAAAGTTGTGAACAATACATCAAGAAATACCGTGAGAAAAGCGGTATACGGTGCAAAAACTGTGAGAAGATAACCCGACACTATTGGTTTGCCAACGGCAGGTTTTTCGAATGCAGCAGTTGTCGGAGACGTTCTTCTCTTAAATCAGGGACGGTAATGGAAAACAGCAAGCTTCCGCTCCGTATCTGGCTATTGGCCATGCTGTTTATGTCGGCGACCAAGAAAGGGTTTTCCTGCCTTGAGCTCCAGCGGCAACTGGGGCTTAGCCGATATGAGACCACTTTCCGTCTGATGCACAGGATACGGTCAGCCATGGGACAACGAGATGAGCTTTATATCCTCAGTGACATGATTGAATATGACGAGTGTTATATGGAAACCGTACAGGAGAACCAGATCTTGGGTCAGCTTAAACGTGGAAAAGGCAGCCAGAAACAGACCGCAGTAGCGGTGGCGGCCGAATCGGTACCCTTGGAAGACCTGGATTCCGGGCAGAAAACAAAGCGCTGTGGCTATTTCAAAATGAGGGTCATGGACAAAGTGGACTGCGAGAGTGTCAATGCCTTTATCCGGGCCAATACCGTAGGGGATGTGGTACTGTTTACAGACAAGAACACGGCCTACTCGAAAATAGAGGAAGTGGTGGCCACCCATTTGGCCGTTCCATCGGGAAAGGAGTCCGTAAACGACACCTTAAAATGGGTACACAAAGCAATCAGTAATCTTAAAAGAACCCTGTTGGGGGTATATCACATGATAACTTATAAATATTTACAGAACTATTTAAATGAGTTTGTTTACAGATTGAACCGAAGATATTTTGGCAAAGGACTCTTTGAAAGGCTCGTTATTGCGGGCACTTACCCATACGTGCAGTAAAACGGATACACATAATAAAATTTAATTAATATATAATGTTTAAATATTCCTTAGATAACTTTAGAAGTTATTGTAACCAATCATTTGATTTTTCTCGTGTCAACATTTTAATTGGTGAAAATAGTGGTGGAAAAAGTTCTCTATTAAAATCGCTACTAGCACTTAAACAAACTGTTGAATATCCAGATATTAGCAATTTAATCTTAAATGGGAAATACGCAGATTTAGGCAATTTTAAAGAAACAATTAAAAACCAAGATGATAGGAAAAGTCTCTCTTTTTCCTTTTCATTCAAAGATGAATTACCAGGTTTTTTCAACTATTTTTTCCTAGAAGAATTCCAAAAAAGAAACCCAGAAAAATCTAAAAAAATCAAAGGATATGTAGGAAAAGCATTTAAACATGAAACAATTTCAAAATTTATTATAAACAATAAATTAGAAGACCACACTTCAATTAAATCTATTTTTGAAAATAAACATCTCGGAAAACTTGAAATTGAATATTTAAATGAAAAAGAGAAAGGTGATGAAGAATTTGATCTTCTCACTAGAATTAAGACTTGTAACTTAATTTATTCTAATTCTTCAAGAAATGAGAAATTTATATTTTCTAATGTAGAATATAGCAAACGGGGATTTTTAACTTTTATTGATCCTCAGTCATTTAGAAGGGAATGCGAGAAATTTGAAGATGAGGAATTATTTTATGAAGTTGGATTATTTTTAATAAATCAAAATTTAATTGAATACTATCTTGATAATATTCAATATTTAAATCCACTTTCATCTACACCTAAACGTATTTATCTAAATAAAGATTCTCAAAGTGAATACGAAAAAGCTGATCTAGATAAGTTCACTAATCTTATAACGACCAATCAAATTTCAAAAGAAAAAATTAACAAATTCGATAAAATTCTAAAGGAATATGGTATTGCAGATGGGATCAAGGTTTTTAGTTCGAAGAACCTTCCAGTTTCAGAGCTAAGAGTTAAAATTAAGAATTTAGTAAGTAATATATATGATGTGGGCTATGGAGTTTCTCTTCAAATTCCCATGATATTTGAGGCATTTATTGCAGAAAATGAAGGAGGAAAGACATTCATTATTGAACAACCAGAAGTCCATTTGCATCCAAAACTACAAGCCAAATTCATAGAAACCTTATTAAAACTTGGGGAAAAAAACAACTATATTATTGAGACTCATAGTGAACATTTAGTAAGAAAACTACAGGTAGTTGTAAAAAATAAATCATATAGTGTTACAAATAAAGAAGTAAAGGTTTTTTACTTTTCAAGAAATGAGGATTCATTTGAAATATCCAACCATGATTTTGACAATAATGGGATTATGAATAAACAGTTTCCAAGTGGCTTTTATGATAATTCCTATCTTTTAACTAAAGAATTAATGTTTTAATGAATATAGTTATAGATAAAGAGCTACTTTTTGAATATTTTAAGCTCTTAAAGCCAGGTAGCAAAAATGAAAAGGAAAATTTCCTTTTAGGAACTATTCATCATAATAAGAATAAATTTAAAATTTCATCAAATTATTTAAAAGTATTAGAGAATTATTTTAAGGATAAAGGAATAGGATATGAAAACATTTTTCAATCTTTCATAACCAATTATTATCAAGAAAAAAGAATAATTAGTTTTACTACTTCGAATACAAAATCAAATGAGGAAGATGAGTTAATTAATGCTTATGATTATGATTTAAAAGACTTTTGCTTTTGTCTTATCAAATCGAAAAGAATTAGAATCATAGAAAGCATACCTAATGGATTATCTATTTATGATGATATAAAAAAACCAAATATAAATTGGACTATACTGGGTTTAAGTTCTAGAACATTATTAAGTTTAGATTATTCTAATTTCAAATCAAACGATGAAATAAGTTCTTTTTTCCTATCTATTTCCAAATTGCCAAGAATTGATAGGACCGTTCATATTGTAGATAGTTATTTTAATGTTAACACATTTAATTCTGTTTATTTACCATTTAAGAATTCTACCAAAGTTAAATGTTATACTAAACTAGAAAATAATAATTCAAAAGAACTTAATAGAAACACCATTAAATCCTTTTTTGGAAAATCAAAAACAACGGTATTCTTCTCGACAAATAAAAGAATAACACATGACAGAAAAATTAAACTTGGATACCTTATTATTGAACTAACACATGACCCAGGTGAAGTAACTCAAAACAATTTGAACTGGACAATTTATTTTTCAATTTGCGAAGAAAAAACAAAACTGTTTATTGATAAAACCTCTAATTACAAATAATTATTCACACCCCGACTGGCTAGAGTATGCCCCGACTGGGTGGAGTATGTCACTTCCCTTTACTGATTGTAGCAATTGGATTTGACTTAGTGGCTCGATTGGCAATCTCCAAACCTGAGATAATTTCACAAACCGTGGAACAATTACGAGCGAATCCCGAGATTAAGAGAGCTATTGGCTCCTACGTAGGTTTTGGCTACAATGAAATTGAACTTAGCCAAATTAAAGAATTACCAGCCCACATGGCCTTTACCATGTACGGGAATGAAGCCGAAATAAGCTTATCCGTATTAATTGACTCATCAGAACAGGTATTTGAGATTAAGGAATATCGAATTGATAGTTTAATAAAAAAGTAAATTAGGCACATAACAAAATGAAAGCAGCATGGCTGCTTAGTTTGAGGAGGAAGCATTTATGCTAACAAATAAGATAATTAAGCACGGAAAGGACCTTCTCAAGAATCGTCACGCTACCTGCTCCAACCGTTATAGGGCATTCCCCCTACTTTAAAAAGTTGACTTCGTATGCTAACGGGCGAGATGGATAATCAGCTTTTTTTGCTAAATTCAATCACTCTCTGCAAGGCCGATTTTAGAACTGTCGCTCCCGTCCCTCGGGAAGCACGGGCGTCATTCTGGTTGGGATGCTTGCGATGACCTCAGTGGCGGTGCCGAGGCTTCGGCAACCCCGTTCAGAATATTTTCTTGCCAAAAGCACATCCTCAGAGAGTACTAAACCCTTCAGGTCTTATGGAACAAGAAATCATCTCCATGGAAGTCGTCAACCCTCAGGCTGCGGGTATTGACGTCGGCAGTCGCTCCCACTGGGTTGCAGTGGGCCAGTCCGAACAGGACGTTCGGGAGTACGGGGTGTTCAATCAGGATTTATTTGCCATGGCAGAATGGTTGGGGGAAAAGGGAACGAAAACCATTGCCATGGAAAGCACGGGCAGCTATTGGCAAAATCTGTATGCGATGTTGACTGCCAAAGGTTTTGAAGTGATCCTGTGCAACGGAAAGTTCACCAAAAACATCAAGGGCAAGAAAACCGACGTGAAGGACTGTCAATGGATCCAGAAACTCCATACCCTTGGCCTGTTGACCGGAAGTTTCCTTCCCGAAGGCAAAACCGAAGAGCTTCGGACCTATTGTCGCCATCGGGCAAACCTTCTTCACTCTGCCGCCTCAGCATCAAAGAAAATGCAGAAATACCTCCGGCTGCTCAACTTTCGGTTGGATGTAGTAGTCAGGGATATCTGCGGACTTACCGGACTGCTGATCATCCGGGCCATCTGCGAAGGGGAAACCAACCCGCAGAAACTTGCTTCCCTGCGTCATGGAAACTGCCGGAAAAGCGAAGAAGATATAGCCAAGGCCTTGCAGAGCAATGGAAGAAAAGATTACCTGTTTGCACTGAAACAGGAGCTGGAGACTTATGATCAGACCCAGGAAAAAATCGCCCGATGCGATAAAGAGATCGAGAAGATGCTGGATGATATTGTATATTCCGATGATCTTGACCACCAATCCGGTCATCCTGACCACCCTTTCAATTAGGGTTTTCAGTTACCGTTTGGAGGCTGTTAAAGTTATTGTTTTTTTCTCATTGATTCTCCTTTTAGCTCGATTCTGTGTGCGGTGTGCACCAGTCTGTCGAGAACAGCGTCGGCTATGGTACTGTCACCTATGGTTTCGAACCATTTTGTAACCGGAAGTTGTGATACCACTATTGTTGAAGCCCTTCCATGGCGGTCTTCTATGATTTCAAGCAGGGCCATTCTTGCCATTTCATCCAGTTGCTGAATGCCGAAGTCATCCAGGATCAATAAATCCTGTTTTTCTATTCTCGCTATCTCTTTGATATATGAGCCGTCAGCTTTCAGCATTTTGAGTTTCGGGAACAGCTTGGTGGTATTATAATATTGGGTTCTGACCCCTTGCATACAGGCTTGGTTTCCCAGGGCCGAAGCAATGTAGCTTTTGCCGGCCCCTGTTGCTCCTGTGATCAGTATGTTTTCTTTTCGTTTAATAAAGGACATATCAGCAAGTCTGAGGACCTGCATTTTATCCAGCCCCCGGTTTGGAGAGAACTCAAGCTCTTCAACAGTGGCACTGTACCTGAACTTTGCCGTTTTGTACAGTCTGTTGATTTTCCTGTTCTCTCTTTCTTCCCATTCTGCCTGCAAGAGATGGTTTATAAGCTCTTCGGGATTGAGATCATGATGTTTGTTGCTGTCCAGAATGGTTTTGTATGCTTCCATCATTCCGTGAAACTTCATTTTGGACATCTGGTTCAATGCGATGCTCTGTGTCATAATTGTGTGATCGGTTATATGTTTGATAATTACCTGAAGCTTTCCGCTCCCCTTATGTTTTCGTGGTCAACTGATTTATCGGACTTGTTTTCAGTATCTAAAGGGATTGAATCCATCCCGCTGTTGAGTATTCTGGTGATGACCGAATAATTATAAGTGTTGTAGTGTTTGGCACGTATTACTGCGTTTATGAGCCTTTCCCTGCCTGCCTTTTTATCATATCCCAAAATCCCCAGACAGCTTTTATAGGCCTGTTCCGGATACGGGTAACTGTCGAGGATAACCTGTAAATAATGCCGGACTTCAGGATGTATCCCTTTTGCCCAGTTCAGGAAGAATTCAGGGTTCCAGTCACTTACAAACCTGTGGGCTGAAGGCATATGGTCCTGGACCGTAGTGTATCCGCGCTCCTTAAGGCTTCTTTTATGAAAAGCGATCCTTTCCCCATCGTAGAAAACAGAAACGTAACTGGCTGAGTACACAACCTTGACTTTTTTGCCGATATACCTGTAGGGAATAGAATAATAATGGTTTTCAGGGTTCAGGGATATGTGGGAGGTTTTAGTGACGGTGGCATACTTGAACTGTTTGAGTTCATATCTTTCGGCAGGCAGGGGGGCCAGGGTTCCCTTTTCTTCCCTGTCGAAAAGCTCCTTCCTTGTTTCCGGTCTTTTCTGGAAAGGGGTATTGTTATGGATATTGAGGTAGTGCCGTATATCCGCATTCAGTGTATTGATGTCATGGTAAACTTTGTTTCTGAGCGGGGCGTATATCCTGCTGTAGACAATGCTGACGGTCTTTTCCACCAAGGCCTTGTCCTGCGGCTTCCTGCTCCTTGCCGGAAAGACCACACAGCCGTAATGGTTGGCAAAGTCCAGGAAATCGGGGTTGATGGCCGGTTCATACTTGTCGGCTTTGGTGACCGCGCTTTTGAGGTTGTCGGGCACCAGGGCCCTGGGAACACCGCCCAGGTAATGTAAAGCATTTTCAGTGGCTGCTATGAAGTCTTCTTTTCTTTGGGAGGGAATGGCTTCTACATAGCTGTATTGACTGGCTCCGAGTGTGGCAACATACACTTCCAGATCAGTGAGTTCACCTGTTACAGGATCTACTATGGACAGCCTATCACCCGTAAAGTCTATATAGAATTTATCTCCCGGAACATGTTCAATTCTCATACTGGCAGATAGACCGGTACGCCACTGCCTGAAGCTTTCACAGAACTGTGAGTAACTGTATCCGTCAGGATGTTTTTGTCTGTATTCTCCCCACAGGACCCAACGGTTCACACCGGTCCGTTTAAGCTCCGGTTCCATATAGGGAAAAAAAGATATAAGCTCCTGGTACCGCTCCCCTGAAACATGGTCCGGATCAGAAAGTAGGGCATCAAGCTCTTCGTCATTCATGGACAAAAGCTCTCCGTAAGAAAAACCTTTGGAATCAATCAGCTGAAGGTACTTCTTGACCGTGTTCCGGGCAATTCCCAAGGTTTTGGAGATGGTCTGCAGTGCCATTCCGTTGTCACGGTGGCGAATTATCTGTTTGAGATTACTCATGGTTATCGTTTTTCCTGCCATGCTTTACGGTTGGTTTTAAATCAACCGTAAAGGAAACGATAACTGAAAAATTAAAGGTGGTCAATAATGTCATTCTGGCCATTCTGACCACTTAAAGTGGTGGTCAACATGGCCGGATTGACAGTGGTCAATATCACCGGAATTTTACCCTTCGACAAAAGTTGATACCCAGAAGGGGGGTGGTCAACATCATCGGAAAAAAGTGGTCAGCATCACTGGAACAGGTGGTCAACATGAATCGGAATATACATGATATCATCAATTCGGATGACAATAAGCGGCAGCACTATATAGAGGCAAAGCCCTACAAAAGGGTCAACAAAAACACCCCCAAGGACATCGACCTCAACCTGAAGGCTTACCGGATCTTTGAAGGAACTGACCTGTTGGCCATCGAAGGAATGAGTTTTTCGACGGTACTGGCCTTGATGAGCGAAGTAGGCATAGAGGGCATCAGAAAGTTTAAAACGGCCAAGCACTTCGCTTCCTGGCTGCGACTGGCACCGAACAACAAGGTGAGCGGAGGGAAGGTGCTCTCAAGTAAAGTTCCAAAAGGAAGTAACAGACTGAAAATCGCATTACGGAATGCGGCCAATGCCATTGGAAACCTGAAGGATTCTACACCACTAAGAGACTTCTTTCATAGAATAAGTTTTAGAAAAGGAAGGGTTTCGGCCATCAGTGCCACGGCCAGAAAGCTGGCCGTCATCATCTGGAACATGGTGGTGAAGGGAGTACCCTATATCAATCCGGAAGGTTATCTCTTCCTGGACCAGAAAAGAAAACTGGGTTTAGTTAAAAGGATTAGGAAGCAAATCGATAAATTCGGTCTGACAAATGAGGATTTGGGACTGGAAACAGTCCATGTTTAACCTATTTTTATTACGTTAGTCAGAATTTAATAAGACCACACAGAATCAACAAAATGACAGTAGAATTTGAAATAAGAGATTATAAAATTAAATCGACAGGAGTTGACGGTGGACATTATTACTTATCGACCATTGTGGACTTTAAAGGCAGTAAACGAAATATGACTATCACTTTCAAAAACAAGAGTGACGAAAAACGATTAGCACAATTAAAATCACTTAAAGTAAAAGGACATTTACAAGATGAAGGTTCACAATTCACTTTAAGCTTGTTGGAATCAGAAATTATTTAAAATGTGTGAGAATTGTTTCAAAAATGAAATAGACTCTTTCCCTACAGAAGAAAGTTGGATAAGGTTTGACCTGGAGTTAACCAAGAAATTAGGGAATCAAAAAATAAAGCATGTCCAGTTCAAACCAGACGGGGTTAGAGACAAAGATGACGGTGAATATATTTATCAGTGTAATTCTTGTCATCAAAAATGGAAACTAAAAGATCCAGACTATTCATTTAGAGGATACTTTTTAAAAATGAAAGACCAATAATAATAACCCTGACGGTTGAAGAATGCCAATCACCCCGACTTGGTGGAGTATGCCACTCCACCCTACTATCCTGGGAATTTATAATTCCAGTAACCAATAACTTAATCCATGGAGGTCCAACTTATAACGAATGGCAGAACTTAAATCACATAGCATGACTCAGGAAGTTAAAATACCTTATAGCAAGTTGAAAATTGTTCTAGTTTTTGTCGGTTCACTTGGCTTCGTTGCCATAGGAGTTATGACTTTGCTTGATGAAAAAGGACTAACCTCGTTATTGTATAGTAGTGAAACCCTGAATAAAACAATCGGGGTTCTGTCAATTCTTTTCTTTGGAACTATTGCCGTGACAGTTCCGTGGAAGTTACTTTCAAAAAATTCGGGTATAGAAATCAATGAACTCGGAATAATTGACCATTCCAACTTATCAAGTATTGGACTGATTGAGTGGGAAGATATCAAAGAAATTCAGACGCATTCTTTTAAAAAAACAAGTTGGCTGTTGATCTACACTTTCCAACCACAGAAGTATATAAACAAGGCTGAAAATGGATTTAAAAGGTGGCTATTGAAATCTAACATAAGAACATACAAAACCCCTTTATCCATTACCTCAACCATTTTAAGTGTGAAGTTTAAAGTATTGGAAAAGTTAGTGATGGATGCCTTTGAAGAGAAAAAAGCATTACAAACGAATAAAGGAGAATCTCATCCCTAGACCTCTTACTCCTCCCCGACTGGGTGTAGTCTTTCACTCCACCCTACTATCCTCGGGATTTGTAATTCCAGTAAAAACAACTACATCTTAGAAGACCTTGTCAAAGCCGAGGTGAAAATAGAAACAATATACAATGGACAAATTTGAAATTCAGAAAAGAGCAAACAGTGTGGAAGGCCTGTCTGGCATGACTGTCAACGAACGTCTTTGGGCAAGCAGATTAATGAACTACTTCGAAAAAGTACGAACTGAAAACAAGGAAATTGCAAAGGTTATTCTTCAAGCACTTCGAGTGGATGAAAAATCTATTAATCAAATTTTAAACTAATGCCATACAAACAGGAAAAGGAACATAGAAAACAAATTCAGAAGGAACTAGCTCGAAAAGAAAAGGAATCATTCTTCAGTAACCTACCTATGGAACAAGAGCTCTTAATCGAACTTTTTGACTACTTAGATACTGAACTTGCTAGCTCCGGTTGTAAACATGATTATAACTTGACATCTAATTTCCTGAACTCCAAAGGAAAGCATCTTGAGGATCGAGTAATAAAATGGTTTCAGGAACAGAGAGGCTATTGTGATTGTGAAATTCTCTTGAATGTAGAAGAGAAATTTGAATAGGCTGGCTACAGTATAGTGAAGGACCGTGAGCTAAAGGTTCAAACACTTTTCTGTAGCTCTATTTCAGGCATTTCATCGTAAGTTTGGCCATTGAGCATACGCCCGTTTTTCTTTTTGTTTTTACCGCCCCATTGTTTAAAGAAAAATGCCACCTCCTTGCGGGCACATTGTTCTTGAATATCCAGCACCCAATCAGCATCCATAGGCCTGGGTTTATGGCCACTCTCCCCTCCTACTATTACCCAATCTATTCCCTCTAGGTTTAAATTTAGTAAAGGCCCTATTAAAGGCTCACAAGACAGGAATTTCACCTTGGCATCACTCTGCCTTAGCAGATCAATGCGGTCTGTCACGCGCTCATTTTCCACTGATACCCCCATCCAAATATTATGTGTCCACTTAAGCTCTTTGCTATATTGAAGTAATAAATCTGCTCTTTTGGTGAGCACCTGAAAAACATGCTGTGGATTATCATTCATCACCTTAAAGACTTTTTTGATAAAGCTTAAGGGAACATCCTTATGAAAAAGGTCACTCATGGAGTTCACAAAGACCACCTTGGATTTTTTCCAAGTATAGGGTGTATTCAGGGCATCTTCATGTGTCCGTATTTTGAATCCGTCCTTGTATTTCTCTATGCCCATGGCCTTTAATCTCTTGGCCATTACCTCGGCATAACAAAACTTACATCCCTGCGATACTTTATCGCAACCTGTGGTAGGATTCCAGGTCATTTCGGTCCATTCGATGCTTGATTGTGCCATAGGTTAATTTATTTAAATAGGTACTGACAAAGGTAATGAGTCGTAATAATTATAATAACTTAATGCGCTTATTGTCTCATTTTTTCTTTTCTACTATTCTGAATATCAAAAAGTTTTTATTTCGATATACATTTTCATAGGTAATCAAAGGTGAACTTCTATCGTATTCAATGAGGTTTGCTTTTTTCATCCTCTTGATTTCATCAGCAGCATGCTTTGCAATATGTCCTTCTTTTATGGTAAAATCATATGCCTCGAAATTATTACTGATTACCCCTTCAAGAATATGAGCTCTTAACTTTTCCTGAAAGGCCTCCAATTTTGTAGGCTTTTTGGCTTCAAAAAGGTGATACTGACCTTTGGTCATATCATCATCTAAATCAAAATCCGCTTCGCCATTGATGCTATTACGCTGCCATGCAATGTTCAAAAACTTGTCCACTGCCCTTGGGTGCGAAGCTCCGAATATTATCCCATGTATATTGGCTCCTTTCTTAATAGAAAATGGATATAACATCAATTCAGAATCTGCGGGTAATCTGCTTCTAATCTGTTCGGTAATTGACCTATGGATTGAGCTATATTTCTTTTGTTTGACTTTTTCCATATCAATATCCAGGTGCATCTTAAACTCTTTTTCTTTTCCAAAACGCCAGATATACGAAGATGATAAAAAATAGAGAAAATCAGTTTGGCGGGTCTTTTCCAAGGCATTGAAATACCTTTCAGAAAGGAACTTTATCCCATTTTGGTCAAGATAAACAAGTGAAGGATACTTTTCTATCAGTGGATAAAGTTTGGGAAACAAATGTTCAAAATCCTCATTATAATAACTAATTTCTATCCTCCGAGCCAGCCTGCTATTTTCCTTCAGGAAGTTTTCACAGGCCGATTTAAGTTGATTGAATTTATCCTGCTGTGTTTTACCTGGTTGGTACTCATTTAAAAACACCTTCACTTTAACGCCCTTTTGAAAAAGATTCCCAATTTGTTCTTTAAGCCTTTCCAAAATCCGAATAGGGCTCCCTGGCACTTTGTCTTTATCATATCCTGTACCTGCAAAGAAGTCAAAAATGCATATTTCAGGATCTCCCCGCATGACAAATGTAGGAATCCAGGCGGCAGCGTATGCTTCGAACATTTCAAGTTTGGCAATGGTCTTATCATCAAAAGGTTTTTCGTGCAGGTCTATTGTGGCCATAGTTATTTGTAATTCAAAAGTTTAAACAATTAAAAAGTAGTTCAATAAGTGAAAAATAAATAAAACAAATTATTCTTTACCAGTAAATACCCTAAGTGGGGTATTTTTTCAGAATTAGGAGGTATTGTTTTAAGGATAATGTTGTGGTTCCTATCCCCGACTGGGTGAAGCATGTCACTCCACCCTACTATCCTGGGAATTTGTAATTCCAGACATATAAACCATATCTTAGAAGACTTCGTCTAAGCCGAGGCTTTTTTGTTTTAGGGGAGGGGTAAAAATCCCATAGGTTGGATATTTGTTGGGAATGGGAAGATGGTTAGATTTATGTTTCAATAAAAATAAAAGTAGCTAAAACCATACTTATTATAAGTAGCATACATTTAATGAGCAAAAGCAATATTTACAGTATCCTTTCAATTTTTTTGCTATTTATGGCAATTATCCAAGCTCCAATATTCTATTACTACACCTTTGGAATGATAGCAATCTTAATTATTGTTCCTTATGTAGTCTTTGGGTTTGGATTGACAATTTGGCTTCTTGTTGTAATAGTTAAAAAATCAGATCAGATAACAAGAACCCCTAAAATTACCATTGGATTAACATTTTTAATTGGAAGCTTTACCTTGATTTTTGGTGAATCGTTGATAGAAAAGTTAGACTGGAATTTAAGGAAAAACGACAGAGAAGTAATAATTGAATTAATAAAAGAGGATAAGATCCAACCTAATGGAAAATATAATAATGGAATAGCAAAATTAAGTAATTGGAATTTCCCTCCGATTTCTAATGGTGGAAATGAAATTACAATTTACAAAACAGAAAGTAGCAAAGTGACAGTTGAATTTTATATCAACAGAGGTTTTTTGGATCATTATTCAGCTTTTGTATACACAAATGACACAGAAAAAATAAAAGAATTAGAAGAGCATATGTCTTATCAAAAAGGACTGCAGCTTAACAAAAAACTTGACGAAAATTGGTATAGAGTATCATATTGACAAAATAAAAAACAGCCACCATTACAAGAAAGCTGGGTTATAAGCAAGCATAAGTGACAGACTACTACAAAATATCATTAGACATTTTATACCGACTTCTAAAAGAGTCAGGTAACGACCATTGGGCAAATTGGATTCAAAAGGACATTCATTTATGGACAACTCAAAAAAGAGTTGACAATCATCTCGGTGCTTATGGCGGAATGGGTTCAATTAATGACTTGGTTGTTGGTGGCTCGGACACAATTGGTGTATGGAAAAACAAACTGTTTGACACGACCAAAACCCTTTCTTGGAATTTAGCAAAAGGAAAAATATCGACGGCCTCCCTTGACGAAAAATTTTATCGAAATGGTTCAAATGAAATAAGCGGGTGGCGTTGTAGACACTGTGGACATTCCCGAATTGACAAGTCAGATATAGAACTGTACCTATCAACTGAATTTTTACCTAAATTGTTTGTAGAATATATTAAGCAAGACAAATTAATAGAGATTTTAGACTTGAAAAATATTGTTGTGCTTGAAAAAATAGTTGACAAAAGAAATGCGATTGAAAAGGTAATTCAAAACGCAAACATTGCCTTGACCACAAGAAACAATTGGTTAAGGACTTGCCATGAATGTGAAAGTAAAAATGTTTGTGTTTACAGTTGGCAGACAATGGACAACGATACAAAAATTATTGAGTCGAAAGACAATTTAAAAATGGAAACGGGAAAAAGGCCTGCCTATAACACCTTACCAAAAGCAGGGCGTTCGTGGTGGCAGAAACTTTTCCGCACCGAATAAACATTAGTTGTAACTTGACAGGTTGGTGCTCCGAAAGCCCCGCCTTCGTCAAGCTGCAAAACGTTAAACGAATTGGTAATGTAAATGAGCTGAATATGAGCAAGGCTTTTGTTAATGGCCAATAGTATTTTAAAGCAAGTAGCCTCTAGTGGATTTAAACTTTCAAATTTCTTAAATTAGAGAAGCTGAGAAATTGTGACAAGTTGTTTAAACCCTATTCAATAAATTATGGAAGTCCTTCGGTTGGAGTTTTTTTTTGTGGGGTTTTGGTGAGAAATACTCTAAGTGGGGTATTTTTAGTTTTTAGAGGATTGAATATTTTTGGAAAACGATCGGAAAGTTGAAAATCCGAAAAGGTTTGAAATAGGATATAAAAGTATGAGTGCAAGCCTATTTTGGTGGACGAAATAAAAGTTAATAAACCTAATTACATTCCTCCTATTTAGAAAATAAAGTTAGTTTAGTTAATTATATAAACACCTCAGTATTCACTTAACAATAGTTCGGTTATTATCCAAACTTTTTAATTATCTTTGCGTACACAAATATGAGACTAGTTGGTAAGAAAAAGCTCATGAAGCTCAAAAATAAAAACAAAGGAAACATCCAGTTAGTCAAGGCTATTGATAAATTGATTAATGTAATTGAAGAAGGCAAATGGACAAATGGAGAAGAGCTAAAGAAAGACAGAATTGATGCAGATTGTGTACACAATGATGGTTTCTTTTTTTTTCAACATAAATGTTCACCGTACCTTAATCTTAATTGAATTTGATGAAGAGGGTGAAGCAACTGTTGTTTGGGCTGGAACTCATCAAGAATATGATTCCATTTTTAAGGGCAACAAAAACACCATTAAAAAATGGCTTAGAGCAAATGAGTATATAGACTAGATTATGAAAACACAGTTTGATATAGAAAGTGTTTTGAAGGCTGGAAAGCTTAAAAACGAATTGGAGTATGAAAGAGCTCTGATTGCTGACAGAAAACTAAGAGTTCTCTGTAAAGAGAATTCTCGACTCAAACCTGTACGTAAGCAATTAAGAGATCTAATCGAAAATTATGAAGACAAAAACTGGTCTTCATCAGAAATTAATGACGCTAAGTTAAAAGAAGGTGATTTGGCTGAATTAATAGCTGAAAAAGAGCGTCAATTCATTCGTAGTAGAAAAGAATTGATTAAAAAACAATTGAAAAAATACGAACTAAATCAACAAGATTTAATGACGCTACTGGGACATAAGAGCAAAACCCATATGTCTGAATTAATGAATGGAATTTCTCCTTTCACATTGAATGATTTAATCGTAATCAACCGCCTTTTAAAAATAGACCTTGCTGATTTAATCCCAACCACACTATCTCATCGGCGCAGAAGTCAAATAAAAAAATCTATTCAGGTAATTGGGACAAAAAAAGTCAAACTAAGTTCTGAAGATTTTGATTTAGCTCTAACTTAAAAACCAATCCTAGTAACTAAGTATTCGGGCGTCCGGAACGACCAAACCTAACAAAATTCGGCAGGCATGAATGCAGTGTTGAACGAGTGGTGCAGGAAATGGGGTAATTATGGGGTAAGCTTTTCTTATGGGCCAATAGTTCTTTTAAAGTATCTGCCTCTAGTGGATTTAAACTTTCAAATTTCTTAAATTAAGGAAGCTGAGAAATTATAGAAGTTGTTTAAACCCTATTCAATAAATTATGGAAGCCCTTCGACTGGAGGACTTTTTTTATAGAGGTTTGGTGAAAAATACCCTAGGTGGGGTATTTGAAAGGAATGGGGAGATGGTTAGATTTAATATTTCTTTTTCGTTCAACTGAATCTTAATTAGTCTTAAAAACAGTTTGTTTCTTGTCTAGATTAAGGTTAAAATACTTTAGGTTGCCTGCAAGAAAAATACCCGTGCTCACATTAGTTATACACGTAATTAATTATTATTTTTACACGTAAAACTCAGCTATGGATAAGAAATTGACTTTGAGCCTCGACCAAAACATTATTGAGCGTGCTAAAATTTATGCACGTTCTAATAATATTAGTGTTTCTAAACTAATCGAAGCTTATCTAAACAGCTTGACAACAAAAAGCAATGATATTGAAATTACACCTCTTGTTGAAAGCTTATCTGGTGTAATTAACTTACCTGATAACGATCAAAAGGATTATACGGACTACTTAATGGATAAGTACAAATGAAAAGCCTTTTAATCGACACGAATATTATCATCGATTTATTAGCTAAAAGAGATGAGTTTTATTCAGAAGCAGCTCAACTCTTCTCACTTGCTGATAAGAAAGAAATAAAATTAAAAATTTCATCTCTAAGCTTTGCCAATACAAACTACATTCTAACCCGACTAAAATCCGCTAAAGAGGCAAGAGAAATATTAAGAAAATTCAAAGTGTTAGTCGATATCTTAAATCTAGATGATAGGATAATTGAATTAGCCATCAGCGATGAAAAATTTCCTGACTTTGAAGATGGATTGCAATACTATTCAGCTATTGAAAATCCTGTTGACATCATTATAACCAGAAATAAAAAAGACTTTAAAAAATCAAAGCTACCGGTTTTAACAGCTAAAGAGTTCTTAGCTAATAAATAATGCCAGCAGGCAGTCGAGTAGGTAAAGGGGAATTCCATCCCTAAACCTCTCACTACCTGTCCCGTCATAGCGGGAGAACCATATTCCGCAAGTCTGTGGGACAGGTTGTGAACCACTGGATTGTTCATAATGAATATTTTCCAATTGTTTTCACGAATGCTATGGCATTTCATACGGCTCTTATTATGCAGTCGGTTGATAGTCCATTAAGTTAGACCAATTTATATCCCATATCCCAGTGATAGAAAAGGATTGGATAAGAGACAGTAACTTGTCTATGCCCTGACTTGGTGAAGTATGCCAGCCGTCTGAGTGAGTATGCCACTCCACCCTACTATCCCGGGAATTTATAATTCCTTCTGTAAGCCAACCATTCTTTTGACCGGCTTCCTCGAAATAATCGGGGCAGGCTGTCCAAGGATGTTTTAACGCAATCTTATTAGTCTTAAGAAAACAATTTATTATTTTGCATAGATTTCGAGTAAAATACTTTGCGTTATAGCGCATATAAAGAGCCCCAAACCTAACACAATTAGTTTTTTAATTTTGAAAATAGTAACTTTAAAGTTACATTTGTATTATGGATAAAGTAAGGGAAGTCATAGCTTATAAAAAACCATTTTGAAAACTTTTTAAAAGCCCAAACTGAAAAAGTCCAAAACAAGATTTTCAAGGTCATTGAGGCGATTGAAACATTGGAAAGAGTTCCGGAGACTTACCTGAAACCTATCAAAACAAAGAAAGGGCTATATGAAGCTAGGGTTCAGTTGGCATCTAATATATGGAGGGTGTTTTGTTTTTTCGATGAAGGAAAACTTGTGATACTTCTCAATGGCTTTCAAAAGAAAACCAAAAAAACACCTCCCAAAGAAATTGAAAAGGCTGCCCAACTGATGGTTGAATATTATGCTGAAAAGGAAGTTCAAAAAGGAAAAAAGAAAAAGAAATGAATACGAAGAGCTGGAAAGAAATCAAAGATGATGTGTACGGAGTGAAAGGAACCGAACGTAGGGATGAATTGGAAAGGGATTTTGAATCTTTCAAAATTGGTTTGCTATTAAAAAAGGCAAGGGAGGACAAGAATCTAACCCAGGAGCAATTAGCGGAATTAGTAGATAAAAAGAGAACTTACATTTCAAGAGTTGAGAACAATGGAAGTAATCTAACACTGAAAACCCTTTATGAAATTGTTGAAAAAGGATTGGGAGGAAAGGTAAAAATCTCCATTGAACTCTGAAAAAGGAAATACGCGCTATAGTCGAGTAGGTAAAGGGGAATTCCATCCCTAAACCTCTCACTACCTGTCCCGCCATTAGGGGGAACCGTATTCCGCAAGTCTGCGGAACAGGCTGTGAACCACTGGATTGTTCATAATGAATATTTTCCAATTGTTTTCACGAATGCTATAGCATTTCATACGGCTATTATTATTATTATGCAGTCGGTTAATAGTCCATTAGGTTAGACTAATTTATATCCCATACCCCAGTGATAGAAAAGGATTGGATAAGAGACAGTAACTTGTCTATGCCCTGACTTGGTGAAGTATGCCACCCGTCTGAGTGAGTATGCCACTCCACCCTATTATCCTGGGAATTTATAATTCCTGTAACTAATCACTTTATCGATAAGACCTCGTCAAGGCCGAGGCTTTTTGTTCTTGGGGATTGGTAAAAATACCCTAGGTGGGGTATTTTATTTAATTTCCTCATTCTTTAGTTTTGATAGTCATATGGATACACATGTTTGTAAAACACTTTTTCATAGGGAAATGGTTGATTTGTTAAATTCCATTTTTATTTGAACAAAAAAGTAAACTTGTAGGTTGATAAAATGAAGGTTCTCCGTATATTTGAATGTGCAAATGAAAAATTATACGCTGCTCAATATGATACAGATGAAAGAGATGCATTGGTTATCCTACAAAATCAGTGGAGCGATCCCCAATACCTAAGGGAATTTTTTGATGAATTTGACCGTGATTTTAGAAAGTTCTATGGAAACGTAAATGTTAACAAAAGAATCCTTGAAACAATAGACGAAGCAGACGAGCTTATTGGATTGCTTTTTGATCTATGTGAAGAAGGTGGTGATTTGGACGAAATATTCAAACCACTTGACAATCAAGAAAAGGAAACAAGCAGTTATTCCTTGCAGGCTCTAAAAGGAAAAGGGTCACATAGAAAAAGTTATTTGAGAATCTATGCACTACGTTACGGCAGTACTTATATCATTACCGGTGGTGCTATCAAGTTGACAGCTACTATGCAGGAAAGACCGCATACCAAGACTGAACTCTACAAACTTGATCTGGTGAAAAGGTTCTTAAAAGATAAAAATGCCGAAGGTCAGTTTGTATACTTAGATATAGAATAAGATGAGCCAATTAGAAAAAGATATCAGGGATATGGCCGCAAAAGCGCCTAGGTCCAATTGGAAAGAGAAGGTAGAATACAGAAGGGCCAATAAAAAATGGTTAAAAAAATCATCTGAAATTGCTCTCAGGGTATTGGACGCTCTTGATGATAAAGGGTGGAGAAAAGCTGATTTGGCCCGAAAACTTGAGGTAAGCCCTCAGCAAGTGGGAAAAATTGTAAAGGGACAAGAAAACTTCACCTTGGAAACGCTTTCTAAATTGGAAGATGTTTTAGGAATTACCTTGATTACAGTACTTCAAGAGGATGAAATTGTGATGAAAAGAAAAGATGTGGCCTACAGGTATCATACAGCAATTAAGGTTTCGGGTAATTTGAATATGGATGATAATTTTGTTTATCAGCAACAACGAAAAAGTAAATCTGAGGAGTGTGATCTTATTTCAGCAGCTTAATTAATTATGCCGAAGAATATAGAATTTTCCTTTCGCTTAGTAGGTATCGATACCCAGCAATTTGCCCTACTCCAGGATAATTTCTCCAATGGGGGTGAAATAGGACTCGACCTTGGTGTTCCTATCCATGCCGATGACGAGCATCATAGAATTTCTGTGGTAATTGAAGGACGATTTATTTGCAACGATAAGCCTTTTATGATCTTTAAGGTCATGTGTGAATTTGAAATCCATCCTGAAGCCTTTCAAACGCTTATCAGTAAAAAAAGCAAAAAGGAATTTTTAAAAATCCCTGTAGGTCTATGCCGTCATTTAGCCACTATCGCAGTAGGTACCACAAGAGGCGTTTTGCATGAGCGCTTGGCCAAAACACCTTTTAATAACTTTATTCTCCCAACTGTAGATCTCACCAAAATTTTGACTGATGATTTGGTATTGGTAAAGGGAGCTAGGAAAATGAAGGAAATGAATTAATGTGTTAATTGCGTGGACTCCCGGACTGGGTGGAGCATGCCTCTTCACCCTATATCCTGGGAATTTGTAATTCCAGTAACGATTAGGAAAAGAGATCCTCTCGCCGCGGCGAGTGACATCGATTAATGTCTACGTCATTCAGCTACTTTATATTCGAGAAAATGTTCACCTCTCAGAAGTGGATTACTGGCAGAAGATTACTGGACTTGTATTATGGCCATTGCAAATGGCCTATTGACGTGAGGGATGTTATTTGGTAATAGACTATATTAAGGTGTAGATGCAATCTACACCTAGACCAGGGTGCGAAGTCAGGAGATTTGAGTCTGGAGACTCAATTTTCATCGTCCCGCAGCTCAGCTGGCGGGACAACCGGGGCTGACGCCGTTTTTAAGTTCAAAAACCCTCTGATCCCCCAAGTTTAAACTGTCGCTTCAGAACAAAGAACCTAGATACAGGATGCTGATTACCACTTTCAGCAGAATTAGGGAACAAAGCTAATTTGATAAAGGGGCATTGCAAATGCCTTGTATTGATAGGTCCAGATTGCAAATCTGGACCAGCAAGCTTTATTATTAGTTGTAAGTCATCGGTGTACTAAATACACACAAGGTCCTGCAGCTAAGCTGGCAGGAAAAGGGCTAACACTCCCGAAATACATAAAAAAGACCTCCTTTGTGGGGAGGTTTTATAGCAACTATCCTAGTCTCTTCCATTGTATCACTTTCATATGGTCCCCTGTTTTTATTCGCTTTCCAGTACCGGGATTTCGAGCCATAACCAATACTGGGCAACCCATCAGATTTACCTGTTTTAGGGTATTGAACCCGCATTATGCATTAGCCTATCTATTACGACCTGAAACTACTTTAAAATCAGTCGCTTCGCTGCTGTTTTCGATTCTACCTGGCGGTAGACAGGTTCACCATAGCGATGCTATGATTCAATCTCCAAACAGCCTGATTTTCTTGTAGTTTCAGCTCTCATAACGATTCCTAATGCATAAAGCGGGTTGAAACTAGATGAAGCTTGATGTATCTTTGAGTATAAATTATCTATTTATGTAAATATTCGGTGTAATATCGTACATAATTCAAATAATAGCCTAATAAATATGACTGCTACTCCTTTTAAAAAAAACCAGTCCAAAGCCACTAAAAAAGGTCTTGTCCCCATACGGCTTAAGCAATATTTCTTGAAAAAGGCCATACCGTTTTTAGCTTTGTACCTTTCAAGTATTCCCTCTATTTTCGCACAATCATTTTGTGGTGAAGTGAAGCCTCTTTTGGTCAGAAGTCAAATGCCTTATATTGGAATTTCCGTAGATGGGCACAAAGGCTATTTTTTGATCGACTATGCCGCGACAGTATCTACTATCGATACCAGTGCCTTTGTCAAAGGACATCCCAGTCCTATAGGTCCTTCAACCTATTTCAACAATTTTGACTTTTACGGTTCTTGGGGAAAAGTAACTTTATTCCATGCGGACTATAGCCCTATTCAAGGATTAGGAGAGATCAAACAAGCAGGTATAATAGGGACAGATTTCCTTTCTCTTAATGCCTTCCTGTTAGATTATGAAAACGGGAAAATCTACCGATCAAAAGAGGATGAATGTACTGAGTCATGGTTATCAACTCATGGCTTCAAGGCAGTTTCCACCGCTGGATATTTTGCGGATCAAAAATCAAAGCTTCAGGATAATTGTACTTTCAATGTTCCGACCATCCCGGTAAGAATTGGAAAAGCCATGGCTATGGCCCAGATCGACCCAGGATTTGATGATGGGCTCTACCCGTTTTCGGTCAATATCAATAAAGCTTTTTTTGATGCCATAGAAGCCTCAGGGCTTTCATTGGAAGAGCTTCCCGAAGCAAGCTTATCTTTATCTACCTGCATAGATGGCATTACAGAAGAAGTAAAAGCCTACCAAGTCGCTGATGGCAGCAAGTTTGAAATTATCGGGATGGATGGAAGTCCCGTGATGATCACTTCGGATTTTTATATTTTCTTGAAAAACCCTCCTTCCTCTATTTACTCCTGTGGGGGAATCGGTACTTGGAAAATTCCAGCCGCCCAGTTTGGAGCATCTTTTTTAGCCGCTGCCAAACAGGTTTTCTTTGACCCATTCCATTCTAAAGTGTGGTTCAAAAAAACTACTTTGCTGATCAAGGATGACAAAGTCCAATAAATATACACGTTTATTTTCTCACATGGATAACCTTTTTGTATGAAAAACTTCGCGATTACGCTACTGCTTATTTTGTTTAGCCTGCCCTCATTTTCGCAACAGGAAAACGAAGTATCTTTCTATCAATTACGCCCTTGCATACCCAAGCAAGACACCGTATATATGAAAACCGGAGAGAAGAAAGTACTCCTTAAAGAGGGCTGGACGGTTACGGAGGAAAAGGCGGGAATAACCGTGCAACGGGTTTTAGAAAAAGACACAGTGATTTCGATTCCTCAAGACATTCCTGTAAAAGTTACTTCAAAGTGGAAAATTGGAGAGGTAAAACATACTGATGATACTCCAGGGAAATTATACCTTAACCCTTACCATTTTACGTCCTCTTCAGATACAAACCTAAACCATCAAAGCTATCTACCAATTCTGGAGAATGGTTATGTGAGATTACTAAGACATGCTTTTAAATGGAGTGCCATCACCATACCCTTTGCAATCCGACCAGCGCTAAACGACACTATAGGCAGTAAAGCCACTACAGACCTCAAACTAGGCGCGTCGATTTCCTACAACCTCAATTGGGAAACCTTTAAGAACAGGCGGTTTAAAGCTAAAAAAAATGCCATGGGCATAGCTGGGGGCTTGGGTTTCGGACTATCCAAAGTCAGCCTTAATGCTTCTTCCACCAGTCTGTCGGATAGCCCATATGTTCATGAAGAAGACGGCCTGGCTTTTTTTCTTGCTCCGGGAGTAGGTCTAAATATCAGGGGATTTCAGCTCAACTTTTCTTATGCCTGGGATATTCCCCTCACCCATAATGTCAAAGACTGGAACTATGCCAATAAAGGCTACTACGGCATCGGACTGGGAGTTAATCTGGATGGATTTGGCAAGTAATGATGAAACGTAAGGACTTCCTAAAAACAAGAAAGGGGAAAACAAAGGAGAACCGGAATCATCACCAATGACCATTATCAATTTGAAAACCGGCCTGTAACTAAGTGAAATAAGCAATAAATACACTAAAAAATGTATTGAACAACATAATTAAGGATACTATTTTTGTTTTCATAAGTATTTGATTCTTACGGCTAATTTTTGTCCACTTTGAATACAGCCCAGTTTTTATGCTGTTCAAAATCCATTAAGCAATCAAATATCCATCCTTTAACATTTAGTAGGTTATTTAATAAGCCGTTTATTTTTAAGCATCAAGAATTATGAAAAATTTACTTATCCATTTGACAATTTGCCTTCTCTTTTTCAGTTGTAGCCTGATAGAGGAGATGACCAATGACGAAGAGGAGTTTGAAGCCGATGTATCCATCGTCCATTACACACCTGAGGCCTTTGGACACGAAGAAATAGCTCCTCAGGTAAGCCTGAAAAACGATCAATTTCAAGTCACTTCTTTTGGTCGCAATGATTCGGAATACCCTAGCTCTCCTGAAAAACTGTACCTGTCCGATATGGAAACAGGCACGGAATGGGTAGTCTTGCTCAACTCATCCAAAGAAGCGGAATTTATGTATGGCATCAATACCGCCACCCATGAAAGACTCCCCTACCTTTACCACTCAGAAAGCATCGATGAAAGCGCTTATTACCTGAGATTTTATCATTACGACTGGGAAAATAGACTGGGAACATTGCTGTATGAGGCAAAAATTGACAACGAGATTGTAGAAGTGATTTTTGACAATGAACTATCTCCATCTGATCGGATCAATCCTGACCTTTCCAAAACGAAAACAAAGGCCTTTCCTGCGCCAGTCATTGGCCTGTACAATAGGAAATCCAAAAGCAATAGCAGCATGGTCCAAAGGGTTACGGCTACTTCAGTGGATGACCTCGACGACTTTTTTGACAGTCAAGTAAAAGACCTTATGGAGGTACTCAAAGACACCAAAACCAAGCTTATCAATGCCCCTTGCAATGTCAGTAAGGTATTGAATAAATCTGACAAAAACTTTGTGTGTAAACTATCGGACAATTTGAACAAAATCACTGATGAGGAGATTTTTGGAGACATTTATGAACTTACCGATGAGGAACAATATTTAGGAGAGAGCGAATTTCAAGGGGAAAATGACATTTCCATTTCCCTATTTGATGATGTCAGCTTTATAGATGACATCAGGGACCATATCAATGATATACGAAATAAAATTTCTGAGAGTGAATGGATAGATCTGGATGATTGGTTAGAAGACCTGGACGAGATAGCAATAGTGGAAGAAGAAGACTTGGATGACTTATCGGATAGCAATGGGGTGATCCAAATTGGGCTAAGCTGGGATACAGAAGCGGATATCGACCTGCATGTCACCGATCCTAATGGGGAGACCATCTATTATGATAACCCGAGTTCCGCATCGGGAGGTTACCTGGACAGGGATGATGTGGATGGCTTTGGCCCCGAAAACATCTATTGGACCAGTGATATTCCAAATGGCAACTTTTCCATAAGCTTGGTGTACTACGCGCCCAGTGAAAACGCTCCCTTGACAGATTGTGTCGTTAAAGTCATCAATGGCTTAGGTGCTGAAAAAACCTTCAGACTTAGTTTAGGCTATTTTGACCATAACAAAGTGCATGTAGCGAATTTCCAAAGACAAGGGCATACCTTGACATTTGAATAAATATAGGTCCTTTTCTTAACCTACAGAACCACCCAATTCAAGTAATTTGTAAACTTGGATTGGGTTTTCATTTTTCACCTTGCTCAAAACAAACACCCTGCTCTATTAGCTGTTGGGCATTAAAAATTGAAATGGGAATGATAAAAGAAAATAGGCTATATTTGTCCAGATGAGGTTCAAACTTTTTACGTTGGTGTGAGCTGCTGATATTCCCAGCACTTATATGCTTAACTCTTCAATTATTTTATAATGAGATTGGTTAATCTTAATTGGCCTTCATAAATACGGTACCTATGCTACCAATCACTGTCCGTAAAATACCCTGTTCGGGATATTTTTTTTAAGGAAGCGTAGTTACTTAGCGCTAATGCTTGCTAAAAATAGCCTGACATCTAGCCAAGCTGTGGCTAATCTGAAACCATTTTGCGCAGCAATCCATTGATCAAAATCAAAATGGAACATTAGAATACGATTGTTTCTCAAAACGATAATTTCTTTGTTCTTTGTTCATAGGCCCATCGTTTAGGCTTGGATCATGCCACTGCCCAATCCCCTTCAGGAACAAGTTGATAAAGCATCCGCAGACAAAAACCTTGCTTTAGTGCTTCAACCAGCCAACTTTAAATCCTAACCAAGGTGAAGAATATTCTATGGCCTATTGCTTGCTCCTGGGCAAACCCCACTTTAGCCCTTTCTTTTCCCCCATATCCTTCCAAACAGGCCAGCATATTCAATTTTTGCCAAACTCCCGCTACCTATGATAAGCACCCAAGGCAATATGGCCACCAAAAAACGATTGCGCCAATCTATGGTCATCAGAATAGTGCTCAGTATACTCACAAGTAGAAATACAGCCACCATTACCCTGATACCCATGGGAACTTTATTTGATCGTATACCTTTGACAAAACCTATATAGAAAGGCAATAAGATCAACAACATGTAGCCATTATGCATACTAGAATAATAAGGTCGGATATAAAACAGGTAATAAAACAACTTTGCTCCCAATAGCTGGAGCGCATAAAGCGGGTTGGCCAAGACCAAAACCAATAACTGCACCAAGGGTGGCCAAGATGCATCCGGTAGGTAGAGGTCTTGCGGCACCTCTAATTTCAACCATTTTTCATAAGCCCCAAAAGGCAGTACTTCCAAGTTATAAATGATTTCTCCTACCTGATAGTCCCGAACAAAAGTAAAGGTAGAAAGCATTTTATTGGCCAAAAGCAATAAGGTCAAAGTACCTACCATTAGACAAGTATACTTCACAGTTCTCTTCTTGATCTTGTGCCATAGCAATGTGAGCAATAAAGCAAATACTCCTGCCAATAAGGCGATGCCTGTAGGTTTGGTAAAGACGGCCGCCAAGATAATCAGGCTGCCCATCCCCCATAGTTGCTGTCCTCCCCGACCCCTTACCCCTCTTAGAATAAAGTAAAAAGCCAGACAATTAAGTGAGATCAATAAAGACTCACAATATATCTCAAAATTCCAGTAGGAAATCATAAAAAAAACAACAAAGCCTATCCCAGCCCAAAGTCCCGCTTTTGGCTGAGCATACAAGCTTTTGGCACTGGCGTAGACACTGATCAAGGCGGTATAAGACAAAAGCAGCTGACCAAACACAACCATTCCTAAGGAATTATAGATACTGGTCATCAGGATAATAAATAAGGGGTAGACGATATACCAAAACTCATGGGGCTTAAAGAAAATCCCCCTTTCCTGAATTTCCCGGGCATAGGTCAAATACCTTTCCGTATCGCTGTCTTCCATCACACCCAGTTGGGTATACAGCACTAAATTGACCAAGACAAATCCCAAACTAAGGATAAATATATGTAAATGAGATACTGACTTGAAAAGCATAAACAGCTTGACTTAATTAAACGGATAAAAAACACAGCATAAGCATCATGGGCCACAAATCTACTGCTTGGGTTAATAATTGTAAATGACCGCTTGGAAGTTAGGGACGCAAGGGGATTTAAGTGCCAACCGTTCCTGTCTCTACTTTTCCTGCCCTTAGATAATTGGCCAAAATAACACCCTTAGGCGTACTAGTACATGCTTTTAGTAGAAATGCTGCTGGTATCTCTCCCCCTTCAAATAGCTTCTTACCTTTGCCTAGCGTCAATGGATGTATCTTGAGCCTTAACTCGTCCACTAAGTCATGTGCTAATAATAGCTGTATAAGTTGTGTACTGCCCCAGACCTGAATATCCTTACCTTCAGTATGTTTGAGCGCTTTAATATCGGTGATTGACTTTAAAAATACCGTATTGTTCCAATTTGATTCCCTTCTGGTTTCTGATAGGACATATTTAACACCTTCATTGATTTGTGGCCAAAATTCAGCATGCCCCGGCCAATAATTCTCCCAAATCTCAAAAGTCTTTCGCCCCAAAAGGTAATCCACTGATGCCTCGAGCTCTTTGGTCACGGCACTGTCATATTCTTCCTCATCATAGGGTGCCACCCAACCTCCAAACTCAAAGCCATTGGAAGGATCTTCTTCTGGCGCCCCAGGTCCCTGCATCACCCCATCCAAGGTAAGCATGGCTAAAACAGTTATCTTTCTCATATCCTTATCCTAATAGTGGAATGTGCAATCTACACATAAAAGAAATATTTGGAAGTATTGGAAGCTTGCCTTTGTAGAAAAATGGGGAGGAAGACTTCACCCATTTTAAATCCCACTTCCTTCGCTGGATTAGATATAGAATAGGTCCTTGATTTGATGTCGCACGAAGATGAATTTGATGACATCCATCCAATTCCCCAAAATTATTATATCTTTCAGATAAAAGCCCTGCTGGCCACTATTCCCTAAGGCATCACAAGATGTGCGGAAGACGGCTATTATGGATGGCATAAAACTTAAATTGATAGCGACCTGTGAGCAAGGTCAAGGGAGACAAGCTAATTTATTTATCCAAATAACCTATGTAATATGACGGTTTTCAATAAAATAAAATGGAGCGCAAGCATACTTTTGGTATTTATCATTGTTTTGACTACTAACCTGATAGACAAGGACAATTTTCAAAGTTTGAGCAATTCAGTAAAAACCATTTATGAAGACAGAATCGTTGCCAGTGATCTTTTATTTGAAATGTCAACCTTGATCCATCACAAAGAAATCGCGATCATTTCCTCAGATTCCAGTTATATGCAGTCTGAGAACTCTCCTGATAATGAAAAACTGGACAATTACATGCTGCAGTATAGCAAAACTAAATTAACCGAGAAAGAGCAGTTCTTGTTTGAACAATTAAAGGATGATATTGCTACTTTGAAGCACAGCGAAAGGAACCATGGTATGCAGGACAAAAGCAAATGGCTCAGCCAAATAGATAAAGTAAATCAACGCCTATATGATCTGTCAAAGATCCAACTTGAGGAAAGCAGGCGACAAGTATTTATCAGCAATAAGGCCAAGGATACCATCAACTTTTTTACCCAAGGAGAAATCATATTACTGATTTTATTGTCCATACTCATTCAGGTAATCATATTTTATAAACCCAAAGGGGATAAAAAGTCCTGAATATTCAATCATCCGACTATTCTTTCAGTAGTCAGGAATAATATTCTCTGCAATTAGTCCCTGTTTATAACTTGCCCTATTTCTATCGTTTGTATACCTTCGGGAAGAATAGTTAGAAGGGAGAAACGGCCAAGCCATCAAATACAAACGGATAAAAAACCTTACTAAATGGCTTGGATGAAATTATTAGTGATTTATTGATGTTAAAAAACTAAAACAGATCATATGAATTTCCACACCAGAAAATGGATCAAACCAGAAGACCTCAATGCCAATAATTCTTTGTTTGGAGGACGCCTGTTGGCATGGATAGATGAAGAGGCCGCACTTTATGCAATTATTCAATTGGAAAACAAGCATGTCGTGACCAAGTACATGTCCTCCATCAATTTCATGGCATCTGCGCGGGTTAACGATATCATCGAAATAGGTATAGCCCCAGTGAAATTTGGAAAGACCTCGCTCACCTTAAAATGTAAAGTGAGGAACAAAATGACACGACAGACCATTATCACCATAGATGAGATCATCATGGTCAACCTGGACCAAGATGGCCAACCCAAAGCTCATGGAAAGCACCAGATCGAGTATGTAAAAGACCGGCTAGAAGCAAAATCGAAGTAAGAAATTTAAATAGATGCTTGGAGCTTAAAAGATGATCAACCAACGGAAAATAATCTTAAGCATAGATATTAAGATTTATCCCCTTAGTAGGTGAAATTTTAAATCATGCTTTCTTTTGGAATATGTTTTCCGGTAAAGGCACATAATCCTGATCATCATGTGGAATTTTTGGGAATGCTGTCAGGTTTTGCGCTTTCCAGTCTTCTTTGGCCCTTTCGATAATGGCCTTGTCAGAGCTCACAAAATTCCAATACATAAAACGTTCTTCATCAAAAGGTGCTCCCCCAAAAAGATATAAGGTGGTTTCACCATTGGTTTCAAATTCACATAATGAAGCTTTTTTGGCAATAAGCAGCTGCCTGCTTCCATAATCATTGTTCTCAATTTTTACGGTTCCCTCCAAAACATACATGCCCACTTCACCAAACAATTGCTTGCCAATATTTATTTTCTGGGCCGTTGTGGTCTTTATCTCAATAAAATATAAAGGACTATGTACCGGAACAGGCGACTTTTTATCTTTGATTTCACCAGCGATCAATTTATAAAAAACACCATCTTCTTTCCAAGTGGGAATCTCTGCCTTACTGATATGAAAAAAGGAAGGCTCTGCTTGCTCCATATCCTTGGGCAGGCCAATCCATATCTGGAAGCCATGAAGAAACTTATCTGCTTTCCGCAAATATGCTGGAGTTCTCTCCGAATGTACCACACCTTTCCCTGCTGTCATCCAATTGACTTCACCGGGTTTAATCTCTATGACATTTCCCAAGTTATCCCTATGTAAGATAGCCCCATCAAATAAATAGGTCAATGTAGAAAGTCCGATATGAGGATGGGGCGGTACATCGAGGTTTTGATGTTCTTTCAAACAGGCGGGGCCCATATGGTCTATAAATACAAAAGGACCTACTGCTCTTTTTTGCCGGAACGGAAGCAGCCTTCCCACCATAAAGTTACCAATATCAGCTGCCTTTTCTTCTAATATAAGGCCTACGTTTGATTGCATACAAAAGGGGTTTAGATCAACAATATTGCTTCAGTTCTCCTACTAAAATACATAATATAATCTGATTATCCGCTATGATGCCAGTAACCATAAATCCTTTGCTCAAGAGGTCTGAAGACCGAAGCAGTTGATATTTTGACTAAAACCAACATTTCGATTCCCTTTTAACATTTACTGGTGCTATTGCGGATATACATAATATAAATGCTATTTCTTAGAAACACCTAAAAAGAATGTTTATCTGGAGACTGTAGAGAAAAATCTTAGGGAAACAAAATTGCAAACGGAGAGCCCTAGGTACCTCGAAGGGTCAGAAATGCTACAATGTGTAAGATGAGAAATCTGTAATGAGACATTCTGTTATAAAACAGACTAACTATATTATTCCGCTACAACCCTAAAATCCAATATGGACCAGCTTTGTATCCCATTTGGGGAAATACTGCTCACTTTCACTTCATATACTCCCGGTATATGGGAAGTACTAAACTTAATTTTCACTTTCCCATCTTCCTGTACTTTGACATTATCCTCCCAATACAAAATGGTTCTGAAATCTGGTATACTTCCCTCCTCTTCACTTAAGGGGGTATTGAACTTCCAATTTAGGGGAGATTGAATCTTTGGATATTCGATATATAGCACCCCTTTAGGAATAGGGAAGCCCCCAAAATTATTATGATAAGATTGAATATTGATCAGCCCATCAAAAACATTATCCAGTATATAGAATTTTCTGTTGACTACCTCTATCTTTTCGATGCTGTCTGTACTATGCCTTCCCAATGCATCACTATCAAATACAGGCATACCATCAATCAGCATTAGAGGATTATTCTTAAACATCTTGTCCTCGGGGTAATTGGAAAGTTTAAAATGGTATTTCCCCTCATTTTTCCTGACCATTACACTTGGGACATATTCTTTAAGGGTAGTGCCCAAATCATTAAACCGATTGTACTCATCCAAATTATAGGCTACATCCGCATCGAAACCGGTTATAATGGGCTTTATAGCTCTTTGCTTTGGTGCTAAATAATAGGCTGTGGCAGCATGGGACAAAACCAAATCATTCAATGCCCCCTTATCCATCATGGTAAATTTCAGCGCAGGAAATTTCAACACCTCTTCGGAAGGAGCTCCCGCAAAAGGATGCTGTAGGGACATATCAAATGGTAGGGTATCCTGCCCTGTTTGTAACAGCAGAAAGTCATAGCCCTTCAATGCCCCCAGTTCAAAAAAGACTTGTCCACTTTCATCTGGTTTTCCTAAAAACAAATCCGATTTTTCACCATGTGCAGAAAGAAAATACACTTGCGTCGTATCTATTTGAGCACCTGAGACTACTCCTTTAATGATATGTCCACGCAATTCAGGAATTAGTTCAGTGTTTTTACTTGACAGAATTTCAGTATCGGGTATTATAGCCTTTATGGCAGGAAGGTATGGATTCTTTTTACTTACAGAAATACTTAATTCTTGACCAAAAGAGGCTGTAATGGTAAGTTCAGCCCCTTCATCCTGACCCAATGTTTCTTTGCTTAAGTTCAACTTGATGGAATTTTTGGCAATATTTTCCTTCCAAACCTCTCCACCAGATTGACTACTTTGAGCAGGAATTTCTGGATTAATGACCGTGATCAAACTATGGTGGTAATTATTTTCATCTCCCATTGAACTGGCCAATCTGGAATATACCCTGAGTAAGTAATGGTCAGATGGGATCTCTACCGGAATTTTCATATAAGCATCAGCCTTTCCTGATTCCAAAGGGATGATGGTGCCAGTGACCCGTTTACCTTTGCGATTGATCAAATCGGCGTAGGCCATTTTTGAAAAGGTGGCCTTGCCTTCCTGCCTGATATCCACCGAAAAAGGAACCGTTTCTCCGCTGACCGCTATGGATTTACTCATATGCACATAAACCTGCTCAGAAAAGTGGGAAGGCAGGGTCTCCTGCAATGCCCAAGAAAGGGATAGGCTACAACAAAAGAGTGGAAATAAATAAATGAAAATTCTCATGTGTGCTATCAATTAATACTCCCAAAAATCAGGTTTTTCTTTTTGCCCTCTTAAGGTACAATCTGTACATTTGGTACTGGCTCCTACATAAGCGACAATGCGGCTCGGGTCATTATCAGCAGTAATTGGAGAAACGGGCACCCTATAGTTATTATTAAAAGAAGCACTGGCATCTATTACAGCAACTGTATCTGTAGAAAACTCACAGCCGGTATAGAATGGGTTATTGACCTGCCAATTTAGAATTTCATGGCGTCCTATATAAATACGTTTTTCAATTGATGTACCTATGGTGATGAAACCGATTGCCTTCCGCTCCTTATTCGATACATGATGGATATTACTACCCAAAATAGAGGGCAAGGGGCTAAAAACACCACCTATATCATCTGAGTTTTTCCTGAGTATTTCAAAAAAATCATAAGCTTCTTTTGAAATAGCCCTTTGTCGTATTACAATCGAATAACGCCTGCCCAACTTTTCAGAACCATAGGGAATTTGTTGGATTTCCTTCCGATGGATACTATGGTCCTGGTACTGCGCTGAAGAACCTATCACCACCTTATTGGATTTTTCAGAAAGGAAGCATTCATTGGTCATCTCATTTGCAGTCCTGTACAAGATGGTATCTTTGGTTTCGCTTAATTTGACATATTTAAGAAAACTGATGATCGGGGTATTAAAAATCCAAGTCTCCTCAAAATTCCAAATAAAATATTGTGCGTTTTCATTCCCTTTGGTGTTAAGGTAAATTTCTAAATCATCATCTTCCCCTTGGTGATAACCTATGGAATCAATTGGCGGTGTAATTTGTGGTCTGATCCAATCACTTAGGTACTTACCCTTTTCTGGAATATCAATGCTAAGTCTATATTCTCCATCACTATTTAAATAACGGTCAAAGAAATACCTCCCTGTTTGGTCTCCCCACAGTGGAATTTGCACCATGCTTCCGGCTTGGTCTTGGTATTCTATAGTTACGTCTGCATTGGTAATGCTATTCATAAAAACCTCCCCAGAAGAAATTGGAGAAGTATAACTCAATTTTATTTCTGATAGGCCTTCCTCCACCTCAATATGACCTTCCACCACTAGTATTTCGAGTTCTTCCTGATCGATCTCCGGCTCATAAACCTCCCTACAGCCCCATCCCAGTAAGAATAACAAGCAGCATACCAAATGAATATACCTTTGATCCATGTTGTTTTAAAATTTAAAATTATACGTAACATAGGGAATGGGCTGCGCAAAAATTGACAGCTGGTATCCTTTTAATATTCCATTTACAGGGGTATAGTACACCGAGTAAGGATTATCCCTTCCCAATACATTATAAACTCCCAATGACCAAGATGCATGAGCCAATTTCTTGACCTTGTGGCTTCCTTCCAGATTTAGGGCAAGGTCAATTCGAAAATAATCAGGGATACGATAAGCATTTCTATCTGAATAATAGACTTGTTCTGATCCATTATAGTAGAATTTGGCCACAGGTAATGTAATGGGACGTCCTGTACTATAATTAGCATTTATAGCTACATGGGCTCTCTTATTGAATTCATAATTGGCCACCAACATCAAGTCCTGCGGTTGGTCAAAATTACTGGGATACCAATTTCCGTCATTGACTTTTTCTGAAAATTCATCAGAAGCAGTTCTAAGTAATGACCTGGAAAAACTATAGCTAAACCATCCGTTAAGCCTCCCTGTTGGCTTTTTGATCATCAGTTCGAGTCCATAGGCTTTCCCTTCTGTATTGAGCACATCCTGCTCAATTTCATTATTAAGTAATAGCTCCGCTCCACTTCTATAATCAATCAGATTTTTCATCCTTCTGTGATAGACTTCTATGGAAGTTTCAAACATTCCCTGCGCCATATTTTTGTAAAAACCAATGGAAGCTTGTGCGCCCTGCTGGGGCCGGATAAACGAATCACTTAGTTTCCAGGTATCTGTAGGACTCACAGCAGAGGTATTGGTGAGTAAATGGATATATTGTCTTGTGGTATGGTATCCCGCTTTTAAAGAGGTAAAATTGTCCAAGCTATATCTGGCTGACAACCTGATTTCAGGTGCATGATAAGCTTCAATGATTTCATTATTGGCGAATGTCGCTTCTCCTACAATCGTGGACTCATTTTTTGGCAAGCCTGGTGAATATTGATAATGCTCATTTGGACCAAGGAAATTATAAAGCACATACCTAAGCCCATAATTGAAGCTGAGCTGTTCATTGACTTCAAAAAGGTCATTAATAAAAATGGCCGATTCGTTAGCCTTCTCTTTATTCACTGACATGGGAATGACAATTGAAGTCGTGCCTATGGCTTGTCTATTACCAGGACTAAGGCGATAGTAGATATTATCCCAACCAAAATTCAAGCTGTGCCGCTCATTAAAGTCATAGTCAAAATGCAGCTTGATATTGTATTGAGAAATATTAAAGTCAAAATCAAAAGCATTGAGATCATTTTCCCTCCCGGATATACCAAATCGGTAATGATCATAACCTATGATTATTTCACTTTCCAATCTTTTATTGAAATAATGGGTCCAATTGATATTGAGGTTTCTGTTACTATAATTGTACAGGGTGTCGACATCAAAATTGAAATTGTCTTGGCTCCAGTAAGAAGATAACTTCAGGATGTTTTTGTCATTTATATGGTGTTTCAAATTAAAATAGAAGTCATAAAAAGAGGCCCCTGCGGCATTCAGATCGGATTTGTCATTCACCAAATCCAACAGCCAATTGCTGTAGGTGGTCCTTCCACTGACGAGAAAACTGGTGTTTTTCCCTATAGGACCGTCTAAGGTCAATCTACTGGTCAACAGACCAATACCTCCTTTTCCGTGCAGCTTATCTTGATTCCCATATTTGCTGTGTATGTCCAAGACAGAAGAAAGCCGCCCTCCCAAATGTGCGGGCATTCCAGCTTTGTGCAACTCAACCATATCCACCATATCGGCATTAAAGGAAGAAAAAAAACCAAAAAAATGGGAAGGATTATAAATAGTGCTTTGGTCAAGCAAAATCAGGTTTTGGTCCGCAGCCCCTCCCCTGACATTAAAACCAACGCTGGATTCACCTACTGTCTTCACCCCAGGCAAGGTCAAAATACTTTTGATTACATCCACTTCACCCATAGTGGAAGGAAGTTTTTTCATGGATTCCACAGACAGCACCTCCACCCCCATTTCTGATCGCTTGATATTAGAAAGCCTATCTGAACTTACGACCACCTCATCCAAGGCAACAATGCTTTCATCAATTTGAAGGTGCAAGTTTCCATTTCCCAAAAGTTCTATTTGTCGCTGTTCCTGAAACTGTCCCAAATGCTGAATATACAGGGTATGGTGTCCCAAGGGCAGAGAAATACTAAAGCGGCCGTTCTTATCTGTAGCCACCCGGGTATCATTATTCTTTTCATTAATAACTGCTCCAAAAACGGGTTCTTTTGATTTAAGTCCATAAACAGTCCCTGTTAATACGGCCATTTCACCCATTTGCACAGGATGTGCAGCCCCGATACGCCATAATTTGTTTTTTGCATAAGCCCTGTCCAAGTAGTTTTCGTCATTTTGGATCTGTTCGTCCATACTCGTGACGTCCTTCTCAAAGAATCCATCGGAAAGTGCAGTATAAAATCCTTTGGAACGATGGACAAATACTCTCTTTTCTTTATCTATGGTATATCGGACTCCTGTATCCATAAAAATCAGGTCAAGAATATCTTCAAGATCATTTTTATAGGCGGAGATATTTACCTCTATATTGTTGATATCCTCTGTTTTGAAGAAAAACTGGTAGCCAGTCTCCTTCTCTATGACTTTGGTAAAACGGCTAAAGCTAATTCCCGAATATATCCCACTGACCTTTTCTCCTTGAGTTTCCTGAGAAAACCCCAAAAATGGCAAAAGATTGCATAACATACTAAAACACCATATGATCTTATAAGGCCTCATCACTTAGTCTTTCGATTCATTCGTCAAGTAGGCTTTCACAATAGTCACCAAACTCTCTGCTGTTTGCTTCTTAAACTTCAGTTGTTGCTCTTTGAGGGATTGGTTAAGCTGTTTCTTAGGAATATCCAAGACCAAAGCCAAATCCTTTTTTTTATTGATACGGTAAAACCTGTCTTTTTGCCTGATAAAAAAATGGGTTGTATGAATAAAAAAATACCGTTTGGTCTCTTTTGAATTTTGATCCTTTTTTAGTTCTTCAACTTTAATATGTTTGGCCAATACAGCTATATCCCCCTTCAGCAGTACCTCATAATACCCCCTTCTATGAAGGAAATATTCCTTATTTTCATTTGTTCTAATAAAACACCTGCCGTTTGCCAATGTAAATGAATTTACCCTTTGGGCATTTATGATTATTCTCTGATAGTTCCGAGGATGGAAAGTAACGAGCTGATCATCTTGAATATCATAATTCAACAGAATATTTTCATAATTAAGTCCATTTATCGTAATACTGCCTTTTTCAAAATCAGCTGATTCCAAATATGAAGTCCCTTCTATATGAAACGCCTTTCCAACAGCATATTGTCCGCCTGAATAGACCTCTTGAGGCTCTGGAATAAGTCCTAAATAAACGGCAACCAATGCTGGAGGTATAGTATCATTGACTTGGGAACATGCTGAATAAGATATTGCCAAACAATAAAGAAAAATACTGATCTGACAAAAACTCTTCATAACGGAATAAAATGGTAATACCCTATAAGTTAACCAGGAGATTTTTAAGAAAAAAGATGTATTGTATATACGGCAAGTGATTTTGTGCTGCCAAAACAATATTTTTCACCAATACTTGAGCATCCATAGGATATAAGGCTTCCATTACAAGCTGCCACCTACCCATTATTACTTCAGCCTACCTTCAGGACCCAGCCCTATCTTATTTTTCAAAAGCTCAGCTGCCAGACTCACCCCCTCTGCATTCCAATGCGTATCCTGTTTCTGATAATATTCTCCACCTCTCTCCAGCATTGCCTCTAATACTTTGATATGATGGATTCCAAGACTATCTAATCCCGCATGGATACCTTCAAGATATTGGGGCAAATCGGGTCTTTGAATATCCTCAAAATAAACAGTTTCCTTCAATGGCAAAGGCATCACAATCAATTCAATTCCATTTTGCTCACAATATTCCTGATAGCCCTTTAGGCTTTTTAAAGTTTGCAACCGACCATTTTCATCAAAGGGCCGATAAGCTTCCCCTTTATAAAAATACATATCCCCAATATTTGGATATTGGAGCTTTTCGTCCAATATTTTATGTTGAAAATAATGCACCCAATGCAGCCTGATTAGCTTGTCCCAAATCATATTAATTTGAGATGCATTTACCCATGCACTGATAGGAACCTTAATAGCGTCATATTTCCCTGATAGATACGGTACAAAAGGCTCAGGAAACATTTCTTCTACAAATTCATAGACCAATATATCAGGCTTTTCTATTAATCCTTTTTTCACCATGATATCCAAGGTCCTTAATGGAACAGGTGCCATATTGTATACCTTGATCCTATCACCGAATAACCTTGACAATTGCTTGGATAACAGTTCCGACTGATCTAAGCCCGTCCCTACAACAAAAGAATCGCCCAACAAAACAATATCCGGCTTTCCAATAAATTCATCATTTCTAAAACCATATTCATCGGTAATCCACTCATTCAGTGAGTAGCTTATCGAATCTACCCCGTCACTTAAATCTCCTCTCTCACACATTACCAGAGATTGACTTTGATAAAACTTACCATAGGTCAACAAGTCCTTATGATAAGAAATGCCTTCCCAAAACCTATAGGTCCAAAATGTATGGGGCAATACAAACACATCCACTATTCCCAACAACAGGGCTGGAATCATAAGAAGACCAATTTTCTTAAAAAATACTTTCATGCTACAATTGGCTATTAATCCACTGGCCTAGGTCTTTTGAAATTTTTCTTCCAGAATCCTGATAAAGATGAATCCCATCTGTATAAGTAAATTTCTCTGCTTGGCCACTATAATCCCTATAGGGAATTTGATATTTTTCACTTATTTCCTTCATCAATATGGGAAACTCAGGAAGTACCAAACGATCATATTTCATGATCTTAGGATGAGCAGGCATATATACCAATACCACTTTTCCGTGCTCTTTAAGCACCCTTATAGTCTTCTCCAGATAGTCTAGCCTGGTCTGTGACAACTGAAGGTTTTTATAACCATTTCTAAAATCCTTCAGTTTTTCCTGTATCCGATAATTTACCGTGGCAGTGTCCATGGGCAGCACCAATTCCAACCATCCACTTTCTCTGTGTAAGCGCTCATTGGCCGGTCTGAAATGCCGATGAATGATTTCATAATAAGACGGTCCAAACCAATGGAGCATATAAGCCAAATGAGGTTTAAAACTTTGATTGTCAAGCGCTGCTAAAGGCGAATCCTGTTCCGGGAAAAAACCGGGATCATTAGGATGTCTTCCTCCTTCTACCAATGCCCAGGGATCTGTCGTGACAATAAAAAGTCCATTTTTTTCATCTTGCTCCAATTTATCCATAATACTGTTTAGATAGACCGGTCCATAAGCAGAATAGCCTATCCCAAAGCTATAATTGTATAAATCCAATGCATCTGCCCCAAGGATTTCCTGGGTGATCAAGTCCGGTATCAATCCCTGCGCTGCCCTGGAGTTACCAACAATCAATGCACTTTTCTTTCCGGTGGTGAAGCGCATTCCAAATGGATCAGCATGGCCATCCTCTACTGCCCATATCGCCCAAAAGCTTAAGGTAATTGCCAGGGAAAACATAGCTGTTTTCAGTAAAAAACTACGCATCTCAAAATTGGAAATAAATGAATTCTTGCTCCTTGGTAGCAAATAGGAAAATCATCATCACAATACTATAGTAAAAACCATAACGTAAAATAGATGGCCAGCTAAAACCTACCTTTTGTATGGCAAAATCATTCTCCCTTCCTATCCATTCCAGCAAAATAAAGCACACAATCAAAATGGAGAACAAATAAATCCTTATATCCATTTGTGGCCAAGTAAAAAGTGAGGAAGACCATAAGCCATTTAAATAAATCCAAGCTTCAGATACAGACTTAGAGCGAAAAACCACCCAAGTCAATGTGACCAAAATAAAATTGGTCAACATTAAACTCAAATCTTTCCATTTTGGCCATAGCCTACCCTTTGCGGCGATTTCCATATGATGCTTGTGCTTATTATTTAACATCAAAGGCAAAAAAAACAGGGCATTTAATCCGCCCCAAAGTATAAAAGTCCAATTGGCACCATGCCACAGTCCAGAAACCAAAAATACAATAAAGACATTGCGCATGGTCCCCAACTTGCCTCCATAGCTTCCCCCCAAAGGGATATAGACATAGTCCCTAAACCAGCTGGAAAGGGATATATGCCACCTTCTCCAAAACTCGGCAATATCCCTAGAAAAGTAGGGATAGGCGAAATTCTTCATCAAATCAAACCCCAAAAGCCGACCTAGTCCTATTGCGATATCTGAATACCCCGAAAAATCCCCATAAATCTGAAAGCTAAAAAATACTGCCGCCAGTGCTAAATTGCTGGCCGGCTGATCTCCAGGATGGGCATATACTTGATCAACAAAAACAGCACAATTATCCGCAATGACCATTTTCTTGAACAAACCCCAAAGAATCTGTCGCATCCCATCCATCGCCTTGCTATAAGCAAAGGATCTTTTCTGCATAAATTGGGGCAATAAATGTTTTGCTCGCTCAATGGGACCAGCCACCAGTTGAGGAAAAAAGCTCACATAAGCAAAAAAAGCAATGATATCTTGCGTGGGCTTCATCTTGCCCCTGTAGATATCCAATGTATAACTCATGGTCTGAAAAGTATAAAAACTAATCCCAATGGGCAGGATCAATTGAAGGGAATAATCATTGGCTTGAAAGCCCAAACTACTGATCAAGTCACTGGCAGATCCAACGAAAAAATTGAAATATTTAAAAAAACCCAATACGCCCAAATTAAAGACTAGGCTAATGCTCAAGTATTTTTTTCTACCTAAAAACCATGAAAAAACAGCTTTAGGAGCTTCACTGCCAGTTTCAGAATCCTTAAACCCGGCCAATTTTAATCCACAAATATAATCCACCAGTGAACTGGCTGCTATCAAACCCAAAAACCGCCAATCCCACCAGCCATAAAAAAGATAACTGGCCAAAAGCAAAAAAGCATTTTGGGCTCTGAGGTTCTTCTGGAAAACGAACCAATAAAGTAAAAATACAATGGGGAAAAACACTAAAAACTCAATTGAATTAAAAAGCATATGAGGGACTGACTTATTGGTGAAACATTAAAAACAAATTTAAAATAATCAAATGGGATTATTTTAAAAAGTGGTACAATCATCTTATCGACCAATCTTAAAAATACGCCAATACAATTCCTCCGACTGAAAAGGCCTAAGCGCTAAAAGTAATTCATCATTTGTACAGTTCAGGAAACTGTTGGCTTACCAATAAACTTTTTCATCCATAACTTCTTCCCTCGCTTTTTCTAGTGGTTGATAAAAATTAACCCTTACATTTCCACAATAAGGTCTAATCATATCTTCTAAAAAGCCATCCTTGTTCTCTTCTATCTTAGCACTAAAATGAATATTTATTTCCTCGAGGTCTTTATGAATCAATAAATCAAGAATATGGTAAATATTCTGCTTATTGAAATTTACCAAGCTTATCTTTTTAACCTGCTCAAGGCTAAAAATAAATTGATAGGCTTCAGGCTTCTGGGCATTCAAAACCGTTATCTCCTCCAAAGTAATCCCCTTTTCAATATTCAAGTGTTCATTCGGCCATTTTATCTTTGGTCCCTCCTTAAGCCTTAGTTGCTTTAATTTGGGCAGTCTGGAAAATTTATTAAAGTCAGCTTCGCAATCTATCCTTCCATTAATTTCTAAAGCTTGTAAATTTTCTAAGGCTTCGATCCCTTTAAATACATCATAATCAAAACTGTTTAATTTATAGGACATCTCGATCCATAAATATGTAACATCTTTCATCTGATTGGGAAGAAATCCCTTAGCATGCATTGACAACTTCAACTCTCTGGACAACTGTCCCCATTTATTGGTATAATATGCAAAATCACTTTGTTTAAGTAAGAAAATTGACAATTCAGCAGCTTTCAACAGATCATCCAACTCATCCAAAACTCTTTCCAGATGAACTGAAAATTCTTCTTTTAAAATAAATTGGGATTCACCAGCTCCATTTTTGGTATATAGCACATGCGACTCCCCAAATTTCACATTTACCAATTCTTCGAGCACTGCTCCTTGATATTTGATGTCTCCATAAAAGTCCAAATGACAGTAGCCACGAGGAATACTACCCAAAATCCTTTTTATTTTTGCCCTGATCATATTGGACCTGAAGATCAAAAGATATATATCTCCGTCCTGCTGAAGATCTTCAGGCATAGAAAAAGGGAATTCCTCCACTTTGTCAGCTTTTATCTTTTTAATAATAAAATCACTCAATCTTTGAAACAATGTACTCATATCCAAATCATTAATACGCTTTGTTAAACAAATATTAATCAAAAGAATGGCGACAAAAAATACCTTAAAAGGACATTTGTATGCCTCAATCAAAATAGGCGTCCAACATACATTATGCTGCTGTTACGTATCAATTTTATCAAACAAATGCCCAACAAATTTACCTGACTGCACTATAGAACAATGAATATACCTAAAATCGTAATCCTAAGTAGGTACAGCGTCATTATTTGTAATCAAATTGAAATGGAAACACCTAAGACTAAAAAACAACAAAAATCTAACCAAAAAATGACCACATTCAGGACCATACTTTAAAGTCAGCAAGTAAAAACCAACAAAAGGTAATTACAATTCTATTTACGCTTACTTTACCAAAATTTATTTTATTAAAACTGAGTATCCGGAATAGCACCAGTACAGGTTTCCATTCTAAACCCTCCCACAATAAGCACAGGACCTATCAGAGTTGGTGGTTTAAATTGTCAAAACGGATAATCTTTTAAATTCCTCATTAGACATTAACCAAAAAACTGCCCAGGCCATTGCAGAACTTATATACCAAAATAAGCTTAGCTAGATTCTTCAGGTCATGAGAGAAAATAAAAAAGCTACGAGACAAAGTCTCATAGCTTTAGTCAATTAAACAATAAACCCATTTGTAAGTTGGGACCACATTCCTATAAACAAAATGGTTAAGGACTTCAACTAATAACCTTCCAGTTTGATCTAGGATAAGACGCCAATCCTATGGTCCCACATTCAACTCACTTTCCCTATAAATATAAGTAATTTTATCCTACAGACACACACTTATTATATATATTTTATTTATTAAACATAAGTTAAACTATTTTTTTATTTATCATTTCACTAATCAAACAAATTATATATGTACTTTCTTCTAAATATTCACCCAATTCAATAAAAACAACACTTTAACCAAATATCCCTACTGTCCATAAATGATCAAATCATGTTCGGTTTTAAAACATAAAAATTAAGTTTTCTTCCTTCAATACAGTTAAAAGCGCTTGGCATCATTTTAGGAAGTCCATTGGCAACATATCTAATATAAAACATGAATCTATTTCTTAATCTGGTTCTTTGGACCCTACTTTTCGTGCTTTGCTGGCCTTTGGCTTTGTTATTAATCCTTCTTTATCCCGTAGTTTGGTTGATCCTGTTTCCTTTTAGATTATTGGGTTGGGGAATAGACTTAAGCCTCTCGCTAATCAGGAATATATTCATGCTGCCATTTAGGGCCATCAAATAAGCTATATAACAAAAACCATCGGACGATGAGTACTATAAGAAAACACCCCTAATTACTGATGGAAGTAGAGATCTTGACGAAGAAATGACGTTCAAAAAAGTTAAAGAAATACCACTTGCAATTATCAATCACAAAAGCAAAATGCACCTTAAAAAATGGTCAAAGGAATTCGGTTATCTATAAAAGAATAAAACCTGCCAGGTTTAATACGCACCAAGATTCAATCATTTCCTTGTGTCCGTTCTTTTTAAACCTGACAGGTTTATATCCCTATTTAAACATTGCAAACCAGGGTCAATCCAAATTTGTTCTTTACTTGTTGACTAAATGAATCCAATCGCAAATCACCTAATCCCTGTTTACAATTACCTATTCCTTAGAGGAAAAACACTTTTTGGAGGGATTTTGGTAAGATACTAGCATGAAACGTTCTCCTAACTATTCATTTATAATAATTACACCTTATAATAATCTTCCCAACCTTTTCTTGGGGGCTCTCCTACCAAAAGATCATTGGCCAGGGCATTATTGGTGATCACTTTTTTCTTTCTATCAAACTTCAATTTGGTATCCAATCGCTGCGCCAAGGTTCCAAGTGTAAACACCTGACTCAATGGACCCGTCACCTCAAATGGAGACCTTGTTTTTTCTTCTCCCTTGCAGGCAAATAAGAAATTTTCGAAGTGATTAGAAGGGCTTTCTGGCACCTCTGGAAGTTTGCCGGCCATGTCTTTGGCGGCTTCTTCAGGGATGATAGAAAGTGTGCTGGAATGCGATCCTCCTTTGAAGGTCAAATCCTTACCGTAAATAATTTTACCAGGGTTTAATTTAGATGGCTGAATTTTCCCATTACTTGCAGCAGGAATATTGGCATCCAATTCAGAACTGCCATATCCTTCAGGAACTTCTGGGACATTGTCCACCCCATCATACCAGGTGACAGTAAGCTTAGGATGCTTGCCACGCTTAGGGAATTTAAAAGCTAAAGTAGTGGATTGGGGATAAAACAGCTTATTGTAGCCTTGGATTTTCACGGGATCCACTTCATAAGGTAATCCCAAGTCCAAGAATTGGTGGAAGGCATCCATGATATGTGCTCCCCAATCCCCTAAAGCTCCCATTCCGAAATCATACCAACATCTCCATTGGCCATTGATAAAGTCTTTATTATAATCATGATGCTGGGCAGTAGTTAACCATATATCCCAATCTAAAGTCGAAGGAATGGGTTCAGCGGCAGGAAAACTGCTCATATTGGTATCCCAACCATGCCATCTTCTTGCACTGTTCATATGACAGGTGATTTTTTTCACATCCTTTATGATTCCTGCATCCACCCATGATTTAAACTGGAAATAATTGGCCCCTGAATGTCCTTGATTGCCCATTTGGGTAACCACACCATACTTCTCAGCCGCTTTCATCAATAATTCAATTTCATTGAAGGTTCGTGCCAGTGGTTTTTCCACATAAACACCCTTTCCTTCTGCCATCGCATGCATGGTGATCGGGAAATGTGAAAAATCTGGCGTTCCCACGGTCACAGCATCGAATTCCCCTCCTACTTTATCAAACATCTCTCTAAAATCCTGAAACCTATGCGCCTTAGGATGCTTATTCATTTGGTCCAAAGTGTGCTTTGCTCCCATATCTACATCACACAGGGCCACCACATTGGCCATTCCAGTATTATGGATCGCATCCATTACCTGCGCTCCACGATTCCCTATTCCTATGCATGCCAGGTTCACCTTATCACTGGGCACTACGGAGCCCCTTTTGATCAACTCCCCTGTTTTGCTTCTTATTTCGGGTTTAGCAAAAAGCACATGACTAGGAACAATACTTACTGCTCCAAAGGCCAAAGCCCCTGCTTTTAAAAATTTCCTTCTTACGTTTTTCTCTTTGGAACTTGGTTTACTAAAATCTTTCTTCATGATTTTTGGTTTAAGATCAATCCCTTTCCTTTTAAAAAGACCTGAGATTTATTTAGTGGTTTATTGTTATAAAATTCTGGTTTAATAGCTTAGTTTAAATCAAGCCAATAGCTCAGTCCTTCAACCAGTACCTCTTATTAATTTTACAAATAAAGGAATAGCCAAATATCAAAACTGTCTTCATGCTCATATCCTAACATATAAAAAGAAAACCGAAGCTTGGTTGTTAACTAATTTTAAAACTAATGATTCTTCGGTAATAATTGCAAAAAACTTATACCAATAGAAAGTAAAATATACAAATGGTTATAAATGCAAAAAAGGAGACCACCGTCTCCTTTTTAACAATTATTTTAGAAATCTCTGTTTACCTACCCTTCAGTTTGGAAGCCGCAGCCTCATCTGCTAACCATAATAATTCACCATTCACCGGTTTGATCAGCTGTGATGGATATAGTTGGTAATTTGGTTCCCCTTCCAGCACTTGGTATAATGCATTAGATTTATTATCCCCAAAAACAAAAAACACAATCTTTTTGGCTTTATTGATCAAAGGGGCTGTCAGGGTAATTCTATAGATATCCTTTGCTTGCAAAAAATATCCTTCTACCCATTTCTGATTTTCTTCCAAAACCTTGGTACCAGGAAATAAGGATGCTGTATGTCCATCATCTCCCATACCCAACAGTATCAAATCAAAAACACCTTCTTCTCCTAACACCTTCTTCAAATACCCTTCATATTCAGCTGCCCTTGCTTCAGGCGTGATACCTGCTGCCCACATTGGATAGATATTTTCCTTAGGAACAGGAACGTGGTCCAACAAGGTATTAAAGGCCATTCCGGCATTGCTCTGCTCATCTTCCAAAGGCACCCATCTTTCATCCCCCCAAAAAACAAATACCTTATCCCAGTCTACCTGGCTTTTGTATTGTTCCTCAGCAAGCAATTTGTACAATTGAACTGGAGAACTCCCTCCTGTAAGTGCTACCGTAAACTTACCTTTTTCTTCAATAGCCACCTTTGCCGAATTAACAAATAATTTGGCTGCTACTTCTCCAAGCGCTGCCGGATCTTTATGAATATTGATCATTTTAAGCATTGTTTTTAATCTTTCTGAAGGCTGGTTGCCCAAACATGTCCGTCCTTGGCAATCAGAGCTTCTGCATTTTCAGGTCCCCAAGCTCCGGCGGCATAATTAGGAAAGTCCAATGAAGGTCTTTTCTCCCAAACTTCCAATATGGAGCTGATCACATCCCAAGCCTCTTCTACTTGGTCAGAACGCATAAACAAGGTAGGATCCCCTCTCATTGCATCCAACAATAAGGTTTCATAGGCTTCTGGTGTTTGCGTGCTACAAGCATCATAATCATAGATCATGTCTGCCTGGTTAAGATTCATCTCCAAACCGTGCTGCTTGACCGTAAACCTTAGTCGGATATCCATCTGGGGCTGTAGGTTAATGGTCAACCTATTGGGCATCACACTGTCTCCTTGCTCCTTGGAGAAGGTAGAATGTGGTACTGGTCTAAACTGTATGGTCACGGAGGAAGTCTTTACGGGCATTCTCTTTCCAGTCCTTAAGTAGAAAGGAACCCCCTGCCATCTCCAGTTGTCCAAGTAAAACTTGATCGCAGCATAGGTTTCTGTTCCTGACTTTGGATCAACACCATTTTCTTCTCTATATCCAGGTACTTTTTTCCCCTCCACCCAACCAGGGCCATATTGTCCTCTAACGGCAAATTTATGCACTTCCTCAGGATTGATCCTTCTTACAGCACGAAGCACATCCGCTTTTCTATTCCGGATTTCTTCTGCCTCAAAAGAGATCGGTGCTTCCATGGCCACCATACAGAGAATCTGCAAAAGGTGGTTTTGAATCATGTCCCGAAGGGCACCAGAGCCTTCATAATAACCTCCCCGATCTTCTACACCTACTTGTTCGGCTACGGTTATTTGTACATAATCGATATAATTCCTGTTCCAAAGCGGCTCAAACAAGGCATTGGCAAACCTAAAGGCAAGAATATTCTGCACAGTCTCCTTACCCAAATAATGGTCTATTCGGTATATCTGTTCCTCCTTGAAGGTCCTACGCAGCATGTCGTTCAGCTCAATGGCCGTTTCCTTATTGGTCCCAAATGGTTTTTCAATAATGATTCTGTCCTTCAGATCATCACAGGCCAAACCAGAAACACTCAAATTGGTGGTTACACTTTCGATGAACCTAGGAGCAACTGAAAGATAAAACAGCCTATTTGCCCTTACACCCCATTCCTGATCAATTTGGTCCATTTTCTTGGCCAAATCCTCATATGAACCCTGATCATTTATATTGGACTGGAAATAACTTATGGCAGGATTGAATTTTTCCCAACTCTCCTTTTCTGGCTTTCCATTTCTGGAAAACTCCACCAATCCATCAAAAAGTCTCTTTTTGTAGGCTTCATCATCCAACTCGGTTCTTCCCAAACCGATAATAGCAAATTTGCTCGGCATCCACCCATCAAGGAACAGATTGTAAAAAGCTGGTACCAGCTTTCGCTTGGCCAGATCACCTGTACCTCCGAAAATTACAATAATGGTCGGGTCTGCCTTTTTCGTTGTTTTCATTTTTTAATTCTTTAGATTAATCCCTCAGCTCGACTTCCTTATTCCCACTGCGCGTGGAATACCCCTTCTTTGTCAATGCGCTCAAACTGATGGGCGCCAAAGAAATCTCTCTGAGCTTGGATTACATTTGTCGGTAAAATCTCACTTCGGTAAGAATCAAAATATCCTAATGAAGCCATATAAGCAGGAGCAGGAACACCCTGGTCCACAGCCATTTTCACTAGTTCTCTTATATCTTTTTGCTTATCCATTAAACTCTGGCCGATGTTTTTGTCCAACAACAAATTAGGCAAGTCAGCATTTCTACTGTAAGCCTGTCTGAAGTCTTCCAAACATACAGCTCTAATGATACATCCTCCACGCCAGATCTTGGCTACTTCCTCCAAGTTCAATCCATAATCGTACTCCTTGGAGGCGATGCTTAGCTGAGCCATCCCTTGCGCATAGGTAGTAATCATGGCAAAGTAAAAAGCATTTTTCAACATATCCAAAGAAGCATCCTTTTCAACTGCCGGATTCCACAATAAAGTTTTGCTGGCACTTTCCCTTTCTTCTTTATATTTAGAGATATCTCTCATTAAGACCGCCACATCGATAACCGGAACAGGCGCCTGCAAATCCATGGCATTCTGAGATGTCCATTTACCTGTACCTTTTGATCGGGCACGGTCAGATATCAAGCTTACCAAGTGCTTCCCAGTGGTTTCATCCACCTTCTTAAGCAATTTAGCGGTTATTTCAACCAAGAAAGACTGCAATTCACTTTGGTTCCAGGCTTCAAAGGCTTCTTGGATCTTTGCATCATCCAGCCCCAAACCTCTCTTCATGAGATCATAGGTCTCTGCAATCAGCTGCATGATGCCATATTCGATACCATTATGCACCATCTTCACATAGTTTCCTGCAGATCCCCTGCCCAAATAGGTCACACACGGTTCTCCATCCACTTTAGCTGCAATGGCTTCAAAAACAGGCCTTAGTCTTTCATACGCTTCAGCATCGCCACCCGGCATCATACTAGGACCAAACCTGGCTCCTTTCTCACCGCCAGAAATCCCCATCCCAAAGAAATGGATACCTTTTTCGGCCAATTCTTTAAACCTTCTGTCCGTGTCTGGGAAATAAGAATTTCCTCCATCCACCACGATATCCCCTTGATCCATAAATGGCAACAATGAAGCAATGGCAGCATCCACGGGCTTTCCTGCCGGCACCAAAAGCATGATGGCTTTTGGGTTTTTAAGCGATTTGATAAAATCCTCGGCAGCAGTAAATCCCTTTACCTGATGGCCCTTGGCGGCTTCTTTTTCGAGCGAAAGTGCTTTTTCTTCATCCAGATCAAGTCCAGCCACTGCAAAACCATGATCTGCCATATTAAGCAGTAAATTCCTGCCCATCACACCTAAGCCTACTATACCAAAGTCATATTGTCCCATTTCTTTTAATCTTTACTATTATTTTTTAGGTTCTTCTTTTTTAGTCAATTGGCCAAAAGCCTTTTCCAATTCATCCACTTTATTGAGACGTCTTTGAAATCTTTCCTTCTCCACATACTCCGACTGAATAAACACCGCCACTAATTCCTTGATCAAAGCCGGGCCAATCACTCTGCCACCAAGACACATTAAATTCATATTATCATGCTCCACCCCTTGATGGGCAGAATATGGTTCGGTAATCAAAGCTGCTCTCACCCCTGGCACCTTATTGGCCGCCACGGAAACACCAACCCCACTCCCACAAATAGCTATGCCTTTCTTCACTTCTCCTTTTGCAATGGCCAAGGCCAATGGTTTTACCACATCCGGATAATCATCTGTTTCATCAAATTCGTGAGCACCAAAATCAATCACCTCAAGCCCACTATCTTTCAGAAATCGTAAGATTTGTTGTTTTTGGTCAAATCCACCATGATCAGCAGCTATTCCTAATTTCATCTCATTTGTGTTTTTGGATGCCAATACATTTCATTGAACACCCGATTGTCCTTTATTCTAAAGAAGCCCAAAAATAGGCTTTTTTTAATTTAATCTTAAAACGCTAGTACCTGTTAAGCCTTCAAACTCCGAATTAATCATCCATTTAGTAATATCAGATAAGATACACTTCCTATCCATTCCCTACTTAACGGAAATACCCTGCCCATACTCTTATTGACATCAGATATCAGTCTTATTTTTCATGCCTATTTCCCCTGTATAAAGAGGCTAAAACATCATATAGGAAGATGAATAATACAAAGCCTTGGCAAAACTAAAAAATACAGGCGGAAAGTCCGAGAATTTGCAATGAATTAGCTCAACATTTAGAAAATAATTAACAAATAGGCTTTTCACTGATCTAAAATAAAAACCCAAATAAACTTAGTCCTACTAAACCTATAGCCCAGTTACTTACCAATTTCTGGAATGGTCAAAGAAAAATTATCCAATATCACTCCCTAAAATAAATCCTTTCGCTGATCAATCAAGGGATTGAAATCAAAATGAAGTAATGCATTGGCTTCCCTTTGATCACTATAAGCATGATTTATTTCACTTAAAAATGAATCTAATTCATTGGTAACTTCCTGTAATTTAGCAGAAAGATCTACTAATTCCCTTTCGGATAAATCACTACTACTAATCATATTGGCCAAGCCCAAAATGGATGCAATAGGTTTTCGGATGACATGGGAGATATCAAACAATATTTGCTCTGTTGTATTGATATAATTTGCGATAGGAGTAATATCATGACTTGTCCCATACCAGATTATTTTTCCATTCTTACTTTTCTCAGGAAGTGCTTTTAACCATCTCCATCGAATTTCATGGTTCACCTCTATCCTATATTGGATACTTAGTAATGTATTTGAATGGTATGCCGACTTCATCGCTTCTATGAAAGGGACCCTATCTTCTTCATGTAAAGCCTCTCTAAACTTCCTTGAGCTCTTGATTAAATCTCCCATATCAAAGGAATAACTATGATCGTCAGCTCCCTGGTTGGCAAAAAGAATATTGACATGTTCAGTCTCATCAATTTCAAACATATAGGTGTTGCATGGAGCCTGGTTTGTGATTTTTCTAAGTACCTGTTCATTTTCCCGTACTTTCTGGCTATCCCTCCACTGCTCTATAAACAGCCCAATAATACTGGAAAGTATATTGATCAGCCTTGTTTCTTCAAAAAGGAACACAGAACCACCAAAAAGAGGCACTTCATGCAGATAACCTACTTCAATAAACCCAATTTTCCCTTCTTTGACCTTTATATCTGCCCGCATCATCCACTCCGTTTCCTTGAAATTTTTACTGGCAAAAACCTCCCCACTGGTTAATTCTATTCTCGCTATGGTCGCATCAGGGAATCTCCACCCCTTACATATGGCCGGCAAACAATTGGCTATGGCTTCATTGATTTCAGAAAACTTAAACAGGGCATCTATTACATTCAATATGGCCAACTGTTCCTTTACCCGCTCTTTTACCTGATCTTTGAGTTCATTCACAAGCCTATCATCACTTATCAAAATCTGAAATGAAAAAACGAACCTATTTTTTCCTTTAGACTTGATACTAGAAGAGGAAATTCTTGTATAAACCTCCGAACCATCTCTCAACTTGATCATATAATCGCTACGTGTATTGAGACCTTTATAGAAGTTGATAAATGATTGAGCAAAAGAAACCTGTAAAGGAGCCAATAACTCCAGTATACTTACTCCTGTTAATACATGGCCATCGTTTATATTTAAAAACTTCCGGGCACTTTCATTCATTATCTCAATTTCCCCCTCTTCATTGGAAATAATTAATGGGATTGGAGCATCATAAAACAGTTTTTTATAATCCATATTGATCTATTATAAAACCAGCATCACACGCATAGCTAAGATATTCATTGAAGCCCATGTATACAAGTACCTGTATGCAATCTGCAACGCATAAATTATAGGATATTCTCTTCTGTAATAAAGCAACCATAAAAGGCACACCAAGAAAAAAACAAAAAAGATTCTTTCATCGCATGATCCATTTACTGGTTAATGCAACATTCAGCTGACATAGATCAAGAAAAACAGAAACCTATTCCCGAAAATCGGTTTCCAGAGCTTCAATTGGCCTTTTAGATTTTGAAATTTAGTTTTGAGACAGTTTTACTTTAACTCACAAGATCTCTTCTTTTAAAAAAAATGCCCCAAACTATGCCTTTCAACTCCCCCAAAACCACGCTAGAAAACCAAAAACTCTATACAAAAAACCAAGCCCCCTAAAAAAGTAAAAGCCCCGCACACGCGAGGCTTTTGCCAACCCACAAAATAACAACATTCAACTATATAACTTATTCTGAAATAAGCACTTGTTTATTCACTTTCCTCTTCGGAAAGCTTATAACTTCCGACATTCGACTTTTTGACCAGCTGAACCACCACAGGAATTGCTGCCAAGCCCATCAATGTCGCTCCTCCTAATAAAATATGATAGGGGTTTACAAAATAACTGCCCGAGCTAAACACCCCCAGGATTACCAGGGTACTGAAAGGCAAGGATACGGCAAGTATATTCAAGCCAAGCCCCATATCAAAAGTCTCCTCATGAACTGCCTTATTATCCAGTTTTTCCATTCCTGAAACAGCTGACATATGCGCATAAGGCCAGAAACTACAGGCACTTTGTGGAAAAACTACTGCCAGCAATATGGCCGCTTCATTGGGCATAGGCACGAGCATAACCAGTAAACCACTGATGATAAAGGTGATCCCAGCCCTAAACGATAGCAAAGCCACAATCATTTTCAGTTGGTCCCACTTCAGAACCGCAGCCACTCCAATGAATATCAGGATAAGCGGAGTCATCAGGTTTTTCATTTGAATGATCGCTTCACTGAGGAACAAGGGCAGACTCTCTAAAGTAAAACCAAAGCCCAACAATATAATCGCCACAATCATGACCATGTTAATGGGCTCATTGAGCATGGATAGCAAGAGTCCCTTGATCTTTTGGTTCCCACTATGACTGACCGACTTATTGGCTTTATAGTACCAACTCATGGCGAGCAAATAGGTCAAAATCAACACAAAAACCTTATTCCCAATATCTGCCAATGCCCCCATCGCCAGAGCCTCATCTCCCAAGTATTCCACCAAAAAGGGGAAACAGGAAAGTCCAGGGGCCAAAGAAGGTAAAAGCATCATCAAGGTACGCATAGTTGGGCTATCATTATCAATCCCATATAATGGCAGTACATACTTACTCACCCCCAACATAACCAGGTTAAATATCAAAGCCAAGACAGGCAAGAACAAAAGATCCGGCTGTATCTCTATCTTCAGCAAGGCCACAAAAATGATTGCAGGCAAGGCTATATTAAGAATGATGATCTTCAGTCCTTTTTTGTGCTCTTCTTTATTCAGTTTACTCTTTAGAAAAAAACCTATACCTATGAGTAATAGTAGAGATAGGGTTTTTTGTATAGCTATGCTCATGATAGACTAATTTTTATTAGGCGGTAACTTTCTTAAATGCTTCTAGGAAAATCTTCATCTCTGGCATGGTACCCATACTTACCCTACACCAAGGCTTATCAAGAAAATTATAAGCTCTCACCCCTACTCCCTCTGCAAACATGGCTTTGATAAATTTGTCCCCTTCCATTTCTATTGGAAAGATCATAAAACTGGTATTTGAAGGAATCACATCGTATCCCATCCCTGTCAATGCACTGTAGGTAAAGTCCCTGCACTCCTTATTCATGCTTTTACAGTCGGCAATGAACTGCTCTTCTTTCATACTGGTAATCGCCCCTCTTAGAGATGTTACCGACAAGCCCATGGTGCTTCTCACCATACTGGTGATGCTTTCTATTCGCTCCGGCTGAGCTACGATATAGCCGATCCTTAATCCAGCCATACCATGGATTTTACTGAAAGTTCTGGCAATGATGACGTCATATCCCTCAGCCACCAATCCGGACATGGTATTTTTCTCGGAATCATCCATAAACTCCAAATAGGCCTCATCGACGAAAATTGGCGTCTTTTTAGATACGTTTTTACAGAAACTTTTCAGCTTCTCTGCATTGGTAATAGATCCTGTCGGATTGTTTGGATTACACACATAAACCATCTTTGTTTCACTGTCCACGGCGCTGGCCATGGCATCCAAGTCATGTGAAAAATCAGCTTTTAAAGGAATCGGCTTCCATTCCGCACCTATACCTCTTGAAGTATTGATCAACGACATATAGGAAGGATCTGCTGATACGATATTCCCACCTTTCAGAAAACTCACAATAGCTGTTTTCTCCAATAAATCAGTAGAGCCAGGACCTAACATTATATGGTCTTTGGTTACTCCTTCTTTTTCAGCAATCATTTCAATTAATGTTGCCGCATCACTATGTGCATACCTATTTCCTAAAGAAACTGCTTCTGAAATAGACGAAATCACTTTTTTTGCTGGACCATAAGGGTTTTCATTGGCCAAAAGCCGAGCTTTTAGTGCCGGTACCTTTTCCTTAAACATAGGGTCATGCTCCCAAAGCAAGCTCTGTGGATTAATCGGTGCGACATGTGATGAAACCCTGGAAACTGTTGCTCCTGCTAAGGATGGAGCCAATCCTATACCTCCAGCTGCTAACAAACTGGACTTGAGCCAAGCTCTTCTGTTGATTTTTGTTGTCATGGTTGAAATGGTTAAAACTTGAAAATTGATATATAAATGATCTAATTGCTTACTAATAATGGGCTTATTGTATGGCTTTGCCGGCTCAAATTATCCGGACCTAAATAATCATCATTTATTTCGGGCTTCTATATATAAGTCAAGCTAGGCACCATCAACCTCCATAGGAAAAGCATTTTTTACCCCTGACATCTAAAAAAAACTGAAAAACAAACACATCAAGGGTAAAATAAAAAGCTAAAAACCCTACAAAAAACAAAACAACATCCTAAAACACAGTTTTTCAACACCCATATACCTAATACTTTAATAGACCTTCTACCTACATTTAGATGCTATACTATTGAAACATTTTTCAAAGCTTTATATATGAGCGATCATTTAAACACTTTCTTTCTATTTCGTTATTATTGATCTGCCACTACAATGAAAAAAACCTGAACAGCTATGCCATCCAGGTTTTTGACCTATAGAATTACCCATTATAAATTCTTCTGTAGGATAAAGACAAATTAATCCACCCTCACAGTATGATATTTTCTGAATGCCACATTTTTATATGAGCCTGTAAATTCCAACCTTACCTGATCACCGGTATTTGCTGCTGTCAGCCCAAGCTCCTCCCATGTCAGTGCTAACATGATTGCTCCTTCCTGATCGGTCACTAAAGAAGAAACTTCTTGGGTTTGATTGACATATACAGTTATAGGTAGATCCATAACAGGGATAGAATCTATCCCTACATTATGGTCTAGTATACCTGACTTATCCAATTCCAAAAACTTGGCCATTACATCAATTTCTCCATCAGCTGGAAAAGAGCTACCTTCCACCATTACCAATACTGGAGAGGCCACATTGGGTGTAGCTAAGTCTTCTGCATCTGTGCAAGAGAAACTCAAGAAACAAACCATCATTAACAAAGCTCCAAAGGTTTTATATTGTATATTTTTCATGTTTTTGTTCTTTAATTGAAAACTGCAAATTTTGAATGCCCTGTATCAATCCTCTACCCACCATAATGGCACGCGCATATTATCTTCTCCACCTAGCATCCTTACACCTTCATCTAAGGCTACTTTGTTCAGTGAATACTCTGAAGTAGGATACTCGATTCTAGTGGGCAATACACCTTCATTATAAAATACAGCACTTGGATGAGCCGGAGGAAATACTGGATAACCTGTTCTTCTATACTCGGTCCAAGCTTCTATACCTTGCCCAAAAAGCGCCAACCATTTCTGCGTCATAATGATCTCCTTATCCACCGCCCCAAGCCTGGACATATAATCACCGGGCATTTCCAAACCATGCTGGTCAAAGGAAGCAGCAATGGCCTCCTCCAATAAGACTTCAGGATCACCAGAAATATCTCCGTCAAATGCCGCCTCTGCCTTGATAAACAATAACTCTGCATAGCTCATCAAAATACTCGGTGCAGTTGGCTGCAAAAACTTGGTACCTATTGTGGATGCCGTGAAAGTCCCCGCGGCTGCATCAGTCAGTCCATTAGGTAAGCCCGCATATGACCCATCTGCCAATGGCTGGGCATAAACTGTAATCCTCTCATCATCCAGTTCCAGCAATTTATCAATCAATGTACTACTAATATTCCAGTCAGAACGGGTAGAGAATACATCGAACATTTTATTCCTGCTACCTATAACATTAACATGATGCAATTGTGCAAAATTGTCATTGTTGGTAAACACCGGGTAAGTAGATGGATTGGATAAAATCTCAGCCATTACAGCCTTAGATTCTGCCGGTTTTTTGGCTGCCTGATGGTTGGCCAGTTTCAACCTAAGGGAATTGGCAAACATCTTCCACTTCAAGATATCACCATCAAAAAGAATATCACCACTTATAGCAGGACCATCCACGTTTAAATTCTCGTTGGCCAATTTAAGATCTGCCATTAATCCTGCATATATTTCCTCCATAGAATCATATTTTGGACTATTAATGGACTCCTCTGCTGTCCCCTTTAGTGCCTCTGAATAGGGAATCGGTCCAAACACATCTGTCATATAGGAAAAAGTAAAGGATTTCATCACAAGGGCCACGCCATAATAATTGCTATTGGAGAAGTCTCCTTCAGGTCCTGAAAGCCTCAACACACTTTCAAAATTCACCAAAGCATCGTTATAGAGCGCGTTCCAAGTTCCAGATGAAACCGTCAAAGGAATTTCATAACTATCCCCTTCTACGTTGATATATATATTTCTAGATAAATGTTGCATCCAACACATGGCTGCATCAATATTCAACCTTTCAAACCGGGTATCATGTCCCCAATACCTGTCTACTGAAACTTGGATGGCATTGGGCAGTAACAAGGCCGGTGAAATGGTCACCGGGTTGTTAGGATCAGTGTTCATCTCTTCAAAATCCCCTGTACAAGCGCCCACTACGAGGCCTGCCGCTGAAATCATAAGAACGTGATATAGTTTTTTTATTCTTTTCATAACTCGTTGTTTTTAGGCTCCTCAATCAAGATCAAAAAGTAACGCTTAGGTTAAAACCTATACTTCTCGTGGCAGGTTGCTGTCCGTAAGAAAAGCCTTGGCCATTCCCCCCCTTCATATCAACTTGAGGATCCATGTGTGGATGATTTTTGTAAAGCAATGCCAAGTTTCTACCAACCGCTGACAGCTTCATAGATTGTATAAAGTTGTTGCCAAGGAAGTTTTTAGGGAAAGTATAACCTAGGCTAAGTTGTCGCAGTTTTACAAAACTCCCATCGAAAATACCAGCTTCATGATAGTTCCTTGGATTTTGGGCATTCCAGAATGTGGATGCATTTACGATTACATCATTCTCTACATAAACTGGTGACTCTTCCGTGCCCACATTCATCACACCGGCTCCGATAACCCCTTCTTCACGGCCAATGGCTGTTTCAGCATACTGACCTGTTTTACGGGCAAGCCCGGTTCCTACATCAAACAAGTCTCCCCCCATTCTGATATCGATCAATGAACTCAATGACCAGTTCTTATAGCTAAAATTATTGGAGAACCCTCCCATCCAATCCGGCTGAATATTTCCTAAGGCAAAAGTACCTTCCTCCAACTGAGGCAATCCATCCTTATAGACAATCTCTCCTTCTGGAGAGCGCATATACCTTCTTCCGTAAAGTGTTCCGTATGGCTCTCCTACCCTTGCTTCAGAAGTCAAACTGTTCTGACTGGCCAAGGTGTAGTTTTCCAAACCTTCTGCTAATTCAACAACAAGGTTCCTGTTTCTGGAAAAATTGAAGGACATGTCCCAAACAAAACCCAAATCTGACTTAATGGGTGTACCATAAATCATTAATTCTACCCCTTTATTGGTAATCTCTCCAGCATTGAGTATCTGGCTGGCGTAACCCGAAGACCTGGAAATAGATACAGCAAGGATTTGGTTGGTGGTTGACTGTGCGTAATAAGTAAAATCCAAACCAAGTCTTCCTTCCAAAAACCTTAAATCCAAGCCAATTTCCTGACCTGTAGTAATTTCAGGTTTTAAGTTAATGTTTGCGATTTCATCTGACTCAGCGTAAGTAGGCGTAGTGCCCGCCCAAAGTCCTTGGGAATTATATACCTGATTAAGCATATAGGGATTCGCATCACTTCCTACCTGTGCCCAACTCGCCCTAAATTTTGCAAAGGAGAGTACATTACTCTGTATATTAAACATATCGGTCAATACAGCACTCAATGCCAATGAAGGGTAGAAAAACGAATTGTTTTTAATAGGCAATGTACTTGACCAATCATTTCGGCCCGTCACATCCAAGAACACATAGTTGTTCAAACCAAATTGTGCAGAAGCAAACAAACTGTTCACTTCCTGCTTTCTAATGGTACTTTCAGGTGTCACAGGGCTGGCATAATTTCCCAAATTATAGAGTCCATCAATGGTCAGCTCACTTACATTCACATAATTTCTTTTATAATAATTGGTTCTGTTGATCCCCCCTGCTTGGGCTTTTAAGGAAAAGGCATTCGAAAAATCCTTATCAAAAGTAAAGATAAAATCACTGTTGGTTTCCTGGCTCCTCAATACCTCTTCCTCATAAGAACCTTTTGTAGTTACAAAATTCTTGGTCCGCTCCACCCCTGTAACATTGATTCGGGTATCTGTCCAAAAATCCGTTCCTGATCTCACCATTAAGCTCAGCTCATCAGTAAATTCATAGTTTACAGCGATATTGCCGAGCATCCTATCTTTGGTATTTCCATTGGTATAGTATTCTTGAAGGAAATAGGGATTAGCAAAATATTCATGTTGCCAGTTAGCATATGGATATTCATCTCCATCTCGGAAGGTCTCTTTTTGGATGTCATAATAATCCCTCCAATTTTTCAACTTGGTAAAATCGGTATGTCTATGTGACCAGATGAAATCCGAACTACCAGAATATCTTCTGTTGTCAGATCCGGATTTTACATACTCTGCACTTATAGTAACTTTAAGCTTGTCCGTGAAATTATATCCAGTATTCAGCTTGAAGTTATTCCTGTAATAATCATTATTATACATGATACTTTTCTGGTCAAGACGACCAACGGAAAGCCTGAAATTCCCTTTGTCGTTTCCTCCAGAAACAGCGATATTATTGCTGACGGTTTTACCAGTTTCCCAGAAGTCCTCCCAGTTATCAGGCTGAGGGGTCAGGGCCACCTCCCCAGGAGCAGAATACCATAAGGGTACCATTCTACCATCCATAGGAGCGCCCCAACTTTCATCGACACCGGCTGTTCCTCTTATTCCATTTTCATCGAAACCGTTCCGGCCATCTACATAATAGGTCCTATAACCAGAGCCACCGCCATAGATATTTTGAAAGTTGGGTTTCACCAAGGGATTGTCAAAGGTCATATTCGAATTGATGGCAACACCAATTCCTTTTGCCCCTGATCCATCTTTAGTGGTAACCATGATGACACCATTGGCTGCTCTTGAACCATATAAAGCTGCTGCAGTGGCTCCTTTTAAAACGTTAATCTCTTTAATATTATCTGGGTTGATTTCTGAAAGGCCATTACCATATGTTCTAGATGAAGTTTGCTCCAAAGGAACACCATCTACTACCACCAAAGGCTGGTTTCCTCCAGCTACTGAGGACGAACCCCTTATCACAACGTGAGCCCCGCTTCCGGGCATCGAATTACCATTGATCTGTACACCTGCTACTCTACCAGAAAGGCTGTTTACCACATTGGGAGTTTGTGCTTCCGTGAGTTCATCGCCTTTGACGCTCTGAACGGTATAACCCAATGCCTTTTTGTCTCTTTCAAGACCAAAGGCCGTTACAACTACCTCATTCAAAGCCATGGTACTGGAGCTGAGGACAATGGTGAATTCAGATTGCGAACCTACAGTAACTTCCTTGGTCTCAAATCCAATAAATGAAACCACTAAAACCTGATCAGGCACCCCATCCTCAATATCCAAAGTGAAATTCCCATCAAAATCAGTAACACTGCCTTTCATGGTTCCCTTCACTAAAACACTGGCTCCTGGAATAGGCATTCCCTCTTCATCCAACACCACTCCTTTAATTTCTTCAAAAACCACCTTTTTGGTCTTAACAACAGTTGCGGAAAGGGCCTCTTTGACAGTCTCTTCTGCATCTTTTTTCATCACGACATAAAATTCGCCAACACCCTGCCTATAAATCAGCTGAGAGTCCTTTAGCAAATTATTCAAGTTTTCTTCGACACTAAGGTTACGGTCTGGGGTGAATTCTTTAGACCATTTTTCGTCAGCTAGATCCGACGGATACGCTATAGAGACATTATAAATCGCCTCCAACTTACGAAATACATCCGGTAGCGAAGGTTCTCTGGAGACCGTAAAACGATCTGGAACCTGGGCAAATTCTGCGAGTAGCTGGGCTTTGGCCTCTTCCGAGAAAACAAAGGCCGCCATCAACACTAACACGCGTTTGGTAAATGTGTTTAGCATAGGTATTTGGTTAAGTGGTTAAAATACTCGCGTATTTTGGGCTTTGGTTGTCATTGACCTTTTGCTAAACAAGCCTCCCCATCTCCTCGAATGATTATCAGTATTTTTTGGCAATATCCTTCCAGGGAAAGCCAAGACATAACTTTCCTGAATGTGCAAATATGCCATCAGCACCGATGATAAGAATGAATAATTAAGGTTGAAGGGTGCCCCCTTCTTCAGATCTTTTCGTTGACCTGATTTAAGAATTTTTTATTTCTGCTCTGTAATTTCAATATCTATATCGAAAAGCTTTTCGAGATTCAGGATCAAGGATTCAGGATCTCTTGTAAGTGGCAGGGTTCCTGAAACTTTCCTTTCACGCCAATTGGAAGTATCCAAACTTAGGCTTATTCCATAAGTTCCCCTCAAACGCTCTATGATCTCTGGTAAAGTGGAATAGTCCATGATTAACTTTCCATCTTTCCAAGCATAGTAACTCTCCAAATTACCAGGAGATGCAATTTCCACACTCCGCTCTCGTACATCAAATTCCGCCATCTCTCCAGGCTTCAGAAAATGCTCCTTCTTGACTTCCCTGCTATCATCAGGTAACATGATCTTTACACTTCCGGATTTCAAAGCCACTGCGTTCACCCCTTCTCTAACTTGATAGTTGAATTCGGTTCCATAAACTTCTATTCCCATGCCTGTCTTCTCGTTTATCGTAAACCTTTTATGATCAACCGTGTGAAACACTTCAAAAAATGCTTCACCTTCCAAATTTACTTTCCTGTCAAACTTACCCAACCAATTTGGCTTATAGCTCAATCGGGAGTTTCCATTAAGAGTAACCTGTGTACTATCTGGCAACTTCAAAATCAACATCTCTCCCAGATCAGTTTGGTATATTACAGGTTTTAAACTTGGATAATATACCGAATATGCAAACGCTGCAATCAAAACCAATGAGGCAGCTACCGACACCACTCTTATAAATATTTGCCCCAATGATTTTTGAGAAGCACCTTTGGACCACTTACTATCAAAGGCCTGTTCTTTTATTGCCTTTAACATTTTGTTGCGTATATCTAGCTGCTCATCCTTCCTCATCCTATCAGTAATATCATCATGGGAATCGAAATCCTGATACCAATTATCAAGCAAATCCTTTTCCTCCTTACTGATCTTTCCGGACAAAAATTTATCTAACAAACTATTAATCTCCTCTAGGTTCATTTTAACTGCTTTCTATATATATGTCAACTTTACCAAATCCTCCCTCTATCCTTATTCAAAAAAAATCAAAAAAACTTAAGTATTTATTTTAATTCAATAAAAAAAGATACAGTAATCAAACAATTCTACAAACATTAACTTGGTAAAGTAATGAGATATTTAGAAATTCATTTGCCCAACAACACCTACTAAGATTGCCGAAAATGAGTAATTCTTTAAATTGGTTCTTAAAATCTTAAGGGCCTTAATCATATGCTTTTCAACCGTACTAATGGAAATATCCAATTTCTGGGCTATTTCAGCATAGCTTTTACCTTCGTTATTCTTCAGTACATAAACTTTCTTGGCTTTTTCAGGAAGTTCAGCCACTTCCTTTTTATATGCCTCATCCAATTCTTTATAAAACACCTTCTCTTCCACCTCACTCCCAAAAGAAGGACGCTTTGAACTTATAAAAGCTACATATTTTTCCTTGACCATTTGGGATTTCATCTGATTAATTACCTTATACTTCATGGCAGTATAAAGATAAGAATTGAAGGAAGTATGGATTTCTAAGCTCTCTCGCTTCACCCACATCTCCACAAAAACCTCCTGCACCAATCCCTCAACAATCTCCTTTTTTCGAAGCCGCTTATATCCGCTATTGAAAAGTAATTTCCAATACTTATCGTACACTTCAACAAAGGCCAACTCATTTCCTTTCCTTATTTGTTTAAGTAGTCTTAATTCGATTTCTTTCATGGGCTAGCGGTGTGGTTTTCGGAACAAACGAATAAAAGCAGGAACAAAATATTATTAAAACCTTAATAGGATTAAATAAATACCTATTTGAACCAACTTTACGTCAAATTATAAATTTAACGATTAATTAAAAACTTGTTTTTACATTTTTTCAATAAAAATATAATTTATAAGTTAAAAAAATAACTTCTATTAATATATTTTACACAATCCATATATACAGTGGATTAAAATTAAAAATCAATATTTTTACAATTGAAAAATAAAATTTTGATGTTTATACAACTATTCCAATAAAACCCGAGAGAAAAGAAGCGCTATTAAAGGTCAAAAACGACCATTCCATCTAAAAAATCCGGCTCTTCGTCAAAAACCTGTACATGTACTTTCCTTTTGATTTTATCTTCAGCCTTCTCTATTAAAAAATCTAAGTATTCTTGATTGATATCCTTTGCCACCAAAATCAAGTCTATTTGTCCTGAATCAATTCCTTGAGCATAATCCCCTACAACAACAGCCTTGCTAACATTCCCTAAATTCCGAATGACCACTTCTACCAAACGATCAAAGCCTAGGTACTTGGCCACCATGTTTTTCATCTCTTTAAAGAGCGGGTGTTGCCTATTGGCTGAATAAGATTTAGTATTTCCCTCTTTCTCCGACACCAAAATACCGGCATCCGACAGGCGGTTCAGTTCCACTCTCACAGAATTGGTGGATTCATTGAACTCTTCGGCCAATCCACGTAGATATCCCTTATTGGATTCCTGAGTAAAAAACTTAATTAAAAGTTTAACCCTGGTTTTTGAGGTGATCAATATATCTAACATGCTCCGAGGAAATATAACATAGACCTTTTTGTTTGAGTAAAGATCTTACTCATTTAAAACAAAATTAAGTTATTTAACCTAAAAAGCAATTTATAGCACAGAAAATACAAAAGTGTAAATCCAGTAAAATGTTATCTGGTTTCCCAATACTGATAGAGCTGAAAAGTATAACCCTATTGATCAATTTTGAAGAAAAAAGCGGCTGCCTCGAAAAACAAGACAGCCGCTTTTCCAATCATTTTTCCAACACTATTGATCCAAAGGAAGGCAAGATCACTTTATCCCCACTCACCTTTGCGCCTTTTAAGCTATAAATAACATTGCTATAAGCCTCTGGTAAATCTACCTCTAAAGCTTTCTTTCCTACATTATGAAACACCATCAGATCTTGGGCTTCTGTTTTTCTATTATATGCCATGACAGGCTTAGGATATGCTTCAGAAGGAAGTTTCAAATCCCCTATGGCCAATGCAGGATTGGTATTACGCAGTTTAATAACCTGTTTGTAATGATTATAATAACTGTTTACATCATCCTTTTGCTTAGACAGGGGTACCACGGTTTTATCAGTAGTATTAAGTGGCTCCATCCAGCTAGTTCGCCCGATATCCTTCGAAGCTTCATCCCAAAGAAATGGTTCTCGAATATTCGGATCAGGCTTTTCACCCAACATCCCGATCTCTTCACCATAATATAAATAAGGAGCTCCGGGCATGGTCATCAAAATAGCGATGGCCTGCTTTTGCTTGTCCGGGTTTTTACCCAATTCATTTAACAGCCTCGGCTGATCATGATTGGAAGAAATAGTAGCATCTATAAAATCACTGGTAATTCCCTCATAAAATTCAATAATCTCTTTTTGTTTTTTGGCCAACAACATACCGTCCTCCATTCCAAAGGCATCCAAAAGCGTATAGTGAAAATCAAAATTGAACAGTGCTGGCAATCCTGTCAAATAAGGAGCTACGACCTCCTTCATATCATAAACCTCTCCTACCAAATAAATATCCGGCTTTATTTTTTCCATCTCAGCCCTAAACTCATTCCAAAAAGCATGGTTATCCACTGCCCTATCATCTGGATAGATATGCTTGGCAGCATCCAACCTAAAGCCATCTACACCAACTTCCTCGAGCCAAAACCTTCCTATATCGTAAATCTCTTCCCTAACCTTTGGATTATCAAAGTTCAAATCTGGCATATCCCCCGTAAAAAAACCATAATAGTAATCCTTTCCGAATCCTGGATCATGCCATTGGCGAATATTATCACTGTCCAAGGTCACCACCTTTTTATCCAGATATTCCTGAATTGTATCTGCCTGGGCCCATACATAATAATCCCGGTAAGGGTTATCCCTGCCCTTTTTTGATTCCAAAAACCAAGGGTGCTCATCACTGGTATGGTTAATAATCATATCGATGACCACTTTTATATCTCTTTGATGAGCCTCTTCAATAAGCTTTTTAAAATCTTCCATTGTTCCGTAATCCGGGTGGATGGCCTTATAATCTGTCACATCATACTTATGGTAAGAAGGAGAAGGCATGATAGGCATAAACCAAATAGCATTGGCGCCCAGGTCCTGAACATGGCCTAGTTTTTCAATAACCCCGTTCACATCCCCGATACCATCTTCATTGGTATCATAAAAAGATTGGATAAAGATCTCGTAGGTTATCCCTGCCTTGGGCCAATAGTTTTTCACTTCCTTGTCATTTTTTGGCTGCTTTTCACAACCAAACGCCATCAATAAAGATAAAGCACAGATGGAAAATTTTAATAGTTTACTCATTATACATTTGGTTTTTGGGTACAAAAAAACCGCCTCAGAAGTTATCTAACTACTCAGATCAATCTGCATTTTGTTGAATTCCAGTTTCCTGAAATTCTTGCTATTGAACAAAGATGTTAAAGTAAACTCCTGAGACGGTTCCTATACCGTATTATAGAAATAATTAGTTTCTATTCACCGCATTAAGCATGTCAAAGGCAACTTCAAGACGCTTCACAAAGCTCTCTTCACCTTTTCTCAACCATACTCTCGGATCATATTTCTTCTTATTAGGTACATCTGGACCTTCAGGGTTACCCAATTGAGACTGAAGATAACCTTCATTCTCTTTGTAATAATTAAGAATACCTTCCCAGAATGCCCACTGCATATCTGTATCGATATTCATTTTGATAGAACCATAGCTGTTGGCTTCTCTGATTTCCTCTACAGAAGATCCAGAACCACCGTGGAATACGAAGCTTACTGGCTTACCGCTCAATCCGAATTTCTCACAGATATAATCCTGAGAGTTTTTCAAGATCTTAGGCTGCAAGCTTACATTACCTGGCTTGTAAACACCGTGAACATTACCAAAGGCAGCAGCGATTGTGAACAAGTCACTTTGAGCTTTAAGAGCTTCGTACGCATAGGCAACTTCCTCAGGCTGAGTGTAAAGTTTAGAGCTGTCAATATCAGTATTGTCAACACCATCTTCTTCACCTCCTGTTACACCTAATTCGATCTCAAGAGCCATTTCATACTTCTTGAATTCAGCTAGGTATTTTACGGATGTTTCAATGTTTTCCTCAAGGCTTTCTTCAGAAAGATCAAGCATGTGAGAGCTGAACAATGGCTTTTTAAAAGCTTCATAATACTCTTTACCTGCAGCCAACATACCGTCTACCCAAGGAATCAATTTCTTAGCAGCGTGGTCAGTGTGAAGGATTACCGGTACTCCGTAAGCCTCAGCCATTTTATGAACGTGCATAGCACCTGAAACGGCACCTGCAATAGAAGCTTGTTGCTTATCATTAGCCAGACCTTTTCCGGCAAAGAATTGTGCACCACCGTTTGAGAACTGAACGATAACAGGTGAATTTACCTTTTTAGCTGTTTCCAAAACCGCGTTGGCAGTACTGGTGTTGATTACATTGACAGCTGGTAAAGCAAATTCGCTCTCCTTGGCATAGTCCAACAAATCTTTCAATTCTTCACCGAACTTAATCCCTGGTTTGAATTTCATAATTGAATGGTTTAATGGTTTGATTACTTTTTGATAAATTGCTTTCTTAGCATCTGACGATTGTCATAAAGCTCAAAGATATAAAGACCTGCTCTAATATCCTTTAATTGAAAGGCTAAAATCTTATCATTTCGGTAATTTGTCCCCTCAAACCACACTTTTCCACTCATATCTATAATTCTATATCTAAATTCCCCGATTTTCCCAGGCAATTTCACATTTAAGGTCCCGCTTGCCGGTACTGGAAAAAGCTTCATTTCATCCTGCTTTTCCCCTTCTTCGGGCAAGGCTGTAATCAAATCCAAAGACCTGATCTCTCCCTCAGGCTTTGGCAATTTCTTATTGGTAAAGACCAAGAATTCATTGGCTTCTAGATCCAGAATCCGCGAATCTCCCACTACCTCTATTTCTTCTCCACTTATATACTCATACCAAGCCCCAGGGTAAGGAAAATTAACACTTTTCTGCTTCACTTCCTGTAAGTCAAAATTCCCTATAAGCACCACGTCCAATTCCTCTCCTCCAAGGCTAATCACCTTGACGTCATCAGCTAAATCAAGAGATACCTCTTTTGGATAATTGAAAACAGCATGCTCCTGCTTCAATTTTATCATGGCTTTATACAAATAATACAATCTCAACCGCTCCTCATCCTCTAAATACTCCCAATGAGGCTGTTTAACACCTAAACGATCATTGTTCAGCTCTACATCATAGCCCATTTCACCAAACTGCCAGATCATTTTAGGTCCTGGTAGACCAAAATAAAAAGCAGCCAATAATTGGTTTCTATCCACTGCATTTCCCAAATCACGCAAGTCTAAGGGTGACCGCTCTCCAAAATTCAATGTTTCCCACATTAACCGCTCCTCATCATGGCTTTCCATATAACTGAGCAGGTGATTTTTATTCCATCCCCTCTCTTTATAGTAGCCACTAGAAAAGCTTATAGATCTACCTTTGGCTATTTCCCGAAAGGTATGATTCATATTTCCCCACAGCATCATTCCATAATCTGCTAGGATTTTTTCCTCAGCATTTTCGGCAAGATGCTCCAATATCACATAGGCATCTGGATGGTGCGATCTGATTTGATCATATATTCTGTTCCATATCTCAATTCTACTTTCATCAAGTTGAGACCATTTACCCACATCATTTCCTGCATCTTGCTGGGTGAACCCCTTGCTCAAATCAAAGCGAAACCCATCTATATGGTATTCCGACATCCAGTAATGGTTCACAGAGTCCACCAGATTTTGGGTGTACTTGCTTTCATGATTGAAATCATATCCCACATTAAAAGGATGTGTAGCTGTAGTATTTAGCCAGGGATTCTCAATCGTAGGAGCTCCATAGTCTCCCTCATTGTATAACCTAACAAAAGGACTTTGGCCAAAAGCATGGTTCAAGACCATATCCATTATCACTACCATCTCCCGCTTATGCGCTTCATCAACCAGTCTTTTCAACTCATCTTTCGTTCCATAATATTTATCCGGCGCAAAGAAAAACGAAGGATTATATCCCCAGGAAAGATTCCCTTCAAATTCCATCACAGGCATTAACTCAAGGGCATTTACGCCTAAAGATTGAAGATAATCCAGTCTTTCAGTAACCGCATTATATGACCTGCGTTCATCAAAATCCCTAACCAGCAGCTCGTAAACAACTAATTCTTCAGGACCTGGTTTTTCATAATCATCATATTTCCAATCATAAACTTCTTGAGCTGTTTGCAAATAAGAAGCCTGAAACTCTTGTCCAGCCGGATAAGGCTTTAAGCCCGGGTATTTTGCCAAATCAATGATTTCTTGATCATGAAATGGATCAGCTACTTTATCCGCGTAAGGATCAGCTATTTTTATTTCTCCATCAACCAAGTATTGAAAAGCATATTCCTTGTTTGGCTCAAGGCCTTCCATTTCAAGCCAAAACAAGTCCCCATCTGGACTGATATTCATCTGATAATCCAGCGAAAGCTTCCAATCGTTAAAATCACCAATTAGAAATACATTTTTCTTCCCAGGAGCCTGAAGTACCAAAGCCACCTTAGTATCAGAAAGGTAGTTTATCCCCTTTTTCAATCCAGTAGGAACTGGGACAACATTATTTTCTTCAAGTACATGCACAAGCATGCTTTTTGAAATCACCAAGCCATTTTGCTCTGCTTTTGCTGACAGCTGAAAACTTCCGCTCTCTTCCGAGGAAAACAAATAATTCAATGAAGTCGCATCATTCACATAAACTACTTCCGCTCCATCAATTTCAAGGCTAATACCGGCCTTTGCAGTTGTAGCAACTTCAACAACCAGTTCGTCCCCCTTCTTTATTAATACATCCCCACCAGGAGGCTGAACAAAAGAAATATCAAATCCCTGGGCCAGGTTAATAAAGAAGTCCTCATTGCTTTCACTCTTTCCCTCCTTGGTCCCATCAGCATTTCTGAACACCAGCCCGAGCCTGAAAATCGTTTCATCATTTGCCCTTTCGAAAAACTCATTCGGAATCAATTCAAAAAACCATAGATCATCTTGGCCATCCACTCTGCTCATCCTAGCATTTGGATCTCCAGTTCCCCACTCAAAAGGCACGATGGACCAAGAGTTGGAATTCTCGCTTTCTGTAATTGCACCAATATGAATATACAGCTCGTCCTCACCCTCTAATTCAGAAACTCCTGAGCTGGCATCATAAACAATTCTTACCTTTTCATCTGCACACGGAAAACTTGGCTCGGTACTGACTTGCCCCCAAACTAGCACAGGAATACAAGCCATTACCAGAACCAGTAATGCATTTTTAAGGTAAAAATCTTTCATTTGGTTATTTAAGGTCAATAAATAAGGCTGTTTCTAAGTCCCCTATATTTTCAATATTGGGATAAGAATGAAATCCTTAATGCTTTTGAAACAGCCTTACTTTTCAGATAATTGGGATTAATTTTTCACTAGTGTATAAGACACTTCTCCTGGTACTTTGAAATCCATTGTAATCGTATAGTTCCCTGCCTCTGTCACTGCAATATCAGAACCACCAGCATCCAAGACACCATCTCCATCACTGTCTCCGTAATTATTGTCCCAGGCATCATTGGCCCTGAACTTCATATTTCCCACACTTAGATCAGCATTAAGCGTCAAAATATTTTCATCAGCATCGAATTCCATTGGAGTGGAACTGTCCCAACCCCCAGCAGTAGCATCACCAATGATACCCCAATAAAGTGGAGCTCCTATACTATAGGTTTTATCGTTTAGGTTCACCGTCAACATATAGGTTCCCTTGGCATCTACTTTTAGGTTTGCACCTCCAGCATCAAGCACACCGTCTTCACCATCATCCCCATAATTCACGTCCCAGTTAGGACCTTCATTTACTTTAAATTCCCCGTTACCAGTGATTAGGTGTACAAAACCATCATAAACATTATCCGACTTTACTGAATATAGGATGGTGTTTTCATTGGCAGGATTCCAGCCTTGATAATCTCCAGGAACATACATTTTAGGATATTGCAATGCTACTTCATAAGGAGTCAGTGACATGGTAATGGTCTCAGAAAACTCATCACTTATATTGTCATTGAGAAATGCCTTTATCCTCATCTCTACTGTCGTTTCTTCATCAGGCATCAAACCCCTGCTCAATAGTTTTTGGTTTAAATCAGCATAAGTCAATATCGCTCTATTGCTGGTAGAGTTAATTACATCTACAGGCTCAGCAAAACCATTACCCACAAGATCCATTTGTACAGTATACCTGGTTGCTGCTGAAAATCCATAATCAGCTTCCTGATATTCAAATATTACTTCCTTCGTTTCTTCCTCTGCTGTAAGCACCAAGGAAGTGCCAGATTCTGGACTCATCAATACTGGAGATTGGGGATCACTGCTGATAACCGGATCCAAGTCTTCGCTACACGACCAAATCATCGCTATGGTCAACAACCAAAATATATTAGAATAATAATTTTTCATGTTTTGAGAATTTTGGGTTTAGTATCCGATGTTTTGCTCAAGGTTTGGATTGGCAGTCAAGTCTGCAGTAGGAAGAGGGTAAATATCCCTAAACGAATCAACGGCTCTACCTTCAAATGTGCCACCTTTCCACTGCCATACATAGTCATCCGTGGTAAACCTACCAAACCGGATCAAGTCAGTTCTGCGGTGAGCTTCCCATTTTAATTCACGGGCTCTTTCATCAAGGATAAAATCAAGGGTCAATTCCCCAGATGAAATATTTCCAGTAGCATCACCATAAGCTCTCTGTCTCAATTCATTAATATAAGCTACTGCTTGTCCTAGACTTCCTCCACTTCCACCTCTCAAAACAGCTTCTGCATACATCAAATAAACATCACCCAACCTGAACATTGGAAAATCTGTATCAACAATTTCTGTTCCTGGACTGGAACCTCTTTGTCCATCACGAGTCACATTTTTAAACTTTTTGACAGCATAACCATTCTCAAACAAAGCAATATTTTCAATATCTAAAGTATGTCCATCAGTATGAAATGATCCTCGAATATCTGGAACTCCATCAGTACTTGGATATAGCGCAACGATCTCCGGCCTAGTTCTCAAGCCCTGCCACCCACCTGGCACCCCAAATTCCTCCTTGTCCATAGAACCTCCTACAGCTGCATTTACTATAAATGTTGTACCACCATAAGTTGTTGAATTCATACCGTCAAAGGCCACAGAAAAAATCAATTCCTGGGAAAGATGATTATCTGCTAAAAACAGGTAATTATAATTTGGCTCCAAAGTATAACCACTATTCAAAACCTCATTCAAATAAGTCAATGCATCAGAATAATGGTCCTCGTCTATATACACTTCCGCATTAAGATAAAGTTTAGCCAAAAGCATCCATGCAGCCGCCTTATCGGCCCTGGCATACTCATTTTGCCTTGCATCCACCAGCATCGGTAATATTTCCAGTAATTCGCTTTCTACATAATCAAACAACAATTGTCTGTTGCCCTGCTCTGGGAAATAGGCTCCCACTCCATTTTCCTCCGTCACAAAAGGTACATTCCCATACATATCCAATGCATGATAATAACTCAATGCCCTTAGAAACCTGGCCTCAGCCCTGAATATTCTGGCTTCTTCCTGATCAGCTTCAGCGATACCTCTACTGGCCATCTTTTCATCACTGGTTTCCCTGATATATTCATTAGCCAAAGAAATTTGATAAAATATTCTATAGTACATTGCCGCTATAAAACCATTATCAGAAGTCCACTCCATGGTATTCAAAGTAGGAAGGCCTTCATCATTCCAAGCAATAATCGCCTCATCCGTTGGCAACTCCTGTAACTTCCAATAAGCCCTGATATAGGTGGAAGCTCCTTCGTCCAAACCACTGATATCCGGTTTTCCAGAAGGCCCTTGCTGACCACTCACTGCCAAACCTCCATAAAGCTTGGCCAAGACATTTTTGTAATTATCAAAATCCTCATAAACCTGTATAGATGTCACCTCATTATAAGGTTCTAGATCCAGGTTTGTGCATGATGCCACGGTAAACAAACCCAACACCAAACTGATTTTATATATCCAATTAATTTTCATTGTTATTCAGGGTTTAAATTAAAATCCTAGGTTTAGACCAAATGAGAAGATCCTTGGCACTGGGTAGAAATTATTGTCAATCCCTCCTCCAGTAGCATCATCTACTCCTGGAGCAATCTCTGGGCTCACCCCTTCGTAATCTGTGATGACAAAGACATTTTGTACTGTCGCACTTGCCCGCAAGTTGAGCTTGGAATCAAAGAGGTTTCCAAAATTGTATCCAAGACTGATATTTTCCATTCTTAAGAATGAAGCATCTTGCACATAATAATCTGACCTTAACTGATAATTTTGGAAATTGGTGTTCAAAACATCCGTTGGAAGGTTATTCAAATAACCAGAAAACCTCAAGCCTTGATAGGCTGCATTGGAAGAGGCCACATTATTATAAGCCTTGTTTCCCGCACTTCCCCTAAGGACAAAGCCAAAATTCCAGTTTTTATATTGCATGGATGAATTGAACCCGAAAAACTGGCGAGCATCAGGGTATCCATTTCTTACCAAGTCATTTTCATTGATGATTCCATCCTCATTCTGATCTACGTATAAGCCCTCTATTGGAGCACCGTCATTATCATATACCTGCTCGTACACATAAAACGAATTAGGCTGATATCCTACCGTATGAACCTGGATAGTATTTCCCGTTCCACCGTTAATATCTCCAACCAAAATCCCCACGGCATCTTCTTCCACATTGCTCAGGCTCTTGATCGTGCTTTTACTATGGGTATAATTGGCTCCGATATCCCAGTTAAAACTGGATGTCTTTATGACATTATAATTGACCCCAATTTCCACCCCCTGGTTTTCAATGCTACCTACATTGGTGAACAACCTGTTAGTTAGGTTGGTACCTGCTGGCACAGGAATCACTGCCAACAAATCATCGGTTCTCTTGAAATAATAATCCAAGGTACCATAGAGTTTTCCATCTAGGAATTCATAATCTAGACCAGCATTGATGGTCGTGGTCTCTTCCCACTTGATATTCTCATCATATCCTTCTGGTCTAAGGGTGGTATAATATGTATCCCCAAAACTGTACCGCGAGGCATCATCACTTTGGACATACCTAGGCAGGTAAGGGAAGTAAGACCCTATATCCTGCTGCCCGGTCACCCCATAGCCTAATCTTAACTTTAAATCAGTCAGCGTCTCATTGGTTTTCAAAAAGTCTTCTTCACTGATTCTCCATGCAGCTGCTAGAGAAGGGAATACGCCCCATCTGTTATCAGGGCTAAACCTGGATGAACCATCCGCTCTTACTGTCGCAGTAAAGAGGTATTTGTCTTTTAAGCTATAATTTGCCCTGGCGAAATAGGATATTAATCTGTATTGAGGTCTCGTTTCAACACCCGCTGCCGCCAATGTATCCCCTTCATAATTCAGTCTTGCGAATGTTGGGTTTTTGGTTAAGAAATCCTGGGCTGAATACCCCACCATCATATTCAAGCGGCTATCCTTAAACTCCTTCTGATAATTCAGGTAAAAATCAGCCAACAAGTTTCTTTTGCTTTGTGCATAAGGGGCATTGCTACCTCCCTCGTTATAACCAGCTGCTGAATTTGGAAAGATCAGGGTACGCCCATCACTTTCACTGATATCATAGGCCAAATTAAGATTGGCTTTTAATCCTTCTAAGAATGGAAGGTCATAAATCAACTGAAGGTTTCCTATGCTTCTTTTCACTGTCCCCCTATCATCCTTTTGCATCAACAGTCCCAGCGGGTTTCTTGAAGCCAAAGTTTGGGGAGATCCATTTTCGTTCAACCATTCCCAATAGCCACCAAGCCCTTCAGCATCATAAATTAACTGTGTTGGGTCAAATGCAGCTGCAGCACCAATGGCATCCCTATTGGCAAAACGACTTTTTGTAATCACTCCCTTTACATTGAAGTTTACGTGCAGTTGATCATTGAAAAGATTAGGATTCAAACTGATACTGGCAGATGTTCTTTTTAGGTTGTCAGTCTTTAGGACCCCGTCCTGATCCAAATAACCAACAGACACCCTATAAGGCAATTGGTTCAATGATCCAGTTATGGAAACATTATTATCAAAACTAATTGCATCTCGATATATTACGTCCTGCCAATTGGTACTTGCATCCCCCACCAAGGCTGCTTGGGATGGAATGGCCTGTTCAGCCACCACATCTCTAAACTGATCAGCTGAGAGCATATCCACTTTTTTGGTTACCTGTGAAAGAGAAACCAAAGAACTCACATTTACCTTCATTGGCTGGCCTTCTTTTCCTTTTCTGGTAGTAATTAAGATTACTCCATTGGAAGCCCTAGAACCATAGATTGCTGTTGCAGAAGCATCCTTTAGGATATCGAAGGTTTCAATATCATTAGGGTTTAGAAAGTTCAGAGGATTGGAAGTACCTGATGTTTTGGAATTATCCAAAGGCACACCGTCAATAACAATCAAAGGGTCATTGGAAGCATTCAATGAAGCTCCTCCTCGGATTCGGATCCTACCTCCAGATCCGGGAGCACCTCCATTGGGTGTTATTTGAACCCCAGCCACTTTACCTGTGATCAGTTGCTCTGGATTGGTTACTTGTCCGACATTGAAGTCGTCACGTACAACAGATCCTACCGACCCCGTCAAGTCCGATTTTCTCTGTGTACCATAACCTACCACCACCACTTCATCCAGCTGTTTGGTATTACCCTGAAGCTGAACATCTATTATTGACTGATTATTTACTTTGTATTCCTTTGGCTCAAAACCAATAAATGAGAATACCAATACATCATCTTTGGAATTAATATTTATGGTGTAAGTACCATCAATATCTGTAGTCGTCCCTCTTGTAGACCCTTTCAATAATACATTCACAAAGGGAAGAGGCTCTCCGGAATCAATATCCGTCACCGTACCGCTCACCGTTTGAGCTTGTGCGACCAGGTTTTGGCTACCCAATAGCACCAGGCAAATTACTGTCACCTTTAAGACGGTATAAATCTTTCGCATAATGGTTATGTTTTGGATGAATTGTTAATTAATTCAGGATAAATATTTTCTTGGTTTTATACAATTTTATCTAATTCCTACCATTTAAATTAAAACCGTATTTATTCACCAAACAGTTCATTTTCCCTGAACGGTTAATGAATATTAGGCAATACAGAACGTATAAGCAAGCTTTCGGAAACAAAAAAATCAACTATTTTTAATGCAAACGTCACCGCAAACGTTTTCATAAGGGTACAATTTTTTAACTTACAATAATTCAATTTTAACGATTTTGAACAGTTTTATACAAAACCTTAAATCAGTCACCATTTTTAAAACAAACAAAAATCTTATCTTAGGTTCTTAGAAAAGTTAAATTTTATCATGAGACTAGGACAAGCTACAATTAAGGATATTGCCAAAGCTTTGAATATATCTTCTTCCACTGTTTCCAGGGCACTTAAAGACTATCCTGGAATCAGCAAGGAGACCAAGGAAAAGGTTAAAGAGTTGGCTAAAAAACTTAACTACCGACCTAATGCCGTGGCATTGAGCTTAAGAAAGAGCAAGTCCTCTACCATTGGTGTTATTGTCCCTGAAGTAGTTCACTTCTTCTTTAGCACAGTGATCAGTGGTATTGAAGAGGTAGCCTATGCTAATGGCTATAATGTTATTCTGTTACAGACCAATGAAAGCCTCGAAAGAGAGAAAGCGGCCATTGAAACCATGATTACCAATCAAATAGACGGCTTACTGGTAAGCTACTCAAAGGAGACTGAAAACTTTGAGCATTTTCAGAAGTTGATGGACTATAATTATCCTATTGTATTTTTTGATCGTATTCCAGATCTCAACAATACCATTAATGTAACTGTGGATGACTTTTCAGGTGCATACGAAGCAGCAAAACACCTTATAGATCAGGGTTATAAAAAGATTGTCCATCTGGCTGGACCAAAAAACCTTAAAATAAGCAAGGATAGACAGGAAGGCTACACCAAAGCACTGGCTGAAGCCAATATTCCCATTAGGGAAGAATGGATTATCCCTTGTCCTAAGGGAACCCCAGAAGAAAGTGAGGAAATATGCTTAAAGTTACTTCAAGCTGATGATCGTCCTGACGCAGTATTTGCATCAAATGACATAGCAGCAGCTGGCGCCATGAAGGCAGCCAAATCACTTGGCCTTAAAATCCCAAATGATTTCGGAGCAGTAGGCTTTAGTAATTGGCAGTTCTCCTCCATGATAGATCCACCACTCTCCACTGTTTCCCAGCCTGGCTTCGACATGGGAGAAAAAGCAGCCACTTTACTTTTAAAAATGATAGACAATGAAAGTGAAGAAGTCTTTAAACCTAAAACAGAGGTTTTGGGCACAGCTGTTATTATCAGAGAATCCTCAACTAAGAAAAGTTGAGTTTTTCAAGTTTGCAAAATATTTTTTCCCAGTTTTGCATTCTTTTATGCACACGATTGAATTGAAAAGAACAGGCCTATTTACAGGAGATAACTACTAAAAAAGCTAAAGCTAAAAGCCCCTGAGGACTGATATTCAATTTTTTACTTTGATTTTACTTTTTAACTTAGCTGTCGAAAACCTGTATTTTATCACTAGCTGTCCGTCACCAGCGATGCGCATTAACAGGTCTCCAAGCTACTCCAAGTCCTACCCAAGGAGGGCTGTAATAACTATTAATAAAGATTAATCATTAATTACACCCAAATGACTACTGTAGCAACAAGCAGCAATCGTGCTCAAAATGTATCAGCTGGAAGGATCATTTCTTGGAAAAAAACCTCCACTGGCTTATGCGGACAAACAGTCAATGCACAATTCAATATTAGCGTATACGCCAATAATACCATCAGGGTCAGGCTCAGTCAACACGATCATTTTAGCCCCAACCCTTATAGTGTTATAGCAAATCCACCTGAAGAAATTTTCCTTATTTCTGAAGATGAAGAATATATCTACCTCGAAACAGCCAAAATCAAGGTCCGGCTCAATAAGAATGAATGGGCACTGACCTTTCTTGACCATAATGGGCAAATCATCAATCAGGATGATCCTGCTTTTGGGGTATCTTGGCTAGGCACTGAAGTCAGCAATTATAAAAAACTACAAACCAATGAACGATTCATTGGTCTAGGAGAAAAAACAGGAGGGCTGGATCGAGCAGGTCAGGCCTTCACCAATTGGAATACCGATTTCTTTGCCTATGGCGTGAATGATGACCCATTATATATGTCCATTCCCTTTTATATGGGAATCCATCATGGATTGGCCTATGGGATATTCTTTGACAATACCCATAAATCAGTATTTAACTTCGGAGCTTCCAACAGGAGGTTTTCCTATTTTTCTGCTGAAGATGGCGATATGGACTATTATTTTTTCCATGACCAAAATGTAGAGAAAATTATTTCCGCTTATACTAATATCACAGGAAAGCTGAATTTACCACCAAAATGGTCCTTGGGCTACCAGCAATGCCGCTATTCCTATTATCCGGAGTCTGAGGTAAAATCCCTAGCCAAGACCTTTCGAGACAAGGATATGCCAGGAGACGTGATTTACTTGGACATCCACCATATGGAAGCTTATAAGGTCTTTACCTTCGATGGTGAAAAATTCCCAGATGCCAAAACCATGATCCGATCCCTTAAAGAAAGAGGATTCAGAGTAGTGGTCATCATGGATCCAGGTATAAAGGTTGAAAATAATTACTTGCCCTATGAAGAGGGAAAAGAAGAGAACTTATTTCTGAAATATCCCGATGGTGAAATTTATGAGGGACAAGTATGGCCAGGCTGGTGTGCCTTTCCAGATTTCACCATGGAAAAAACCAGAAGCTGGTGGGCCGAAAAAATGGAATTTTATACAGAGGCCGGTGTAGATGGCTTTTGGACAGACATGAACGAGCCTGCCTCATGGGGACAACACACCCCAAATCTGATCAATTTTGACTATGAGGGTGAACAGGTCAGCCACAGAAAGGCCAGAAATATCTATGGAATGCAAATGGCTCGAGCTGCCCAACAAGGTTCATCCTATAATGGTCAGGAAAGGCCCTTTATTCTCACAAGAGCTGGTTTTGCAGGCATACAGCGATATGCAGCAGCTTGGACTGGAGATAATGTAGCCAGTGAAGAACATATGTTAGCCGGAATTAGATTGGTAAATAGTCTTGGCATGAGTGGAGTGGCATTTGCAGGATATGATGTTGGCGGATTTTGCGGGGAAGCGAGCCCAGCCCTTTTCGCAAGGTGGATGAGCATTGCAGCTTTCTCGCCTTTATACCGGGCACATTCTATGATCAATAGCAAAGCAGCAGAACCTTGGTCCTTTGGTGAAGAAGTGGAAGAAATTTCAAGAAATTACCTTAAACTTCGCTACCAATTACTGCCTTTGATCTACAACAGTTTCCATCAAAGCAGTCTCAATGGCTTACCCCTAGTAAAAAGCTTGGCCATTAATTATTCTCATGACAAAAACATCTTTGACAGCAGATTTGAGAACCAGTATCTTTTCTGTGACAGTCTACTGATTGCCCCAATAGAAAGCAATAAAGAAATATGTAAAGTTTATTTACCAGAAGGACAGTGGTACTATTTCTTTAATGACAAGGAATACCAAGGGAATCAGGAAATCTACTTGGACAGCCCGATCAATTATTTACCTGTTATGGTAAAAGGAGGTTCCATCCTCCCCATGCAATCCACAGTTAACCATACAGGTGAAGACCATGATGGAATTTTGAGACTACATATTTATAAGGGTAGTGGAATTACAGAATACAATCACTATGAAGATGACGGCCTAAGTACTGCTTATCAAAATGGAGACTATTATTCAAGAAAAATCATCCTAGACAGTGACCAACAAACATTACTGCTTGAGAAATCAAAAGGTGAATTTGATTCAAGTTTTAAACAACTGGAATTGATCTTCCACGGATTTGAGACCAATACTATTAGGGTAAACAATAAAACACTGGAAACTGAAATGAAATCAACAGCCTTTTTGACAAGACTCACCGATTTTGATCCATTACCAGACAATTGTTTGCCTTTTCTAGAAACTCCTGCCCTACCTGCAGTGAGAATCCATAATGATTCGGAGGAAATTAAGATTTTCTTTTAATCATAATCAATCATTAAATTACTAGGGAAAGCATACTAAAAAACACATATTTAATGCTTTCCCTTTTTTAAACCCATTTCAAAAATAAATGCAACCCAAAATACATAAGAAAAAGCTCAGCTTCTGGCAAATCTGGAATATGAGCTTCGGCTTTTTAGGCATTCAAATGGGCTTTGCCCTCCAAAACGCCAATGCAAGTAGGATTTTGCAGACTTTTGGTGCTGATGTAGAACACCTTTCACTCTTCTGGTTGGTTGCTCCAATTACCGGTATGATCATACAGCCTATCATTGGTCATTACAGTGACAGAACTTGGACCAAATTAGGAAGAAGGAGACCTTACTTTTTGGTAGGAGCGATATTGGCCGCCATTGGTTTAATGCTCATGCCAAACGCCTCTCTATTCATTGCATTCCTTCCAGCCTTATGGGTTGGAGCAGGTTTCCTGATGATCATGGATGCCTCCTTTAATATTGCCATGGAACCCTTTAGGGCATTGGTGGCGGACAAACTTCCCACTGACCAACGCACGCTAGGTTTTGCAGTACAGACCCTATTGATTGGTCTGGGCGCAGTAATCGGTTCTTGGCTGCCTTACATCCTTACTGAATGGTTGGGAATATCCACCAGTAGCTCAGATGGCGTTGTTCCCCAAAATGTCATTTGGGCATTTATGATAGGCGCAACAATATTGGTGGCATCAATACTTTGGACAGTAATCAGAACCACGGAATATCCTCCTGGAGAAAATGACCATCCTTCCAACAATACTGAAGAACAAAAGGGAATCTTGGGAATTTTCACAGACTTTTGGGCAATGCCCAAAACTATGCGCCAACTCGGTCTTGTGCAGTTTTTCTCTTGGTTTGCCCTATTCTCCATGTGGGTATTTACCACGCCGGCCCTAGCCCAGCATGTTTGGGAGCTACCAGCAACTGACAGGTCTTCTTTGGAATTCAATGAAGCAGGAAATTATGTAGGAGTGATTTTCGGGGTGTACAACCTTGTTTCTGCCATTTTCGCTTTGACCCTCCCGGTAATAGCAGCAAAAATAGGCAGAAAACTGACTCATGCGGTATGTCTGACTGCTGGAGGTTTAGGCCTAATTTCAATTATTTTGGTGAGCAATGTGGAAATGAAATGGCTACTAAATATTTCCATGATAGGAGTTGGGATTGCTTGGGCAAGTATATTGGCCATGCCTTATGCCATTTTAGCAGGCTCAGTCCCTCCCAAGAAAATGGGGGTATATATGGGCATTTTCAATTTCTTTATCACAGCACCGCAAATCTTGAATGGCTTTGTGGGAGGTTATATCGTGAAGTATTTCTATGATGGACAAGCAATTTATGCATTGTTTTCTGCAGGGATTATCCTCATCATAGCTGCTATTTGTGTGATATTCGTTGATGATAAAGATGATGTAAAAATTATGGAAGAGGAATTACTTTCAGAAAAAGTGCAGTGATTCCAATTCTAAAATCACGGATATCTATCCTATAAAAGTTAAATCAAGGCTTCTTCAAATTTATTTCAAGAGGCCTTTTTCCTTTTTAATTTTCGCTTTTCTCGGCAATGTAAAAAAGAATTTCGTCCCTTTTCCTAGTTCACTTTCTACTCCAATTTCACCACCGTTCTTCTCCACAAAATCTTTGCTCAACATCAAGCCTAATCCAGTACCTTGTTCTTTCTGGGTTCCAAAGGTAGTAAATGCTTCTGCTGAAAATATCCTATCCAAGTTTTTCTCTGGAATACCTACTCCAGTATCTTCTACTAAAACTTTTGTTTGATTTCCCACAAACTCTAGGTAGATACTTATCTTATCCCCCTTATCAGAAAATTTAAGGGCATTGCTTAACAAGTTTCTCAGCACAAGACGAGTCATGTTTGGATCAGCAAACACCAAAGCCTCTCCCTTACTTAAATGATCAACTTGTATTCCCTTATTCTCTATTGAAGCTTTGAACAGATTTACTACAGAGCTTAATTCTTTATCTATATCAAATACTTCTTTCTCAATATTCTCTCCCATCAGTTGACTCATCGCCCACACCAATAGGTTCTCCATAAAACCTGAAACTTGTCTTAAGTTTTCTGAAATCTTTGGGAGCATGGCCTTAAACTCTTGATCACTGATAAATCCCGATTCGCTCATCTCCAAAAACTGTGTGAGTGAATTAAGAGGCCCTCTCATATCATGAGAAATAATGGACAGCAATCTATCCTTGGTCATGTTCAACTCACTTAATTCCCTTGCCTGTTCTTCTAATCTCCTTTGATCAAGTCTGAATTGGGTAATATCCCTAAACATCAGCAGCCGACCTCTGAAATCCCGCTTGCCTCCACTGATGATTTTACAGTTGATTTCATAATATCGCTTTTCTCCCTCAAACAATAAATCAAGGTAAACTACCTGTTCAGTATCCTGCTCCAGCAGCTCTTTCCACCGTTCATCTTTAAAACCTAGTTTACCAAACCCAAGTCCGGTAACTTCCCCCTTTCCCCTTCCTATAATTCGCAGCATTTGATCATTAAAATCCACTATCCTATCTTCTACATCCAGCACCACCATCCCTTCTCTCATAGAATCCACTACTTTGTTACGGGCTATAGGCCTTAAATCAAACAAACTCAACTCCCAGAAACCAAAGACAACTATAAAGCTAGTGACCACAAAACCATAGGGTGTTGGATCAAAGCCATTAAATGGCCCAACCTGAAAAACCACCAAAATATTCGCTACCCAAGGCACCAAACTACCCAAAATGATAATCACCGTTTGTTTTCGGTAAATCCCCTCTGACTTTTTATACTGGTATAGTAAAAGGAACATCCCAAAAATCATCCAGCAATAGAAATAGGTAGTATGAATAATATACCAAGGACCTTTTGCAGTGACCAGTCCATAAAGCCCATTTACTTCTTTGATAGCCGCGGACTGATAGTGCAAATGATGATAATCATTTGTCCAAACCATCAATAAGGTCAAAATTGGAAAAATAAACTGTGCAGCCACCATTCTGGGCTTTAACCATTGTTCCTTTCCTACAAAACGAAATACAAAGAGCAACCAAAAAACTGGCACCAATGCAATCCCCACATATTCGGCATTCACAATGGATAACATGAGCCCCAAGTCATCCACAACCACCATCACCCCATCTGAAGCTGCCCAAATACTTACAGCTACCATCATTGCCCCAAACCATCTCACATTTTTGTTGAGCCCAATAAAAACCACCACTGACAAAAAAAGTGTTAAAACGGAAAAAATCAGCAAGGTAAGCGAATATGCGCTAAGGGTAAATTCCATTATAAAATTACTTGGTGTGCAATAACATTCCGAAAATAAATAAATCCCACATAATATATGCGAATTTCACAATTCATTTTTCACATTAAGATTAAGCGAGCTTAACATTTCCATTTTAATTTAAAATTACGATCATCAACACTAAGTTTAATTCCCATCGCATTTTTCATTTATAATTTCAGGTAAATAAAACCAATAACAAATTACATTATTAAACATTCAAACTACAAATATACCATTATATTGTTTCCATTAATAACTATAGCACGCAACTTTACTTACCTTTCTCATTTTTTCACTCCTATAATGTTCCAAATATTCAGCAGTAAAAATTACCAAATATTTTATTTACTCCTTAGTAAATACCATTTTAAAATACATGAAACACAAAAAACAACTACACTTTCCTCCAAATAAAACATCAAGTATCAGATAAATTATGCTCTTATGAGATAACAATATGAAAATCATTCTGTATTTTAATTGGACATTCTACTTAACTCAGGGAATATCACAGTTCCATTTTCAAACTACTCACGCACTTACTCAACTCTCAAAACATGGACAAATTTCTAAAAGCAGCTATAGAAGAAGCCCAAAAAGGACTTAATGAAGGAGGCATTCCAATTGGCTCCGTCCTAGTCTATGAAGGCAAGATAATAGGAAGAGGACATAATCGAAGAGTTCAAAAAGGAAGTGCCATATTGCACGGAGAAATGGATGCCATAGAAAATGCTGGAAGACAAGCTGCTAAAGTTTATCAAAATAGCGTTTTGTACACCACCCTTTCTCCATGCCCCATGTGTTCCGGAACCATATTACTCTATCGTATCCCAAAAGTTGTCATTGGTGAAAACCAAACATTTATGGGAGAAGAAACGCTTCTAAAATCAAGAGGTGTGGAAGTTATTGTCAGCAATGATAATACCTGTAAGCAATTAATGGAGACTTTTATCACTAACCATCCAAGCCTGTGGAATGAGGATATTGGCATATAATTTCCAGACCTTTATACGTCAGTTGCCCGCAACGAAAAGGGCTTTACAGCTCATCTCTTTGAGCTATTTCACCCTCTTGGGAAACCTGCTGTATGCGCAAAAACAAAACCATATGGCACCCCAAAACCCATCACCTATGACAGAAAGTATTCGTCCCCATGAACGGATAGCCCCGGTTGACCTTCCGGGGAAACATTTAGATCTTGACGTAGGTTTGCCATATCCCGCCCATCTTTATCTTCCTGACGACGAAATCCGAGACAGTGTTTCCCTATTGATCCATTTTCACGGTCCCCACGAAATAGCCGATCATGCTATAAAAAATAAAATACACTGGGCTGCTTTGACTATCAATCTGGGCAGTGGTTCGTCTGCCTATTCCCGCCCTTTTGACCAATCAGATGCTTTTGGACAGTTATTAACGGTAACAGAGAAAGCTATTCAAAACCCCATAAAAGCCATTTATCTATCTGGATGGAGTGCAGGATATGGAGCAATAAGATCCATTCTGAAACAGGAATCCCATCCCAAAATGGATGGGGTAATACTTTTAGATGGAATGCACGCCGGATATATCCCCAAAAACCAAACCTTAGCCACTGGTGCCAAAATCAAGGAGGAAGATTTAGCCGTTTTCCTTTCTCTTTCGCATGAGGCCATGAAAGAAAATATCTCCTTTACATTCACTCATAGTAGTGTATTTCCAGGGACTTATGCAAGTACCACGGAATGTGCCGACTACTTGATCCATAAACTTCAATTAGAGAGAAATCCAGTCTTGAATCATGGGCCATTGGGAATGCAACAGCTAGCTGATAATCATGTAGGAAAACTAAGAATAAAGGCCTTTGCGGGCAATTCAGCCCCTGACCATATAGACCATTTGCATGCTCTTTTCTACTTTCTTGAAGAATTGACACGGTAAATACACATAACCTCAGTGCTAAAATAGCCAGAAGTGTTTTACCAATCACCCTAAGCATATATCTTTGGGCATGAAAACAATCCAAATTATAGGCGTTCCAGAACATTTTAATTATCCCTGGATCCAATTGGTCAATGAACAACCTCTGCTGGAAAAAGGCATCAAACTTGCGTGGAAGGATGAATCCAAAGGTTCTGGAGCCATGAACAAGGCCATTAGAGAAAAAGAAGCGGATATAGCCATTATTCTCACAGAAAGCTTTATCAAAGATAAAATTGAAGGAAATCCAGGCAAAATAATTGGTTACCATGTCCTCTCGCCTCTCACATGGGGAGTCCATGTTCCTGCTAAAGCAGGAGTTAAAACTGTAAATCAACTACAGCATACACCTTTCCTCATCAGTCGATATGGATCAGGCTCCCATCTGATGACCTATCTACTGGCCAAAGAAAAAGGTTGGCAGCCTGAATCACTGCAATTTGAAGTAGTAGGGAACATGGACGGTGCAAAGGATGCCTTTGCTGATCAAAAGCCAAAAGGATTTCTATGGGAGAAATACACTACCAAACCTTTCGTGGATGAAGGTTATTTCGACAGAATCGGCGAAATCCCCACACCTTGGCCTTGCTTTGTTCTTGTAGCTCAAGAGGAACTTGTTGATTCGCATGAAAATGAACTCAAACTTATCCAAGACTTGATTTACCAAAAGTCCATGGAAATCAGAAAACAAGATAATTTATCACAAATACTTTCTGAGGCCTATGGTATTCAGGAACCCGATATCAGTGCATGGTTAGAGCAGACCACCTGGGCAACCAACAATCAGCTTAGCACAGAAAGCTTGAACAATACCATGGACATTCTATTTGAACTGGGATTGATCAAGGAAAAAACAACCATAGAAAACCTGACAGCCAAAGAACTGGTAGACCTGATATAATAAAAGCCCCAGAATTGGGGCTTTTTGAATCCATTTTCGAATCGATCTCCATTTTTATTTCTGATCAATCCTTTTTATCAAATCACCATCTTCCAACTTTTTACTTACAATATGGTAAGGACCGGCTACAATCTCCATTCCTTCCTCCAGCCCTTCTAATATTTCAATATTTTCAAAGTCTGATATTCCCGTCTTTACTTCCTCTAATACTGCCTTATTTTCCTGGATTTTAAACACCAGTTCTTTTAAATCACTGGATTGATCTGTGCTATCCTTCTTCATATTTTCACGGGTAGTTACCGACGCAAGGGGCACAGATAATACATCCTCCTTTTTATCGGTTATGATCTCCACGCTGGCGGTCATCCCCGGCCGGAAAGGAAAGCGATTTTCTTCCGTGATCAAATGCTTATAAGAATCATTGATGATTCTTATCCGAACTTCGAATTCTGTCACAGCGTCTTGGCTGGCCTTTTCATTGGCCGAATTGGCAATGGATGTCACGATTCCTCTGAATTCATCTCCAGTACTCGAGTATGCATCGACATCGATAAGTGTTGTATCCCCCAAAGAAAGCCTCACAATATCATTTTCATTCACATCTACCCTTACCTCCATCTTACTCATGTCAGCTATCCTTAGCATCTCTGTACCTGCCATCTGTTGGGTACCTACCACCCGTTCACCTTTCTCCACCAACAATTTTGAAACCACTCCATTTACCGGCGCAAAAACATTGGTCAAGCTCAAATTCTCTGAAGCTTCATTTACGCTCGCTTGGGCACTTTTCACAACATACTTGGATGCTTCAACAGATTGCTTAGCCGCAGCCAGGTCATTTTGTGCAGATATATAATTGGCCTTTGCTTGCTCAAATTCCGAATCAGAAATCACCTTGCTCTCATATAGGTCCTTATTTCTTTCGTATTCAAGCTGAGCCCGTTCAAACTGGGCTTCAGATCGATTCAGGGCAGCTTCTGACTGGGCCAAATTAGCCTTTTGCTGACTCAGATTCGCTTTGTTTCTATCTAGTACTGAAATAAAATTATCAGGACGTATTTTTACCAGCAGATCATTTTGCTGCACCGAATCTCCTTCATTTATATTCAATTCAATAATCTCCCCTGCTACATCTGGACTAAGCTTAATTTCTGTTTCAGGCTGAATCACTCCGGAAGCACTGACTTTTTCTACTATCGTCTTCTTGGATGCTTTGATGGCTTCCACTTCCGTCTCTGAAGGGCCACCTACCCAGCCCATAGACTTACCGATCAAAATCACCACTACCAACAGCACCAGTGCGCCAGAAAGCCAATAAATAAGCTTGTTTGATTTCTTTTTAGCCATGGTATAATTTTATTAAAGTGTTAAGGGATTGCCCACATAAAAATCCAATACTTTTACACTAAAAATATATTGGTATTTTGCCTGAAGCAAATCTGCCTGTGCATTAAATAAGTTGTTTTGTGCTACTTGAAAATCAACAGCATTGATCATGCCTACTTCAAATCTCTTCTGAGCCATCCTAAAAGCTTCATTCAAAGAAGACACTCTCAAAAGTGAAGATTCATAAGACTGCTTAGCAGACAATGCATTGGTATACGCCGTCTCAATATCCTGTCTTAACCTGTTTTGGACTTCTTTGACATTGATCTTACTTAATTTCTTTTGAACCTTGGCTCGTTGCAAGTTAGCTTTGTTCGAAAGGTTGGAAAAAATAGGAATATTTAAATTGACGCCAATCACCTCACTTAAATTCCCATCAAACTGTTCCCAAAATGGTACAACATCCTTATAGAGTTCATTAAAGTTTGTGCTGGCATTAGCACCAAAACCCAAAGTTGGATAGTAAGCCCCTTTGGCCATTTTAACGCCATACTCTGCACTTTCAATCCCCAATTGCGCGGCTTTCACCTCAGGCATAAGCGCCAAGGCTATGGCATAAACCTCATTTACACTGTGTTCTCCTATCAAATAGTTCTCTGCTTCCAAATCAGGTACAGATACATCGAATTCCTCCTCATAGGGAATTTGAATGGCCTGCATCAAATTCAACTTGGCCAACCTGAGATTATTCTGGGCATTGGTCAGTTCCATATTGCTGGTCGCATTCTGGGCCTCCAAATCATACTGGTCTGAAATAGGAAGCGCTCCCACTTCCACCAACTTCCTTGTCCTCTCCAACTGGTTACTGGTAACTTCCAACTGCGATTTAGCCACGTTCACCTGCTCCTTGGCAAATACTACATTGACAAATAGATTGACAATATTCAGTGTGATATTGTTTTTTGTGGCCTCCACATTTAATTCTCCCGTTTCCAAATCTACCGCGGCCTGGTTGATGCTATTATTAATTCTACCGCCAGAAAATAAGCTTACATTACTTCTAACACTGAAACCGGCACTACCAAAACTACTACTTGGTAAATAATCATTGGTGACATTATCAAGTGCGCGTCCCCAACTATAGTTATAAGAAGAGGTCATGGAAAGTGAAGGGTAGCGTTGCCCTTTTGCTTCCATCAGATTGGCTTGATTATTTTCTTGGTTCAAAACACTACGTTGGAGTTCCAAATTGTTTTCCAAGCCTATCTGTACACACTCTTCCAAGGATAAATTAGAAACATTACCTTGACTCCAAGCATCTAAAACATTAAAAACAATTACGGTTAGGGTTATAAAAAATCTCATAATCATAACAAATACTAAAGGTCTATTTTTGGAATATAAATCAATTCATGAATCCATCCAATACTTTTTAGATATTGTACGGTAATCGGGTTTAATCCTGAATCCATTTCTATCACATGACATGCTATTTCCCGCTTACCTTTTCTGGACACGGACATGGTAGCTATATTTGCTTTCTCTTGGGCCAGAATACTTGTAATAAAGGCTATGGCTCCCGATACATCATCCGCTTTTATAATCAGGGTATGCTCTTGTGCTGAAAAATCTGCATGAAAGCCATCAACCGCACTGATATTGATCAATCCTCCTCCTAAACTTTCTCCAATTACCTCCACTTTTCTTTCTCCTTTTACCAGATTAAGTTTTATGGTATTGGGATGATATACAGAAGCGTTGCCGATTGATTTAAAAGTAAATTCAAGTCCCCTTTCTTCTGCCAAATCCAAAGACTGCTTGATCCTTACATCATCTGTCTTGAAATCCAACAGGCCGCCGATCACTGCTTTATCACTCCCATGCCCCTCATAGGTACTGGCAAAAGAATTATAAAAGGTTACTAAAGCCTGATCGGGACTTGATCCCAATACCTTTATTGCCGCACGGGCAATTCTTACTACTCCTGCGGTATGTGACGAGGAAGGACCTATCATTACTGGCCCAATCATATCAAATACACTACTTTTTCTAGCCATGTCTAAGCCCAGTTCACTAATTAATATGCTAATCTACTATTAAAGATTTAATTATCACTCAATCTTTCCTTTAATTCAAGCTAAGCCCCACAATTTGATTTATTTTAACTTAATTTTAGCACTATTGATTAAAAAACGAAAATAGCGCCTCTATTTCTAACCTAATATGTCCATTATTGAAACCGTCTTTTTATCTCCAAATCCAGACAAACAATACCACCAAATAGATCAGCGGCTTGCTAACAGGGCCTCTTTTTTTGGTGATGGAATTTTTGAGACCATGATTTTTTCTAATGGGAAAATCAGATTTGCCCATGCACATGAGGAAAGGTTAAATATTGGACTGGAAAAATTAAAAATCTATCCTAAAGGGCTTTCCTCACTGAAGCAGCTGGAAGGATTCCTTATCAAAGAATATGGAAAAGACTGTATGCTCAGAATCAGATGGAATGTTTTTAGGTCCGGCCTAGGGAAATACACTCCCCAACAATCCGCTACAGGAGAAATCATTATGATACAAGCTCATTCCCCTGGCTTTTCAGTTAAAGACCAAGCCTATATAAGTACTAGCATAAAAATCTCATCTTCACCTTGGGCCAATTGTAAAACCCTTAATGCCCTTCCCTATGTCATGGCCAATATAGAGCGTGTAGAAAAACATATGGACGAGGTGATTCTACTGGATGATCAAAACCACATATCAGAAGCAGGTGCTGCCAATATCTTTTGGGTTAAAGACGGAGAATTTCACACCCCTTCGCTCAATTGTAATTGCATCGCTGGAGTAGGGAGAAAAATGATCATTGAAACCATAAAAAAAGCTGGTAAAAAACTAAATATCGGTGAATACAATGAGGAAAGCCTATTAAGTGCAGAACAGGTTTTCACCAGTAATGTCACAGGCATTGCCTATATCAAAAAAATAAAGGAAACAGACTTTGACATCAAGCCCATTTCCTTTATAGAAAATATCTTCTATTAATCCCCTTGCTATACGGCTACCGGAGCCTTGATATGCGGGTGAGGATCATAATTCAATAGCTCAAAATCCTCGAATTTAAACTCAAAGATATCCTTTACATCAGGATTGATTTTCATGCTTGGCAATGGCCTACAGTCTCTAGTAAGCTGTAATTTGGCCTGCTCAAGATGGTTAGAATATAAATGGGTATCACCAAAAGTATGGATAAACTCTCCCGGCTCCAATCCACATACCTGTGCTATCATCATGGTAAACAAAGCATAGGAAGCAATATTAAAAGGCACCCCCAAAAACACATCAGCACTCCTTTGGTATAACTGACAGGAAAGTTTTCCCTCTGCCACATAAAACTGAAACATGGTATGACAGGGAGGCAAAGCCATATTGTCCACGTCAGCCACATTCCAAGCACTCACCAATAACCTTCTGGAATTAGGATTAGTTTTTATTTGATGGATGAGGTGCTTTATTTGGTCAATTTCTCCCCCTTTCCCATCAGGCCAATGTCTCCACTGATAACCGTACACGGGACCCAAATTCCCATTTTCGTCAGCCCATTCATCCCATATCGAAACTTTGTTTTCTTTAAGGTATTGGATATTACTTTCTCCCTTCAAAAACCACAACAACTCATGAATAATTGACTTTAGGTGGCATTTTTTGGTGGTCACCAAAGGAAAGCCTTCCTGCAGGTCAAACCTCATTTGATAGCCAAAAACACTTAAAGTCCCAGTGCCTGTTCGATCTCCTTTTTGGGTACCATTATCAAGAATATGCTGTAATAATTGATGGTATTGTTTCATTTTTATGGGTATTCAGTAAATCTCTATGCGGAAGTATTATCAAAAGCAACATGCCAACGATTATATAATATTCAGCGCCTGCTCTTTTATTTTTTCCAATTCGTCTTTCATGATAATCACATGCCTTTGGATATTGGCATCATTGGCTTTGGATCCTATGGTATTAATTTCCCTGCCAATCTCCTGACCAATAAATCCTAATTTCTTTCCTTGGTTGGTACCATTTGCCATGGTCTTATCGAAATATTCCAGGTGAGTCCCTAATCTGACAATTTCCTCGGTAATATCCAATTTTTCAAAATAGTAAATCAACTCTTGCTCAAAGCGGTTTTCGTCAAAGCTATTTTCTTCCATCCAATCCTTAAAATTGTTACGGATTCGAGCTTTGATTCTATCTTTACGCTTCGGTTCCTCTTCTTGGATTTGCTTCAAACCTGAAGTAATTACCTGCAGATTTTCCTTGAATTTACCAAATAAGGTTTCTCCCTCATCTTTTCGGAATTCATCGCATTTCTCGGCAGCTTCAACCACCACTTTTTTCACAGCATCCCACTCTTCTGGGTCATCGGACTTTTCACTTAATGTAGTGACCACATTGGGCGCTTGCGCTGCCATCCTGAACAAATCCATTCCTCCATCCAGACCGACTTTGTCTGCCATTCCTTTATAGGTTTTGAAATAGTTTTCAAATAGGTCCTGGTTGATACTTACAGGCAGGTCACTGCTGGATTTAGCTGTAAATTCTATAGTCAAACTCACCTTGCCTCTACCCAAAATATCTCCGACCAAGGCCCTAAGCTCTATTTCTCGATCGGAAAATTGTCGCGGACTTCTCAGACTTAAGTCCAAAAACTTTGAGTTAAGGGTTTTGATCTCAGCACTTATCGTGTAGTGTTCATTTTCAAAATTGGCTATACCATAGCCTGTCATGGATTTAATCATGCCACAAACTTAAACAAATAAAATAAGAATCATTCTAGAAATTATACCCCAGGGTCACGTAAAACTTGGTCTCTTCCACATCATAATTACGGATGGGACGTGCCATATCAAACTTCACATAGTAATTCAACAATACTGTCCTCAAGCCTCCACCAAAACTCTGTAACCAAGGGTTGTTAAAATTATTAAGGGTGATCACAAAGGGAGAACCATCTGTATTGATCACCTCTGTATTTTGATCATTTATCCGCTCCCAAGGTGCTGCTTTATCCCACGAAGAGCCCGCATCATAGAATCCAACCAACTGGAAATTCTTGATAAAATTGGAAGCTATATTCCCCCTGGAAAGGTAAGAAAACAAGGGAATCCTCAATTCAGCAGAAAAGGTGATCACGTTACGCCCTCTTATTTCATCATAATCATAGCCCCTTAAGTCCACAAATTCTGCAAAAAGGATATTGGAATTTTCTCGCCCATCATTGTTTCTGATAGGGGAAGACTCGGGCCTGTTGGATGGTGGCTCATAAAACTCATTAAAGAGCCAGTTTTTCATCCCTCCCACCAAATAACTTTGTGGATTGTTTCCCATAAAGGACCCTGCATATAATCTGGTGGCAAAAGTGATGTTCTTGTGGATTTTTTGATAATTTCTTAAATCAAGGTAAAAATTACTAAACGAGCGATCTGCCTTTCCAATACCCTGATAATGCTGAAAACCTGCTTTTCCTTTGAAACCTTGCTCCATATACAAGCCCAACTGTCTGGTCTTGTCCACCACAAATTCAGCCTTACCGCCGATATAATTCACATCAAACCTATTCTGAGGGCCATCACCTCCCCTGATCAATGAATCGGGATTGAGGTTATAATACTGGGTTTTGGCGAAGAAAGGTGCAGCTGTAAACCTACTATGTACCGTAAATGGATAAGAAAAACCCAATTCTGTCTTGGTCAACACATACCTTTGATAGGTAACATCTCCCTCTGCCATTACCAATGCCTTACGGTCAAACCTGCCTCTAAAGTCTATCCTACTTTTTAAATACTGGTATTCAAAGAAGATATCACTTCCTGACCTAAAATCCAAGGTCGTCATTATTCCGCCTTTGAAAATATGGTTATCCAGTAAGTCGGCCATTTGACCGTCAATATTGATTCCAAATCCCCTTAAAGGATCTACCACAAAAGTCGTCCTTAAACTATGTGCCATAAACTGGGAAGTATAAGGACTCGGCCCTCTCACGGTATTTTTCAGACTCTGTTTTCTAAAGGCCTCCAGAATACTGCTCCGACCGGTAGTCCTTGGACTTGGTTGTTCTTCGCTAGGAACAGGTACGGTATCGAAAACATAATTTTCGGTATTAATACCTCCTTTGCTTTCAAAACGAAGCCTGTCAATATTGATCGCTCCTGTTGATTTACTAGGCAACGTAACTGTATCCTGCGCGAACTCTTTCAGTTTCTCAATTACGGGCTCCTCAACCACGACTTGATTATTGTCTTTTTGGTTTTCTAACCTTCTAGCTGCCAACCTTTCATTCAGGGCCTTCGCCTGAGAAAGCTGTACCCTGGGGGTTCCTGGCGTAAATTGATCCCTGTTGGGATAAGACTCCAACACCAACTTACTGCCAATTCCGTCCTTAATGGCGTATGCCCATTTATTAGAAATGGGTGAATAATCAAAACTTTCCACACTGGCGTTAAACGCAGACACTTGACTGGAAATATCACTTCCAATACCAAGCCTCATCACATTGCTGATCCCACTTTGGTCACTTAGGTGCAATACAAAGTTCTGGTTCATCACCCTGGGCATATAGTTTTTGGAATTCATATTGGTCAACTTCGTTATGACCATACTGTCTCCCAGATCAATTTTAAACAGATTAAAATATTCTGGCAATTTCCTCACGTCCGGAGCCTTGCTCATCACGCTATCCGGCAAATCAGTTTTATTAGAAGAATAGATTATCGTGGAATCATTGATAAATACTGGTGTAATATCATCAAACACATCATTGGTCAGCCTTCTACCCTGCCCCCTTAAATTAAGGGTATAGATATTGGTTCTTCCCCCCGCCATTGCTGACAGCACCATATTTTTCCCATTGGGAGAGAAATCCAAGCTTTTGATTTGGGTGATGTTCCTGAGGAAAATCTTATCTTGATTGCTTCCATCGATACTCCTCATTCTGAGTGTTGTGAGTCCCTTTTTAAAGGTAGCGATAGTAAGGTTCAAAGTGTCTCGCCAAGCTATTACCGGCGTGGTGAAATTAGGTTCTTGATCATCTGCCACATAGCCGCCTTTGTAGATTGTTACCTCATTATTGGTACCCAGCTCTCTCACGATGACTTTATACTTTCCATCATTATTGATGACATAGGCTAAATGCTTTGCATCAGGACTAAATTTAATATCATTGATCGCCCCTTCATTGTTCTTTTGGGTACGCGCAATGCTACTTTCATCATTGGCTTCCTTGAAAGTCGAAAAAACCGGTTCATTGATCCTCTCATAATACTGCTTCCACTGTTCCACAAAGCTCTTGAAGCTGACTCCCAAAGTATTGGCTATACTGTTTTCCTCGTTTCTGTTGATCCTGCTAAGGTTCAAGACACTGGAAATATACCTCTTGCCATATTTTTGAACCACAAAATTCCAAATGGACTGTCCCACCAAAGCAGCTTCTTTTTGGTCCAGCTTAAATAGTTTGGGCTGATTATTATCATTTAGGTAATGACGTACATAATCATCCATTTCCATGCTCCACCCCTTGGCCAAATACAGCGCTGCCCCATCAATGAACCAATCCGGAAAACTGGTAATCAAATTGGACTGAAAAGCATCGGCTATGGTACTCCCAAAAAGCATTTCTTCTAAAATCACCTTGCTCGTACGGTACAATAACTCTTCCTTGAATGAAGCCATGTCCCCCGTATATGCCACTTCAGCCAACAACTTAGAAAAATAGGTTTGGCCATTTACCGTATAATTATTCTCAAAAAGATCCTTGTTACTCTGCAACCATTCCTCATGGCTATTATATATATAGATCTTGGGCTTGGTATAGGCTACATAACCAATCAATTGGGTTATCCTTTCGAATTCATTCTCCAGATAATCTATCGCCATCCGGGCATTGTCCCTACCTCCGCCATAATAATAAACTTCAAAATTATTGGAAGTGAAAAAATACCAATCAAATTCTTGGTGCTGGATGCGATTTTTTCCAAATCTTTCCTGGTCAAATTGGGCCTTTGAAACACTGAAAGAACCAAGCCATAATATTGTAAAATAAATAAAAACTAATTTTACCTTCATTTAACTTTTATGTTGTCTTTGTTCTAAATATACTTAAAAAATCGACTTATGTTCACATCTTTTTCAGGTTCAATTTGACTTTCCAATAAGTCGAACATCATATTACTGTAATAAGGTACTAAAGAAACACCCTTGGCTCCAAAGCCATTAAATATATAAACGCTTTCGCCATCTGGATGTTTTCCCAAAAACGGCTTTCTGTCTTTGGTCGCCGGTCTGATTCCTGTTTTGTGACTACACAATTCCTTTTCCTCTGTAGGGACTATTTTATTCAACCGCTCAAAAATCTCCTTTTTTGCCCTCTCCGTGGGACCGGTATCCAAATCATGCCAACTGTAAGTAGACCCTACCCTAATGGTATGATCTGGCATGGTAATTCTAAAAACACCCCGATTAATGATTTCATTGGGCGTAAAATCATCCTTCATTTCAAGGATTTCTCCCTTCACCGGAGCAAAAGGCAGGAAATCAAAAAAACAACTTTTCATGGCTCCCAGCCCATTGCAATAGACAATTTTCTCAGCTTCAATATCCTTATATTTCCATTTTCCTGCTTTTTTCCCTAACTGGGTCTCATCATAAACCTCATCCCTTATACAAGCAAATTCTTCGAACCATTCCCTATACCCATCCAATAATGTATTAATATCCACATATCCTGAATTCTTGAGCATGATCCCCCCATAGGGATCATTGACTTCGGGGTAAAGGGAATTGAGCCGAACCTCCGACAAGTATGCCTGCAAGCCTGCTTCAATACTCTTTCCCATCCATTCATTTTGCTCCTCTATAGTATTAAAAGGTCTATAAATAGGCTTGGAATAAATCACTCTCTTTCCTATCAATTGCTCTAGTTCTGCATACAAGGGTAATATTTCCGGAAACAAATTATCTGCGTTCCAGGTCTTTACCATTTTTCTCCCGGTAACGGGGTTAAACAGGCCTGCAGCCACCCGGCTACTATTGTTATCTGAAGCCTTATCCAAGATACATACTGACTTCCCCGCCTGATGCAATTTATAGGATAATACTGTCCCAGCAATCCCTTGTCCAATGAGTAAAAAATCCACTTCCATACCCAAAATTAAATTCTTTCTTCGTTATTTTGGCATGAATTCAAAAATGTTTAGGACATGCTCCACATTAAAACTTTTACCTTTAATCCTTTCCAAGAAAACACTTATATCTTATACGATGATACCAAAAAAGCCGTCATCATAGATCCAGGCTGTTATGAAAAAAGTGAAAAGGATCAACTGATAAACTTCATAGCATCTAATGAGCTTCTACCGGTAAGGTTGCTCAACACCCATTGCCATATTGACCACGTTTTGGGTAATGATTTTATCCATCACCAATATAAATTACCCTTGGAAATCCACCCAAAAGAAGAGGTGGTGCTAAGATCAGTAAAAACTTACGCCTCTAATTATGGATTCCCGGCTTATGCTGAATGCGAACCAGATACTTTCTTTGAAGAAGGAGAAAAAATCAATTTTGGCAATACTGAATTGGAAATCATCTGGGTACCGGGCCATGCTCCCGGACATGTGGTGTTTTATCATCCAGCATCCAAGACCTGTATCGGGGGTGACACCCTGTTTCAAGGAAGTATAGGCAGAACAGACCTCCCTGGCGGTGATCATAAAACTTTACTTGCGGCCATTAAAAACAAGCTTTTCACCTTGCCAGATGATGTAAAGGTTTATCCGGGGCACGGTCCTGCCACCCAAATCGGTATTGAAAAAATCCATAATCCATTCGTAGGTAAAAACGCACAATTTTGAACATTAAAAAGCATATCCCAAATGCCATTACCAGCTTGAACTTGATCAGTGGAATGGCAGGCATCTTCTTTGTACTAGATGGAAGGATACTTTATGCCGCTTATTTTATCATAGCTGCCGCCATTTTCGATTTTCTGGATGGTTTTGTTGCCAGATTACTCCAAGTCCACAGTGAAATCGGAAAGCAATTGGATTCTTTGGCTGACCTGGTCACCTTTGGAGTTTTGCCTTCATTCGTGATATTCAAAATATTAATGGAAGCATTTCCCGGTAGTCACATTCCTTTTCTAGCCTTTTTTATTGGCGTTCAGTCAGCGATGAGACTGGCCAAATTCAATATCGACACCCGGCAAAGTGACCAGTTTATAGGAGTCCCTACTCCTGCCAATGCCCTTCTTTTATGTACCTTGCCTTTTCTGGCCAATAAATTTATGTGGGCCGAAAACCTCATTTCCAATGGTTATATCCTACTTGGATTTTCCTTATTAATGGCTTTTTTGCTGACAGTAGAGTTACCACTGATTGCTTTAAAATTCAAGAATTTTGGTTTCAGGGACAATATTTTCCGTTACTTGACCATCTTGATAGGATTCATTAGTATTATTTCCTTAGGCATTGCTGGTGTTCCATTTGTCATTATAGGTTATATTTTGCTTTCTTTGGTAGAGAGTTGGATAAAACCGCATGAAATTTAATCCTAACATAGCTTTTTTATACCTGTTGACTAGCCTCATACTATGCTGCCAGTCAATAACCCTACATGCCCAGTCCAGCTATTTTAAAATCCCTATCAATAAATCGGGCATTTATAAGATCAGCCAGAGCGATTTACAACAATTTGGGGCATCACAGATAGATCAAATTAGCATCTATGGAAGGAAGGGAATGTTGCCTCAAAAGCTAGCTCCCTCAGAACTTGAACTTCAAGAAATCCCCACGAAGATCGTCAACGACCAACTTTTTGTGTTCTTGGAGGGCCCCCATTCTCTTGGGATCAGTGCAGACTCAATCCATTATCAACACCATTTCTATTCTGACACCGCTTTTTACTTAATTAAAACTAATAACGAGCAGCCCAAAAGAATAGAGAATAAGGACTATTCAAGCCCAACAGTCAAACAGGAGTTCTTATACCAGATTTATGCCTATAAAGAAGCAACTCAGAATCTATTATCATCTGGCAGAAAATGGTACAGCAACAGACTTTTCAATGGTGGCATTTCCAGTTTTAATATTGACATTCCTTCTTATGATCAAGGGCCACTTTATTACCAAGCGCGGGTAATGGCCCAATCCCTTTCAAATAGTACATTAAGCATTCGAACAGGCACCAATACATTTTCCCAAATTGACATTCCCTCCGTACCCAATTCAACCTATGGACTCAAAGGCAGGGAAGGATTTGACCATGGGTTTATCGCACATACCGAATTGGGGAATATATCCAGCTTCAACCTTGAAATGAAGGGAAATGATAATGGAATTGGCTTTTTGGATTATTTCCTACTCGGCCTGCCTTTTGACACCCAACAACTGGAAGATGGAATATACTTTGCCTTAGGAAATCCGGCCATATCGATCAAGCTAAGGGAAAACCTACACTACTGGGATGTAACTGATTTCCACCAACCTGCAATCATCAAAAGTCAAGGAAACAAAATTAGTCTACCTCAAGGAAGAATAATGGCCGTCTTCAACCCAGAACAAGTTCAAAATATTCCCCTTCCTGAAAACATCGATCTTAGTGCTAGAAACCATCAAGGCAAAGCTGAGTTGATCATCATTGCTGCCCCTTCACTGTTATATCAATCCGAGCGGTTGGCCGAGCATAAAATGAAAAAAGGTATTAGTTGCCAAATCATAACTCCTCAGGAAATCTATGATGCTTATAATTACGGCACCAGAGATATTACAGCCATCAGAAATTTTTTAGCGGATCAGTACCATACATCCGGACAATTAAAAAATGTACTTTTAATGGGAAAGGGAACTTTTGACTATAAAAACATCATTGATGGCAGACCCAATTTGGTCCCTACCTACAGCTCTCGAAATAGCCTTAACCCATTAACCTCCTACAGCTCAGATGATTATTTTGGATTTCTGAAATTTGGCCAAGGAGATTGGCTGGAAAATGAAACTGGTGACGAAGTGTTGAGTATTGGAATAGGCCGGTTACCGGTGATCAATCCGCAGGAGGCGAAAAATATAGTGGATAAAATCATCCATTATGAAAACACAGCGCTGCAATTGGGGAACTGGAAATCAAAGCTACTTTTCCTGGCAGATGATGGAGACAATAATATTCACTTAAAACACAGTGAAGCCCATATCGAAAGGATAAGGGAAGAGCATCCAGAATTTATGACTGAACAGTTGTACTTGGATGATTTCAAACAATTACAAGAAGGTGATTACCAAAGCGCTCCTGCAGCAAAGGCTGCTTTAACCGAAAAACTGGAAGAAGGCGTTTTACTCCTCAATTATATTGGTCACGGAAACGAAAACACTTTGATGGCTGAGCGGATCTACCAAACCAGTGACCTGCAAAATTGGCCAGAAAGCAAGCACTATCCGATTTTTATAACAGCCACCTGTGAATTTGGCAGACATGACAGTCCCTTTATCCGCTCTGGTGCAGAAGAACTATTAATGGGTCAAAAAAAAGGGGCTATAGCCTTATTGACCACCGGAAGACCCGTTTTTAGCAGTATCAACTTTGACCTGAACAAGGCCTTTATTGCAGCACTTTTTAGTCAAAAGAATGGTCAATATTTAAGTTTGGGTGAAATATTCAAAATCACTAAAAACAATAGTCTCAATGGCCCATATAACAGAAACTTCTCTCTATTGGGCGATCCAAGCTTAAGGTTGGCCTTGCCGGACTTGGCGATTCAAACAGCCATTGAAGCAGCTGAAATCACCATTACAGCAGACAGTCTCAAAGCTGGCAATAAAGCACTTATAAAAGGAAAAGTGATCGATCCCCTCACAGGTGCTTGGATGCAGCATTTCAAAGGTGAATTTCACCTGACTATTCTGGATAAACCCATTGAAGTGGAAACCTTAGGTGATGAAGGACCAACAATTAAATACACCAAAGACAACAATAGCTTATTCCGAGGAACAGGCGAAATCATTGCCGGGGAATTTGAATTGGAAGTATTAATCAGTCCACAAATCCATCAAAACTTTGAAAAGGGAAAAATCAGGATTTTCGCCATTGACAGTCAGAGTAAGCTGGAAGCTTTTGGTGCCAAATCAGTCCTTCTAGGAGGAAAACCTGAAGCTGCTACTGATGATAGTAGTGGGCCAATTATTCGATTATTCGCAGAGGATAGCCTCAGAGACATCCATACCATATCATCTACCCAAATTCGATTATTGGCACGGCTCAAAGATGAGAGCGGCATTCAAATTTCCAATCACCCCGAGGGCCAAAATATATCCTTAAAGGTAAATGGGAATGCAGCTATTGATATTAGTAAATATTACCATTCCATCAACAGCTCCTTTAAAGAAGGATTTATAGACACTACGGTGAAGGGCCTACAGGAAGGTATTAATATACTGGAACTAACTGCTTATGATCAACTTGGAAATAGCAGCACGGAAAGTTTGGTAATTACAGTTGAAGGCAGCAATCACTTAAAGATCCTGGATCATAAAACCTACCCCAACCCTACCAATAGTATCAGCCATTTTTATATCAGGCACAACCGTCCGGATGAGAACATAAATTTGCAGCTCAACATATATAATATGATGGGCAGCATAATATATTCAACAGCCGAACGTTTAATTAAAGCTGATCCCGAAATCAAAGATTTAGAATGGATATTTTTGCGTGACATCACCAAAATTCCCGCAAAAGGAACTTATATTTACAAATTGCAGCTATTCAGTGAAGCGGATGGAACATCTGATCAAGCTATTGGAAAAATAAATATTCAATGAAGATATCAAGTGGTTATTTAAAAGGCTTTATTTTTTTAACTGGACTTAGTTTAACAGTTTTTACTGCTAAAGCTCAGAACAATTCTGTTATCCTTTCTGGTCAAGATGATGGTCGAAGAGTACTCATTGCGGCTGTCCCCTTCTTGAATTTTGCACCGGACAGTCGCCACTCAGCAATGGGTGATGCTGGTGTAGCGACATCACCAGATGCGAATTCTGCTCATTGGAATGCAGCAAAGTTAGCTTTTGTAAAGGATAAAATGGGCTTTTCACTATCCTACTCTCCTTGGTTGGGGAAATTAGTACCTGATATGTCCTTAAATTACCTAAGTGGCTATATGAGAATAGACGAAATGTCCACTTTTGGATTAGACCTCAGGTACTTTAATATGGGCGATATCCAACTCACCAATGGTTCTGGGCAGGACATTGGACAGTTTAACCCACGGGACATTGCCATTGGAAGTACTTATGCGAGGAAATTATCCGAACAACTTTCTTTGGGTATTTCTGCAAGATTTATTCATTCTAATCTTTCTGGCAATATTAGCTCCGGTGGTGGCAGTGATAGTAAACCCGGAATTAGTGTGGGCGTTGATGTTGGCGTGTATTACACCAAGGAAGTTTTGTTTGGAGGAAAGGAAGCCAACTGGTCACTTGGCGCCAATATCGGCAATATAGGCCCTAAAATCACTTATAATAGTGCCGATGATTTAGATTATATCCCCACCAATTTACGCTTGGGCACTGCCTTGGAAATAGCATTAGACGATAACAATGATTTGACATTTGCCTTTGACATCAACAAGCTATTGATACCGACACCTCCTATTTATGATAGAAATGAAGACGGTTCCCTCAAAACAGATGCTGAAGGAAACCCCATTATCCTAAAAGGAAAAGACCCAAACAGACCCTTATTAAGCGGAATGTTTGGCTCCTTCACTGATGCTCCTAATGGCTTCAGTGAGGAAATGCAGGAATTGATGATTTCTTTTGGCGTCGAATATGAATACGCTGAAAAATTTGCCGTTAGGACTGGATATTTCCACGAAAACAAGAACAAAGGTGGAAGACAATATTTCACCATGGGTGTAGGCTTTGATATCAAACGCTTTGGCTTTGACTTCTCCTACCTTGTACCCCAAAAACAAAATCACCCATTGGCAGAAACATTACGCTTCTCCCTAGCTTATAATATACCACAGTAATGATAACGCTTGACCGCTCAAAAGCTCCACAATTCAAAATACCGGAGCATATAGAACTGATAAAACCTGAAAAGCGGACTCTAAAAAATGGAGTCCCTTTGTATTTTATTCCCACTCCAGAAATTGATGCCATCAAGCTGGAAATAATTACCCGCTCAGATAAATCACTCTTGAAAGAAGAAGATTCTTTGGTACCCTTCTTTGCCCTTCATATGCTTTTGGAAGGCACCAAGGAAATGAGTTCTCCCGAACTCGACCACTTCTTCGATCATTATGCCTCTGAAGTGGACATCATCTCTTCTTTTGAACAACAAGGCATCTCCCTCCTTACCACTAAAAAGCATTTTGGAAATGTACTTCCTGTATTCAGATCATTGCTCACGGAAGCTATTTTCCCAGAAAAGGAATTAGAGAAAAGAAAATCCCAGAAAGCCCTTACGATTTCCTTGCAGTTGGAGCAAAATGGAGCCAGAGCAAATCAATTATACAGAAAAGCTATTTTTGGTACGGATCACCCCTATGGATTTATAGCGGAAGAAAGGCATGTCAATGCGGTAACAGCCGAAAAATTAAGTGATTTCTACCAACAGAAATTCTTGGTGAAACCAGAAATATTCGTCATAGGCAATTTAAACGAGCTTGAAATTGAGGCGATCATCTCGGAATTTGAAAACCTGGAAATTATTGAATCTCCAAATGTATCAACCGATTTTCAAATTTGGCCTGATAAAAGGATCAGTGAAATAAAAGAAAAAGCAGTACAATCCAGCATCCGATTAGGACAGCACCTCATCCCCAAAACCCATCCAGACTATCATCCCTTGACAGTGTTTAACACCATTTTGGGAGGATATTTTGGAAGCAGGTTAATCAAGAATATTAGGGAAGATAAAGGACATACATATGGCATTTACAGCTCCATTGGCAGCTTGGAAAAATCCGATTATTGGGTGGTCATGGCTGATGTCCAAAAGGGATATGCTGATGAGGTCATCGAAGAAGTTTATAAGGAAATTGAATTGTTAAAAACAGTTCCTGTCGGTAAAGAAGAATTAGAAACCCTTAGAAACTATATGATCGGGCATTTCCTGTCCAATTTCAGCAATGCCTTTGACTTGATCAATCGTTTTAAGGCAATTCATCATGCTGGCATGGATTACGATTTTTACGAAGCTCAACTCGATTATTTCAGGTCATTCCAGCCTGAGGAAATCATGGAAATCGGCCAGAAACATTTTGACAGAAAGAACATCATTGAGGTGGTTGTAGGTTAACTTCCTGCGTAAAGTCTATAAAAAAATGAGAGGTCCAGTTTCAGAAAAGCCCAAGCTTTAAGCAAAATAAATCCAAAGCCTTTTGCTCCAGACTCATCTGCTAACTGCAATAAACATTTGGCAACCTCAAAATTAGCCGATGAAAGGGCATGCTTGGCCTCATACTTACATCTTGAAACCAAGGCGCCCCTCTCTACCTCGGACTGATTCAACTGGACAATTTTTTGACAAACCCTGTAGGTCGACCAAAGCATTTCGGACTTACGGACTTTATATTGCTGCTGTGCAAAGGCTCTTGAATGTATCCTTTTCTTCACCCCAATATGCGGACTGAAAGTAAAGCTATATTTACGGGCCAATCTCACTATAATATCAAAGTCCTCATAAACCAAACGATCATCATAGCCCCCCTCTTGTCTTAAAATAGCTGAACGAAAAACCATCGTTGGCGTGCACAAACAATAGTTCCGAACTACCTCTTTATAAATATCACCTTTAGGTTCCCAGTCAGCAGGGACTTGTTTATTGGAGAGCGGAAAAAAGTAATTGTTTTTCCCTTTCTCTTCATGATACAAAACCGCATTGGATGAACACAAGGCAGATTGAGGGGAATTTTGCAAGGCCATTACAGACGCTTCTAGATGTTCAGGATAAAGCACATCATCCCCAGAAAGATCTATTACAAATTCTCCTTTTGTCAATTCGAGGGCCTGATTAAAAACTTTACAATAATTAATGGAATTGGGATAAAAAACCGTCTTCACCTCTTCTATCAGACCATTTTCTTGTAACCATACTTGAATCTTCTCCTGACTTGAATCCGTACTGCCATTGTCCACCATAATAAGCTCAAAAGCTTCGTATGATTGCTTAAACACACTTTCAAGGGCTGCTAAAATATAATCCTCTTGATTATAGCAAATACATATTATGGAAACTAATTTTTTTTCCATCATTGAATCTAAAGCTCCAAAATCCAAGTTAGCTTATTAGCTGTGGCATTAGCAAATTTACTTTTAAATCGTATCAAACTATGGTTTGTGGCCCCATCAAGATCCGACGAACCAAAATCAATGAAATCTACTCCCAAAGCATCTCCCAACTGAATCACTTCCAACATCATGGCCTCGCCACTATAGGTTACCTGCATCTGTGGATTAATCGCCGGAAGGTAATAATACAAGCTGTTACTGGTTAATTTCACGCAAAGCACATGAGAAACAGGTGTCTCATCATGATAAATTGAAACCAAAAAATACCGATCTGGAAAGCTGCTGATTTGATTGATTAAACTTTCTTCCTGGACATTGTATTCATGCCCCCTGATCCTACGCCATTGCTGGATGTCCTTTAAAAAATTGAAGCTTTTGATGCTTCCTTGCTCTACGCTATAACCCAGCTTCTTCATTTTCTTTTTGTGCTTAGGCAGCTTGGCCATCAATAGCCCCTTAATAATTTTCCTATCTTCCAAAAATTGGTGCAAAAGCATCCCCTTAAGCTCAAATCCTTTGGAATATAAAATATAATGGATCAAAGCATTATTACTTTCATATAAACCCGGTGCCTGTACTACTTTTAAAGACCTGCAAGGTATTTTTTTCAGATGAACAATCAGCTCCTCCAAGAAATATTGGACAGCCTCAGATGAGACCTTCTTCTCTACCCAAAAACCACCAAAAGGGGTGTTTTTAAGCGATACTGCCTGACCATTGGAGAGCAAAACAAAGTACAATAACATCTTGCACTTGTTCTTCTTCAGTAGTTTAGCACAAAAATACCTGTCTCCCTTAGACAATATCCCCTCTTGCAAAAAGTAATCATGAACATCACTAGGATTTTCATGAAGTACAAAATCATAGTTTTTAGGATCCATTTTGGAGTTTTTCAAAATCAACTTTGTTTCTAATATAATCAGCCTCTGAAAAAGCCTTATTGGAAAGCACCAATAAAACACTGTTTGCCTCAAAAGTAAAACTGGACCATACCAAAGCAGGTAAATAAAGCGCTTCTGCAGGATCATCCAAAATAAAATGGTATTCGTTCTTCGCTATATCTTCCAATTCCACAGTTACCTTTCCCTGCAAACAAATCGTAATTTGCTCATCAGCATAATGGGCATGCACTCCTCTTTTCTCTCCAGCTGGAACCCCAGTTATCCAAAAAGAACGTGCGACTTCAAAAGGGAATATCTCCTGATTCCAAAAGCAAAGGTTACCGGAATCCCGCTTCACTGCACCCAAAGAAAAAACATAAGGTTTAACCATTTTATTGATCTGCAAATTGCTACTTAAACTTATCATTCTAATGGCTAATTTAAATATTTTCACCATCCCTCCTTAGGATATTCCTAAAGAATTAGTGTCCTTTTTCAAATATTCTCCTTCATGAAAATACAGGGTATTAATAGCCATTATTTTTGCCAATCCATAAAAGAGGTTTTACTTTTGGCTGCTTGAGCAAAAAAGAATCCATCAATATGAATGCAGAAGATACTTTTTTAACCTTGGAAGGGGAATCAGAGGGATTGTACAAGGAAAAAGGCAGTAAGTTTTTGGCTTATGCTTATCCTGTCCATGATGAGGATGAAATCAAAGAACATATAGAGACATTAAAAAAGAAATACTATGATGCGAGGCACCATTGCTATGCTTATATCCTTGGCAAGGATCAAGAACAATTTCGTGCCAATGATGATGGAGAACCAAATCATTCAGCAGGGGACCCTATCCTCGGTCAATTAAGATCAAACAACCTAACCAATGCACTCGTGGTAGTGGTCCGGTATTTTGGAGGTACCAAACTGGGAGTTGGAGGGCTTATCCATGCTTATAAAACAGCCGCAGCAGAAGCCATCTCCAATGGCAAAACCATTACTGCCATCGTCAAAAAGACCGTAAAGTTTTACTTTGATTATCTGGACATGAACGATGTCATGAGGTTAATAAAAGATTATGATCTGGAAATAAAAAAGCAGGAATTTGACAATACCTGCCTGATGCATCTCTCCATTAGGGCATCGCTATACGAAGAAGTCATGGATAAGCTAACTGATATCGGATCTTTTAAAGCTATTGATTAGAAAAAAGTTGATCCAAATAGCCTTTTTTATAAAGTTCTTCAAAGATTTCCAAACAGGCCCAAGCATCGGTAGCCGCGTATAATTGCTGTTTCATACTCAATTTTTCTGCTTCCCAATTGGATACTTGCTCAGATTTTGAAATCCTGATATTAAGCACCATGGCACTGAGGTTTCTCACCCCTACATTATGAAAGCCCACTTTTTTAAGTTCCTCATTCAAATCAAAGAAACTGGCCTGTTTAAAAGAGGGATCTAGCTTTTTCAAGGCTTTGATATCATCCCTTACTGCCGCACCAATTTTCACCCTGTTCGGATCTTCCAAGAGCATCTTCACCTCACTAGGAAAGCCTACATGGTTTAGGCGAAACAAAAAGGCCTTTTCAGGTGTAGACAATTGCAATAAGGAAACATCATATTTCACCCCTTTTCTAAAAGATGGACGGGTCTCCGTATCAAAGCCGATCAACCTATGTTTCCTTAGTTCCTGAATGGCTTCGGGAACCAGTTTTTCATCTTCAATCAACATAATATCGCCCTCAAAATGCCCCAAGGGCAATTCGTTTACTTCTTCTTTTGCTATCTTAAAAGGTATCATACAGCCAGTTCTTTTTGAATTTCTCTCATTTCTTCTTCTGTATAATAATTAATCCCCAATTTCAAATAACCATATAATACAGTCATAAAGGGGCTAATTATATTAAAAAAACAATACGGTGCATAGGTCAAGGTAGCCACGCCCAAAACAGAGGCTTGGGTAGCTCCACAAGTATTCCAAGGAACCAAAACGGAAGTTACCGTTGCACTATCTTCCAGCGTACGGCTCAGGTTCTCCGCTTTTAGGCCTCTTTTCTTATAAATGTCAGCATACATTCTTCCCGGCACCAAAATGGCCAAATATTGATCCGAGGTCGTCAGGTTAAAGAACACGCAAGTAGCAGCCGTAGAGGCGATCAAAGAGCCTAATGAATGTACTTTTGCGATAACTGCTTCTGCAATGACAATTAACATGCCGCTTTTCTCCATAATTCCTCCAAAAATCATGGCACTAATGATCAACCAAATGGTATATAACATGCCAGCCATCCCTCCAGTGGATAGAAGCTCATTCACCATATCGTTACTGGTCACGATACTTATATCTCCATAAAGTGCCATCATCACTGCCTTGAATGACTGATAGCCATAATTCCTACCTGACTCATCAGCGATAGTCTGGATAATATGTGGTTGGAAAATCACCGCAAAAACACCTCCCAAAAGTGCTCCTGAAAGCAGTGCAGGTACCGCAGGCACTTTTTTCACAATCATGCCCAAAACCAAAACCGGAACAATAAATAACCAACCAGTGATATTGAATCGATCAGAAATCACCTCAGAAATCCCCTTCACCTGATCTACAGACCCCTCCGCACTGATGGTATAGCCCATAACCCCAAAAATCACCAGGGTAATCAAGATAGATGGCGTGGTGGTTTTGGTCATGTGCTTGATATGGGTAAACAAATCTGTCCCAGCCATGGCCGGTGCCAGATTAGTGGTGTCTGATAGTGGTGACATCTTATCCCCAAAATAAGCTCCTGAGATAATAGCACCTGCTATTACCCCCTCTTCAAATCCCAATGCCTTACCTATCCCTAATAATGCTACCCCCACAGTGGCCACGGTTGTCCAACTACTTCCTGTAGCAATGGACACAATAGCACTTACCACACAGGCTGCTAGCAAAAATATTCCTGGACTTAATATCTGAAGGCCATAATATATCATCGCAGGAACGATGCCACTCAACAGCCATGTACCAGCCAAGGCGCCGATCAAAAGTAAAATAAGTATGGAAGGCATAGCCGCTCCTATGCTATTTACTATTCCTGTTTGAAGGGCTTCCCAACCAATTTTCAGCCTAAGAACCGCCACCAAACCGGCCACAGCTGATGAAATAATCAAGACCATTTGGTTAGAGCCAGATAAACTGTCTGTTCCAAAAATACGGATATTGATCACCAATAATAAAATCAGAAATATAATAGGGACTAAAGCCTCTCCCAAACTGGGCTTTCTTTGAAGATTGGTCATTGATATTGGATCAAAATAAAATTACAAAGTCAAAATTAACAAAAAATATGATTTTTTTAAGAACCCAGAAGATGGGCAAGCTCCTTTCCTGCCTCCCACCCAATAGCGACCCCCATCCCTCCTAACCTTACTCCAACTGCGACCCTAGCATTAACCTGCTGTATAATAGGTCTTTTCATTTCCCCAAAGGCCATTGATCCAGACCATTCGTTTTCCCACAGGAGATTTTTACCAGGAAAAACAATATTCTTGGCTTGCTCGACCAAATAGTTCTTTATGACACTATTGATACCACGATCAGTTGTCATCTCTGTGGATTCATCCAAGTTCCTTCCACCACCTATCAAGAGCCTATTATCCACGTTTCTAAAATAAACATATCCCTTGTCCATATGAAAAGTACCCTGCCATGGAAAATCGGGTATGAATTCACTGACCATGATCATCCCCCTTCCAGGCTTAATATCCAAACCTCCAATCAACTGGTTCACAAAGGCATTGGTACATACGGCAAGTAACCTTCCTTGGAAAATGATATCCTCATCATAAAAGGAATGTACATGGACTTTACATGATTCCTCCTCCAAACTTGTCACCTCTGCACCTGTAAGGATATTGATTTGTAAGTCCTGGCACTTTTGCCAGAGACATTTTAAATATTTTGCTGGATCCAGTTGCCCCTCATACCTGTTTTTCACCAAATGAGATATTTCTTTCCCAAACCCAAAACTTTTGGGCTTGGCCATCTCAAAAACTTCTCCACCAAAGACTGTCCTAAGCATACCATTTACATAGCCCAATTTGCCTAGACATGCCTCATCTTGGGGTCTGATCAGGTCAAAACCTCCTGAGGGAGCATAATCCAAAGCTTCATCTCCAAAAACACTCCTGATATTCTTTAAACCTAATCTACGCTTTACGAGCAAATCAAAAACAGTCTCTTCTGATGTTTTCTCCAAATCATCTAAAATTTCTGTAAGACTGCCAAAACAAGCAAAACCTGCATTTCTGGTACTGGCACCACTCGGAAACACACCCCTTTCCAATACCAACACTGATCTTCCGGGAAAATTTTCTTTATAATGAATGGCTGTGGACAATCCCACAAAGCCTGCCCCAATAACCACTAAATCATAATTTAATAGGTTTTTCTTCTCCCAGTAACTTAACATATCTGCATAGGTAAATTATTTTTTGATTAAGATTCCTTAAATTAATAGAAAGTATTAACCGTACCAAATACCACTACAATGCCCCAGGCCACAACTAGAAAAATAGACCAATTGCTTCAAGAATATGGAAAAAGCCATCAGCATCCAACCAACAAAATGATACATTGGATATGTGTGCCAGCCATATTCTTCAGTATTGTGGGGATGATCTTTAGCATCCCGGTTGGCCCCATTGACTTTCTGATCGATTATCTTGGGCCCTTTGCCAACTGGGCCACTTTCGCTCTTATCCTTGTTTTGTGCTATTACTATTCGCTGTCGCCACCTTTAGCACTTGGTATGTTTTTGTTTGTTGCACTATGTGTATTCCTGTGTAACCTGATCACCATTGTCTCACCTGTTCCCCTTTGGCAGATTAGCATAAGCTTGTTTATTTTATCCTGGATCTTACAGTTTTATGGGCATAAAATCGAAGGAAAAAAGCCCTCTTTTTTCAAGGACATTCAGTTCCTATTAATTGGACCCGCGTGGTTAATGCACATGATATACAAAAAATGGGGCTTTGCCTATTAATCGGAGAATATCAGCACTTTTTATGTAATTCATAGATGATGTTGTATTTTTAAACCATTAATCACTAAGCCTTTTATTTTACCATAATGATTTATTCTTTATTAGCTGCCGCGCAGCTTCCCATGTTGCAGGACATCGTCATCATTTTCGGATTGGCAACGCTGGTGATCCTGCTATTTATGCGCCTAAAAGTGCCCACCATCATTGGCTTTCTTTTTACTGGTGCTCTGGCTGGTCCTTATGGTTTGTCCTTGGTCAATGCCTCCACTACGGTGGATGTGCTCAGTGAAATAGGTGTGATACTTTTACTGTTTGTAATAGGGATGGAATTCTCGCTGAAAAGCCTCATGTCCATAAAAAAAGCTGTATTTATAGGGGGAACATTACAGGTCGGTCTAACTATTTTTGTAACTGCTCTTCTCGCCCATGCTTTTGGTTTCAACTGGAATGTAGCAGTTTTTATTGGCTTTCTTTTGGCACTAAGTAGCACGGCCATTGTCTTGAAACTATTGCAGGAAGGTGGACAGGTCAACAACCTTTCAGGCAAAACTATTTTGGCAATTCTGATATTTCAGGATATCATCATCGTCCCTATGATGTTATTGACGCCCATGCTGGCCGGAGAGTCTGAGAACATTGCTCTTTCCTTGTTGCTCATGCTATTTAAAGGAGCACTGGTGGTCATTATGACCATTCTTTCAGCAAAATACCTGGTCCCTAATTTATTATACAGAATAGCAAGAACCAGAAATGAGGAATTGTTTCTGCTCAGCATCATCGTCATTTGTTTTGCTGTTGCATTTTTGACTTCCCTATTGGGCTTATCTTTGGGCTTAGGCGCCTTTTTGGCTGGCCTGATCATTTCTGAATCGGATTATAGACATCATGCCACGGGAAAGATCCTCCCCTTCCGGGAAATTTTCCTCAGTTTCTTCTTTGTATCTGTGGGGATGCTCTTTGATGTAAGTTTTCTGTTTCAGAACATTTTGGTCATTTTGACCATTGTGCTGATTGTCTTCCTTTCCAAATTTATCATGACCACCATATCGGCCAAAGCTTTGGGAATGAGTTTTAGAGAAGCCTTCATCGTGGCCTTTTCAATCTTTCAAATCGGTGAATTTTCTCTCTTATTGGCCAAAGTAGGCATGGATTACGAACTCTTGGATGACACCAATTACCAATATTTTTTGGCCGTCTCTATTTTAACCATGGCCATTACCCCCTTTGTATTGAGCAACAGGGAAAAGCTTTCCTATAAATTGGTCAATCTACCTTTGCCCAAGGGCCTTAAGACACATTTTGTCCGCACTACAGAAAGTATTTCGATGGCCAATGTTGGAGGGGAAGAACTGAGCGACCACCTGGTCATTATCGGCTATGGGCTAAATGGACGTAATCTTTCCAAAGCAGCCAAAAGGGCAGAAATCCCTTATGCCATTATAGAAATGAACCCTGAAACCGTCAAAATAGAAGGGGAAAAAGGTGAACCCATTATTTTTGGCAATGCCTCCAATGAAACAGTATTGAAACATGTCAATATCCACCGGGCAAGGGTAATCGTCATCGCCATTTCAAATAGCAATGCCACAAAAAGCATCATTGCGGCTATTCGTCAACTGACTCAAAATGCTTCCATAATCGTAAGGACCCGTTATGTAAATGAAATTTCCGATAATCTATCCATGGGTGCGGATGAAGTTATTCCAGAGGAATTTGAAACATCCATTGAAATTTTCACCAGGGTACTGAACAAGTACCTGATTGCCAAAGATGAAATAGAAGATTTCACAGAGGAAGTCAGGTCTGGAAATTATGCAATGTTTAGGTCATCCCTTACCAAAGGACGAGACCGCTTAAACATTGACCTTCCCGAAATTAATTTTGTTAGCCTTCGGGTCGGAAGGGACTCTGGCAACTATATCAACAAGCCCTTGAAAAAAGCAAGGATCAGAGAAAATCTAGGCGTAAACTTGGTGGCCATCAAAAGAGACGGAAAAACCAGCTCAAAAATAGATGGAGACACCAAACTTCAATTGGGAGATGTAGTGTATGTAGTGGGAAAACCCGATGCGCTCAACCAATTCGAAATGGAAGTAAAGGAAAAATAAATGGCGGTACCAGACCATTTAATACGCTTCAAAAATGGTCTGGAGCTCCTGAAGCGCATTCCGATTTTGTGTACTGCCTATGCAGTCAATTATATCTTTCTTTTCTCTTGAAGTTAACCTCCAATTGAGTGATGCCCTTTGGATTTCCAATTCTTTTAAAGTGACATCATCACTAATGCCATTTTCCTTTTTGGCTTCCAGATAATCCTTGGATGAATATTCAAACTCCACCCGCTCGAGAGCAAAAGGCATGGTTTCCCTCATATAATTATAGAGGGTTTCATTATTTAAGGTCTGTACATTGTCCCAATTGATATAGATATTTTTTAGAGGAGTCACTAATTTTTGAAAGACTGTAGGTGGGGTTTTCTGTTCGATTTCGAGGATTTTCTCAGAATCACGAATGGTAATCAACAATACCCCTGAAGTATTTTCAGCAATCCATTCCTCAAACACATAAATAAAGCGCATGGCATCACCGATCCCAAAATTATCTGATAAACCGGAATCCATTATTTCCATTAATGGGTCAGAGGGCAGCTGTATATTCGGTGTAATAAAAGGAAAGGTAGCCCCCATTCTCAGCGCACTGATAAATCTTAAATTTTCTGCATCCTGCTCCCTAAAGAACCTCATAAAATCTATGGCCTGACTTTTTTCCTCTTTGTCCAATACCCCATCAAGGAATGTCCCCATATAACTCATAGAATGTGGGGAAATAAACAACTTCCGCCCATCATTAACGATCAACGGAGTGATAGGCAACATGGGAATGACAGCTTCTCTTTCTGGTTTTTCATAAGCTATAAGCGGCTTATCCAAGACCCCTTTTGTATTTATATTCAACTGATTTTCAAAAGCAAATCCCCTATCCTGCAAGTATTCTCGTCCATTATACTCCACCTTTTGATTTCGGATCAACAAGTCATTGACCATCAATGTAAAAATGATAGGGTTTAAATTATCTGCAGATATTTGATCAAGGTAAATTTCATCGCTCAGGTCAATATGCCCCCCCTCCTTAGACCTAAGGTAAAGCTCCCTAAAAAACGCGGCACCGACCACTCCACCAGATGCCCCAGTAAAGAGTCGGGTGTGTTTCATAAACTTCCCCTCAGTCACTAAATGGATTTGCTGCAAGACATGCAAAGTCCATAAAGCAGCACGTTGTCCACCTCCGCTACAAGTGATCAGTACCATCTTTGGCTTCTCTTCAGCTGGAAACTGTGCCCTCCAATTATCCAGGATTTGAATGGTATTGCGCTTGTCTTTTTGAACTGTATCTGGATGCACCAGACTGTCCAGACGATTCAAGTTATACACTGCTTCTGTATCATAGTCCATTCCCAAAGCAGAATGGGGTCTGTTCATGAACTCCGTTTTGGAAGCACTGTTGAATATCAAAAAGATGGCTATGGCCGCAAATGTGGACCAGCTTCTCAACCAAAACGTAACAGCGCCTACCAACAATGTCAAAATAGAGAACATCAGCATCACGCTCATCCCAGCAGGAAACTGTAATAATTCATTGTCCCTGAAAAATCCTAGAAACAAAATAATGGCCACCAAGGCTATTTCAATGATAAATAAATTAAGGTGATTTTGATCAAAAACCTTCAGCAGCATATTCCCTTCAAATTGTGACAGGTCCGGCCGGACCTCTTTGAGCCTGAGATCAATATCCAAATAAGTCCCCACTGAGTCCAAAGCCCTCTTCCGGTCCTTATACCGCTTGATCACATTGGCACGGGACACCTTAGTCTTTCTCAGTTTCTTGTCCAATGTATCAGTAAACATCAAAAAGAAATGCTTATTGGTCAAAGCGAAATAGGCAAATAATAACAGGAAAGTCAGCAAACTCCCAATCAAAAATCCGATTACATATCTAAAAATCTCCCAATTGCTCTCCAACTCATTATCCAGTTGAAAATTGACAATACTAGCGATATAGACCAAATAAGCCATTAATGGAATCAGACTATTGTTGATACAAAACCTGATAAAAGGCCTGGAAAGGACCGCCAAAAATTTAAATCGGGCAGCATCCATGATATAAGTGGTCATATGAAAGGCCATGGTAAAAATGGCCAAGCCTATCCCCATCATAAAAAAACCAATCCAAGAAACTTCATTGAGGTACTCTGGATCCAAAAAAAGATAGGGAATACCCAAAACCTTACCGAAATTATTGGAAATCACCAGTACCAAAAGTCCCCAAATTGCCACCAAGGCAATATTCTTTTTGAAATGGAGCATGAGTAATTGAACTGGGAAACTATGCAAAAGGCTATTCCACATAAATTGTATTTTTGTAATAGTTAATATACACTTTTTGGCGGCTTATCAGTAAGGATTACCTAAAAAAGAATAGACATCTGCTCACCTTTTAAGCCTTGTCATAAGGAATATTAAAATTTATATTTGGGCTTTCTACAATAGGTATTACCTTAGTCATCCGAAAAGTCTAAAGAGGAAAAATATGAGAATTTGGTTTTTGTGCAAAGTAAAATATGCCAAGGAAAACGAGCAGGGATTGCTAAAGAATGTAAATGAACAATACCTCATCGACGCTGTGTCATTTACTGAAGCAGAGGCGAGGATCTACGATATGCTCGGTAGTGTGATCAGGGGCGATTTTCAGGTGACCAATATCAGCAAAAGTAATATTGTTGATGTATTTTTCTATGAGGATATTGATATCTGGCATAAGTGTAAAATCACTTACGTGGTTACAGATGCTGATAGCGGTAAGGAGAAGAAGGTCACCCAATACATGTTGGTTTCTGCACATGATGTAAAAGAAGCCTATGATAGGATTCACGAAAGCCTAAGCAATATGCTGGTAAGCTTTAGGGTACCTGATATCAACGAAAGCCCTATCGTAGAAATATTCCCTTATGAAAGTGAAGATGAAGAATTACTTCCCCCTCCACCTTCCAACCTTAAACCTGTCAGTGAAGTAAGGGCTGATCAAGCCAGAAGAGAAGAAGCAAGAGCTGCCAATGCTCCCGTAAACACTCAAGAAGAAGAGGAAACTGAGGAGGTTATTGCTGAAGATAATTATGAAGAATCTTTTGAGTCAGAGGAAGAAGAGCCAATTGACCAAACTGATGAAGAGCAACTGGAAGATGAGGAGTTGGCTTCTGAATCCGAAGAGGAAGAAAAATAAAAATCGAATATGCACGTACCTGCTTTAAGGTATCACCAATAGAAAAGGGGCTTGACAGCCCCTTTTCTATTGGTGATAAATAAGTATATCTTTATCGTTTAGAAGGAATTTTCAGCTTCAGATTGACCAAGTGATTTACGACACGGTAACCTTGCAATCAGGAAATCACTGCTCAACCAATCACCACTTCATCTATAAATACCCATCCCTTACCTCCAGCACTCCTATGCCATGATGGTAAATGCTGATTTGGGTGAATTTCTATCCTGAGATGATCATAATGGGCCCCATCTAATGGATAACTCACCTGTTTCATTCTACTAGCCCTTCGCTTCTCAGGAACTTTCGGACTGTCTTCTATTATGGTCTTCCAAGCACCTTCCCCCATTTTACCCTGTACCAATATTTTTACTGGGGGAAAAATATGGGCTTGCTCATGATAAATAAAACTGAAAGCAATATTTCCTGCATTCCCCCCCTCCGGAATACTTAGCTCCAAAATCATGGGTTCATCCTTAAAACCTAACCAGTCCCCGGAAGCATAATTACTATCTCCTTTTTCTAAATCAAATAGGGTTTCCTTTCCTTTTCCCTGGTATTGACCTGAAGGAGACGTTTTTAGATCCACATTTTCTGGTCGAATCCCTGATTTATAAAAATAGGCTTCCGTCAAGTTACTTTTGGTCCAGCCTGTAGCAAAAGCCCTGGCTTTAAGGTTTGAAGTTTGATCAATTATTATCGGAGATTCATATTTGAGACTATTAATACTATCAGGTTCTGATCCGTCCAAAGTATAAAACACTTCCACAGAACTTATACCATGTTTGATTTCAACCTTTTCTTTCTGGTCAAAAATCACTTTGCTGTATTTAATCTGTGGGGGATTGAGGGCATAAACTATCCCATCATCACTGAATCCCCATTCCAACATTACATGTGGAGACTCCTTTTGATACCTTTTGGCATCTTCTTCACTAAGTCCTGTACTCCATAGATATACATACGCTAAGTTGTCAGCTTTGGCAAGAGTTTGGAAAATATCAGGACTTAGCTTATTTCCTGCCAAAGATAAACTTCTTAATCTTGGCATAGCCCCCAGTACTTTGAGCTGCTCTGTACCAAGATCACAAAAATTAAGCTTTAATTCTTCTAGGTTCTTAAATTCGGCCAATACTGATAAATCCACCTCTTTCAATGGCATCTTATTCAGGCTAATCCCAACAATTTGGTCTTTCACTTTCTTCAAGTCTTGTAATGAAGCGGGATCAAAAGCACTTGCTCCAAAATAAGATACCTCCAAGGCCGGTGACTCAGGATAAAGCGGTGCTACCACTCTGTAAAAATTGTTTAAAGAGGCTAATAGATCAGCATCAGCAGTTTCAAAATCATATGGAGCCTCTTTTTGTAATTGTAAACTGGCCAATTGGAATAGTGGACTTTCCTCTCCAGTATCCTTTAGTTTTTCATCATATTTAGCCCCTCCTTTTACCCATTCCTGTAAGATCTGTAGTTCTTCGGGACTCAATTGAGCCTTTCCTTTAGGTGGCATATGCCCCTTTTCTTCAATTGGCTTTACCAAACGTTTTACGAACAAAGAATTCTCCCAATCCTTTTCATCAAATAACACACCGTTTTTGCCACCCTTCTGGATCATTTCGACTTCATCCAGCCTCAATTGTCCTTTGCTCTTACTGGCTTGGTGACAGGAATTGCATTTTTGTTCTAAGATAGGCTGCACCAAATGGGCAAATACTTCGGCTTCTTCCAAGTTCACCTGTACACCATCATTTGAAGTAATAGGAGCCATCAAAAAATCAGTGCCGTGGGTTAGGTTAGCTCCCCAGTGCCCAGCACCAATAAGGACCAACAATAATGCTAAGCCCATCCCTTTCTGCATTTTGGGCTGCTTTTCCATCAAGAAATAAATCAAAACGGCCAGAAAAAATACCGCCACCCCCATCCATTTGTGAAGTATTAAATTATCTCCTTCATAGCCTTCTTCCTGACTCAGCATCCAGCCTGTTAGCACAGTAATTCCCGCAAAAAAACAGGCAAATAACAAGGACCACCTTGCCACTTTTTGTTGATAAGGCGAAGGAAGTAGATTGGGAACCAGAACAAAAACCAAGGCCAATACCATCAGTACTATGGGGAAGTGCAAAATCAAAGGGTGACTTCTCCCCAAAACCTGTAATATTGGAGGCACCAGCATCCTGTCCCCTCCAATGATAAATATGATAATCAGACCTGAGAAAACAATTAAGAGATTTTCCAACCAGCCCTGTAGGTTATTTCTAATATTCATTCTTTATTCAAATATACTTAAAGGAGATGCCCAGAAATGAACAGCCTAATTTCTTTATGGATGATAATTCAACTATACAATGATTTCTTTCACCACAGTCCCTGCTACATCCGTGAGTCTGTACCTTCTTCCTAGATGTTTATAGGTCATTTTTTCGTGATTGATCCCCATCAAATGAAGAACGGTTGCCTGAAAATCATGCACATGTACAGGATCTTTGGTAATATTATAGCCAAAATCATCAGTTTCTCCATGCACAATACCGGACTTCACTCCTCCTCCGGCCATCCAAATAGAGAAAGCTCTAGGGTGGTGATCTCTTCCATAGTTTTCTACAGACATCTTGCCCTGGCAATAATTGGTACGTCCAAATTCTCCACCCCAGATCACCAAAGTTTCGTCCAGAAGCCCCCTTTGTTTCAAATCTTTGATCAAAGCGGCTGAAGCTTGGTCCACATCCTTTGCCTGCCCGGCCATTTCATTGGGCAAATTCCCATGTTGGTCCCATCCTTGGTGATATAATTGGACAAAGCGCACACCGCTTTCAGATAGTTTTCTGGCCAAAAGACAATTGGCCGCATAAGTACCTGGCACTAAGCAGTCTGGACCATACATTTTAATGATACTGTCCGGCTCCTTACTAATATCTGTAACCTCAGGAACTGCCGTTTGCATCCTAAAAGCCATTTCATATTGCTGGATTTTGGCTTGAATTTCAGGATCACCAAACTGATCATAAGATATTTGGTTCAATGAAGCTATTTGATCCAGCATCCTTCTTCTATCTGATCGCTTCATTCCATCGGGATCACCCAAATACAATACGGGGTCTTCAGAATTGGAAAACTGAACACCTTGGTGCACAGCATCTAAAAACCCATTGCTCCAAAGCTTGGAATAAACTCCCTGGCCATTACCTTTCCCCCTACTCAGAAGCACACAGAAAGCAGGTAAATTATTGTTTTCACTTCCTAAACCATAACTCAGCCAAGACCCCATACTTGGTCTATTCCCTACTTGTGCTCCAGTTTGGAAAAAGGTCAAGGCAGGATCATGGTTAATCGCCTCTGTATGCATGGATTTCACGATACATATATCATCTACTATCTTAGCAGTATGCGGAAAAAGGTCACTGATCCAGGCCCTTGCCTCTCCATACTGCTTAAAATCATAATAGGAACCTACCAATGGAAAATTGGTTTGGCCAGCTGTCATCCCTGTCAATCGTTGACCATTCCGAATACTAGCAGGAAGGTCTTCCCCCATCCGCTCACGCAGCATAGGTTTATAATCAAAACTTTCTAGTTGACTGGGAGCACCATTTTGAAAAAGATAAATGACCCTTTTTGCCTTAGGAGCAAAATGAGGAATGGCCGCCATCAATTCATCTTCCATTCCTCCACTCCCCTTAAACAAATCAGGAATAAGCAATGACCCCAAAGCCATACTTCCCACACCTAAACTTAATTTGGAGAGAAATTTTCTTCTATTCTGATTTAATCCGTGCTCTAATATTTCCTTTTCCATATCAAATCTTAGTGATGGTTTCTTCTAAATTATACAAAGAGACGATTACCTGCATCATCGCAGCTGACTCAGCACTGACGCCTTCTTCCAGCAATGGCTTTTCCCCAACATCCAAACTTTCTTCTATTACTTCAGGATTTCCTTCGAAACGCTCTTTCTCCTGGACAAAATAATCCATCAAAACTTCCTTCTCCTCATCTTTTATGTTTCGGCAAAGGATCTTTTTAAATGCCGTTTCTATCCCTTCCTCAGGACTTAAATTCTCCTTCTCCATCTGGGTACTCATAACCCTTGCTGCTTCAAGTACAAATGGATCATTGAGCATCACGAGCGCCTGCAATGGCGTATTCGTCCTGCCTCTCGTCACCTCGCATCGGTCACGATTGCTGGCATCAAAGATGATGGCTTTTGGTGGTGGTACGGTTAATTTGATAAAGTGATAAAGTCCTCTTCTGTAAATCTTATCTCCCTTATCCTGAACATATTTTGCCAAGGAACCTCTTCCTGAAGTGGCCGCTTCCCATAGTCCCTCTGGCTGATAAGGCTTTATGCTCATCCCTCCTATTTCCTTGTTCAAAAGCCCACTGCTGGCCAATACTAAATCCTGGATATTTTCAGCAGTCAGTCTTAACCTTGGCGCCCTGGCCAAATAAAGATTACTTGGATCCTTGGACAGCTTTTTCTCTGTGATTATTGAAGACTGTCTGTAGGTAGCAGATGAATAAATCTGCTTCATCAGTCTCTTGATGTCCCAGTCATTTTCCATGAAATCCACTGCCAACCAATCCAATAGCTGGGGGTGGGTTGGCAAGTCTCCCTGCATCCCAAAATCACCGGCAGAGGCCACTATTCCCTGACCAAATATCTCTTGCCAAATAAGGTTCACAAATACCCTCGCAGTAAGTGGGTTTTTCTTATCGGTGGTCCATTCGGCCAATCCCAGACGGTTTTTTGGCAGTCCTTCAGCATATTTCATGATGGATGGAGGGGTCGAGGCCTGAACCTCCACTGTAGGTGCATCATAAACACCCCTATCCAAAATATAGGTCTTACGAAGGGTATCCAGTTCGTCCATCACAGAAACCATAATCTGTGATGTATCAGGAGCATTCAAATAACTCAAAACTCCATCTGGATCAGTATCTTCTTTGTCAATCCATAAGATAGGAGTTTTGGCAGGTTTACTTCTTGAAACATCTCCTTCAAACCCTTTTTCAGGAGTGTTATTAAAGAAGGCGTACATTTGAAAGTAGTTCTCCTGAGAAAAAGGATCATATTTATGATCATGACATTGGGCACACTCCATGGTGATACCCAAAATACCTTTCGTGAATGTATTGGTCTTGTCCAGGATATATTCTACCCTATATTCTTCATGAATAATCCCGCCTTCTTCTGTGTATTTATGATTTCTGTTAAATGCCGTAGCTAATATTTGTTCCTTGGTGGCATTTGGAAGCATATCTCCTGCAAGCTGCCAGGTGATAAACTGGTCATAGGACATATTCTCATTGAAAGCATGAATTACCCAATCTCGGTATGGCCATTGGGTGCGCATTTCGTCATCCTGATACCCATAGCTATCCGAATACCTGGATACATCCATCCATAGCACAGCCAGTTTTTCACCATAGGATGGTTTAGCCATCAACTCATCTACCAATGCCTCATAATTATCTCCACTTAGATCTGAATACTTATCGATCAATTCCAGACTTGGTGGAAGTCCAGTGATATCCAGACTTAATCGCTTTACCAATGTAGCAGCATCTGCCTCTTCATTGGGAGAAAGCCTGTATTGCTTCATTTGAGCAAGGGCAAAATTATCTATTTCATTTCTGCACCACTCGTCCTCTAATGGCAATGCTGATTTTTTGGGAGGTGTGAAAGCCCAATGGGGCTCATATTTAGCTCCCTTATTGATCCATTTTTTAATGAGTTCGACTTCTTCTTCCGAAAGTTTTAGGTTGGAATCAGGCGGGGGCATTTGTAAACTGGGATCTTCCGTACTTATCCGCTGATAAACGGCAGATTCATTGGCTTTTCCAGGTACGATCACATGCGCATCAGGAGAATCCTTCAATGCTGCATAAGCGCCTTCCTCGGTATCCAGTCGTAAACCGGCTTCTCTTTTATTGGCATCTGGCCCATGGCAGGCAAAACATTTATCTGACAATATCGGTCGAATATGAAAATTATAACTGATCTGATCCGATGCCAATAAGCTTTTGTTTTCCTCAGATGGCCCATCACAAGCGGTAAAGATCACTATCCCTGCCAATACTGCCAACAAGAAATTATTATGGGTTTTCATCTATAATATATTGTACTTTTGTTCAAACAAACATATTCAATTATTTCACAAATTAAAATAGTTCTATCTATCCAGAAGAAGAATAAAACCATATTATCAGACCATTTACAATAGCTATTATTTCGCAAACAACCGAATGTTCACTATAATTTATAACGGAATAATAAAAGCTTTGTCCATATAGACTCTTCTTTATTATACTCCTAACGCTCACCATTACATTATTCTATAACCAAAACCATTGATCATATGACTGGAAAGTCAAATATATTTAGATCACATGCCCTAAACTAACAAATATTTCAACTAACACCAAAAAGAAAAAATAACATATTAGAAAAATCTCATTTGTATAGTATCAATTAAAATTAATACCTCCATGGCCCCCTATTTTATCCACCTCAACTTATTCTATCCCTGCATGCTGCCCCCAATGACCAGGATTTCCCGAGAGCGGTGTCTCTTTATAGGCCTGTTTGAATGGTGATGTAATTGTAGATTTACAGAAAAGCCTTACTCAAAACAAACTCATCATTATTGCTTTTAGCTTAATATGTATATCCGCAATTACACCAGTAAAAGTTAAAAGCGAATCGAAATGTTCATTTTAATTAAAACATCCCCATCCAAAGGAAGGGGATTTGTGATAACCCCCTATGTTAAACTTTATTTACTTTTCAAACTTCTTTTCTTGCTTTTCCTGATATTCCACATATCGTCTGATCATTTCCGAATCAAGACCTATCGTATCTACACAGTAGCCCTTGGCCCAAAAGTGATTGCCCCAATAGGGGCGCTGCTTCAACTCCTTGAACCTACCAAAAACCCTTATTGCAGTACGTCCTTTTAGCACACCTACAATTTCTGATATGGATACTTTTGGCGGTACCTCGATAATCAGGTGAACATGGTCCTCCTAAACATTTAATGCTTCTATCTTGCAACGCTTTTGCTCGCTGAACAGATGAATGCAGGTTTCTACCTCTTCCTTTATTGTGCCCTTAAGCACTTTATACCTATATTTAGGCGTCCAAACTATATGGTACTTACAATGCCAAATGGCATGAGATAATCTATTGAATCGACTCATTTGGTTACTTTCTTTTGTTGTGGGGACAACATCTTGAAAGTTAACCTTGAGTCGGTTTTTAGGCAAACCCGTGAAACGGTCTCTGACCACGTTCACAGAACGTGGATTTCTAAGTGTATATTAAAATATCAACTCCTTCGGTCTTCAGTCTTCAAACTCCCAACCACTTAAGCAAAGGATTTAAGGTTACTGGCATCATTGCGGATAATCAGATAGCTTAAATACCTAAAATAGTAAAAGGGGAAGCCAAAATCATCCATTTGATGGTAAAGTTCAAAGCCGTTTATCGAATACCATGGCAAATTCCTTTCTGAAGACGTTTCAAGATATAGATGCTTATTTTCCCGTTGACTTTTAACTTTAATCTCTTAGGGTCAAATTCCCCGAGGCTAGCCTCGTTTTACTATCTTGTGACTCGATGTCGCAAGAAAGTAAGTATATCCATAAGAGTCATAATGTATCAGTTTTGCTGTACCATATAGTTTGCTCAGCAAAATATAGACGAGTAGTGTTCAGTAAAGAGGTTGATAAAGTTCTGACATCGACGTGTGAACAGATAGAACTAAGATATGAGATTAAATTTCTGGAAATCGGTACAGATGCTGACCATGTACATTTTCTGATCCAATCGGTTCCAACGTATAGTATAACCAAAATAGTGAGAACGATAAAGAGTTTAGTGTCACGAGAGGTGTTTAAAGAATGCCCAGAGGTGAAAAAACAGCTCTGGGGAGGGGAGTTTTGGGGTAAGGGATATTTTGTCAATACGGTAGGCCAACATGGAACAGAGGAAAAGATCGCTAATTATGTAAAGAGTCAAGGGCTGGAAAAAGGATATAAAAAACTGAAGACCAATTATCAATTAAAAATATTCGATTGACCAATAATGCCTCGTGGGCTTGCCCCGAGGATTATTTACTATAATCCAATAAATGACTCCCCATTCCTTCTCCTTGATTCTCAGGCAGCACACCAATAAACCACAAATAATTACCCGAAATACCTTTTGGGTAATTTTTCTTTAGTTTCGCCTCACGTTTCAATGCCTTCAACACATTCCCCAAGCCAACACTTTTTACAACCAACTTTAGGTCTAGCCCAATGGCCTTTATGAAATTCATTTTTTTTACCGAACGTTTGAATTAAGACACAAGCTCTTTCATCATCTGTTAGGTAAACCTCGCCCGGTCCAAGCAAATTTCAAAGGAATAATCCATCATAGCGGCCATCCTTATTATAAAATAAGGCAGCAAAGCATTTAATTTCCACATCATCCATATAAATACAGCTAATGTGGAAATTAAAGTTTTAGTCCTATTGATTATTGCTTATCTAAATAAAATCCGACTTCGGAAATCTCCGGAGACAATCTACTATCTTGAATTTTCAGTCTAAATTGACTCCCATTTACCTCCTGAAGCGTTGATATTCGTTTATACCCAATAGTTGTTCCGTTTACAACAGATTGCCATTTTCCATCTTTTAGGACTTCAAGTTGAAAGTTCTCCACACGCTGCCCTTTGGTAATATTTTCTTGAAGTACAAGGACATTAAAAGCGATCGGATTTTTAAAATCAAACCTTATCTCATAACCTTCTTTGGTTTTAGAAGGAACAATAGAGGTCTCTAATTGTCCATCTACAAGGCTTTTGTTGAATTTCTTATTACCTGTCGCACGCTTTAACAAGTTCTCATCAAACAGCTCATCAATTAATGCCTTCCATGCCTTTAAATTTTTTACATCTTCCTCATGAATCAATCCTCTTTTATCCGGTGGTAAGTTCAAAAGCAACACACCATTTTTACCAACGGAATTAAAATAGATATCCAAAAGCTTTTCCGGGGATTTTACTTTATCGTCCTGATTCTTGTGATAAAACCAACCTGGCCGAATGGACACATCAGTTTCTGCGGGATACCATACCAAGCCTTTGGCATTGAGTAAGCTTTCCCGGCTTCCCAAGACTTCCTTGGACTTGTCCCAAGTAGGTTTCACATTTACATTTTGCTGAGAATTAGCCGCTATTTTTTCCTGATCAAGGTTATTGACAGGAACTACACTCCATTCCGTATCTTTTCCATAACCGGTTTCTGTTCCTACCCACCTCACATCAGGCCCCATGATGGCAATGACAGCCTCAGGCTGCAATTCCCTTATTTTTTCATAATAACGATCAAAATCATAGACCTGTTTTTTACCATTTGGTCCTTCCCCATTAGCTCCATCAAACCATACTTCATCTATTTTCCCATACCAAGTAAGTAGTTCTGTAAGCTGATCTATAAATAAATCATTATAAGCTTCTGTTCCATAGCTCGGCGCATTCATATCCCAAGGGGAAAGGTATATACCAAATCCCATATCATGTTTCCTACAAGCTTCTGCTAAGGCTTTTACCACATCTCCTTTACCTGATTTCCATGGACTTGAAACCACCGAATGTTCAGTAGTCTCGGTAGGCCATAGACAAAATCCATCATGGTGCTTTGCAGTAATGATCAACTGCTTGATTCCGCCAGCCTTGGCGGCCAAAACCCATTGTTCTGCATCAAGGTCAGTAGGATTGAAAATTTCAGGTTTTTCATTTCCAGTTCCCCACTCCTTTCCAGTAAATGTGTTGACACCAAAATGGATAAAACCTGTGACCTCCAGCTTTTGCCACCTGAGTTGCCTCACCGTTGGAACCACATTGGCAGCCTTTTCAATAATGTCTTCTTGGCTATCCCCTGGGGATATAAACTGAATATGATTGGGCTTAATCTTTTGACCATAGGCATAAAACGCCAACATCTGCAAGGGTAACAACACCTTAATTAATAATCCGAACTTTTTCATCTACTTTTAATAAAGCAACCCACTACCGAACCAAAGGTACAATAGCGGGTTACTATCCTGTTTAATTTTTATTATAAGGCTAATATCTCTACCTCTGCCAAAGCTAATGGCGTATTCCCTTCTAGTTGTACCCTCACATACCTGCCTGTCCTGCCTATTTTGATTTCAGTCTTAGCTCCACCTACTCCTGCAGTAAAATAATCAGATACCCCTTCTTGGGCCTGCGTTTCTTCTAAAGAAGTGGATTCAAATGGCACATCTGATACAAATACATGGAAATCCACCAATCTTTGTGCACAACAATCTGTACGGTTATATATATTGATCTGGGCAATCAATGGTGATATAGCTTCTAGGTCTACCTCCCACCAATCCTGGCCTACGCCGGCTGTATGGGTTACAGATCCTGCACTCCATGCTCCATTGGTATTGCCATCAACAGCCCTTGGGCTAAGTCCACCAGCGGTAATACTTGACTGATTAGTTGGTTTACCTAAAGCGATATTTGGTGGTGGCCCGCCTTTCAAGCTAAAATACTTTACATTCATCGCCTTGTTTAATACGATATTTCCACTGGCATTGGTAATTTCCAAAGCCAGCATATAGGTTTTATCCTCATCCAATAGATCTGAGTTGATCAATGCCTCAATTTCCGCGGAATTCTTTTCTCCCTTCTCGATCACTGGTGTTTCTGAACTAAAACGGATACTTTGTTCAGGTAAAGGCTCATATTGCGTCCCATTGGTAGAATTATATTGGCTTACCAATTCATTATTTTGCCTTATGGCCACCTGTATTTCTTCTGAAGCGGGCTCATAAACTGCCACGGAAAATGCAATGGAGGATTCATAATTTTCCACAAATACAACATTCCTTGGTTCCACGATGTCCCTGGAGTTAGGTGCTATAAAAATACCTGTAGGTATTTCTTGCTCATCTTCCTCACAACCTGCCCCAACAATGAGACACAGTAGGAGAAAAAAAGAATATATTTTATAAGATATGTTATTCATATGTCAAGTTTTTTTGTTTGTAAATCGGCAATGGACGATCAACTTAAGTGCTTACCACCCGGGGTTCTGAACCAGCCTTTCACTTTTCTGAATTTCATTTAAAGGAATAGGATACAGATACATGGCTTTTTCCCAGGCCCTTACTTCATAAGGTGTCCTCTCGAAAAAATCTGCCTCCACTTCCGCATTCATGTTCATACCATAAAAAGCGCCTCCCTGTTGGCCTTCTGGCTGTTCAGCAATCATCCACCTTCTAACATCGAAGTAACGCTGTCCTTCTGTTGCCAACTCCACGCGCATCTCCTGTCTCACTGCTTCTCTTTGGGCTTCCTGATCTCCGATAATCTCCGGTTTGATATCCGCTAACAATGGAATTCCTGCTCTTTTCCTTACCTTATCGATATACTCGATAATTCTAGCATCTGATGGGTTTACCTCGTTTAAGGCCTCTGCATAGAGAAGGTAAAATTCTGCCAGCCTAAAGATGATGGATGGACGATATTCACTTCTAGGATAGCTTCCCTCATTATAAATGGATCTGCTTATTCTTTTATACATCAAATAACCGGACCAAGGGTAATTCTGGGAAGAATTATCATTACCGTTTCCTTTATTGAACTTTATTACATTATTGCTAATGTGCCATTTTCTACCATGGAAAAATACTGTCTGATAAAACCTTGGTTCCCTATTGATCCACATTCTATAAGTGCCAATATCTGTTTGGCCACTGAGATCTTCTCCAGGATCGGAAAAGCCTTCCTCACTATACAGATCCGATTCCCCGATAGTTTTTCCATCTATCATAAAAAAGTCATCTACCAACTCTTGAGATATCGCAATGCATGCAAATCCACCGCGCTCTGTTCTAGGAGTCGCTCTCCTATCCACCCCTTCTCCCGTTAGGTTTCCAAAACTATGGTTCGGATTAGCCCAAATAATCTCATCATTATATTCCATAAACAGGTTATAAAGTGAACTATACGGATCATATTCCCCATCGTCATCGAGCTCTTTATACAGTTCATAATAACCACTTTCTGCAAAATCAATAAATTCTTGAACTGCGTCAAGGGCCTTTTGCCACTTGCTAGAATCGTGATCTGGGAAAAGCCTATTTCCACTTTCTGGATTGGTCAATGACAATGCTTCTTCATATCCTCCATTGAATAGCGGACTGGCAGCATACATCCATAGCCTCGCCCTTACCGCTAGCGCAACACCTTTCGTTGGTAATGCCAAAAAGTTTTGCTCTGTTTCTTTATCATTTAATTGCTCAGATACCTCTACCAATTCTGAATCAATAAAATTAACCACCTCATCTACAGGACTTCTTGCAAAATCAAGATCGGGAGACGAAGGATCTGCCGCTGCATCCATGATGGGAATTGGCCCATACAATTCAAACAGCAAATAATGATAATATGCCCTTAAAAACTTCGCCTGGGCTTTCATTTCGGATAGTTCATCTTCATCTATAAAATCGGCAATACCACTTTTGGGAATTACCCGGGCATTTTCCAGAAACAAATTGGCCTGACGTATCAGCTGATACAGTGCCCCCCAACGATGAAATGAAGCATTCCCAGAATTAAATCCATTGGAGGTCAAGTTCCTTAATGGACCTTGGGCCATTTTAATCTCATCTGTAGCCCCTGCCCACGGATTATCAAGCCCCCCTATATTAAGCATCATATTACTGCTATTAGGAATTCCCGAAAATATATTTCGATGAAACTGCCTTGTCGTGCTAGGGGTATTAAAAACTTCCTCCATGGTCAATTCCCCCGCCAACTCATCAGAAACATCCAAATAATCCATATTGCAGGAAGACAAAATTACGGTCAGTAATAGTGCTAACTTTGTCGTTATTCTATATAAATTCATGATTGTTTTCAATTTTTAAAGTGTAAACTCCAGTCCAAAAGTGAATGTCCTCGGTAATGGATAGTTCATCCCCGCATTAGCATTGCCCATTTCAGGGTCCCACATTTTGATTTTGTCCCAGACATAAATATTATTGCCCATTAAATAGACTCTACCTGTAGTTACTCCTATTTTTTGAAGTAGGCTCTTTTTAAATCGATAGCCTATCTCCGCATTTTTCAGCCTAACAAAACTAGCATCTCTTAACCACCAAGTGCTTTCCGCTCTATTATGCCAATAGGAAGAGGTCCTAAGTCTAGGAAACATGACATCCTGAGAAGGATTTTCCTGAGTCCATCTATTAAGGGCATCTACCCTTACCGAACTTTCATCTACTCCCCAGCTGAAAGGGAAAAAGCCTTGACCATTCGATGCCCCCAAAACTGTGGAAACTTTTCCGGCTCCTTGGAAAAACATATTAATATAGAAGTTCTTATACTCTACATTGACCCCTGCACCATAAATCATCTCAGGTACAGATGGTGATGCCAGTCCTCTTGATTGGTCAAACTGATTAATGACCCCATCCCCGTTGAGATCCTTATATCTAATATCGCCTGGCATATTATTGGAACTTAAGGATGAAACCGGAAGCCCTTCCTTCAATGTATATACTTCTGTTCCATTTTCTACCGTAACATCAAAGTCATCATAGGTATATAATCCCTCCGCCACATATAAGTTTGGAGTATTCAGACTAGTCCCTGTAACATTCATCCAAGGGTAAAGTTGCTCTATCTCATCATATTCAATGATTTTGTTTTTGGCATAGGTGAAGTTACCTCTCAAGCTTACCAATACCTCTCCAAAATATTTTCTGGCATTAAAGCTTGCATCAATCCCCTTATTGGACACTTTTCCATAATTTTGCCAAGGTGCCTGCCTAAAACCAGTGGCTGCTGAAACAGTCCTTCTTTGGAGCAAAATATTATACCTGAAATTATCAAAATAATCTGCTTGGAAAGTAATTCTGTCTTCAAACAAACCAAGTTCTAAACCAACATTCCTCTTGTTCTCGATTTCCCAAGACAAAGATGGAGCAGCAAACCGGCCTTCAACATACCCGCCCATACCATTTAGCGCACCACTTCCTCCTATTCCTATCGGGTAACCTGAGCCACCTGTGAAAGTCCCTCTATATAAAAACCTCTCTCCACCTGTATTATCATTACCAGTTCGACCAATAGAGCCTCGCACCTTCAAACCAGAAATCACATGCTTTAGGTTATTCATAAATTGCTCGTTTTCAACAATCCACGAAACCCCTACTGCAGGGAAAAAACCATACCGATAACCTTCCGCAAATGTCTCACTTCCTGTAAGTCCAAAATTGGCTTCCAAGGAATACCTTCTATCATAGGTATAGGTTCCTCTACCAATATAGGCCTGTTTCCTAAAGGCCAAGGCCTGATTGTGCAGTTGCTGTTCCTTTTGATAATAAAGAAACATCCCACCTACGGCATGCTTTTCATCAAAAGTCCGGTTATAGTTAATAGAGGTTTCTAAATAGATATTTTTATTCCCACTATTTGATTCAGAAGGTTCTCCAAAGGGACTTTCATTAATGGTCTGATTAAAAATCAAATCACCATTTATATCTCTCCCCGCAGCAATATACTGTGCTGGGGTTTTGGTGCGGTTCATATTAAAGTTAAAATTGGCATCATAACTTATTACTCCTCTTACCTTAAGCCCTTCAGTTAAAACAGATATATCTTGTTCTATAGCTACCTTGGATTGAATACTACTTCTCCACTCCTTTGCATAACCCGACTCCATTAAGAGATTATAAGGATTCACTCGGTTACCACTTGGAACAGGATGTGAGGCATGTGAACCATCGGAAAAAATCATGGGAAACAAATGAGGTGGAGCAATTGTCATCCTTTGGAAAATAGTACTAGTCCCCACTCCTGGATAGCTGGTTTCCAAATATTGTCCACTTAAATCCACCATTAATTTAGTGGTTTTGGTCACATCAAAGTCTACATTACTTCTTAAGTTGTACCGCTTTAAACCAATATTATTGTCATATTCTGCAACTGGATTGGATTCAAAAATGCCACTTTCACTAAAATAAGCACCTGAAATAAAGAACCTTGCCTTTTCTCCTCCTCCTCTAAAATTCAGCGTATGACGGGTGTTATTCGTAGTATTGCTCAGTAAATCCAGCCAGTTTACATCAGGGTACAAGTCAGGATCTTGGCCTGATTTGTAGCGGGCAATCAGGTCTTCACTAAATACGGGCTGCTTTCCTTCATTTAATAAGGCTTCATTATAAAGACTCATATAATCTGCCGAACCTAAAAACTCTGGCAATCTTGTTGGCTGAAGCACACTGTACTCTCCTCTATAACTGATTTGGGTCTTTTGGTTCTTACCTCTTTTGGAAGTAATGATCACTACCCCATTGGCCCCCTCTGCACCGTAAATAGCCGTGGCGGCAGCATCTTTCAATAAGGTAAAGGTTTCGATTTCATCAGGTTCGATATCATTCATGTTTCTAGGCACACCGTCTACCAAAACCAAAGGACTGGTTCCTCCGGCAAATGAACTGATACCTCTGATCCAAAACTCCGCATTATCGTATCCTGGCTCCCCAGAGCGCTGTACAGCAATCAGACCCGGAACCTGTCCTGCCAGGTTATTACTTAAACTTCTTGTTGGCATTCTGAGCTCTTCTCCCTTAACAGTAGCTATGGAACTTACAAGACTTTCCTTCTTTTGAACGCCAAAACCCACTACTACCACTTCATCTAGAGCTTCCGAGTCCTCCTCCAATATGATTTCGTAGAATTCCTCCTCTTTGATGGCCACTTCTGTCACCTCATATCCTACAAAGGACACTCGGATTTTCGGGTTACTAGTGATCAGATTGATGCTAAAAGATCCATCAATATCTGTGGCCACACCATTTGTGGTCCCCACCTCCATTACGTTGGCGCCAGGAATGGTTATTCCTTTGGCGTCTTTGACCACTCCGCGTATAGTCCTTTCTTCGCTTTGCTGAACTAAAGTGTTTTCTGCCTTGACTATCGTAATGGTTTCACCACGAAGACGGTAATCTAAGCCCTTGCTTGTCAATAACTCTTTTAAAAAGTCTTCTAAATCTGCATTTTTAATGCTAAAGCTCACCTTACCTGATTCATTCAGATCCGATTCACTATAAAAAAAAGCATAGCCGGACTGCTCTGTCACTTCATTGAAAATCTCCTTCAATGACTTGTTTTTGGCAGAAAGTGTAATTTGCTGTGCTTCTGTGGATGCATAAACACCTACTTGAAAAGCCAGCATCAATATCATCAGTAATTTCATGATTTTTAACAGTTTGGGAACACCACTCCCAGATCCCCGAAACATCGGGAATAGGTTATCGTACAATAATTGCATACTTTTGTATGGTTAAGGTTGAAAATAAAATTTGAACGTTTTGACGGCCTTAATAAAACCGGGAGTGTTGCCGCACGCTCGGTTTTTTTTATGACTCTTTTAACCCGGATTATTCATTAGTGATCGTATTAAGGACTGATTTTAAAGCATTTTCGGCCCCTAATACTTGTTCGCCGAGGCGTAGATAAGCTAATGCATATTCCGGATTTAATTAAGAACTATTAATTTTCATGATCTTGGGTTTTTAATTGTTTATTAACTTATTGATTTACTTTTATCATATCATTTTCATAGCTAAGCGAGACACCACTTACATCATTGATAATTAACAACATTTCATCCAGTGAAGTATTTCGCTTTATTTTACCAGAGAACTTTCTGTCGTTTAATTCATCTACATTCCCGTTTAGTCTCACGCCATACCACCTGCTGATTTCATCCAATACTTCCGAAAGTGCTGCTTTTTCAAAAAGAAACAAGCCATTCTTCCATGCCACAGCTCCGGCTACATCCACTGCCTCTTTTTTTAATTTAAAACCATCTGCTTCTGCACCTTCTCCTGGTTTCAAAATGACTTTTTCCTGGTTTTGAGAAAGTTCAACTTTTCCTTCTAATAAAACTGTAGTGGCCTTTCCTTTAAAAGATTTCACATTGAACTTGGTACCTAGGACTTTTACTGAACTTTGCTCTGTATCCACGATAAACGGTCTAGATGCCTCATGTTGAACCTCAAAAAATCCTTCGCCCTTTAGGGACACCTTACGCTGTTGTTCATCAAAATTGGCCAAGAAAGAAACGGAACTCTGTGCATTTAACCAAGCATTCGTTCCATCTGAAAACTTGACTTTTATAGTCTTGCCAGCAGGTACTGCTATATGCTGTTTTAGCCTTTTCTTGGAATCATTGACCAATTCCTTATAGATGATTTGTTGATTATTGGCCACTATCAATACTTCCTCGCCATCCGTTATACGAACAGTCTCAGCAGATAAGGAAATCTTTTTCCCAGAAGAAAGGGTCAATGAAACATGATCTTTGGAATCAATTACCAATCTATTATTTGAGTCCCTATCCTCTCTAGATGGCTCATTTCCAATATAGAACCAATACCCAAGGAAAAACAATCCAAATAATAAGACAGCAGCATATTTGAACTTGAATAGCCTGTCTATAAAATTACTACCTTTGCTTTCACTGACTTTACGCCAGGCCTCTTCTATGTTTAGCCTATCCATAAAATCCAATTTCTCCTGGATTTTCTCTCCTCCTTTGTAATGCTGTAGTAAATCTTTGTATTCCTCTTTTCTGAGTAAGGAAAACATTTTGCTTTCCTCTTCTTCGCTTGTCTTTTCCTGAAGAAATTTTGCAATAAGGTCCGCTAGCTCAAATAGCTCTTTGTTCATTTCTCTTAGGTATTTCCTGTTTACAATACCTAAGAAACTTTAAACCGAAAAATGGGTGAAATAAAAACTAAAAAAATATAAAAAAATTCTATTACCAAGTTTTATTTTGTATCAAAACCAATAACAACATTAAAGTAGAAGTATCCAATTTCTCCCTTAAAATCATCAATCCACGTTGTTTCTGGGTTTTCACAGTATTGACACTGATATTAAGCACTTCAGCAATTTGGGGATTTTTCAAACCTTCCAAATACCCCATTCTGATCACCAAAGCACAACCTTTAGGCAATTGGCTGATGGCCTTATGAAGTTTACCCAGAACTTCAGCATGTATAATATTTTCCATACCATCCACACCTTCCTTAAAGTTTGAAAAGACCTCTTCCCTGTGTTTGACTTTTACCTTTTGATGCCGAATTAGATTCAAGCAGCTATTTCTTACGGAAGCATACAGAAAAGCCTTGATAGCATTCCTGTCTTCTGAAAGCTCACCTTGTTTTTCCAAATAAACTTTAAATACATCCTGAACAATATCTTCAACCTCATCCTCATCTTGCACATAATTATAGGCATATGCGCACAAGCGAGGATAGTATTTTCTGAATACTTGCTCTATCTGAACCTCAAACTTCATACTCCCTTACTTTTAATATTGACATAAGCAATTTACAAACTCATCACTGGACATTGCTGATCTTAAAACTCCAAGCATGCTTGCAAGGCAATTCATCATATGACAAGGCAGGCACGCTGATCAATAAGTCCTTGCCCTTTTGGACATACTCAAGTTCAGCATCGATGCCCAACAACTTCACCTTGGTCCCTGTAGAAGCTTTTACATCTTTGATCAACAATTCCCCCATGGGAAACTTCGGACTGATCGCATAAAGATCATCTTCTTTTTGCGTAAAAAACAGTTCTTTCACTGCCTTTCCAGGAGAAGGATCTATCGTCTGTTTAAGAATATAATCTCCTCCCAAATATCCCTTTTCATGGTCTATCTTACGGTCTCCTACAGACCATTGGGCAGATTGTCCCCACTTTCTTGTACCATAAATAGCTTCTCCATTAATGGAGAGCCATTCACCTATTTCCAACAGCCTCTCCTGCATAATGGGAGGAATATTTCCCCTGGCATCTGGACCGATGTCCAATAAGAGATTCCCTCCATTGCTCACGATATCCACCAGCATCAGTATCAATGCCCTAGTGCTATTATAGTCCTGCGCATCTTCATTTTGATTATAACCAAATGAAAAGCCCATGCCCCTACATTCTTCCCATGGCTTATCAAACTCTTTGCCCGCCTCATACTCCGTGGTATAGTATCCTCCATGTTTTTGTCTCAGGCCTTTACCCCAGCGATCGTTCACAAGAATATTATCCTTGGCGGCTGATTCATTGTACAACCAAGCCAAAAATTCCTCACTTTTCCATTTTTCACCTTCCATTTCCCATTCTCCATCCGTCCAAAGAATATCTGGTTGGTAATTTTGTACCAAATCCTTGATCTGAGGCAGATAGTGCTCATTGACAAACCTCTCTTTATCAGACTGCCACCATGGATGATACCATTCATAAAGTGAATAATAAAGTCCCATTTTGACTGAAGTTTTTTTAACCGCCTCAGTCAACTCTCCAACCAAATCCCTCTTGGCACCTACTTCCATGCTATTCCAGGCAAATCCCCGGTCATTGGCCTGCTCGTTGGGCCAAAGTGTATATCCGTCATGATGCTTAGAAGTCAAAACAATGTATTTCGCACCCGCTTTCTCAAAAAGCCCTGCCCATTCTTCAGGATCAAATAGATCTGCGGTAAACATTTCACCAAAATTATAATAGGGAAAATCTTCTCCATAGGTCCTTTTATGGTATTGATAAACTTCGTCCCCCTTGAAATCCCCATTTCCAAAAAGCTTCTTGCTCTCCATCCAATATTGATACCATTCGGAATAGGTTCCCTTAGGAGACCAAGCTGGCACAGAATAAGGACCCCAATGAATAAAAATCCCAAACTTAGCATCCTCAAACCAGCCTGGAACTGGACGGCTGTCCAATGATTCCCAATTGGCTTGATATTCCTGTCCAACAGTCAAATGGCTCCATAAGAGCAATAAATAAAACAAGATACAACGATATACTTTATTCATGGCATCAATAAAAAAAGATTAGTTTTGATTTATTTCGATTCGCTTCGAAACAATTTTATTCTACCAATCGGAATTTACAAAAAATTTCATTTCCCAAAACCATGAAACATTACTTCTGCTAAAATAATATGCAAAACAGCAAACTTTATCTAACAACCTGAATCATTGCTACTAAATAAAAACCATGGCAGAACGTTACAGAACACCTCTATAGGCCTAACAAATCCAATAAAAAATCCAAACTGCCCTTTAATCCCCTTTCTCTAAGGCCTCTATTTTAGCAAACATCCTTCTAAAAGTATTCCAAGCAGTATCCTCTCCGCCCTCCCCATCAGGCTTATGCTCATAAAAACCATCCATAAAACTTCCCGTATCAGACCAAACGGTTTGCATGACACCATAAAAACGAGGCTTCATTTCCGTAGTTGCAGCTTCTCTGAACCTATACATATCTTCTACTTGGGCTACTGAGACCCTCGGCCTTCTCCAATTACAGGTCAAAACCCGGAATCCTTTCATGGCAAAATATACAGCCGTTGGGTCTGCCCGTTCATAATGCCAATCACCAATCACCACATCTTTAGGTATCATATCAATGGCCCTGTGCGTATTGTTCATACTGGCCTCCCACATTCCCATGCCGGTAGTTTTTCCATCTAACAACCGGTCTCCCCATATCCATAATGCCCTATCCTTCTCTGCTAGATGATTCCTGATTTTGGTAACTTCTCCAGCAAACAAAGCCGCCTTGTCCCTCCCTGAACACCTAGGACACTTATCATCTCCAATATAAAACACTTCATCCATACCTGCATGAAAAGCATCTGCTTCAAACACCTCACAAATCTCATCCACCATATCAAATACCACCGCATGCACACCCGGATGAAGGGGACAATAACTTTTGCAATAAAGTCCATCCTTATTAGGCCATTCATATTTCTCGGGGAGCCTCACATGGGGAGTTTCATCAAATTCAGGATATACTTCCAATAACTTCCCTATTTTACTGTGCCATGATTGATGCCCTAACAGGTTGATTTGGGGAATCAGTCTAATACCATGAGCATTACAGGCAGCTACCAGTCTTTTTACCGCTGCTTTACTCAATGGATCTTCTCCGATCAGCTCCGGGTGCCCCTCATATTCATACCTATAATCAACCCTCAAGATTAAGGTGTTGATGCCTCTTTTTCCCAATTCCTCATCAATAAACTTTATAAATCGGTCCACTTCCTCTGGTACAGGTGCAGCTATAGCAAAACCTTTTACCGGCAAAGGCTCCTTGGGCTCCTGAGCCATAACAGCCTGTACACAACTGATCATGATCAATAATAAGGTCATGACTATTTTCATATGCTTGGATCTTGGGCTAACAGCTGTAGACATGGACTATTGGCTTGTTTTTACTCAATTTATCCAAAAAAACAGAAATAATGATTATTCCTGTGAAATATAAACGACAGGTTAAGACCAAAATCGAAGCAATCAAGCCTCTTTTATCAGATTCTTTGAACATAAATCACTTTTTGCTGAATTTATAAACAAATGCAATTAATTTTACACAATAAGAACCTAGAGGTCTCCGCTTAAAACCATGTGCTATCCATGGATAAGAAACGATTTGTTTTATCCTTGTAATAGGCTGCTGTACCAGCCCATTGACATGTACACAATTTCCAGCAGCTGCTGTAATCACCCTTACAGATGGCCATTGGACTAAAATGAAGTGCTATTCGCCATAGCATAACATATGCTAATAAAAATCAGGAGACACTTTGGACAAAAGGATGAATTTTCACATTTATCAGCGATTTCGTGCTAGGAAAGAAAGAGTCTATGGAACATAAAAGTCTAAAAAATCAGGAAATTATTCCTTTTGAAGAAACAGTTTCCATTTTGATGGCAGAAGACAATATGATCAATCAGTTTGCTGCAAAGCATGTCATGAAAGATTGGAATGTTAATCTTGAAATAGCGGAAACTGGCACTCAAGCGGTTGAATTATTCAAGGAAAAAAGTTTTGACATCATTTTAATGGACATGTATATGCCAGAGATGAATGGATTCGAAGCAACACAAATCATTAAAAATGAAATGATTAAAAAAGACCTTGACATCCCGATTATTTGTCTCTCATCTGTCGTGATGGAAGATGATATCCAAAAGGCTGAATCTGCGGGAGTATGTGACATCATGAGTAAACCATTCGAACCTGCAAAACTTTATGCCATGATCAAAAAACACCTTGGGAGAGTACGCTAAATCAGGATCAGTCCTAAAAATTAGGAATCAAACAATATTTCTGGCGGTGAATAATTTCAAACTTATATTTTGTCTGTCCTTTTCAGATCAGGTGTAGTTTAACCCGCAATATGCATTAGCTTATCTACGCCGCGGCGCACAAGTATTACGGACTGAAAACGCTTTAAAATCAGACGCTTTGCTGCTGTTTTCGACTCTACCTGGCGGAAGACAGGTTCACCATAGCGGTGCTATGCCTCAGTTTCCAAACAGCCTGATTTTCTTGCATTTTCAGCCCTCACTACAATTGCTAATGCATAATCCGGGTTAAAAAAGAAGCGCCCAGACCTATTATCTGGGCACTTCAAAAAGGATCACGCTTATCAAAAAGCATCCCTAATATAAGGTGATCGCAACTTTGGAAGATTAACGATTGAGGGATATTGCTATGAGGACCACCAATCCTGTGCCAATCTCAAAATCAAGTGAAAAAGGCCAGATAATGGATACCAAACCATTATAATTTCCAATTTTTGGAATACAATTCAATTATTAGAAAAACCAAGATCAACAGATATACTTTTGGAAATCTCACATGCCCCTAAAGCCAATTTAAGAAATACAGCATCAACTCATTTTCAACCGCCCTAATTCCTTATTCACTTCTCCCAAAACTGCTTTCAACTTATTGAAAATCCCTGCTACCTCTTCATGGCTAAGTTGAGCTTCTTCCAAGGCAATGACTTCCTCCACTATGCTATTGATGCCCATACTATTGAGAGAGGGTTTTAACCTATGGGCTATTCGCCGTACCTCTTCCCAATCATGTCCCTTTATGGCTAGGCTCATCTCATCCAAAGAGCTATTGGATACCTGAATAAATAAACTTATCATATGCTGCATAAAGTCCTGGTTGCCATTACAGATACGCTTCAAATTTTCCAGATCATATAATAACTCCCTAGAAGTCCCTGTAGGCTGGCTCTTGGCACTGTTGCTTCTCCCTAACTTTTCTAATAACTCAGACTCATCAAATGGTTTGATAAGATAATCGCTCATCCCCGATTGACTAAAATCTTCTACTCCTACCATATCCACTCCTGAGAACAGACCGATAATAGGTAGGTCCTCACCTACCTTTTCTCTGATTATTCGTGCAGTCTTCAATCCATCCAATAAGGGTAAATCCTTGGTCAATAGCACAAAGTCCACCAAATTCCCCTCCAACTTTTCCAAGACCTCCAAACCGTTTTTACAGAGCAATACTTCCGCTCCTACTTCCTGAAGAATTCCCCTGATCAAAATACCATTCAGCTCTTCACTCTCTGCAAACAATACTTTCGCTCCCCTCAGAAAATCTGCTTCTGTATACTGAGCCATTAGTTGGCCTTCAGGTTTTACCTTCATAAAATTGACTTCCAAACAAAGCACTTCCTGCCAATGCCGATCAATAGTATAAATCAGATGTCCTTGGACCAATGCAACCAATTTGTCATCCGTATGCTGATTATAAAAATTAAAAAAATCGCCAACTGATCGCTCAGAGCTTTCCCTTGAAGAATGATCGAGTGGCGAAGTATTTAAATCGGTCAAATCGTGATCCATAAACTTTATTTGAACAATTTGAACCGATTCAGTTTCTTCTTTGAGCGTACAGCTGATTTCCAGTCCTCCTTTTTTGCAATATGTCAAGCCCTGGTGAATGAGCTGACAAACAACCTGGTTAAGGCGAAATGGATCACCTGTAAAAATAGATGGAAAAGGTGTTCCAACAGTCAAACGAAGGTTTTGTCCCCTTTCTAGGGCATAAGGCAGCATAAGCCTTATCGTCCTTTGCAACAGCCGATGGAGATCAAAGCCAATATTTACCAAAGAGAAATTTCCTCTTTCAATATCTGCTTTGTCTATATGGCGATCTAAAATTTTCAGCAATTCATAGATATTTAAAGTAGTTAAAAATTCATAGGAAAGGAGTGATTGGAATGGATACAGTTCTCCTCCCCTTAATTGTGCACCGTTCTATATGCCGATCAAAGTTCTCCATCCTTCATCATTTTATAAATGGTACTCTTTCCTATTTCTAATTGTTTGGCAGTACTGACCACATCATTATTGTTTCTATTCAAATAATATTTAATAATATCAATGGTATGATCCCTCAAAGACTTCTGCGTGGATAAAAACACCTCCTCTTTTGCTATGCTGTTAAAGGAGAGGTCTTCTGCGCTTATTTCCTTCTCATTGGACATGACTATGGCCAGCTCGATCACCGATTTAAGTTCCCTGACATTACCCGGATAGTGATATTTCAACAATTTATCTTTGGCAGATTGACTTAAACCAATGGCAGCCATTTCATTTTCGCGGGTAAATTCATCTATAAAATACTTCGCCAGTACCAAAACATCGTTCCCTCTTTCTCTCAGAGCAGGTAATAATATTGGCAGCCCCATTACCCTATAATACAGGTCCTCCCTGAATTCATTTTTCTTGACCTTTTCGGCCAAATCCTGGTGGGTTGCCACGATCAATCTTACATCCAGTTTGATAGGGGTATTCCCTCCTACACGAGTGATTTCACGTTCTTGCAAAACCCTCAGCAACTTACTCTGGTTATTAAGATCCAGCTCTGCTATTTCATCCAAAAAAATAGTACCGCCATCGGCCTCTTCAAACTTCCCTATTTTCCTGGCCACGGCACCAGTAAATGCTCCTTTCTCATAACCGAACAACTCACTTTCAATAAGTTCACCAGGTATAGCGGACATATTTACAGCCACAAACTTTTTATGTTTTCGCTTACTATTATAATGGATAGCCTTCGCTACAACCTCCTTACCTGTTCCTGTTTCACCTGAAATCGAAACATTGATATTCGTCTTGATGGCCTTTTCAATTAGGCCGAATACTTTTTGAAGGGATTCACTGCTCCCGATGATGTGCTTTTGAAAGGAAAATCGCTGTCCCAACTCCTCCTTAAGGCTTTCCACTTCCCTTTTCAGACTTTGGTTTTCCCTGATCCGAATGATGCTGTTCCATAGTAAATCCTTGGTGGCATCATCCTTAAGCAGGTAGTCGCTTACGCCCATTTTAAGTAACTTCACCGCAATGGCAATGTCCTCCTGAGAACTCACCACAATAACTGGCAAATCTGGTTGGGCTTCCCTGATCCTCTTAAACAATTCATCCCCCTTCATATCTGGCAGGGAAAAGTCCAAAGTCACCACATCAGGCTTCTTGTGCAAGTTGGCCAATAGCGCCTTGCCTGTTTCGAAGCGCCTCACCTGATAATCCGGATTTAGTCCCAAATGGTACTCTATGATTTGTCCATACCACGGATCATCCTCTACAATAAAAATCTGAAATCCATCCGTTTTCATATTAATTAAAGAATTGAATTGAGTCTGCCTAAAAACCTAATATATAAAATATCAGCGAATCAAATTACAGAATTTAGAATGTATTCCATATTCTGGAAAATTGGCACAAGCAAAACCCTTCATTAAGCCTCAAAATCAACGATTTAACTTTCAGGCATATCAATTGTTATTTGTTTACCAAGATCCTCCCGGTTTTTGGGAACTGATCAAAAACCTGAGCCATTAGAATACGAAAAGAATGAATCAGGTCATGGTTGCTTTAGACAATAGGAGAATACTTAAGGTTAGTTAGTAAAAGTTGATTGATCACCCGATTACCAACTCGATTATACTTTAAGTTAAGCTTTCGTGAGGGATGATCCCTCCGAAAGCTTTTAATCTTTTATATACTCCTTTATGGAAGTTATAGATATCTCCAACTCCTCCAAAGCCTTATCTATCAACACCTTCAAATTTAAATCTTCAAAATCTTTACAATCGGAACGTTCAATTCCACCGGACAATTCAGCCAGTTTTTCCATTCTCAGTGATTTAGCAGATCCATATAACTTGTGGGCAGCAATGGTCAATTGCGGGTCTTTAGCCGCTGCAAATTGCATGATATCACGGAGTGAACTCTCCAGTTCCTTTAGGCCTGATTTCAAAATAACCTGAAACATCGGATCTTCTATCTCTCTAATGCCTAACAAATTCTTTAACTGCTCCACATCAAAATCACTGTTGGGGGCTGCTTTAAGGGCTTTTATCGGACAAACAGCATGATGGGTGCTCATCTCCCATTTCTCCAGTAACTTGATCAAATCCACTTCCACAAATGGTTTTGCGATAAAATCGTTCATACCTGCCTTAAGGCACTTTTCTTTCTCTCCCTTGATATTCCCCGCAGTCAAAGCGATGATCAGGATATGCTGCTGTGGATATTTTTCCCTAATGGCTGCAGTGGCCTCATAACCATTCATTTCGGGCATTTGGACATCCATAAAAATAATATCCGGAAGCTCAGTGGCACAGATTTCCAAAGCTTCTTTTCCATTACTGGCTTCTAAGACTTTGATGCCAGGAGAAATATTTTCCATGACCGTTTTTGCCAATAACATATTAATGGTATTGTCCTCCACCAACATCACTTTGACACCATTGGGCAAAACCGAAGCTTCCTGCTCCCTTTTGATCTCCTGCCTTTTATTACTTTCTTTTCGGTTGATCGCCAGTAGCGCATCATACATATCCCTTAATTTGATCGGCTTAACCAACCTCAATTGAACATTGAGTTCCTTACAAGCCTTTACTATTTTTTCATCATCGGAAGAGCTGTGCAGAAAAATAATCGGTTGGCTTTCGAAACTTTCCCTAATCTTCCGTATTGTCTCTATACCATCCATCATAGGCATATGATAATCCATCAGAATCACATCAAATTTTTCCTCATTGATAAGCCTTTGGATGGCATCGAAACCATTCTTCGCCTGAACAGTCGCAATTCCTCTTAGCGCCAGCATTCGCTCTAGGATCGTTCTGTTGTTCTCGTTATCATCGACTATCAGAATATTCTTGATGTTGAGCTCTTCATCCCACACCATGGGCTCCCCATGTTCACATTTCACCTTTAGATCAAAGAAAAAAGTACTCCCCTTCCCCACTTCACTTTCCAAACACATTTCACTGCCCATCATATGAAGCAAACTATTGGAAATGGTCAGTCCAAGCCCAGTTCCGCCATACTTTTTGGTGGTGCTAACATCTTCTTGGGAAAATGCCTGAAAGATTTTCTTCTGTTTATCAGGATGTATCCCTATCCCTGTGTCCTTCACAGAAAACCTGATGCTCATCTCTCCATTTTGGTCCTTCTTGCTCAATGGCCTCAATTTCAATTCGATTTCTCTCTTTTCTGTAAATTTTGAGGCGTTTCCCAATAAGTTCACCAAAACCTGTTTTAGCCGCACACTATCCACCCAAATATACCTGGGAATCTCCGGATCGATATTCAGCAACATTTCTAGTCCTTTCTTGTGGACTTCATAAGTAATGATATCACTTGCCTGGTTGCTAAGTTCATACAAGTCACTTTTGTCCACATCCAGATCCAGCTTTCCTGCCTCGATCTTTGAGAAATCAAGTATGTCATTGATAATGTTCAGCAGGGAATTGCCAGACTGATTGACAATAGACAGGTACTGGGATTGTGTTTCTGTAAGCTCTGTTTTTAATACCAAATCCGTAAAACCAATCACCCCGTTCAAAGGCGTCCTGATCTCATGGCTCATATTGGCCAAAAATTCCGATTTGGCAATACTTGCCTGCTCAGCGAGCCGCTTGGCTTTCTTCAGTTCTTCTCTTTGCAGACAGGTTTCTGTAATGTCCTGGGTAAGCATCATGATCCCTCCTATCTCTCCATCAAACTGGTACCAAGGCCTTACTTCCCACCTTAGGTATTGCTGGTGGTCCCAGCCAGGAGGCGTCCATATATCTTCTTCATTACTGATCACTTCCCCCTTCAAACACCTGGAATGGATCTCCTTCCACTCGTCCGTAATACCAGGAAATACCTCGTAATGAGACTTGCCCTTCAAGTCTTGGCCCTGAAGTCTGTATTCTTCAAGCCACCTGTTTGAATAAGCCACATATTTTATTTCCGTATCAAACATGGCCACTGCAGCTGGCGCATGGGTAACAAAGGCATTTAATCGCGCCTTCTCTATAATGAGCTGCTTCTCTGCGTTTTTCCTTTCGGTAATATCTGTCGCAATACCCAAATACCCTATTATATCATCCTTTTCATTTCTAATGGGCGTTACGGCCAAAGAAACATACAATCTGCTACCATCCTTTCTGATATAAGTCCACTCTCTTTCCTCTGCTCCCACCAGCTGTGACTTGTACGCAAATATCCTAAACCCCGTTATCGTCTCTCCGTACTCCTTGCTTAATTCTTCCCCTCTTTTGGCCAGTTCCTTAGGATCATGAAAGATGACCGGGCTTTCTTTATTGACCATCTCCTCCGCACAATAGCCCAGCATTTTTTCTGCACCTCTATTGAAAACGTTGATGACCCCATCTATATCTGTAGAAATAATACTCACTTCCGAAGAAGCATTCTGAACATCCTCTAATAATTTCTTGGACCGGATAATTTCTATTTCTGCCTTCTTTTTTTCATCTATGTCCTGAAAGGCACCAAATAGCCTTACACAAACACCATTTTTAAACTCCGGACGCCCCATGGCCCTGACCCATTTTTCCTTACCCTTGGCAGTAATCAGCTGTAGCTCCAGATCATAAGGTTCTCCTTTTGTAGTCGCCCTTTCAACAGCTTTGATTATTTTTTCCCTACTCTCACCCTCTTTGTAAAAGTTAATCCCTTCATCAATTACTGGCTGGTAATCTCCCCCCACCTCATGGATCAGCTGGGTCACTTCTGACCAATAAAGTTTCTTACTGGCAAAATCACATTCCCATCCACCTACACTCGCCATCTTATTGGTATGTTCTAGCATCTCTTTAAGACGATTATATTCCATCTCCAATTTATTGCGCTCAGTGATGTCCAATGCATTGCCCAAAACATATGCCGGTCCGTCCTTACTCTTCTCCAAAACATTTGAAAAAAGCCAAATTCGAAGCTCCCCGGACTTATTCAGAATTTTCATGGTCCCCTGGGCAAATCCCTTATCTTTGATGATTTTAAGATAAGCATCGAAGCCTTCCTGACGATCAACAGGCATAAGGTCCGGAAGTTTCTTACCTATCAAGTCTTCCTGATTATAGCCCAAACTGTTCGAACTGGATTCATTCACCATCAACAGTTTTCCAGAAAGGTCATGGATACACATCAAGCCCAAAGAATTTTCAAAAAATCTCTTGAATCGCTGTCCTTCATTCCCTTCCATCCCCTCCAATTGGGATAAATGCTCCTTAATTCCCTCCAAAATAAGCCCTTGGGATTTTAGCTGGTTTTCATCGGGCTGGCGGTCTCCTTCCCCCAATAGCACAAGCCAATGCCCGACGATTTGATCTTCAAGCTCGAGAGGCAAAACAGCAGCATAGGACAACTCAACATCCCCACATACAAAACCAACAAGATCCTCAAGTTTTGAATAGTCCAAACCTTCGGAAAAATCCTGACATAAAAGCTGAAAACTATCCTGCTGCTCCTTAAAATCCCCTTCACTAATGCCCAGCCCCACTAAGTACCGGATTTCCTCATCTTCTTTTTTTACAATAAGAGCAACAGGTAAATCCCAATTCATCCTCAACAGCTCCAAAGACCGCTGCACTTTGTGGGTGATTTTTGAGTATTTTGTAAGCTCAGATTGATCATTATTGGTAACTACTTGCTTCATCATTGGGAACAAAAATTGGTCAGGCTAATCATACCCATCTTTTTCCGGTTTCCCCCTAAAAAAACGTAAGTAAAAACTAGCGCAAATAATATTAAAATCAGTATGATTAAAGATATAACAACACAAAGGAATTAGGAAATTCTTTCCTTCAAATTAAAGCCCCTACTTCCTGCCATATCTTAAAAAATTATCTACAGGACAACCTCAACCTCTCCCTTCATTTATCCTGATCAGCTCAAAAAAATATTGCCCCAATCTCTTACTATATGGAGCAAAAGCTTGGGGCAATACCAACAGATGACTTGAAATATTATCGCTACCCCCGGATAATCAACTCATTACTCACATAAAAATCTCCGAATAAACAGGCTTCAAATCCAGGGGATCATCCATCTCTTCCTGTAACTTCAGCAAATCTTCAAACATACTTTTCACCCTATCTGCATATTCCGGCTCTTGGGATAAATCATTCATCTCCATCGGATCCTTATTCATGTCAAACAATAGTATTTTATTAATTTTTGGATAAACCATAAGTTTAAACCCATCCTTGCGGATCATCCTTTGGGAATTCATATAAGCACCATAAATACCATTTTCATAATGACCTCTTTCTTGCTTACCTTTTGCCAAGTCCAAAAAACTGTTGAACGCTACATACGATGGCTTTTCAATATGGGCCAGATCTAAACTACTAGCCATAATATCTTGAAGGTAAACATCCTCATCGACCAGCTTCCCTTTCGGAATATCGGGACCGCTTATCATAAGCGGAACCCTAATACTGTGATCAAACATACTCTGCTTACCCATCAATCCATGGTGACCTACTGACAAACCATGATCTCCGGTAAAGAATATATAGGTATTTTCCATTTTTCCTGAAGCGGCTAAACTGTCCAAAATCTTTCCGATTTGCTCATCCAAATGCGTTATGATGGCATAATATTCTTTCAGATGGGTCTTTATGGCCAATTCAGTCCTTGGGAATGGTGCCAAAGCCTCATCTCTCAAGCCGATGGTATTTCCTATGGCCTCCTTATAAGGATATTCTGGCAACCAATTTTCCGGCACCGGTATCTCGTCGATATCATATCTATCCAAAAATGACGGTGGTGCCTGCCTTGGGTCATGGGGAGCATTAAAGGCCACGTACATAAAAAAAGGATTTTCCTTATTTTTTGCATCGGCCAAGAAGTCCAGTGCATCATCCCTGACTACTTCCGACCAATGTTTACCTCCAGCCCAATACCCACCATTACTCGTATCAGCAGAGGACCACGAGTGATCATTTATATCCAAGGGTCGGAAATAGCCCTTAGGCCGTAAATCCCTATAATCTCTTCCCGCACTTACCGCTTCTATCAACTCCTTTTTATCCGGAACTGTGCCCCAATGATCACGGGGCATACCTGACCGCACATGACGGACCTCTTTAAACACCTGGTCTGGAGCAGCATTTACATGCCACTTTCCTGTCATATAAGTATCATAGCCCGCACCCTCCATTAAGCGACCCCATGTCTGTTGCATCGCCGTCGAGTCTCCGGAAGTCCAGGGGGCATTCATTTGCTGGGCCTGCCAAATATACCTTCCGGAAATCATCATGGCCCTGGATGCCACACAAATGGCACCATTCCACCCTCCCATATTATAGGCATGGGTAAAAGTAGTACCTCCCCTGACCAAGCGATCCAGGTTTGGGGTTTCGATCACTTCATTGCCCAGCGCATGAATGGCTTCATAGGTAAAATCATCCGCAAATAGGAACAGAATATTGGGCGATTTTACGGCTTCTTTGTCTGCATCATCAGGACGATGCTGGCATGCTCCCAAAAGCAGGAGTGTACAGAAAAACAATACATGGCAGCTCTTCATTAGGTTTATTTAAATTTCACTGAACACTTAATCAATCCTTAGTAACTTTTGAACCCCACCAATCTGGATTCGGCTGCCAATCTTTCTCAAACATTTCCATCCTTTGCTTTTCTAGCTGTGGCAACCTGACTTCCCGGGCCTTATTGAGCACTTCCCTCTCCTTGTCAGCATCATATTGCGGATCCTTCTCTGGTAGATTCGCCTCCGTTTTATCCAGTCTTTTGAAAAGTTTTTGTTGCAATTGCTTGGTCACCTTAGGCTCAAGGGAAGCCAAGTCCTTATATTCAAAAGGATCCGTTTCCAAATTGTACAACTCCGGCTGCCCATTCTCCCAATAGTAAATCAATTTCCACTTCCCTTCCCTTATGATCGAGCTAGGATCTCCACCTTGATTTCCATAATGCGGATAATGCCAATAAAGGCTTCTCTTTTTCATGGCTTCTCCCTTCATAGCAGGAAGTAAACTTATACCATCTACTCTTTTACCGGTATTTTTAGCTCCAACCAAATCCAAAATGGTAGGATAGAAATCAATTCCACTCGCAGGATAATCAATCAGCATATTGGGCTGCATTCCCGGAACTTTAATAAAGTAGGGAACACGAAGCCCTCCTTCCCACTGATAGCCTTTACCGCCTCTAAGCGGCAAATTGGAAGTGGAAAAATTATCTCCTGAAGCCACACCACCATGATCTGAAGTAAACACGACAATGGTATTTTTGTCCAATCCACTTTCTTCTAAGGCATCCATAACGATACCCACAGCTTCATCCATGGTTTCTACCAGACCTGCATAAACCGGATTATCCTGGACTTCTCGGATAGGCAGTCTTCTTTCCATGGCAAAACCATTTTCTACAGGTCCTTTTTGCACTGCTTTCTCTCTATATTTGCTCCACCTCTCCTCGGTTGTTTGGATAGGGCCATGAACCGCATAAAAAGCCAACATGGCAAAGAAAGGTTGCTCATGATCTCCTTTGATATACTGTGCCGTTTCCTTGGCCAGTCTGATGCTTAGGTTTTCTCCGTCTGGGCCCTGCTCCAATTTAGGATTGATATATGGGGCAAAATACCCTCCCAATGGGCTGCCTTTATCCCAACCACCTTTGTTGATATCAAAACCATGATCCTCAGGATAAGAACCTTCATCTCCCAAATGCCATTTTCCCGCATAAAATGTCGCATAGCCCTCTTGCTTCAATGCCTCTGGAAGCGTCAGGAAATCGTTCCTCAACTGATGTTCATAATGAGGGGGCAATAATTTAGTGCTTCTTCCATAATTTCTCCACTGCTCTCCTTCAGGCGCACCTATCCAATCAGTTATTCCATGCACATCTGGGCTCACTCCTGTCATGATACTAGCTCTTGCTGGACTGCAGACCCTTCCTGCGGTATATCCTTGGATAAACTGAAAGGAAGATTTTGCCAATGCATCGATATTGGGGCTTTCATAAAAAGTGCTCCCTGTGACGCCTAGATCATGGTAACCCAAATCATCTACCAATACAAAAACGATATTGGGTCGCTCTTGGGCCATCGATACAGGACTTGACACCATAGCCAATAGCCCCATCATAATTGGAGCCATTAAAAACCTTATCACGCTACTACTACAATATTTCAAAACAATTTTCTTTTGATTTACAAGCTAAAAATACAAATAATAAACAAATACAATAGTTTATCGCGATAAAAATAAGTTTTCGAAAATAGCATTTAGAAACCAATCCATGTTACCGAAGCTAATAACATATCAGAAATATCCCCTTCATCCCCTATGTCTTTTTTCTGGACCAATCGAAAAAGTCGATGGGGCATGCTATACCTGCTTTGCCTTTCACCATCCCTCATTAGTTTGATCCACCGATGCACACAGATGTGATGATTTTTTCAGGATAAATCTGTGTTTTTCTTCTTTATCTATGGATAATCATTATCCTAAAACCCTTTAGGCCTGCTCCAATTCCCATCCACTCTTTAGAAATATGGATAGATCCCTTTTCTCTAAGAACCTTTCCATTATTAAATAAAGCAGCCCCCTCAATGCTATGAGGAGGCTGCTTTAACCTAAACAATCTCTAATTAATCAGGACTCATTATTTACTATGGTCTCCTTTTTCATTTTGATTTTCTGTGAAAGTTCATTGATAGAACCCTTTAATTCATCAAACTTCTTGTCCATCTTACCATTTAAGGAGTGGGCCAAATCTTCACCTTGTTTTTGAAATTTCTTTCTGGTCTTGCCACCTTCATCTGGAGCAAACATAACTCCCAAGGCTACACCTGTAAGCAATCCTGCTGCTATTCCTAACAATACTTTTCCTTCACCCATAATTTTACAAATTTTAGTGGTTAATAATTTCAATAAACATATATTCCATCAAAACATCTGCTTGGTATAAAAATCAAATGATCTGATACATTTAACGTTGCAACAACCATGCTAAAACCACAGCATAGACAGTATTTTAAGCATTTATTCTCTTCCTTCCTCAGGTTGGAATGCATCCAAGCCATCTTCTACCAATCGAAAAATAGTCCTCTTTAATTTTCTAAAGTCTTTGGCCAGAAGATTCAATAAATGCTCTAATTCTTCATGACTGGAAATAATAAGATGACTTGCGGATTTGTTTCCGGATTTCAAATGCTCACTGATGGCCTTCATCTGACGGTCTATTTTAAAATCCACTTCCTCTCTTCTTCTATCCAAAATCATCAGCCTATTTTCAATTCTCCGCACATGGTTAAGATCAATATCCTCCATAAACCTGTAGAAATATTTCCCTAAAAGTTCCTTGAGAAACCGGAGTTCATCTTTATAAAAAGCCAAATCTGAACGCCAATGTTCTCCCAAGGCATAACAATTCGTCAGTATATCCCCATTGAGATTTAGGTTCACCCCAACACCTGATTGTATTCCTATTTGCCCTGCCATGTCCCAGACTTGTTTTGATTACATGAAGTCCTGCTGCTAATTCAGCGCAACGCATACACGCTTAATCTATACTGTCCCAAATGGACATCCCATTAGACTCACGCTATTGTCCCTTTTAATAAGGTCCTTACATGATTCCCAACACCTAATTTGTTATATCTTAATTTAACCAAATACCATGCGATTGGCAATATTTTTATGAAAAATATCCTCTTTTCCTTAAAAGGAATTTTCTCCTTATAATTTTAGCTCATTCGGGCTGGGCTTATTCTTATCCCAGCAATCTAAATTAAATGCAGTGACTTCTGCTATCTTCTCCAAGGCTTCCTTTGTTAGAAAAGCCTGATGACTTGTGATCAGAACATTTTGGAAAGTTAGTAAGCGGGCAATCACATCATCCTGAAGAATATCTTCGGAATGGTCCTCAAAAAACAAGTCTTCCTCCTCTTCATAAACATCCATTCCCATTGCCCCGATTTGCCCACTTTTCAATCCTTCTATAACATCCAAAGTATTCACCAATGCTCCCCGACTGGTATTGATCAGCATCACGCCCTTTTTCATCTCCTTGATGCTTTCCCTGTTTACCAAATACCTGGACTCAGGACTAAGAGGCAAATGAAGACTGATAATGTGGGAGGACCGACACAATTCCTTAAAACCGACATACTTCACGCCATATTTTTCCACCAATGATTCATTGATATAAGGATCATAAGCTAAAATCCGACACCCAAATCCTTTTAATATAGCCACCACTTTACTTCCTATTTTCCCCGTACCCACTACACCAACTGTTTTGCCTTCCATATCAAAGCCTACCAAACCATCCAAAGAAAAATTAAGATCCCTTATCCGGTGATGTGCACGCGGCAATTTACGGTTCAAGGCCAACATAAGCGCTACAGTATGTTCCGCTATGGCTGCAGGAGAGTATTCTGGAACCCGGGCCACCTTGATGCTTAGTGCTGCTGCCTTTTTCAAGTCCACATGGTTAAAGCCGGCAGACCTTAATGCCAAATACTTCACGCCCAATTGGCTCAACTTTTCCAGCACAGCCGCAGAGGCATCATCGCTTACAAAAATAGATACGGCATCACATCCCTCCGCCAGCCCAGCAGTATTGACTGTCAGTCTGGCTTCGATCAAATGAAGCTGGTGATTGGGAATCGCCGATTTCAGATAACTTTGCTCAAATTTATGGGCACTGAACACACTTACTTTCATAGGAATAGCATTAATTTTTTATTGCAGTCTTAACCAACAAAGCGCGCTTGAGCTTCTCACTTGTATTTAAATTTAAGCGTTTTTTGAGGACATAAAAATGATATTTGTCAACTACCAAAAGATAAATCCCATTAGATGTACATTTCTAAAAATGGATCAAGCAATATTTCTGGGACGTGAATAATTTCAAACTTAAATTTTGTCCACTCTTGTCAGATTAAGCGTAGTTTAAGTAATAAACCTACTTAGACAGTCAATTGCGCAAAAGGATGAACATGGAACTGCTTATTTATAATACATATGCGTTCATCCTTATCCATCAGTGGTTAATAAATAGCGCATATCAAAGCTAAAAATAGACTGTTTCCCCCAGCTTTTCGGCTTGGTCCATGAAAATTCCACAAAAAAAATCCATACCGCAATGATATGGATTCAAGTAAATGATTTCTTTAAAAGGACCTTACATTTTTGGACTCAAAGCCCTGTCAACCGCCAAATGCAAGGATTTGATCGAAAAGGGTTTTTGAAGTATAAAACTATTTGGAATCCTTTTTATCATCTTTTTCATCGATTCGCTGTTTTCATTTGTACTTAAAAACAACAAAGGGCAGGAATAGTCTTTCCTGATATCCCTCGCCGTCTCAATACCATCCTTTCCTCCATTTAATCTTGTTCCCAAAATCACAAAGGAAGGTGCAAATCGATTGACCAATGCTTTTGAATTGATCCCTGAACCGATACTACATACCTCATAATCTTTGTAACTGAGGATTTCTTTGATATTATCGGCTAGATCAAAATCTTTCTCTAGAATTACGACTTTAGACATAGTTTTCTGGTGTGTGTGGCAACAGATTCGTAAAAGAATAAATTAGAACAATTTTAATACCAAAATGTTTGCTGGTGAGACAAACTTGATACCCAAAACATTCTAACCACCTGAATTACAACGATTATGACCTGATTTTAAATCATAATTATTTCGGAAGATATTACAATATTTCCATAAAGCCAAAATTAATTATTGTACCAAAAAACACCAATGTCCAAATCAATTCCACATATACTATCCCTCTCACTAAAAACCAGCTGCCCAATCGTCTCCCCTAGGATCTCCAGCCCCCTCCAAAAACCCCTCTGCATTGACCAAAATGGCATCTACCCTACCTATATTTCCCCTTTCTTTGATCTCATGTCCCAGTCCTTCCAAGATTGATTTTGTTGCTTCATCAATAGCATTCTTCTCTGGAAAAATAAAGTTAGGCTTCCATTGATGATGGATTCTTCCTGATGAAATGGCCTCAGTCATGTCCATACTGTGGTCTACCACATTTAATATGGTCTGGTACACAGAGGTAATAATGGTACTGCCACCAGGCGTGCCCACCACCATCATTAGTTTTCCGTCTTTTTCCAATATCGTAGGCGTCATGGCACTTAACATCCGCTTTTCAGGCTGAATGGCATTTGCCTCTCCCCCTAACAGGCCGTAGACATTGGGCACCCCAGGCTTGCTGCTGAAATCATCCATCTCGTTATTCATCAAAAATCCAGCTCCTGTAACAAATACCTTCGAACCATAACCAGAATTAATTGTCGTGGTCACTGAAACAGCATTCCCATTGGTATCAACGATAGAATAATGCGTGGTCTCTTCACTTTCCTGATGGTCAAAATTCATGGCCAATACTGCTTCACTATCGGTTGCATGCGCGGTATCGATTTCCTTCACCCTGCTCTCCAAATAAGCCTCATCCAACAAATCATCCTTGGGCACATCCCAAAAATCTGAATCCCCCAAGTGTTTAGCCCTGTCCGCATACACCCTTCTTTCCATTTCTGTCATCAAGTGAATGGTCTCTGCTTGATGAAAGCCCAAATCTCCCAAGGGAAAATGGGCTGACATTTTCAACAACTGCATCAATGCTATTCCTCCACTGCTGGGCGGCCCCATACTGAAAACCTTGATGCCCCTATAATCCCCCACAATTGGAGCCCTCCATTTTGCCTCGTACTTCTCCAAGTCCTCTAACGATATGATCCCATTTCCTGCTTTCATCTCAGCCACTAATAGCTCGGCTGTTTCTCCTTTATAAAAACCATCCCGGCCATTTTCCTGTATCCTTTTCAAAGTCTCGGCTAGATCCTCCTGCACGAGTAGATCCCCTTCTTTCCATTCCCTATCCAACCTTACCAATGGAATATGGGTACTGTCCCGATTATGTTTTATAAATAGAGGTTTATAGCTGTTATAGTTTTTTGCCTGCCTTTCAGTAATGGGGAAGCCCTCCTTGGCCAGTTTATAAGCCGGGTCGATCAATTCTTCCAAAGAAATAGAGCCATATCGTTTATGAGCCTGAATCATCCCATCCACAGAACCAGGCACGCCTGAAGCCATCGGACCGGCTAGACTGAGCCCGTCTATGATCTCACCGTTTTCATCCTGATACATCTCTTCATAAGCTGACAGTGGAGCCTTTTCCCTAAAATCCAAACTGCTCACTTCCCCTTCCACCGGTCGGTAAATCATAAATCCCCCACCACCGATATTTCCGGCAGAAGGATACACCACCGCTAGCGCAAAATGCACTGCCACCATCGCATCAATCGCATTTCCTCCTCTCTCCAAAACTTCTACCCCAACCCTTGTGGCCTCAGGATGTGCACTCACCACCATGGCTTTATTGGCCAAAACCGTTTTGCCTTCCTTATAATTCTTCCTTTCAAAATTTGAACAGGCTAAAAATTGGCTCACCGAAATTATTAGGACCAATAAATGCGCTAACCTAAGCTTAGGACTATAAATTCTTTTCTTGGACATAAATCAACTGTTATTTAATGGGATCAATTATTCATCTTTATACAGTTACGACTTCTTCGCAATATTCAAGCTGCTCCAAGCTTCCCTCCCCTTCAGCCCTTTGGGAACCTAACTTGTTTGAAATCGTCTTTCACAAATCAATCATCAAAAAGCGGTGCTTGACCTTGACCATTTGCACCATCCTTGTCTTTTAAACAGACATTACCTATCTGTTGGACCTCTATATTAGCCCTATTTTATAAGTCAGTTTAATCAGCTTTCCCCTCCTAAAAACACATCAATACACTCCTAAATATAATATCAAACAAATTATTTTTCATTTTCCTAGCCTTATTGTAAACTTAAGCTATTATTCGAATACCCAATAAAATGAAACCCTTATTATTTAAAATTGCCAAAACAGAGGAGGAGTCCATCAGGATCCTACAGGAAGATTACCCGTATTTTTATGACAACCTGCATTATCACTCCGAGACACAGATCATGGTGATTTTGGAGGGAGAAGGCACCTATTTTGTGGGGGATGCCATTGGCAACTTTAAAGCAGGGGATATATTCATTTTGGGTTCTAACCTCCCCCATTTTTTCAGAAGCGACAAAAGCTATTACGAAGAAAACACCCATTTAAGATCAAAGAACATCTCTATCATCTTCTCTTTGGAAAGTCTGGGCGAAAAATTCTTGGAACTTCCCGAGTTTTATGCCATCAAACAACTACTGCACTACAGTAAAAGGGGCCTGATGGTCCAAGGTAATGCCCGCACCAAATTGTATCAATCCGCCAATAAAATGCTGCATAAAAAAGGCATAGAAAGACTGATCTATCTCCTAAAACAGCTGCATAAATTATCCAGAAGCAATGAACTGATGGCCTTAAGCCATATTAATTTTGACCATGAACCTAAACCCACCGATACCAAAAAAGTCAATACCGTCATTAACTTCATTATGGATAACTTCTCCAAGGACATCACCCTCGCTGAAGTTGCCAATGTGGCCAACCTGAGTGTCAATGCCTTTTGCCGCTTCTTCAAGCAGCACACCAGGAAAACCTTTTCCCAGTTCCTTAATGAAATTCGTATTGGTCATGCCTGCAAACAACTGATAGAAGAAGGATACAGTGTAAAAGAAGTAGCTTTTGATAGCGGATATTACAATATTTCCTATTTCAACAGGCAGTTTAAATCCATCACAGGCTATACCCCTTCCCAATATATAAAAACCCATACCCAAAAACATCACCGGGCAAGTTAGCCCAATGCTAAATAGCCCTTTATGAAATTTTGACTCCATTGCAGACAAAAAAGATGATGTCCTCGTCCAAGTTTCCCGGAAAGTATAAACTGCTCTGTCTTGTGGTTGTTAGGCGCTAAGAAAAGGCCTGTTTTCAGAACAATATTTTCTAGTAGCTATATCAGTAATTTCACCAGTATAGGTTATAAGCGAATCAAAACTATAGTTTTGATTAAAACAATCACTTTTTAGCGCAACTTGACATGCTTCTTTGACTGTTTGAAGAATACGAAAGACCTAGTGAAAACACCACCAATCTACAAGCCCCCCTACTACCTCCCTGCAATTATCCTCACATATATCTATTGCCCAATTTACTTTCTTTTGGATCAAACATGCTTTTCTCCCAAATTATCTTCGGATTTCACTCGGAATTTTCCGAGGGTAATCCAAAGGAGATCCGAAGGTGATCCCTGAGTGATCCAAAGAATATTCTGTTTTCCCTCTAACCAAGGTCAAGACAGACCAAAGCCGGAATAAACAGAAACAGGCAGAATAGACCGAACCACCTAGGCAGAACCATCAATGAGACAGGAAACTGTTGGACGTTTAATTACAATTTTACAGGTTCAAATAAGGACTGCTTGAAAAGCTATCGACGGGATGATTTATTTTGGAATCACTATGGACTGTATATGAAATAAGGATAAAGCTCGTGATTTGTACTTGTATACAGAATTGATCAATCTTAATAAAAATAGTCCTCTCTAATTATTCCTATCCCAGCTATTCGGTTAGTACACCCTTCAGTCACTTTATTAGTTCTTTTCACCAAGAACCATTTATAAGTTATTGCCTTATTTGGCTAGTTTATTTCCTAAAAAACGATATTAACATCAAAAAATACCATAATTAAGGTATTTCTTCTCCGCTTTTTAATTACTATTTTAGTTGTGAATAAAATATAAAACTATTTTCCTCATTCCACACACTGATACCTAAAATGCCAATTCTTTTAACTATTAGACTTCCTGTTTTGCTTATGATTTTTGACTGTTTCAAGCGAAGTAACTTTGGACCACTGATAAAATTGAACGACCACGAATACTTTAATTTCATTTTTGGGGCAAAGTATTTCTTAATGCATAAAGTTAATCTCATTGATCTTAGCACTAAACAGTCAAGCTTCTATTTCAAAAAGTACAGTTGCCCCGGAATTTTCTTGGATCCAAATTCCAGGTTAGGCGTATTCAAAAAAACAGAAAATAAAAAAGCCCCGAAGATAGTCGAGGCACTAAATGTTTTCACAACGGAATAATCCTTATTGTGAATTGTTTTCAGGTCAGAAATAGACATGATCTGCATAAAAAACCAAAGCATTATATGAAAATAGACAGAAAAGAATTTTTAAAGGTCATCGGTCTAGGAAGTGCCAACCTAATACTCCCTCCACTGGCCGCTCAGCCAAACTATAATCCCCATTTACTCTCCCAGTCAATAAAAATTTATGACAACTATATCAAAGGAGTACAATATTATGATTTGGGTAAATGCATGAAACTGATAAAGCCAGGAGATAAAGTAGGTCTAAAGAGATTTGCAGATCATAAATACGATCGCTTTGCCATTGGGGTGGAATGGGAGAAATATTTCTTGGGCTATTTACCGGCCTATGAAAACATTGTCTTGGCCAACCTGATGGATGCCGGTGGAAAACTAGAAGGAATGATCACTTCAAAAGGCTCTATCTATGAAGTCAGCATTGGGATTTGGACAGAAATAATCATCAATTCCAATGCCGCCACATCAGAAAAACTCAATGAACTACCAGCAGATAAGGTAGATGATATTTATAGAAGCAATAATTTTTATGATATAAAAGTAAGATAATATGAAAAGGATATTAGGACTGGATTTAGGAACAAACTCAATTGGGTGGGCTTTGGTTGAGAAAGACTTTCAAGAAAAGTGTGGTAAACTGAAAATGGAAGATAGAGAAGGAAATGGTGGAGAGAAACAGGAAATCCCACGGAGTACGCGGGATTAAGAATTTCTTCGGCTTATAGCCTTGTTGTGAATTGTCTTTCAGAAAAACAAAAATACAAATAAAATTTTAATATGGAAAAGATTTTAGGTATTGATTTAGGCACAAATTCTATTGGTGCCACCTTAAGAGAAGGGAGAGCGTTTCCTTGGTACGGTGTTTACACTTTCAAAAAAGGTGTTGGAGAAGGAAAATCAGGAGAATATTCATACGCAGCAGAGAGGACTTCAAATAGATCATCTAGAAGATTGTATAACTCAAGAAGATACAGGAAATGGGCAACTTTGGAATTTTTGATCCAAAATGGTTTTTGTCCCTTGAGTTTAGAAAAGCTTAATCATTGGAAATATTATGCTAAAGGAAAAGGGAGAGTTTATCCTGTTGATGATGACCTATTTCAGTCATGGATAAAACTTGATTTTGATAGAGATGGAAAGCCTGATTATTCCAGTCCATATCAATTAAGAAGGGAACTGATCAACAACACACTTGATTTATCAATCAAGGAAAATAAACACAAAATAGGCAGAGCTTTATTTCATATCGCACAAAGGAGAGGCTTTAAAAGTAGTAGAAAAAATGGTGTAAACGAAAAGGTGGCGATTTACAAAGGAAGTTCGGAAACTGGTACAATTGGAAGAAATGAGTATGAGCAGTTATTGATAGACCATAAATCTTTAGGTGCTGCTTTTGCTCATCTTGAAGACTTAGGAAAACGAATTAGAAATAGGTATACCCTAAGGAGTGATTATGAAAGAGAGGTTGACCTAATTTGTAATGTCCAAGGCTTAAATGACGAGAATTTTACTATCCCTGTTAAAAAAGCTATATTTTTCCAACGGCCTCTAAGATCGCAGAAAGGGCTTGTTGGTAAATGTACCTTAGAACCACAAAAGCCTAAATGTCCTATCAGCCACCCAGCTTTTGAAGAATTTAGGGCTTGGAGTTTTTTGAATAATATCAAGTATTTCGATTCTGAAACTGGTAAAATGGAAAGTTTATCTCTAGAACTGAAATCTGCTCTTTTTAAGGAAAAGTTTTTTCTAAAAGGAAAAAATGATTTCAAGTTTTCTCAAATCACAAAACATTTGCAAAAGATTACAAGTAAAAAATGGAAGCTTAATTATAAAGATGAAACAACTGTTCCAGCTTGTCCTGTTTCCGCACGGTTAAAGTCAGTTTTTGGAGAAGATTGGAAAAACATTGCGATTTCTAAATCTATTAAAAAATATGGTAAGCCTAAAACCATTACTTATACTTTAAATGATATTTGGCATATTTTGTTCTCCTATGAAGATGAAGAGTTGCTAGAGGAATTTTTAATCATCAACTTCGATTTAGATGAAAATCAAGTTAAGGAGATTAAAACTCTTTGGAATTCTTTCCCAGTTGGGTATGCTTCGCTGAGTTTAAAAGCAATCAATAATATTTTACCCTTTTTAAAAGAAGGGTTGATATACACTGAAGCGGTTTTACTTGCCAAAATTCCTGAAGTTATAGGAAAGGAAAAATTTAACCTACATCAAGATTTCATAAAAGAAAGGATAAAAGCTACGATTGAAATCAACAGAAAGGAGAAGAAGGTCGTGACCATAGTCAATAAGCTGATTTCCGATTATCACCTTTCTGATTATAAGCAAGGGTTCCGGAATCCGGCCTATATGATAGACCAAGATGATATAAAAGATATTGAAAATGCTATAGAAAATCATTTCGGCAAAGAATCTTGGGAGAAAGAGTCGGAAAAGGATTATTACACTCACAAAGTTAAGCAGTATTATCAGGGATTTTTTAATTCAAAAGACAGGAAACATTTTTCCTCACCACATTTGCTTGATCAGATTAAGGAAGTCCTTGCAGATGAATTTCATATTGAAGAAAAATCCATTTCCAAGCTGTATCATCCTTCTCAAATAGATATTTATCCTCCTGCAAAACGGTTAAAGGATGGGAATATTTATTTACCAAGTCCCAAAACAGGTGCATTTAAAAACCCAATGGCTTACAAAACACTTTTTGAATTAAGGCGCGTGATAAACAACCTACTCGAAATAGGTGAAATTGATGAGGATACTAGGGTTGTTGTTGAGATAGCCCGAGAGCTTAATGATGCTAATAAAAGATGGGCTATAGAATCATATCAAAGAAACAGAGAAAATGAAAATCGCGAAATTGCCTTTGCCATTTCACAATTGTTGAAAGATCCTGACTTCAAAGGAAGTGCAGATCCAGATAATCAAACGGACAGAGATAAATTAAGGCTGTGGACAGAGCAAGCAACTAATCCCAATGAGTTTTGGAAGGAAATATTTGCCACCAAAGACGATGTTAAAAGATACAGATTATGGAAGGAACAAGGCTGTAAGTGTATGTACACAGGAAAAGTGATTCCATTCACTACTCTTTTTGATAAAAATGTGATCGACTTCGAGCATACTATCCCAAGAAGTAAATCTTTTGACAATTCACTTGCAAACCTGACTGTTTGCTATGCTCATTACAATCGGAATGTAAAGAAGAACTACTTGCCTGTAGAGTTGCCAAATTATGAAAAGGATACTTCTGAAGGTAAGGCTATTAGGCCCCAGCTTGTAGATTGGGAGAAAAGAGTTGAATCTCTTTTCAAGCAAATTGAGGCAGCTAAATCCAGATCAAAAAGTGCGATGGATAAAGCCCAAAAAGATGACGCTATTCGTAAGAGACACATGCTTCAAATGGAGTATGATTATTGGAAAAATAAGCTCGATCGATTTACACGAACCGATGTGCCTGCCGGGTTTAAAAATAGTCAGTTGATTGATAGCCAAATCATTTCAAAATATGCATTTCATTACCTCAAGACTGTCTTTAATAAGGTAGATGTACAAAAGGGAACAGTAACGTCACTTTTTAGAAAAATTTATGGGATTCAGTCTAAAGAAGAAGTTAAGGATAGAGGGAAACACTATCATCACGCCATAGATGCCGCGGTCTTAACACTAATTCCTAAGGCTGCTGAGAGAGAAGCTATCTTGAAAAAGTATTTTGAATACTCAGAAAACAATCAAACTCAAGACTATCCTATAAAGCCTTTTGAAGGATATAGCAATTCTATGTTGGATGAAATCAAGCAGAATATATTAGTTAACAATGTACCAAATAAAGATCAAGCTTTTTCACCAGGTAAAAAGCTAGTTAGAAAGAGAGGTAGAGTAGTTTGGAAAAGAGATAATGAAGGAAAATTCATTCTGAATGAAAAGGGTAAAAAAGTACCAATGATCAAACAAGGTGATTCAGTTAGGGGGCAATTACATTTGGATACTTTCTACGGTAAGATTAGAATTGTTGAAAGAGATGAAAGTGGTAAGCCATTAAGAAATGAATTTGGTCAGTGGAAATTTAAAAAAGGTAAGGAAGAATTCAAATTTGTTTTAAGAGTACCTATTGAATCCCTTTCAGATTTAAATTCAATAGTAAATCCAGAATTAGCTAAAATAATTGAAAACCAATTAGATGGAAGACCATTAAAGAAAGCCATATCTGAGGGTTTATATATGTTAGATAAAAATGGAAAAGTCGTAAATAAAATCAGGAGAGTAAGAGTTTGGCAATCTGTTGATCCAATGGAAATCAAGGAACAAACTTATAAATCATCCAAAGTCTATAAGAATTATTATTATGCTAAAAACTCTGAGAATTTTGCATTTGGATATTATGTTAATGAGGAAGGGAATAGATCTATAATTTCTTTAAACCTATTTCAAACTGCATCTTTTGATAACCTAAACTCTATTAAAAACTTAAAGGAATTGTTTGAAAGTAAAATTTTTAACGCAAAAGGGAAGGAATTTTTTCTTCATCATGTATTTAGACCAGGCCAAAAAGTTCTCTTCTTTGAGGAGAACAAATATGAATTAAAAGATAAGGTCAACTTATCAAATCATTTATACTATGTAAGAAGGCTTTATCAGGCGAGTAGAGGAAATATTCAGTTCCAACATCATTTAGAGGGGAGAGATGACAAGCAATTATCAATAGACTTCCCTGAGACCATGATTGACCCAATCACTGGCACAAAATGCGGGAAGAAGGGGATTAATGGTTTCTCTAAATTTTCAGCTGCTTTTGTAGCTCCTAGACTGTTACTAAGTCCAGGGAATTTTAATTTCATAATTGAGGATAAAGATTTTGAAATGGGGCTAGATGGTCAAATAAGATTTAAATTCTAACTATAAAACCTGTCAGGCTTTAAACCCAACAGATTTAAAAACTTAACTGCTTACCATATGGAACAAGATCAATCCTACCACGCTGATAACTATTGGAGCAACCATACCATTGGCTCACAGAGTAATTTCCTAAAAGAAGTATTAACCGACACCTGCTAAGGTCTATGAAGAAATTATGAGAAACTAAAACCTAAACCGGTCAGGTCTGGAAGACCTGACCGGTTTGAACACATTAACCAGCAAATCAAGCTTATGGAACCAGGTCAAAGCTATCATATCTACAACCACGCCAATGGCTCGGAGGATATTTTCCGGGAGGAGGAAAACTATCGTTTTTTCATGCAGCAGTATGCTAAATATTTGGGGGATGTGGTAGATACTTGTGCATATTGTTTATTACCAAACCATTTCCATTTTTTGCTTGGGGTTAGGTCAAAGGAAGAATTGGAGAAAACTTTTCCAAAGTTTGAAACTTTGGAAAAGTTAGTTAGCAAACAGTTCTCCAACTTCTTCAGTTCGTATACCCAATCTTTTAATAAAGTATATGAGCGAAAAGGAAGTCTATTCCTAAAAAACTTCAAAAGAAAACCCATCCTGACAGCGTCCCAATGGCAGGAAACCTTCCTCTATATCCACCTCAACCCAGTAAAACACGGTTTTTCTACATCAGTAATCGATTGGAAATGGTCAAGCTGGCATGCTTATAAACATTTGGAAAAGAAGTCGCTGTTGGAGCGGACCTATTATATGAATTTCTTTGATGGTATGTCCCATGTAAATGATATGATGGAGATAAAAAGGGAGTCCATCTTAAATAAAAACTTGGAAATGGATAATTGATAAACCCAAACCTAATCAAAATGATCAAACGCACCCTTTTCTTCGGCAACCCTGCCTATCTAAGCACCAAAAATGAGCAGCTAATTGTCAGTTTCCCGGACGACCAACCTGATAAAACGGTTCCCATCGAAGACATTGGTATGGTCGTATTGGAAAATCCACAAATTACCATCACCAATGGGCTGATGGGAAAACTGGTCAACAATAAGGTGGCTCTGGTAAACTGTAATGGACAGCATCTTCCTGATGGCCTACTCCTCCCCTTGCATGGACATTCGGAGCAGACCGAACGGATCAGGCATCAGATCAATGCCAGTCAACCATTAAGAAAAAATCTATGGGCTCAGACCATCACTGCCAAAATTCAAAATCAAGGAGCACTCTTGGCAGAAAGGGATATTCCTATCCAAAAGTTAAGGCACTTAGCCAAATCGGTCCAATCAGGTGACACCGGAAACAATGAAGCCCAAGCGGCAGCCTATTATTGGCAGCACATCTTTGACCTACCTGACTTTAACCGAGAGCAAAAAGGACTTCCACCCAACAATCTCCTAAACTATGGCTATGCCATATTGCGGGGAATCATTGCCAGGGCATTGGTCAGCTCCGGCATGCTGCCCACTTTGGGCATCTGGCATCGAAATAAATACAATGCCTATTGTTTGGCTGATGATATCATGGAACCCTATCGTCCATTTGTCGATAAGGTAGTACGGCATATGGTAGAAACAAAAGACCAAATAGATGAACTGGACATTCATTTAAAAAGAGAACTTCTCACCATCCCTGCATTGGATGTTAAGATTGACGGGCAAAAAAGCCCATTAATGGTGGCTGCCAGTAGAACGACCAATTCATTATTTGAATGCTTTGCTGGAATCAGTAGAAAAATCATATATCCCGAATATGGATGAAAGCTTTTATTCAAGACTTAACCAATATCGAAGTTTGTGGGTATTAGTATTCTTTGATCTCCCTACCGAAACCAAAAAGGATCGAAAAATAGCCAGTTCCTTTCGTAAAAAGCTGCTGGATGATGGCTTTTCTATGTTCCAGTTTTCCATCTATATGCGTTTCTGTGCCAGTCGTGAAAATGCCGATGTCCATATCAAACGGGTAAAAAAGAACCTACCGCCCAAAGGAAAAGTGGGCATTATGTGTATCACGGATAAACAATTCGGTATGATGGAACTTTTCTATGGTACCAAAGTCGCCGAAAAAGAAACGCCTTCCCAACAACTGGAATTGTTTTAGAGTAATACTATCCAACTTTTCCAAAGTTCTAAACTTTGGAAAAGTTTAAAAGCTTCTATACGGTTATCCTCCCGTCTCCAGACGCTGGATAAAATAAAAAAAGAGTCCCCTCCTCTAGGCAGCACACCCCAATTCCCTTACAGACTTTCTCCATTCAAATAAATTTGAAAAACAAAAACTTCATCCCCTCCCCAACTTCATCAACAAAAACAGGCTGATTTTTTAATTCAAAAAACGCACATAAAAAACAGCATACCAACCGGTTATACCGGGGTATGCTGTGATTACCCGTACAAGGTACAATTCTGAAAGCAATTCACAACAAAGTTGTAAAACCTATGTATGATTAATTGCTGTGATTACCCGTACAAGGTACAATTCTGAAAGCAATTCACAACCAGCAAATGTTTACCGAAATGTTCAAAGGTGCTGTGATTACCCGTACAAGGTACAATTCTGAAAGCAATTCACAACAGTTCACATATTCTAAGAACAGAACCATGGCTGTGATTACCCGTACAAGGTACAATTCTGAAAGCAATTCACAACATTGTTCATGCTAAGCGCAAAATGGCCGTTGCTGTGATTACCCGTACAAGGTACAATTCTGAAAGCAATTCACAACTCTTCATCTGTACTGCCCCATAAGCTCGCGGCTGTGATTACCCGTACAAGGTACAATTCTGAAAGCAATTCACAACTTAAGAGAGAAATTTCCTTTTTGAGGCAGAGCTGTGATTACCCGTACAAGGTACAATTCTGAAAGCAATTCACAACTATTGGTAGTGAATATATCTTGACTGTCCGGCTGTGATTACCCGTACAAGGTACAATTCTGAAAGCAATTCACAACACCTTCAAAGTGGTATGTCAACCGATACTAGCTGTGATTACCCGTACAAGGTACAATTCTGAAAGCAATTCACAACATGCTATCCTTTGAGTTTGAAAAGTACTATGCTGTGATTACCCGTACAAGGTACAATTCTGAAAGCAATTCACAACAGAGTAAAAATCGATTCTCCCGTGTTTTCTGCTGTGATTACCCGTACAAGGTACAATTCTGAAAGCAATTCACAACCATATCGATTGGTACTTGTACACCGTGTCTGCTGTGATTACCCGTACAAGGTACAATTCTGAAAGCAATTCACAACATATGGCGAAAACGCCCAATTTTCACAAAAGCTGTGATTACCCGTACAAGGTACAATTCTGAAAGCAATTCACAACTTTACAACACCATCAAAAAAACTTGGTAGGGCTGTGATTACCCGTACAAGGTACAATTCTGAAAGCAATTCACAACGTCACTGGTTCTTCATCCCTAATAGGATTCGCTGTGATTACCCGTACAAGGTACAATTCTGAAAGCAATTCACAACTATTTTGGATCAGCTTTCACTTGTTCATCTGCTGTGATTACCCGTACAAGGTACAATTCTGAAAGCAATTCACAACGAGGCTATTATTTGATGTTTTGGTGCTTTCGCTGTGATTACCCGTACAAGGTACAATTCTGAAAGCAATTCACAACCCAAAGTTCCGCCAACCCACTTGTTACCTGGCTGTGATTACCCGTACAAGGTACAATTCTGAAAGCAATTCACAACCGATGATCGGGGCTTTTTGCATTTAGGGGAGCTGTGATTACCCGTACAAGGTACAATTCTGAAAGCAATTCACAACCCCTATTAGGGTATTTAAGCAAAAGAGAAGGCTGTGATTACCCGTACAAGGTACAATTCTGAAAGCAATTCACAACCCAGTAAAGGTTGAAAGCCTGCTCCCTGGTGCTGTGATTACCCGTACAAGGTACAATTCTGAAAGCAATTCACAACCCCTCCGCTGTCGCCTGAATCCACGAAGGGGCTGTGATTACCCGTACAAGGTACAATTCTGAAAGCAATTCACAACGGGGACGGGGTTCTTTGCTTTTTCTGGTTTGCTGTGATTACCCGTACAAGGTACAATTCTGAAAGCAATTCACAACCCCAGTGTTTGTAGCTAAATAATAGTGATCGCTGTGATTACCCGTACAAGGTACAATTATTCGTGAACTTTTGCTTTTCAATGGTTCTCATGAATGCTTGCGCATTTCTGAAAGCAATTCACAACTCAACTACGTGCTTGGCATACTCCAAAGACGCTGTGATTACCCGTACAAGGTACAAGTATTCGTGAACTTTTACTTTTCAATGGTTCTCATGAATGCTTGCGCATTTCTGAAAGCAATTCACAACAAAGTATGGTGAAGACACTGCCTTGCTTTCGCTGTGATTACCCGTACAAGGTACAAGTATTCGTGAACTTTTGCTTTTCAATGGTTCTCATGAATGCTTGCGCATTTCTGAAAGCAATTCACAACTTATAGATATGGAACACGCTTTAAATTTAGGCTGTGATTACCCGTACAAGGTACAAGTATTCGTGAACTTTTACTTTTCAATGGTTCTCATGAATGCTTGCGCATTTCTGAATGTAATTTACAACAAGTCTGCGCGAGGAAGGATTCGAACCCTCTTTGAAATTACCATTACTAGATACAAATATCCGTAAGATTTTACTTTCAATGGATTCTCCTGAATGCTAAAATGATTCACTATTTCCTCTACTTCAAACTAGTAGTAAAGTAATAGCAAAGCTAGGGTAAAGCTATATCAAAGCTGGGGTAAAGTTGGGGCAAAGCTGGGTTAAGGCTGCATATTAGTAGTAATTTCCAGAAACAATGTAAACTCAGACCAACATCAGCCCTTCTTGATATTATGCTATCTCAGATTAATATGTAACTAGTAATGGGTATACCTCCCCACTGCAAATGCCGCCAATTTAACATCCACCGCTTTGCCCTTTACAAGATCCGCCAGGATTTTGCCTGTTGCAGGTGCCAAGCTCAGCCCCATCATGCTATGCCCAGCCCCGAATGCCACATTCTTCCATTTGGGAGCCTTACCGATATAGGGCAAACCATCCGGTGAACATGGACGCATACCTTTCCATATTTGATCATTTTGGGGAAATTCTGCCTCGAATTTCGGATAATAATTGCTTATCGACTCATAAATCCCCCTAACTCTATTAAGATTGATACTATCTGCCCTGTTCGAAATCTCCATTGTTCCACCAAAACGCACTTTATCCCCATAAGGACTCTGGGAAACCCTGGCCTCTGTAAGGATGCTTGACTGCATTAGCTGTGGACTATTGGGCAGCACAAAACTATAGCCCTTTCCTCCCATCATGGGCAATTTGAAACCGAGCATTTTGGCTATCTCTCCAGACCATGAACCTGCACATACCATCACCTGCTTACAGGTAATCCTACCTTCTGTGGTAAGCACCGCTTGCACTTCATCCGCTCCCTTTTCAAATCCCGTAACATTCAAATTGCTTTTTAATTTTACCCCTTTATTTTGCAAATATTGCTTTAGATACTGGTACAAATCCTTCGGAGACAAATGGGCATCATCTGGAAAATAAATTCCACCACGTACATCCACTTCCTGATTGGGCTCCAATTTTTGGACTTCCTTCCTACTAAGCACCTCCACAGCAATTCCACTTTGCTTCGCCAAATGGCTAAATTCGATTTCCTCCTGCTCACCTTCTTTGCTTTTATAAAGCATCAAAAGGCCCTTATCCTGAAAATTGATCTTTCCATTGCCATGTTCGGCGATAAAGTCCAAATACAACTGCTTACTGAACAAGCTGATTCCCTTTAAAAATGGAATGGATTTTTGTACATGCTTTGCGCTTGAGTTTCTATAAAACAACAGACACCACTCTATCAGTCTCCTGTCCAGTCGGGGCTGAATATAAAAGGGGCTTTTTGAAGATAACATCCAAGAGATTCCCTTGGAAATCATACCCGGGGATGCCAAGGGGACAATATGACTCGGCACGATCATCCCCGCATTGCCCGTAGAGCAATTTTCCTCCAAGTCTCCCTTATCAATGACAATCACTTCTTCCCCCTCCTTTTGAAGATAATATGCCGTAAACAGACCGACTATCCCTCCTCCTATTACAATCGTTGGTTTCATAAACGCTTTCTCAACATTATTAAGAGCATCCAGAAAAATTCCGAATACTAAATGGGTTTTTATTCAAAAAGGGTTACTGTCCCAAATGGGACAAAAGACATTTCAATTCTTGATCATATTGAACCATCTGTCTCCCATCTCACTTCTCATGTCTCAAGTCTATATCAAATCACTTGAAACCCCTCCATATAGGGATCATCATCATCCAGAAATATCGTATTATAACCCGTAATTTTGGCCCATCCCTCTATACTTGGAATGATCGCCGGTTCTCCGCCTACTTGAGTAGTCCCGACTATCTCACCGGTAAATTTTGAGCCTATATAACTTTCATTGACAAAGGATTGATGGACCTTAAGCTTGCCTCTTGCATGTAATTGGGCCATTCTGGCCGAAGTCCCTGTACCGCAGGGAGAGCGGTCTATGGCTTTATCTCCATAAAAGACGGCGTTTCTGCTATCAGAAGCCTCATCCAATGGTTTTCCAATCCACTGAATATGACTTAGGCCATGAATCCTTGGATTTTCTGGATGTACAAACTCATATTTTTCATTAATTGCCTTACGCAATTTCCGGCTCATCACAATAAGTTGTTCTGCACTAAAATCCTGAAGTCCAGCAAAGTTCTCCTGAGGATCAATGATCGCATAAAAATTCCCGCCATAGGAAACATCAAAGCTCAATTCACCCAGTTCTTCACAATGGATACTCAGGTCCTTTGCACTGACAAAACTGGCCACATTGGTCAGCTTTACTGATTTAACATGCTTGCCTTCCTGTACATAGCTTACCAATACCAAACCTGCCGGAGTCTCTAGCCTTAGTTTTCCCGGTACCTTGGGAACCACAAGGCCCTCTTCAATGGCTACGGTCACCGTACCGATCGTCCCATGACCACACATGGGCAAACACCCACTGGTCTCAATATAAAGTACTGCCACATCATTTTCTGGGTCATGTGGCGGATATAACATGGATCCAGACATCATATCATGCCCTCTGGGCTCAAACATCAGACCTCTGCGGATCCAATCATAATGTTCCATGAAAAACTGCCGTTTTTCGAACATATTTTCCCCTTCCAAAAAGGGAATCCCACCGGTGACCACCCTCACTGGATTGCCACAGGTATGGGAATCAATACAACTAAATGTTTTCTTCATTCAAGTATTTAGCACCAATATATTAAGACACCAATTTGCCATCCACAGTTCTTGGAATCCCCAATGGATTGGCTTCTTTTAAAGCTGCCGGAAGCAATTCATCCGGGCAATTCTGTAAAGCCAATGGCCTTACAAATCGCTTGATGGCATAAACGCCTACAGAAGTAGTTCTGCTATCGGTAGTCGAGGGGAAAGGACCTCCATGTTGCATGGCATGGCCTACTTCCACCCCTGTTGGGACACCCCCAAACAACAGTCTACCGCATTTTTCCTGCAATGCACTGATCAAATCCTCCTTAAGCTCAAGTTCCGATTTATCAGCCCAAAGCGTAATGGTCAATTGCCCCTGAAGTGATTGGGCAGCTTCCATCAATTCCTCTGGGCTATTATAGGAAACCACTATCCCGAATGGTCCAAAAACCTCTTCTTGCAAGGCTTTATCTTCCAACCAGGATTGGGTATCGGTAAGGGCCAGGGCAGGATAACCTTTATCTGATTGTTCTGCTTTTTTAGACCATATCACCGTATGGAGCTTTTCTATTTCGGATAGACTTGCACTATAAGCCTTCTGAATACCTGCATTCAACATGGTCTGACCATCAATTTCTGCCAGTTTCCCTCCTGCTACCGAAGCAAATTCTTGAGCAAATTTCTCTGGGATAAAAATCACCCCAGGATTTGTACAGAATTGTCCGACTCCCATGGTAAGTGACTGAGCATATAATGCTGCCAACTTATCCAAATCATCCAAAGGCTTTTCTGTCACAAAAATCGGATTGGTACTGCCCATTTCTGCATATACAGGAATAGGCTCCTCACGGCTGTTGGCCAAATCAAACAAGGCTTTGCCTCCCTTAAAAGAGCCTGTAAAGCCTACTGCCTTGGTCAAAGGATGTTTCACCAAGGCCTGTCCTTCTGCTATTCCTCCTTCTACATGTTGGAAGACGGCTGTTGGCAAACCAGCTTTTTCCAAAGCTTTTTTGATGGCTCCATATACCAAAAGGGAAGTTTTGGGATGGGATGGATGACCTTTATAAACTACTGGACAGCCTGCTGCCAAAGCAGAAACAGTATCTCCTCCAGCGGTAGAAAAGGCCAGAGGGAAATTACTGGCTCCAAAGACCACTACTGGACCTATGGGTACCAAATACCTGCGCAGATCCGGCTTAGCTACTGGAGTCCTTTCAGGATTTCCATGGTCAATGGTCGCCTCAAGCCAACTCCCCTCTTCAATATAATCTGCAAAAAGATTAATCTGTCCCGTGGTCCTGCCCAATTCCCCTGTAATTCTACCTTCAGGCAAATGCGATTCCTCACAGGCTATTGGGATCAACTCCTCTTTTATTTCACCAAGGGAGGCGGCCATGTTTCTTAAGAAGCTGGCTCTCTCTGCCAAGGATGTCTTTTTATAAATAGTAAAAGCTTGCGCGGACTGTTCTAATACCTTATCAATTTGCATTATACGCTTGTTTTTAAAGATGCTAGTGCTGGTCTGTTATCTATACCAGTTTGGATTATCTTTTCAATTCTTTCTCTTTCCTCACCGATCAAAGTCAATCTAGGCGCACGTACATTTTCTGTACCCAAGCCTACCATTTGCTCGGCCAGCTTAATGTATTGTACCAATTTAGGATGAATATCCAATTCCAAGAGAGGAAGGAACCATCTATAAATTTCTAATGCTTCATCTATTTTCCTTGCTTTGATCAAATCAAATAGCACGACAGTTTCCTTAGGGAAAGCACAAACCAATCCAGCTACTAGTCCATCAGCTCCCATCAAAACACTTTCCATGGTCAAAGTATCTACGCCACAAAGTATTTTGTACCTATCTCCAAATTTCGTTTTCATCCTGGTCACATTGGATACATCGCGTGTAGACTCCTTCACTGCCTGTATATTATCACATGCAGCCAATTCCTCAAACATCTCCAAAGTGACATAAGTTTTATAATCCACAGGATTATTATAGATCATGATTGGAAGGGAAGTAGCATCTGCTACGGCTTTGAAATAAGCAACTGTCTCTCTGTGATCTGACGGGTATCTCATCGGAGGCAATAACATCAAGGCTTCCACCCCCAGCTTTTCTGCTTTCTGAGCCCATTGAATCGCCTTTGCGGTTGAACCCTCTGCTATATTCAAAATCACAGGCACCCTGCCAGCCAGCTTTTCAACAGTTCTTTGCGTCAATTCAATTTTCTCCTCATCTTCCAACACACTGGACTCACCAAGTGTACCACCTAAGATCACCCCTTTTACACCTCCTTCAAGCTGTGCCTCAAGATTCAAGAAAAAAGTATCATAATCAATGCTGCCATCAGCATGAAACTTCGTAGTCACTGCAGGAAAAACGCCATTCCAATTCATAGTCTTCAAGTTTATGTTTGTGACAAAGTTAGTATCCCGACCAATGAGAATATTGCACCAAATTAGTGATTAGTAATACAATATTCCCTGAGCTAATACTGGATTCACATTACTATAAAGTATGGCCAAAACATTTGAATTTAAACTATTGCTAAGAAATTCTAATCCATTCTTTTATCCAATGAAAAAATAATACATTTTTGAACCCCTAACACAACCTTTGCAAGCGGATAATTTTTTGAAGCACAAATAATATTTTGAATTTAATTGAGCCTATTTGACATGATGAAACAAGCTTTAATATTACTATCATTGCTCTTTTTCCCTCTTTTGATCAAAGCCAATGCACTTTACGAGCCCATTATGAGCTTCCAGGCGGATCGTTCTGCCCTGAACAGGAAATACAGCAATCACCTCAGTGAAGAGTACTTTCAAAGAATGGATCGCTTTTATCATCAATGGCTTCAAAAAGTAGAGTCCATCAATTATGGTACATTAAGTCCTGATGATAAAATTGATTACTTGGCCTTTAAGAACTATTTGGAGAAGCAACTTTATTTTCATCGAGAAGATCACGGAAAATTCAAGGAGATCAGCGGGGTATTGGACTTTAGCACTGAACTGCAAGCATTTTATGTCAACAGAAGAAGAGCCACAAAACCAGATGCCAAGGCCATCGCAGAACAATTCACAGCGGCCAGCCAGGCAATCGACAAAAAATCGGAAGCCCTAAAAAGCGAGCCTTACGATAGTTGGCAAAAAGCAGATTTGGCAGCCAAGAGCGTAAGATCCCTTCAACATGAATTGCAGGAATCGTATGATTTTTATAATGGCTATGACCCAGTATTCACTTGGTGGGTGGCCCAGCCTTGGGAAAAGCTGGACAAAAACCTAAAAGCTTATGCTGACCTTTTGGAGAAAAACTTTAAAAACACCAGCATCAAAGATGATGGCAGTGGCATCATAGGTCATCCTATTGGAGCAGAGGCCATACAGAAAGAGCTGGAATTTGAGCTGATTCCTTATACTGCTGAAGAATTGATAGCTGAAGCAGAAAAACAATTTGCCTGGTGTGAAAAGGAAATGCTCAAAGCATCTGAAGAGCTAGGCTATGAAAAAGACTGGAAAGCAGCCCTTGAACATGTCAAAAACACCTATGTTCCTGCTGGACAGTGGCCTGAAGATGTAGCTAATATGGTGGTTGAAGCCACAGAATATGTGGAAAAGCATGACCTGATTACCATTCCAGAGTTGGCCAAGGAAGTTTGGAGAACCAAAATGATGTCAGCAGAAAGACAAAAGGTAAGCCCCTTCTTTTTGGGCGGAGAGACCATTCTTATCTCCTATCCTACTGCTGAAATGAGCCATGAAGATAAGATGATGAGCATGAGAGGAAACAACCCGCATTTTTCGCGTGCCGTTGTACACCATGAAATTATCCCAGGACATCACCTGCAAGGTTTTATGATGCAAAGACACAAGCCACACAGGAGACTGTTTTATACGCCCTTTTGGATGGAAGGATGGGCCTTATATTGGGAAATGAACCTATGGGAAAAGGATTTCCCTAGAAATACAGAAGACAAAATCGGCATGCTATTCTGGAGGATGCACCGATGTGCCAGGATCATTTTTTCCCTAAATTACCACTTGGGAAATATGAGTCCTCAGCAGTGTATTGACTTTTTGGTAGAGAAGGTAGGCCATGAATATGCCAATGCTGAAGCCGAAGTGAGAAGGTCCTTTGAAGGGAATTATGGCCCATTGTACCAAATTGCCTATATGGTCGGCGGACTTCAGTTCTACTCTTTAAAACAAGAATTAGTCGATAATGGCAACATGAGCGAAAAGGAATTTCATGATAAGGTTCTCAGTCAAAATGCCATCCCAGTGGAACTCATCAGGGCCAGGATGAAAAACGAGACATTATCCAAAAACCATAAAACCCAGTGGGAATTTTTAAAGGACTAAAAAGATCAATTACTTGAAACAAAAAATAGCTTTCTGGTTAACCTGATTTTTGTGTCATTTTGGCGATAGGAAGAATCTCAAATGATTGATTTCTGGAAGTGAAAAATCAAGAGATTTCTCCTATCGTACCAATGACAAAAAGTGTATCAGCCACTTAATTATTATAGATGAAGCAGCATATAGGGAAACACACTAAGTTAACTATTAATACAAATACTGATCAGTTTCCTTATCCTTGGTAGGTTCAATATTATGTTTTTCTATATCCTTGAAGTATTTATAAGTCCCCACTTTCAAGTCTATAGTTGCTTCCTCATCACATACAATCATGGATTTATTATGCAACTGCAAAGCACTTAAGGTCCACATATGGGAAACGCCTCCCTCTACAGCCTTATGCAATGCCCGGGCTTTTTGATGTCCACTCACGATCACCACTACTTCCTTTGCATCCATTACAGTCCCCACTCCCACCGTCAGGGCTAACTTCGGCACCTTATTGATATCATTTTCAAAAAATCTTGAATTGACCATTCTGGTTTCTGTGTTCAGCGTTTTTACCCTCGTTCTGGAAGACAGTGAGGAGCCGGGTTCATTAAAGGCGATATGCCCATCAGTTCCTATTCCACCCAAGAACAAATCAATCCCTCCTACTTCTTTGATCTTCGCTTCATATTTTTCACATTCCAAGCTTAAATCTTCCGCATTACCATCCAAAATATTAATGTTCTCCTTAGGAATATCAATATGATCAAAGAAATGCTTGAACATAAAGGAATGATAACTTTCAGGATGAGTCTCTTCCAATGCTACATATTCGTCCATATTGAAAGTAATGACATTTTTGAAGCTAAGCTTACCACTCTTGTTCAATGCTGCCAGTTCCTTATATGTACCGATCGGAGAAGATCCTGTAGGCAAACCTAGCACAAATGGTCTGCTATGCTTTTTTTGATGCGCATTGATTTTGTCTGCAATATAATTTGCTACCCACTTCGATAGCAAATCATAGTTATTCTGGATTAGAAGCCTCATTTATTTAATATTTTGATTTATAAAAAAGCCATCAATTATATTCCCAATATTAATTAATCAACTGGTCAATCTTATTGAAATATTTTATTTATTAACGCAATAAATATACAAAAAATACACAATTAAGACTATCAGAGAAATCAATGTACATGATTTTAATTGCCTTTTGTATTGCTAGGCTCATTTCATCGTAGAACAGATTCGCAAAAAAACAGGCCATACACTAGCATAGCCTGTTCTAAAATTCATCTCCATTCCCTGAATTCACCAGTAATTCAGGTATAGTAATTCCAAAATTGATTTAATTAAAAACTACTCCAAGCTGGTGGTTCAACCCCAAGTAGATGTTCTACAAAAAAGTCCCTTCGCTTATGCTCTCCATAACTTCCTCCTGAGCTATGTCCCATACCAGGCACCATCAAAAACTCAAAATCCTTATCATTTTTAATCAATTCATCTACCAATTGATAAGTGGACGAAGGATCTACATTATCATCCATTTCTCCGACAATCAAGAGTAGTTTTCCTTCCAAATTACCTGCATTGACCACATTGGAACATGCTGCATAATGCTCTCCTATTGGATAGCCCATCCATTGCTCATTCCACCAGATTTTATCCATCCGGTTGTCATGGCAACCACAGGAAGAAACAGCCACTTTATAAAATTCCGGATGGAATAATAAGGCTCCGGTTGAGCTTTGACCTCCAGCAGAGGTCCCAAAAATCCCCACCCTTTCCAAATCCATATAAGGCCGGCTCTTAGCTGCTGCCTTCAACCATAGTTTCCTATCTGGAAAGCCCGCATCCTTCAGATTCTTCCAGCAAACATCATGGAAGGCTTTGGAACGATTGGAAGTACCCATTCCATCTATTTGAACTACTATAAAACCCAATTCAGCCAATTCATTCAAACCACGATAATTGGGGGCAAATGATTTGGGCACAAAAGAGTCATGCGGACCCGCATAGATATACTCGATTACTGGATAGGACTTTTTAGGATCAAAATTTCTTGGTTTGATAATCAATCCCCAGATATCCGTTTTCCCATCCCTTCCCTTGGCAGAAAAAATCTCGGGGGCTTTCCATCCTTCTTTTTCAATTTCGCTGATATCAGCTTTTTCCAAATCCATGACCTTATCTCCACTCTCTAAGCTTTTGAGTACAGTAACTGCAGGCATATCCTGGCGGGAATAATGATCGACAAAATACTTTTTATCAGGAGAAAGGCTTATCTGGTGATTGGCCTTTTCCTGGCTCAACTGCCTAAAATCATCTTTGTCCAAACTGATGCTGCACAGGTGAAGATGATAGGGATCTTCCCCATTTTTTAAACCACTGGCCAAAAAGAATATCTTCCGCGCTTCTTCATCTATATGCAGCACCTCTCTGACCACCCAAGATCCTTTGGTAATTTGTCTTTTAACCTTCCCAGTTTCCCCATCATACAAATACAAATGATTCCAACCATCACGTTCTGAAGCCCAAATAATTTCCTTCCCGTCTGCAAGATCCTTGCGAAATTTCTTCCCACTATAATGGATAAAGGTCTCACTTCTTTCCTCAATTAAGGTCCTGATAGAAGCATCCTCAGCATTAACCTCCAACACCCTATACACTTGGTGTCCCCTTTGATTGTATTCAAAAGTAAATGCCCGGCTATCTTCACGCCATCTGATGCCTGAAAGGGAAAACTGATGATCTATTAGATCTGTTTTTATAGGCAAGCACTGTTGAGATTCCACATGAATCAAAACAGGCTGCTTAACAGGCAGGGCATCCCCCGGTTTTACATAATCTCTTGTTTCTATGGAGGGCTGTAGCTGTCCTACAGGAGCAGAAGATATCAAAGTTAATTTTCGTACAGGTGCAGGTCGCACTTTATAAGTGGCTAATTTTTCTCCATCTGGTGACCATTTAAGTGATGCTGCATAAAACTCTCCAGGAGAGCCATCAAAACTCAGTTGGGTCAGCTCACCATTTTTCAGGTCTTTGACCCAAATATTATTTTCTCTAATAAATGCCTCCTGACTACCATCTGGTGATTGCACTGGATCTCCTTTACGCTCATCCCATCTGTTTCCCCAGTAGCCCTTATTCTCCTCATTTATGGCATCTCCTTTTTTTAGATCACCATTTTGCAAATCATACTTCCAATAAAATCTCTTTACCTGAAATTCAAGCAAGGTCCCTTTATTCGCCACCTTAAGTTCCTTAATAGGCAGATGGAAGGCTTTTAGCGTATCTTTCAGTTCCTTATTCAACTTCTCGCTCAAATCTTGCTGATCAAACAAGGGACCTTTACTGGTACTTTCTGGCTTCACTCTGATATATTCAGTACCGTTTTTAGTTTTCATGGAATACCAAAAATCTTGACTATCATCAATCCAGTTAAACTTACCGGGCGCATAATAAACTTTCGAAAAAGCTTTCTTTACCTCTGCAGCACTTTTATAGTCTTTGAGTGTACCCTGAGCAAACAATCCATGACTGAGTAAAGTACCAAGGATCAAACAATACAAATATCTTTTTATCATAAAAAAGAGGTTTAATATTACAAATTTACACCATACAACTTATAATAATCTTAGCTTAACCTATTTCACCAAACTAACCAATACTGATACAGGGTTAACTATTCTATTATTTAAAAGTGCTCTTCTTTCCTCTATTCGGATATCTACTACCATAGCCCCTCAATAAACCTTCAACCATATAGCCTAAGCGTTCTTTTACAAAAATATACAGCCGTACAGACCATTAATCATGGTCAATTATTGATTTTTATTTATTATTATATGTATATCCGCAATTGCACCAGTAAAAGTTAAAAGCGAATCGAAATGTTCGTTTTAATTAAAACATCAACTCCTTCGGTCTTCAGTCTTCAAACTCCCGACCACTTAAGCAAAGGATTTAAGGTTACTGGCATCATTGCGGATAATCAGATATTATTATATTCACAAGTATAGAGGAAACGCTCCTTTCATTATTATTTTCGGTACACCTATCTACCCAAATGGCCTGCTTAAATTTTTAACCATTTCACATCATCACTAATGAATACTATGAAGATTAAACCAGAAAAAACCCTACTGCTAATAGCTCTCTTTGTCTTTCTCACTAGGGTGAATCAACTAGCTGCACAACAAAAACCATTGCCAACGATTTCTTCCTTTACTGAAAACATGGTCAATCAAGACGGTTTTTACCCCTTGTACTGGGATGATGCAAGTGGTAAGATTTATCTTGAAATCACTGCCCTAGATAAAGAAATCCTCTATTACCCCTCCTTAGCCGCTGGTTTAGGGTCAAATGATATTGGTTTGGACAGAGGAAGACTCGGTGGCTCCCATGTGGTAAGTTTCAATAAATCTGGAAATAAAATATTGATGACTGAGAGCAATTATGATTATCGGGCCAATACGGATAATCCCATGGAACAAAAAGCCGTCGAAGAATCATTTGCTAAATCTGTACTTTGGGGATTTGAGCTTTCTGCCCAAACCAACGAACACTACCTAGTGGATGTGACTGACTTTGTCCTTCGAGATGCTATTGACGCTGCCCAATCAATCAGTAGAAATAACCAAGGTAATTATAAAGTAGACAAGAGCCGTTCGGCAGTTTATTTGGAAAGGACCAAAGCATTTCCTAAAAACACAGAAATAGAGGCCATCATTACCCTAACAGGCGCTCAAGCGGGTGGTTATTTAAGAAGTGTCACACCAAGTCCAGATGCGGTGACATTGAGGATGCACCACTCATTTGTGGAACTCCCTGATGATGGATATACTCCTAGGGAATTTGATCCCAGAGCTGGTGTAAATCAGGTAAGTTTTTATGATTTTGCCAGCCCCATCAATGAATCCATCGTCAAGAGATATATTCGACGCCATAGGCTTGAAAAGGTAACCCCAGGCCCAGCCCCCAGTGAGGTAAAAGAACCTATTATTTACTATATCGATCCGGGAACACCTGAGCCAATCCGTACAGCCTTGATGGAAGGCACCCAATGGTGGGCTGAAGCTTTTGAATCCGCAGGTTTTATCAATGCCTTCCAAGTTAAGCTACTTCCCGAAGATGCAGACCCCATGGATATCCGCTATAATTTAGTCCAGTGGGTGCACCGATCTACTCGTGGATGGTCCTATGGAGGAGGCATCACTGACCCAAGGACTGGTGAAATCATCAAAGGAAAAGTCACCCTTGGCTCCCTAAGGGTAAGACAGGATTTTCTCATTGCCCAAGGACTTATAGCCAATTACCTAGAAACAGGCGAAGTAAAAGATGAAGCCATGTTGGACATGGCATTGGCAAGGATGCGCCAATTGGCAGCTCATGAGGTGGGACACACTTTGGGTTTGCCCCATAATTATATAGCAAGCTCACAAAACCGGGCTTCTGTAATGGACTACCCTCATCCTAGTGTCAAACTTAAAGGAAAAAAACTGGATATCTCTGATGCTTATGCTGAAGGGATTGGTGAATGGGACAAAGTAGCCATTCAAATGGCCTATACCGAATTCCCTGAAGGCCAAAATGAAAAAGCTGCCATCCAAAAAATGGTGGAAGATTATAGAAAAGAAGGCTTGGATTTCCTCTCAGACCAAGATGCCAGACCCGCAGGAAGTGCCCATCCCGCAACCCATTTATGGGATAATGGAAAAGATGCAGTAGAAGAGTTAAACCAGGTAATGAAAATAAGGGCTTTGGTTTTGGCTGATTTTGATGAGAGTAAAATCAAAATGGGTGAGCCATTAGCCACAATAGAGGAAGTCTTTGTTCCCATGTACCTATTCCACCGGTACCAAGTAGAAGCCGTATCCAAAGTGATCGCAGGAGTCAATTATTCCTATTGGTTACGTGGAAATAAGGAAAAACCAGTAGTAACGGTGCCAGCCAAAGAACAGAAAGAGGCCATTGAGTCGATTATAGCGACCCTATCCCCTGAAAACTTAAAGGTCCCTGAAAAAATATTGGAATTGATTCCACCAAGACCTTATGGATACCGGGCCAATCCTCAAGAAACCTTCAGTGGTAAAACAGGCCTCACCTTTGACCCAATGGCAGCTCCTCAGGTCGCAGCTGATCTCAGCCTTTCTCTTCTGTTCAACCCTCAAAGGGCATCAAGATTGGTCAATCAACATGCCATGGACAATTCCCTGCCCGGATTAGAGGGGTTAATAGAACAGCTCATCAATTATTTGGATGGCCTTTCAGGAGAAGTCAGTTACGAAGGGGAAATAAAAAGGATGACCGAAAAATTATTATTGCAGAAATTAATCCAACTATCCCAGGACAATGCCGCAAGTGCTCAGGCCAGAAGTATTGCATATTTTGAAATAGAAAAATTAATCCAAAAAATGAGTGCTTCACTTACCAATAGCTCACAAAGGGCCCATTATGAATATTGTGAGGCTATTGTAGCTCAAATGCACAAAGCACCCAAAGAAAAAGTCCAGGTGCTTGATCCGCTTCCCGCCCCTGCTGGCTCCCCCATTGGTAATGAAAGTCTTGAATGGTTAAGGCCAATTTGCAGCGAAGAATAAAAACAAAAAAGCCGGGCAAATCTATTGATTCAGCCCGGTTTTCCTATTTATCTGCATTATCTAATAATAATCCCTATTACTAATTGCAGATGCTACTAATCCTAAACTTTATTTTGCTTCGTACAGTTTTTCATGTACTTTTTTAAGGAAATCTGGTGTCAGTTTAATCACCTTTCTATCATAGGTCATTAGTCCATTGGTCTCTACTTCCACATCAGTGGTTTGTGTATAAACCGCCGCAGAAAGTCCCATAGGGATCAATTTCACCAAATCATCCATTAATTTCTCATACCTGTTTTCCAATTCACCGACAGACTTAAAGCTTTGATAACCCCAGTTGTCTTTTTCTTGCCAAGTATGGCCATCTACAGGAAGTCCTAGCCCACCAAATTCACCTAAAGTAAGGACCATGTCCTTACCAAATAACCTTGGACTTGGCATAGCTGGATCTGGATAGTTGTGCAAATCAATGATCTGACCAACAGGGAAGAAGTTACCACCACTGGCACCATTGATCAAGCGGCTTTCATCATAAGCCACGGTCCACTTTACAATTTCTTCAGTCTTAAACTGACCCCAAGCCTCATTAAACGGTACCCAAACCACGATAGATGGGAAGTTATAATTGGCATCAATAATATCTTTCCACTCTTTTCTATAAATGGCCTCAGATTCAGCAGTACGTTGCCTTTCGGTACCTACACCAGCCACACCTGGTCTTGGGTTCCATCTGTTTCCATGGTCACCGCTTGGCATATCCTGCCATACCAACATACCCATTTTGTCACAGTGATAATACCACCTAGCTGGCTCTACTTTCACGTGCTTACGGATCATATTGAAGCCCATTTCCTGGGTCTTAGCGATATCAAACACCAAAGCTTCTTCATTTGGTGCAGTATAAAGGCCGTCAGGCCACCATCCTTGATCCAGTGGACCATATTGGAAAACAAACTTGTCATTCAAGAGCATTCTTTGAATACCGTCTTCTCCCAATTCCATGCTGATTTTTCTCATGGCAGCATAGCCATCAATCGCATCGATCACCTTGTTTCCTTTCACCAAGCTTACTTCAAGGTCATAAAGGAAAGGATTTCCTGGTTCCCAAAGCTTGGCATCATTAATTGATAATACAGCTGCGTCACCAACGGCCACTTCTTTCTCTGCTACCACTGCGCCATTGGCCAAGGCTTTCACTTTTACCATTTGTCCAGCTTGGGCACCAGCAACTTCAGTCTCTACCGTCAAAGTCCCCGCGTCTACATCTGGAGTATTTTTAGTGGAAACAATATGGCTGCTAGGAACATTTTCTGTCCAAACAGTCTGCCATATACCGGTTACAGGTGTATACCAAATTCCGTGTGGATTATTCACCTGCTTGCCTCTTGGCTGAGGTCCCTCATCAGTTGGATCCCAAACCCTTACCACCAATTCATTGTTCCTTCTTCCCTTAAGGGCGTCGGTGATGTCAAAAGAGAAAGGCGTAAAACCACCTTGATGAACCCCTACAGATTTTCCGTTTACAAAAACCTCTGTTTCCCAATCTACCGCTCCGAAGTGCAGCAGCACCTTTTCATTGCTGGATTTTTTGGCATCAAAGGTGGTTTTGTACCATAATTCCTGGTCTTTTCCAACTGTTTTTCCTACACCAGAAAGTGCTGACTCAACAGCAAAAGGCACCAAGATTTCTCCTTCAAAAGAAGATGGAGCACTTCCACCTTTTGCTTGGATTTCATACTGCCAAAGCCCATTCAGGTTTTGCCAGTTATCTTCCCTTACCATTTGTGGTCTTGGGTACTCTTGATGGACATTTTCAGGATCTACTTGCTCTGCCCACGCTGTCATGATCTTCCCCTCGGCAGGCTCCCAGGCACCATTTTGGGCCCAAGCAAAAGATTGGGCCAAAAGTAAACCCGCTCCCAGTAAGATTGTTTTTTTCATTTTGTGTTTTGGTTTATTTTAAGTTTGATAATTATGATTTCATGTCTTGAAAATATGAGCTGGAAGGCTTCTATAAACCTTTCCAAAGGTTGAACCTTTGGAAAGGTTTTTCACCCAGGCTCTTCTTATTTGACTATTCTTTTAACTCGGGAAAAGCACTGATACGCAATCTGGCTGCTCCCATTGGAATCAGCTCAACATCCACTGCGGGAGCCTCTGTAGTTTTAGGCAAATCCTTCAATTCTCCCACCAAGCCATATTGGCCTAGCTGCCATTCAGGAATTTGCTTTCCCTTTGCTTTGATCAGCACTGGGACACTTTCCGGGGTAAAAGGAAAATCAGATGCCGGCCATTCTTTCTCCTCGACAGTAAGCGAGGCCGCAGGATTATCCTTGTCCAAGACCAAACTATAATTCCAATCCGTCGTTGGATGGACTTCCCAAGAAGGCCATTTCTTGGTGTCTGCACCCTCTTGCCATTTGGAATCCCAAATAGCGGTTTCTTCACTGTCCCTTTTAATATAATCTTCGCCTATCTTTAATGAATAGGTCAAAGGGCCACGGTTCACACTAAAGCTATTGCTGTTTTTCTCCCAAGTATCCACCCTAATCTCCATGGGCAAGGTTAGCTTTACTTGATCCTTGGAATGCCACTCGCGCTCTATCTTGACATAACCAGAATTAGAAATTTCAGATTTTACTAACTCTCCATTGATAAAGATTTCAGCCTTTTGCGTCCATTCAGGTATTCTCAAGTAAAGCGGAAATACAACCGCTACTGCTGTTTCAATTGTAAAATTCAAATCTTCCTCAAATGGATAATGCGTACTTTCATGGATAGTCACTTCATTGCCTTCTAATCCTACCTTAGCTGTCACATTACTTGGGCCATAAATAGCTGCTACCAAGCCATTATCTGGTGTAGCCATCCATAGGTTTTCTATGAAATAGGGCCATCCTTGGGAATGATTATGCTGACAACACCTGGAACTAAAGGGGTTCATCATCAGAAAAGGTCCTGAATTGGCAATGCCTGGGGCATGGTTTTCAGCATCCAATAACACCATATTGGGAGAAGTAATATAATGCAAAGATTTGAAATCAGGCATTACAGCAGCGGGGTAGATATTATAAGCAATTTCTTCCGCATGATCTGCCCAAAATGGATCTCCTGTGATTCTCAACAAGTGTTCATCTGAATTCATCTGCTCTACTATACCACATGTCTCAATACCTTGTCTCGGATCAGCATAACCAGGTCTAGCATTTTCATCACTCCCAAACATCCCTCCAGGAACTTGTCCAAAATGTTCCCTAATGATATTAAAATTCTCATAAGTAGCCGCCGTATGTTGCTCATCATGGGAAAGCAAGGCATACTGAGCTGGTTCTCTGAAGGCTTGGGCATGATTTACATTATGCCAGTCAATCTGGTCTCTGTACCAATCAGGCACCTCTTCTCCATCCCTTACTTCATAATAATTATGGATATCCTTGAGATCATGCTGCCTACCTATCCAGTCAGATGTATTTCGGTGGATCTTTTCGGCCAATTCTAACAGAAATTGATCTCCGGTTCTATTGTACAGCCAATAGACACTGTGAAGGTTATCTCCACCTCTTAACTTTTGCCAATATCCGTTGAGAAAATTTTCATCGGGAACGTTCAATTCAAATTTAAAATACCTGGTCATCAGGTCAATCACCCGCTCATCATGACTGTATTCATAGTAAGACTGTAGACAATACAACATGATCATATTGGCCCAAAAATCCTGATTATCACCATCGAAATGTCTCGGTCCGAAATTACCATCTTCCCTTTGGCTTTCCATGGTGCCTTCCAACCAAACCATGGCCTCATCAATCATCTTTTGGTCTTCCAACAAATAGCCAATATTGGCATAGCCCTTTAACCAATAAGGCACTTCTTCCCAGCCCCACTGGCCTTCTCCATCCTTGCTGAGCCAGGCATTATCTTCCTTTTGTAACCAGGCACTGATCTCTCCCAAATTACCGGTAAGCCCATTTTTCTGTCTGATCAAATACTCCTTTAGAAATCCTTCAGGTCGTACAGCTCCAACCGGAAGCTTTATTAGAGCACTGGGTTTAAGTGGTGCCCTGTTACTGATATAATGTGCATTGGTAGCAGTGGTATCGATCCTGTCGACCCAATTAATATCTACAGCAACCTGCTTCTCCCCTTTACAGGAAAAGAGGAGCGTTAGCAGGACTGCACTGGTTATTAGGGTGTATTTCTTGAAAATCATTTCGTTATAACTTTTCCTTTAGGACAGGCATAAAGTATCCACCAACTACCGATCTGGCCCTAAAGCCCACTGATTTTGCATTGGTAGTTTCATGCCAATCACTTACAGGAATCCTATTAGGCGTCTCATTGATATAGGTAAACATAGGTTCGATAAGGGCTTTTTTATCGGCCTCATCATCAGCCATGGTGGCGGTCCACATTACCCAATCAGATTTGGTATAAGTCTTCCTACTGTCCAATGGCAAACCATAGTCTTCTTGTTTGGTCAAATAATAAGCGATTTCCTTTTGTGCCACATCTTCTGGGAAGATATTTAAGTCCAACAGCTTGTTCCAAACCAAATTGTATTTTTGACTCCAAGTATCTTTCTTGTCAAAGGTCAAGCTATAATGATCTCCGTCTTCAGCTTTCTCCATCCATTTCTGCGCAAAATCCTTGGCCATAGCTGTATACTTTTCAGCGACTTCTGGCTTACCCAAGCTCTCTGCCATCTGCCCATAAGCAGCAATGGCCAAGATGGCTTTTACAGATAGATTCGCATTATGCGCCAAGTGTCCGGCAAAATCATCCGTACAAAGTTGGTTCGCTGGATCAAATCCCTCATTGGCCAGATATTCCACCCAAGTGGTCATCATATCCCAGTGCTTGGAAGCATAATCAGCATTCCCTTCCACTTTGGCTATTGCCCCTGTCAAGAGTAACATATTACCCGCTTCTTCCACAGGCATATCTTCTCCATAAGTCTGTCCATTGGCCAAAGGATAGGTTCCTACATCATGTGCGGGGAAAGGCTTGGCCCATTTTCCACTTTCACTGTAATAGTAAATAGGCTCCAACATGCCCTTCAGAAGGTCCGGGTTATAGATCAAAAACAATGGCGCTGATGGATAAGTAACATCTACTGTACCAATGGATCCATTGCTGAAGTTTTCTTTTGAAAAGAAGAAAAGCTCTCCATTGGGTCCTTCTACTGTCTTATGGGCAGAAACAGCCTGACGGTAAACCAAGGCACAAATAGCTGCATAATCTGCTCCACCAGCCTGCAAAGCATCCTGATACAATTCTTGATCAAAATCTTCGCTGGCTTTTATCAATTTACTATAATCAGTCTGGGCAGCCTGAAGCATTTCTTCAGTGCTCATGCCGTATTTCTTCCACCAAGCCTTCAGGTTTTCCTTAAAAAACTGAACTGCATATAGGTCATCATAAGCCAAGGTCACAAAATTCTCCTTTGCCGTGCTTCCTACTTTTCCATAATCAAAAGCAACTGCTTGCGTTATCATTTTATGGTTCAATGCCAGCGGATTGTCAGTGGCATCTTCGCCACTCAACTCTCCATTTTTGACAAACTCAGTAATGGATGCTGTATTCACACCAATTTTGGAAGTAGTATTCTCCTGATCATTGGCAGCCAGATACAGGTATCCCCAGTCGATCCTGATATTATCCCCTTTCTTCTTCAATACAGGCTGGGTGCTTGTTCCCAACTTCATCACTTGCAGTCCAGCAACTTCCGGTCTTTCCCAAGCAACTTCTTGGTCCAGGGTATTTACAGCCATGTTTCCAGCGGCACTGAAATAAACCTGCACATCATGTTCTGCCCCGTCTTTTGATTGTACCTCAAAGCTGACATAGTTGGCCGGTCTGGTCATTACTTCCAGATTATCAGGAAGCATTGGTGCAGTGAAGTTTACTTCAAGCGCCACTTCTCCACAGTCAAATGTATAATGGGTTTGGGTGGCCCTCACCTCTGCGTGGGTCTGCTTAGCAGTGGCGATTTCTACAGCTGGAGGAAGGACTTCAACCAAACCAGCATCTAAGAATGCTCCTCCTGTAGTATTCTCACAATGGATGGCCATGATATTTTCACCCTCTTTTAGGGCCTTTTTGGCTTTCTCATTGATAGCAAATGTAGAGGGACTGGATACCCAACCCTCTTTTTCATAAGCCAAAACACCATTCAAATACACCTTTATATTATCATCGTGATGGATATTCAATAGGATGTCATGAAAATCCACACGCTCCAAATCAAAACTTCTCCTTACCCAAATATTTTTGGTATTCCACTTATTAGGTGCCGGACTATCATCTCCGTTAGTAAATGCACCACGGGTTGATTTCCATTGTTTACTTTCTTGATAAGCGATTTCTTTCCATTGCCCTGTTGGCTTTTCGAGGCTGTAAGACCAAGTTTCCTTCATTCCAGTCAATGGTAAAACCGCCCTGGTTTCTGTTACGGGCTCACCCAAAAAATAATAGGCCTTACCATCCACTCTGATGATTCCTTGAAGATCATTTTCTGTTCCTGTCCAGTGTCTGGTGGCATCTCCATGAAGTTCATCCCCCATGCTCCATACGCTAAAATAGGGATCAACTGTAATCAAGGGATATGCCGGTGGCCGGATGGCATTCATCGGACTGACGGAGGTTTCCTCTATCTGTTTCCCATCAAGAGATTGACACCCGATTAAAGAGCTAAGACATACTCCTACCAGGATTTGTGCCCAATTTTTCATCTTAACAATCATAGTTTCTTATTTTTATTCAAATACTCTTATTCTATCCAAACAGGCTGAGTAAAGGCCCCATTGGCTGCAATATCCCAAATTTCCAACCTCAGCCATTTTCTTCCTTTTAGCGCTGCCGTAAACTCAAAGACCTCCTGCCCAAAAGCTTTGGTATCACTTAAGTCAATTCTTTGGCGATATACCTGCTCCCCATCTCCGGAAACAATCTCAGCATAGTTCAGTGGGAAAGTCCATTCGGCTTTTACTTTAACAGTTGCTTTGTCATTTGATTTCAACTGAATGCTTTCACCACTTCCTTTGCCATTCACGGAAAATTCAGGCATCAAGACCTCACCGGTACTCACAAAGAATTTCCCATGCTCCATGGCATCCAAAACAGGTTGCCATCCTTCTTCAAACTTGGGCACTTTGTCCAGTTGAAGGTAATTAATGTTCATATGGCCATAGATTTCATAATCCGGCTCAAGCTTAAAAAGGTCCGCCTCTCCTATCACATATTTCCTTTCGCCCCAATTGGCCACATCATCCATTAAACCCAAGACCCTTCTGCCCATATTGGGAATGGAAAGGTCGGCAGGAATGGCCTTCCAAGCGGCTCCATTGAACCTGTCAGAATGGAAAAAGGCCTCTTCTTTATACGCATCTGGAAAACCTGTGGAGCCTTTGGTCCTTGCATGGGCCGTCCAGGCCAGACCTTTTTCTACCTCCAGTAGTTGAAGCATTTCTTCTTTATTGCCCACTCTGTAAACCTTTCCATAATCAGGATGGTCTTCTACAAATGGCTTTCCTTCCTCTCTGGACATGATCCAGTAGACCGGTTTAGGAAAAATATTCATCCAGTGACCTCCATAATGCACATTGGGTTCTTCCCCGGGAAGCATCAGAAAATCAGCTTCCGAAAGCCTGGCACATTCCTCAAACATCAATTGTAATTCAGGTAAACGCTTTGGTCCTAAATCCCTAGGGTTACCTGCCAAGTGATATTCTCCCAAATGCATGATATTGACCCCCATACTGCGCAAAGCCTTCACATGTCCTGGTATATCAGGAATGGGCTTATGCGTAAGCACATCATCCATATGTTCGGTATGAAAGTGACTGGCCATGGTCCTATAACCAGCAATTGGCTTGTATTGGTCACCATGGGTAAAAGCTTTTACCTCTTCCAATATCTGTCCATCCTTGGTATTGCTGAGATAGACAAAAAAGTTCAGTCTTTGTTCTGTATTTGGAGGGGCATTGAACCAAGGAACATGCCTCCTGTCACCCATCAAATCATGACGGATTCCTAAGCCAAAACCGGGTTCAATATCCCTGTAATTACTGCCATACCAAACGTATTTCAGGTTATAGGCATTGTCCAAAGGATAAAAATACTGATGAGGTGCTGGAAAAACCGCTAAGCTACCTTCCTGCCCTTCCCCAATGATCGTACGGTATTTTACGGCCAGGTTTTGAGCGGGCATATCCACACTTGCTGGTTGCTGGGAATGGAGGTATCCCTCTGTGTCTGCCCAAAAAACCTCATTCCAAGCCGCATCACTTTTCACCAATCCAGCATCATAAATAATCGCTTTGGCATCTTCAGGCGTGCTGAGTACAGCTGCCAGGTTCATCAGCGGACTTCCATGGTACATGCTGATCTCCAACCAACCAGAAAAATTACCGGCCTGCATTTTATCCACTTGAACAATGGTGCGCTGTCCATGGCTTATTACCCTGATCTTCTCTGTCTGTAATGAAACCTTATAGGTATCATGGGCCTTGTATGCCGTTCTATCAAAAAAGATATTCCACCCGCTACCTTTGCTCAGATCCCGTTGCCCTACAGTCAATAAAAAACTGGGGTTTAGCTTTTCAGCTATCATATAGGATTCCCCCTGCTTGCTTATTTGAAGTTTGTCAAGAAGTTTGGATCCTTCATTCAGGTTAAGGGAAATGGCGGCCCTGTTCCCTTCCTCCAGGGGCCAGGAAATCTCCAAATGCTGTTGATTTTGTATTACCTTAGCCCCGGTTTTGGTGTTAAATGCGGATAAGTCCACATCCACCTGCCCCAGAACAAAAAAACCTTGGAAAAGCAAAAAGAAAAATATCGAAACTCTAATCAGAAAGTTCATTTACTGTTTTATTTAAATTTAAACTAAAATTGGGGACCGTCATTTGCCTTGGTACTTGGCTCCTGTCTAAATAGACTTGGCCATCCATTATTCCAGATAATTTTATCAATGAGGAGTGTTCTCCTATTAGTGCCATTATTGGTTCTAGGCTTGCTCTTGAGCATACCATGATACACCAACCAGTCATCTCCAGCTGCATCAGTCACGATCTCGGCATTATGTCCAGGGCCGGCAAAGCCCGTACTTCCCAAATTACCTTTTACGACCAGTTCACCATTATGACCATCCAACAATTTATTTCCTGATTTGTCCAAGTAAGGGCCTTCCAGCTTATCTGATCTACCTACCCACACTTGATAAGAGCTGTTGGCACCTTCACAGCATGATCCATATGAACCGAACAAATAGTAAAAGTTATCCTTCTTAAAGACATAAGACGCTTCCAAATGATCCCCAGCTACCTGTACCTTATCTCCCACTGTGGACTTACCATCTTCAGCTAATTTTATCATATAAAGGCCTCTAAAGCTTCCCCAAAAAAGGTACTTTTGCCCGGCTTCTTCATAATAAAAAGGATCTATACTATTGTTTACCCCTATGCTGTTTGAGTCAAAAATTTTCCCATAATCCTCAAAAGGGCCTTCAGGTGAATCAGCGATCGCCAGGCCTATTCCGGGATTGGCATCTCCCCAAGTAGAATAGGAATAATACATATAAAATTGGTCTCCGACTTTGCTGACATCTGGTGCCCAGATGCCGCCCTCGGATTTCCAAGTGGGTTTGGTTTTAAGGGCATCCCCTACCAATTCCCACTGGATTAAGTCTTTTGATTTGATCACTGGCACCAGGTGGTAACCACCTTCATTTCCCCAGTTATCTTCTGTGCCATAGGCATAAAAATAATCTCCCGCTTTTACTAAGGTTGGATCAGCCAATACAGGTTCCCAAACCGGATTGGTATATTGACCTTCAGCTTGATCCGTTTCACTGTCATCAGTATTAGGAATGGCTTCTTGTGCATTGCTGCTACAAGCGGCCAAACTGATGATCAGAAAAAGAATAAAAATAGATTGTAGTGGTAATTTCATTAGGTTACTTATTTAGGGTCAATTACTAAAAATAAATTCAGTTTTGTAAACGCCATTGCGACGACCAAGGAGAGGAAGCAATCTCATCATTATTTGACGGGATTGCTTCTCTACCAAGTCAGATCGCAATGACGTGTTTCATCAGATTGATGCTATACTATCAGAAATCTATTCTCTGAACGGAAGAGAACAACATATCCTCCACACCATCAATGCGCACCCCTACTCTTGCAAACACATAGTCTTGCGTTGGTGTCATATCAGGCACTGAAGTGCTCAGTTGGATATTGTTTAGATCCGCTATATCAGCTCCTCCAATTCTGGAAGAACTGATACTGGTACGACTATCCACAAAGGTGGTCTTGCTTAAGTAAAGCACTACCTCATTGATTCCTTTGGCGTTTTCATCTGTAATGATCTGCTCCAAAGAAAAGTCAGCATTGACCGTATTGCTATTGCCAGAAATACTAACATTTCTCAACATATAATAAGGCATTACCTCTATATCCATATCTAGGCTTCCTCTTAAGTTCAAAGGAATCGTGTCGGAATTGGTTTCCGTATTGGTCATACTCATAAACGGCCCCTGACTAGCAGGGATGATCAATTTATAATCACCAGAGAAAAGCAAAGACGAAAAAGAACCGTCCTGGTCCACCGATACGCCTATATTTCCGAAAGTTTGCCAACCTTCTTCCCATAATTCAAAATAAACGTCATTGTAGCTAACGCCTATTGGCTCCCCTTGATAAACCAAGTTACCTTCAAAAAGCAACTTTGGTTCATCATAGTTATCATATTCGCATGATGTCAGACCCAAGGTCATACAAAAGAGCCCAGCTATATATTTGATACTATTTTTCATGAATTCTATAATTTAAAGGTCCTTTTACTGGTTAGGGTTTCTAACAATCTTTGGATTGGCATTCCTAACATTATCCCCAATAAATGAGTAGTAATTCCCTAAACGGAACCTGTGAGGGTTGAATACAGGAGTCGGTATAAACTCTTCAAACACCCACTTTTCATGATTGGGACTTCCTGGATCATACACCTTATAAGGTCTCAAACCGAATACACGAGTACTTACTGCCTCCGCATCACCTGGGTTATTGGTCAAATCAACCGACTCACCATTCCAAACCCTATGCGCCAATCTCCATCTTTTATAATCCCAAAGGATATGATTTTCAAAAGACAATTCCACTTTTCTCTCATGAACGATTCTATCAAAATCGATTTCTGATGGCGCCAAATCTGTAGGGAAGCCTGCTCTTCGTCTCACTTCATTCATATAGGCAGCGGCCTTGGCATTATCTCCCAGTTCAAAAGCTGCTTCAGCGGCATTCAATAAGATTTCAGCGTATCTGAAACGGATCCACCATACAGCACTACCAGTACCACGCTGTCCTGATCCTACAGAAGTATCCACATATTTTCTAAGGTAAAAACCACCCTGTGCAGACCATTCCAAGTTAGGAATAGGGCCATCAAAACCTACCAACTGTGCATTTTCTCCATTTGGCAAGGTACCTCTACCTCCCAATTGATCTGAAGTGATCAAAGTACCGTCTGTTGTTTTCCAGCCACCCCAGATATCTACTTGGCTTCCTCTGAAGCTAGCACCAGGAAGGATCACTGTTCCGGCCAATCTTGGGTCTCTTCCTTCGAAAATATCCAATTGGTTTTCATAGTAAATAGGATCTCCATTCTCGTCCGTGGTAGGTAGTGGAGCAAATGTATTGTCCAATAGTTCGAAAGACTGCACCAAATTCAAAGATGGATTCATCTTTCCACCTGAAGTATTTTCTTCTCTCAATGATCTTGGGATATTATCTATTGTAAAACCATGTGTTCTACCCTGAACCAAGAAATCTTTGGCAAAAATCACCTCATTATTGGCTGATTTGTTCAAGAAAATATTGGCATAGTTTTCTGATGGATCTGGATCATTTTGATACAATTCATAAGTTCCCAATCCCATCAACTCTTCAGATGCATTCAGTGAAATGGTATAATACTGATCTGCCATACTAGCAGGAATTCCCACTTCACCACCTGGCAATGAAACATTAGGGGTCAACTGGCCATAATTGGCAATGGAACCTGCATATAAGGCCGCTCTAGACTCAAGGGCAAGCGCTGCTCCTACAGTAGCTCTTGATCTGGTTCCACCATCAGGCAGGTCTCCCTTGATATCCTCCATTTCCTGGATGATATAATCATATACCTCATGCTCTTTGGCCCTTGCATATTGCAAGTAAGTAGGGTCGCCACTGAAATCATATTCCAATGATTCCAAGATCAAAGGCACTCCACCCATTCTTTTCACATGCTCAAAGTACACCATGGCACGGATAAATTTAGCTTCCGCTATAAAACGTGCCTTAACTTCTGAATCCAACTGATCAGCTCTTTCTGCCTTCTCAATAAACAAGTTGATATCACGGATATAACCATAATCCCACATGCCCCAGTTACCATAACCATAATCTACATTTTGGTGTCTCCAGTAATCACCGGCATTGGAAGCAAAAGTCTCATCAAAATTGGCAAACTCCCACCATCTCTCTATGGTCTGGTAATCAGGAAGCCTATTATATAAATCTGCCAAAACAGACAGTACCAAATCCTCATTCTCCCAGACCTGATCTTCCAAAAGTATATTTTGAGGATCTCGGTTAAGGAATTCTTCATCATTACATGCCGTGAATAAAATCAAGCATGCGAAAATGCTATATATGTATTTTTTCATGTCCAGTTTCATTTTAGAAGGTCAAGTTAAACCCTAAGTTCATGTTCACATTTTGCGGATACTGCAAACCATTTGGATCTCTAACTTCTGGATCTATACCAAACTGATGCACATTATCTATAGAGAACAAATTATAGGTGGTAAAATAAACCCTTGCTCTTTCAATTTTCAGCTTGCTCAATACCTTTGGAGGAAGTGTATAGCCGATAGAAGCTGTTCTCATTCTTATGTATTTGATATTGGTCAGCCACCAGGTAGAATTCCTGTTATAGTTACTATGGCCACCTGCATTGAATCTTAAAGCAGGGCTAGAACCTGGAATCCACTCGCTGTTAAGATCATAAGGATCTTCTCTACGCCACCTGTCATCATACATATAGGCCAATAGGTTCCCTCCATTTTGGTAAGGCCATCTCATTTCCCAGTTCTGCAGATAGGATGCCATAGAACCACCTGAGAAGTCCATGGTCAAATCGAAGTTCTTATAGTTGAAATACATGTTCAAACCATAATTGACACTAGGAGGACCATCCAGACTATATCCAATAGGACGCTCGTCATATCCGTCAATCTTGCCATCGCCATTCACATCCTTATAGATCAAATCACCTGGCAATAAAGTACCATTACCTTGGCCATCGATGTTTATTGGATAATTGTTGATTTCCTCTTGAGACTGGAATTGGCCAACGATTTCATAGCCCCAGAAGATACCATTCCAACGGTCTTCTCTTGAATTTCTATAATGATTCCAAGAACTACTGAATACTGGGTTATAAGAAGAAAGGAATTTACTTCTGGCATAGCCAAATGTACCTCCGATTCTATAAGTTAAGTCACCTGCCTTACCGTTATAGTTTAGACCAAGGTCAAAAGCCACATTGGCATCACTACTTAAGTTTTCGTCTGTCAACCCATAGCCCAGTTCAAGTGGCAAGAATACATCATCCCTTATATCCCTTAGGCCATCTCTTTTTCTACGGAAATAATCCGCTGTACCAGTGATTTTACCTGCACCAAAAGAAAAGTCAATACCTACATCAAACATCTTACTGGTATACCACGAAAGGTTATCTATCGGCTTACCTCTATTGGCTGATCCCTGAACATTTTCTCCATCGATAATAACAGTGGAAACACCATAGGAGTATCCCGGAATATAATCAAATGGTCCTATCCCAATATTATCATCCCCCAGTTCACCATAAGAAACTCTCAACTTCAACTCATCCAAATTGGTGCTGGAAGCAATATTGTCCATAAATGGCTCTTGGCTAATTCTCCAACCACCCGATACAGATGGGAAGAATCCCCAACGGTTTTCTGGAGAGAATTTCCAAGAAGCATCATACCTGGCTGCAACTTCTAAAAGGTATTTTCCTTGGTACTCATAATTGATACGTCCTACATAACCAATTCTTGCTTCCTCATAATCAGAGTCATCATATTGGTCCATATCTGCAAACTGTACCAATGACAAATAATTATTAGTCGGTACTGAATGGATAAAGTTTCTATAATCCCTTCTTTGGATTCTTTCATACAAGGCCAACACAGACAATTTATGATCGTCAGCAAACACACGGTCATAGTTCAATTGGAATTGCCCTACAGTCTCTTCTATCTTACGTTGGTTTCTGTCCCTATAAGGGTTATCATTGCCACCGGTTCTGATATACTCATCCGTTTCAGGAAGATAATCATACACATCATAAGTATATTCAAATGTATTACGGTAGTTATCTGCAAAATAATAAGAATAAAGCCCTTTGGCCTTCAAACCCTCTACAGGGATATCATACTCTGCTGAGAAGTTGGTTTGAATATTCTTCCAATAATCAGAATAAAAACCAGTTCGGTCATAGTTTAACAATGCCCAGTTGGTTTCAATATTATTGATATTGGCTGGGTAATCAGGATTGTCATTGGCATATGGACGCTCAGTAGGTCGGTTTCTGAATAGTGCAAAACGCGGCTGCCAGTAATCATCGACACCCGGTACACCTGGGTTTTCCCTATTTTCCAAACGGCCATTGATCTGCATACCAATGGTCAATCGATCAGTTACATCAGTATTGATATTGGCCTGGATATTTGTTCTATTAAACTCAAACTCATCACTGAAAACCGACTTCTGATCAAATCTAGTAAGTGACAGGTAATAGTTGGTCCTTTCAGAACCTCCGGAAACACTGGCACTAAAATTACTTTGTGGGGCATTTCCTTTTATAATAAAGTCCCTCCAATCAAATGAACGGTAACCATATTCTGTCCCAGCTTTCCACTTGTCCAATTCATCTTGGGAAATATTGGTACTTCCGAACTGGTTCATATCAGCCTCAGCACGTCCCTGCATCCATTCATAGCCATTCACTCCCTCAGGGAACCTTGACCAGTTTTGGATACCATAGTAGCCATTGATATTGATAGATGGCTTTTCTCCTCTCTCACCTCTCTTAGTGGTCACCACCACAACACCATTGGCAGCCCTGGAACCGTATACCGCCGCAGAAGCATCTTTAAGTATCGTGATACTTTCGATATCACCAGGGGCCAAGTTATTGAACTGCCCTTGGTCCTTTTGGATGCCGTCAATTACGAAAAGCGGATTTCCAAGATTCCTGATCTGGATATTGGCTCCGGCTCCTGGACGACCATCAGGCATTCTAAAGGACAAACCAGGAAGTTTACCGGCCAAGGCACCAGATACAGTTGCTGTCGGTACCTGTTCGATGTCCCTACTGGTCACATTGGAAACTGCCCCTGTAATGGATTCCTTCTTTTGTTCACCGTAACCAACGACTACCACTTCTTCCAAATCGCCAAGTTCACTTTCCAATTCAAATTCAAAATTGCTTTGGTTACCCACTTCAGTTTCTATGGTCTTGAAACCAATGAAAGAAATCCTGATCGATGGGTTGTCAGTACGCAATTCTAATTTAAACTCACCATCAACACCTGTGACGGTTCCATTTGATGTACCCCTTTCCAGGATACTTACACCAGGGATAGGCTCCCCAGTCTCTTTTTCAATTACGGTACCTTCTACTGTTTTCCCGGACTGGGCATAAGCAGAAAATACCAAACCACATAGCAGGATAAAAATCAAACTGCCATTTCTTAGTAATTTTTCTTTCATTTAATAATTAGGTTTTGGGTTAAGGTTTTTACTCCAACATAAAACAGCAAGCGCAAAGGCTCCTGTTACCATGGTTTTTAGGCTAAAGCACCAAAAAACCTGCATTCGACTATTTCTCCTTCGTAGATGATTTCTTTGGAGAATATTTTATTCTGAGATGTGCTATGATTGGCCCTTCAGTTAGGTTTAACTTGGCTCAAGGAAAATGAGCAGGCCCGAGTAAGGGGTAAGTTCTGTTCTTCATTTATTTTGGGTCAATTCAGCCTATCCTATGGATAAATACAGCAAGCGTTAATTTTGACTAATTCATCAAAGAACAAAGGCTTAATCTATTTAGCCGGTCCTTTGATACTGCTAATCTATGAAGTACTCCTGCAAAGGCTTATCACAAATCCTTCATTAAATGTAAAAATTCCTGCTAAGCCATTTAAAAGGGCATTGAAGGCCTTTCCTATGCCATCTAATACTTCAGCCAAAGCAGTCCATTGAATTTTTTCCTGACTATATAATCGTTAAATAGACCTTTTTCAATTAGCAAAAAAATCATTCCTGACTTTTTGAAGGCACTGCTATAGCATGATCATTCCTTACAGGTCCCCTAAAATCTGGTAATCCTTCCATTGTCCAAGTTAAATTACTGGATCTGTAGCGAACGATCTCCGCAGCCTCCAAGCACATGATCTCTCCATTCGGGATCAAAGGGAAAAGTTTGGGGAGTAAGAAATGGCGTTCTGTATAAAATAACTAGGTATTAGATTATCATAAATATCCACAATTCACGCCACCTAAAAGTTGACTATATAAACAAAGGGAAGTGTCGTTAGCCAGGAATGAGTGTCCGTATGGGAGGGGGCACATGCGGCACAGAAAAGGGCCATTTAAATACAACTTTTCCGTCAGCATACAAAAATTATCCTTCAAACTATGGTTAAAAATCGCAATTAATACGAGTAAAAATATCCTGATGATGCCTTTTTTGTATTTTAGCATATACAAATAAACCCAAGGAAAATTAATGCATTCCCATTACAAATCCCTTCTATTATTTATACTCAGTATTTTGAACATCTTTTATGTTCATGCACAAACCCATGAAAGGTATTTTGAGCATATCAATATGGAGGATGGCCTATCTGGAAGTACCGTTTTTTCTATTTTACAGGACCAGCAAGGCTTTATGTGGTTTGGCACCAAAAACGGTCTCAACCGATACGATGGACACAATTTCAAGGTGTTCAATTCAGAATCAAAACAAAGCCATGGACTAGCTAATAATTTCATTTATGGCTTGTTTGAGGACAGCAGGGGCATCCTTTGGGTTGGTACTGGAAATGGTGTTTATACTTATGATCCCAACACCGAACAATTCACTTATTTCAATAAGGTATCCAACCATGGGCAATATATATCTGGAAATGTAGGTGAAATCAAAGAATCCATAGAGGGTGAAATGCTTTTTGCCGTAAACAATAAGGGTTTTTTCAAATATTCCGTAGAAAAAGACACGCTGATCCAATACCGAGACATCAGCCAACACCATCCAGAGGACAATAATTTCACCAATGTAGATGTCGATGAGAAGGGGGACATATGGATAAGCAGCTCCAGATTGGGCGTTTATAAATACCTGCCCAAGAGGGACCAATTCATCAAAACCCTCCATAATGAAGAGGTAATACAAGCTTCGGTGCTTCATATCGAAGACTATGGATCCAGCCTAATTTTGGGAACAAAAAATGCAGGTGTTTGGGTGATGGACAAAAGCAGTGGAATCGCAGAACCTTTGCTCACCAAGGCTACCAATGGCAAAAACCTATTAATCAGGGATCTTTATAAAATTTCCAATAATGAACTTTGGATTGCCTCAGAATCTGGTTTATTTATTTTTGATTTAGAAAAAAAGAAATACAAAAATTTCAGACAAAACCTCAATGACCCTTATTCTATTTCTGATAATGCCGTTTATTGTATAGAAAGGGATAAGGAAGGAGGAATGTGGGTAGGCTCCTATTTTGGAGGGGTCAACTTTCTTCCCAACCACCCCACCAAATTTGAAAAGCACTATCCTATTCCCAATTCAAATACCATCAGCGGCCAACGCGTGAGACAGTTTATTGAAGGCAATGATAGCACTATTTGGATCGGCACAGAGGACGCCGGCCTCAATAAATATGACCCAGAAACCAACACCTTCACCCACTTCCTTCCAGGAAATGCCCCCAACAGCCTATCCTACCATAATATCCACGGTATGGCCAGAAGAGGCGATGAACTTTGGGTGGGGACTGTTACCTTTGCCGTGGGCCTCAACAAGATCAACCTAAATACCAACCAAGTAGAAATCATCAGGTTTGAGGCTGACCAAAACCCCTCTGAGGAAAATGAAATCCACAGTCTACTGGTAGATACTAATGACCAGGTATGGTTGGGAACCGTGACAGGTCTTTTCCAACTGGATGAAAACAAGAACAGCGTTCACTTCACCAAAGAAATAGGACATAAATTCATCTATGATCTCCTAGAAGATAAATATGGAAATATCTGGGTGGGCACCTATGCGGATGGACTCATCAGGTATAACCCGGAAACAGGAGAAACCAAGACTTTTTTACCCAATCCTGAAAACCCCAATAGCTTACCCCACCCATCTATAATAAACCTATTTGAAGACAGCCAAAACAGGTTGTGGATTGCTACCGAGGGAGGCGGCTTTTGCATGTACAACGAAAAATCTGATGATTTTTCCGTCTATAACAGTGAAACCGGATTTGCCTGTAATACGGTTTATAAAATCCTTGAAGATATATCAGGCCATTTATGGCTGAGCTGCAATAAAGGACTGATGGAATTTAACCCACAGACAAATGATTATAGGCTCTTTACCAAAGACAATGGGCTAATGCCCTACCCTTTCAACTATAAAAGTGGATATAGGGCTGATGACGGCACTCTCTACTTTGGTTGCTTAAATGGGTTCATATCTTTTGATCCAAGGGATTTCAAACCATATGAATATGATCCTCCAGTGGTTTTCACGGGCATACAAATTTTCAATAATCCAGTAAGCATTGGAGGAAAAGAATCAGTTTTGGAAAAGTCCATTACCAAGACCTCAGCCATTACCCTTGCGCATGGTCAATCCTCCTTAAGCTTTGACTTTGCAGCCCTGAGTTATACCGCTTCTGACGCCAAGCCCTATGCCTATAAAATGGAGGGATTTGACCAGGAATGGACTGTACTTAATCAGAACCAACGTATCAACTACTCTTATCTACCTCCCGGGAATTATACCCTTAAGGTCAAATCTGCTAATATTTTTGGGGAATGGAGCCATCGCGAAGGACAGCTTCACATTACCATTTTACCTCCGTTTTGGAAGACCGGTTGGGCTTATTTAACTTATGCACTGTTAGCGGCTATTATCATTTTCCTTATCGTAAGGGCCTCCAGAAACAGGATAATTAAAAGGCAGCGCGAAGCATTTAAAAAACTGGAAGATGAAAAGCAAAAAGAAGTTTACCAGTCAAAGATCGAATTTTTCACCAATATCACCCATGAGATCCGGACACCACTGACTTTGATCAAGGGGCCTTTGGAAAGCATTCTCAAAAAAGAGGAAGTTTACCCAGCTGATATTAAGGAGAGTCTTTGGATCATGAATAAAAATACCAATAGGCTGATAGACCTCAGTAATGAATTACTGGATTTCCGAAAAACAGAGCAAAAAGGTTTCCTGCTGAATTTTACCAGAAATGAAATAGGCCAGCTTATCGAGGACATATTTGTTCGCTTCAAAACCAGTGCAGAACAACAGTGTATCAATTTCCATTTGGTAAAGCAAGAAGAAGTCTTTTTTGCGGATATTGACAAGGAAGCCTTTACCAAAATCCTTAGCAACCTCCTTTCTAATGCCATAAAACATGCTGATAGCATCGTTCAGGTGGATACGATCATATCCCCGATCAAGGGACAATTCCAAATCCGTGTGAGCAATGATGGACAACTTATTGAGGAAGATAAGCAGGAAAAAATATTCGAACCATTTTTCCAACTGGATGGGCATGAAAACAAAAAGACCACTGCAGGAACGGGCCTTGGGCTTCCCCTGGCCAGATCTCTGGCAGAAATGCATAGCGGAAAACTTTATGTGGATGCCCAGCCCAACCATTTAAACACCTTTGTGCTGGAACTCCCCATCAAACAGGAAAACACCATCCACCTTAACGAACCAGTTCCTGAGCAACAAAAAGAAAGGGCGAAGTCGGAAATAAAAGAAGAAGCCAGTTCCCATAAAGCCTCATTGCTTATCGTGGAAGACAATAAAGAATTGCAAAAATTCATTTATGACCAACTAAAAGCCCAATACCATGTGCACAGGGCTGACAATGGTCAGGAAGCGCTAAAAATATTAGCCAATAAACCCATCGACTTGGTCATCAGCGATGTAATGATGCCTATAATGGACGGTCTTGAGCTGTGTGCAAAAGTAAAATCTGACATCAACTTTAGCCATATACCATTTATCATGTTAACTGCGAAAAATAACTTGCAGTCTAAAATCGAGGGGATGGAACATGGAGCAGATGTCTATATCGAGAAGCCTTTCTCTATTGACCATCTTAGCTTACAGGTCAAAAACCTGCTTCACTACCGGGATGAGGTCAGAAAATCCTTTGCCAATCAGCCCATGGTCAATGTGGACACCATAGCCTATACACGTGCAGATGAAGAATTCCTTTCCCAAGCCAATGAAGCCATACTGGAAAACCTAAGCAATGAAACTTTTGGCGTAAATGAATTGGCGGAAATTTTGTGCATGAGTCAATCCAGTCTCTTACGTAAGATCAAAGGCGTTTCAGAAATGACACCAAATGGCTATATCCGGCTGGTAAGGCTCAAAAAAGCGGCTGAGATGTTACAAGAAGGCCAATACACCGTTACAGAAATAAGTGAAAGGGTGGGCTTTAATTCCCCTTCTTATTTCTCCAAGTGCTTCCAAAAACAATTCGGAGAGCTGCCCAAAGACTTTAGTAAAAAGTCGGAAACGATGTAAAGCACCTATCCAATAGGGATATTTTGTCTATAATATAGGTAGCGCAAAGAGAAAAGGGGAAAGAACCAAAAGCATCTTTGTTCTTTCCCCTTTTCTCTTTTTCCTGTTCTGCTACTTTTACTGCAGTGGCAATGACTGAGCAGTAGTTGTTGGGCCATGGACCACTAAAGTTCCATCCTCTTTGATTTCCATTTTATCTAGGAAAACTACCCTATCCTGTCCGGAAGCTTTGGTTCTTCCATGATAGACGCAATACATCTCACCATTGTCCAGAAAAACAATATTATTATGCCCTGTTCCAGTCACTTCACCCCCCTTATGTGTATTCAATTCTAAAACAGGATTATTGGCAGCTTTGGTAAATGGTCCAAGTGGACTTGGTCCGGTGGCATAACCTACTGCATAATTTTCTCCAGCATAATAGTTGCTCGAATACATAATATAATAAATGTCCTCATGTTTAAAGATCACAGAACCTTCCGTCCATCTCCTGTTGATTTCCTGTTTGGTCACTGATCTGCTCTCCCACTCCGCTTGATCATCATCCATAGTCAAAGGTGGTCTTAAACATAAAACTGGCTCACCTATCACGCCAGAAAAGTCAGGCTTCAGCTCCACACCATATACCCAGCTTTCCTCCACCTCATCATACCAACCTTTTTCTTTGGCCCAGTCGGCGACTTCACTTTCCACAGGATGTTTATAACAAGCCCTGGAATAATAGAGATAGTACCTTCCATCTTCTTGATAGACATTGGCATCAATGATAGGATAGCCAGGATCAAAGACCGGCTGGTCATACATTTCTTCAAAAGGTCCTGTTGGACTGTCGGATACGGCGACCCCAATCATAAAATTTTCTTCTTCGTTAGTAGGATTGACCTTCCACTGGGCACTGAAAAACATATAATACTTCCTATCAATTTTATAAACTTCTGGTGCCCAAAAGAATTTGCTGGCCCAAGAGTCTTCCGTGTTCCCACGATAAACCTGCCCTTCAAACTTCCAATCAACGAGGTTATCGGAAGAATAAGCCGCAAAACCATCTTTTGCTCCTCCTCCAGTACCATACATATAATACTTCCCATCACCGTCATTTAGTATGTATGGATCACCGAACTCAACATCCAATGGATTGGAATAAGTACCTGCTTCAAAGGACTCCAATGGTGTTTTAGAGTCGGTTTCGGCATTTTGCTGCCGTTTATTATTGCAAGCTACTAAGTAGAGTACAGAAATAATTAAAATCCCCTTTACTATAGGTTTTCTTTTCATGGTCTAATGTTTTATAATATTTTACACTTTCTAAATTCAAATAAAGTCCAGCAAGATTCGGATAAATAGTGAATCTCTCACCTTCCTCACAATTATACAAAGCAGACACCACTTCCCAATCAGCCATTTCATCTGCTGTCACATCGATATAGTCCAACTGAGCATAACTGTCACCTTTGGCAATTTTGATCTGATTGGTTCCCTTTTTCAATTCAACAGTTGTTTTAGCGGTTGAAAACTCACTCCATCCTGAAGTGGAAGGATAAACCAAATTTTCAAATTGCTTTCCATTGACAAAAACCTGATGAGACGAAGTATTCCCTGTACCGTTTCCATACCCTGCAATTAGCTCATAAATACCTTCTTCCATTGCTTCTATTTCAAACATCACATGGCTGTCAATATGGTCAATTTTCCCTACAAAACTTCCATTGGATGCCACTTCATAGGTATCCTCCGGAATCCAAGCATTGTTCACTTCAGCAAGTTCTGCCTCATACCTTTCGAAAAAGGGGCCATCATCCACTGGAGCATTTTCATAGTTATGTTGGTCTTTCAATTCAATATAATCCAATCCTATCGTTTGATCTTTTACATTCACTTGGATAAAATTAAAGCCTTCCTGAAGGGATATATCCATAAAGTAGCTAGCAAAATCAGTGACATTTTCTCCACTAGAAGGCAAAATTACTGGGACAGTTTCCCCATTGACCACTATGTCTACTTTTGATTTTTGGTTGGCCGCATACCGAAATTCAATCGTCATAGGCTTACTTTCCTGAAAGAACAGGTTATTGAACTGCACAAATTCCTTAATATTCGAATAGGAAGCATTGGATGCAGAAGCATGAAAACGTAATTCCTTGTTCTGAGCACTCTCTGCTTCCAACCGTTTGAGAAAGGGAACCGACATTGGTTTTCCTACTAACCCTTCTGTAATGGTACAGAAGTCTTGAAGATAGTTTTCAGTTACCAATTCCAAACCAAACAAAGAAAATCCATGTTCCTCATCACTTTGCATTTTGACCTCTATATACTCCTTCCCAGCAGTCAATTCAAGCGGAATACCGTAATAAAGATCTGACCAGATATTGTATTTTGACAAACGCTTTAAACTGCCTTGTTCCGCAATCTTCTTACCATCCACATAGATTGAAAAATGACCATGGAATGCTTCCTCCCATCCATAAAACTTCAATTTCAAATAATGCTTAAGCCCTGCCTCTGGATTCAAATTCAACCGATATTGCACCGAACTATTACTTCCTACATGCCTAAGAGGCCTATTCGAGAACCAACCAGGATCCTGATGACCGATAACTTTATAATCGTGGGCTATTTCAGTTGCTTCTATTCCTGGAATCAGACGGTCTGCTATATATTTCTTTTTTTCCCTAAGCTCTCTTTCACTATCAAACCTTGAATAAATGGAAAACTTCTTGTGGTGTGCACTATAAGCGGGGATATAAGTATATGCATCCTCATCACCTATTACTTCAAAAACAAACTTCCCTTCTCTTTTCACCATCCGTTCATTGATATTATCTGCTGACAAATTTATTGTTGGAAAATCTGGGCTTCCGTTATAATCAGCATTGGATGGCCCTCCAAAGAAGTTTGAATACACATTCGTACCTGCAGGCACTGGACCCATATCAGCGGCCAGCAATACCGGCCCATAAAAGAGAGAATAAACATTGGGATCATTGGAATCCTCAACCCTTAGCTCTAATGGAATAACCAGATCAATCTTGTCACCAGCAACCCAATTATGACTAATCTGAATTATTTCTCCTGGCTGCGCCATTACAGCCTGTTCTTCTCCGTTTACCAGTAGGCTAGCTTCTTTTGCCCAGGTAGGATACCTAAAATTGATCGGAGCTTTAAAACTTCCAAGCTTGTTAATGGTTAAGGAAATGGTATCATTCTCAGGAAAATGTGTATCCAGAGCCATTTCTAATCCTTTTTCTTCCCACTTTAGCGCTGACGGAATAAACAGATTTACCAACAAGCCATCTTCCCCAGCGAAATAAATAGCTTCACCATATTTCACATGGTTTTCCAAGCCCGTTTCCCAACAACAATAAAAGGCATCATCTCCCATATATTCCTTGAACATGCCTGGCAACAAACCTGTAAAATAACACATTCCGCCACCTATGTCCTCAGAACCTGGATCTATGGAACCTAGAATATGGTTATAAAGTCCCCGTTCATAATCATCCAAGTACTTTACCTCTCCATATAAATTAAAAAGATGTCTGGTAAACTTAAGCTGGTTATAGGTATTGCAGGTTTCTGTGGACTTGTATCCCAAATGATCCAATAATTTCCCGGCTTCACCATAATGCTCGGCAAGACCATGCCCCCCATTGGGAAGCGTATGGCTTTTGTGGAGAATTTCCCAAGCATGAACGGCTGCCTGCTCTTTTTTGCTATCACCAGTCATTTCATAGTTCCAAATCAAGCCTAAAAACTTAGGATTGGTCACATTGGCATGACGTCCGGGCAACACATCTTTCCCTGCAGCTAATGGTGTAGCTAGATTTTCTTTATGTGTCCATCGATCTGCTGCCAATTTATATTTTTCCAGACCAGTAAAGGCATAGGCATCGACCAAAAGTTCAGCTATTCCTCCATGTTCTACTTCTAAAGCTTTTTGTAGAGAAGAATCAGAAGAAACCTGATTGGTCCAAAGACAGATCCAATCACAGGTCTGTAGAAACACCCTCTTCGCTTTTTCATTATCCGTATACACATACGCGTCCCTTACTCCTGCAAAAACCCGGTGAAGCTGATAAAAAGCATTTTTGGCCATGCCTCCCCACCAGCCCATAAAGTCTCCCCCATCATTTCTGAGGTTGACATTATTACTAGCTCTCATGAGGTCCCAATAAGGGTCATGCTCTTTGTTTCCATTGATAAAAAAATATCCATCCAATTGTTCCTTTTCTTGTGCCTGAGCTATTTGATCTACCATCCAATCAGCTCTTTCTTTGAATTCCTTATTTCCCGTAGCTGCATAAGCTATAGAGATGGCCGCCAGATAATTGGCGAATCCATTTCCAGCACCTCTTTGCCAGCCTCCATAATCTAGCTTATCATTATGAGGAATATTGGCCGCATTCATTACGTTTTTGATCAAACGCTCTGGATCCAAACTCAACAGATAATCAGTTTGCTGATCCATAATCTGCTTGAAATAACTCCCCTCTTTAAGTCGCACAGCAGAAAGCTCGAAATTGGTCCATTTTCTCTCTACAGCTGGTATTACTGAAAATGGCTTATGGTATACCTGAGCCCAAACGCCTTTGATACTGATTATAAAAAGTAAACTTATTAGCAGGCTTAATTTAGGTTTATTGAATAGTAGCATTGAAAGAATTTTGTCACTTCGATTTGAAGACAAAAGTTTTTATAAACTAATTATAGGTGTTAAAACTACCAGAAAAAATGCGAAAGCAGTATTACTAATCATTCAGAAAAAGATAATTTTCCTGCTTAATATGTAAATAAAAAACACCTTTCATAAATGTTATCCGGAAAACAAAACAATCATCATTCTACAATTCAATAAGCAAGAATACCATTAACATCCTTACGCTGCAATTTGTATGTTATTCAACAATTAAAAATTACTTAAGTACAAGAATATTTAACAACCCTAAATTTTCATTTCAACAAAAAACAAACACAAATATTAACATATAAACATATTTTAAATTATTTTGTTAAAATATTTGCATCAAAACACAACTTTACCTACCTTTGAAATATCAAACAAAGACAAATGGTCTTTTATACTGTAGGGTGTTGAAATTGGCAGACAAGCCCTCCTGTCTCGAGGGTGGAGAATCTGGGATAAAGCAAATATCGAGCTCGTGTTTTGCCTAACTACTCCGTGGAGGTTCGAGTCCTTCTCCTACAGCAGGTTATTTTGGGTTTATTGTTAATTGACTAAAGCTATGAGATATTGTTTCATGGCTTTTTTGTTTTAATCCCCTTAAAGCTCATGTCTTAAAGATCTTCCTGCGAGTTTTCCTGTGTATTTTCCTTTTTCGATAGCCATTTCACCGTTTACCCACACATATTCCATTCCACTGGCTTCTTCATAGGGGGCTTCAAAAGAAGCTAAATCCTTTACTTTTGAGGGATTGAAAAGAATCAAATCAGCATAGAATCCTTCTTTTATATATCCTCTATCTTTTATTTTAAAAGTTGTAGCTGTCAAACCTGAAGAGCTGTGAATCATAAAAGGCAGATCAATCACTTTTTCCTCCATCACATACTTGTGCATCTTCCTCGAAAAAGTCCCAAACTGTCTAGGATGTCCTGCGCCTCCATCAGAACCTGTCATGACCCATTTTTGTTGCATAAATAGATTGAGATCACTCTCTTTCATATTAAAGGAAATGACCTGAATACCTCCATCCTTTTTGAGCACTTCTTTCACCGTTTCTGGTAAACTTAATGCCAGTTGTCTGGCCATATCCCCAAGACTAAGTCCAACCATGCTAGAATCCTTCGCAGCAGAAAAAATAAGCGATTCAGCACCGCCCCGCTTACGGATATTCTCTACAATTCCCGAAACAATCGAATCACGAAGACTCGGCATATCAAATCTGGCTACCATATTTTCGTAACCACCATCTTCTGCCCACCTTGGAATCAATGCTGCTTTTAAGGTAGTTCGTGATGCCAAATAGGGATATTGATTGGCGGTAACTTTAATCCCCTCCCTTCTGGCATCTTCTACAAGCTGGATAACTTCAGGGCTTTTATCCCAAACGTCAGTGCCCAGACATTTAATATGAGAGATGTGTACATCCACTCCAGACGCCCTTCCTATATCAATTGTCTCTTTCACTGCATTCATCAAGCCAATATTATAAGAGCCTTCATCTCTCATATGAGTATCATAAATACCATCATAGGACGAGACTACTTTAGATAACTCAATGACTTCATGCATATTGGCAAAACTTCCCGGTGCATAGAATAGCCCTGTTGAAATCCCAAAGGCGCCATCCTTCATGGATTGTTCCACCACTTTTTTCATCTCTTCCAACTTTTCAGGACTGGCCTCCTCAGCCTTCATGCCCATCACCACCCGTCGCACCGAACCATGGCCCACCAAAAGTGCCGCATTGGTACCTATTCCTTCCCGTTCCCATTCATCAAGCTTTCTCTTGATGGGCATTGGACTGCTTCCATCATTTCCAGCAAACACAGTAGTCACGCCCTGTTTTAAGTACCTAATATTTCCTTTTTGTTCTGGATCAGACAATTCCCTATCCACATGGGTATGTGGATCTATGAAACCAGGTGCCAAATAAAGCCCTTCCGCATTTATAACTTCTTTTGGCTCTACCTTACGCTCACCGCTTTCTCCCACATAACTTATCCGATCATCCGTAAGGCCCACCTCCAAAACTTTAGCTGGAGAACCAGTACCATCAAATACCTTAGCTCCAGTAATCAGCAAGTCCACTTTTACCTTTGGCTGACATGAAAAGCACCATAATAAACAAAGGCCAATCCAATAAACCCTAAAGGGAACTTGCTCTTGTTTCATTTCAGTTGCTTTCATTGCCTGTCAATTTTGGAGTGTTTGCCAAGGCAGGGATAAGTGAAAAAGTCGATGGAATGGAACTAGAAAGCCGCTCTATTGTTTCTGCTGGAATATTCTCCGAAGAGAATGGCACTACTTTCACATATTCTTGGATCTCCCCTTCATTTCTACCATACTTGTAAGCATAAGGAAAGCGGCCATTTTCATCGATCTTCACCTTTGCATTATCTTGATTGGGAACACTGATATAAAACTCACTGTCCTTTATGCTTCCTTTGGGATTAAAAAGCTTCTTTTCGGACAAGTAAGCATAAAGTTCCTTTGCCACATTGATAGAAGGATCGATGATAGCCACATCCTTTTCCATAAATTCTCTATAGATGTATTTCCCATTCTTTTGGTACTCATAAAGTTCATCCAGGACCATATCGATATCGGAAGTCAGGTAAGGATAATGTGTACAGCCCAATACAATTGCTTTTAAAGGTAATGCTTTAGGATCCTTTCTGATTTGTTCCATCAAAGAGACCAAGTGGTATCGAACATAATTCTCGGAATCATTGATTTGAAGTACTTGACAATCATCTGTATTCCTGGAATCGCAAAGCATCTTGGAATGGTCAAAATCAAAATTATAGATATCCATCAAGGTCTTATCTATAGGAAATTCCGCACTTTCCAAAGATGGACCACGGTAATTTTTCCGGGGCGATGCGGCATCTCTATCTATAAAATCAGGCTCTTCATCCACCACTTCTGCAATACCGTGACCACCTTGATTATAGACTTGGATATTGCCCGTATATGCAAGTTCATCTTTGATCCGCATAATGGTGTTTTCATATCCCTTTGAAGCTACCGTACCAACAGTTGCCATCACGCCTATAGCACCATCTTCATCTTTACTCAATTCCTGTAAAGCCCCTCTCGCCCCTGCGTCAATCACTCCAATTACATATAACTCAATTCCCGATTTTTGAATAAAGGAATCAATTAATTCTTTACCATAGGCCGTAGCTGTATTACATGCAATAACAAGCGTTTTGATGGGGCTTTTGTTAATAGCAAATTCAGTAGCGCTTTTGCTTTCATAATATTTATTGGAAAGCATAAATTGGGTATCCTTGATGATATGTTCTACCAAAAGATCCGTTTTATCTTCACTTGAATAGTTGCCATATGGCATGTTAGCCTGATCGGCAAGGTAAATAAATTTTTCTCCCTCAAAGTCCGGTTTCCCATCCTTGCCCTGCTGCTGATTTCCATTTTGGTGTTCATCAAACTGTACAAGCGCATCCAATACGGTCAAACCACCAGTTCCTGAATCGAACACACCAATTGGCAAGTTGCTGTCCATTTCAGGATACTGCTCAAAATCGATATAGTAAAAATTGTCCGTTTCTTCTAAAATGGCCTTTTCAATGGCCGTCGAATGAGGTTGTGGGGCTTTTTCTTTATTGGCTACTTTCTCACTGCACGAATACAGCACAAAGGTAATACCAGCCAAAAGGCCATATTTTTTCATTGGTCTCATTGCAATTTCCTATTGATGAAGATTTTGTTTTATCGCTTGAAGATCCTTATCAGCATAAGAATAATGATCTTTATCTACTCCTTTCAACCAAGTATTGAGGTCAAATCCAGGTTCACAGGAAAGCTTGTCATATTTTTCTTTTAAATCAGGCAAAATAGGAGCAGGATCCCGGCCAATGGTTATGGCATCCACAGCTTCCCTGATTTCCTTTATATAAGCACCATGATGGGTATTGTTAAGCAAAACAACCGTACTTTTTATGTCCCTAAACCGCTTGATATAACTTAGATTGCCTGCCCAACTTCCCGTATGATAACTTACATCCCCCACTTCCTCATCTGAATAGTTGTGAAAACCATAGCCGTAATCCGTCTCCACTCCTTCAAAGTCTACAGGCCTAAACATAGCTTGTTTACGATCTTCTTCCAAAAACGCATTGGTATACAATAACTGATCCCAGCGGAGTAAATCCTCTATACTCAAAGACAATCTACCTGGCCCTAATCGATCACTCAAAAAATAATAATACGATTTTCCCGGCATATATTCAGGTCTTATATAAGCACAGGAATCCTTTGACCACATAAATGATGGCGCGTAACCTTCCATATCATAAATTTCTGAGCGCTGATAAAAGTTTGCTTGCTTTAATCCAAACGGCCGGAAAAGGTTTTCTTCTAAATACCCATCCAAAGCCTGTCCAGAGGCGGCTTCAACTATTTCTGCCAGCATTACATAACCGGTATTGCTATAGGAATAATCCGTTCCCGGCTTAAACATAGGCTTTGGCTTGAATTCTAAAAAATAAGCCAAAATATCCTTATTATTGGCCATTTGATCAACTGGCCAGTTTTCTATAAAATAAGCCGTATAATCTGGCAATCCTCCCGTGTGACTGAGCAAATGTTTGATTTTCACCCCTTCATAAGGAAAACCTTTTGGTAAATAGTTGCGAATATCCTCATTCAAGGACAATTTCCCCTCTTGTTCCAAATGCAGCAATGCCGCAGCGGTAAACTGCTTGGAAACAGAAGCTACTTCCATGGCTGTATGTGGACTAAAACGCGTATTATCTTCCAGATTAGCTAATCCATACCCTTTACGGAATATAATATCTCCCCTATCAACTACCGCTACAGCACCATTAAACAATCGATGCTCATACAAATAATTGAACAGGCTATCCAGTTTTTTTGCTTTCTCATTACCCTGAGCAACAAAACCGCCTTGATGACCTCCACAACTGCTTACGAGGAGCATCACGCCCAAAAAGAGTTGGGGGATTATTCTTATCATTGCTTTTTTCATAGCAGATACCTTGATAAAAACAGCCAAGAGAAATCATTGACTTCCCTCGGCTGTACACATTATATAAGGGTTAATAGTCTGGATTTTGAGGCGCTATATTTGGATTCGCATTTAACTCTGATAATGGAATCGGCAAAATAAAGCGATCATTGGGATAGCTTTCCTCTATCACCGCTACACCTTGATCTATATTCACGTTCATTTTATTTCTGTTCAAATCAAACAAACGGTGTCCTTCAAAAGCCAACTCTTTTCTTCTTTCATCCAATATCCTAAGCAATAATGCATCTCCGCTTGCTACCACTGGATCGGCTTCCGGATCTCTGGACAGCACTATGGTATTTAAATCTTCTAAGGCCATTATTGGCTGACCAGATTGAGCATATGCCTCGGCCCTGATCAGGTACACTTCAGCAATCCTTAATATTTTGACATCATCATCCTGCAAGGCTCCCTGAGGAAATTTCATCACAAATAGTGCATCATCTTCCGCTCCGCTCTTTGGCTTTCTTTCAATTGCGGACTTTCTTACATCCGAATCTGAATATATTCCATAAAGGCCCTCCGTAACCAAAGCGTCCGCATAACCTGCCTCATCAAAGAAATGTCCCAGGCCATTGGTTCCCGCATTGTCCGCTATGGTATTGACAATTTCGAAAATAACTTCCGCATTGTAATCCTCTGACCATATAGCGCTATAATTCTCCGCATCCAATAAGCCATAGTCACCGCTTTCGATCACCTCAGTGGCCATATCTGCAGCCAAATCGTATTGTTCGGTATAAAGGTATGCCCTGGCCAATAATGCTTTTGCTGCATTGCTGGACAGCGTCCCGTTAGCGCTTGCTTTGCTCATCAGTTCAATGGCCTTATTCAAATCACTAATGATCAGATCGAAACCCTCTTTCACCGTATTTCTGGAAGGCGAAATCGGATCATCACCGATAGATTCAATAACTGGAATTCCAGCATGGCCTGCCCCTGCTGAAAAATTAAAAGGCTGTGCAAAAAAGCGCGTTAAATCAAAATGAGCCAAAGCCCTTAATGTATAAGCCTCCCCTATCATTTGGTTGGCTTCCTCCTGCTGAGCACCATTGAGCATCAATGCCTCTCCACCTTGGATGGCCCTGGTTGCATTGATCACCACCTCATAAGCTGTATTCCACAGGTCCTCGGCATAGCTATCCTGCTCCCGCACGATAAAATTATGGTAGTCCAAATATCTACCTGTATTTCGTAAGCTCAAATAAAGATTATCTGCCATCAATTCCGGAATCACATAGACAGAACGTCCATAATAGCCACTTCCCTGAAGTTTACTATAAGTACCGTTCAAAGCTGTCTGTAAGGTATTTACATCTGTGATGGCATTATTGGTTGCTACACTTTGTTCTGGATCAATTTCAAGAAACTTTTCGCTACAGGAAGTCAGACTTCCCATAACCAATGCTCCTGCAAGAAAATATATTGTTGTTTTCTTCATGATTATGCCTTTTTAAAATGAAAAGTCTATACCTATCAAATATTGCCGGGAAGTAGGAATACGCAAATCCGTCATCCCTGCAATACCCACTTCTGGATCTGATTCCAGGTCTTTGTCATTTACCCAAGTCCATAGGTTATTCCCTCTAAGGTAGATCTTGGCATTACTGATTTTCAACCTGCTCAAAAGTGTATTGGGAAGGTTATAAGACAAGGTTATATCCCTCAATCTCAAGTAAGTTCCATCATATAAGAAACGGGATGAATGTTGACTGGAACTACCAGACTGGGTATTTCCCCATACGACTTTAGGAACATCCGTAATATCTCCTGGTTCCTGCCATCTTCTTTCATAAATCTTTCGGCTCATATTACCCCGGTCATTCAATTGGGCACTTCCATCACTGGCTACATAGCGCCCCCAATAATCATAGACCTTATTGCCATAATTAAGGTAGAATAAGAAAGACAGGTTGAAACCTTTATAACTCAAATTATTGGTCAATCCGGCAAAAAACTTAGGAGAGGCACTTCCTTGCTCATAAGGATCAGCATTACCATAATCATTGGTCGTTTCTGTTTCTGAAGCATCCGTGTACCATAGCGCATCTCCATTTTCGGGATCTACTCCTGCGTAACCTGGCATATAGAAGGTGTAAAAATCCGCTCCTTCTCTACGAATATACTGCCCGTCCACTATAGCTTCATCCTCATTTAGCTTAAGTACTTCGTTTTTGTTGGTAGTCAAGTTAAAATCCGTGCTCCAGAAAAAGCCCTCTGCCTGGTCTATATTTACTGAGCTCAAACTAAATTCCCAACCACTGTTTTGCATTTCCCCAATATTTGCCAAATAACTGGTAATACCATTTGTACCTGAAATTGGCACATTGAGCAGTAAGTCTGAAGTGACGCGGTTATAATATTCCACTGTACCGCTCAAGCGTTTAAACACCCTGAAATCCAGCCCAATATTCAATGGCTTGTTCTTCTCCCAAGTCAAATAAGGATTGGATTGTTGGGAATAAGCGTAACCTGGCATGCCATTATAATCATTACCAGTATTATAAAGACCTCTGGATTCAAAATCTCCAATTCCCTGGTTACCATTGATACCATAACTACCTCTAAGCTTCAGTTCATCCACGAAGTTTTCTCCAAAGAAAGTCTCTTTATGTATATTCCATCCCAAGCCCACAGAGCCAAAATTGGCATAGCGAACAGATGAACCAAAGCGAGATGAGCCATCTCTTCTCCCCGTTATATTTAAGTAATAGCGTTCACCAAAAGCGTAATTGGCACTTAGAAAAAAGGATGAAATGGAGGATGCGGTTTTTTCAGATGAGGCATTCTTGTAAACAGAGGCATTGGCTAAGGTAGTCAGGCCTGGAGCTCCATAATTACTCGCATAAGCATAAACGGAATTAGCGGAGATTTGCTGTGCTTCCTGCCCTAAGGTAAAGCTAACACTGTTATCATCATCCATTACCCACCTGTATTTAAGCAAATTAGTCACGTTCCAATTGACCACGATATTGGTATAAGCTCTTCCACGACCCCCATCATTTCTTGCTTCTCCGAAATAAGGATTATCATATTGAAATTCATCTGCCAGATTAAAGTCCAAGTTGGCCCTGGTCTCAAAAGAGAAATTGTCCATGATATCATATTTCAGACCTACATTACCCAAAGCATTATAAAGCTTCGTTTCCCGAATATTTTCATTCACCAAACCCACCGGGTTATAGGTCAGGAGAATGTCCGTATTATAACTTCCATCCTCATTATATACCGGCTCCCAAGGTACTTCCCTGAACATACTTCTTACAGGGTTATTGGCACTTCCTGCCTCACTATTGGTATGCATGATCTGCGTGTTGGCAGCCAAGCCCAAATCCAGTGTCAATTTACTGGTGGCAGAATGCCTAACATTAACCTTGGCATTTAATTTTTCATAATCAATCCCAATAATCGGTGCTTCTTGATCATAATAACCTACTGAAGAATAAAAGTTAGTCTTTTCGTTTCCTCCAGAAGCACTGATAAAATACTGTTGGTAAGAACCGTCCCTGGTGATTACATCAAACCAGTTGGTATTGATATTTTCATCTATTCTACTATAAATATAATCTTCGGCTTCTTGGGGACTATCACCATAATTCACCCTGGATTCTACCAGCAACTCCGCCAACTCTGGAGTGGTCAAGGGCTTGTTCCTATCATCCAATAGGACCTGGCTGGTGCCCCTTTGCACACTTACATCGAACTTGGTCTTTCCTGACTTTCCTTGTTTGGTCGTTATCAAAATCACCCCATTGGCGCCCCTAGACCCATAAATAGAAGTAGCCGATGCATCTTTCAATACTGTCATAGAAGCAATATCATTGGGGTTCAATCCAGCAATGGTATTGGAACTGGTTGCAATCTGGGAAATATTACCCGCCACAACAGGTATCCCATCTATGACATATAGGGGATCAGAGCTGGCATTGATAGAGCCCACCCCTCTGATTCGGATATTTGGAGAGTATCCTGGCTGACCACTCGGAGATGCTGACTGAACACCAGCAATATTACCTTGCAGACTCTCCTGGAAAGAAGCCCTTGGTGCACCTTGTACCTTTTCCAATTTCACGTCCACAGCAGAACCTGTAAAGGAGGCCCTTGACTGCTCATCGTAGGCTACTACGATCACCTCTTGTAAGGTCTGAACATCATTGTCCATGACTACGTCCAGCTGGCTTTGGCCAGCATTCACGGTCACCTCTTTTTTCTTATAGCCTACAAAAGATACCACCAAGGTAACTTGACCATCAGGGACATTCAGTTCAAAGGAACCGTCCAAATCAGTGATCGTTCCTCTAGTGGTCCCCTTTATCATAATGCTCACCCCTGGCAGGGTCTCCCCATCACCTGCGGTCACCACACCAGTTACAGTCCTATCTATTCTCTTTGAATTGCTCACGGCCATGTGCTCCAGTCTTCTTGCTGATGTTTGGGGCACAGTAGCCTGATCTCTATCTACCTTTTTTACGGTATAAAAATTGGCTTTGATCCGGTCAAACTCCAAAGCGGGGTTTTCTGTGGTAATTTGTTTCAGCACCTCACCAAGGCTAAGGCTTTCCAGCAATTGGAAATCCCCTTTTACCATTGACTGACTGATTTCATCTTTATACAAAAACGAAACGCCATATTTACCTTCTACAGTTTTCAAAAGATCGGTGAGGCTGACCGTCTTTGTTTTGTTTGAGCGTGTATTCTCCACTTGGTAATTATAGGACAAGGTCTCTTGCGCAGGCCTTGCCATCCCCAAATTCCAAGCTAAAACGCACCCCATAATCGGTAAAAACTTTACTTTCATATTGTTTATGGGTTAGATATGGTTAGTGAATTAATTTGATTACATTTTCTTCCCTTACGATCTTTATTTCCAATAAAGAACGAAGTCCATCCAAAAGGTCATCCACATTCTTTGAAGGGACTACACCGGATAATTTTTCATTCAACATCTCAGCATCATTGACGATAACCGTAAATCCATAATCGTCTTTCAAAATCCTGACGATCTCCTTTAGCGGTGTCTTATCAAAAACAAGCTTGTCATTCTTCCTGCTGGTATATATCTGAGTTTCCACTTCCTTTTTGATCAACAAATCATTTTGATGATCTATCTCCACCAATTCTCCAGGAACCATCTTGATCTCATCCTCTCCGGTGGTCTGCGCTATCTTAAGTGCAACGGCACCTGATTCCAGCACTACCCTAGAGGTAGTAGGTCTTGCTGTCACAGTAAATGTGGTGCCCAATACTTGTACATCAAATTTCCTTGACGTGTGTACGGTAAACTTATTGGCCGCTTTCATCTTAACTATGTCGAAATATCCTTCGCCCTCAAACCAAATTTCCCTGGCCTCATCATCCAGCCATCCCTCTTTGAATTTGAGTTGGCTATTACCACTCATATGCACAGCGGATCCATCAGGAAGGACCACGTCTGCGGATTCTGCATAGGCCGTCCGATAGGTCTTATAAGTCCCCCAACCCATGATAAAATAAACCAGCGCAGCAGTAAGCAATGCCAAGGCTCCCAAAACGGCTGCCATTGAACCCTGGCCTATTGCATTCCGTCTTTTGGTCATTGCGGGTTTGTGCTCCAGGGAATGGGATGCCTTGAGAATATCTTCCGCGGTGATTTTTGGTCTCAGGATGGTTTTCTGACCTTGATCCATGGTAGCAAAGTCCTCATCCAAGCGCAGACTCAGGTATTGTTGACCTTCGGGCGTGGACAACCAGTCCAAAACTTTCTTGGCTTCACTGGTTTTCAATTGATTGTTGAAATAACTGGCTAACTTTTCCTCACTAGGTCGGTTCATTGACTTTCGGGTGTTTTGTAAGGAATACACCCGAAGGTTACCGAAGTATTACGCTAGGATGAAAAAAAGTTTATTTTTCATATTTCTGGAGGATCAAGAAAGTTTATCCATCGCATAAACTGACAGCGCGATCACTGAATAATACTTACTCACAAAGTCTTGTACAGATTTCAATCCCTTTGTATACTGAGACTTAACTGTATTGATAGAAATTTCCAGCTTTTCAGCCACCTCTTCATTACTGAGCCCGTGGACCGTTTTTAATAAAAAAATCTCTTTTCTCTTTTCAGGCAAAGATTTAATGGCTTCTTGATAAACCTTATTGGTTTCATTATAAATCACTTGTTCTTCCGTCTTGTTGGTAGCCGGTGAATTCGTCGCCAATAACTCCACATGCTTAATAATTTTTCGCTTTTCATCCCGAATCATGTTTAGAATGATTCGCTTTGCAAAAGTAACGATCAAAGGCTTAATGGGCTGTTTTGAATCAATATGAGCGCGATAATTCCAGAGCTTCAAAAAAGTATCTTGTACCACATCATTGGCCAAATCCTCCGACTTTAAATATTTTAAAGCGATGTAATACACTTGAGGAGAATATTCCTTGAACACCTTGGAAAATGCTTGCTCATTGCCATGGGCTAATTGATCGATGATCGCATTTTCATTTTCCTGATAGTTGGTATTAAGCATAAACAGACCTTACTCCTCGATTAAATAGAAGCCTAAAGGTGAAAAAAAATATTTAATATTCACAAACAAGCTTTCTTTAACAAACTAAAAACCAGTAGCAGACATCATTTTTTTCATTTTAACGGTAAATTAAAACAATACCATATGAAATAGTATGGCTAATCCATACAACGAAATACGGAGTAATGAAATCATGCTGATTTTTGGGGAAAATATAAACTGATCTGTCCTGCAGCTATTGATCTTGATTAAAAGTCCTCCTTTTCAAGACCAATACTTATGATCACCATCCGCATTCCATTTGGAATCTTTTTTGGGCTGTCTGAAGCACGGGAAGAGGCTTGGTATTAATACTACCAACCTACCACTTCCCTCCAACGTCTTAACCATTCCCTTAGGATAGATCCGTTACTCCGTTTACTTTTCTTTGGATCAAACAGGTTACATACCCAAATTATCTTCGGATTTCTCTCGGTAATGTCCGAGCTTGATCCGAAGGTGATACGAAGGTGATCCTTGAGTGATCCGAAGATTATTCTGTTTTACCCCAAAACAAGGTGAAGTCAGGGTAAGGACGTAATACACCGAAATAGGCAATAAAACCTGAACTCCACCAAAGGAGTACCACTATCAAACCTGAAAATTTGCAGGTACTTAACTGAGGTTTTACGGGATGAAATTAGTTGCTGCATGAAGTGTATTCAGCAGTAGAATTTTTTCACACTTTTTGGTCTGAGCAGAAAAAGGCATAAAGGTCGTGATTTGTAACCTAAACTGGATTTGTCATGCCTTCCTAAATCTAGTTATCCATAGTAAATCAGATAGAACCCTTAAAACGATAGAAAACATTGAGGTCTGAAATTTTTAAACAACCAGACTTTTCTTTACCTGAGCTTTCCTTTTCAGTCTATCTTTTAAATATCTCCGAATGGGCTTATCCATATATTCCATAACAACATAGGCAAGGCCTATCAAAAGCACCGTCCCAAAACAGGTGATAAGGATCAGTTCATTCATATCTGGACTGTAAGCTTCCCAATAACTATAAAACAGCCATATAAACGGATAATGGACCATATAGAGTGGATAAGAAATTTCGCCGGATAAAACACAGATCTTTTGGTGTGAAGGTTTCAATGTCGCTCCAGCCCCTAAAGCTACTAGAAAAGGAAAATAAAAGATTACAATCACAGACTCCGTTATCCAGTTGATAGAGGCTTCATAAGGAAATAATAAAGCGGCCATCAATAAGACTGAGAGTACACCAAATCCCAGCCTAGATTTGATAATCCAGTTATTTCGATAAACCAACATCCCTGCCAAAAATGAGAAAAGAATACGAGCTCCTCCACCCCAGAAATTATCTCCTCCCCATCCTATACTCAGGTTTTCATAATAATACGCTGAATACCAAAGCACGATCGCTGCCAAAACAGCAAGCAGCCATAAAGCCTTATTACGTAATTTAAATAGGACAAAGGCATATATAATATTAGCAATATACTCCCAAAACAACGACCAGGTCGGAGGATTCAAATGAAAATTATTGAAATAGCGTTCAGGAACCAATGGATATGGAATCATCAAACAAGAAGTCACAAATAACATCACATTTTCTCCGAAACTATATTCAAAAATCAGATCACTAAAAGGATCAAACACAAATGCAAAAAGCCCTACTATAGAACCAATAATCACCAAAGGCTGTAAACGTATTAGCCTCATCTTAAAGAACTGCCCTGCTCCTATTTTCGTTATCCTATTGTCATAAGCATAAGCAATTACAAAACCCGATAAGCAAAAGAAAAAATCCACAGCCAAATAACCATGAGCAATAAAATTATCATGGTAATCCGGAACTATAATTTCCATAAAGTGAAAAACGACTACAGCCACGGCTGCCAATCCACGAAGTCCGTCTAGAATTTCATAATGCTTCTTGGTTTTCAGAAGCTTGGTATTACTTACGGTGGAATACATTTATCTACTGCTTATTATTTCAGATTCTTTTGAATGCTTTCGCAAGGAAATAATTTAGGCGGAATATACAGTAACCGTTTATATAAATTACTGGAACAGGCTTATCACCGCATTACTTTTTGACCAAATCCCCTTTGATCATCCAGACTTCAGTATTTCCCTTTGTCGAATAGGCATTGGTACTGCTAAGGGCCAAAATACGGCCATCGTCCAAGACAGTAATGCTATTCCAATGTCCGATGCCCCCTTCCTTCATATCAAAAGGCCAGGTAGGACTGGTAAAGTTATGTGCATGTTCATCCCCTATCACTACTGCCATTTGTGCATTTTCCAGCTTATCCCCCCACTGGAAGGACAATAAAGTAAGACCAATGTCAGACTGGGCCAAATAAGGCGCACCCACATAATCTTCTTGTGGAATTTTCTCTGCGAGGGCATATTTGCGCATGGGGCTATCCGCGCCCACGGTTCCATTCCAATCCATTCCCTCATTATGAATAATATAGGGCTTAAAAGGACCAAAGCCATTATCCTCTATGGCCATGGCTATACCATCCTTGCCTTCCAATACAATAGGCACAGGCATACCATCTCTGCTTCCTTTGCGGTAACTAACCGTTTCTGCTTCCTTGGTCCAACTATGTCCTCCATCCTGCGAGGCTACCATAGCGATCCTCTGCTCATTAGAGGAAGTAAAGACAGCCTCATCTGCAAAATATAATTGGATGGTACCATCAGGTAATTGTAAAAAGACAGGTTCCCAGCAGCCGTTTTCAAAACTGGTCCCTGCCGAATAAACCAATTGGTCTTCTTTCCAAGTTTGACCATGATCACTGCTTCTGATCGTCCTAATGGCAAAGTGCTTTCCCGACTGATCTCTTCTTGGCCGAGGGTTATAGCCCAATAAAATATCCCCATTTTCAAGCACTGTAAAATCAGGAACGGACATTCCTACTCCATCCTGCCTAGCTGCTACCAAAATGGGCGTCCCCCAAGTTCCCTGATCTTTAAGCCTAAAAAATATATTTCCATCTGCTTCAAAAGCAACCCCTAGTTGTCCATTGGCCAAGACCCTTGCCCGGGCATAACCCGAATAACGAAAACTGTCGGTAGAAACCCTTTCGAGACTAGATTGATCCCAATGGATGGTATAATCTGCGGGACTAGGGGAACTTCCCGTTCCTAAGCTGGAACAGGAAGTCATGAATAATAAAATACAAAAACCCCACAGGTTCAATCTCTCAGTTTTCATCTTTCTGTCAAAGATTTGATCAGATCTGTTTCAGATTTTTTGTATGGTCTACCATCTGTATGGAATACTTCATGAAACCATAATTCAGGCTCATCTGTATAAGTCTTTTCCCAACTGTCCCAAGGATATTTGGTCTGGGTCTTGCCATCTACCAAGCCCCAGTTAAACATCCCGATGTTTTCCGCTTTGGCAATAGGTAAAAATCCTTCAAAGGTACTTCCGTTTGGACGTGCCATATATTCTGTACAGATCATCGGACGGTCATACCTTTTTAACCAATTGATGCGCTTTTGGAATTCTTCCGGAGAATCGTAATTATGAAAGGATATGATATCAGAATTTTCAATTTGGGCTATCTGAATAGGGCTCATTACCTCTTCAGATGACCAATCACCCAACCAAACCCCAGATGTCAAAGGTTGAACAGGGTTTTGTGACCTTGCCCAAGTAAATGCCTCCTTCATCAGCGGCAATACATAATCCACCTTATTTGGATGCTCCTTATCGCGGTAAGAAACCCCTGTATCATTGTCCGGTTCATTCCATATATCCCAACCTAAAATCCGCTCATCTTTTGCAAACCTACCAACAACAGCCTTCACATATTTCTCCAGTCTAGGATATTGGGTAGAATCGGCCAAAGCATAATAACCAGGGCTTTGTACCCAGCCGGAATTATGGACATGAGGCTTAGGGGCACGCTGCTCTCCAGCCTCTACAAATGGATCCCAACAAGAATCAAAGAAAACAAATAAAGGTTTCATACCATGCTTATCCATAAGCCCCAGCATCGTATCCATCCTATCCAAAAACCCTTCAGGATCCTGCTTATATGCTAAATCATGGAGGTAAACCCTCATGGTATTCATACCTATTTCTTCTGCCCATCCCAGTTCCTTATCAATCAACTCAGGAGAGAAGGTTGCTTCCTGCCACATTTCCAGTTGATTGATGGAATTGCTTGGATTAAAATTGGCCCCTACCAACCACTCTTGATCGGCATACCAAGCCTTTGCTTTCTCTTTGGACCATCTTGCTACAGTCTCCACTGTCTCACTTGCCTCTGATTCGGATTGCTTTTCTCCAGCTCCTCCTTTTGGTCCGCAGCTAATCGCAATTGCAATTAGCCCCAAACAATTCAATATTTTCAAATACTTACTTCCCATATTTTATTCTTAAGACCACAGATTTAAAGGATAGGCACAGATCCAAAAATTAATTTTAATATCTGTGTTAATCAGTGTCCATCTGTGGATAATTCATGCTAATTCATTTGATCAATAACTAATCTATTTCTCTTTCTGCCACACCTTCAAAGGTGATTTTCACAGGTTTGATTTTTCCATTTTCATCAAATTCCATCTTATCAATACTGGTCGCTCGATGGTTATGATGGGTTTCTGTCAATGGTCTTCTATGGTATACTATATAATACTCATCTTCTCCAGGAACTTGGATAACCGAATGGTGTCCTGCACCGGTAGCTACTTCAGGATCTTGCTGAAGAATCTTCCCTTCTCTTTTAAAAGGTCCAAATGGGCTATCAGCAATGGCATAGGCTACGGAATAGTCAGGTCCTCCCCAGCCACCTTCCGACCACATAAAATAATATTTACCATCACGGATAAACATAAACGGTCCTTCTACATAACCTTCAGGAGTGACTTCCTTGTACATTTCGCCATCTTCAAAAGGCACAATACCCGTAAAATCATCATTCAATTTCACAATATTACAATGTCCCCATCCTCCATAATACATATAATAGGTTCCATCTTTATCCTTGAATATATACTGGTCTATAGGCTGGGCACCATTGACAATCTCATTGATCAAAGGTTTGCCTAATAAATCCTTAAAAGGGCCTTGTGGTTGGTCAGCAATGGCTACACCAATACCTCCCACCTCTCCTTCATGGACATCATTAGCAGCAAAAAACAAATAATATTTATCATCCTTACTGATTACTCCAGGTGCCCACATGGCCTTTTCTGCCCATTTCACCTCTGTCGTATCTATGATTCTTTCATGCTTGGTCCAATTCACCAAATCCTTGGATGAAAAAGCATCCATGAACACCTGCTTTTCATAGGCATCCGAATAAGTTGGGTACACCCAGTAGGTGTCATCATAAACGATGGCCTCAGGATCAGCATACCAACCCTCAAAAATTGGATTTCCAGACATTTTGGTGCTTTCCTGCACCTCTTCCTTGGCCTCCCCTTCTACCGTTGACTTGGTATTGCAGGCAAAAGTCCCCGCCAGGGCAAATAGTAAAAGTCCGTTTATTTTTTTCATGTTTCTAGTGGGTTTAATGTATTATACCTTTTCAATTATTTATGTTCAATATTAACATTTTTAAAATTCACCGTTTGAGCTTCACTTCCTTTGGCAAAAAGCCCCAATCGGAAGCCCATACCCCAAGGCACCAAATGCGCCGCATCATATTCTTCTCCAAGCTTCACCCATTCTCCCTCAGTTTCAGCATAGGAAAATTGAAGCAAATGTCCCTCTTTTACCACCATTCTTAAATTGGCCTTTTCACTAGTCTTCAAGCTTCCTTCTGCCTTTACTACTAATGCTTTATCCCTGTTTTCTATCACCTGCACCTTGTCATCCACAATACCAATCCCAAAACCTGCTACCGGTGCGCCAAAACCGTTATTTGCACCTCCTACCAATAGCAAACCACCCATAGCATCTGAATTAGACGGGTCGATTCCTACTTCTATCTCATATTCTGTTGAGGTGGAAGTTTGTACCAGCAATGAACCCAGTCCCTCATTTTCTTCCGAAGCCTTTAACAATAAGCCATTTTCACCAGTGGAATATTGAATATCTTGGGTCACTCTCCACTGCCAAATAGGATTCAGTTCAGGATTGAAATCATCAGAAAATGTCAAAGAAACTTTTTCGCGATCATAACTGGCATTGTTCTCAAAAATCGGCCATCCCTCTTCGGTCCACTTGATTTTTTCCAAGACACCTTCCCTGCCCACAAAAACACTCCCTTGGGTGCTGTATGCATGGTATAATAAATAATGATCTCCGTCTTTTCTTACTACCGTTCCATGACCAGCACACTTCCAGTTTTCATTGTCCTTCAAAACAGGGTTATGCTCATATTTTTCCCAAGGCCCCAAAAGCGATTTGGCCCTGGCCACTCCTGCTTTATAATTACAGGCCTTATCACAGCAGGCCCCCGCAGAATAGGTGGCATAGAAATAATCGTTTTCCCTGAAAATACATACTCCTTCAACCAGGTTCAACTCCCAATCCACATCATTTCTGAAAAGCTCCTTTGGCTCGCCCAATAACTGGGTCCTTTCCTCATTGATCTCCTGTGCCCAGATTGGGGTAGGAAGGCCCCTACTGTTACCGTCTTCCTTCCATGTCAGGTAGAGTTTTCCATTTTCATCCCGCACCTCAAACGCATCTATTGAGCCCGCTTCTTGTGCTACCAATGGCCCATGATCTTTGAATTCACCTTCAGGGGAATCAGCACTGGCTACGGCCACGCTTAGACGGTTACTGGTCTTATCTCTGGCAGTATAGTAAGCATAGAACTTACCCTGTTTTTCATCATAAGAGAGCTCCGGTGCCCAAAAATTATTCCTGGCCCATTCGGGTGCTCCATCAGGAAACACATAATTGACCAATTCCCATTGTACCAGGTCTGGAGATTTATAAATGGGAAAAAGCGGGGCCCACTCATTGGAGGTAGTGGAAGCGTAATAGTACTCACCGACCTTTACCACCGTAGGATCCGGACGGTCTCCAGGCAAAACTGGATTTACGATAACAGTGGCTGATGCTGTTTGTGCTTCTTTGTTATCCTTGGCCGTTTGACAGGCACTAATAATCAAAAAGGCCAGAAATGATAAAAGCAGCGTAACTCTATTGGTGCTCATTTTCTATATCAGTTAAGTACCCATTGTATTTGTTGAGGGCAGAGCCCACAAACTGTAATGTACAGTTTGCAAAGCTTGCCCGCAACGGGTTCAATAGGTATAGGGTTATTTTTTTATCTATGGTTTAATCTAGTTCTTTATCAGGTAAATAAAAATCAAAGGGCTTATTCCTGTCTGCCTTCAGGCTTTTTCCATCAAAGGTCAAAGGAGCCACTTGAATAGTAGTTCTATGGTTTTGATGAAAGGATTGATCAGGCTTGGTCTCTGAGTGGCTGTTTCTTCCTGGATGTGTGAAGTAAAAAACATAAGCTTTATCTCCAAAAACCAACACATCCCCATGTGCCCCACTTGGACGATCATCTTCTCTGGTGGAAGGCTTGTCCAAAATAAGTCCCTGCTTCTCCCAATTTTGAAGATCATTTGAGCGATATACTCTCAATCCATGCCATTCATCAGTAAGCATCCAATAGAAACCTTTGTATTCAAACACTTTGGGGCCTTCGTGCGCCCCACCGCCAATAGCGGGTATATCCTTTGTTTCCCAATTCACCAAATCATCCGATTCCGACACCATGGTAATACCTCCACGGCTGTCATCTTTATACCAAATACGAAACTTATCATTGGGCATTTTGAAAATCGTAGCATCAATGATCTTATCAGAGGAAAGCGTCAGGGGACCATGATGCTCCCAATCCCACAAATTTTTGCTGGTAAAATAATGGATATTACTCTTTCCTCCCCAATGATTTCTTACGCCTTGAATATATGAAACAAACATATGGTACTTTCCATCATGACAAATCACTTCTGGTGCCCAAAAAGTATTCCAGCCCTTTTCAAATTCCAAATCCAAATAGCCTCTAAAAACCCAAGTTTGCCCATGGTCCTTTGTCTCCGCTATTCCAATGCGGTTTCCATAATAGGCAGACACATCTTGTGTGGGCATATTGGCCCTTCGGGCAGTATATAACATCCACCAGGATTGTTCACCTTTGTTCCACACCATCACAGGATCTGCCGCCCCATCATAAATAGGATCTCTAAATATCGGAGCAGGTGCATGGCTAAGATCATCATGTTGAGCCATCAGGGAATTGCTCGACAGCAATAAAAAAAGCACCAAGCAAGCAACATTCAATAGCGACCTCAAAAAAACATTCGCTAAAAACAGTTTATGAAACCGCTTGGGATAATGGTAAATATATTCATTCATAGTAATTATTTTGGGCCAACCTACTTAGCAAGCATCAACTAGGATGATTCAATAACTCAAAACTACTCCAATAAATAGAAAGGACGGTAGCAAAAAACCGTCAGGAATTGGCAATTATTCTTCTAAAGAGGCCACAAAAGGATTTTTCGCTACTTTCCACTCATTTCTCCTAAGCCAAAGTTGCTATTAGACATCGTCATGTTGATGGATTTATGGGATTTCATGAAGAAAAGTTAATATTTGACCGTAAAATTGTCTATCATTTGTTTCACTTTTGAATCCATAAATCCCAAACAATTTTAACCATTCCTTACTTCTTTAATTTTGAATGAATTGAATACTCCATATTTACCAGCGCTCACCGGTATCAGATTCATAGCAGCTTTGATGGTGTTTTTTCATCATATCCCCCCATTTACTATTGAACAAAGCCCATTATTTTTCATTAAATCCATCAAAGAATTTCACGTAGGAGTAACCATCTTTTTTGTATTAAGTGGTTTCATCATAACCTATAAATACCTATTGAATAAAGATTTCGACTACAAGGAATACCTTTGGAATAGGTTCACTAAAATATATCCATTATATTTTCTATTGACCATTTTTACATTCGTAATTTATGTAGGATATTATCAATCATTTACCTACAACAAGCTCCTTGAATTGTTAATGAACCTCACTCTATTAAAGGGGTTCTTCAGCAGTTTTATATTCACCGGAATTCCTCAAGCATGGACACTATCTGTAGAAGAATGTTTCTATTTGATCTCACCAATATTAGCCCCAGCTCTTTTTAAAAATATCCCGACAAGGATCATCACGCTTTCCATATCTATCATCACATTAGGTATTATTGTTGGATATTTAGGCCAACATATACTAGCTTCTGACTTTATCCCAAATTTGAAATTCCTGTTTAACTTTTCTTTTTTTGGAAGAGTATTCGAGTTTCTGGTAGGGATGGTATTAGCGAAGTTTTATGTTCAAAACAAAAAAAAACATATCAAGCGGTGTACATTCCTAGGGGGATTTGGAATAATTATTTCTATTTATGCCTTATCGATTATTGCCAAGTTCCCGGATACCGGAGATCACAGTTGGCAGGGAATCATAATTAACAATTTCATTTTACCCTTATTCGGAATAGCCCCTTTCTTTTGGGGATTACTCAATGAAAAAACCTGGATTCAAAGATTTTTAGGTTCAAAACCAATTCAGATTCTGGGCAAAAGCAGCTATGCCTTTTATTTGATCCATGCTGGCATTTTCCAAGAGTACTTGGATATCCACATTTCTTCTGTGTTATTACTGCTTATTATGCTCTATTTCATTTCCTTTCTACTTTATTATTTTGTGGAAACCCCTCTTAAAAATAGGCTGAGAACTTTGATGTAATTAATTTTGACAAATAGCGCTATTTTTGTTCTAAAATAAAATCAACTGCTGTCTCATTTTTCCGAAAATTCCCGTATAAGTACCATTAGCCAAAATTGATCCCATAATTTAATGTCATACACCAAAAGTATCTCTATCATCATCCCCAACTATAATGGGCAAACATTGCTCGAAAAGTACCTGCCTTATACATATAGGGCCATTGAAAATTCTGGGGCTGATTTTGAGATAATCGTTGTGGATGATGCCTCCCAAGACAGTTCCCTTAATTTCATAAGCAAATACTACCCAAATATTATCCTATTGGCCAACAAAGAAAACTGTGGTTTTTCTTTCACCTGCAATCAAGGCATCCAAATGGCCCAGCATGATCTGGTGCTTTTGCTTAATTCAGACGTAAAGCTAGAAGAAAACTATTTCGCAAAACTTTGGCCTTATTTTGATCTTCAAGACACCTTTGGAGTAATGGGAAGGATCATTAATCCGGCAGGTAAAATAGAAGATGCTGCCAGAATGATGGCCTTTCAAGGATTAAAATTCAAAGCTACCCATTTCTATATCAACAAGGATATTTCCCAAAAGACACCTACGGCCTATCTCTCCGGTGCCAATGCTTTAGTGGACCGTAAAAAGTTAATTGAACTTGGAGGATTTGATGAAATCTATTCGCCCTTCTATGTGGAAGATGTAGACCTGAGTTTTAGGGCCTGGAGGCTTGGATGGAAATGTTACTATGAACATGAAGCCATTTGTCATCATGAAGTATCCTCCACCACCAAAAAAGAACATTCCAAAAAGACACTTTACCCTGTCTTATACAGGAATAAATTTATTCTTCAGGCCGTTCACTTGGATGGAATCAAGCTGTTTCTTTGGAAAATTCAATTATTGACTATAGAAGTATTTATAAGAGCCTTATTGGGGAAATGGTGGATTATCAAGGCCTATTTTAGTTATCTAAAAAAGAAACCTGATATCCACTTTTCCAGAAAAAAAATAAAAGATCTAATGAAAAAACATCAAGGATATAAAGGTCTGTTTGATATTCGAAAAAACGTCTTTGACTCCTTAAAGAGCGGGAAAATTGAGAGGTTGAAAGCGTGAAAAGATCTGCTTATCCTTCAATATAAACGAAGTGAAAGTGATATATAGCAATCTCAACTTCTAAAAAGGAGATTGCTTCGTCGTTCCTCTTAGCATTGACAGTAACATGAATCAAATTGTCATACTGACTATATAGCCTGTCCCAATTACTTTCGGGAAAGCATCTCTTCCAGTAACAATTAACTAAAGAGATTCCTCCTTTGTCGGAATGACATCGATTAGAAGCTCACGTCATAAAACACTTTGTGTTTAGATATATGTTACCTCTCGGATTGATGTATAAACATCTACCTTACTCTGTAGTGTGTAAAAAAAGTGGGCAAGCAAATTAAATAAAGTACCTTTGCAGAAAATTAAGCTGCATGCATCCGTATCTATTTATGGAACATGCAGTCGAAAAAATATTTAAATATTAAATGAAAACCTATTTCAGATTACTGGCATTTGCCAAACCTATAGAAAAGTTCGCTGTCCCTTACTTGATCTTCACCTTGTTGGGCGTGATTTTCAATACCCTCAACCTGGCCATGCTTGCTCCATTATTGAGCACTTTGTTCAATACTCAGGGAGACGATACTGCAGAAATCCTTAAACCAGAAAGTTGGACGGACGTTTTTGGCTATCTCAACTATTATGCAAATATCGCTAAAGTCGAATATGGTCCATTGGGAGCACTCCAAGCAGTATGTGCGGTAATCATTATTTCAGTGCTTTTGGGCAACCTCTTCCGCTACCTCTCCCAATTGGTCATGGAGAATCTAAGGATTCACACCTTATTGAACTTAAGAAAAAGAGTCTTTGATAATGTGATGAACCTACATGTGGGTTATTTCAGCAACCAGCGAAAAGGAGATATCATTTCCAAAATATCATCCGATGTACAAGTGGTACAGTTTTCAGTCACTGGGACTTTGCAGGTGATCTTTAAGGAACCCCTACAGCTGATCGCCTATATTTTCATGCTCTTTGCCATATCTTATAAACTGACCATCTTTTCTCTTTTGGTCATTCCGGTTTCAGCATTTTTTATAGCTCAAATAGTCAAGAGACTAAAAAAACAAGCTTCCCAAGCCCAGCACCTTTACGGTGTAATGATCAGCTATTTGGATGAAGCCCTTTCAGGCATTAAGATCATCAAAGCCTTCAATGCCACAGAAATGATCAAGGACAAATTTCATGGTGAAAATGTCCGCTTTTCCATGCTAGGAAAGAAAATGGCCAAACGCCAACAAATGAGTTCTCCTGTTTCCGAATTCTTGGGTGTAACCATGGTTTCAGGTATTGTACTTTACGGAGGCTCCTTGATCATCAACAACCAATCTGAACTCAGTGCATCTGACTTTATCGCTTATATCGCCTTATTCAGTCAGGTGATGCGTCCGGCAAAAGCACTGACCAACTCCTTTAGCTCTATACATTCAGGATTGGCTGCTGGAGAAAGGGTCTTGGACCTAATAGATGAAAAGCCTGCGATCAATGACGCTAAAGATGCCATAGACATCAAAGCATTCAATGAGCAAATAGAAATCAAAGACCTTTCCTTCTCCTATCCAGGAAGGCCAGTACTCAAAGATGTTAACTTAACCATTCCCAAAGGAAAAATGGTGGCTTTGGTAGGCCCCTCTGGTGGAGGAAAATCCACTATGATGGACTTATTGCCACGTTTTATTGAACCGGACAGTGGCCAGGTATTATTAGACGGTAATGATATTTCCCATATTTCCATGGATTCATTGAGAAACCTGATGGGAATGGTCAACCAGGAATCCATCCTATTCAATGACAGTATTTTCAATAATATAGCCTTTGGCGTACCTGAAGCTACACAAGAAGAAGTGGAAGCAGCTGCTAAGATTGCCAATGCGCATGAATTTATCATGCAAACCGAAAATGGCTATCAATCCAATATGGGCGACCGTGGATTAAAGCTTTCTGGCGGGCAAAAACAAAGAATCTGTATTGCTCGGGCAGTGCTTAAGAATCCTCCTATCATGCTCTTGGACGAGGCTACTTCTGCCTTGGATACAGAATCAGAAAAACTGGTACAGGATGCCCTGAACAAGCTAATGAAAAACCGTACTTCCCTGGTCATAGCCCACCGATTAAGCACTATTCAGAACGCCGACATTATCGTGGTATTGGAAGATGGAAAGATCATCGAACAGGGCAGCCATCAGGAGCTCGTAGCCAAAGATGGCTTGTATAATAAGCTGGTCAATATGCAACAGTTTACAGAAATTGAAGGATAAAGAATGAAGCATCAGGTCAATCCATCCATTAAGATAACTGAAGTAAAGGAACATCCTTTTCAGTATTCCATCTGTACTCTCGTAACTAACCATACAGAGTACTATGAGATGAAAGCATCTTGCCTGAAAGCTGGATTTGGAGAAGACGATTGTGAATATTTGATAATAGACAACACTACCGGAAATTCCATTGATGCTTATAAAGGACTCAATCTATTCCTCCAGAAAGCACAAGGGAAATATATTATCATCTGTCATCAGGACATTATCATGCATGATGATAAGAGAGCTATTCTTGAGGAAAGAATAAAAGAGATTGATGCTAAGGATCCTATGTGGGGAGTTCTTGGCAATGCGGGGAGGGTAAATATGAAGTACTTTGCTAGAAACCTGAAACAAGGTACTGAAGGAATCGATTTTGCAGAAAAAGATGCCCCTATTCGGGTCATGTCGATTGATGAAAATTTTATGCTAGTAAAAAATGAAGCCAACCTTACATTATCTGCAGATATAAAAGGATTCCATATGTACGGGGCAGATCTTTGTCTCATAGCTCAAATTTTAGGCTATCATACTTATGTCATCAATTTTAATCTGCTTCACAAAAGCGATGGTAATTTGAACAATACTTTTATAGAGGCCAAGAATGATTTTATTGCCAAATATAGCAAAGCACTACGCCCAAGGTTTATGGCTTCAACAGCCGCAAGATTTTATTTAGGATCAAATCCATGGAAAAAAGCATTGTTTAATACAAACTTGGTACTGTTCTTCATAAGGCAATACGATAAGTTTTTTAAGGGAAAGAGAAATCGTCTTAATTAAGTTATTGATGAATAAAATATCTATCATTATCCCTACCTATAATTATGGTTTTGTACTTAGCCAAACACTGGAATCTGTCCTAGAACAGACTCATCAAAACTGGGAATGTATAATTGTAGATGATGGCTCTACGGACAACACCGAGGAAATAGTCAATAAATACCTTAGTAAAGAAAAGAGATTCCTGTATCACAAACAGCAAAACAGTGGTGTATCAGCTGCTAGAAATAAAGGTATTAAGCTTGCAAGTGGAGATTTTTTGCAATTTTTAGACGGAGACGATTTAATAAGTCCTGAAAAGCTTTCTCTCCAAATCAGGCATTTTGAAAGTAATCCTGATATCGATATTAGCTATACAAACAATTTTTATTTCAGAGATCACCAACCCGAAACCCTAAGTTACGATTCAGAAATGAATAATAAAGAGTGGATGTATAAACTCCAAGGTAGGGGAATCGAAACAGTAAAGGCCATGCTGCATCATAATATTTCGGTCATCAGTAGTCCGCTATTAAAAGCATCCATTCTCAAAAAGGAAGTTCAGTTCCCAGATAGCGTCGCTTTACTAGAAGATTGGATATTTTGGTCAAGACTTGGCTTTGCCAATTGCTCATTCCATTACTTAAATCATCCAAAGGCATATACAAGTAACCGGCTTCATCCTACTAGTGTTAGCAAAAAAAACTTAGTTAAGATGAAAGAAGGTGACATCCTAATAAGAAGTCTTTTCAACAAAATGATTGAGCAATCTGGATTTAATCAACAAGAAAAACAGTTGCTTCACTCCTTGAATAAGAAGTATTATAAGTGGAATTTTAAAAAACTACTCTATCAGATTGGCCCATGGAATTTTGCAGAATTGAAGAAAATAAAAAAATATGTCAACACAATTGATTTTGGTATATACTATATAAAAGCCATTTATCAGCAATTAAAATCACCATCCAACAATGAATAATCCAGTTGACATAGATATTATTATTTTAAGTTATGCTAAAAGACCGGAACTAAGAAAGCTAACAGAAACAGCACTAAGGACGCTTTATGATTCCGAACTTCCAAAAAACATCCGCTTCAATACAGTAGTAATTGAATCGTATAAAAGTGCTGAAAAGTATGATTTCCCTAATACGCAGACTATATATCCAAAGGAGAAATTTGGATACCATAAGTATATGAACATTGGGATTGAGATGACCCAATCTCCATTTGTTTGTATCTGCAATAATGACCTAGAATTTCATAAAGGCTGGGCTAGTGAAATTTTAAAAGCTTTTCAAGAGGATCACGAACTACGTAGTGCCTCCCCAGCATGTTCTATCCATCATCCAAATCATGGAATAGCGCTTAATAGTGGAATATATTATGGACATGAAGTAAGGAAAGAGCTAACTGGATGGTGCTTGTTCTTTAAAAGGGAAATACTGGCTATCACTGGTAAGCTAGATCCCAGGTTCAAATTTTGGTTTGCAGACAATGACTACAGCATGACGTTGCAAAAACATGGCCTCAAACATGCTCTGGTGACTTCATCCATCGTTGACCATCTGGAAAGCCAAACATTAAACACCAAAAGGACCCGCGAGAGACGAAGGTTAACTGCCAAAGAAAGGTTCTTTTATGAATATAAATGGGAAGGAAGAAGTTATTGGTCCTATTTATGGAAAACCAAGAGATTAAAATAATAGCTGTTGCATCGCAACTTAAGTTATTATAAGAATTCGCAAAATCAATTTCATTACCTCGTAGCATCGACTGATTCAATATGAAGATCTATAAATGGATAGACAAGTATAATACAAAGTATTGTTTTAAAATCAACCGAAAATTCTATCAAGGAAAAGATGGCGGAAAGGATGATTCCATTAGATTTCGTCCAAAATTCATTCTTTATTATCTAATCAGAATTTCCTCACTATTAATTGGAGCAATTTTTCTTAAGCGAAGTGTCTTGAATGAAATAAAACAGGCTTTCAATACAAAAAGATCTGTTTTTTTTAACCCTGATCGAAAATCAGATGTATCTATTCGGCTTCAAGAATGTTTATTGACCTTATTAGGTTATCGGTATTTCGTTCCTTCGAATGTCCTGCCACTGCTGACTTCAAAAGAAATATTAACTAAAAAACTCTCCTTTGACGAAGAGTCTGTTCCTCACATAACCATCATTATTCCAGTTTATAATCAATTGGCATACACCTTTAATTGTTTAAAATCCATAAAGAACAATTTTCCAAAAGACATTCCCATAGAGATTATTGTGATCGATGACTGTTCTCAAGATGATACGGAAGGATTTTTCAAAAGAAATGTTAAAGGTGTCAGGTATATTAGAAATAAAGACAATCAAGGATTTTTACAAAATTGCAACTTGGCAAGTCAAATTGCCAAGGGAGACTTTTTGTATTTTCTGAACAATGATACCCAAGTTAGACAGGGCTGGCTTAACCCACTCATTAAACAATTTAATAATGAAGAGGTAGGATGTGTCGGCAGTAAACTTGTCTATGCCCACGGGCTCCTACAGGAAGCTGGAGGCATGATATTCCGTGATGCTTCAGGCGCTAATTATGGAAGGAATGATCTTCCTGAAAGGCCTAGTTACAATTATATCAGAGAAGTCGACTATTGTTCCGGTGCAAGTTTGATGATTCGTAAAGCAGATTTTGACAAATTAGGAACGTTTGATAAGCAATATGCTCCTGCCTATTACGAAGATACCGATCTATGTTTCGCCGTGAGGAATCACTTAGGAAAGAAGGTAATATACCACCCTCTTTCTGAAGTCATCCATTTTGAAGGCATTACCTCTGGAAAAAGAGCTAAAAAAGATTCTGTAAAGAGGTTTCAAGATATCAATAAAATCAAGTTTAAGAAAAAATGGGGTTTAGCACTTTCCAATCACTATGCTGACCATAACATGGAACCTGGAAGTCGTAGACTATTGGCCCAAAAAAGGTTGATTTTTATCGATACCATAATTCCAGAATACGATAAAAACTCTGGCTCCTTTAGAGCCTACCAAATCTTGAAAATCCTAAAAGAACTGGGATACCACATTACCTTTATCCCTGGGGACACTAGAAAAACCCAACCCTATTACAATCAAATGATTGAATTGGGCATCGAAGTACTCTTCAGGTATCCCAACCGAGCTGGGATGATAAAAGAAATCAATAAAACGATCGATTCATGCGATGCTATTTGGATCAGTCGTCCTGAATTAAATGAAAGTTATAAATGGCTTATTGAAAAATTTCCAAAAGCCAAATGGATATACGACACGGTGGATCTTCATCATATAAGGCTACAAAGACAGGCAGAACAAAACAAGGACAAAACCTTAGAATTAAGCGCAGCCAAAGTAAAACTTCAAGAATTGGACATCGCAAAAGCTGCTACTCATACATTTACCGTAACCGAGAGCGAAAAGGTGATGCTGGAAAATGAAGGAATTAAAAATGTCACTGTTATCCCCAACATTCATGAACCAGAAATCATTAGAAACAAACTGAATTTTGATGAAAGACAAGGCTTGCTCTTTATTGGTGCTTATGATCACCCGCCAAATATTGATGCCGCCATATGGTTAGTACGGGAAATCATGCCCGAAATCTGGAAAGAACTCCCCAATCTGAAGCTTACCTTACTGGGAAGTAAGCCCACTGAAGAAGTATTACAACTTAGAAGCGATCTAGTAAAAGTCCCTGGATTTGTCCAAGATGTTTCTGAATATTTTGAAAATAACAGGGTATTTGTGGCACCTTTGAGATTTGGAGCAGGAATGAAAGGAAAAATAGGACAAAGTTTGGCATATAAGCTTCCTGTGGTTACTACAAACATTGGAGCAGAGGGAATGGGACTAGTAAATGGTCATGATATAGTTATCGCTAATTCTTCAGAGGAATTCATCCAGAAAATATTATACCTCTATCAAAATGAACAAGTTTGGTCAAAGATTTCTGAAAATTGTCACAAGGCATTAGCTCCTTATTCAATAGAATCTGTAAAGAAAACCCTCACTACAATTGTTTAATATGAGTTCATATAAAAACAAGAAAAACACCGTTATCTATACCGCCATCTTTGGCAAATACGATATTATCAGAGAGCCTCTTTTCCCCGAAGAATTGCTTACTGAGGTGGATTTGATTTGCTTTACGGACAATAAACTATTGAAGTCCAAAAACTTTAAAATCATAAGGGTTAAAAGGCAGTTTGAAGATCCAACTTTGGAAAATCGCTTCTATAAGTTACAGCCACATAAGGTCCTAAATAAACAATATGATTATAATATCTATGTCGATGCCCATTACCTCATTACTACTAAAAGGGTAAAACATCTTCTCTCGGAACATTTATCTAATGACACCCTATTGGCAATATTAAAGCATCCTGAGAGAAACTGTATCTATGAGGAGTTTAAAGCTTGCCTTTTCTATAATATGGACAAGCCTGAAAAATTTATCGCCCAAGAAAAATTTTATAGAGAAGAAGGTTTTCCAGAAAAATACGGTCTTAATCTAGGGGGTCTTCAGTTCCGAAAATCCGACAGAAGGTTGGATGAGCTACTGGATTTTTGGTGGAATGAAGTCATCACCAGAAGTAGACGAGATCAGTTGTCCTTCAATTATTCCATTTGGAAGTTAAACTTCCAAAACTTTAAAACACTGGATTGGATTCCAGAAAAAAATCCTTTTGGAGAACTTAAGAAACACGAACCTTTTATCAAACAATACGGGCCATTCAAAAGGAATTTTCATAAAATCCGAAGAAAAATATTCGGGTATTCCAAAAGGCATATCAAATAGAATTGATTCAATTACCACTATCAACTATTAAGCAAAATCAGCGCTTTATGGAATTAAAATGAATTTATATTATTTCTTATAAATTTTATCTACAGCTATGGAAGTAAGCTCATTACTTCCCATACCGCAGTAACTTACCCCCGTGGTAGAATAAAAGAGAATCACTTCCAAGCCATCAATTTGGAATTGTTCTTTTAAACTTTTTGGCTTATAGTTTTCACCATTAATCTCCATCAACCAGCCACAGCCATCCACAGCGGGATTTCCTCCATCCACTATTTTTGCCTCCACCTGTAATACTGGCCTATCATCATCGGTACATGCACTGAAAAAAACAGCTAAAAAAAGAACAATAAATAAACTAAGTTTCATATCTATAAAAATTTGATTTTCTTTCTTATGTCACCAAAGCGGGCTTGGCAGGGCAGGTTTCCAATACCTGTTGATAGACATTCATGATATCCCTGGAAATAATACTTTGGTCAAACCTCGCAATATTTTTAAACCCCTTGTCTATAAATTCTGCACGAATGTCCTCCCTAGAAAGACTTTCTAGGTGCTGGACCAATGCTGATGGATCATCTGGATCCCCATAGAGCGCCCCTTCTCCCCCTGCTTCATGGAAACAAGACCCCGTACTGGTGATCACTGGTGTCCCCATCCTTTGGGCCTCTATAATCGGTATCCCAAACCCCTCAAAATAAGAAGGATAGATAAACACATGGGCCAATTTGTACATGGCTGGCAGGTCTTCAAAAGAGACATGATGCAGAAAAATCACCCTATCCTGCAAACCATATTCTTCTACCATCGCTTTCAAAGTACTTATATACGATGTCGCTCTTCCAACAACTACCAGAGGCAGCTTCCAATCAGGCCGCTGCTTCATGGCTTTGAGGATCAACTGGACATTTTTTCTTTTTTCTATCGTACTTACAAAAAACAAATACTTATTCGGTAGACCATACTTTCTCTTGACCAACCTCAACTGCTCAGCTGTCACCTCTCTATTATAGTTTTCATGATAGCCCTGATAAACCACTTGTATTTTCTGGGCATCTATCCCCAAAAAGTTCACCAGATCCTCCTTGGTCTGATGACTGATGGCAATTACTTGATCTGCCTCTCGGCAGGATCTTTCCATTTTTAATTTATAGATCTGTACATCGATGGGATTAAATAATTCAGGATACCTACAGAATAATAGGTCATGTACTGTTACCACATATTTGGTCGATTTGTTCTTGATAAAGGGAATTTCATTGCTCAGTCCATGGAAAATCTCCAATTGATTATCCAGATGTTTGATGCCTTGAAACACACTCCTCCATGCTCCAGACAACACGGGCAACTTCCACATATCATTTGGCAATACGATTTTCTGATTGGGATTACTGCAAGCGATCGCTATTTCCTCACTTTTACGATTATAGTTAGTCGTAAATAAAAAGTATTTGTTTGTTGGAAAATTATCACTTAGCGATTTCAGGATAAACCGGCTATAATTGCCCAATCCTGTAAAATTCTTAAAAGCTCGCTTTGCATCAAATCCAATTCTCATGTGATTAGTAATTTGTGGTTTGTTGGTTCGTCTGCCAATACCTCAACAAGACGTAGATAAAAATGATACCGCTACAGCTCATTTCTAAATATTCTCAAAAAACTTAATAAAAGGATAATCAACATCCTTTAAGCTGCACAACTTAAAGTCGCTCACAAAACATCCTTATTAAGACTTACCCAAAATCTGTGCAATTTTCATTGGTTATTTTCAAAAATGAGATTTTGGTATTTTTATTAAAGCAAAATTAATAAAAAAATAATCTTAGAAAAGTACTTAAGGAAAAGGGAGAAAAGAACAAAGGTTTTATGCATACTGACATCATAGTGGATTATCAAATCTAATTCATGGCCAGACTGAAATTCCGGCCATGAATTAGATCTTATCAAAAAATCATATTTTCACTTTAGGATCATTGGCATATTCTTCCCAGAGCTCTTCTAGGGACTTGCCCGTGTACAAATTCCAAAGCGATGCCGTATATTCCTTGTTTCGCATTTTTTCATCCATACGCTTGACAAAATCCCCTTCAAAATTCTGGTTGATCCAAAGCAAAAATCTGGCTGTGATTCTATAGCTGTTCTTATAATGATGCTTGCTATCAAAATCAGGTAAGGACCAGCCAGCACCCTCATTATCCACACCATAGGCATAACGAACATAATCAGCTATTCCCTCAGTAAGCCAGCCTGGACCAGATCCTCCGGGATATGCCTGCACTAAATGCATCCCCTCATGGGTGATTACATCCAGATCTTCAGGCTTTTTGTCCAACCACTGCGAAGCGATAGTAATCTTCCCATTATGGGCATAGGCCACCCCATTATAGGCTGTATCAATCGTCACTGTGACCAATTTAGTTGCCTCATGGTTGAAGTCTTTGACCATCTTCGGGTAGACCTTAAAAAAGGTTTTGATCAACCCTTCCTTCACAGTCTCATCCAAATCGTGATCTTGATTGATAAAAGTCAAGGTATACTTGCCCTTTTTAATAACCTCTTTGTCCTCTACTTCTCCTTTGGCGTATAGCCCAAATACAGTCATGCTACTCATTACAAGGGCTAGGCTTAGTCTTTTGATGTTCATAGCTTTTTCTATTAGAATTATCCAGGTCTTTTTAATAAAGCAATTTGATAAAATAACCTCCTACTACAGACCTGGCCCTGAAATTCATCACATGGGCGTCCGTAGTTTCGTGCCAATCACTAATAGGCACCCTGTTTTGGGTTTCATTGGCATATTTCCACATAGGAGCAATTAAAGCCTTGAAATCGGCCTCATTATCAGCCAAGGAAGCTGTCCAAAATACCCAATCTGATTTGGAATAGGTTTTTCTACTGTCCAGAGGCAAGCCATATTTCTCCTGCTTGGTCAGATAATAAGCAATTTCCTTATCAGCCACTTCTTCAGGAAATACATTTAAGTCCAGGATTTCATCCCAAACCAAATTATACTTTTCACTCCAAGTGCCTGGTGTTTCAAAAGCCAAGGAATAATGGTCACCGTCATCGGCCAACTTCATCCATTTTTTGGCCATTTCCCTAGCTTCATTGATATAATCCGCCTCGACATCTTTTTCTCCCATCGTTCCGGCCATTTTCCCATAAGCGGCCAATGCCAATATAGCTTTAACAGAAAGATTGGCATTCCTTGCCAAATGGCCTGCAAAATCATCTGTAGAAAGCTGATTAGCGGGATCAAAGCCACTTTTCCTCAGGTACTCTGCCCAAACGGTCAATACCTCCCAATGCTTTTTGGCATAAGCAGGATCATTTTCCTGATCCACTATTGCTGCTGTCAACAGGAGCATATTACCAGCCTCTTCCACCGGCATGTCTTCCCCGTAAGTTTGTCCGTTAGCTATTGGGTAGGTACCTAGATCATGGGCAGGAAAAGGTTTCTTCCACCTGCCACTTTCTGAATAATGAAATATCCCATTCAGCATCCCTTTCATCAAATCCGGATTATAATGCAGGAAAAGTGGGGCTGAAGGATAGGTAACATCCACGGTATTGATGGAACCATTACTATTGTTTTCTTTGGACATGAACAGCAATTCCCCTTCTGGACTTTCCACTAAGGTATGGGCAGCTATGGCCTGACGATAGGCCAAAACACACATATCTGCATATTTCTCTCCGCCGGCTTTTAGCGTTTCTTTGTACATCTTTTTATCAAAAGCTTCACATCGCTTAGCAATGCTTCTATACTCATCTGCTGCTTTTCCTAATAAAGCTTCAAAACTTCCACCTTCAGCGGTTTTCCACCAAGGCTTCAGGTCTTTCCCGAAATACTGAATAGCGAGTTCTTCGTCATAACCAAGCAAAAACAATTGCTCCTTCGCTTTGGAACCAATATTCCCCATATCCACTGTTGTATTCAACATGATCCCCCTAGACTGAAGGTCTTGACTTGTAGAATGGCTTTTATCCCAAGTTCCCAATATATTGCCACCGCTATTTAACCAATGCTGGGTATTTTCACTTTTTACAGTAGCCACATACAAATGACCCCAGTCAATGCGCACATCATCTCCCTTTCTTCCTAAAACATTTTGCTCAACCGTGCCTGCTTTCATGATATCCAATTCCCCATCCTGATACCTAGAAGCAGCAACTTCTTGGCTAGGCTGGTGGACCGCCAAATCTGAAGACACGCCAAGGGCAATCTGGACATCATGGTCTTTGCCATCTTTGCTTTTGACTTCCGTGGTAATATAAGAAATCGGCCTTGCCAGAAGGTCCAGGTCATCCAATAGCAGAGGAGACATGAAATTCACGGTCAAGGCTACATCACCACAATCAAATTCATACTGGGTTTGGGTGGCTGAAAGATGGACTCCTGTCTGCACAGCTGCAGTCAGCTGCTCCATTTCAGGCTGGACCACTCCTTCTGCCAATCCTAGATCCAACCATCTTCCACCACCTGTATTTCTAATATGCACTGCCAACACATTGCCTTTTTCTTTAAGGCTTTTTTTAATGTTTTGGGGAATTTCTATATAATCATAGCGATGAATAAATCCTTTCAATTGATAGACTTGTTGTCCATTGAGATAAACCTTGATATTGTCATCATGCCTAATCTTCAGGAATAGTTCTTCCAAGTTTTCACTGTCCTTCAGATCAAAACTTCTTCTCAACCATAGATCATCAGTTTTCCAAAAAGTACCATCCACATCACGGCGATCTGTAAAAGGAGCCTTTCCTTTTTCCCATGCACTGTCATCAAAACTTACTTGTTCCCATCCGGGTTTGGGGGCTTTTTCAGTATAGCGCATACTATAGTCACGCTGATCAGTAGTAGGAAGCACGGCATTGAATACCTTGGATTCTTTGCCTAAAAAGCGATAGGGTTTCCCATCCACCTTTATCAGCCCCAAAAGCCCATGTTCGGCTGTTGTCCAATGTTTTGGAGATTCTTGGTTTAGCTGGTCGTTCATCGACCAGATACTTAGATTGGGATTATGGGTAATCAATGGATAGGCCGGTGCCCTAAGCGCATCCTGCGCCAAAGTCTCCGTACCTATCATTAAGCCCAAACCCAAGGTGATCTTTGCAATTGCTTGCTTTACTCTTTTTACTCGTTTCATAGGTTTAATTTTCTAAAAGGCACTACTTACTGTCCACAAAAGAAGCTTTGGTAATTTGAAAAAGGAAAACAATCTCCACAAAATTGAAATCTTTGTAAATGATTTGATTCTAATCTCATCTTCTATAAATACTCCCTGACAGCACAGCCGTTCTAAATAATAGTTTTAGTTAATTGATGGATATTTTTTCTAATTAATGGTTTGTTTTTAGGGCTTGAAATACATTCATATCCCTTGTTCAATCTCCAAATTCATGTACAAAACACGCATTCATAGATAAAGCCTTTTGGGGAAAAACCACCCCAAAAGGCTTTATGAATTTGATGATACCTTTCATTAAAACAGTATCAAGGCTGATTTTTAGTCTTCTTCTTCACCTGACTCCTCTTCGTCCATCTCCTCAAGAGCAATCTTACGAATCCTATGATTCATCTGATCACCGACATAGAAGGCTTTATCCTCTTCACTGTAGGCAAGACCAGATGGTCTATCAAACCTGGCTTCTTCCCTCAAATCGCCATCTACATAACCCCATGGGTCAGGATTGATACTAGAACTTCCCCTACCGGCAAATGTGGTCACACTACCTTGTGGGCTCAGCTTACGGATACAATGGTTATACTGGTCTGTAAAATAGAAATCATATTCATCTGGTTTGCCCTCAGCCGCATATTCTTCGTTTTTCACAAACACGCCTTGATAGGGGTTTCTTAGGCGAACATCAGAACCTACACCATCTTGGTAACCTGCTCCTCTTAACTGACCGCAGACCAGATAAGGTTGATTAAACTGTTTCTTCTCCCAATTATAATCTACTCGAAGAATATAGTGCTGGTTGATGACCATGATATATGCATAATTGCCCGTAGGATGCATAAATATCTTGTACTCCCATCCTGGATCTTGTACTACAAACAAGGTCTCGTAATCTTTGACTCCCAATCCTTCGCTGAAATACTTGTTCAGGTCAAAACGGAAAAACTGGCCTTTCTCATAACTGTTGAAATAAAGCTCTCCATTGATAGGGTGGACAGCAGCTCCATTACACTGTCTGTACCTGGTCATTACTTCCCTGTCCTGCCAATCTTTATCACGGGACAATCGGTAGGTCGCCCGGTCATTTTCTCCGCCTCTATCTTCGGCAATGATCATATACTGGCCATCAAGGGTAAAATCAATACTTCTTGGCCGATCAAAATCAGAACGTTTTTTGGTTACCGTACTATCTTCCAAATCGATCAAATACAATCCATTATTGAAATCAAATACAGCCCATAGGTGCTTAGGATTGAGTGGATCAAATTTGAAAAAAGAGGGCTCCCAAAAACCACTTGCCATATCAATTGGGTCATCGGCCTTAAATTTACCATCTTTCCAGGGTTCATCTCCACGGTCGTTTTTATATCCTACCAAAGTGGACACAACCATTTTTCGCTGATAGTTAAAATCCTTGCTGGAATTTCCCGTAACCTCTCGGCCCTCGCCTCCTACACGTACTTCTATTTCACCTCCAAAAGCTTGTCTGGGAACCAAGCAGTATAAGGCATCCCCTTTTACGTTGATTACTGTGGCTTCTTTTCCACCTATAAATACCGAAACGATATCTTTATCATTTCCGAAGTTCTTACCATAAATAACAAGTCGCTGTCCTGCCCCTCCAGAAGAAGGTGTGAAATTGGACACCACTACAGGTTGGGATGGATCAAAGGCCTCTCCTATATCAAGCCCTTCTTCCTCAACTTGACAGCTATAAAATAGCCCAATTAGCAAGGCCAACACCAAGTTCAGTGTATAGCGGCCCCATTTTATATTTATCATATTTATTTGCATAATTTTTAGATTTAAAGTTCACAATACTTTCTGGGTACAAGCCCAATTTAAACCGTATCGCTGCTGCGCTTTATTACCACTCTATCGCCTGGTCTTCATCAGGGATTTGGGTGTTCAACTGACGCTCTAAAATCAATGAACCCTTCACCTTATAGTTGATATCGACATTGGGCACCATGGTATAATCTGAAAATTGGTAATCAATATTATTGATGGTAATATAACGGTATAAAAGATATGGACGAACTTCATCCATCTGCTCAGTTATGGTGTAACTTGCGTCCTTATTGACCTGGAACTTCATTTCAGGATTATCCGAATGGAAAGTCACTCCCCCATTCGTATTGAAGGTAGCGTAAACTTTATAGTTGCGGCGATCTTGACGATCTTCATCGATATTACCTGCGTAGAAGAAAATGGTATTTTCATCTACTACATAGCCTCGGATTTCCTCTTTTACAATCGGCGTTTCATCTTCATAACCTTCCATGGTGGTTTTCAGTGCAGTTCCACTGTAACTACCGGAGTAGTCATTGAATGGATGAATACGCAAAATAGCTTTGCGATAATATTTACGCGGATTGGGGATATAGCTATTGGCTGGATCATCCTCAATATTGATGGGAAGTACCCATTTCTCAACCATATCAATATCTTTTAGCGTAAAATCGATAGGCATCAAAGCAGTATTCTCACCAGCTTTAATATCCACTGTGGAAGGAATGGAATAGTACTCACTATTCAGTTCTCTATAATAAAAGTTCTCTCGATTCTGAAAGTGCTCGTAATTCAGCACTTCCAAGGTATCGGAATCCACCGCTACGTGCACTGTCCTGTCTTTACCGTTGGTCGTAGACCCACTCACGATCAGTGGTTGCTGGAAGGTGGTCTTTTCCTCTCCCCTATAACGGATATAGATATCACATACCCCTTCATTGGTCAAGGGAGCCTTGAATGAGATATAATTTTCAAATTGTTCTTCCGTCCACTCATCATTGCAAGAGCTGCAGATGATAATCAGCGTGAGCAGAAGAAACGACATATATGATTTATTCATGATAATGCTTTTTAAATTAATCGTTATAAGTCCATCCAGGATTCTGAGTAAGGCGGTTATTCCGCTTTAGTTCGGTATGGCTAATTGGCCAGAACCACATCTTATCAGCAAAAGTGGTTTCAAGTGCCCATATGGCCACAGGTTGATGGAATAAGTCCCTTTCATTTTCATTCATCAGCACATTACAACCATAGATTGGCAAAGATTCCTCCACAGGAGCATCCATCCAACGACGCAAATCGTAATAGCGCTGTCCTTCTCCTAAAAGCTCAATAAAACGCTCACGTTTTAACTTTTTCCTTAGCTCATCCTTATCAGCATATACACTTGCTGAATAGTCAGGCACACCCGCGCGGATACGCACAGGGTGAATACCTCTTTGCATCTCAGCAATATCTCTGGAGATACTATAACTTCCACCGTTCCAAGAAGGAATATTATACGCCCCATCCAATTCATTCAAAGCTTCTGCATAGAGCAGCAATATATCCGCATAACGAATGGCAGGTTCGGCTTTAGGAACAATATTCGCCAAACTCCCCCCCTCGTAAGTATCACTAGGATGTACATATTTCTTCATCCCAAAACCGGTTCTCAGCCAGTAGGCATTCGATGAATTAAAGCCATTTCCTTTAGGGTTATCACGATAGTAGAATACTTGTTGGTTACGGTTACGCTCTTGGGATTCATTCAATAAGGTCCAAAAGCTACCATTAAAGGCCACAGAAGCATAAAACCTGGGTTCCCTGTTGGCATACTGCAAAGAAACACCTGGTCGCAAAGGTCTATACATCCCTGCATCATAATCCTCTTGGCTCACAAAACCGCTTACACGTTCAGAACCGTCTCCACGACCGATTTCCTTGTCCTTTCCAGGTATATCAGTGCCATCATTCATCGCATAGGCATCAACCAATTTTTGAGTTAGCCCCTGGGTATTCCAGCCTGTAGCCGAACGTGGCAACTGGTGAGCTACCATGGCTCTTATACTTTCTCCATCTTGGTTATTACCTCGGGTAAAAATCAATTCAGGGTTACCGGAAGGCAATAAGGTCCCATCAAACACCTTGGCGTAAGATTTTGCCGGATCAATATTTGCCCAGCCCTCTGGCCAGCTTTTGTCCGAGAAATCCTCATCATATGGTGGGATAATTGTCGCATCATCTCCTGTTTCCTGAACAGGCACCGTATAGAGTTCATAGACTCCGAGTTCGAGGACGTCCCTGGCAGCTGCTGCCGCTTTTGCCCATTTCTCTTCCTGATAATCAGCAGAGAGCAGTCGCTCACCTTGATCGTCTGTCAAACGTGCTGCATAATCCGAGTTGTTTCCATTCGCCAGGGGACTCGCCGCATAGATCAATACTTTCGCTCGGGTAGCCAAAGCTGCTCCTACAGAGGGACGGGCGGAACCATCCTGTCCACGTACCATTCCTCTCCTCTCCATTTCCTTTGCCGCCATCAGCATTTCTTCGCTGATAAATTCAGCACAAGCTTCATAGCTACTTCTTGGGACAGCTAATTCATCATAGCTATCTGTATAATCTAACCCTTCATCCGGTAATAATGGAATCGGACCATATTTACGAAGTAACAACCAATATAAATAAGCCCTTGCAAAACGTGCCTGTCCCCTATAATCCTCTATTTCCGCATTTGAAAGTTCTGTATTCATATAGATATTATGAATAAAGGTGGACGCATTACGTATACCTCTATAGCATTGTGTCCAAGTACCCTGCTTATCATTTTCGCCATATTGTCCCATCCTGAACATATTGTAGGACAACTCGTTCTTGGACGGATCATATTCACTGTCCCTATCGCCATAAAACATGCCATCGGCAAAGTTGTGGGGAGTAACACCCTTACTGGCTACATCAGCATTGATTCCTTTTAGCTCCTCAAATACATTGGCCAGCCATTCTTCCGAATAGACCTTACTTTGGAAAACCTTTTCTTCTGTAAGTCTGTCTTTAAAATATTGACTGGAATCCAGATAGTCGCCATCACAAGCAGAAATTAAACCTGTGAAAACAAACAATATTATTATATATATTCTCTTCAAATTCATCTCTTCTCTTTTTACAGGTTAACATTAATACCCAAGGTGAAAGATTTAGCTGGCGGATAGTCTTCTCCCCTAGGAGTGGCTAATTCTGGGTCCCAAAGTTTGAACTTAGACCAAGTGAACAGATTCGTTCCCACCACAAACAATCGAATATTTTTGGCTCTAACCAGCCTGGTCAAATGTTTAGGTAAATTATATCCTAAATCTAGCGTCTTGAGACGAAGATATCGGCCATCGCGTAGCCAGAAAGTAGATTCCCTGAAGTTATTAGGATTTGGACCAAAACTTAGTCGAGGATAAGAGGCATTAGGATCTTCAGTGGAAGGATCTTCTGAAATATCAGAATCAATCCAACGATTGTCGCCCATGATTCCCTTCATGACCTGTCCCCACTCTCCTTCACTGAAGGCAAATACTGTTTTTCCATAAGTAGAGAAAGTGGATTTACCTGCTCCTTGAAAGTGTACACCCAAGCTAAATCCTTTCCATTGTGCAGATGCACCCAATCCATAAATCAGGTTAGGTCTCCTGGTAGCACCGATAGCGACACGGTCACCATCGTTGATCACACCATCACCGTTTACATCTTTGTACTTAATATCTCCTGGCTGATAAGGGCCGAAAGTTTGTGTTGGGCTATTTCTGATATCATCATAATCCTTAAAGAGACCCAATGCCACTAAACCTCTGGACTGGCCTACACGGTAGCCTTCTTGGTTCTGATAACCGTACACATTATTCTCCTCATCCCTTTCTACGATTTCATTTTTACTGTAAGTAATATTACTTCTGGTAGTCAGGGTAACTTTACCTATTCGCTTGATGAACTTAAAACGTCCATCAAAACCTCTGGACTTCACGATGCCCACATTGGCCCTAGGCGTACTCTCCAATCCTACCATAGCTGGCAAAAACTCTCTGGCCATGTAAATCCCCGTACGCTCTTCATCAAAGAAATCAAGGTTAGCTGTAATACTGTTGGTTTCGATGTCAAAACCTAGGTTTTGTTTTGTCGCTACTTCCCAAGTTACATATGGTGAGGCCACCTGTGAATACCTCAAACCGCCAAAGTAACGATCAAAGCCATAGTCAGCCCACTGGTAACCACCTGTAGGATCACCATCTCCATTAACAAGCTCTTCCATGGTATACAAATAAGGGAAACGCTCTCCACCCATTAATTGGTCATTACCGGCCTTTCCATAAGAGTAGCGGATCTTGAACAGATTCAACCAACTGATGTTATTTTTAACAAACGACTCATCTGCCACATTCCAACCAAATGAAATTGCGGGGAAGAACCCATACTGTTGGCCGGGTGCAAAATTCTCAGATCCAGTATATCCAAAGTTTAAATTGGCGAAATATCTGTATTTCCAATTATATAAAAGGCGACCGGATAGTGCTTGGTTTCTTCGGGCAATACCATTTTTGATATCACCTCCTATATTGACTGTCTGCACATAGGCATCCCTAGTCAATCTGGTAGCCGCTCCTATATGATGGTCTCCGATGCTCTTATCATAATTGAACATCAAGTCAAAAAACTCAAGTCTATTACCAGAAGAACTACTGGACTGTTGCATTTCACTAGGATTGGAAATATGGGTAAACACCAAATCTCCGTTGATATCTCGGGCACGATCAGCACGCCATTGCTCAGGCCATTTACGACGCTGAATATTATTACTGTTTCGCGTATCATAACCCACGATTCCCCTCATTCGAAGACCTTCAGTTACAAATTTCAGATCCTGTTCAACAGTAACATTGGTCTGTACCTGATTGACCCAATTTTCATTAAAACCTGTTTGAGTAGCCATTACCCATGGGTTGGTCTGATTTCCTGTGCCTACTGCTGGCACATAGCCATTAGAATACAAAACAGGAGTACGGATAGGAGAATAGCCAAAAAATGCTCCCCAGAAATCCACATCACCCAATCCAGGACTATTACGCTTGCTGAGGGAACCTGCTACGCCCACTTTGACCTCTGTCGTTTCAGTAAGGTTAAAGTCTGCATTCAAACGGTAATTCCAACGTTTATAATTGGCATTGGTATTATAATCATCCTTTAAGGCCTCATCGATTTCATACATCCCTCCTTCATCTATATAACTTGCAGATGCATAATAACGGGATGTCGGTCCACCACCACTCATATTCAAATTGGCGCGATAGGTCATGGCACCATCTTTTAGGAGCAAGTCCTGCCAGTCCACATTTGGATATAAGTCTGGATCCAATCCAAGACGCAAGATTTCCAATTCCTCTGGCTGATAAATCGGTGCATGGTTCCGGGTTACCCGCGACTCATTCAAAAGCTTAGCATAAGTCACCCCGTCTTCAAACTCTGGCGTAATGGTACGGGTATTATAGATAAACTCATCTTTGAAATTAACTTCTATTTTCCCAGCGCTACCCCTCTTAGTGGTAATCAGGATTACACCATTCGCTCCTCTGGAGCCGTACATGGCCGTCTCAGCAGCGTCTTTAAGTACAGTGATGGACTTGATGTCTTCTATATTTAGTTCATTCAAATCCCTCTCAATATTATCCACCAATACAAGAGGATTGGTTCCTCCACCAAAAGTGGATATACCACGAATCCAGAATTCAGAAATATTTTTTCCAGGCTGCCCGGATTGCATCATCCCCAAAACGCCAGGTACATTTCCGGCCAGCGCATTTGACAAACTTGAAGTTGGGTTTGATTTCAGGTCCTCTGTATTTACAGTGGATACAGCACCGGTCAAGGATATCTTTTTCTGCTCACCAAAGCCCACAACTACCACTTCTTCCAATGATTCCGCATTAACCATCAGCACCACATCGATCTTACTTTGGTTTCCTACTACCACCTTCTTGGCTTCAAAGCCTATATAACTAAATATCAAGGTAGTACCTTCTTCCACATCTATGGAATAATTCCCTTCAATGTCCGTAACCGTTCCTTTATTGGCCTGGCCTTCAATCAGTACGGAAGCTCCGGGAAGGGGCTCTCCTTCTTCATCGGTCACCACACCGGTAACTTCTTTGAATATTTCTATGGACGGAGTAGTAATGACCACACCTTTGTCCTTTATTTTCTTGACACTAATGCTATTGTTGACCTGTCGAAATTCCAATCCAAGGTTCATCGCCATCTCTTTCAGATGTTCTGCTACCGAAGCCTTCTGATTGGAAATACTTACCAACTGATTCCTGTCGACATTCCTGTCCGTATAAAAGAAATGAAAAGAAGTATTTTCTTCTATCTGCTCTAAGACTTCTGCTAAGGTCTTTTGGTCACTGGACAGCTCTATAAACACTTCCTCGATGCTCTTTACCTGGGCAGATGAATTGCCTGCCAGAACCGAGCTCATTGTCAAGGTCAGGAAAATAAAACAGTAGCCTGCATATTTTGAGACCATAATAATTTTCTGGGTTAAATTTTGTTTCATATTTTGGGTATATCAATTTAACATAGGTTATAAAGGCAGTTGGAGGTCCAGTCCATATGCTGCCTTTTGTTGGATTGATTTCTTGTCCGGGAGCGTATGCCAGTACATTCCCGGACTCTTTCGTTTTGGAGTTATTATCTCATAGGCTAGCTTATTTTATGGATTGAATTTCATATTGATTTGTCTTTTATTTATCTGGTACTCAAAACCACTGGAATGACTGAGTATATTAAGGACATTGTCCAAGTATTCATTTTTATCAAAAGTACCGGAACATAAAAAGCCCTTGTCATACCTTCCTTCCACTGTGATCTTAACATTGTACCAGCGTTCCAAAGTCCGTACAACTTCCTCAAATGTATCTTCGTCAAAATGGAGGATCCCTTCTTTCCAATAAAGCACCTTCTCCACATCTATTTTTTCTTTTCTAAAATCACTATCTGTCCCCTCACTGATAATCGCTTCCCCAGGAATCAATTCTCCGGACTTTGCTCCACCTATTTCTTCTACACTTACTTTGCCATGGGTAAGGGCCACTTCTGTCAAGGGCGAATCCTTATAAGCTTGGATATTAAAAGCTGTCCCAAGCGCTTTGGTAACCAATCCCTTGCTCCTTACACTAAATGGATGCTCCTTATCCGAAAAAACCTCAAAAAATGCCTCCCCTTCCAGCTCTACCTGCCGATTAGTCTTAAATTCCTTCCGATAGCGAATCGTACTCTCCGCATTCAAATAAACTTTGCTGCCATCGGGCAGGATAATTTTGGATTTTTGGCCCGCAGGATTTGATTTTGTAATCATGGCCTGGGTTTCTATTGGACTCGTTTGGTGGTCCAACATGTATTGGTAGCCCAATATGCTGACCGTAAATAAAATGGCCAAACTAGCCGCTATACTAAAGCCCCAATGCTTGCCAGTCTTTAACTTGATTGATTGATCGCTTGAAGACTGGTTACTTCCCTCCTTTTTTGTGCTGATTTTCTTAAATAAAACTTCCCTGTCCCATGAGCTGTACTCTTCCATCACCGGATCTTGTTGATCCCACTGCTCTTTGAGTTTCGAAGACATATATGCTTCACCTTCCTTAGAATGGTACCATTGCAAAAAATCTTCGGCCTCTTCTTTAGATAAATTCCCTTGGTAAAATGCTTTTAACTGTTGTTCTCTATCCATTTGAATTGTGTTACAAATGGATATACCCTTAAGTCAAGTGAAATACTCACGCAGGCTCAAAAAAAAAATTATTTTTTTCAAGCTCTCCAATAGCCCATTGAATGGATTCATTCATGCAGTTAGGTTCAAGCGGAAACTTGGGGATTAACAGGTTACCAAGCCGAAAAGCAGGGAAAAACAGTCTGTTTTAGCTTTGATATGCGCTATATATTAACCACAGATGGATAAAGATGAACACGGATATGCCTATTTATAATACATCTGTGTTCATCCTTTTACGCAGTCTAGGCAGCTTGATTGCTTCAACTACACTTAATCTGACAAGGGTAGGCAAAATTTAAATTTGAGCTTATTCACCCCCAGAAATATTGTTTAATCCCCCAACTTTTAGGAATGATCGGTAGGGTTGCCTCATCCTAATGTTAAAATTCATTAATATTAGGATGGATTCTTATAAGGAAGCATTGAAATAATTCGGTTATGCACATTCATACCAGTAGGAGTAAATAGTAGCAAGTAACCTTAAATTTATAAAAGGAATTCTGAAAACAAGAGAACTACCCCATAGGACACACCATGTTCTGTCTCCAATTTCTTTCTTAATGATTTGGTGGCCCGATAAATCTGGTTCTCAACCGTCCTCACAGATACATCCAATTGGCTCGCTATTTCCTCAGCACTCAAATGCTGTTCTGTCCTCATGACAAAGACTTCCTTTTGCTTCTCAGGTAAGGAATCTATCGCCTGAAGCGCATAGGCATATAAATCTTCAAAGATGATTTCATCCTCTGTAACAGTAGAATATGTCTGATTTAGCGGAATGGCATATTTCTGATAGGCTACAAACCTGGCTTTCTTCTGGGACTTTTTGATGACTAATGATCGGACAATTGAAAAAATAAAGGCATTGATGGATAGATCGGAATTCAATCGTTCCTTATTGTTCCACAAGTACAAAAACACATCCTGCACTATTTCTTCTGCATCATGGTGGTTCATCTCCATTCGCTTGGAAATTCTATAAATCTTCGCAGCATAACGCAGATAAAGTTGGTGAAAAGCCTCCTCATCGTGCGCTTTTATTCTCTCCACCAATTTGAAATCTTCAATTAAACAGGTCATAGGGTCTATACATCTAATTCAAGCCAAAACCCTAAATCGGTTTAGCTATTTAGAAAATAAAAAGAAGACTTGAACATCTTCTAGCCCTAAATGAACACAATAGATTTAAAAAATGCAAACTCACCACCCATAAATTCACAAATTAAATCTCAGTACAGAATTTAATTTCAAAAATAAACCATTCACCAATAATGCGTTTGTCGATATAACAACTTTCACCAAATTTAAGGTTTCAACAATATATCAAAGTCATATTCCCCTGACCGGATATTATACTCATCATAGGTTCTTCCTTTCAAAACTGGCTGAAGCACTGTCTTATCACTTTGCTTCAGCCTGGCTCCTGAAGGTAACCTCAGACTTGCAGTCGAATTGGCCGGGATACGGACCTTATAAGTCAGTCTATTCTTTTTCTCTTTTTGCCATGCTGACCTAATTTCCCCATATGGCCCAGTATGATGGACTTCAAAAGCATCCAATCCCGTCACAAAATTCGGTGACAAAATTACATTTTTGAATCCTGGCTGCTCAGGGTCTGGCAAAATACCACCCAGAGCCTTATACATCCAGGCCCCTACTTCGCCAAACATAATATGGTTCATGGAGATATCACTTTCAGAATCGATATTCCAGTTTTCATAAAGTGTGGTAGCCCCATTCACTATCCACCAGCCCCAAGAAGGGTAGGTTTCTTGGGAAGCCATTTTATAAGCCACATCAGCATAACCATTTTCACTTAGGGCATTTAAAATAGCTTTAGTGCCCAATAGTCCAACATCCAAATGAAAACCGTCTTTTTCAACCCGCTTGGCCAAATTTTCAGCTACCTTTGCCCTCAGTTCATCTGGAACGATATCCCACTGAAGGGCTACACTCATCTCTGTTTGTATGCCTGAACCATAAATTCCCCGCTCCCTATCTAAATACTTGTCATTAATGGCCTTTCGGATTTTCTTGGCCAAAGCGGCATACCTTACCTCATCTTCCACTTGCCCCAATAAACCGGCTACTTTTGACAAAATCTTGGCATCGACATAATAATATGCTGAAGAAGTATACTCAACTGGAGATTTTGATTTCACGGGTACCCAATCACCTAATCCCCATGCCGTAAGCCCATCCTCGCTGATAGCCGTAATATGGTCCACATACTTTTTCATGGCCTCGAAATTCTCCTCCAAAATCCGCTGATCACCGTAAAACAGAAATACATTCCATGGAATCAAGCATATGGTACTGGTCCAATCTGGGCCATTTCCCCATTCATAGCCCCAACCTGAAGTAGGAATAATAGAAGGCAAAACACCATTGGGCTGCTGTTCATCCCTATGGTCGTCCATCCATTTCTCATAGACCTTGATACCATCATAACTGTAAAGTCCTGTCTCTATCGCTATATGGGCATCTCCTGTCCATCCATTTTTTTCCCTTTGGGGACAATCGGTAGGATAGCCAAAGAGATTGGACAAATAGGAACTGTTGGTGGCAGACAAAAGTAAATCCAAGGTATTATTGCTGGACTTGATCCCTCCCACTTCTGGCACATCACTGTACATAAAATAAGCACTTAAGTTATCTTTCTTTAGTTCAATGGGTCTATCCGCAGTTACTTCCACGTATTGAAAGCCTTTATAGTTGAACTTGGGAACAAAAGTCTCTTTTCCCTTTCCACTAAGAATAAAAATATCCGTTTGAAATGGATCCGTGTCATCTGTGGGTCTATAATGTACATCAATATTGGACATATCCACTTGACCATTTTCTTTTAGCCTTTCTCCATGTTTCAGTCTTAAAGTGGTCCCCTCTTGGCCAGCTAAGGTGATTTCACTTACCCCAGAAATGTTTCTGCCCACATCAAACACATAGGTGCTGTCATTGATCTTATGGGCACTTTTGGCGGACAAGCGCACATTATGCCTAATGGGAGGCATCACTTGAGCAACTATGGTTTTGCTAGGAGCTGAGCGGTAAAAGACATCTTCCCATTCGGCATCATCATATCCTGCTTGATCCCAGCCAGGCAATTCCAATCTTGCATCATAATGCTCAGCAGTATAAATACTGTTAAAAATAACAGGGCTCAAATGGGTCTTCCAATCCTTTCCAGTCCCAATGGTCTCTACTGTTCCATCTTCATAGATAATCCTCAGATCCAAACAAAATGTAGGTCTGTTCCTCCAAGGTGCCTGGTGAAAATCCCAAACTGCAGTAGACTGATGATTATACCAGCCATTACCCAGCAAAACACCTAGGGCATTGTTCCCCTCCTGAAGGAATTCCGTTACATCATGGGTAACATATAAAAGCCTCCTGTCAAACCGGGTATAGGCAGGGTCCAGTTGGTGATTGCCGACTCGCTTTCCATTGATGCTCAGCTCATACAATCCACCAACGGCAATATATGCCCTCGCACTTTTAATTTTCTTTTTGGCATCAAACTCCTTTCTGAAATAGGGCGCAGGCTTGACTGCTTTGGATTGCCCATCTCCTATCCAGGCTCCTTGCCAGTTTTCCTCAGCCATCATACCCGTCTCAAAATGGGCCACTGAAGACGTTCCCAAACTTTCCCCCTCCTTGTCCCAAACTTCGACAGTCCAAGAATAGGTCGTAAACGGCCTTAATGACTTCCCCGAATAAGTGATGAGTTGTTGATCACCTGGCTGTTTGCCCGTATCCCAAACGACATCAGGCTGATTACCGGAAGCATTAGTAGATGAATAGACAATTATCCTAAAAGCTGTTTGTTGCGCACCAGGCCGCTTATCATTCATTTCCCAGGTCAAACGAGGCTGGGCAGCATCTATGCCCAAAGGATCTTTAAGGTATTCACAACGCAAACCAACTTGGGACCAAGCTGAATGAAAAAAAACAAAAAGTATAATGACCAGCAACGTCAGTCTATATGTAAAGTTCATTGGTATTTTATGGTTATTGTTAAAATCCTTTTCCAAAATTGTCAATTCACTTCATCCAAACAACTGACCTTCACTTTCTTTCCCACTAAAATGCTTCTTCATACCAGACACTTCCAGCACCGATCAATGCTCCTTGTTCTCCTAGTACACTTTTCACCAAGGGGATTTTTTTGTTCTTTTCCTTCAATGTGTTTTTTACTGCTGGAAAAAATAAATCAGATGACCTAGAAATACTTCCCCCAATAATGACTATTTCGGGACTTTCCTCTTCCATAAACCTGTTTAAATACTGTCCCAGCAAACTACCAAACTCTTCAAATGTGCTGCTTACCCACTCCTTGTCTGCTAAGTCCAACATTTCCTTCACCCCTGCCAGTTGCTTTCCGGTCTTTTCAAGGTACTTTTTAGCAAACCAACGCGTAGAAAAGTGATCTTCCACAATGCTTTCTCCAAATTGATCGCCCCAACGAGCAGCATCTTGGGCTTCAGTGCCATGATAGTAGGCCGTTCCTGCCCCAGTTCCCAAAGTCATCCCGATGGCCCTTTGATAACCTTTACCTGCGCCTGCAAAGATCTCTCCTTGCAGGAAACAGGCTGCGTCGTTTTTAAACTTGATTTGGGATGGAGCTATTCCCAAATAACTGGCAAGTAGCTCTTTTATATTTTTCCCGTATAACACCTCGTATTTGTCCTGGGTACTGCCGATCCATGAAATCCCCTTCTCATAGTCAAATGGCCCAGGCATTGCCAGCCCTATGCGTACAGAGGGCTTTTCATCCTCCATAAGCTGCCCAATAGCCTTGCTCCATGATCGAAGAATCTCTTCCTCGCTCCCTTTGGAATTGACATGTTGCCGGACCAACTTATCATCCAAAAGCCTGCGGGTTTCCAGATCTACTTGTCCGACAGTAATATGAGAACCTCCTACATCTACCCCCAGTACTTTGTTTGCATGCATTTTTCTTTGTTTTTGCTATTCTGTGATCAGCTCTATTTTACCACCGGTTTTAAAAAGCTCATGCGGAATAAAATATCCTTCCAATGCTTGTCCATTCACCTTTATTCCTCGTAACTTTCTGCCTTGGGCAGGGTTTTGTATGGTAATCGACTTTCCATCCGCTACCTTCCAACTTACCTCATCAAATACCGGAACCGTCACCAAATACTCTGTATCTGCCGGGCTTAATGGATAAAGTCCCATGGCCGTCCAAGTATACCAAGATGACATTTCTCCAGCATCGTCCATCCCGGAGAAAGCTAGCCCATATTCACCAATACCAAAGTAATCAGATAAAAGTTTATCCAATACCTCCTGGGATTTTTCTGGCTTATCGACAAAATAATAGGAGAATGGCGCTTCATGGTCAGGTTGGTTACCCTGGCAATATTGGCCCATAAAACCGGAAACGTTTCTGGCAATATATTCAGGATTCCAAGGTTTTGTAAAAAAAGTATCCAATTTTTCTTCAAATGCCGCTTTGCCTCCATATAATTTCACCAAACCAGGCATATCATGTGGAGCATAAAAGGACAATTGCCAAGCATTTGCTTCCCGGTACATGTATTCATAATAAGGATATTCCGGATTAAAAGGACTGATCCAGTCACCATTTTCCAGTCTCCCTCGCATAAAATTCACTGAAGGATCAAATACATTGCGGTAATTCTGTCCTCTTTTCATCAAGTCCTGATAATGTTCATCGTCGCCCATTTCCTTGGCAAACTGCGCCAATGCGTAGTCATCATAGGCAAACTCCAATGTCTTGGACACACCTGCTTTGGCTTTGGTCTCCACATGGGGATGCTCCACATGCGGGTCAGAGATAAAGCCCTTTTCAATATACTCTTTGATATATGGTCTCGTACCACCTTCCTTATAGGCATTGTTCAATAGGTACTCATAGGCTTTTTTGACATCAAAATCTTTGATCCCTCTTCGGTATGATCCTGTAATAAAGGAGGCAGCATGATCACCATGGAAGAAAGTCGGTATGAAACCTGTTCGATGTCCTTTATCCACCAATGACTGAATCACATCAGCGGTCACCTCTGGCTGTACAATACTTAGCAGTACCACCTTGTTACGATAGGTATCCCAAAGTGATGGCAAAGTATAATACCTAAAGTCCTCTTTGCGTGTTTTACCAGTCTCATCACTGAATTCACCATTTACATCACTTCTCAATGCTGGCCATAGGAAAGACCGATAAAAAGAGGAATAGAACATCTCCTTCTCTTTTGCTGTACCTCCTTTGACGGTGATATGGGAAAGCAATTTGTTCCAAGTATCTACTGCTTCCTCATGCACTTGTTCAAATGACTTGCTCCCTACTTCCTTTTCCAAATTCTCCTTAGCATTGGCCTCACTTACATAAGACAATCCGATTTGTAATACCACAGGGCTGTTTCCTCCGTCTTTTATATCTACCGTGGCATAGCCATCCCGCTTTCCTTCCTCAATGATATTGACCGTCTCTATTTCATGGCTCAACTTCACATAAAAATGCACCTTATCTCCTCCCACTCGCTGAAAGCCTTCTAAAACTGTTTTGGAAGAATTGGTTATCTTCCAGTCAGAAACCCTGTTATTAGCTTTTCCCAGGTCAAAAAGTATCGTCCTGTCTGTTGGTTGATCAAAGGTATATTCATGGATTCCGGCCCTAAGGGTACTGGTCAATCTCACCTTAACTTTATAATCTTCAAGATAAACCTCATAATAACCTGGGCTAGCATTCTCTTGATCATGGCTAAAAGTCGACTTAAATGGTTTGGTCGAGGTCCTGTTTACTGGTAAAATAGGAATATTACAGAGATTCCAGTGGCCTTTGTTGGTATGGGTAAAAGCTAGGATTTCTGTGTCCTCATATTCATAGCCTGCTCCAGAACCAAACTCCGTAATGGGGCTAAGTTGTACCATGGCATTGGGCAAAGAAGTACCCGGGTAAGTCAAACCTGCCCAGACCCTCCACCCTTCTGGGGGGGTATAACCGATTTGGGAAGGATCGGTCAAGGGTGCCGTTCCGATAAAAGGATTGACAAATTGGGTAAGGTCAGCTTTATCTTCTTGTGCTTTGGCACAGCCAAAAAGATATATTGAAGCTAGAAAAAAAGTAATTAGGCTCAATGAACGCATAGGTCTTTTAGGTTTTATCAAATAGGTTAATAGGTTCGATAGTTATTTTGAGTGTCAAGTACAAAGACAGCTCATTTTGTGATCAGAAATCATAAGAGAGCTCCTCACAAAGATTTTGGAAAGGCTATAAAAACCAGAAAACCCCTGTGAGAAACGCTCTTTTATGACCGTCAAGCCAACAAATGTGGCTTTTCTTTATATAGCGTATAAATCAACTCACCGAACAAAGTATTGGCCCAAGCAAACCAGCTACGGGTAAAATCGTCCGGATCATCTTTATGGAATCCTTCATGCATAAATCCTGTTCCTGCATGGGTGGTTTTGATCCACTCCAAACATTGCTTGATTTCTTCATCATCAGTAGCTGTCATGGCCTGTAAGGTAATGCTCATATGCCAGATATAATCCATTCCCACATGTGGCCCTCCTATCCCCTTAGCTGCTTTACCCGAGAAGAAATAAGGATTGTCCTCACTCAATACAAAGTTTCTTGTGTTTTGATAGATAGGATCATCAATATCCAAACAGCCCAAATAGCCCATACTTAATAATGAAGGCACATTGGAATCATCCATGAATAATTTGTTGCCATATCCATCCACTTCAAAAGCATAGATCTTTCCATGATCCAAGTGCTCTGCCACGGCATATTTTTGGATGGCCGCTTCTACTTCATTGGCCAAATCCTCGCAGGACTTTGCAGAAGCACGGTCCTTCTTCACTTCTTTATAAATATTCGCCAACTGTCTCAAAGACTGCACTGCAAAAAGATTGGAAGGAATCAGAAAAGGATAGATAGTCGCGTCATCTGAAGGTCTAAAAGCAGAACATATCAGCCCTACAGGTTTTACTGGATTGCCATAGCCAGCACCTGAAAGGGTATCTGTGGCACGGGAAGTGGTTCGCTGAAAATGGTAAGGACCATTGCCTTCTTTACGCTGCTGCTCTTGGAAAGTCTTCAGTACCAATTTCATGGCCTTTTCCCAACGATCATCGAATATACTGGTATCTCCTGTTTCTTTCCAATAACCATTGGCCAAACGAACGGCATAGCATAGAGAGTCAATCTCCCATTTCCGCTCGTGCAGCTCCGGTTTCATATCGGTATGGTCACTTTGCCACTCTCCTCCTTCTGCACCTTTATTAAAGGCATTGGCATAAGGATCGATAATGATACATTCGTTCTGTCTGTTGATCACTCCCTGGATAAGTTTTTTGAGTTGCTTATCCTTATTGACTAATGTGACATAAGGCCAAACCTGAGCCGAAGAATCACGCAACCACATGGCATGAATGTCCCCTGTGATGACAAAAGTATCAGGTTTGCCATTTTTCTCTGAATACTCCACCGTGGTATCCAAGGTATTTGGAAAGCAGTTTTCAAATAACCAAGCCAATTCCTGGTCTTTGATATTCTTTTTAATTTCCTTAATCGTATTTTCTACCGCCTTACTGGTAAAGTTTCGCTCGGCCATTTTTGGGCGGTTTGTTTCTTTCATCCCCATGTTTCCTGCAAAAGAAACTGCTGGCCCCATGGCCACGCCAAATGTGGCTGCCGCACTGGTTTTTATAAAATCCCTTCTGATCATGTAATATTCGAATTATTTCGGTTGTATTTCTCCAAACTCAAGCCAGGATATCCCTTCTCACTTTGGAGATTATTTGTATTTGGCTGGAAAATTAATCGATTTAGCTTAACAATACAAGCAAATTTATAAGAGAGGCATTTCCTTAAATCTCAAAGGTCGCCAAGCCCGTCCCAAAGTACTTAGGGCAGCTTGACGACTTATCTTCTATAGCATTAGTCCAATTTGCTTAATAGGGTTTTTGCTGCCCCCATTATTCCAAAACTCCTTCTTCCTGCAATAAAGCAGCGGCCTCCATCAGCATCATACCTGAAAGCTGTGTGGAAAGGTCTACCTGCTCTCCTGGAAGCTCCCTCCAATAAGGTCCGCATAACATATCCGGACGGCGTAGTCCTTTTGTATAGAAGGTTTCAATATTGAATTTTAAGAAATTCACCATATTTCCTTTATCGCCATCTGATACCGCTGGTTCTTGGATCAATTCTGTGAAATACCTGACAAAAATCCCTTTGAACAAACCACCATCTCCTTGCCCCTCACTCTTCAAAATACCATCCGTTGTCAGTTCGGATCTGTTCATGGCAGATTTAGCGGTTTGTAGGGCATCAGTTAGGTAACCTGTTTCTCCAGTAATTTGGAACAAACGAAGTCCCGAACCGATCCAAGTCCCGGCATTATACGTAAAGATCCAATCCTTTTTGACCGTGGGTGTTCCCTCCAGTATTTCGATATGATCCCAAACCAAACCAGTCTGTGGATCCACCAAATTGGCTTTTTGCCATTCATAAAGATCCTTTGCCCAAGTCAGGTATTCCTCGTCTTGAGTCACATTATACAGCCTAGTAGCCAGAACAATGGTAGGGCCATTGGAAACGGCATTCTTAAGGTTTGGCGTGTCTTTTTTCCAAGTAATTCCTCCTCCAAATACTTCACTGTAGCTTTCCAAGACATCATCCCAAAGAAACTCGGCTACTTCCAAATATTCCGCATCATCGGTGGCATTGTATGCACGGACACAGGCATTTCCTAGCCAAAGCATATCATCATTGAATACATTGGAATAAGTACCGCCATTCCTGGCTTTGATACCTAGCAGCAATTTCTTCATCTTATCCAAATAGGCGCCATTTCCAGTACGGGTATAGGCATCCACATATACATGCAGGGCATGGGCATTGGGCCAATAATTCCCGTAGGACCCTCCTGGATTAAAATTAAAGGTGCCATCTTGGGCAATATATAGTGAATAGGTGCTGTTTTGCATAGAATCGGCTGTTGCAGCATAATCATAACTGATCTCTTCATTCTGCTCAAAATCCTTTCGCAAAGGCCCCAGATCACTATCGACACAAGCGGACAATATTCCGCTAAGCGCCAGTACCGATAAGGCAATTTTATATGTTTTCATCTTTTTTGCTTTTATCAAATCAATCATTAGGTTTTGTTCCTTCTCTACATCAAATCCACACTATTGATCTCTGTTAACGAATAATGGTGAAGTGAAGCAATCCCGTGTACTAATAATGGGATTGCTTCGTCATTTTTTGCAAAGACGGTTTTTTGAGTTATCCTAAACTTATTCCACGGTCACGGAATGAGTATAGTTGGAAACTTCAGCATTGAACATGATCTGGATATCTGCTGAAGCATTGTCCACTTCTGTAGCAAACTTAAAGCAGTTATTCCAACGGTCATTGGTGACAGGCACCATGTACCAATATGCTGGTCCAGTTGATTCATTTGGACGTTGGTTGTCACCATTGGTGCTACCAAACCACTCTTCTGAGGTATTGCCTTCAGCATCAGTCACCATAAAACGGAACTTGTACCTTTCATCCCTACCCCAGCTTTCTTGCCTAAACTCAATAGGAAAATCATCTACGGCCCAGATGCCATTGGAAGTATAAGGCAAGCCAGTTAAAAATTCTCCATTAGGCGCAAACCAAAGTTCCACATCCCCTATTTCATGGATTTCAGTAGTTCCATTAGAAAAGTCCACTCTGATTCGATATACTTTTTCTTCTCCCGAATAAGCTGTTTCACCTTCCGCTTTCAGCTTTTCACCCTCAATATAATAAGTACCCGGCTCTCCCGAATTTCTTTCCGCGAAGAAATAAGATCCTGCTTTCAAAGAAGTATATGCTTCAAAGGTATTGGCACTGGTCTTCTTCATCAAAATGGCATTGGAAAGGTCCTCTCCGGCCTCAGTAGCAGAACCCGTAAGGTATAGTTCATCAGGAGCAGGGAAACCTGCTGGCCTTTCTACTTCTATGGTTCTGATGTCCAATATCTCCTGCACATTGATTCCCTTGGAAGACTGAACAGACCACTGTAGTTTCCCCACTCCTTCAGGCTGGATTCCAGCCATTTCTGCGATTCTATTCAGTTCAGAAAATGGCAAGGTAAGGGTTCTTTGCATTCCTCTACCATCTGATGGCATTACGAAAAGCGGCTCTGAAAAATCCCCTCCTTCCTCATCAAAAACCACATCATAAAGCACCACTCCATTATCTGCAGCCTTTGCAGCTTCCCACTCAAATATAGCCGAACTCTGAGCACCCAAATTCATATAGGCATTGTTTTCAGGTGCATATAAGGTCTGTACAGGACTAACCTCAGTGTGCAACTCCGTATCTTCTTGACAGCTCCAAACGGCCATCAGTACCATTATTAAGGAAAGAAATTGATAACTTATATTTTTCATTTTTCTTATTGTTTTCAGGTTATTGTTCAGGTTTATTCCCAACCAGTATTTTGGGTTAAATTAGGATTGAGGTTTCGTTCATCGCGTGGAATCGGCCATAAGTAATGCTTGGAAGGATCAAAAGATCTCAAATTGACACGGAGATAGCCATTATCTTCAGCTGGTGGCCCAAACTGTGCCCCATGTGCCCAACCATTCAACACCTCTTCTGCTATGCGCCATCTTCTGATATCAAACACCCTCAAGCCTTCCATGGCCAGCTCTACCCGGCGTTCGTTTCGGATGACCTCTCTCCAGCCGTTTTGTCCTAAGTCAGCATCAAAATCCAAAGCAGTCGATACCTCAAAACCAGCCCTTTCCCTCAATGCACCGATCGTTTGATCCCAAGTAGTTTGATCCATTTGGTTCAATTCGTTTTTGGCTTCCGCATACATCAACAATACATCTGCATACCTGAAGAGCATCAGGTTAAGCCCAGAGGCAAACTGGGTAATACGGGAAGGGTCAAAATACTTACGGGTATAATAACCGGTCGTCGTAGACGAAGACCCTGGCACATATTCATCCGGTGCAGATTCATCAGGATCAGTTCCTGGTTTGATATAAATGGTATGGGTTTCTCCATTGTCTTCCCACTCATAGAGATGATAGACAATAGTGGCTTTTAACCTTGGATCACGACGGACATATGGATTTCCCTCGTCATAGCCGGAATTCGGATCATTGATCGGCAGGCCATTTTCCATCAAATAGCTGTCGACCAATTCCTGAGTAGGTGCCAGGGCATTGAGACGGGCTCCAGCAGATAAGGGAGCCATATCAAAAAACTGTCCCCAAGTGCGGAACTGTGGCACATATTGCATGCTCAGGATATCTTCCTGATTGTATTCATTTTCGGGCATAAATAAGCCTTCATAAGAGGGAAACAAACCATAGCTACCATAGTCATCCCCAAAGATCAATGGTTCTGTTGTTTCAACCACTTGCTGCCATTGTCCTTCATAAAGGTGCACTCTGGCCTTAAGGGCCATTGCTGCGCCACTGGTAATTCTACCTCTTTCAGCCGCTGCCAATTCCTGTTGCGTCGGAAGAATACCGCTAATATCCGCAAGCTCACTTATGATAAAATCCAGTACTTGGCTTTTTGGAGTCCTACTAACGGACTGGGCTTCCTCAATAGTAATATCCCTTTCCAATAAAGGCACATCTCCAAACCAAGTCGTCAACTGAAAATGCTGATAAGCACGGATAAAGCGAGCTTCTGCTTTCATGCGCTCCCGCACACTTTCATCCATCTCTTCGACATTATCTATATTTTCCAATAGGATATTACAGGTTTTGATGGCGCTGTAATTATTGTCCCATTGGCTTTGCAGGCGACCCAATGAGGGATCATAAGTTCCTGCGGCCAAGGAAGCCGCTCCTGCATTATCTCCACGTCCATTATAGGCATTGTCCGATGCACCTTCATTATAAAAAAAGCGGTTGCTGTCAAACATCTGCGAATAGGCTGTATTCAGCATACTTTGCGCTTTGGCTTCCGAAGTCCAATAGGTCAAATCGGTAAAGGTATTTTCGGGTGCCAAATCCAATTCCTTGCATCCTGTCCAAAACAGGGTACAGCATGCCGATAAAATGATTGTATAGTTACTTAGTTTTTTCATCTTTTGAGCTCATTAAAATGTGATGTCCAATCCAAAACCGTAATACACCATGGTGGGATAAGCACGGGCACTATTGGCGCCACCGCTTCTCATGCTGTTATCAAATTCCGACAATTCCGGATCCACAAAGTCCACCTTGGAAAGGGTAAACAGGTTTTGGCCAGAAACGTATGCGCGGCAATTTTGCATCCCTAGCTTTTCTGCCAAACTACTAGGAAGGGTATAGCCCAACTGTATATTTTTCAAACGGAGGTAAGCTGCATCAAACAAGTACATATCAGAGCCTCTTCGGAAATTATTGGTATTGGACTGACTGCCATTATCCGCTAATCTTGGAAAACGTGCATCTGGATTTTGAGGTGTCCAGTAATCCAACTGGTGCTCATACATGGTCATGCCGTAATTATAATGGAAAGGTTCCACCATTTCCCCACGGATCATCATGGTTCTGCTACCTACTCCCTGGGCGAATACATTCAGGTCAAAACCCTTCACACGAACATTATAAGTAAGTCCAAAGGTCATTCTTGGGAAAGGGTTGCCAAAAACATATTTGTCATCATCATTGATGATACCATTGCCATCCACATCCACATAGCGGTTGTCTCCTGGCTGCACATTCAAGCCTTCAGGCTTTGGTCCATTTTCTGCTTCGTCTATATTCTGGAAGTAACCGTCTCTTTTTAATCCCACATAGGAATTGAATGGATACCCTTCCTTCAGCAGCACTTGGAGTTCTTCCACTCCAGTAAGTCTTTCTTCTCCTTGGAAGTCCAACACTTTGTTTTTGGAATCAGCCAGATTGAATGAGAAAGTATGTTCAAATAAATCTCCGCGGTGTCTGTAAGAAGTGGTAATTTCCCAACCTTTGTTGCCTACTTTTCCACTGTTAAAATCCGGTAAGGAAGTCCCAAACACGCCTGGTACGGCTGGTGGCACCAAAATATCAGATGTTACTTTATCAAAATAATCCAAGCTCAAGGTCAAGGCTCCATCCAAAAAGTCAAGGTCTGCACCGATATTGAAGGTGGAAGCCCTCTCCCATTGAATATTGGGATTGGCATAATTAAATCCTGTGCCTCCTACTGCCGCGTTATTAAAACCATAAGCATTTTGGAAGGTAAAGAAAGTAGTCTGGTACTGGTAATTCCCCACATTTTGGTTACCCAAAACCCCATAAGAAGACCTGATTTTTACTTCTCCAAAACGATTACGATAATCACTCATAAAGGCTTCTTCCGAAAGGCGATAGCCCAAGGATGCTGAAGGGAAAAATCCCCATCGCTTACTTTCTCTGAATTTAGAAGAGCCATCATATCGGAAACTTAATTCTGCGAAGTATTTCTTCTCAAAATCATAAGAAACCCTCCCAAACAAGGAATTCAAACTGTTTTCGGATGAACTTTGGTTGGAATTATAAGAATCAGGATTGATGACTGTTTCAGTTACGGGTGTTCCCAATTCCGGATCGGTAAAACGCTTATAGATTCCAATGCCACGATCACTGTGGTTTTCATTGGACACACCTAGCAAAGCGCTGATCTCATGGGATTCAGAAAAAGCCTTATCATACTGCATCATCAGTTGCGTGTTGAGATCAAGTCCCTTTCGGTTTTCATCGGTCGTATTCCTATCTCCTCCATAAACACCTCTTGGATAAAAATCCACCTGCATGGTCCTGGCATACATATTATTAGAATACATATTGAATCCAAATACACCACGCATTTTCAGGTCATTGGTCAGCTTAAGTTCCCCGCTGATATTACCAAATACATTATCATCCGTATGTTCTCTGAAGCCACCTTTTTCCAAAATGCCTAGCGGATTAAACTCCTGAAGAATATCATTGGTCAAGTACCTTCCCAATGAGTCTTTCTGGTTGTAATAAAGCGGAACCCTGTTGGCATCAGCCATCAATGTACCACTGGAATAGGAATGGTCCTTGATCAATCTTCTGGTATAAGCCAACCTAGAGCTCATTTTGAATCTACCAAATTCATTGGTCAGGTTCATGCGGAAATTATATCGGGTATAGCCTTTTTCAGGCCCAACAAAATTGCTTCGCTGATCTGTATATCCTGCAGAAACAAGGTATGTTGAATTTTCACTTCCACCGGATACAGATAAGTTATGGTTTTGCTGAATGGCATTTTTAAATATTTCCTTAGCAAACCATTCCGTATCACCATTTTCTCTAATTTGACGGATTTCTTCAGGGCTGAATACCGCCTCACTTCTGCCAGCATTGAAAGCCGACTCATTTCTGAGCATGGCATTTTGATAGCCATGAACGGGATCTGTAAAGAATTTAGGGGTGTTGACGCCCACCAGACCATTATAGGTTACTTTAGTTTTAGAATTCTTTTTCCCCTGTTTTGTAGTGATCAGCACCACACCATTATTAGCTCTGGAACCATAGATAGCGGCACTACCAGCATCCTTTAGCACCGAAACACTTTCTATATCGGAAGGGTTTAGCAGATTAATATCACCACCAATAACACCATCGATCACGATCAAAGGGCTATTATCTCCCAATGTACTGATTCCCCTGATATTCAAGTTAATTCCAGCTCCGGGCTCGGAATTACGCTGCTGCACAATCAAGTTTGCCGAGACACCCTGCAAAGCTTGGCTCATGGTAGCCACTGGCCTACCTTCCAGTTTCTCTTGACCTACCTGGTCCACTGCCCCCACTACACTGAGCTTTTTCTGCGTACCATAGCCTACCACCACTACTTCTTCCAAAGATGAAGTGCTCACATTCAAGGTAATATTGATAACATTCATATTACCTACAACCACCTTTTTGGACTCAAATCCAATAAAGGAAAACACCAATGTGGCCCCTTCTGCAACATCAATAGAATAATTTCCATCCAGATCTGTCACAGTCCCTGAACCTGATTCACCCTCCACAATTATAGTAGCTCCGGGTAAAGGTTCTC